>CAVTMR010000011.1:0-282697 GCA_963735825.1 Candidatus Acidiferrales bacterium
GCAGGCCGCGCACTACGCCCCTCGTCTGTGCGAGACCACTGTCGCGTATCTTGTAAATCAGCGCCCGGTAACTGATCTTCAGCGCTTCGGCCGTCTTTCGTCGATTCCACTGATTTGCCCGCAACGTCTCAAGAATCACGTTCCGTTCCATCTCTTTAATGGCATCCTTTGCCAATCGCTTCAGAGTAATCGGTGCCGCATCTCCTCCCGTCACCGGAATGCGCGGCCGTTTCTGTCCCCTTCTCCTGCTGGATCACGGCCTCTGGGCCAATCAACACGTACCGAGCCACTCCATTGGACAGCTCACGGATATTTCCTTGCCAATTCAGGCTCTGCAAATACTCCATCAATTCCGCCGGAATTGGATCCGCCTTCATGCCAAATTGTTTCACAAATTGCTGTCTGAAGAACTCCACGAGCAATGGAATATCCTCTCGCCGCTCTCGCAATGCCGGCAATTTCAAACGGAAAACATGAATCCGATAGTACAGGTCCTGGCGGAATCTTCCCGCTTCTGTCTCTTCCTCAAGGTTTTTGTTTGTTGCACACAGTAACCGGGCGTCGACTTTGCGTTCTGACTGATCGCCGATTCGCGCGAATGTTCCGTCCTGCAGAAAGTGCAATAGCTTGCTCTGAAGATTCAAATCCAAATCGGCAATTTCGTCCAAGAACAGCGTCCCACGATGGGCCAATTCCACTCGCCCAGGCTTCGATTGCAACGCTCCTGTGAACGCGCCTTTTTCGTACCCAAAAAGCTCGCTCTCCAGAAGTTCCGGGAATTGCCGCACAGTTCACTTTGACGAATTCGCCCGCACTGTACTCTGAATTGACATGGATCCACCGTGCCAACGCTTCCTTGCCTGTGCCACCTTCTCCGCAAAGTAATATCGGGATGTTCGTGCGGCAAATCTTTTGCGCACGGTTTCGTACCTCCGCCATGGTCCTGGAAAGTCCGAACAGAACATGTTCCGGGGGAACCAGGCTCAGTCTTTCTCCATTTCCATTCTTCTTGGCGGTCTGTCCGGCCATAGTCGTCGCGCGGTTTTGGGTGCACATCCGTGCCCAAACAGCCGACATGGCGAGATGGCCAAATAGTACGCTCGCAAAAACTAAACCGTTTATTTTTAAGATGATAGGTTTCAAATGTTACGCGGGTACTACAACCAACGACACATCACAATTGACAGTTAGTTTCCCTGAACGGGAACTCCCGGCACAACGGCGGGAACCTTTGTTCTCTTAATTTACCCTTTCCTGTTTTCCTTGGTTCGACTCCATGGCGCGCGGTTTACGATCTGGAGTTCTCGCCTCGGATGATGTCGTACCTCTCGATGACCGCCGCTACACCCAGTCGCGGCTCACCTTCTTCCACGCGCCTCTCCACCCGGACTACTTTCCCTTGGGCACGCACAAATACGTCGGCACCGTGGGTGATCTCTGCCGGCAAGGTCAAAGTGATATCCAATTCGGAACCAGCATCCACATCCTTGTCGATTACGAAGTACAAGCCCCTGGTCGAAATGTCGCGGGTCCTGCCGTCCTGTCGCCCGATAATCTTCTCTGCGGCGAAGCGAATACTTATCGGGAGTGTCAGGTCATACCGTCTAGCGGTCCGGCGTTCTGTCATTACCCCCATTTCGTGACTCCGTCCGTGGCCACCAGTCTTTGCGCCACTCCAGGTATGATTCTCGTTCCCACTCTCTGCGCTACCTTCTTCCTTCTGTGGCAGCACATTTGAGCGGCTAAAACCCTCTCACTCTCTTGTGTTCAGATATTTCTCTACCGGCTATTTCCACACAATACAGATTTCACTGGACGGACTTTCAAGATGAGCCCATGCACAGCTATCTTCCCTGCTTGCTTCCGTTTGTCACAACTTCCTGGAAAGACAGCTCTGCTTGTCGCGCTTGCTTTACTTTTCGATGCGCACAATACCTTGCTTCAGGGCTATCGTGCAAGGTTTGTTTTTGTGTGGCTTGTCCTGTGACAACGCGTGCCCCAAGCGCCGCTAGCTACCTGCCTTAACCCCAATTGGCGTAGCCGTACTATCCTCAGGCGGTTGCGGTTCTTCTGGTTTCGCTGCGGAGGAGCGCCGGGTTCTTGGCGTGTCCAGATTGAACTGCCGCATCTTATAGAGGAGCGCCTTATAACTGATCCCCAGCATCTTGGCCGCATCCTTCCGGCACCACCTGATTCCCAGCGCGTCGGCAATCGCTTCCATCTCCGCTTCGTCCTTCAGACCGCGCACCAACGCCTTCAACCCTTGTTCGCGCGGCACATGCGATTCTTCTCTGGGCGCGATCTTCTGACGAAGTTTGGACATCTCGATCAATTCCCGCAAACTGCCTTCATCATCTTCAAGTATGACGTAGCGTTTCACGAAATTTTCCAACTCCCGCAGGTTACCAGGCCAGGGATAATTCATGGCCGCATCCACCAGGTGTTTGGAAGGTGTCTGCATGGTCTTGCCAAATTTTTCGCTGTATTTTTCCAGGAAATGCTTAAACAGCAGAGGAATTTTCCGACGTGCGCTCCCGTAGAGGCGGCACATTGATGGACAAGACGTTCAACCGGTAATAGAGGTCTTCGCGGATCTCCCGTCCTTCATCGCCTCCTGCACGTCCACGTTGGTCGCTGCCAACACGCGGACGTCTGTTTCTACCAGGTGGCGGCCGCCGAGTCTCGAATACTGATGGTCCTGCAGCACATGCAATAGCTTCGCTTGCAGGTGCACAGACATTTCCGCGATCTCGTCCGAAAAGATTGTGCCCTTGTTGGCGAGCTCGAATTTTCCGGGCTTTGCTCTCACCGCTCCGGTAAAGGCACCCTGCTCGAATCCAAACAATTCCGATTCCAGCAACTCACCCGGCAGTGCCGCACAGTTCACTTTGATCGATGCCTGATTCCTTCGTTTCGAGCGAAGATGAATCATGCGCGCAACGACTTCTTTGCCTACGCCGCTCTCGCCGCAAACAAAAACCGGCACGTCCACGGGAGCAATCTGCAGTATTTGTTGACGGATCCGTACCATCTGCGGGCTGGCCGCGAGAACTTCAAATCCTCGGTTACCTGATCGCAGTAATCGCGCAGCGCCTGATTCTCCTGTGTCAAGTGCTTCTTTTGACGCGACTTCAGCATCGCCGCGTCCAGCTCCGTCTTTTCAAATGGCTTGGTCAGGTAGTCGTGCGCCCCCAGTCGGATCGCTTCCACCACCGTACCTACCTCGTTGGAGCAGGACAGCATAATCACGTTCAGGTTGCGGTCCATTTGCATCAGTTCCTGCAACGTCTCCAAGCCGCCCATCTGCGGCATCAGCACATCAAGAATAATGAAATCCGGCCGCTCCCCTTTGTTCACACGGTTTATCGCTTCCTTACCGCTGCCCACCGCTTCCACTTCGAAGCCGTCCACCTCCAGCAGCGTCTGCAGATATTTTCGGATGCTCGGTTCGTCATCGACAACAAGGATTCGTTCTTTGACTGCCATTGGTCTTCCCCTTTCCTTCCCCCCGTTTGCTAGTTCTGGTCCATCGGCAACAAGAACGCAAACGTGCTACCGCGATGCTGTTGGCTTCCACCCAGATCTTCCCGCGGTGTGCCTGGACTAGCCGTTTCGCAATTGCCAGCCCCAATCCCATCCCGGATGTGTTTCGATCCACGCGAACAAAGTCTTCGAAAATCTCTTGGTCATGCTCCGGAGCGATTCCGGCACCGGAATCCGTCACGCTCACCTCCACGCTATTCGGGCGCGGGAGCCGGAATCTTCGCCGCTCCTGAACAGGCGCCACCTCGGCAATGCGGCGCTCCCGAAAAGTGGGGCTTGGCGCGCAACGTCACGCATCCCCCGGCTGTGGTATGCTTCAACGCATTGTCCAGCAGATTTGCCGCAACCTGTTGCACCTTCTGATAGTCGAATCGGAATGTCGGAATCGAAGGATCCAATTGCGTTTCCAGCTTCACGCCTTTTCTTTTGGAAGGCCTCCACCCGCAATCTCGCTACTTCATCCAGACAGTCTCGCAGGTCGTTCTCTCTTAGCTGCAGCACCAGTTTTCCGCTTTCCAGCGCCGAATAGTTCAAAAACATCGAGACGAGCCGCACCAGTCGTTCGCAGCTTTCCTTGGATTCCTCCAAAATGTCTTTCTGTTTCTCCGTTAGTCTTCCCAGCGAGCCGGTCAGCAGAAGGTCGTAGTAGCCTTTTATAACCGCCAACGGTGTCTTTAATTCATGGGCAGCCGAAGCAAGAAAGACGGTTTTCTGACGATTGACTTCCTGAAGCTTCAGATAGGCCGCGAGCAAATTCCGGTAAGTGATTTCCCGTTCCTGCAACAACTCCTGAACCGTAAGTTGCGTTCCTGCACTGGCACCTTTATCAGCTGCTTCGTTCACGAATTGGATCACCAGCCAATCCGATTCCGGAATCCATTTAACACGCGCGCAAAAACTCCTGCCGTTCACTGTTCCCGCCAGTTCGATCTCGTGCTCACCTTTCTGAATTCTCTGTGAGATCTCCTGAGGATCGGCGTGCAGCATTTCACTGAAGATATTCAGCGAGTCTTTTTCGGACTTTCCCTGCTCGGCCAGGAATTTCCTTGCTCGCGCGTTGGCCACCAGTACCAGACCCTCGCGATCAGCAACCACCATACTTTTGTCGACAGTCTCCAGCAGGGCACGAACCCGTTCCAAGGGTAGATCGTGTGAGGCCAACGTGGTGTCGTCTCCTAATGGCGTCGCGGCAGCGTTGCTCATGTTCCTCAACCCGACTCCCTGGCAAGTGGAAAATATTTTCCCTAGGCGAGGCCTCATACTTACAAAGACCCCTCGTCCTGTCAATGGTAAATGCGTTCCATTTGCACATTTCGGGAACTCCCCTGCTCAAACCTTCCCTGAAAGTCCGCTACCAATATACGCCGACTTTGATCCCCGTTTTAACTCCATTGTAATCAAAATTTTACCTAGGGCTTCGGACCGGACCGAACTGGCACCCAACCTGCTAACTTCTGTACTAGTGCTCAGGTACCATAATGGATATCCGCCTCGACCAAATTAATGAGGAGTCTCGCTTGGATTCCTCACATATCCGTCGCTCGCCGCGCCTGCGTCTCCAAGTGCCTGTGTTTATTAGGGCTTCGGATGCCACGGGCTTGGAATTTATCGAGCTGACAAAGACCCTTAATATTAGTGCGACCGGAGCCTGCATTACTTCCTCGCATATCTTGCGCCCGGAACAAACGGTGCACTTGACAATTCCAGCCCCCTCCCCAGCCGCTTCCAGTCTCGTTCCCAGCGAGACTCCCCCGATCATCGCTAGGGTAAAGCGACAAGACATCTTGGGCGATGTTCGGCTCTTTGGATTGGAATTCCTGCGCCCTCTTGAGTAATTCTGTATCCCTTACGGTCTTCGTCTCAAATTGGGCTCTGGAGAGTCCAATTTGACCCTCCGTATTCTTTCCTTATAATCTCGCTCTTCGAACTCCCATATCTCCGTATTTTGTAATAGGATAGCCACGTCTCCGAACCTGTCCCTGATTATTAAGCAGTTTGGTTGCACGCACAAACATAAGTGGTACCTGGCTTGCTTTCATTCCGGTCAGTTACCTTAAGTATCTTACTGTGCTTGCCCCAAACCCCCGCGGGGACGGTCAGAAAATAGGAAAAGTCGGCTATGCCCAGCCCCGGTGCCTCAGTGGCCCCGCGCTTACCTATGGAAGACGCCTATTTCGAGCTGCTTGTAGACACGCTCGAGAGTATGGATATTCCTGCGCGCAGTCAGTTCCTGCAGCGCTATTTTCGCGCGACCACGCAACTTGACCTTCGCGAAACCCAATGTGTGCAGGTTTGGGAAGAAATGCTCTTGCGCCGTCGCGAACTATCGGAGCAGCTGCACCGCTCCGTATCGCTCCATACGGCGCTCATGGACGTTCTCTCCAGCGCCGGGCTGATGCACGTTCCGGTTCTCGTGGAATACGGAGAATTCAAGAAACTCCAGGTCAACGCGGTTACGGATCCGCTGACGGGTCTCTACAACCGCCGTCTCTTTACGGAATCTTTTGAGAAAGAACTCAATCGTGCTCGCCGCTATGGGCTGCCACTCAGCATCGTCATTCTCGATCTTCACCGCTTCAAGGAAGTGAACGACAAGTATGGCCATCCGCGCGGCGACGACGTCCTTCGTGCCGCTGCCAGCACTCTGCAGAAAGCCTTGCGTACCTCCGACTCTGCGTTTCGTATCGGCGGAGACGAGTTCGCTTTGTTACTTCCGCAGACCGACGCAGCACAAGCCCTCGCTCTAAGCCGGCGTGTCGGCACAGTTTTCGCGGAGACGCTACAGCCTCTGCACCTTGCCGTCAGTGTCACCATGGACCATGGCGTCGGCACTTTTCCTCCAGACGGCGACCAGTCGGATTTGTTAATCCGCGTTGCAGATGAACGCCTCTATCGTCTTAAACACGCCAATCATTCCCGTACCGCCGCCAGGAGTAGCTCGCACCGCAGTTCCGATGTCACTCAGACTGCCACTTCTCCCGAACCTGTTTCCATCGAATCGGTCCGAACTCCAGAAAAATCCCCTACCGAATCGCCGATTGCGGCGGCAAGCGCCACGCATCCTCTCACAAACCAGACACTTCCCCCGACTGACGCTCCCAGCTCTTACGCAGTTCAGCGAAAGGCAGAGCGCGTCTCCATGGTCGGAACGAATGCCTATGCTGTTATTGGGGACCGCGGTGACCGCCGTGCGCGCGTCGTTGATCTTGGTTTTGGTGGTGTGGCTCTCGAATTAGATCAGGCAGAAGATCTATCGGAAAACATCCTGGCTATTCTTCATGTTCCGATTCTTCCTCCGGTTCGCGTCTATCTTAAGCCAGTCTGGAGGCGGCGCACGCCCGAAGGAGCGTTCCGCCTCGGCTGTCACTTCATTTCCTAGCCATCGACTAGGTTGTCCAACCGGCGGTTTTGGGCGGTTTTGCGTTTCCGTGGCTTTCCTCTATAATCATAGATTGTCTCGTGACCTAGCGACGCGGCTGTAACCATCCTCTCTTCGGTTCCCGCGCAGACCGGCCACGATAGATTGGAGAACAATGAAATCCGGTATCCACCCCGACTACCATCCCGTCACCGTCCACTGTGCCTGCGGAAATACTTTCCAGACGCGCTCGACCGTTAAGGGCGACATGCTGCGCGTCGAAATCTGCTCTGGCTGCCACCCGTTTTTCACCGGCAAACAGAAGCTCGTCGACACCGCCGGGCGCGTCGAGCGTTTTAACAAGAAGTACGCCAACATTCCCGCCGCTGCAGGCAAGAAGTAACATCTATTTTCGCACTCACTGTTCAGGCGGACCGGTCAACAACCGGTCCGTTTTCTTTTCTACCCTTTTGTTCTCTCTTCCCCGTGCGTGTAGAATGACTTCTCAACGTGGCTACCCAATCGCGCATGTTCGAAGGTTCGGCTTCTCCTGATTCAGTCGAGACGGCGCCCCCACGCATCACGCTCCGAAACGCCTTTTCTCATCCCTTCGATTCGGCGATTGCGGCCGCCCGAACTTGCTACTCCTCCCGCCTGATTACTTCCGACGAAATCACCGACAAGCAACGCCTCAACATCGGCGCAGCCACTTTCTATAGCGGGCATCACACCGTGTATCAGCACGCGCAATTCGAATTCGGAGTCGAGAACGTTAGCCGGCAATTCGTGTGGTCCTTTCTTCACGCCCATCCCTTCTACAACTCTGAGCAGCAGAGCCAGCGTTACGTGCGCCTTGACCGCGCCCAAGCCTACATCCCTCCCGTTTCTCTTTTCTTCGACGAAGCATCGCGTGCCATCTACGAAACTTCCATCGCGCGCTCCTGGTCCTACTATCGCGAATTGTCTGCGCTTCTGGTTCCCGACGCGCGCAGCATTCTTAATGACATCTGGCACATTGGCCCGATGTCTCATCCCAAGCGTATTCAGAAAATCGAACAGTCGGCAGGAAAGCGCTCCATCGAAATCGCGCGCTATGTTCTGCCTCTGGCGGCCTTCACCACCATGGTGCACACCATATCTGGCATTGTGCTCCACCGCCTCTGGCGCATGTGCTCAGCTTCGGACACACCCAGCGAAGCGCGCGCCGTCATTGGCGAAATGGTTGCTCTTGTCCGGCGAGTCGACCCGCAATTCTTCGATCGTTTCGGCACCGCGCCTCTCGAAGAGCTCCCGGAATGGAAAGATTTCACGCCCACGAAATCCAATGCCAGTGCCGAATCCTTCATTCGCGAATTCGACAAGCGCCTCAACGGCAGGACTTCCCGCCTCGTGGACTACTCCGCGAACGCCCCGCGCGTGATGGCCGAGGCCTACCGGGCCGTGGTGGGACTCCCAGAGTCGGCTTGCAGCGACGACGAGGCCATCGACCGCCTGCTCAATCCTGCTCGCAACCTCTATCGCCTGGAAACTCTCAACATCGGTGTGCACGCGCCGCTCATGCGCGCGCTGCAGCATGCCAATTACACTTTTGCCAAGAAAATTAGCCACACCGCTGACAGCCAGGATCAACGACATCGCATGGTGCCCGGCTCGCGTCCCCTGCTTACGCTGGCCGATACGCGTGATCCGGACTACATCGCGCCCATGCTGCTGGCCGGCAATCCCCGCGCCGAAGAAGTTTACGCGCGGGCCATGCAAGACGCTTGGGCCGCGAAGAACGAATTGCTCGACCGCGGGGTTCCACCGGAGATCGCTCTTTACGTTCTTCCCAACGCCAGATCCATCCGCCTCGTCGAAACAGGCTCCCTTCTCCACCTTGTTCACAAGTGGACCATGCGCACCTGCTTCAACGCACAGGAAGAAATCTACAACGCTTCCATGGACGAGGTTGCGCAACTCCGCGAGGTTCACCCGCAACTCTCCCGTTATATTGGTCCTCCCTGCCATCTGCGCGTCGGCATCACGACTCCCATCTGCACCGAAGGTTCCCATTTCTGCGGCATCAAAGTCTGGTTGGACTTTCCCAACATTACCCGCCGAATTTGAAGCGATGTCTCTCGAACTTTGCGTCTAATAGCTAGAGTCAATCAGAGGCGCCCATGCCCCTTTCTCGATTCCGCCAACTCTCCTTCCTGCTTGCCGCCGCGCTTCTAGTACCCTGGTCCTCTTCCGCATACGATGTGGAACTCTCCGATACCGCGGTCCGAAATGCATACTTTCTTGGCCAGCACCGCGATGAACAAACACGGTCTTTCTTCGCGTCGTACGTCCGTAATTTGCCGCTCCCCAAAAGTGGCCCCTACATTTCGCAGGTACGTTTGCTCACGCCCTTAGCGCAGGTCGTCGAAGTCTCCCAAACCACCTCTGGCACCTACAGCGCACAGCAAGCGCAACTCGACTACCGCGCCCGTGGTGACTCCATCCTTCTCGAAATCCATATCGAATTCACGCCAACCTACAATCAGATCGCCGCACAACGCTCTTCCAGCAATGCCGCCGGAGAAAGAGGAATCACGCTTCGCACGGATGATTTTTGGCAGGATTTTCGCTTCGGCATCAAACAAAAACAAGACTGGATCGAGCCTCGCTCAACCCACGGCGAGCCACAATATACGTTAGCGGATGGCTATGGCGCTTCTGGCAGCTTGATCGGGGCCTGGGTCTGGGTCGAGTACGACGCCCGCAACGTGCCTTCCGACGACACCGAAGTCCACGTCTTCACTCCTGATGGGCAGGACGTATCCGTCAAGTTTGACCTCGACAAGTTGAAGTAAGCCACCGCACCTGTCGCATTCCCCGCTTAACTCTTCCAGCGCAGCGTCACGGGTCCATCCACCGGGTGGATCATCGGTGTCCCGTTCCGGCGCGATTCCAGCAGGTTCTGTTTCAAGCCGAAATACCATTTCGCCGGTCGATCCGCGTCATCGATCAGCATCAGCCGTGGATTGTATTTCAACCCTTCGGCCTGCTTGATCATCGTCTGTTGGTCCTGGCGCAGAAATACCTTCGCGAACGCCCGGAAAATCGAAACGGGCAGCGCCAGGTTCCACGCCGCCACGAAATCGATGCGGCATAAATCGCGCCGCACTGGAGTGACCGTTGCCCGGCTGGAGAACCACAACGTTCCGCTGTGAATCTCTTCAAAACGCATGTTCGGCAGCACAAAATCGATCGTCGTCGTCACCGCCTCGCCTGTCATTTTCTTCAGTAACTGGTACGGCGCGCTGTTGGTCGATGGTGAATGCTTGCTCATGCGAAAGCCCAGCGGTATCGCTTCAAATTGTTTGGACTTCTCGTGAATGCTCTTTTTGCTGCGCCAGAACCACGACTGGTGCACAAACGGCCCGTGCGCCGGATCCATCAGACCGATAATTCCATGATCGATATGCGAGGGCAGTTCGCACTCCAACCGCGTCACTTTGTACTTGTCACTGAACTTAGGCAACTCCGGCGTCGCTGGTATCGTCTCCGGCAGCCGCGACCCCGACGCATTCATGTACACCCAGACGTAGCCGTCTCGTTCTTCACAAGGAAAACTGCCCGCGCTGATTCGCTCCACCTTAAGCTTGTCATGGGTTGTCAGCGATGGAATCTCCACGCAGCGCCCGCTGCACGCATCGAACTCCCAGCCGTGATAACTGCATTGCACGTTCTTTCCATCGAAGTGGCCATAGGAAAGCGGGATGCCGCGGTGCGGGCAGGTATCACGCATGGCAAACGCCTTCCCTTCGCTCGTACGGCCCAGCACCAATGGCACTTCAAGCAGCATCGCCGTCACTAACTTCGTCCCGCGAATGGCCTCGCTCTTTAACGCCGGATACCAGAAGTCCCACAAAAATCCTGCATCGCTTTCAGGCGCAGTTTCCCGCACAATTTCGGACGCATTCTCGGTAGCCACGCGTGTCGCCTCACTCATTCGATCACTCGCAATTCCGGATTTTGCCGTCAAATCGCATGGTAGTACACGCGCTTCGTGGCAGCAACCAGCGCTGCGACGAATCCGCCGTCAGAAACCGTTGACTTCGCGCAAACGGCCACTCGTCACATCATAGACAAACCCACGCACGCCGACCGTCGCTGGAATCCAGGGATGGCTGCGCAGTTTCTGCAGTTGGTGGCGCACATTCTCTTCGATGTTTTGGAACGTGTAGAAAAATGCCGGCGCGACAGCCGCTGTTCCCGTACGATTTTGGATTCTGGTGCGCAAATCCACCTCGTTCGTGTGCATCAACCCGCAATCGGTATGATTGATGACCATGATTTCCTCGGTCCCGAGGAGGTAGTGCGACACAATCAGCGAGCGCAGCGTGTCGTCCGTCACGATGCCGCCGGCATTTCGGATAATATGTGCGTCCCCGGTCTTCAACCCTAATGTACTGATCGAAAGCCGGGTATCCATGCAGGTCAGCACCGCGAGCTTGCGCTCGGGACGCGGAGTGAGTTTGCGCAGTTCATGGGTGCGCGAGTAGATTTCGTTTGCTGCCAGTACTTCGTCGATGACGCTCATAGATGGCTCAGTTTAACCTAGCCTCATCCTGATCGCACGGTGAAGACCATGCCGCACCCCGCTACCCGATTGCGTATGTCTCCCATTCCGCGCTATTCTTATGCAGTTGAGTCAGGAATGTACGCTTCTTTCTATTAGCTGACCTCCGTTTCGCGCCCTTTCTGGGCGCCCGCACTCATTCGCCTTCATCTCATTCGAACACTCGATCGTCGCTACCTGCGTAGTGACACGTAATTTCGCCAAGAAAGGGATTTACCATGGCAGGCCTCACGCTCTCTGAAAAGCTCGACCAGCTCGACATCCGTTATCAGGAAATGACCCAAGAACTCTCCACGCCCGAGGTTGTAAGCGATTCTGCGCGTTTCCAGAAGCTCGCCAAGCAGCATTCCGAACTCGAGGACATCGTCAACAAGCATCGTGAATTCAAGCAGATTGAAAAGGATCTTGCCGGGGCTCACCAGATGGTCCAGGAATCCGAAGACCCTGAAATGAAGCACCTGGCTCAGGAAGAAGAAAAGCAACTCACTGCGCGAAAGGAAATAGTCGAACAGCAGTTAAGGCTTCTTTTGATTCCCAAGGATCCGAACGACGACAAGAACATTATCCTGGAAATCCGTGGCGGTACCGGGGGTGACGAGGCCGCGCTTTTTGCCGCGGACCTTTTCCGTATGTATTCCCGTTATGCCGAATCGCAAGGCTGGAAAGTCGAAGTGATGGAAAGTTCCCCTTCGTCCCTTGGTGGACTGAAGGACGTGGTTGCCGCGATCCAGGGCAACAAAGTCTACTCCAAGCTGAAATACGAAAGTGGTGTGCACCGCGTGCAACGCGTGCCCGCAACCGAAACGCAAGGTCGCATCCACACCTCCGCCGCTACGGTTGCGGTACTCCCGGAAGCCGATGAAATCGACATCAAGATTGAAGCCAAGGATCTGCGCATCGACACGTTCTGCTCTTCCGGTCCTGGGGGACAGTCGGTCAACACCACCTACTCTGCCGTCCGCATCACCCACCTTCCGAGCGGCCTCGTTGTCTCCCAGCAGGACGAAAAATCCCAGATCAAAAATCGCGCCAAGGCCATGCGCGTTCTTCGGGCCCGCCTCTATGAAATGGAAATGGAAAAGCAGCAGGCCGCTATCGGAGCCGAGCGCCGCGGACAAATCAAAACGGGTGACCGCTCCGAGAAAATTCGGACGTACAATTATCCCCAGAACCGCGTCAGTGATCACCGCATCGGTTTGACCATCCACCAACTCACCGAGGTGATGGATGGCAAACTCGCTCCCCTCGTTGATGCACTCGTGACGCACTACGAAGCTGCGAGGCTCAAACAGGAACTCGCTGAGGTCTAATCCCTTGTGGAGGGAATCATGCTTACCCGCCCCGGTTCCAAACCTGGTCCGGGCCTGGATGCGCAATCCATCAGCGCTCGAAGGACCACATCTACGAATCGCCAACCCACATCGCGGGGTTGCCGCTGTACTCTAACGGTCCCGTTGCACAGGGCATCACCGCCGGCGGTGGCCGCGCTACTGGCGTGATTGCTCTCGGCGGTATTGCTGCTGGATTGATCGCTTTTGGCGGTCTCACGCTCGGCGTAATTTCGATCGGCGGATTCTCTATTGGCCTGTTATCCATCGCTGCAGTTGCTCTGGGCTGGAGGACGATGGGCGGACTTGCCATTGGTGAAGCCGCCTTGGGCGGCCTGGCTATCGGGCGATACGCTTATGCCGGAAACGGTGTCGCTTATGGCGCGCTCGAGTCGAGTGGCCGGCAAAAGGAACATCTCCTCGAATGACTTCCGTCAGCACAGGCAATTCCGTCCGCGAAGTCCTGCGTCAGGGTATCGCGCGTCTTCGTCAAGCTGATATTCCTTCCTTTACCCTGGCGGCCGAACTTCTCCTGTTGCACGTCACAGGACGCGACCGTACCTGGATCTATTCTCACCCCGAGGAGATTTTGCCCCCCGTGGAGATCGCCTCATTTCTTGCACTCATTGATCGCCGCTCTGCGGGCGAGCCGACACAGCATCTCACCGGTAAGCAGGAATTTTGGGGACTGGAATTTCAGGTCACTCCCGACGTGCTGATCCCTCGTCCGGAAACCGAGCATGTCGTCGAGGTTGCTCTGGATCGTCTCGCGGTTCGTGAGCTCCGCGCTGGCCGCTCTCCCAAACTTTCGGGCGGAGGCGTGACAATCGTCGATATCGGCACGGGCTCCGGCTGCATCGCTTTGGCGCTCGCGAAGGAATTGCCCTCCGCCATCATCTACGCGAGTGACATTTCCAGCGCAGCACTGCACGTAGCGCGGCGCAATGCCGAACGGCTCGGGTTTGCCGCTCGCATCCGCTTCTTGGAATCGCATCTATTCGACGCCTTTCTGCCACTCAAGTTCGATTTGATCGTCAGCAATCCCCCTTATGTCGGTCGTCGGGAAGCCCATTCTCTTCCGCGTGAAGTTCGCGATCATGAACCGGAATCGGCTCTGTACGGCGGCGAAGAAGGCTACGAAGTTTACGGCGCGCTCGTCGCCCAGGCGCGATCTTTTCTGAAGCCTGGCGGGCTACTGGTCCTGGAGCTGGGCCACGATAGCCTGACGGCGGTTCAACCGCTTTTGGAAACTCCCGCATGGGCCAACATTGGCATCGCCCATGACCTGGCAGGCATTCCTCGCGTGCTCTCCGCAGAAGGGTTGTAGCGCTTCTCGCGAAGTCGTAGTCTTAACCCATGCCGGACTTGGCGCGATTCCGTGCTAAGCACGATCCCATCGAGGAGCGCGACCGTCCGCCGCACTCGTCGATCCTTCACGTGGATATGGACGCGTTTTTCGTTTCTGTGGAGTTGCTCACCCGCCCGGAATTGCGCGGCAAACCTGTGGTCGTCGGCGGCCGGCCTGATCAACGCGGCGTCGTTTCTGCCGCCAGCTACGAGGCTCGCCAATACGGTATTCATTCGGCAATGCCGCTCCGCACCGCTGGGCGCCTCTGTCCTCACGCTGTTTTTCTCGACGGCCATCACGAAAAATACGGTGAGTGGAGCGACCGCGTCGCGTCGATACTCGCCCGGTTCTCACCCATCGTCGAAATGGTTTCCATCGACGAAGCCTATCTCGATCTCGCCGGAACCGAGCGTATTTACGGCCCGCCATTCGCCGCCGCAGACAAGCTTCTCCGCACCATAACCAAAGAGACGCAACTTCCGTGCTCCGGCGGCCTGGCAACTACCCGCCTGGTCGCTAAAGTTGCTTCCGATCAGGGAAAGCCACGCGGTTTAGTCTGGGTAGCCCCTGGGATGGAAGCACGTTTCCTCGCCCCACTTCCCATCCGCAAAATTCCTGGCATTGGCGAAGTTACAGAACGCGCCCTGCGCGCCCTCGCCATCGAGACCGTCGACCATCTCGCCTCTCACTCTCAGGAAAAATTGGAATCCATCTTTGGCCAGTGGGGCACGGCGCTCTTCCGCAAGGCGCGCGGAGGCGATGCCTACGAATTTCTTATCGACGCGGAGCCCAAGTCCATCTCCCACAATCACACGTTCGGCGAAGACACCAGCGACGTTGCGGAAATGGAATCGATGCTCAGCCACCTTTCTCAAAAAGCCTGCAAGCGCCTGCGTGAAGCAGGACTTTCCTCGCGCACACTCACTCTCACAATCCGCTACGCCGGATTCCAAACCTATACGCGCTCAAAAACCGTGCCGGACCCCGCTCGGCTCGATGCCGACGTCTTTGCCGTCTTTCTCGAACTCTTCCGCGGGCATCGCGATCCCAAGCGCAAGGTGCGCCTCCTCGGTGTTGCCCTTTCTGCCCTTTCTCACGGCGCGGAACAGCTCGACCTCCTCCAAGCCGAGCGCCGCGACAAGCTCAAGAAACTCACCGAGGCCACCGACCGGCTGCGTGACAAATTCGGTTTCGGTAGCGTGCAATTTGGCGGCTCCCTCCGTCGCGACGATCCCTGATCCTCCTCCCTCGGGATCAACTTTCCACCACGCGCCGTTTCGCACACGACCCCGCAATGTCCTATACTCGACTCGATGAGTGCCTCCGCCCCACCCACACCAGGTACTGCGGCTCCACGCCAAGCGGCTCTTCAGCGCGTCCAGAATTTTTGGCAACGCGTCAGTGAAGGCCGCGCGCTCGACGACTTGTGGAACCAGTTTGCCGCGGACGCACGTTCCAGTTACGGTTTCTACGGCAAAGACGTCGATTGGGAAGAAATCCAGAAATTACCGCGCTGGAAGCGCGCCTTCCCCGTCGTGCGGCAATATTTCTGGGCCTTGATGAACAAACTCAGCCCGGCCCGCCGAGTCCTCCTCCTCGTCGCGCTGGTCATGCTTCTGTTCTCCAACGTGAGAGTTAGCTCTGGCAACCAGGGCAATGTCGACGTTAATCTCCAATTCGTCTCTGCGATCCTTTTTCTCTTCCTTCTGTCACTGGAACTCGCCGACAAAGTCATCATGAAGCGCGACCTGGAAATCGCCCGCGAAATTCAGACTTGGCTCGTTCCTGCGCAGCCCCCCGTGGTTGGCAATGCCGAAGTCGCCTTCTGGACCCGACCGCAAAATTCCGTCGCAGGCGATTACTATGACGCTTTTTATCCGCTTGCGGACGCCGCATCTGGCGGAAAGCTAATGCTGGTGATGGCCGACGTCGCCGGAAAAAGCGTCCCTGCCGCGCTGCTCATGGCCACGCTCCAGGCCAGCCTGCGCACGCTTGCTTCTGAGGGCTTGCCACTCGGTCCGCTGGCCGTCCGTTTGAATCGCTATGCTTGCGAACACAGCCTGGGGGGACAACGCTTCACCACGGCGGTGCTTGCCGAATATGATCCGTCCACCCGCAAACTCTCTTACGTCAACGCCGGCCACAATTCCCCCATTATTCGTCGCACCGATGGCAGCACGGAACGCCTGGAGTCTGGCGGCCTGCCCCTCGGCATCACCACGGAAGCGGCCTTCGTCACCTCCGAAGTGGAATTACGCTCGGGTGACATTCTCGTCCTTTTTACCGATGGTGTTGTTGAAGCTTTCAATTCCGCGGGCGAGGAGTTCTCCGACGCGCGCTGGCTGGATTTAGTTCGCAATCTTCCCACAGTCCCCGCCAAGGAATCTCTCCACTTCCTTTTGCAGAGTGTCGAGAATTTTGTCGGGCAAACTCGTCAGTCCGACGACATCACCTGTCTGGTCCTTCGTTGCAAGTAACTTCTGCCCCTGGCCTGATCTCATTTAGTTCGGCCTCCCGGCACCGGCTGGCGCATAATCAAAACGTGAGTCCCAGAGAACTCGCCAATTCGATCTGTGCCACTCTTCAGCAGCACGGCTATCAAGCCCTGATGGTTGGCGGTTGTGTCCGCGATCTTCTGCTCAACCGCGACCCGGCCGACTACGACGTAGCCACCGACGCCACGCCCGCTCAGGTCATGGAGTTGTTTCCGGATTCCCTTGGTGTCGGTGCTCAATTCGGTGTCGTCCTCGTTCCTCGCGACGGCAACAAGGTTGAAGTCGCCACCTTCCGCTGTGACGTTGGCTACTCCGATGGTCGCCATCCGGACCAGGTCATCTACGCGCGTGCCCCGCGGGAAGACGTTTCGCGCCGCGACTTCACCATCAACGGCTTGCTCATGAAACATGACACCGGTGAAGTGCTGGACTACGTTGGCGGACGTGCCGACCTCTCCGTTGGCATCATTCGCGCCATCGGCGAACCCGAGCGCCGGTTCACCGAAGACAAGCTGCGCATGCTCCGCGCGGTCCGTTTTGCCGCCCGCTTTGCATACCGCATCGATCCGGACACCTTCGCGGCCATCCGAAAACACGCATCGGAAATTCACTCCGTTTCCGCCGAACGGATTCGCGACGAACTCACCAAGCTGCTAACCGAAGGCGCCGCGCGGCGCGGCTTTGAACTGCTCGACGAATCCGGACTTCTTCGGGAACTATTGCCGGAAATCGCCGACATGAAAGGTGTGAACCAGCCCCCCGAATATCATCCCGAAGGTGACGTCTGGATTCACACCCGCATGATGCTCGATGGCTTGCCATCCGGCTCCTCTCCGGGTCTCGCTTGGGGCGTTCTTCTTCATGACGTCGGAAAGCCTCCCACCTTCCGCCCGTCCTCCGAGACCGGCAACAGGATTCGTTTTGATGGACACGTGGACGTAGGGATTCGCATGGCCGAGGCAATTTGCCGTCGCCTGCGATTTGCCAACGAGGAAACCGAACAGGTAAAAGCTCTTGTCGCAAATCACATGAAGTTTAAAGATGTATCCCAAATGCGGAAGTCCACCCTGAAGCGGTTTGTTCGTCAGCCCAGGTTTTCCGAACACCTGGAGCTTCACCGCTTGGATTGCTCTGCAAGCCACGGCCGCTTGGACGCCTATCAGGCCGTCCTAGACTTCCTTGCGACCACTCCTCCGGAGCAGGTTCGGCCATCGAGACTGATCAACGGTGACGATCTGTTGGCTATGGGTCTTCAGCCAGGACCCGCTTTTCAAAGGATTCTGACAGCCGTGGAGGACGCCCAACTGGAAGGTGCGCTCGAAACCAAGGAGCAGGCCGTCGCTTTTGTCCGTCGAAACTACTCCAAAGGTGGCAATGGCCGATAGAGCAAGATGGATGGCAGCTGTCGTATGCGACAAAGGCTTTGTTTTAAATAATTTATGGAGGTATTGCCTTTCTGGCAGGAAGTCGGTAGAATCATAAAATCTTAGTCTTATAGACTAAACTTAATTGCAGTCGGCTCGCGTAGGATTGGCACCTTTTCCGGTTCCTTTGCATCTAACTTTTTCAAGGTGGCTTTCCTGCTACTGAATTTGAGGGGATATCATGGCTGAAAAAAAACATATCGTGCCGGAAACGCTGGCGATCTTGCCAGTTCGGGACACCGTTCTCTTCCCGGGGGCGGTCCTCCCACTCACCGTCGGGCGTGAAAGCTCGCTCGCTCTGGTGAATTCTTTGACCGGCGAAGAAAAGCTTTTGGGCGTAGTCGCCCAATTAGATCCGCGGGTGGAAGATCCTGCCGCTGCGGACTTGCACAAGCTTGGAACGCTCGCCAAAGTGCACAAGACCGTAAAAATGCCCAACGGCAACGTGGTCGTTTTTCTTGAGGGTCTTCAGAGAATTCGCATTGTGGAATTGCTGAGCCTGCGGCCCTTCCTGCGCGCTACCGTTGCTTCCGAACCCGACATCTACGGGGACAAGGACAACGAGCTCGAGGCTTTGCAGCGCAACGCGCAGGATTTGTTCCGCGACGTCGTTAGTCATTCACCGCAGCTCTCTGACGATTTGCAGAACGTTGCCATGAACATCGACGATCCAGGCAAACTCTCTGACTTCATCGCCGGGACGTTGCCCAGCCTCACCACCCTGGTTCGCCAGGAGTTGATCGAGACCTCCAACGTCCGCAAACGCCTGGAAATGCTCATCCGTGAACTTTCCAAAGAGCTCGAAGTTCTCGAACTGCGCAGCAAGATTAACGAACAGGTTCAGGAGCAGGTGAGCCAGAACCAGCGCGAGTACCTCTTGCGCGAACAGATGAAGGCCATTCAGAAAGAGTTGGGCGAAATCGACGACGCGCAAGCTGAAATCGAAGAGCTGCGCAAAAAGGTCGACGAAGCCGGCATGACCGCGGAAGCCAGGAAAGAGTGCGACCGCGAACTGAAGCGCCTCGCAAAAATGACCCCGGCCTCCGCCGAGTACATGGTCTCGCGCACCTACCTGGAGTGGATGACCTCCCTGCCTTGGAGCAAGTCTTCCGGCAGCTCGGAAATCGACATCCCCAAGGCCCACGAAATCCTGGACGAAGATCACTACGACCTGCAGAAGGTCAAGGAACGCATCCTCGACTACCTGGCCGTCAAAAAGTTACAGCCGGGTATGAAGGGACCGATCCTCTGCTTCGTTGGGCCTCCCGGCGTAGGCAAGACCTCGCTCGGCAAGTCCATCGCGCGCGCGCTTGGACGCAAATTCGTTCGCATTGCCCTTGGGGGTATGCACGATGAAGCCGAAATCCGCGGCCATCGACGCACCTATATCGGCGCGCTTCCCGGCCAGATTATCCAGGGATTGAAGCGTGCCGAAAGCAACGACCCGGTCTGCATGTTGGACGAGGTCGACAAACTCGGCCGCGATTTCCGTGGCGATCCGTCTTCAGCGCTGATGGAAGTGCTCGATCCGGAGCAGAATAATTCGTTCCGCGATCACTATCTGGATGTGCCGTTCGATCTTTCCAAAGTCACATTTATCGCCACGGCCAACTGGATGGATCCGATTCCCGAGCCTCTGCGCGACCGCATGGAGATCATCGAACTCCCGGGCTACACCAGCGAGGAAAAGATCAACATCGCCCGCAAATACCTGATTCCCAAGCAGGCAGCGGAGCACGGAATCAAGGAAGGCGAGCAACTGGAATTCACCGAAGCGGGATTGGGCGAGATTATCCACAGCTACACTCGCGAAGCCGGCGTACGCAATCTCGAACGAGAAATCGCAACCCTGGTCCGCAAACAGGCGCGACGCCTCGCCGAAGGCAAGACCGACAAGATGGTGGTCACGCCCGAAGTCGTGCGTGAATTCCTCGGCGTGCCGAAATTCCGCACCGAGCGCGAAGTCGAAGAACGGGTCAAGAAGCCCGGTGTGGCCATCGGTCTGGTCTGGACTCCTGTCGGCGGCGACATCGTCTTCATCGAAGCCAGCCGCATGCGCGGGGGAAAGCAGTTCACCATGACCGGCCATCTCGGCGAAGTCATGCAGGAATCCATGACCGCCGCACTCACTTGGACGCGCGCCAATGCTGAGCGCTACGGCATCGACCCGGACTTCTTCCGCAAGCAGGACATCCACATCCACGTGCCCTCGGGTGCGGTGCCAAAGGATGGACCTTCGGCGGGTGCGGCGATGGTTACTTCGCTTGTCAGCCTGCTCACCAATCGCCCGGTAAAGAATCGCTTGGCGATGACAGGAGAAATGACTCTCTCCGGCGTGGTCCTGCCCATCGGCGGCGTCAAAGAGAAAGTGCTTGGCGCAAAACGCGCTGGCATCAACCATGTACTCCTGCCGGCGGACAACGAACCCAACGCCGTCGCCGATCTTCCTCCCGACATCCTCGGCGATCTGAAGATCACCTACGTGCGCACTCTCGACGAAGTTCTCGAGCATGCCCTCGCGAAGGACCCGATCGCGCCTGTCGTTCCCGAACCGGAACCGCAGCAACCCGGTGTCGGTGACAGCCCGCGGGCGGTCCACTGATCGCCGGCATCAATTCGAAATAACGAAAGGCCCGGTGAGTCCCTCCGGGCCTTTGCTTTTTTGGACCATGCCCGACCTGCACTTCCGGACAGAATGTCGTGTACCCGAGTTACTGTTACTATGTGAATCCGCCATGGCTTCGCCACCCAAATCCAGGAGTGCAGCCCTAGACGTCGCCGCTCATTTGGCTCAGCGGTTGAGCGAATCGCTTGTTCGTGAGCGTCTCGTTCCTCGATTCGTCGATTCTTATGTCGTCGAGCATGGCCGCTACGGTCTGCAGGTTCACGCGCCCCTGTACCGCGACTTGCTTGCTCTGTTGCAGCGGGAAGCGTTGCTTGCCAGTTCCGCGCGAGCGCTGGACATCGTGAGCAAGGGTGGCATCGCCCCGGAAAACTCCAAACTCAAACCAATGAAACGGAAGGACGCCCTTTCGTTTCGCCAGAAATTCCTCAGTGCCTTGACGCGCCTCCAGCGCTGGAATGCGGGTGATGCCCTTGAGTTTCAGTCCGATCTGGTAATGTATGAGGAAATTCTTGCGCGCGGGGCCGCATCGCAACGAAAACGCAAACCCTTCGAAGTCGCCAATCATCCCTTTGTCGATCGCTGCGCCTTCGTTCTGGATTCTTCGTTTATGGAAAACGCTCGCATGGCCGCAAGCCGCGCCCTCAGCAATGTGGAGGCCCTCACTGCCGAAATCACCGCAGTCGTCATGCAAAACGCCCCGCGTCAAAAATAGCGGCGCGGATGGTTATTATAGTTAGGTCAGCAATTCCGCTACAAATCCAGCGCGCCTGTTCCGAACACTGGCTTTCCCGCGCGTGATACATAAAATCCGTAGAACGCTACCGCCAGAATCGTGACCATAGCCACCAGCCCACCCTCGGTGTACCACGCACTCAGCGGATTCGCCAACGGCATGTTATCTGCCAACTGGTCCACGAAGAACAGTACCGTCAACGCCACCAGTCCAAATCGATACAAGATGTACAAATAGATCCAAAGGAATGGCGCCGAGAACAACGCATCAATCAATGGATTTTGTGCTGCAAGACTGGGGATACAAAACACCAGCGACACCACTAAAGCTGCTAGCCAGTTCCGCCGGAAGACGAGTCGCAAAACGAAAAAGAGAAAGAAGACTTCAAGTGCATTCAAAAAGGACGAAGACGCGTTGAACAGCACGGATGCGATGCTTCCTTTGAACCCCTCCAACGTGTACGCCGTGGTCAACCCAAGCGGCCGTTGCGGCGCTTTCCCCAGCCACGCCTCCACATACGGTTGCAATTGCTCCAGCGTTGCCGACGCCACACCGAACAACGCACCCAGCAGCACGTCTCGCGCAACCACTGGATCCCTGAATTTCCCCGCAAGGAATCGCGACCAAGAAATCAGTGTGTCGGGCCAATATCGCCGCACATACGGCTCCAGCGCCACATACAGCAACCACGTTAACATCCCGAAGAACAGGCTCACACTCACAGCCAGGATAAACAAAACGATTTCCAGCAGCGATGAAACATGATGAGCAAGTAGCGCCCAATTCACGATTCCCACCAGCGCGACAAACAATGCCAGCCGCGTCGCTCCTTTCAAATCACCTTTCCCCGCGCGCACGCTCCTCGAGGCCATCCAGATCCCTAATCCCAGAATCGTCCCCAATATCGCGAATGAAAACCATTGCCCGATTGAGTTCTGGCGCGACCGCTTCGGCGCCTCCATGCGCGTAGGCTTGTCCCATGGAGAGATCGTCTTGAAAAATATCGGCCTGCCCCGATAACCCGCCGCTTCCACACGCAGCGGAATCTCCGGGTGATTGGGCCAGGTGCCTTGCCACGCTGCACGCGAGTCTCCCCATGCGAGGGGATACCATCGCGGCGGTACGCTCTTGAACTGACTCTGGTCCAATCCTGCCGCCACGAACAGCTTGTTCCAGTCGGGTGCAGATGGGGGCTCCGAGAGTGGTTCGTCCACTTGAGGCGGTGTCTCTCGAAACCCTAGCATATTTCCTTGGGGCGATAGCCCGATTAAGCGTCCCCCGGAAGTGCTCATTGGCGGTTCATCCTGCTGAATCCGCCCGTAAACGAGATTGTCTACCGGCGAAAACGATATCAGCAGTTGTGGATCCTCCCGGTACCAGAACATTAGCGTGGGCGGCTCATCTTGTTTCAGAACTTCCCAGCGTTGCGGCGTCTTCACCGTTTCGGAGATATGCTGCAAGTAGTCCCGCATCAACTCGAAGCCTTGCGCCGTATCTGCCGGCGCATCGGTGTAGCCAAACATGCGAATCATATCGTTCGCTTTCGCTTTCAACACCTCCTGACTGGGCCCGAACGATATGTAGGAAATCATCTTAGACCGCTTCGCGATTCCCAACAGCGCCACCAGAAGTAAGCACACGCCCAGCAAACACAACAATCCGATCCGCGGATTCAGTCCTTCCGTTTCGCCGGCTGCCGCCACCATTTCCGGCGACGGCGTTTCTCCCGCCGCAAGCGCGGCCGCCAACGGATCGCCGCCCGGCAGCGCTGCAGACACCTGTAATACCGAGATGGGCCGTTTTGCCGGATCCTTTTCCAGACACCTCAGAATCACCCGCTCGATCAGCGGATCCAGATCACGCACCAGCGTCGATGGATTTGTCGGAGCCGCTTCCTCCCTGGCCTTTATCAACTCCGGCAGAGTCGCCGCGTCGTAGGCTCGTTTGCCCGTCAAAATCTCATACATCACCAAGCCCAGCGAGTAGATGTCGCTCTTCGTTGTCACTTCTTTCCCGGACAGTTGTTCCGGGGCCATGTACGCGGGAGTTCCGGCGCGGATTTCCGCTCCCTGAATCGTCGCGGCGATGCCCGCGAGTCCGAAATCGGTTAGCCGGACTTTCCCGGACCCATCCAGCATCACGTTCGCTGGTTTCAGGTCGCGATGCACGACGCCGCGCTCGTGTGCCGCTGCCAGTCCGGCACAGATCTGTCTTGAGATCTCGGTGGCTTTGTCTTGCGGTAGCCGTCCGATTCGCCGGATTAGCGATGCAATATCTTCACCGTCCACATACTCCATGGTCAGAAACGGGATTCCCTCAGCATCTCCAATATCGAATACGCGGCAAACGTTTGGGTGCGACACTTGCCTCGCCACTCGCACCTCGGAGTGAAACCGCGCCAACGCCGATGCGTCTCTCGAAAGCGCCTCAGGCAGAAACTTGATCGCCACCACCTGCGCCAGTCTCAAGTCCTCCGCTCGATACACTTCCCCCATGCCGCCGCGGCCCAGCAGCGCCACAATTCGATAGCGTTCGCCGATGATCGCTCCGGGAGTAAATCGTCCGCCCCCAATCGGATCGCTGCTTGTCAGTATCGGATTGCTGGGCGGCGCAGGGCGCGGCCGTACGGGAGTCCGTACCGGCTGTGGCGACGAACCTCGCACCGTCGGCTGCGGTTCAGGTCGAATGGTCTCAAGGTTGGAATCGAGGAGCGCTTGGTCTCCCAGGATGGTTGCATTCGTATCAATATCGACGCGCGTTCCGCAATTCGCGCAGAAGCGCGCATGCTCGGCTATCTGTGTGCCACAAGAAATGCAAAACATACGCGCGCGATTTTACCACTGCTGCTGTGCAGGCGCGAACCAGCAGAGGCCCTAACTGATTCTTTCGACCTGAACGGCCGTCCCGTACGCCAGAACTTCCGTGACGCCTTGCATTACTTCGTTGGCGTCGTATCTCATCGCCAGAATCGCGTTAGCTCCATGCTGCGCTGCGTGTTCCAACAGCAATTCATACGCTTCTCCACGCGCTTTTTCACAAAGTTCGGTCAATACCGTGATGTTCCCGCCAACAATCGTCTGTATGCCTGCGGCGAGATTCCCCAGCACACTTCGTGATCGCACCGTAATTCCTCGCACAACGCCGAAATTCTTCACTACTCGGTAGCCATGTAATTCCGTCCCCGTCGTTACCATCGAAGAATCTACGCGCCCGGTCATATTCACCATCTCCCTTAAAGCCGATGTTTACCGGTGCGATTCTACCTCTGGACATCGCCCCGCCACACCAGCTTTCCTCTGCTATTCTCGTCTTACGTGGAAACTCTTTTTTACATCCTGGCGATCTTACAGGTGGCTTCCGGCCTCTTTCTGCTCTGGCAGGGCATTCAGTGGTTGACGTATGTCCAGAAGCGCCTGAAGATCGACCCGGGCTTCTACGCCCCGCGCACCGCCGTCATTTGCCCTTGCCGCGGCATGGAACCTGGGCTCGAACGCAACCTCGTCTCTCTGTGCGAATTCGATCATCAGAACTACGAGATCTTCTTCGTGCTCGCCTCTGAGTCGGATCCCGCTTATAGCACCGTGAAACGCGTGGCCACCACCTCCCGCGTAAAAGCGCAGATCATTATCGCGGGTAAGCCTCAAACTTGTAGCGAAAAGGTCAACAATCTGCGCTCGGCCGTGGAGCAAGTGCCTCCGGAGTTTGAGGTCCTCGTGTTTACAGACTCCGATGGACGCCCCGGAAAAACTTGGCTGCACCACATGGTTGCTCCCTTAAGCGATTCCCGCATTGGTGCCACAACCACCATGCGCTGGTTCATTCCCAATCGCGCGGACCTGGCCACCGCTCTGCTCGCCGCCTGGAACGCTTCGGTAGTGACAATGTTAGGCAGTCACTCGAAGAACTTCTGCTGGGGAGGCGGCACCGCCATCCGCAGAGCCATTTTTGAAGAAATCGGGATGCTGGAGGTGTGGCAGTACTCCTTCAGCGACGACTACTCTCTGACCATGATGATTGAACGCACCGGCCGGCCCATTGTTTTCTTGCCGGAGTGCCTCACTCTTTCCTATGTCCAGACGGATTTCCCGGGTCTGCTTGAATTTACGAATCGCCAGGTGCGCATCACCAGGGTGTATCGCGGGCAAATGTGGGCTACTGCCTTCGTCACGCATTTTCTCTATTGCCTCACCTTGCCTCTCGGACTTTATGTGTGGCTGAGCCTTGCTGTCGCCGCACGCCCTGCGTTTCAAATTGCAACCCTTGTCGCTCTTCCGTTGCTCCTCGCGGCCATCCGCGGGGCCATCCGTGTAGTTGGCGTAACAGAGGCCCTCCCCGCGGTCCGCGCGCACGTCATGGGCCAGTCGTGGATTTATATCATTCTGTCTATTTTTGTGCCGTATATATATATAGTAAACTTTACCTCCTCTCTCGTGGGGCGTCGTTTACGCTGGCGCGGCATCGAATACGAGTTAATTTCTCCCGAACAAACGCGCGTTTTGACCCCGTAATGCGCCTCATGACCGAGCAAGCATCGAGAAAAAACTTCGGACAGCAAGCAAAATCTACAGCACCTGTCAGTATTAACAGGTATGGCTCCCCGCCTAAGTCATTGAAAAAAGGCATGCTAAAAAATCCGCCGTTCCGGCAATCAGGATGCTAAGCAGTCCTGCGGTCAGGTGTTACTTTAGCAGGCAAATTATCGGGGAGTCCCATCGCTTACCCCTGGTTGTGAACTGAGGGTTCGTTACTCTGGGGTATTTGGCCCTGACCCAGTCAGATGCCTATTTGCTTGCACGGTCATTCCGGCCGACCTCCCTAGGAGGTAAACGAAGTTCAAAACCACAGGAACGCTTCGTCCCCACCGCGAGGCTATCGGAGGAGTGCACGTGAAGTTCATCCGCAGAACCGCCGCAGCGCACACGCTCAACCATTCCAAACCAGCTAGCCGCACCAGTGTGTATTTATTTTACGAAAAAACCTCAGGGACTGCCCATTTTCACGTCGAGGCTGGCCCTGATGGTGAACTCCCGGTCGACCACGCGGCCGGTCTCCTGGCCATGCACTGCATGGTTCGTGGACAATCGCCCAGCGACTACCTCATTATGGTTCAGGCAGCTCCCGATTGCGTTAGCGGGCTCGCCGAGAAAGCCGAGAAACTTCTCGAAGCAGGACATAGCGCCAAAAGCGCCGTTAAGCTTACCCGCCGCGAAGAAGAAGTCCTTGAGGGCATTCTCCGTAGCCTTGCCAACAAAGAAATCGCTAACGAACTGAATTTGTCCGAGCGTACCGTGAAATTTCACGTTTCTTCTCTGCTCGCCAAATACAAAGTCCACAGCCGCATGGAACTTATGCGCGAAGCTTCCCAGCACTCCATGAAGTCTCTGGCACCAGCCGCCGGCTCTTTCGCGGCGGAATTTGGCCCCTTCACTTCCGAACCGGAAGCCTACCGGGCTCCTCGGCATACCGGTAACATTTTGCCGTTGGCTCACGCTCGAATGATGGCTTAATTGCAAACCTAATTCTTTGCCCTAATTGAAAAAGGCCCAGCTCCCTCGAGGAAGCCGGGCCTTTTTCCTTTTTCAGGATTGCTTACTTGCGAGCCGCCGAGTATAACTCAGCCGCCTTATCCCAATTCACCACGTTCCACCACGCATCGATGTAATCGGCGCGCAGGTTTTGATATTTCAAGTAATAGGCGTGTTCCCAAACGTCTATGCCGAGTACCGCCTTCCCTGCCAGAAAATACGGCGTGTCCTGGTTCGGTGTCGAATCGATGGTCAGTTTCCCGTCCTTCACCACCAGCCATGCCCAGCCGGAACCGAATCGCCCCAGGCCTGCCGCTTTGAACTTGTCCTTGAACCCGGCGAAAGATCCAAAGCTGGAATTAATTGCGGTAGCGAGATCCGCCTTGGGCTCGCCTCCGCCTCCTTTTTTCATCAGTGGCCAGAACAGCGTATGGTTCCAGTCGCCGCCGGCATTGTTTCGGACAGCCATCCGAATGTTTTCCGGTACGGCGTCCAGGTTCTTCAGCAAATCATCGAGCGACTTCGCTTGCAGATCGGGATGGCCCTCGAGCGCCTTATTCAGATTGTTCACATAGGCGCCGTGGTGCTTGTCGTGGTGGATCTCCATCGTCTTTGCGTCGATGTAGGGTTCCAGCGCGTCGAACGGGTACGGCAGGGGGGGCACAGTGAATGCCACGGGTTTGTCCTCCATATTGAGATGCGATTTGGAATCCGACCTGGGTCCAGCAGGTAGCAGACTTGGCGCGGCCTTCCCCGCCCCAAGTAAGCCCGCACCGACAAAGCCACTGTTCACCAGAAACTTCCGCCGGTTCATGGGAGCTCCTCAGTTTCGGTGGGCGATTCGGTTTGCCGCCAGATTATAGCCCTCCGGCCAACGGCTGCTCAACCCGGGAGAACCTGTATCTTGGATCTCGCCTCCGTTTGGCTTGGCCCTCATAGGATGCGGGACAGGGCCCATTGGGCAGATTCCGCAATCACCAATTCTCGTGAATTCGCCAGCCGCTCCAGAACGGCCACGGCGCTCCTATGCGCGGCGTTCTGTCTCGAAAGCTTCGCATTTCCCAACGCGATGCAAGCATTGCGCACCATGCCACGCCATTTCGTCCTCTTCACCGCGCTCCCTCGGAATATTGCGCGGAATTCTTCCTCGTTCAGCCCCGCCAGCCACACGAGACTGGGCTCCAGCAACGATTCGCTCGAATTGACTTGCCGGGGCTGGAATCTTCTGTTGCCTGTCTTCGGTGCCTCTCGATTGAAGGGACAAACATCCTGGCAAATGTCGCAGCCATATACTTGCCAACCGATCGCCTCCCGATGCTCATGTGGAATACTCCCTCGCAACTCAATGGTCAGATAGGAGATGCAGCGCCGTGCGTCCATAACATACGGCTCGACCAACGCTCCGGTTGGGCACGCATCCAGACATTGCCTGCAATTGCCGCACAAATCCACCGGTGGCACTTCTGCAGCCGCCAGAGTGGGCTCCAGATCCAACGAACTTAGGATCACTCCGAGAAAAAACCACGAGCCCAGCGCTTCGTTCAGTAACAACGTGTTCTTACCCAGCCATCCTAGTCCGGCGTGTTTGGCGAACACTCGTTCTGCAACCGGCCCGGTATCGGCGTAAGCCCGCGAATGAACCCCCTGCGGAAATCGCTCCTGCACCAGGTCGTTTAACGCATTCAGCTTTTCCCACATGACTTCGTGATAGTCGCTTCCCCATGCATAACGCGAAATCCATCCCCGTGGGTCCCCCTCTTGCGGCCGTGCTGCCGCCGTAACGGAATAGGCGTGCGCCGTGTTGTAATTCAGTCCGCAGACAATGACGCTGCGAAGATCCTCCCGCACCAGCAATGGGTTTCTCCGCCTCGGATCTTCCAGATACTTCATCTCCCCGGTATATCCGCGTCCCAGCCACTGTTCGAATTGCGCCAGTTCCGGGAAGCTCTCAGCTCGCACTACGCCGCAAAGATCGAATCCGAGCGAGCGCGCTCGTTCGCCGATCCAGATTGTGTCAGCGCTGGCTCCCATCACTCGATTGTGCCCGAGCGTTGGTGCGTCTGAGAAGGGCCGAGTGATATTCATCCTGAGGTCGATAATCGACGACCCTTCGTCTTGCTTGATTATCACGTCCTGGTAGATCGTGATGTTATAAATACTATGGTAACGGCGGAGGAACCAATCGCATGGTGAGCGACATGGGCATTAAGGCTCTCGTCTTAACCGGCAAGCACGTTCGTTTGGAACCGCTCGAGCATCGTCACGTCCCAGGCTTGGCCGCAGCCTCTGCGGGTGACGCGTCACTCTACCAGTGGAGTCCCGTGCCGCGAGGCGAACCGGAAGCCGTCAAGTACGTCGAAACCGCGCTGGCTTGGCGAGACGCTGAGACGACCGTGCCCTTCGCAACTGTCCGGATAGATGACAGTACCGTTATCGGCTCAACGCGCTTCTGGAATCTGGAGCGATGGGCGTGGCCGCCGGGCCACCCACGGCAGAGCCGCCATGAGCCCGACGCGTGTGAGATCGGCTATACGTGGTTGAGTCACGCGGCAGTCCGCACGGCGGCTAACACCGAAGCCAAGCTACTCATGTTGGCGCATGCATTCGAGACTTGGCAGCTACTTCGCGTGTGCTTCCACACGGACGCGCGTAACCAGCGTTCTCGCGCTGCTCTCGAACGCATCGGCGGGAAGTTTGAAGGAATTCTCAGAGCCCATCGAATCGCCGCTGATTACACAGCTCGGGACTCCGTACGCTATTCGATCGTGGCCTCCGAATGGCCCAGTGTGAAGGAACGCCTGAGCCATCTCCTGCATCAGGCTTGATTTACGAGCGTCGCGCCGCGGAGTCGGTTGATCCCAGCGCACAGGTAGCGTGGCTAAGCACGGTCGTGCCACTCTCGTCATCGGCCGGCCATTGATGTACACTATACATCATGAAACGCACGCAGCTCTACCTGAATGAAAGTATCTGGAAGTCGCTCCACGTTCGAGCGCGACAGTCCGGCACCTCTATTTCAGAACTTGTCCGCCAAGCGGTTCGTGAGAAGTATGGAAGATCTCCGGCCAGCCGCCAGCAAGCCATGATGGCCGTGGTTGGGATTTGGAAGGATCGGGAAGACTTGCCGGATTCCACCACCTATGTTCGCCAGCTACGAAAAGGAAAGCGCTTGCGGAGAATTGCCTCTTGAAGTCGATCCTGATTGATTCGGATATCCTGATCGAGGTTTCGCGGGCTCGTGACGATGTCATCCTTGCCCGATGGAAAGATCTGAGTCAAAGCGTTAATCCCTTACTCTGCTCGCCCGTTACCGTCGCCGAAGTTTGGCATGGCGCACGGCCATTGGAGCACGCTGCACTCAGCGCGCTATTCGAGGCCATCGATTGCGTCCCAATCGATCTGAGAATTGGCCAGCGCGCGGGAGACTATCTCCGCCAATATTCCAAGAGTCACCATGTTGAGCTTGGAGATGCGCTGATCGCGGCCACCGCTGCAGTTCACAAACTCGATCTTTGGACTCGGAATCGTCGCCACTACCCCATGAAGGACATTGCATTCTACTAGTTGATCCACGATCGTTAGCTTACGAAACGGAGGACAGGTGGATTTTCGCGCAACGCAAACTACGACCATTTCGGTCTCATTCACGATCCCCGGCCGTCTTACTGGAAGCTTCTGACAGCCGTGCCTTCGTCGGAATACACGTCGAATACGGTGAACAGCTTTGTGATTTGCAACAGGTCGTGCACTTTCTTGGTCAAATGCAGCAATTTCAATTCGCCCTGCCGATTGCGGACAGCGGTGAACCCGCTCACCAGCTCGCCGATCCCGGAGCTATCGATATACGTCACATCGCCAAGGTTTAGAATGATCTTATATCGCCCGCGATCCAGCAGGTCGCGGATCGTTTTCCGCAATAGCGCACTACCCTCCCCGAGCGCGATGCGGCCGCTCAAATCGACCACTGTAATCACTCCATCCTCGCGTGCCGTGGCATATAGGGCTGGCATAGGTCTTCCTAAATCTCCTGGTGCGGCGAATCCGATTTCGACGCTCCATTGTTTCCGTTACTGGGAGGTTCACCGGGAAACGGAAGCTTCTTTGACATTATAATCTCCGCCCCGCCCGTTCGGCCGGGTACCACGGTGAATTCATCCATGAACGTCCGCATCAGGAATATGCCGCGCCCGGAGGTGCTTAGCAGATTCTCTTCCGCCAGCGGGTCTGGCACATCCGACAAAAGGAATCCCTTCCCTTCATCCGTCACGTGAATCACCATCTTGTCCGTGGTCAGATCGATGCCCAGGTGAATTTTTTTGTCCGGTTTTTCCTGATTTCCGTAGTGGAAGGCGTTAATCACACCTTCGCGCACCGACATCCCGATGCGGTAGCACTCGTCTTCGCTGAACCCGGCCGCCTCTGCCACCCGCAGACACATCTCCTCTGCGAGATTTACGCTCTCGACGTGCGTCTCCAGAGTCACTTCCAAGTGTTTGGTCTCGGGCGCCATTCTTTGACCGCCATCGCGGCCTAACCAAGCGCAAAAAAGCGTACCTATCCGTAACACAGCGCGCGAACCCAAGTCAATGGACTCCCGCACTACGCAAACAGTCCGTTCGTACCATTCTCCTCCATCACCGTCGATCCCGACCGAACCTGCCGCACTTTCTCTTCGATCTGCCGATGGCGTTGGGGTTGGCAGGCTGTCAGGGGCAGTTCTTCGGGAAGATCCTGGACAAGATGAAATCCTCCATTCGACCCGTCCCAACATCCACTTCCCCCTGCAATCGGTGGGCATCCATGCCGTACACGGACGCGCTGATCGCGTTGCAAAGCATGCTTTGCAGGGAGGAGCGGTCGCAAAGGTAGAACATTCATTACTTAGATACGGTACGCTAGAGGTATAATAATAGGCCGGCAATATAAACGCGGCGACAAGGGTCACAAGGGTCCGGGCGTCTTTACTCACCACTCGTCCGCACGTATAGTGAAGAGGCAATCGCTCCCCACATCCGTTATTGTGAGGTTTCCCCGATGCTCGCTTTCATTGCTGTGGCCTTCGTCGTCCTTCTCCTGGTTGTCGTTTGGCTGTACAACAGCTTGGTTCGCCTGAAAGTTCAGTGCGACAACGCTTGGGCCGACATCGACGTTCAGCTCAAGCGCCGCTACGACCTGATCCCCAATCTCGTTGAAACCGTTAAGGGCTACGCTGGCCACGAAAAAGGTACCCTCGAAGCCGTAATCAACGCTCGCAATCGCGCCATGACCGCCGCCGGGCCCGCAGACAAGGCCCAGGCAGAGAACATGCTCTCTGGCGCCCTGAAGAGCCTTTTCGCTCTATCGGAAGCTTATCCCCAACTCCGCGCCATTGAGAGCTTCACCTCGCTGCAAAATTCTCTTACTCAGATTGAGGACACCGTCCAGAACGCCCGCCGTTACTACAACGCCGTCGTTCGCGACCTCAACACGAAAATACTTCAGTTCCCCAGCAATATTTTTGCCGGCATGCTGGGTTTCAAGCAGCGCGAGTTTTTCGAAGTCTCGGCCCCCGCAGAGCGCGAAGCCCCCAAAGTCAGCTTCGGGAATCCGGCTGCCCCAACCGCCTGATTCCGCCGTCCGCCCACTATGCGCGTGAACCAACGATTCCTCTGCTGGACCGCCGCGCTGCTCGGCGCCCTGTTGACGCTGACTCCTTGCCCTGCTTCGGCTCAGCGTCGCGAACAGCAACTGAAAAAATTTGTCTCTAACATTGTTATCGCGCCGGATGGAGACGTCGACGTTACCGAAAACATCACCTTCCGTTTCATTGGCGGACCCTGGCACGGCATTTATCGCAAGATCCCCATCGAGTATGCTGGCCCGAACGGCATGAACTTCACGCTCTTCCTCGACGTGAAGCGCGTCTCCGACGAGAACGGCCCGCTACGCTATGAATCCAGCCGGGAACGCCAGTATCGCAAGCTGAAAATCTTCATTCCCAATGGCGACAACTCCACCCACACGATTTCCATTGAATATGTGGTTTCCGACGCGTTGCGTTTCTTCGACGAGCACGACGAGTTTTATTGGAATGTCACCGGAGACGAGTGGGACGTCCCTATCGAATCTGCTGCTGCTCACATCGTTTTCCCCAGCAACGCCACTGGCCTGCGCGCGAACGCTTACACTGGCGCCTATCACTCCAAAGGCCGCGAGGCTGTCGCGGAAATCGTCGGCACCGGCGTCGACGTCGCCACCACCTCCCCTCTCGGCATTCATGAGGGTCTTACCGTCGCCGTCGCCTGTGATAAGGGCGTGTTCAAGGAGCCTTCGGGTCTCACCCTGGCTTGGCGCTACGTCCGCAGCAATTGGCCTATCGCTATTCCTTTCCTCGCATTCTTCCTGATGTTCCGTTTGTGGTGGCTGCGCGGCCGCGATCCTCGCCTTCGTCCCATCGCCGCGCAGTATGAGCCTCCCGACCAATTGTCTCCAGGCGAAATCGGTACGCTGGTTGATAATTCCGTGGACATGCGCGACATTACCGCCTCGATCGTCGATCTGGCCGTCCGCGGCTACATCGTCATTGAGCAGCAGACCAAGGATCATCTCCTCGGACTCACCCACAGCAAGGAATATCTCTTTCATTTGAAAAAAGCCCGCCCCGAGTGGAGCAATCTGAAAGCCCACGAGCAGCAACTCCTCGAGGGCCTCTTCGCCACGGGCAACGCCGGCGATACCGTCTCTCTCGCCGATCTCCACAATCGCTTCTACCAAAATATCCCCGGCATCAAAAATCAGATTTTTGCCTCGCTGGTCGGCAAGGGCTATTACGCCAAGCGTCCCGACAGCGTCCGTTCCAACTACATCGTGTTCGGATTCGTCGCCGGATTCATTCTGATCACCGGGGGCAACTGGCTCGCTCGCCACTCCGGTATGGCATCTTTGCCGTTTGTCATCGCAGGCATCCTCACCGGGATCATCATCTGCGGCTTTGCCTGGTTCATGCCGGCGCGCACGCAAACCGGAGCTCGCGCACTGGAAGGCATTTTGGGATTCGAGGACTTTCTCGATCATGTGGAAGCCGATCGCTTCAATCGCACCATCAAGACCCCGGAAATGTTTGAGAAATTCCTGCCTTTCGCCATGGCCCTGGGCGTCGAGAAGAACTGGAGCAAAGCCTTTCAGGGTATCTATACGCAACCTCCTCAGTGGTATCAGGGAAGTTATGGCCCGGTCTTCTATCCCAACATGTTCGTCAGCGACCTGAACTCGATGTCTTCGCTGGCGGGCACCGCGATGGCTTCCGCTCCGCGCAGTTCCGGGGGGTCCGGCTTCAGCGGTGGCGGCGGCTTTTCCGGTGGTGGATTCGGTGGCGGTGGCGGCGGGGGATTCTAACTTTCCTTCTTTTTGCCCAATCCATACGCCTCGAGCACATCGCCAAGCTCTACAACTCCCAATAGCTCGTGGACGTTGGCGCGGCTGACCACCGGCAGAAGATCCAGGTGTAGTGCGCCCATGCGATCCAGCGCCACATCCAACGAATGATCCGCATGCAGATGAGGGAATCCGCCCGGCGGCACTAAGTGCCCCACACGCCTCGCCGGGTCGCTTTCCGCGTTGGCACTTTCCAGCTGTGCTCTCGTCACCAACCCCACGGTCGCGTCACGATCGCTGACCAGCCAGGTCTGCTCCGACGACTCCCTGACCCTCGCAAGCGCTTCGACCAGTGGCAGCTCTGCCGGCAAGACTTCGCTTGCCGGACGCATCACCTGTCGCACCTGTCTGCTTCTCTTATGGCTGTCCGCGTGTGGCAGGTGAATGCCATCCTGTTCCGCCAGTAGTTCATAGATCGGCTCCCTCTGAATGCGTGAGGCTACGAAATAGCTCACCAGGTTTGAGATCATCAGGGGCACGATTACCGCGTAGTCTCTCGTGATTTCAAAGATCATCACCACCGATGTCATCGGTGCGCGAACGATGCCCGCGAACGCCGTTCCCATTCCCACCAGCGCGTAAGCCCCCGGCGTGGCTACGTAACCGGGGAAAAAATGTTGCGCCCCGCTTCCTATCGCTCCACCGAGCATCGCTCCCAGGAACAAACTCGGTCCAAATATGCCGCCTGCGTTCCCGGAACCATAGCTGGTCGCCGTGGCAATCAGCTTCAGCACCAGAAGCAGAACCATCAGCTTCAAAGCCATCCGCCCATTCAGTGCGTCTCCTACATACTTGTAGCCCACGCCCAGGACTTGCGGAACAAACCAGCCCATCACGCCGACGATGATCCCGCCGGCCACCGGCTGAAACCACACCGTCTTTGCTGGAAACGTCTGGAACCATGCACGCGTTCGCAGCAATAGTTGCGAAAACGCCGCGGATACGAGTCCGCCCGCAATTCCCAGGCACCCGTAGATCAGCAATTCCCACGGATTCACCAGCTGGTACTGCGGCACCTGAAACAACGGATCATTCCCAAGCACCAGCCTCATCACGCCCCAACTCGTCGCGGAAGCCAGCACCACCGATCCTAAAATCGGCGCGTGCAAATCGCTCATCACCTCTTCTAGCGCGAACAGGACCGCCGCGAGCGGGGTGTTAAAGGCCGCGGCAACCGCTGCCGCAGCGCCTACAGGAATCAGCGATTTCACTTTTTCTGGCCGCAAGCCCAGCGTTCTTCCGAGTACCGACGCGATTCCACCACCGACTTGCACTGCGGGCCCTTCGCGACCCAGCGGAATTCCACTTGCCAACGTCGCTGACGTGCAAAAGAATTTTCCAAACACGGTCCAGAGCGTGATGCGTCCTTCCCGTGCGAACAATGCCGCCTTGGTTTGTGGCACTCCGCTGCCTCGCGCATCCGGAAAGTAGCGGTACAGCAGATAGCCCATCGCCAGCGAGCCCGCGACCGGCACCAGCAGACGCCTCCACAGAGAGCTTCCCGGTGGATAGAGATGCAACCCCGCTCGCTCCGTCAGAAGGATGAACGCCACCACCACCAGACCGACCAAAGCCCCGATCAATAGCGTCAGCACCAGGAACACTTGTTCCTCGCGCGCGTTTCGGAAAGCTACCCACCGCGCGAACGGCGCTCTCCACCAGGCATTCGTTTCAGTCGTTTCGCTCATGTTGGATGATTGTGACTCTCGGAGAGGGCGGTTCTCTTCCTGTAATTTTCCCGTCTTACTCTGGACTTGTGGGTGACGCCACGCCACCGGCCGGCAATTTTGAGGATCCGCCCGGGCTGAAATAGCGGAAGCGTAGAACTTGCTCTCGCCGGCGTTCTTCTTCTAGATGCCTCGTCCGCGCCTTTAGTAGATCATTGAGCGACACTATGCCCAGTAATCTCCTCGTACCCCTCTCAACCACGGGCATGCTCGTTAGGCCCTTATCTGCCATGCGGTACACCACTACTCGCAGCGTTTCATCTGGATATACGTCCATCGTTTCCGCACGCGTTAATTCGCTAATGCTCCTCTGTAGCGCGTCGTCTCCCTCCTCGTCCAGCCTCTTGCGAATATCGCCTCGCGTGACCACGCCGACCACGCTTCCATTGCCGTCTAACACGGGCAGCAATCGTTGCGCCTGTGTCGCCGCTGCGTGTTGCGCCACCATTGTCTCTCCCAGCGTGCTTGTCGCCGCAAGCGCCAGAACTTGTGTCTCCATTACCTCTCGCACGTACAACAGTTCCAGGGGATCCACAGCATATTCCCGGCTCAAGTGAAATCCTCGACGCGCCACTTTCTCGGTCAAGATCGATCGCTTCAATGTCAGCACCGTAAATCCGTGCGCAATCACGCTGCCTACCAGCAAGGGCAAAAACACATTTGCATCGTGGGTCAGCTCGAACGCAAACACAATGCTTGTGAACGGCGACCGCATGGTACCGCCAAGTATCGCTCCCATGCTGATCAGCGGCCAGAATCCCGCTCCCTCATTCGGAAGGAACATTGCTTCCAGGCCACCCAGGGCGCCGCCCATCATCAACAACGGAGCCAGCACGCCACCCGACGTGCCTGAGCCGAGCGATACCGCCCAGATAAACCATTTCACCAGCAGCACCCCCAGAATCACCTTCGTCGTCACGCTTCCCTGTAACAATGCTCCGATGGTGTCGTAGCCCACGCCCAACGCTTGCGGGAAAATCAATCCGCCCAAGCCGATCGCCAACCCTCCAATGGCCGGCCACCACATCCAATGAATTTTCAGATGCTGGAAGGCGTCCTCAGCCGCGTACACCGAGAGTGTCAACAGCGCCGACAGCGCTCCCGCGAGAATACCGACCAGCGCGCAGCCCAGTAACGCCTTGGGCCCGATGAACAAAGGATGTTCCGGCACGGGAAATAGCGGACCAAATCCCAGGATGTATCGGCGCACAACCGCCGCCACCGCGCTTGCCAATGCTACCGGGATCAAGCTCCGCGGCTTCCATTCAAACAACAACAATTCCACCGCGAGCAACACCGCTGCCACGGGCGACGCAAATGTTGCCGACATGCCTCCCGCCGCACCGGCCACCAGCAATGTTTTGCGTTCCGCGGCTGTCAGGTGAAAAAGTTGCGCAATCATCGACCCAAATGCCCCGCCCGTCATGATGATTGGTCCCTCTGCACCGAAAGGGCCGCCCGATCCGATCGAGATTGCCGAGGAAAGCGGCTTCAGCAGCGCGACCTTGGGCTCCACGCGACTCCCATTCATCAGGATCGCTTCGATCGCCTCCGGGATTCCGTGCCCGCGGATTCGTTCCGATCCGTAACGCGCCATCACACCGATAATCAGTGCGCCGCCAATCGGAATCAGCACGCTGAACATTCCCAGGTGATTCCCCACCGGCGATACCATCGCCGTGCTCCAGCGCCCAAAATAGAAAAGGTTTGTGAACAGGCCAATCAGCCGCAGCAGCACTAACGCAACAAATGCGCACAGTACCCCGATTACCATCGCCAATAACGAAATCGGAAGCACACGCCACGTCGTCGTGAAGTCCCCGAGTTCCTCGCTGCGCTGACTCACGCTTTGTGCCACACCAATTCGCTTTGCCGTGACATTTGGCTTGCTCAATGGCTTGTCTCTCGCTTCCACTTCGTTCGTCTTGCGTTCGCTGCCGTTTTTCGAGCTCGATTCCCCGACGACGTCTTCGCTTCCGCCCGCGTTTCCAGTAACCCGCTGATGGCTTCCACCAGCGCTCGACCGTTGGCTCGCAGTTCGATAATGCGCTGCTGCACCACCTGTTCCAGCAGCCTTTCCCCTCGCGGCTGGAGCGATACCAGCACCTGCCGGCGGTCTTCCCGGCTTCGCGTTCGCTTCACATATCCGTGTGCTTCCATCCGGTCCACTAGTTCCACCGTGCTGTGGTGACGCAAGGAAAGCCGCTCCGCCAGCGTCCGGATGGTTGCGTCTTGCCGCTCTGGCAAGCCGCGAATCGCCAGCAATAACAGGTACTGCTGCGGCTCTAGCTGTGCCTGCCTCGCCGTATCGTCACCTTCTTGCAGGAATCGCCGGATGCGATAACGTAATTCCGCTAGCCCCCGGTACTCGTCCGCCGTGATCTTTTCGCCCATACATCCACTCTATCGTATTACGATATATTTTGCCAGGGTGCTCTCCGCCGTTTGTATCGGAGTCACAACCCAGGCAAGTCTGGCTTAGAGCGTCTTGCGGAAGGCCTTTTGCGTCTTGTAATGCTCGTATCCGTGGCGTAGGTAGAAGCCGTGCGCCCGCTCGCGCAGCACGTTCGAACCTACCGACATGCCCGTACATCCCTTTTTCTTCGCCCATTTCTCACCGGCGTCCAGTAGCAGCCATCCGGCCCCCTGGCTGCGAACTGTTTCATCCACCACCAGCCCGTTCACTTCCGCGCGTCGCTCCACTTCGATCAACGGCGTCGTGCTCACGTGTATCCAGCCCACTACCCCGTGTTCTTTCGTCTTCGCCACGAAGCATGCCGCATCTCTATCCTTCAGCACGCCTTTCAATCGCTTCGCCATTTCCGTCGCAGGCGCGGGGTATCCGAGTTGGCGTGAAAGTTCCGCGACTCTTGCCGCGTCGCCTGTCCGCACCCTCCGAACTTTCACTCTGTTTTCTAAGGTCATCCCGCTCAGGCCTCGCGCCGGCGCAACCGCGTCTGCACGGCCTCGCTCTTCAGTTCCCGCAACGCGTCCGCGGCAATCCAGCGCGCCGCGCGCGAACCTTGCACCGCGATCCTTTCGGCGCTCGCGAGCGCCGCGCGGTTCAACGCCAGGTTCCGCTTTCCTATGTTTCGCAGTGCCCAGTTTACGGCCTTGCTCACAAAATTCCGTTCGTCCCACGCCTCGCGCTCGATTACTTCCAGGTACTTTCGGAATTCGGCGTCCGCCGCCTTCTTATCGTGGCAAGCCAGAAACGCCGCTAGCGCGAAGCCCGCCCTCTTCTCGAATTCCTTTTTCCGCCGGCTCCACGAATGCGCCTTCTGCCACGCTGGCATCGCAAACACGAACAGGTGGCAGCACGTCCCGTCGCAGACGTCCCAGTTATCGAAATCGCGCACCCACCGCTCCATCTGCCTTCCCGTTACCAGCTTTCGTTCCGCAATCATTCCCGCCAGGATCCGCGCATCATGATTTCCCGTTTCCCAAAGCGCCAGTCCCAGCGAATGATTCCGTCCAATTTTGCGAGCCAGCTCATCCAGCCTTGGCTTCGACACGCCGTAAACATTCTTCGCCACGATCCCGAACCGCGCCATTCCCTCGACATTTCGTCGTTCGCCCAGGCGTTTCAGTTCTCGCAGCACTCGCTTCGCGTCCCACTTCTCGCCCGCGGCGCGCGACTTTTCCGCGCTGCTAGAACGTTTTGTCCGAATCAAGGAGGATTGTGACCGGGCCTTCATTGACCAACTCCACCGACATCATTGCCTGAAAAATTCCCGTTCCTACCGTTACACCTAGGCCCCGCAGCGCCTGGCAGAATTCCTCATACAGCTTCTTCGCCAGCTCCGGCGGGCCCGCGGAAATAAAACTCGGCCGCCGTTGCCCCCGCGCATCCCCGTATAACGTGAACTGCGAAACAACAAGGGCGCTCCCTTGCACTTCCAGCAGCGACAGGTTCATCTTTCCTTGCTGATCTTCGAAGATGCGGAGATTTGCTACCTTCTCTGCCATGGTCTTCGCAATCGCCGCGGTGTCTTCCTTTCCAACACCCAGCAGCACCATCAGACCGGGCCCGATTTCTCCCGTGACCTGACCCTGCACCGTGACCTTTGCCCGGCTCACGCGTTGCGCCACCGCTCTCATGATGTTCCTGATTTTTTCGTTTTCCGTTTCGCCATTCTCTTCCAACCACGCGGCGCCTTCTGGCAATTCGGGCAAAAATAGCTGCTTCGGCCCGCCACAATCACGCGGCGGATCAGCGTTTTGCACCGCGCGCAACTTTTTCCTTCTCTTCCGTACACGCGATGGTGCCGCTGATATTCTCCCGGCTGGCCATCCGCGTCAAGAAAGTCTGAGATCGACGACCCTCGCAGCTCAATCGCCTTTTTCAGAATATCCTGGAGCGCCCGGTACAAATCTTTCATCTGTGTTGGACTTAGTCGCGCTCCCAAATGAGCCGGATGGATTTGCGCCTTCCACAAGCTCTCATCCGCATAAATGTTTCCCACGCCACGCAGCACCCGCTGATCCAACAGCAGCGCCTTCACTCGCGCTCGCCGGTCCATCCGTTGCTGAAATTCTTCCCGCCCCACCTCCAGCGGGTCGGCCCCAAAACGCAGCAATTCCTTTTGCAGCACCTCTTTCGCCAGATAAGCAATGCGCCCAAATCGCCGCGCATCGATGAACCGCAACTCTCTCCCATCGTCCAGCGACATCACCACATGCGTATGTTTCAACTGAGGTTCGCTTACCGGGCGTGGCCATAGCATCCCCGTCATTCCCAGGTGCACCAGCAGCGCCGATTCGTCGTCCTGTTGTTCCGCTTTCTCCGCAGCCGTCAGCCGCAACAACAGAAATTTCCCGTACCGCCGCACCTCGCGAATGATTCGTCCGGGCAGTTCCCGCTCAATGTCGGCAGCATTGTCGATGAAATCGCTTTTCCCGATCGTGATGCTGAGGATACGCCTTCCGGCCACTGCTTTTTGCAGTTCGCGCGCTACGGTCTCGACTTCTGGCAGTTCCGGCATAATTTTCTCAATCGTTCACCCTACCACACTTGCACGTAGCGCTGATTCTTCATGTGGCGCCGATTCTTCCAATGTAGCGCTGTCTTTTATGACCGCCACTCCCGCCAAGATATCGTCAGGACCGGCGCGCGATAGCAAGCCTGCGGCAAATCAACGCGTGTCACTCGCGGCGTGATTCCTGCAGTCTCTCACCCAGTCACCAGCCACGAACCAGCAATCACGCCTCACTTCTGGTGATAATTCGGATACGGCGGATGGTCCGGTATCACCACTGGATTTTTCTTCAGCGCCTCCAGCGTCACCTGCACCGCTTTCTCCAATTGCGGATCGTGTCCCGCCGCCACAGACGCCGGATCATTTTCCACTTCGATGTCGGGGGCTACTCCATGGTTCTCCACTTCCCATTCTCCGTGCAGCCCGTAAATCGCCACGCGTGGAGCCGTCACGCCGCCTCCATCCATCAGGCGCGGGTAACCATAAATGCCCACCAGCCCGCCCCATGTCCGCGTGCCCACCAGCGGTCCCACGCCATCCTGCTTGAACATCCAAGGCAAGGCGTCGCCCCCGGAACCAGACATCTCATTAATCACCATGGTCTTCGGACCGTAGATCTGCGCCAGCGGTGAGCAGAACTTCCCGCCTTCTCGCGAAATTGCGCAGTTGCGAAGCGGCCGTTTCAGTTGGTCAATGATGTAATCTGCAATTTGTCCACCGTGGTTGTAGCGCTCGTCAATCACCGCGGCCTGCTTCCCCACCTGGGCATAGTAGAAACGGTTGAAGTTTGTGTACCCGCCCTCCGCCGTATCCGGCACATGCACGTACGCCAACTTCCCTCCGCTCAGCTCATCCACTTTCCGTCGGTTGTCCTCTTCCCATGCCCGGTTACGCAACGAAAATTCGTTGTCCACCGGCACAACAGTCACTTCCCGCGTGTCCTTCCCCTCCGGATTCGGCCCTACCTTGATCTTGATCTGCTTTCCCGCCGTGTTTTCGAAGAAGCTATAAACTTCCATTGGTGGTCGCACCTCTTTGCCATTCACTTCCAGCAGGTACTCGCCAACTTTCACGTCGACTCCCGGCTGCGTCAGTGGCGCGCGCAAATCCGGATTCCAATTCTCCCCGTTATAGATTCGCGCAAACTGGTAGCGCCCGTTCTGCACCTTGTAATCTGCCCCTAACAGTCCGCCCTTCACCATCTTCGGTTTCGGAGCGTCTCCGCCGCCGATAAATACGTGCCCGAGCGTGATTTCGCCCAGCATTTCGGTGAACAAGTAATTGAGATCTTCCCGCCCACCCAGCTTCGCCAGGTACACGCTATATTCCTTCTCCGCTGCAGGAATATTCAGGCCGTGGTGATTCGGGTCATACAGAAAGTCGCGCTCAATCCGCCAGACCTCTTTGTACATCTGGTTCCACTCCGCTCGCGGGTCGACGTACACCTCCATCTCTGCCAGATTCACGACTCCTTCCCCAGGCCTCGGGGCGGCTGCGGTTGCTGCGATGATCCACGGGGACGTCGGCGCCGGACCTTGCTTGAACAGCGCCTTCTCTCCATTCGCTGAGACCGTGAACTTGCTCACGCCGCCCACGTACAGCTCCGTCTTCCGCGTGCTCAAGTCGAATTTGCTCACCGTGATCAGAGGTGTATCGTCCTCAAAACGTGGCACGTCCGCAATTTCTCCTAGATACAAGATTCCCGTTTTCCCTGGCGTCAGCAGCACATAGTTCGCGGCGCGAATCGGCAGCGCCACAATCCGTTGTCCAATTCCTTCCAGATCCACGGTCACTACAGGCGTTTCATCCTTTTTCGCGCCCTCTTTGTTCTCGCCTTCCTTACCCTTCTCTTTGTCCGCCTCTTTTCCCTTGGACTTGTCCGCTTCCTTTCCCTTCTCGTCGCTCTTCGCCGCCACCTTCTCTTCGTCGCTCTGCGGTTCCACGGGATTCGCATCGCCCTTCTTCAGCACTACGGCGTAAATGCTCCGCGTCAACGGGTGTTGGAAACTCGATAGATCCAGCCACCCATTCGTCAGCCCAACATCCGTGCTCGATGCGAAATACAGCGTCTTTCCATTCTTATCGAACACCGGGAAACGTGAGTCCGCCGTCCCGTCGGTGATCTGCGATTCCTTTCCGTTCTCCACCGAGTACACAAACACGGTGTGCAAATGGTTCTCCAGAAATTTCGTGTACGTCAGCCATTTGCTGTCGGGCGACCACGCGGGATTCATCGCGCTCGAGGGATCCTCAAACAGCTCCGCCGTCGCCTTTACCGGGACCCCCTTCTCCACGTCCACGTACCACAAATTCAATCGCTTGTCCGTGTACGCGATCTTCTTGCTGTCCGGCGACCACGACGGGTTGTAGAAAAACGATGGCGGATTCCCCAGGTTGATTTTCTTCACCGCGCCCAGCCCGGATTGATCCACGATATGCAGGGCATACTCGCCCGACTCGTCCGAAAAATAGGCGATCGACTTTCCGTCCGGCGACCACGCGGGATTTCGGTCTTCCACGCCGGGCGTGCGCGTCAGATTCCTGATGTCGCCCTTTTCCGCCGGCGCCGTCAGGATTTCTCCGTGTGCTTCAACTACGGCGCGCGCTCCGGTCGGCGAGATTCCAGCGTTCAGGATTTGCTCTGCCGCTTTCACGTAGTGTGGCCTGGTATCCGGCAGATCCGCCGAAACCGTGATGTGCACCTGTTTTGCCTTACTGCTCGCCGGATCGTACAGATAAATCCCGCCGAACTGCTCGTATACCAAGGCGTCCGGCCCTGCCGAGAGCGACTTGAAGTCCAATCCCTTGTTTTCCATCTCACGCTTTACGCTCTTGGTCTTTGGGTCATAGGAGAACAGTGTTACCGGGCCATTGCGGTCCGACAGGAAGTAGACTTTGTCCTTGAACCAAGTCGGCTTCGCGTCATTCGAGTTTTCACGCGGCACTTTCTCCAGTTGCAAATCCTTCAGCCGCACAATGTAGATCGGCGTAGTTTGTCCGCCCCGGTACCGCTTCCATGCCTGTTGCCACTGGAAGTTTGGCACGTAGGCAATCTTCTCCCCGTCCGCAGAATAGCCGCCCTCAAATGCCCGCCACATCGGCAGCACTTCCGCCACGCCGCCCTGCATCGGCACGGTGTACATCCTCGTCATATCCGCATAAGCATCCCGATCGGAGAGGAACAGCACTCGCTTTCCGTCTGGCGTCCAGCCTAGCGCCCCGTCCTGTCCCGGGTGCCACGTCAACCGCCGCGGTTCTCCCCCGGCGGCTGGAATCACATACACGTCCCGATTTCCATCGTAATTCGCGCTGAACGCAATCCAATTCCCATCCGGCGAAAATACCGCATCGCTTTCATGCCCTCCGGTGGTCAACTGCCGCGCTGCACCACCGTCCCTCGGCACGCTCCAGAGATATCCGCCGTAACCAAATACAATCTCCGCGCGGCTCAACGTTGGTTCCTGCAGCAACAATGGCGCGTCTTCTCCCGCCACCAGTCCCGAACTCATTCCCACCACCAGCAGCCCAAGAACCCACCGAATCACTCCGCGCATGAATCCTCCTCAACTTCAGAACATCAACGAATCTCTCGAAGAAATTGGGCGGGATGCCTTCCCACACGGACGCACCTACCAGATCACACCCATGGATTGGTCAATTTGCGAAAAGAGGATTGTCGATCGGCATTTCCCGCCGCAGCACCCTTCAGGGCAGCGGCACTCCGGGCGTCGCCACAATTCCTGCCATCCGAAGCAATTCCTGATATTCCGCATCGGAAATCGACGAGATGAGTACCCGCACATTCTTCAACAGTTTCATTTTCCGCACCGCCGGATTGGCCCTCATCTCCGCAAGCGTCACCGGCCTGGGAAGCTTTTCAAAGGCCCGCAAGTCCGCGACCAGGTTTTTACCCTTGGTGTCGTGCGGATCCGGGTATGGGTCCCGCGCCACTTCGGCGATCGAATACAACGACCGTTCTGGGGCGGAGTGGTAACACAAGACCCGGTCGCCCTTTCTTACCTGTTTCAGCGCCCGGATGGCGTCAGGTTTCCCCGCAGCCCCGTGCCACATTTCCTTACCTTTTACGAATAGAGTGTCCCAGTGATAGTGGTGTGGGTCTGCGCTGAAGATCCAATAATGTCGTGTTTGAGAGGTTGCGGTCGCCATCGGCCCCAGATTCGGCTGAAATATACACGTTAGCTAGGCGAAAACCAAACAAAATATGAGGGATAGCGGGAATTCAGCGGTGGAAAACCCGAGATTTGCGCCCAGAACAGGGCTCAGGTTACCTATTATGTTTGTTATCTTATACTTACAGGAAAATTAGCGGTTCGTCCAATCCTGTTCAGGCTCCAACATCCACGAAAACGTCTTCTCCGCGCACTTCCGTAGCATAGCAATCCACGCCAGCCGCAGGGTTCTGGACCACCCTCCCATTCGTCACATCGTATTGCCACCCGTGCCAAGGGCACGTCAGCGCTTTGCCTTCTAGCAGCCCTTGTCCCAACGGACCCCCACGGTGCAAACAAGTGTTATTAATGGCGTAGATCGTTCCCCCGACGTTTGCCAGGGCCACCGCCTTCCCCTCAATCTGAAACTCTCGCACCGTGCCCGCAGGTATCTCCGCCTTCTTCACTGCCCTAACGAATCCCATAATCGGTTTTCCTCTGTGTTCTCTGGGGTGAAAAACCTTTACTGCGGGTCGGACACCTGGGCCACCATTACGTTCTTCTTGAACTCTTCCACCATCTCTGGCTTCAGCCGCACTTCTGTCGGCTTCTTGGCGAGGCTCATATTGTCAATTTTGTCCTGCAATTTCATCAACGCGTAGAACAGCGCCTCTGGCCGCGGTGGGCATCCCACCACGTACACATCCACCGGCACAATGCGGTCCACTCCCTGCAGCACCGAATACGCATTGAACGGCCCGCCAACGCTGGAGCAAGCCCCCATCGAGATGCACCACTTCGGGTCCGGCATCTGCTGCCACACTCGCTGAATCACTTGCGCCATCTTCAGCGTTACTGTTCCCGACACGATCATCAAATCCGCCTGCCGCGGTGACGGTCGAAACACTTCCGCTCCGAAGCGCGCCATGTCAAATCGCGACGTCGTCGACGCGATCATCTCGATCGCGCAGCAAGCCAGCCCAAACGTCAGCGGCCACAGCGAACTTTTTCTTGCCCAATTGAATACGTAATCGATCGAGGTAATTAGGACGTTCTTTTCAAAGCGTTGGTCTATGACTCCCACGGGCCCTCACTCTCCTCTTCCCATGCCCCGCAGTATAGCCCTCGTATTTCCGCCCCGTCAAAGCCCTTCGTCACACCCATTTCGCCGCCGGCATCGCGTATAGGGCGTTATCGAGGTGAGCGCGTGGAAAGCTGCAAGTTACGCTATTTCAACTCGTTTGTTTTTTGACCAAGGCATCTTCTCCCTTATGTATCACTGAGGTACAGCAGTTGTTCCTGTACTAGAACTGTTCCCGCCGCCAGTAGACTGAAGCGCCAGATACTTTTTACTATGCGCTCACGGATAATTTCCGCGCACCGCGAACGGCACACACGGTCTCCCCTCCCGGACCTAGCGATGTCAGTCAGCTAGGAGAAATTCATGAACTCGAGCATGAGGTCAAGAGGATGGGTGTGTTCAGTCGTGTTTACAATCCTCCTGAGTCTATCGGTTACAAACGTTCAAGCAGGGTCCGGTGCGAGCACGGTCCCTTCCTCGCTGAGTTTTGGGTCCATAAATGTCAATTCGTTCAGCTCTCCGCAAGGGTTCACGGTCATGAACACGGGAACTCAAAAGTTAACGATCGGAAGAGTGGTGAGCAGTTCTTCCAACTTCGCTGTCTCCGGCCCCGCTTTACCGCTAACCTTGCAGGCCGGCCAGGGCGCCTCATTCCGGGTTGTATTTGGTCCAACTTCCAGCGGAACTTTTTCAGCCGCCATTAACATCCAGTTCATGCGGTCTACCCGCAGTATGAGCACGATTTCCGTGTCGGGGACTGGTCTTGCACCATCCCCAACCAACTCACTGACACTCACGACGGCGGCCTCACTGCCTGGCGGTACGGTTGGGACAGCGTACACAACGACGTTGCAGGCGAGTGGTGGGACGACGCCGTACAGCTGGAGTTTAAGTGCGGGAGCGTTGCCAGCAGGTCTAACGTTGGCGGCGGCGACTGGGACGATCTCGGGGACACCGACCGCAGCGGGGACATTCACCTTCACAGCCAAGGTAACGGATTCGACTGTACCGACAGCGCAAACGGCAACGAAGTCGTTCAGTCTCACAGTTGCTGCAGCGGTCACGCCGGTGCAAATCATAACCAGTTCGGTTCCTTCCGGGCAGGTAGGGACGGCCTATCCGACGACATTGGCGGCGAGTGGCGGGACGACGCCCTATAGCTGGAGCATCAGTGCGGGAGCGTTGCCAGGAGGTCTAACGCTGGCTACAGCGAGCGGGACGATTTCCGGAACGCCGACAACGGCGGGGACATTTAGCTTCACGGTCAAGGTAACGGACTCGACTGCACCAACAGCGCAAACGGCGACGAAGTCGTTCAGCATTACAGTTGCGGCAGCGGTCACGCCGGTGCAAATCACGACCAATTCGATCCCCTCCGGGCAGGTAGGGACGGCCTATACGACGATATTGGCGGCAAGTGGCGGGACGACGCCGTATAGCTGGAGCATCAGCTCGGGGACGTTGCCAGCAGGTCTAACGATGGCTGCGGCGAGCGGGACGATTTCCGGAACGCCGACAACGGCGGGGACATTTAGCTTCGCGGTCAAGGTAACGGACTCGACTGCACCGACGCGGCAAACGGCGACACAGGCGTTCAGCATAACAGTTGCAGCAGCGGTCACTCCGATGCAAATCACGACCAGTTCGATTCCAGCCGGACAAGTAGGCGTAGTCTTTTCGACGATGATCCAGGCGAGTGGCGGGACGACGCCCTATAGCTGGAGCATGAGCTCGGGGACGTTGCCAGCAGGTCTAACGATGGCTGCGGCGAGCGGGACGATTTCGGGAACGCCGACCACAGCAGGATCATTCAGCTTCACGGCCAAGGTAACGGATTCGACCGCACCAACAGCGCAAACAGCGGCGAAATCGTTCACCCTCACGATAGCGGCAGCGGTCGCCCCGGTGCAAATCACGACCAGTTCGGTTCCGTCCGGGCAGGTAGGGACGGCCTATACGACGACATTGGTGGCAAGCGGCGGGACGACGCCGTACAGCTGGAGCATCAGTGCGGGAGCGTTGCCAGCAGGTCTGACGCTGGCTACGGCGAGCGGGACGATCTCGGGAACGCCAACAACGGCAGGATCATTCAGCTTCACCGCGAAGGTAACGGATTCGACCGCACCGACAGCACAGACAGCGACGCAGTCGTTCAGCATCACGGTAGCCGCCGGGAGCGCCTATTCGGTGTTGCTAAACTGGACGGCCAGCCCATCGTCCGGGGTGGCCGGATACAATGTGTACCGCAGCACGGTGAGTGGGAGCGGTTACGCCAAGATCAATTCTTCGGCCGTTGCAGGATTGACCTACGCGGACGCGACCGTAGTGAATGGACAAACGTACTACTACGTGACCACTTCGGTCGACACGAGCGGAGACGAAAGCACGTACTCGGAAGAAGTGCAGATGGTCGTTCCGTGACCCACAGGGCAACAACAGACATGCTCCATGGCAACGACAGACACCTTCACAGCGGCAATAATCTTCTTAATCGGTTGTGCGTCGCCGGGAGGACAGCTTCCTTCGGCTCGACCGGATGCGAAGCGGGATCGAACGACATCTGCCGCCGCGAGGTGCAATAAACGGTTTCTGCGAGCGTGCCGGAAAGCTCCAGTTCGCAGTTGGGCGGGTTGCCGGGAGTGGAACCGGCAGGCAACCTCCACCAAAGGAGTGCCATGAGCAATGGCACCAAATCCCGGATCATGTTGTGGCTGTTTATCTTCCCTCGCCAACGGCGAATATGGGCAAACCGCCGCTGCCAACTTTCGTGCTGCAGTTAGAGGAGGCTCGGGCTGAGTGGCGCAGGAGACACCCACCGCCATGGCCCCCCGCGAGGTGCTCCATCATGAATAAGTCAGCCATGATGGCCGCGTTCTTCACGGTCCTTGTTGTATTGGGTGTAGTTGCCTATCGGTTGCTTTGGGCAGCATCATCCGTTGCCAGCGCAGCGGGACTCGGTCGTTTGCCTAAATTGCCAAAAAGCTGGCGGCGCCGGCTTTTTGACGAGCGCAACGATTCTCCCAGCTAATCGTCCATCGGGCTTTCCCGTCTGCAATGTAGCGCTGGCTTTATGCCCGCCTGATCGTCTCTGTAACTCACCCTTCAGGGGTGAGGCAGGTTCCCCGGTCGAGCACCGCTCTCTGCCGCCGCAAAAGGGAGACAACTGCTCTTCTCCTACATCTGGATACCAGCGCTGGCTTTCATGCTAGCAGTGATGAGAGGGCAACGTTCTATTCTTCCTACCTGTTCGCGTTCGGATCCTCAAATTGTCGCGCCAGCAGATTCCAATAACCCGTCGGTCTCAGCCGCTGCCAAATATCCACAAAATACGCGTCCGCCCCGATCAACACTCGCATCGCTCCGCGCTCCACGCCTCGCAGAATCTTCGCCGCAGCCACCTCGGGCGCCGTACGCGCCACCTTCTGAAACCGCTCCAGGCTCTCCGTCCGCAACTTCGCCCCCGCTCGCGCCCCTTCTTTCGCGCTTGTGGCAATCGCCGTACGCACAAATCCGGGGTGTACGCACGTCACTCCCACACTTGTCCCCAACAGTTCGTGGTGCAACGATTCCGTGAAACCCCGCACCGCAAATTTGCTCGCGCAGTACGCGCTCTGTCCCGCGGCACCGAAAAATCCCAGCAAACTGGAAGTATTCACGATATGCGCCCATTTCTCTTTCTTCAGCAACGGCAGGAAATACGCCGTTCCATAGACTACGCCCCAAAAATTGATGTCCATCAACCAGCGAAAGTCTGCCACCGAAATCTCCTCAAAGTGCCCCAGCAACGCCACTCCCGCATTATTGAACAGCACCGTCGACCTCCCGTGCTGCGCCTCCACGTCTTCCGCGAATCTCTTCACCTGCCCTTCTTCTGCTACGTTCACGATGTGCCGCGTCACTTTGCCTTTCGCTGCACCCAGCAAGCTCACGGTTTCCGCCAGTCCCTGCTCGTTCACGTCCGCCAGCGCCAGCGCTGCTCCCCGCTCCGCCAGTTGCTGCGCCAGGCATCTCCCCATCCCCGACCCCGCGCCGGTCACCACCGCAACGCTTGCGCTCCAGTTCCACATCGCTTTCACCCTCGCGGCGGGATTTCCGCCGCTTGCTTGCAGACGTCCGCATACTTCCTGAACTCGCGGCCAGCGCGTGCATCACACTGCTTGCACTTTGTTGTCAAGTGGCGAGACGCGTACCAGATTCTTGCCGGCGCGCTTGGCCTCGTACAGCATCTCGTCCGCCTTGCGTACCAGCGCCGTGAAGTCCTGCAACCCGTTTCCAGAGAATCCCGCTAGTCCAAAACTCGCTGTTACGCTCACGCTCTGCCCCTGCAACGGAAACGACAGCGCCGCAAACTGCTCGCGGAAATGGTTCACCGTCACTTCCACTCCCGCCGCTTCGGCGTGCGTGATCACCAACAGGAACTCATCTCCGCCCAGCCGTCCGCAAATATCCGAGCTTCGCGTATTTTTCCTCAATACCGCCGCGAAGGTCTGCAGCACGATATCCCCGGCGTCGTGCCCGAACGTATCATTGATCACCTTGAAGTTATCGATGTCCCCCACGACTACCCACAACGCAAACCTGTGCCGCGCCGCTCCTTGCAGCTGCCTCAGTGCCCACTCTTCAATCGCGCGCCGGTTCGGCAATCCCGTCAGGGGATCCGTCCGTGCCGCCTCTTCCAGCTTCAAACTCTTTGCCGCCAGTTCCCGATTCAGATCGATGATCCTCCGCCCCACCCCCATCCGCGCCAGCATTTCCCCGGGATCAAACGGCTTGGTCAGGTAATCGTCCGCTCCCGCCTGCAAGCCCTTCACTACGCTTTCTTTCTCCTTCTTGCTGGTCATCAAGATCAGGTAGGTGTACGGCCTCGTCCGGTCCTCTCGTATCCTCTGACAGAGTTCCAACCCCGACAGATCCGGCATCATCCAGTCCGTCACCACCATGCACGGCGAATGTTCATGAAACATTTCCAGGGCTTCCGCGCCATTGGTCGCAAACAGCAGCGAGTACGGCTCCATGGTCAACAATTGCTCTACGAGTTTCCGGTACACCGGAGAGTCGTCCACGACCAGCACCTGATATTTGCCGCCTGTTTGGCTCATGCCTGTTTGCCGTTCTTTTGGGGTCCCCTGACCTACTTGTCCTCAATTTAGCAGAACCAGGCGGCCCTGCTGATTCGGTGCTTTTCTCAGCCGCGAAAGTGACACCTGCTCGCTCTGGTTTGCTCATCCGATAGCGTCACTTCTTTGAGACTAAACGGCCTCTTCTTTCAGTTTTGTGCCAGGTTGCATCCCTGCCAGCGCCCGGTATAACGCCACCACCCGCTCGTTATAGTGCTCCAGCTTGAATTGACTCTCGATCCTCCTGCGCGCCGCTTTTCCCATTTCCTGGCTTTCCTCTCGATGCTGGTAGCACCACAGCATCGCCTCGGCCAGCGCGTCCACATCTCGCGCCGGCACCACAAGGCCCTCTTTCCCGTTTGTCACGCATTCCAAAGCACCCGTTTTGTCGGTCGCCACCACCGGCAGTCCCGAAGCCATGGCCTCCAGCAGTACCTGCGCCAGGCCTTCATTCGGCGACGGTTGAACGAACAGAGTCGCCTCCCGATAACAGCGGACTACCTCACGCACCGGCAGTGCTCCTAGCACCCGCACTCCGCAGTCCATATATTTCGCCAACAACGATTTCATCTGCAGCTTCACTTCTCCCACCAGCACGAGTTCTGCACTCGTCAAACTTAACCGTTTCCACGCTTCGAGCAGATAACTCACACCCTTAGCAAATTCCAGCCTGCCCACATAACAAACACGAAATGCGGGCGCCGTCCGAACCGCAGGAGTCGGAGAAAAGAATTCGGTGTCCACTCCCGTTTGCACCACCACCGTCTTTTCCCCGTAACCGTACTCCACAAAGCTTTCTTGCGCCACTGCCGATGGCACCACAATCCGGTCGCACTCTGCAAACTCCCGCTCCATCCGCTCGAGCAGTCTCTCCGCGAAGTTTCCACTGCCATCGCCGCCATTCACGCCAAACCGCCGGCACTCCTCCATGTCTACTCTCTTCCAGTGCCGCGGATGACGCGCCGCGTTCTCCACCAGCGTGACCGCGCCTTTTCGTTTGGCGGCGCGCAAGCTCACCAGACAAAGTGCTGTGCAACCGTGGAATATCGTGCAGCGAGCGATCTTTTTTGACAGCAACCGGTCTGCCAGCCAGGCGCTCGACGTCACTGGCGGCCGCGGTTGTACGCTCCCTGGCAAACGCCGCCAGATTCCCCAGACCACTCGCTTCAACAGGGTATAAGCAGGAAAACTCCTCACCCTTTCAAGTGCCCCGTTCCCGTTAGGTTCCTGAATCTCAACGTACGGAACGAACTCCAGCACCTGCCGCAACATCCCCGCGGATAACAGTTTCGCCGTTAGGGTTTTCTGGTACGGTGCAGCGCCCAGCGCAAGCGTTACCGAGACGGGATCGGTGGGTATTGGCATATCAGCTGGGCTTCAAGCCGCCGCACCGGCAATCTCGCGATACAACGCAATCATCCGTTGATTGTAGTGATCCAGCGTAAACTGCCTCTCTATCCTCGCTCGCGCCGCTCGACCCATCGCGCGCGTTTCATCCCCGTGCTCGTAACACCATTGGATCGCTTCGGCCGTCCTCTCAACATCTCGTGCCGGCACAATGAAGCCTTCCTTCCCTTCGCTCACACAGTCGCACGCACCCGATAGCTCGGTGGCCACCACCGGCAACCCCGTCGCCATCGCTTCCAACAGCACTTGCGCCAGCCCTTCGTTCACCGAGGGAAAAACGAACAGGTCCGACTCGCGGTACAGTTCCACCAGCTTTTGCACCGTCAGGAAACCCGTGGCACGCACGCTCGAATCCGCGTGAGTCGCCAGCAGCTCTCTCATCTCCGGCCGCACCTCTCCCGCCAGCACCAGTTCCGCGTTCGCCAAGCCTAACCTTTTCCATGCCTGCAGCAGATAGCCCGCGCCCTTGGACAATTCCAAGCGACCCGCGAAGCACACACGAAACAAGCGCTTTCCTTGCGGCTCCACCTGCTGCGGCCGTGGCGAAAAAAATTGTTCATCCACGCCGGGAAAAATCATGGTCGTCTTATCGGCCAAGCCAAACTCCGCGAAGCTGCCACGCGCCAGGTTCGAAGGCACCACGATGCGATCACAGATTTCGTACTCGCGTTCCATGCGACGAATCAGCGCTGTTGGCAACAACGGGCTGTACTGGCTGGGTTTGATCTCGAATCGCTCGCATTCTTCCAACGGTGCTTTGTGAAAATGCCCCGGGTGGCGCCCCGCGTTTTCCACCAAAGTCCGCGCGCCTTGACGTTTCGCCGCCGGCAAACTCGCCAGCGATTGCCCCATCCATCCGTGAAACACGCTGCAAGGTGGGATCCAGTGTGACCACAGCTCGTCCCTCATCAACACGGTCACCATCACTGGTGAGCTCGGGCGCCAACCCTTCGGCAAGCTCCGCCACGCGCCCCATAGCACTCCGTTGACGATTCGGTTTAAAGGGAATCGCTTGATCTCTTGCAGCGAACCATTACCGTTGGGATCTTGAATTTCCAGGTAGGGATTGGACGTCAATAGTCGCCGCAGCATTCCTGCGGCCAGCAGACTCGCGGCAAGAGTCTTCTGCCAGGGGGCCGCTCCCACCGCCAACGTCACGGTAACGTTGTCTCGCTCCATGGCGAATATCCTAATCCGAGATTTGGACTTTGACTCGGATAATCCTTTTCGCGCGGTTTTTCTCGCGATTTAGCCTTCAGCTCTTTTCGCCATGCACCAGCAGCGCGCCTTCCGCCTTGAACGCCCGCAACTGCGCCGCATCGCGGAACCATCGGCCGGTGTATATTTCCGGCGATGGCGACGGGTCCACCACTCGCTCGTGCGCCACTTCCGTGAAGCCAGATCCGTTGAACCGTTCCACCCATTCGTCTGCCAACAGTAAATGAGTCTTCACCGCTAGTAACGCGCCCCACTGGTGGCAATGCGGGTTGTCTCGATAGTAGTTGATCAGCATCCAGAACTTGCCGCCCGGCCGCAGCACACGGGAAATCTCCTTCAATCCCGCCGCTGGATCAGGCCAGTAGTATCCCGACTCCACCGAGATCGCCTGCGTAAAGAAATTCGCTTCCCACGGTATCTCGCCCACTTCGCCTGTCACGTACAGCACATTGTCATATTCTGCGCTCGTCCGCCGCGCTACGCGGACCATCTGGTCAGACACATCCATCCCCACTACTCTTCCTTCCAGCACCTTTTCTGCGATCCGCCGCGAGAGCCAGCCCGACCCGCAGCCAACGTCCAGCACATTGTACCTGGGCTCCAGGCGCATCATCTCCAACACCGGCAGCGTGATCGGCAGGTGGTCTTGCTCCATGCCTTCGCCACGCCCAGCTTCCGCCCAGCGATTAAATTCCTCGCGTAGATCTTGCGTGTTGGATTCGGTCATGGTCCTAAAGGCCCGCGCGATTTACTTTCCGCAGGCGTCCATAAGATGACCTCAGAGTATCAAACAGTGCGTCCGCAGGCAGTGCAGAAGTGCGCTCCGGGATACGCGAACGTTCCGCATTGGCAGCAGAACCGTCCGCCGGCCGGCACCGCAACCATCCTAACCGGGCTATACGGCTCCGAGCGTGCACGCCCAGACGAGGGCAATGAACCAACCGATCACCGTCCATCCCAGAAACAGGTTTACGAGAATGATCCCGGCAGCGTCGCGCTTATCTCGTCCAATGATCGTTGGCAGGAAGTACAGCAGAGTCAAGGAAAGCAGGGTCAGCAAAGTGCACCCCTTTCGCCACAGCCTCGGCGCAGCGGACACCCCCGCGCGCCTCTACTGGCTGATACGCAGACACCCCCAAGAATGTTTCCACACCGGGAACTCCGCCCGACGATGAAGCCGAAACGCTCGCTGAGGGAGGGGTTTGCTCATTCTGCAATGTAGCGCTAGCTTTCATGCTGGCTCTTTGTTGCGGTTGATCGCCGCGGTAAAAGGCAGCGCGATATTGCGGACGAGCCGAGGACTACGCTCCCGCGCCCTGCACCTTCGCCAGCAGCTCCACGAATTTCTGCTTCCGTTCCGCCTGATCTTTCCCGCCCTCGGCCTCCGCCAACTGCGTAATGTTCATCGAGCAGAACTTCGGCCCGCACATCGAACAGAATTTCGCTTCTTTGTAGAAATCATCCGGCAGGTTCTCGTCGTGCATCGCCTTGGCCGTCGCCGGGTCCAGCGACAACTCAAATTGCTTGTTCCAGTCAAACAAGAACCGTGCATAGCTCAATGCATCGTCGCGATCCCGCGCTCCCGGACGCCCGCGCGCCACGTCCGCCGCATGCGCCGCAATCTTGTATGCAATCACGCCCTGTTTCACATCATCCGGATTCGGCAGCCCCAGGTGCTCTTTCGGCGTCACGTAGCACAGCATCGATGCGCCATACCACCCAATCATCGCCGCGCCAATCGCGCTGGTAATGTGGTCATAGCCTGGCGCGATGTCCGTGACCAGCGGCCCCAGCGTGTAGAACGGCGCTTCGTAGCACCATTCCATTTCCTTATCCACTTGCTCCCTGATCTTGTTCATCGGCACGTGGCCGGGGCCTTCAATCATCACCTGGACATCGTGCTCCCAGGCCTTCTTCGTCAGCTCTCCCAGGACCTTCAGCTCGGCGAATTGCGCTTCATCGCTCGCGTCCGCCAGGCATCCCGGACGCATGCCATCTCCCAGCGAAAAGCTCACGTCATGCTTCTTGAAAATTTTGCAGATGTCGTCGAACCGTTCATAAAGGAAATTTTGTTTCTTGTGGTGCTCCATCCAATGCGCCATCAGCGACCCGCCACGCGACACGATGCCTGTGATTCGCTTCCGCACCAGCGGCACCTGCTCCCGCAGCACTCCCGCGTGGATGGTCATGTAGTCCACGCCTTGCTCTGCCTGTTCCTCGATCACTTCCAGCATCAGTTCCGGCGTCAAGTCCTCCGGCCGCCGCACCCGTGAAATCGCCTCATACACCGGCACAGTGCCAATCGGCACCGGCGAGGCGTCGATGATCGCCTTGCGGATTTCCGGAATGTTTCCTCCGGTCGAAAGGTCCATCACGGTATCGGCACCGTAATGCACGCCGTGGTGCAGCTTCTTCAGCTCTTCGTCGATATCCGAATTGGTCGACGAGTTTCCGATGTTCGCGTTGATCTTGCACTTGAACGCAATGCCAATCCCCATCGGCTCTAGATTGCGGTGATGAATGTTCGCGGGAATGATGGCGCGCCCTCGCCCTACTTCGCTGCGCACCAGCTCCGGCTCCTGCTTCTCGCGCTTGGCGACGTACTCCATCTCCTCGGTTGTCACACCGAGCCGCGCCAGGTGCATTTGCGACATATTCCGGTTCCCGTTAGAACCTGCCTGGGCCGCTTCCCGCTTTTCAATCCAGCCATCGCGCAACGCCATGTCTTCCCCCTGAAAAAATGTGACCTCTTTCGGTAAACCGCAGCCGCCGTCAAGCAACAAACAGCGCCCACGGTCCACCGAACCGGCCCATTCTTTGTGAACCGAAATTATGTCACCCGGAACCCCATCCCACAACCCGTGTCCGGCCCTCCGTCAAGCGGCCGCCTCCATCAGCCGCTCTTGGTCCCAGCCCTACACGATTCCCTGTACGGATTGCGGCTATTTCCACAGCATATTCACTCCTGTGGATATCCAATGAGGTACGGTACCTGTTATTTTACTTGACATAGGGCGAAATAAAAGCGAATATCGCTAGCGCTCGCTTCCGACATGTCCCTTGCCTTACACTCGAGATCATGCGGCACCCCTTCCCATGGCCTCTGCCACAATGATTGCCTCGCCCTTCAGTGCCCCAGACCGCTTTGGCCGCGCTCTCAAGCGCTATTGGGGCTACGACGCCTTCCGCCCAAAACAGGAAGAAATCGTCCGCAATCTTTCTGCCGGCCGCGACGTTTGCGTGGTAATGCCGACGGGCGGAGGAAAGTCGCTCTGTTATCAGCTCCCCGCCGTACTACAAGAAGACCGCACCGCGGTGGTGATCTCTCCCCTGATCGCTCTGATGCAAGACCAGGTGGCACAGCTCAGCCAGATGGCCATCCCGGCCGCATTCTTGAACAGCTCCGTGACGGAAACCGAGCGCAGCACCATCAAGAAAAAGGCCCTCGCCGGCGAATACCGCCTGATGTATATCTCGCCCGAACGCGCCGTCATGGACGGCACCGCCGATTGGCTGAAGAATGTTCCCGTCTCCTTCTTCGCCATTGACGAAGCCCACTGCATCTCTGAATGGGGCCACGATTTCCGACCCGAATACCGCCAGCTTAGTAAACTTCGCGAACTCTTTCCCCAGCGCCCCATCGCAGCATTCACGGCCAGCGCTACGCAGCGCGTCCGCCACGACATCGTGGACCAACTGAAACTACGCGATCCCTTCTGCGCCGTTCTCAGTTTTCGCCGCGAGAATTTGCGTTACCTCGTCAAGTTCTGCCAAGGCGGTATGCAGAACGAGCTGCTGCTGAGAGCGGTAAAAGCCGCTTCGCGAGGAAATGTAATCGTATACGCTCCCACTGTGGCTCGCGTCGGTGAAGTCGTCGATCTCCTCGGCGAGCAGGGCATCGCCGCGGTCGAGTATCACGGACAGATGAGCAGCCAGGCTCGCCGCGAAAATCAGGAAAAGTGGATGACCGAGGAGGTGCGCATCCTCGTCGGCACCATTGCCTTTGGTCTCGGCATCAACAAGGCCAACGTCCGTGCCGTCATCCGCCTCGGTTTGCCCGACAGCATCGAGCAGCTCTACCAGGAGACCGGCCGCGCCGGCCGCGATGGCCTTCCCGCCGATTGCTACCTCTTCTGGGAGTGGAAAGACAAGCGTCTGCGCGAATATTTCATGAGCAAGATCGGCAGCTCTACACAGTATGAGGCCGCCCGGAAGCGTTTCGCGCAGATGGAAAACTTCACCAAAAGCTCGCAGTGCCGCCAGAAACAGATTTGTTCCTATTTCGGCGAAGAACGGGCGTGGAAAGGCTGCGGCATTTGTGATTGCTGCGCAAGCGCTCCTACCTGGCTGGAAGATTCCGGCGTCGCTCCGGAAAAGGAAAAGCCCGGAGCAACCGGAAGGGAACGCAAAGACCGCCGCCGTTCGAGCGCGGCTCGCAGGGCCGAAGCAGCAACCTTCGAGTGGCACGTTTCCGTCTCGGTCGATGAAGAACTCCGCGAGTTTCTGAAGGAGTGGCGAAGAAACGCCGCGAGAGAACGGAATCGCGCCGCTTTCATCGTGATGCACGATACTACGCTGGAGCAAATCTGCGCCGTACGCCCCAAAACTCTTGCCGAACTTCGCAAGGTTTCCGGCATCGGCGAGGCGAAGTGCGATGAGTACGGCCAGGAAATCCTCGACGTGCTCCGCCGCTTCCAGGAAGGCGAACGCACCAGCCAGGAGTGGCACGCCCGTGCAATCGATGCCTCGCAAGAAACGCTGGAGCTCCTGAGAAAAGGCCATACCTTCCCTGAAATTGCGCAACTCCGCGGGCGCAAGGTCGCCACAGTGGTAGCACTGATCGCCAATCTCGTCGAGAAGGGCGAGTTGCCCTTCGATCCCGCCTGGGTCGGCACCGAGCGCTTCGCCCTGATTCAAAACGCCGGCGCAAAGCGCGGCTTGGATCTTCTTGGCCCGCTGAAGAAAGACCTCCCCGCAGAAATCACCTTCGAAGAAATCCGCCTGGTAGTCGCGCACCTCCGCCACGAAAAAAAGCCTCCGACCGGCGCGTAGCGCCCCCGCTGTTCGTTTCTCTCGAGAAACGGGGCTTTAAGCCGCCAGTTCAGTGATTCGAAACCCCCGCTTGGCGGCTTTCGTGGAGTTCCTGCGCCTGTCGTGAGCGGCACCAAAGCCGCAGTGGCACGATCGTTCGTGCGCTCGTTGCGCCAACACCAGCGACGAGAGGGCGCAGACGGACCTACACCCACGGCGAAAGAGTTACTTCAGGGGGGCCCTGCCATTGAAGCGCGCGGCCCCACCCAGTTCTTCCTCGATGCGCAGAAGCTGGTTGTACTTGGCGATGCGATCGGTGCGCGAGCCAGACCCTGTTTTGATTTGGCCTGCAGCGGTGGCAACGGCAAGATCCGCGATGAAGGTATCTTCCGTTTCCCCGGAACGGTGCGAAATGACGGAGTTGTATCCGGCCTTACGGGCTAGCTCGATCGCATCGATCGTTTCCGTGACGCTACCAATCTGATTCAGCTTGATCAGGATGCAGTTGGCGATGCCTTCATTGATGCCGCGGGATAGCCGCTCGGTGTTGGTGACGAACAGGTCGTCGCCCACAAGCTGGATTTTCTTCTTGGAGGTTTTGCTGCCGACGCTCTGTGTCAGTGATTTCCAACCCGACCAGTCGTCTTCGGCCATGCCATCTTCCAGCGAAACGATGGGATATTTTTCCACCCAACTGGTCCAATAGGCGGCCATTTCGGCGGACGAGTGAACGGACTTGTCGGATTTCTTGAACAAGTACTTGCCGCTGGCCTTGTCGTAGAACTCGCTGGCGGCGGGATCGAGCGCAATGGAAACCTGCTCGCCGGGTTTATAGCCGGCCGCGGTAATCGCTTCCAGAACAATCTGGATGGCCTCTTCGTTGGATTTGCAGCTCGGCGCGAAGCCGCCTTCATCGCCAACCGCAGTGGAATAGCCGTGCTTTTTCAGCGTGGCCTTCAGCGCGTGGAAAACTTCCACGCCCCAGCGCAGTGCTTCGCGGAACGACGGAGCACCGACGGGCATGGCCATGAATTCCTGGAAGTCGACCGAACTGTCGGCGTGCGCTCCGCCATTCAGAATGTTCATCATCGGCACAGGCAGAAGATTGGCCGAACTGTCGGTGGAATAGCGTGACAGATATTTGTACAGCGGCTGTTTGACGGCAACGGCCGCAGCGCGCGCGGCAGCCATGGAAACCGCGAGGATCGCATTGGCCCCCAGGCGGGATTTCGTCGGCGTGCCATCCAGCGTAATCATTTTGTGATCCAGGGCACGCTGGTCGGCGGCGTCGGTGCCGGTAACGGCCTTTGCGATTTCCGAATTGACGTTGGCTACCGCCTTGAGCACTCCCTTGCCAAGATATTTGGATTTGTCTCCGTCGCGGAGTTCCAGCGCTTCGTGTTCGCCGGTGGAAGCGCCAGAGGGAACGGCGGCGCGGCCGAAAGCGCCAGACTCGAGAAGCACGTCGGCTTCAACGGTGGGATTGCCGCGCGAGTCGAGGACTTGGCGGGCATGAACGCGAGTGATTTTGCTAGACATAACGGTGATGGCTCCTGGGTGAAATCGAACCAACGATTGTAACAGAGCGGTGAGAGAGGCGAGTGACGCAGGACACGTGAGCCGTGATCTGTGATTCGTGACTAGTGACTCGTGGTTCGCGGCGGTGCAGGCGGGAGAGGGTTTGCGTCTAAATGTAGCGCTAGCTTTTATGCAAGCCCCCGACCTTTGCTGGCATGAAAGCCATCGCTAGACCAGCACAAGAATCGTAACTTTGCGTGATTTTTCACGAGTCACGGATCACGAGTCACGCTAAAACTTACTGCGCCTCGGGCTCTTCAATGAGCGACTCTTGCCGAACCACCACGACGATGCCCGACGAGGTGACATGAAACCGACGCCGGTCGGCTTCCAGGTCATAGCCAATCTCCGTGTGTTCGGGAAGGCTGACGTGACGATCGATAATCGCCCGCTTGATCCGTGAATGCCGCCCCACGTTCACGTGATTGTAGATGATCGATTCGGCCACATCGCAATAGCTGTTCACGCGAACGTCATACCCCACAACGCAATTCTGAACGCGCCCGCCGGAAAGAATCGATCCGCCCGCAACAATCGAATCGATGGCCGCGCCCATGCGGTCGGCATCCGCAAACACAAACTTCGCGGGCGGATACTGGTGCTGCCATCCGCGCAACGGCCACTGCTTGTCATACAGGTTAAAGACCGGCGAAACGCTGACCAGATCCATGTTCGCTTCGTAGTAGGCATCGATGGTACCGACGTCCCGCCAATAGAGAGACTCCTGGCTGTTTTCGTCAACAAAGTTGTAAGCGAACACATGATGTTTGCTGATGATGCGGGGAAGTATGTCTTTGCCGAAATCGTGAGACGACTTGGGATCTTCGGAATCGGCGAGCAGCAGCGGAATCAGCAACTGGGTATTGAAAATGTACACGCCCATCGAGGCGTTGCAGTGCGTAGGTTTGTGCGGAGAAGTCTTGGGCTTGTGCGGCTTCTCCTCAAAACCCATGATGCGCCAGTTCTTGTCGGTCTCAATCACGCCAAACTGCTTGGAGGCTTCCGCGGCGGGAATCTGAATCGTGGCCACGCTGACGTCAGCGCCAGAATCGATGTGCTGCTGCAGCATCTTGGCGTAGTTCATCTTGTAGATGTGGTCGCCGGAAAGCATGAACACATATTTGGAGCGCTCGCTGCCAATGGAATAAATGTTCTGGTAAACGGCATCGGCGGTTCCCTGGTACCACTGTTGGGAAACGCGCATCTGCGGAGGAAGCACTTCGATGAACTCCCCAAGGCCCATCAGACCGGACCAGCCAGCGCGAATATGGCGCGACAAGCTGAGCGCTTTGTACTGCGTGAGCGTGAAAACGCGCCGCAACCCAGAGTTGACGCAATTGGAAAGGGTGATGTCGATGATGCGGTACAGCGCGCCAAACGGGACGGCAGGTTTCGCGCGGTCACGCGTCAAAGGCCATAGACGCTCGCCTTGACCACCAGCGAGCAGAACTCCAAGAGCATCGCGCATGTCGGGCATGAAGATCGGCCCCCGAAGGCAGGTTTCTGAAGCACCCCAGTGTACCAGCAGATGCAACCGGGCGGCACCCGGAGAAACACCGAGATCAACTTAGCTTTTGAGTAACCAATTGCATAGACGATACCTCTTTCGCCGCTCAAGACCCCAACCGCCAAACAGTACTTGACTTACACCGCCCGAATTGACTACAAGAAGCCAGCCACCTCGTGAGATAATGTAACCAGGTGCAGTGTTGCAGTATGGCGGTAGGCACTGTGTGTCACTATTCCGAACCGGAACTGGGGTGAATTACCTTTGGCAGAAGTAGTTATCCAGGAGAGTGAGTCTCTTGAAAATGCACTGCGGCGTTTTAAGCGCAAGGTGCAGCAAGAAGACATCATTAAGGAAATAAAGAAGCACAGCTTCTATATGAAGCCCGGTGAGAAGCGCCGGGCCAAAGAAGCGCTTTCGCGGAAGCGACTGCGCAAGAAGCAGCGTCGCGAACAGGATTAATTCCTGAGCGAGACGCAGCCTCAGCGCCGCACTTCCGGGATCAGGCCCCTATCAGGCAGACACGTTGGGTATTTGTTCAACTTCTTCGCCCGCAGGCCCCAGGGATCCGTGCCCGGCATTCCCGGACTACAGGTCTACTTTTAATTCAGGCCAAAAGGTACAAGCTGAGCGCGGTCCCACTGCCCGGATGGGGTCGAGGGGGAACCGCTCATGGAATACCACGATAAGGTCCTGAAGTGCTCGGAGTGCGGTGCTGAGTTCGTTTTTACGGCCGGCGAACAGATGTTCTTCGCCGACAAAGGATTCAAAAACGAACCCAAACGATGCAAGGCATGCAAGGCGAAGCGTGCCGAAGGCGGAGGAGGCGGAGGAGGAGCCACCCAGATGCGAGCGGAAACCAAGACCAACTGCTCGCAATGCGGCAAAGAAACAACGGTTCCCTTTCGGCCTACGCAAGGGCGCCCGGTGTTCTGCCGGGAATGCTTCCAAGCAAGGCGATCGATGGGAGCAGCTTAAAAGCTTCAACAATCCGGATTTGAGAACAGGGCCATCAACGCGGATGGCCCTTTTTCTTTGCGCCACACGATGTGCCTAAGACTCAGCCCTGCGCCGTGAGCCAGGCCTCGAATTGCGCCAGGGATTCGGGCATGTTGCAGCGACCATAGCCGAATCGAATATGTTCAGCTTCATCGTAAACCGTGCCCGGAAGGAGTAGCACCCCCGCTTGCTGAATCAGTTTTTCGCAAAAGGCTTGTACATCTTGTTGCGGCAGCAGGCGCGCGAACCCAATGGTGCTGGCGTTGGGGGGCGTCCAGGAAAACCGATCGGCGTGGCGCGCGAAGAAAGCCGAGAGCTGCGGCAGGTTGCGAAGCACGATCCGGAGATTGCGGTCGATGAATTTCTGGCGATGGCGGAACGCCAGTGCAGTAAGAAATTCGCTGGGAGCGCTGGCGCAGATCGTGGTGTAGTGCTTGAGGGAGACGATTTTCTGCAGCAAGCCGGTGTCGCGACAAGCGAGCCAAGCCAGACGCAGCCCCGGGAGACCGTAGGTTTTACTTACGGACGTGAGACTAATCGCGCGTTCGTAGAGATCGCAGCCGGCGGAAAGACGCGTGGCAGGATCATGCTCCAGTTCGCGGTAGACCTCGTCGCAAAAAACATAGATACCGTGCCGCGCCGCAAGTTCCAGCACTTCTCGGAATATCTCTGGCCGCATCAGAAGCCCCGTGGGGTTGTGCGGCGTATTGATATAGAGCGCGCGTGTATTTGACCGCATTAAGGCTTGCAACGCCTCCAGATCGTGAGCCCAGCTATTTTCCGATTTGCGGCGCCATTCGCTCACCGCGGCACCCGTGCTCTTCGGAACGGTCAGCGCGCTTTCGTAGCACGGCGTCTCCACGATGGCGTGATCCTGCGGTGTGAGCAGCGCGTGATAGAAGAGGAAAATAGCTTCTTCGGCCGCGGACACCACAATAAGCTGGTCCACCTTGATCTGCGTGTAAATCGTAACGAGCACTTCGCGCAGCCACGGTGCTCCCGGCGATTCGGTGTACCCGCACCAATGTTTCAGAAACGCGTCGTGCGCGCCCGGCTCCAGCGCCAGAAGCTCTTCAATCGTCTGCGATTCGGCGTCGGAGGAGGACAACAGGTATTGAGCGGCAAACTCATATTTGCCCATGTACTCTTCAATGCGAAATGGCGTGATTTGCATGAGCAGAAGTGTGCCAAGACCTCGGGGCACCGTCCAGAACCAATTTGACCGCGAGAACCCAGCGGCACAAACCCAGTTGACGTCACCCGGGTTCCTGAAAGAAAGTTGACTGGCCCTGCGTGCCTGGGATGCAGGAAGAGGACTTTATGGCCGCGCTCGCTCCTCATGCGAATCGTAATGACCTGGCAATGGCGGTTTTGCGAATTGCTGTTGGGCTGCTCTTCTTGATCTTTGGCGAGTACAAAGTTTTTGGGACGGAATTCACGCTTCATGGCGGGTTTCAAATTTGGATCCAAAAATTTCTGACCGAGGGCGCGTACCCGTTCGTGATCCCGATTCTGCGCGGTTTTGTGCTGCCGCATGCGACGCCGATTGCCTTTCTTGTTGCCTATGGGGAATTAGCCATTGGCATCGCGCTTGTGCTTGGCGTTCTGGTTCGTCCCGCCAGTGCGTGCGGTCTGCTGTACATGCTGACGTTGCTATTTTCCTCAAATTATCCGGGCGCCGGAGCGCCCTTTTGGCAATACTTCGGCGCCTCACTGGACCACAGCGTCCTAGCGCTTTGCTTCCTGGCTTTTCTGATGGGAAGCCCAGACCAGTTCTCGGTGCTTCGATTCAGCCGCCGGAATCGTGGGTGATCTCCGCCACGCAAACCATGATTCGCTGTCATCCCGAGCGAAGCGCGGGTTCCGCTTTTCGCCACTCACACGCACACTCACTGTTCCGCATCTGCTAGCTCGAACTGAGCAATGCCGGCCGTCCACACGCCGCCTTTGCGTGTGGGGGTTCTTTTTCCCCAGAGCGTCGGAGCTTGACAGTGTGTGTAAGAAATCAAATCACTCGGGATTACATGGCTTCAGCCATGCCAAAAGAATTCTGTCATTCCGAAACGGCGTCTGGGAAGTGAGGAATCTCTCTTTTCTTGAGTTCTTGCGTGTCCCGCTGGCCGCGCAATTACCGCTGACTCTTCCCACGATAGCTCTCCACCGGCCCCAGATAACTTGGTTTCACTCCTCCCAAATTCACAACGATCTTCTCCACAACCACTCCGGGATCAACCATCCACAACTTCAGGGTGTGGTAACCCGTCCCGGTTACGCTGTGCTGCGATGCACTCTTGCGCACATTGTCTTTGACCGAAGTGGCCCAGTCCTGCAGCGTGTTCTGCGCCAGCGCGTCGATGATCTGCGGTGCCTGACCGTCGAACGAGACCGCATAGCGTAGCCCGCGCCCCGGCACAAAATTCAGTGTCGGCCCAAGGATCGCCTCCACCTCAACGCTTCCCGGTTCAAACAGATACATTTGATATTCCAGACAAGGAGACTCCCGCGGAGGTTCAACACTCGCAGCCATCACGGGAAACACCGACATGCCCGAGCCTGTGCGCCCATAGTCCGGAATTTTCTCCCAGCGAACCGACGCCGCATCCACTTTCCGCGTGAAGTTGCCCGCTTCCATGGAAACAACGCCGTTCGATTCGGCAAATCCTCGAAGCGTGTCGCGCGTCGGCTCTTTCGGATGGAAAGCGGATACCTTCACAATTGCCGGCTCGCCTTCCGGCGCTGAAATCTTCACCGCGCCCGCCGTGGTTCCAGCGGGAGCCTTGCTATAGTCGATGCTCACCCACACCCGCTGTTCTTTTTCGACCTCACCGGAAGATTGGCTCAGCCTGATCCAGGGCTCACTCGCTGTCGCCGAGAAGCGAAATGAGGCGCGCCCACGATTGAAGACATCGACGTAGTAGCGTTGCTGACCAAAAGAATCGAACTGCGGTAGCATCGCCTGCTCTACCGCACCCGGCCACGCCTCATTGGAACCTTCGATCGCGATTCCCATCTTCGCCTCTGCCGGAACATTCAGCTCAACCACCTCAGGCATCGTGTTTTTCGGTGGCTCGTTCCAATAGGTATATCCAATGTGCGTCTGATCCATCAGGTGGTCCCATTTGCCGTGGGCCAGTGTGTGATTGTAATTCGCAGAAAGCTCCGCGTCGGCCTGAAACAGCGTGCGCGCCTGCGCCGCCAGGTCGTTTGTGCTCGCGCGCCCTTGCTTCGCGTACAGTTGGTTCTTCCCGACCGTGGTATAGAGTTGCGTCACCTGTGCCGATGCTTTCACCGGGAAAAGTACCAGCTGAAAAAAAGCATCCCGATAATTTGCGGGCAGCTTGCCATAAATCTGCTCTGCCTGATTCACCGCCGACTGAAACTCCGCAGCCACCCGGTCCGCCTCCTCATAATTGACCTGACTATACGTTCCCGGCTCCAGAAGCTCCGGCTTCCGCCTCCCGTTATATTTCGCGTATTGCTCCATAATCCTGGCAATCTCCGAAGCGTATGTGGCACCGAACTCCCTCGTCGCCCACTCGGCGGTGAACTCTCCAAGTTTTTCTTTCGGCCACCTCTGCGGGTCCCTAGCGAACGTCAGAAAAAATTCCATCGGAAATTCCATCGGCTTCAAGTCCCCCACATTCACGATCCAGATTCGCGTGGCCCGATACTGGTACGCCAGATTCATCTGCTCCCACACCTTCGGAATCGGATTCGTATTGATCCATTTGTATGAGCGAGGATCCCCCACGTAATCGAAATGGTAATAGATACCCGCCCCGCCGCTCCGCTTGCGTTCTTCCGTCGTCGGCAACCGCCGAATGTTGCCCCAATTATCGTCGCACCACAGCAGCGTCACATCATCCGGAACCCGCATCCCTTTTTCGTAGTATTCCTGCACCTCTTTATAGAGCGCCCAACTTTGCGGGATCTTCGCCAGATCGGGATTCATTTCCTTCGCCAGGATCTTCCGCTGGTCCGCCACGATTTTCTCCAGTAGCGCCACGTTGCTCTGCTCGGACATCGGCATGTCGCCGTCGCCGCGCATCCCCAGCGTGATGATGCTTTCGTAGTTCTTGTTGCGCTCGATTCCCTGCGACCAGAACTCCCGCAATTCTTCCCCGTTCGTCGAATAGTCCCAAGCGCCTTTTCCGTGGCGCTTCCATTCCTGCTGTGCACGCAACATCGGTTCGTGATGCGACGTGCCCATAACGATTCCGTATTCATCCGCAAGCTTTGGATTCAGCGGGTCGTCTTCATTGAACGCGCTGTTCCACATCGCCGGCCAAAGAAAATTCGCTCGCAATCGCAGCAGCAGCTCAAACACTTTTTCGTAAAACTCGTGCTTGTACCCGCCAAATTTCTCGTTGACCCAGCCCGTCAGCGCCGGCGCCTCATCATTCAGAAAAATTCCCCGGTATTTGACCGCCGGCTCGCCCTGCAGATGCCGGCCCGGCTCAACAAACAGCGCGTCACGGTGCGGAATCGGCACATCCGCCCACCAATACCAGGGAGACACCCCGATCTGCTCGGAAATTTCATAGATTCCGTAAATGGTTCCTCGCTTGTCGCTTCCCGCAATCACCAGCGCCGCGGAAACGCCCGGAATCGGCTGCGCTACGGTCTGAATGAGGTACGACTCCCACTTCCCTTGCAGCCCCGCCGCATCAATCTTGCGTTCGTGGATCAGCCGATCGATCAGCGCGCTCTTGCCCAACGTCCCGATAATTAGCGCCGTCCCTCCCAGCGCCCCTTCTTCGTGCACAACCGCTGGCGCAGCACCCGTCACTCTCTGAATGTCCTGAGATAGATCCTTGGCCGCGCGCGTCACCCCGGCATAGTCGCTCGCGTCCACGTACACTCCCGCCGCGCCGCCTGCTCGCGCCAGCACAAAATCCCCGCTATGGAATTCGCCTTCGACAAACCGCTCCTCCCCAATCGCCCAACACGATCCCACAGCAAGCAGCGAGCAAAACACGAGCCTCGACAGCAGCTTTGCCACATTGATTATTCTCATGGATTCAGAGCACGCTTCTCCGGTCAATCTTGAAACCGAGTTATACTACGAAATAATGCGTCCATTTGCCGCAAATGTGACGCTTTTCTGCGTGCCCACGGTGTGTGCGCAAGAGCCCAACCCGGAGCAGCTTTTCCGCGATGCCCAACAAGCTGAGCAGTCCGGCAACAACGAACTAGTCGTTCAAAAATATCAGCAGTTGCCAACCTCTCACCCAGAAGCGCTCGCAGCCGCGCCAATATGGGCGCGTCCCTCGCCGCGTTGGCCCGCTACGATGAAGCTCAATACCGTGCTGCACGCGAACAAATTCCTGGCAACTCTGAACTGCGGCTGAACCTCGCTCTCGCTTTCTACAAGAAAGGCGCGTTGCCGCTGCGCTGGACCAGCTCAGTGCACTGAATCAGGAATCTCTCGAATGACCTTCGCATTGCCATCTTGTTGAGTGACTGCTACTCGCGTCTGGGGCAACGGGACAAGGCGATTCCTCTTCTCCTTCCGTTTGAGACCGCTAACCCCAACAACCTCGATCGGGCATGGGTCCCGGGATCCGCTTTGATCCACGCGGACCACCCTGCGGACGGCGGTCGAGATCGTCGCCGAACAGCGGCAAAGCGCGTACGCCTGCAACTTGCCCAAGCTGACTTGCAGCTCACTTCTCTTCGGAAGCCGGCGCCAGGGAAAACGATCGTGGAACGCATCTCTGAACAAGTGCGCCAGAACAAAACCAAAGCGAAGGTCATTTCCCCGGTGCTTCCTTCACCTTGATCACCTGGTCTCCTGGAACATCTTGCAGCGTCTGAACGATCCCAGACGGCCAACGAATTTCAACTGATTTCGCCTTGCTGTCCTTACCAAGTCCGAAGTGCACTGGCCCGTGGCTCGAAGATGCATACCCGACGCTGGTGGTCATGTGGTTGTATTGCGCGCCCGCTGACGTGATAACTTTCACGATCGCGCCGATTCCATCGCGGTTGCTTTTTGTTCCCTCCAAGGCCACATCCAACCAGTGACCCGTTTCTTCACTGCGATTCATCCAGACTTCCGGCGCACTGAGCAGCGCCGAAACAACCACGTCAATTCTGCCATCTCCGTCAAGGTCTCCGAACGCGCAACCACGATGCCTCGCGGGCGGGATGGCGGTGAATCCCGCCTCCGCAGTCAGCGCTTGCCATTTACCGCTCGCGCCAAGATTCAGAAACACACTGTTGTGTTGCTCGATCGGTGTTCCCGGTTTCGCCAAGGCTTCAACGTGACCGCGGCTGACAAACAGATCCTTCCATCCATCATTGTCAAAATCGAATAGCCCCGGGCTGTATCCGCTCATTGGTAAACTCTGCGCCCGCATTCCACTGGCATACGTAGCTTCCTCGAATCCTTTTCCGCCTTTGTTCTGAAACATCGGGAATGTTTGGTCATTCAACGCAACGAACACGATGTCCGCATACCCGTCATTGTTGTAGTCGCGGAAATCCAGTCCCATTCCAGAGATGAAATCGCCATCCGCGACCAACGCCACGCCGTCCTGAAAGGCAACTTCCTCGAACTTCTGCCCGGTATTGTGGAACAGAAAGTTGTAGTAGGTATCGTTGGTCACAAACAGGTCCGGGCGACCGTCCAAATCGTAGTCCGCCATGCCCACTCCCATGCCCTTGCCGACATGTGCCCGAAGTCCCCACTTTTCAGATACGTCCTCAAACGTTCCGTCGCCCTTATTCAAGAATAGCTGGTTGGGTTGCCCTTCATAGAACCGGGGGTTGCAGTAGTCGTAGGAGCCCGCGAAACCGCACAACGGCTCTTTCTTAAGGTCCCACCGCAGATAGTTCACCACGAACAGATCGAGCAGTCCGTCATTATTCACGTCCACCCACGACGCCGCCGTGCACCACAGCGGCCCATGCTTCGGATCTACCCAGTGATTTAGCCCTGCCTTCGCGGTAACGTCAGTGAACGTCCCATTCCCGTTGTTGTGGTACAGCGTATTGCGGTGCAGTCCGCCGACAAACAGATCCGGGTATCCGTCATTATCATAGTCCCCCACGGCAACGGCCACGTCATAGCCAAGCCCTTCCAACCCAGCCTCTTTTGTCACGTCGATAAAGACCCCGTTCCCATTATTGCGAAACAGACGGTTCGAAAATTTTGCCGAATCCTTTTGCAAAGTCGCTATGTTCGCGCCGTTCGCAAAAAAAATGTCCGGGCGTCCATCTTTGTTGTAGTCGAAAACCGCAACTCCTCCCGCCATTGTGGCTGGCGCATGTGGCGTCGCTAGTGTTTCATCCGTCTCCAGGCGGAACGGCAGTGATTGCAGAGAAAAATGAATACGTGGTGTCGCGCCTGCTAAAGCCGGTGCGCCAGAACCAAAGAGAAGTGGCGACCCACCTAGAACCATCAGCGCCTCGCGCCGAGTTAACACCCGTGGCCCCGACGTGCTACGGGCACCGCGCCGATAGCGCATCAAATTTTCCTCCTCCGTATCATTCCTTTATCTTCCCATACGCAACGAAAAAGGGGATGGCGAATGTGCCATCCCCTTCCCCGACTTTGTTCATTCTCTCTGTTGGAAGTTGTACATCAGTGCCAGTTCAATGGCGCGACGTGTGACGCTCTCCATTCTTTGTGAAGCCGCGGTGGGTCGTCGCGTGATCTGGAAACTGACGCGCCGTCAGTGCTTGCACAACCGATATTTTCCTGTACTGGAGCGTCGCTGTCGTCGAGACGCAGTTTGAAGACTGGCGTAACGGAAACGAAACCCGTCCACAATCACCGCCGTTCATCACCATCTGTATGCCGTCGTTCGGCGGAGTGCCCCCCGCCTAAGAGACGAGGCGCTCCGACGCAAACCGTAACCGTTTACGTAGCATGGGAGGCGTTTTCGATTACCACTCCAAATTGGAGTCAAGCGCTCTTTTTTGAAATCACGATTCTGAATATCGTTCTTTTGATGGAAATATGATCTGTTGGCCTGCTAGCTCCTGCCCAGTACCAGCTAACCTAGACGGACTTGTGGCTTAAGCCACGCTCCCTATCAGGGAATTTCTTGCCATCGTCCTCTTTTTCAAGGCCTTACGTGACTTCCTGCCATTTCGCCGGGTCTGGTGGTCAAACTTCCCTCCCCTCACATACTGAGACTCGCTCGCCCTTATTCCCGCAGCCTGAGTACTGTGCACAACGTCCCCATGGCATGCGTGAGAAGACCCGATATTAAAAATAGATACATCACGTGGAGCCTTCGTGCCGTCCCTCCGCGAAATAGAAATCGCCTTCCGGCCATAGTAACGAAGGAACATGGGGCTGGGCCGTTGACAACCTCGCCGAAGTGGTCTTAAATGGCGCCGTAAACGTTTACGAAACCCATTCTCACTTTCTTGAGTCTGCTTTCGTCCCGCTCCAGCGTTTTCAGATGGGTGATTCCATGGACAAGAAGGTTACTCTCTTCGATCTCGCTAATGCCCTCGGAATTTCCACGGGCACCGTCCACCGCGCCCTGCACAATCATGGCGGAGTCAGTCCTCTCACCAAGGCGCGCGTCCTGCAGATGGCCAAGGCGATGCAATACCGTCCCAATCTTGCTGCGCGCTATCTGGCGCGCCGGCGCCACTTGCGCATTTCCGTAAACACGCTGAAGGGAACCACTTCCTTCTGGGACGAAGTGCGCGCGGGAATTTTAAGAGAAGCCCAAGCACACAGCAGCGAGGTCGAGTTCCGCACTTATCCCCGCCTCGGCGAAGGCGAGAGCGAAGCCTTCGACGAAGCGGTCAAGTCTGGCGCCCACGGGATCATTACTTTTCCCAGTCGCCCGCATCAGATGCGCACCTGGATGCGCCGGGCGGTCAGAGCCGAGATCCCCGTAGTGTGCGTGGCCACCGATGCGCCAAACACCGGCCGCCTCGCCGTAGTTTCCGTCGACACCATGGTCAGTGGCTCGCTCGCCGCGGATTTGCTCGGCCGCCTCCTGCAAGGCCAGGGCAAGGTCGCGGTCACCGTGAGCGATCTTGGCATTCAAGAGCACGCGGAAAAGCGCCGCACCTTCAACGAAACGCTACAGAAGTTTTATCCCGCGATGCACCTCGCCGAAACAATCGAGGAGCACGATATCGAAGCCGAGGCCTACGACAAGTGCCGCCGCATGTTCGCGGCACATCCGGATCTCGCGGGAATCTACGTCACCACCGAAGCGTCAATTCCCGTCATCGAAGCCGCGCGCGATGCCGGAGTATTGCCGCGCCTCGTGATGATTACGACCGACCTGTTTCCCGTGCTTGCAGAACGCATCCGCAAGAACGAAGTTCTCGCGACCATCGATCAGCGTCCGTACACGCAAGGGCGCTTGTCGTTTCGCGTGCTGCACCAATTTCTGGTGGAAGGCTCATGCCCCACGTGCCAGGTCACGCTCTCGCCGCACCTGGTGATGCGCGGCAATCTGGAATATTTCCTCGAGCACCAGTCGCAGGATGTCGCCACCGAGAGAGGCACCACGGAAATGATTGACTCCGGAGACCGCGCAAATTTCGCGGCGGGATAATCACGGCGCCGCAATCGCGCCCTTGCCGCAGGTAAATCCAAAAGCAAATGGGAGGCTTTATCAGAACTCTGGGCATCGATGTGGGAACCAGTGGAACGCGCGCCCTGATTCTCGACGAAACGGGGCGCATCATTGCTTCGGGTACCGAAGAGCACGCGCCATTCGCCAGCCCTCATCCCGGCTGGGCCGAGCAGGATCCTTCGGACTGGTGGCGCGCCGCGGCCATCGCCATCCGCAAAGCCATTCAATCCTCCGGCGAGTCCGCCGATTCCATCGCGTGCGTCGGCTTTTCCGGGCAGATGCACGGCGCGGTGCTGCTTGACCAGAGCGATGAAGTCATTCGCCCCGCGCTCATCTGGTGCGATCAACGCACCGAAGCGCAATCGAAGCATCTCGAGCAGCTCTTCGGCCTCGACAAAATTATCCAGCTCACTTGCAATCCTCCGCTGACCAACTTCACGCTCACCAAGTTTCTGTGGGTTCAGCAGAATGAGCCGAAACATTGGGAGCGCGTGCGCAAAGTCATGCTCCCGAAAGACTACGTGCGCCTGCGCCTCACCGGCGAATCCGCGATTGACGTTGCCGACGCTTCCGGCACCCTCATGCTCGACGTCGGCAAGCGCGCCTGGTCCCCCGAAATCCTCAGCAAGACTGGCATCGATCCGCAAATGCTGCCCAAACTTTTCGAGTCGCAGGACGTTTGCGGCCGCATTTCTGAAGCTGGCGCAAAAGCCACCGGTCTGAAGTTAGGCACTCCCGTCGTTGCCGGCGCAGGAGACCAGGCAGCGGGCGCGGTCGGCATCGGCATCACGCGAGCCGGCGTAGTCAGCGCGACGATTGGAACCTCCGGCGTGGTCTTTGCCGCCACGGATCGTCCTGCGCTCGATCCCAGGGGCCGGCTGCACACCTTCTGCCACGCCATTCCGAATCGCTGGCACGTGATGGGCGTAACGCAAGCTGCAGGATTGTCGCTGCGCTGGTTCCGCGATCGCTTTGGAGCGGGTGCCAGCGATGGTCGCGATCCATACGAGCGCATGACCGACGAAGCCGCAAGTGTTAAGCCAGGCGCGGAAGGCGCGTTCTGGGCTCCGTATCTGATGGGAGAGCGCACGCCGCATCTCGATCCTTCGGCGCGTGCCGCCTTTGTCGGCTTGACGGCTTCACACACGCGCGCACACCTGATTCGCGCCGTGCTCGAAGGCGTGGCCTACAGCCTGAAAGATACCTTCACTATTTTTGACGAGATCAAGGTGCCGGTGGAACGCATTCGACTCGGCGGCGGTGGAGCGCGTTCGCCGCTCTGGCGACAGATCCAGGCCGACGTCTACGCCCACGAAGTGGAAACCGTGGAGGCTGAAGAAGGCGCTGCGTACGGCGCCGCAATTCTCGCGGGCGTAGGCGCAAAATGCTGGGCCAGCGTCGATCAAGCCTGCGACACCATCGTCCGCACAGCCAATCGCGTCAGCCCCGAAGCCGCCACCAGCGTGCAAATGCAGCGCAGCTATCAGCAGTATCGCCGCATCTATCCAGCCCTTAAGTCCATCTTCATGTAGCTAGGCCGCTTCCGCCTGCTCGCCTCAGCAGCGAGGGTGCTCTTCACTTCGCGTGTATAGGGGCACAATAAATTGTGCCTCTTGGTTCTTTCCTCGGAGTTGTGGCGCCGAGTTTGCAATTGTCAGAATTCCGCCACCGAACGTCCCTACAAAAGCAGGCTAAGTCGAAACACGCACGTGCCCCAGATAACTCCGGGCCACCCTCCTGGTTCACTTTGTGGGTCCGCTGGCGTGTGACGGCAATCGCAGTGGTCGTCGACGGTGCGCGAAGAGACCCAGCACCGTGAGACCGATGCCGAACGTTGTTAAGCTACCTGGTTCAGAGACCGAGTTCGGTAGCGCGTCTTCCACCTGGAACTCTAAACTGCCGCCGCCCGTGGTGAGATTAAAGGGATCGCCGATGGCGGCAAAGACGCCGGTTTCGCCGAAGCCCGTGCTGGCGGTCGCGAAGTAGTCGTAACCGAACTCCAAACTCTCGCCCGGGCGGATACTGCTGAACGAGAAACCCCTGGTCACAGGCAGCAAACGAAATCCGAAGGAGCCGTCGGGCTCGTCAAAACGCGAGAGTGCCCCCAAAGCATCGTCGGTCGGGTCTGCCAGGAGGACGCCGACGATCGGGGCGCGCAAGGTGTGCATACCGTACTCAAAGTGGACTGTTTCTTCCTCGCTGCCATCGGTATGGGTGAGTATAGAAAACAGCCTGATGTTTACAGCGGCCGAGGCATCAAGGTCCGGGTTCGCACCGGTCGGAAAGGAATTGCCTACGCCGAAGAACCGTATGGTCGGAGCCGGTACGGAGATGGTTCCGGTCGACACCTGGGTAAGTGCGGAATTATTGGTTAAGGTTTGTGTCCATGTTCCCGAGGCAAAGTAGCGGTTCGGGGGAAGCGAGTTCTGAAAATGGAATCCGTTCACACCGACACCAAAAAGGCCACCTACGACCGCAGTCGACGAGGCAAACCCCGCGTTTTGGCTATTGGGTTGATTGGGGAAAGGCAGTCCGTCGATCACCAGGGCCTGCGCCGCTTGAAGTAGCTGATCGGGCGGGGCGACCTTGACATCAAAGTCGCTCTTTTCCGGCACTTGCTGCGAGCTGAAGGAGGCACGGGCGCTAATACGCACGTCGGACAATTCAATTGAGTCCGCGGAAACGGAAACCGGCGCGAAGCTGGCAAAGAGAAGTAACGCTGCCTGCGAAATGCGGGTGGTTATAATTGTTCCGCCTCTCACGCAAACAAGCTTGCTGGAGCCTCCGGCGAAACCTCTCCTCTCCTTGAACTACGGAATCGAGCCGCACCGCAGCAAGCTGCCCCTGGAGTGTCCCCAATTTGAAGAGGCTCCCACCCTTGCGGGAGAGAGCCTCTCAACTACGACAGAATGCGAACCTGCGCTCTGATTCCGCCCGGAGAGAGCCAAGAGCAAACTGCCGCAAAACCAAGCCGTCGTCCGGACGCGATCACGCTGCCGGCGTCCGAATTCCTTCGATTTCGCTGCGAGATTAGTGGGTGGGGGAGGAACTGTCCATCCCGTCTCGAGGGTATTTCGAGGTGCGTTTCGCGTAAACCCGAAGGAGTTGTATATCAGAAGAGACCAGTCAACTCCCGGTGAGTCGGGCGGTCTCAATGGGTCGACGCAACACCAAGCTCGAACTCCATTTGCAGGGGTATCAAGGCTAAAACCGTTCTCGAGCGTTGAATCAGGTGGAACGCTACCCTGGCTAAGTTTTGATTGAGGATTGCCTCACGGATCGGTGCAGGCTAGTACCCACGCGGTCACGGCGCCATCAGGACTTGCGTGGTTTGCTGGTTCGCTGTTCGCGATTATTCTCGAGTGGCCGACTATAGTTGTGCAAAAATCTGGTGGGATTGAAAAACTCACTGTGAGTGTGACTCTATGCGGATGAAAAATGAAGTGGATCGAAGATTATTTCTAAAGTGGGCAAATCTGGTTGGAATAGCTGCCTGGTTTCAACCTGTCGTGGCGTCGAGCTCGAACCCGCTGCAAGACGCGAAGCCTGCCCATCCCAGCAACACTTCCCAAGCGAAGGATCTGCCGTCTCCAGAAACAATTCTCCTCAAAGATTACCGTCCGAAATCGATCTATAAAATTCCGGTCACGGAGATTGCTAAGGCCAAATACCCGATCATCGACATGCACTCTCATCCGTACGCCAAGACTGCGCAGCAGATTGAGGAATGGGTCAAAACCATGGATGAGGTTGGCGTTCAGAAAACTGTCATCCTTACCATGGCTACCGGCACTGAGTTCGATGATATTTACCGTAAGTACTCAAAGTATCCGGATCGCTTTGAGATGTGGTGCGGCCTGGATCTGTCTGGCTACGACACCCAGGGATTCGGCCCTTCCGCCGTCAAGGAACTGGAGCGCTGCCGGCAAGCGGGCGCGCGCGGCGTGGGGGAAATCCACGATAAGGGGAGCGGACTAGTCTCAGGCAAGTCCAAAGCACCTGGAATGCATCCCGACGACGCACGCATGGATGCGTTGTGGGAGAGATGCGGCGGACTTGGGATGCCGATCAGCCTCCATGTCGCCGACCCGATCTGGATGTACCAGAAGATGGACAAGACGAACGACGGCCTGATGAACGCTTACCACTGGCGACTCGACAATAAGCCGAACATCGTGAGCCTGCCCGGAATGATCGACATTTTTGACCGCACACTCGCGAAACACCGAGAAACTACGTTCATCGCATGCCACTTCGCCAACCTGGACTACGATTTGGGTCGACTGGGGGAGATGTTCGATCGCAATCCTAATCTCTATGCTGACATTTCCGCACGTTACGCGGAGACCGCGCCCATCCCACGCTTTGCTTCGAAGTTTTATCAGAAGTATGCCAATCGACTCGTTTACGGGACCGACATGGGGTTTGACAAGCCGATGTACGGTGTCACGTTCAGAATCTTAGAATCGCTGGACGAGCACTTCTACGAATTCGAGCAGTTCGGCTATCACTGGAGCCTAAATGGGTTCGGACTTAGCGGCGAGATTCTGAACCAGGTTTATCATGACAACGCCGCAACGCTACTTGCTGCGCGCACCGCCCACGCCGGATAGCCTTGACGAGATTGGCATTTACCAGGGGTTCGCCGCTGGAGTTGAAAGGACCGTGACGTAGGGCGTCTTGCGTCGCCACGCCATCCCGCTCGCCAGTGCGAGAGCCGAAAGAAACAGGAGTAGCAGCGTCGAAGGTTCAGGGGTGCTCGCAACAGGTGCTACGGTGTAGGTTCCCGAGAAATCCCCCTGGAGCGAGCTTAGACTCCAAGTGAGGGTGGAATGGAGGATAAAGAAATCGTTATTTTCGCTGTTGAATGTCCCGATGCTGTCGAAAGAGTTGGTCAAGCGCTCGTAAGTGATGGTCATTGTGGCTATTCCATCATCGGTGATATCGAAAGCGTTCGGCCCAGTATCTGGTCCGACTTCGACAAGCCAAGTTAGCAGGCCGGCGCCCGGAGAGCACATCGTGCAGACGCCGTCGGTGGTGAATTGGCCAGTCCCAGACCCAATGCCGGTGAACGTGATCTGGAATGAGTCAGCCCTAGCGACAGCCGAAAGCGCAAAGAACAACGCCAGCAGTGGGATGAACCGTAAAGTGAAGCGGGACATAGTATTTGCCTCCTAATGGCCGTACAGGCCCATAACTTCGCTATTTGGAATGTTCGATTGTCCGCTGGGCGGTGTGCTTGCGAAATTTGCAGGGAAGCGGCAATCTACTGCCCCGTGCCAGGGTACGGTAAGCAAAGTCGTTAGACAAGACAGATGTGCAGCTTTCTTATTCGGACGCTGGTTTCGCGCCGGGAACACGGCTTTTCAGGAACTTGATCTGGCCGTCGTGGTTGGATTCGTGTTCGGCGACGTGAAACCATTTGGCGTAGTTGTTTGCGGAGAAGTCGCCCTCTGTAACCAAGGTGGCCAGCCACTTATCGTCGCGCTTGCGAAATTCGGCGAGGCTCTTCTCTCTAGCTTGATTCAAGGCATCGAGATAATAGTCAAGACTGTTTCCCTTGATTGCCTTGCGAGCGGGCTCTCCGAGATTCATAGGAATGTCCCACTTTTTCTTGACCTCGTCGGGCCAGGAATCCCACTTCATGCCACCAAAAGTGTTCAACTGAAAGTACGTTTCGGTTGCAGCGAGATGCAGGAGGAGCGCGCCAATGGTGTTCGCTTTGGCGTCGATCAGAAAATCAAGATCCTGCTGAGACAAGCCTTGCACGTTGTGAACAACCTGCATACGCGTGAAGGCCAACATGGATGTCAACGTGCCGATCTCCGGAGTGAATCCCGGTTGGGGTCCGACAATCCATGCGCTATCCGCGGCGGCGGTTGCTACGGGAAGGGCTGCAAGAGTGGAAAGCCCGGCTGCCATTCCGACGCTGGCCTTCAGAAAACTGCGACGATTCGGCACATATTTGACGGGGAGCATGAATTTTCCTCCATCGGAAATGTAATTTGCAGGAGAGATAATACTGCGGTGAAATGCGAAAGTCATTATTCGAGGCTGCTGAGCGGTGCGACTATCCGATCGGTCAGTGTGAGATCTCATTCGGATAGACAGTTTACAGTTCACGGTTTGATGAAAAAGAATAGGTGAGTGAGTCGGGGGGCGAAGTCATCCCCGCGTACAAAATCGGCTCTTGGGGCGCGTTAAAGAGAGAGACCTCCAGGCAGACATCAGTCAGCAGTTCATGGTTGACAGTTTAAGAGGAAGCAAAAAGGATGCGAGTGACGGCGGAGGGAAAGCGTGGGTGTGAGAACCGGGAAAAGCGGGCTCAGCGGCTAAAGTCGCATTGCTGGCAAGCAGCTGTGGCACGACTTAAGTCGTGCCCTCCAGAGGTGCAGGAGCCTTCACGCAGATTCTAAACACTGTGCTTCACGAAGAAAGGAACTGGAGATCGCCTATGTCGAAGAAGATGAGGATTGCTTGCTTGCCTGGCATCGCTGGTAGTGCCCTGGCAGTGCTTTTAGTTTTGGCAGGTTACACGTGCGGCCGGGCCCAGACGTCTTCTGTTGCGGGCGCGAGCCAGCCGACGGTGCTGTATGGCGTTGCGTACTATCACGAGTATATGCCCTACGAGCGACTGGACAAAGATGTGGCAATGATGAAAGACGCAGGCATCAGCGTGGTGCGCATGGGGGAATCTACGTGGAGCCTGTGGGAGCCGTCGGACGGGCGGTTTGAATACGCGTGGATGGATCGCGTGGTGGATGCGATGGGGAAGGCCGGAATCAAAGTGATCATGGGAACGCCGACGTACTCCATACCAACGTGGATGGCCAAGGCACATCCGGAGATTCTGGTGCGTCCGCTGGGAGACGGATTTGTGGGTTATGGCATGCGGCAGAACATGGACTTCGACAATGCGAAGTTCCGGTTCTACGCGGAGCGGCTCATCACGAATCTGGTGCAGCACTATAAAGACAATCCCGCGGTGATCGGGTGGCAGATCGACAACGAGACGGGAGCGTACGGCGCTTCGAACCCGGACGTGTTCGCCGGGTTCGTGAACCATCTGAAAGAAAAATTCGGCACCACCGACGCGTTGAACAAGGCGTGGTTCCTGAACTATTGGGGAGAGGACGTGAACGATTGGGCCGACATGCCCACTCGCGACAACGCGACCAGCACGAGCTACAAGCTGGAGTGGAGCCGCTGGCAGCAGATGCGCGTGACGAACTACCTGTCGTGGCAGGCGGCGTTGGTGCGAAAGTACCGCCGTCCCGACCAGTTCGTTACGCAGGATTTTGGAAGCATGATGAAGCCCGACGTGAATGAGCCGGCGGTGGCCGCGGCTCTTGACGTAGTGGCGAACAACCCGTACTTCAAAGCGCAAGAACACCTCGACGGAGCATGGCAGGCGTTGCAAGGTGATTTTTCGCGCTCGCTGAAGCACACGAATTTTCTGGTTACCGAGACGAACGCGCAAACGCTGGGGTGGGATTCGGCTGAACAGTTGCCGCCGTATGACGGGCAGCTGCGGCTGAACGTGTACACGAACGTTTCGAGCGGCGCGAACATGGTGGAGTATTGGCACTGGCACTCGATCCATGCGGGGCAGGAGACGTACTGGAAGGGAGTGCTGAGCCACGATCTGGAGCCTAATCGAGCGTACGCGGAGGTGAGCCGGATCGCGCACGAACTGCAGAAGGTCGGGCCGAAGCTGGCGAACATGAAAGTGCAGAACCGGGTGGCCATCCTTTATAGCGTGGACTCGGCGAATGGAATTAGTTTCATGCCGTTCGAGCGGCGGCAAGAGCTGGGCTGGGAGCCCGGCAAAGCGTCGGGGAGTTACAACAGGATTGTGTCGCAGCTGCACCGGTCGCTGTACATGGCGAACGTCGGCGCTGACTTTGTATTTCCCACGGCGAGCGCAGCGGAGCTTTCGCAGTACAAGCTGCTGATCGTTCCCGCGTTGTATGTTGCGGACGACGCTTTGTTGAAGAAGATCTCGGACTACGTGGAAAACGGAGGGCACGTTTTGATGACCTTCAAGAGCGGATTCACGAACGAACATTCGGCGGTGCGGTGGGAACGCGCGCCGGGCCCGTTGCGTCAAGCCGCTGGATTCAACTATCAGGAGTTCTCGAACCTGGAGCACCCACTGGCGCTAAAAGGCGACCCGTTTCACGCCGGCGAAGAGAATAAGGTAAGCACGTGGTCGGAGTTTCTGCAGCTGGAGACGGCGAAGCCACTGGCGTTCTACGAGCATCCGTTTTTTGGGAGCTGGGCCGCGATTACATCGAACCAGTTCGGCTCGGGGACGTTGACCTATGAAGGCACGGCTGTCTCGGACAAGCTGCAGCACGCAATCGTTTTGGATGAGTTGCGCGCCCTAGGCCTGATGGGGCCGGACCAGCAAGTTCCCGCAAACATCCGAGTGAAGCACGGGATCGGGAATGATGGTCGGCGGATGCACTACTACCTGAACTATTCAAGCGTGGAGAGCAATTTCAAATACAGCTACGGCGCTGGAGAAGACTTGCTTACTGGTAGAGCGATTGCGAACGGGGAGCAGGTGACGCTGAAGCCGTGGGATGTGGCGATCGTGGAGGAAACCGCGGCGAACTAAGGTGGCCGGTCCAGCATAAGGTCGGGGACGGAAATCCCGATCGGCTGAGAGACAAACCCCAGGTGCAAAATCTGCACGTGGGCACGCACTAAGAAGAAGAAACCCAAGGGGCACAATGTATTGTGCCCCTACACAGGTGGTTAGGTTTTCATGCGGCTGGGACGGTAGAGAAGGCAGTAGATGGCGCCGAGGATGGCGAGGAGAGCGCCCCACCAAATGCCAGCGTGAAGGTTGAAGAGGACGGTGGGAGTCTCGGGAGGTTGCAGATACTGGTAGATTCCCGCGGCGAAGATGAGCACGCCGTTGAACAGCAGTGAAACGCCGATAAAGAACCAGATGGAAATCGATCCGCCAGCTTTCATAGAACCTCACCAATAAGCAATTTGAAGCGCGATGAAGACCACGCCGACAACGGTAGCCCAGAACCAGGGCCGATGGAGAACGGTGACGTAGCTTTCCGGAGGAATCTCCGTGGCGCCATAGACGAGTCCCTTGAGCTCGGCTTCGGGCTTGGGCCTGGTCAGCAAACTCACAACGACTGTGACCAAGGCACAAATGATGCAGGACCACAGCGCGCGATACATATTTTCTGCCATGTCCTTGGCATCAGGCGACAAGGCGATATAGCGCAGCGCGGAAGGATCCATTTTCACCCAGGCCCACATGGCGACGGAAGAAGCAGTGCCGGCGAGTAAGCCCCAAAAGCCGCCGGCGGGAGAGGCGCGCTTCCACAACATGCCGATGATGACCGTGGCGAATAGTGGCGCGATGAAGAAACTGAAGAGGGCCTGGACGTAATCCATAATGCTTTTGAAATCCATGACCAGGTAGGCGGTGCCGATGCTAATGGCGACGCCCAGCACGGTGCACCAGCGGCCCATGCTGACGTAGTGTTGATCGCTAGCATCTTTTTTGATGAAGGCGCGATAGATGTCGTAGGTCCAGACGGTGGTGAACGCGCTGACATTGCCGGCCATACCGGACATGAAGCCGGCGATGAGCGCGGTGATTCCCAAACCCAGTAGACCCGGGCCACAATAGCGCGCAAGCATGAGGGGAAGAACTTCGTTGTAGCTGTGGCCGCCAGTGGCGATGGCCTGGGCTTCCGGCATGAGCTTCATGGGAAGAACGGCGAGGGCCAGCAGGCCGGGAAGAATCACGATGAAAGGAACAAACATTTTGAAGGCAGCGCCTATGATGGGAGCCATTTTAGCGGCGCGCATATCCTTGGAGGTCAAGACGCGCTGGACAACGAGGAAGTCCGTGGTCCAGTAGCCCATGGAGATGACGGCGCCGAGGCCGAAGACGATGCCGGTCCAGTGAATGCCCATGGGATTGTCCTTGGCAGAGCCCAAGGTGCTCCAGAGGTGGGTGTATTCGGCGGAGGCATTGGCGGTGATTCTGGCTTTGAGACCGTTCCAGCCGCCAGCCTCGACCAAGCCCAGGATGGGAATGAGCAGAGCGCCGGCCCAAATCAGGACAAACTGGAGAACTTCATTGAAGATGGCGGAGCGCAATCCACCGAGAGCAACGTAGATGGCCACAGTGCCGGCCGAAACCCAGATGCTGAAGTTGATGTTCCAGCCGAGGACAATCTTCAGGACCAAAGCCATGGAGTACATGTTGATGCCGCTCATGAGCACCGTCATGAACGCGAAGCTAACGGAAGAAAGAGCGCGACTAGATTCTCCGAAGCGCAGTTTCAAATAGCCGGGAACGGAGTGCGTTTTGGAGATGTAGTAGAACGGCATCATGACCAGCGCGAGGAAGAGCATGGCAGGAATTGCGCCGACCCAATACCAGTGCGCCGCGAGGATGCCGTACTGATAGGCGGAGCCGGCCCAGCCCATTAGTTCGAGGGAGCCGAGGTTGGCGGAAAGAAAGCTCAGACCGGCGATCCAGGCGGTCATCTCCCTGCCGGCCATGAAGAAGTCTTCGCCGGTGTTGGCGCGCTCCTTGAGATAGAAGCCGATGGCGAGAACGAGCACGAAGTAGAAAACAATGATGGCGAGATCGACGGTGGCCAGATGCACCAGGCGGTTGTTACTGGCAAAAGCTAGTAGCGCAGTCATGGGGTTTCGGGTCGCTCCTATCCGGCGAGCAGGACGGCGAGCTGGTCTTACATCCTGCCAATGCCACCAAAAAACCTCAGAGTCCTCGCGAGCTCGGGTCTGTATGAGAGCTGCGAAAATGCGGCCCCTCAGCGGCTAAAGCCGGATTGCAGCCTACGCACGTACGGCCCGACTGAAGTCGTGCCCTCCCGAAAAACAGACGTTCGCACACCGACTCTAAAGTCAAATCATTTCGTGCAACTTTCACGCTGGGGCTGAAGCCCCGGCCCGCTAAAGAAAAATCAAGAAATTTCCGGAACACCACACCAGCGACGCGTACTGCGAACAACAGGAGAAATCGAGCACATGGCTACTGGACGGAAAATTTGTAGATGGTTTCGGACGTAAATTTCTGGCCGGGCCGCAGCACGGTGGTCGGGAACTTGGGATGATTCGGCGAGTCGGGATAGTGCTGGGTTTCCAGGCACAGAGCGCCATATTTCTGATAGGGCTTGCCACCCTTGCCGACGATGCCGGGATCGAGATGAATGGCGGAATAGAACTGCATGCCAGGCTCGGTGGTCCACACTTCCATCTCCCGCCCGGTAGACGGATCGTCCACCTTGGCCGCGAGACGCAGCGTTCCCATTTTTCCATTCACGACGAAGTTGTGGTCGTAGCCGCCGATGTCCTTGATTTCACCGATGTGCGCGCCGATGGGCGTGGGCTTGCGGAAATCGAGAGGCGTGTTCGCGACGCTCTTGATCTCGCCAGTGGGAATGAGCGTAGGATCCACAGGAGTGTAATTATCGCAGTTGAGTTGCAGGACGTGCTGAAGGACGTCACCGTTGCCCTGGCCCGCCAGATTGAAATAACTGTGATTGGTGAGGTTGAGAACGGTGGGCTTGTCAGTTTCGGCCGAGTACTTGATCTGGAGCTCATTGGAATTGGTGAACGTGTAGGTGACGTTGACAGTCAGCGTGCCGGGATAGCCCTCTTCACCGTCGGGGCTGACATACGTGAAGCGCACGGACTGTCCCTGAGCGTCTTCAGAGGGCGCGGCCTTCCAAACTCTGCGGTCGAAACCAATCTTGCCGCCGTGGAGAGAGTTCGGGGCGTTGTTGATGTAGAGATGATATTCCTTGCCATCGAGAGTGAACTTGCCATTGGCGATGCGGTTGCCGTAGCGGCCGATGGTGGCGCCGAAGTAAGGATGCGGATCGCCTACGTAGCTCTCGAGCTTGTCGAAGCCAAGAACGACGTCGCCGAGTTTGCCATTCTTATCGGGAACGAGAAGCTGCGTGACGAGGGCGCCATAAGTAATGACAGTGACTGTAGCGCCGTGACCGCCGTGGAGAGTGTAGGCGTCGATCACGGTGCCGTCGGGAAGCTTACCGAATTCAGACTTGGAGATTGGAGCGCGCTGGGAATCCGCGCCACGTGCGTTACTGTTTGCGATAGTCATAGTGGAGTACCCGAGAACGATTACGAAAAGCGAAGCGCAGAACTTACCGCCAAAACTCATTTCAATCCTCCCAAAGCAGGGAGACGCCGGAGAATTAGGCATGTCCTTGCGCGTTGTATCACAAAACAGGGCGAATCGCGAGTGATGTGTGCAATATGAAGAAAGAAAGTGGCTTAGGTGTGTGCGCAAAGTGATAGCGGAGACGGAAGGAATGAAGAAGAAGGTCAGAAGAAAAAGCAGGCAAGTCATTGACAAGAAGGGAGAGAAGGTGCCAGAGTCGGCACGGATAGTAAGGTGCGAAGCCGTAAACGCTTACGAAGTGTCGGGGACTCCATGAAAACAAAGGTTAGGACGCGCATGGCGGTGGTGTCACGCCTGATTGGGTTTAGTGTGCTTATTTTTGTAGTGAGTTTTCCGGCGGCGGCGCAATGGATACCACTGAATCCGGTGAACAGCGTGGAAGCCCGGGCCGACGGAGTGGTGCTGGTGCTGGAAAACGGGTATCTGCGGTTTCAGGTATGTACCGAATCGGTGGTGCACGTGGTGTACTCGCTGGAACGCACGGTGCCGGAGCGGGTGGACTTTTTGGTGATTAAGAAGAGCTGGCCGAAGGCGGAGTTTTCCGTCAACAGCGACGACGCGAAGCTGGTGACGCTGAGGACGGCGAAACTGAAAATTGAGGTGATGCGGGCGGACAGTTCGATTGTGTTTTTCGATGCGGACGGAAAAAGGCTGGCCGCGGAAACATCGCACACATTGACTCCGGTGGAAGTGAATGGCGAGAAGACGCTGCACTCCGAGCGCTTCGTGAACATGTGGGACACGACGGAAGCGTTTTACGGACTAGGGCAGCACCAGGGCGGGGTTTGGAACTACCGGGGAGAAGCGGTCGATCTTTCGCAGGACAACACCAACATATCGATACCGATGCTGCTGTCGAGCAGGGGCTACGGGATTTTCTGGAACAACGGATCGCGGAGCCGGTTCAATAACCGCTTCGTACACGCGTTTTATTTGAGTTCGGAAGTGTCGGATTCGATCGACTACTACTTCATGTACGGCCCGAATTTCGACGCGATCATCGCCGACTATCGCGAACTGACCGGACCAGCGCCGTTGTTCGGCAAGTGGGCGTACGGCTACTGGCAATGCAAGAACCGGTACGACTCGCAGCAGGAGCTTCTTGGGATCGCGCAGAAATATCGCGATCAGCACATTCCGCTGGACAACATAGTGCAGGACTGGTTCTGGTGGAACACCATGGGCGAGCCAGTGTTCAACAAGAATTATCCCGACCCGAAGGGAATGGTGGACACGCTGCACAAGTTGAATGTGCATTTGATGATTTCGGTGTGGCCGTATTTCCGTCCGGGCTCGCCGGTGTACGAGGACATGGACAAGAAGGGCTACTTCGTGGCGAAGACGGTTGCGGGCGGGTTTCACCCGAAAGGGATGGCGCTGTATGACGCGTTCAATCCCGAGGCGCGGAAATATTATTGGAATTTGATGAATAATGCGCTGTTCAAGATTGGAGCGGATGCGTGGTGGCTGGATACGACGGAACCAGAAACCGAGGGGCGAGAAACAAACATTCTGGTGACCAACAAGATCGCGCTGGGGAATGGAGCGCGCTACACGAACGAATTTCCGCTACTGACAACGACGGCGGTTTATGAAGGGCAACGAGCGGCGTCCGATCAGAAGCGCGTGTTCATACTTTCACGATCGGCGTATGCGGGAACGCAGAGGAACGCGGCGGCGGCGTGGTCGGGAGACGTCAACCCGACGTGGGAAACCTTGCGGCGACAGATACCGGCGGGATTGAACTATTCGCTTTCAGGACTCCCCTACTGGACGACGGACATTGGCGGATTCACGGTAGCTAATCCGGATGATCCGGCGTATCGAGAATTGTTCGTGAGGTGGTTCGAGTTCGGGACGTTCTGCCCGATTTTCCGGGTGCACGGAACGCGATCCACCAATCAGAACGAATTGTGGTCGTTTGGACCGGAGGCGCAGAAGACACTGGTGGCGTTCGACAAGCTGCGCTACCGCTTGATGCCCTACATTTATTCGCTGGCGTGGAAAACGACGAACGAGGGATACACGATCATGCGGCCGCTGGTGATGGATTTCCGGACGGACGCGCGGGCGCAGGACACGGGCAGCCAATTCCTGTTTGGCCCCGCGCTGCTGGTGAATCCGGTGACGGAGCCGGGCGCGACTTCGCATCATCTATATTTGCCGGATGCCAAGTGGTATGACTTCTGGACGGGCGCAGGGCAGCAAGGCGGGCATTTTGTGGACGCGGCGGCGCCGATTGAGCGCATTCCGTTGTTTGTTCGCGCGGGATCAATTTTGCCCCTTGGGCCGGACATTGAATATGCGGCCGAGAAAGCAGCCGATCCGATTGAGATTCGCGTTTATCGCGGGGCCAACGGAGAATTCACGCTGTACGAAGACGAGAACGACAGTTACGACTACGAAAAAGGCGCGCACGCAACGATTCCGCTTTCCTGGGATGATGCGACGCATACACTGACGATCGGGGATCGCACGGGAACATTTCCCGGGACGCTGGAAAGCCGCACGTTCCGAATCGTGTTGGTCAGCGAGAGTCACGGCGTGGGTGGCGGCCTGACGGACGCGGCGGACAAAACCGTGAAATATAGCGGAAAGAAACTGACGGTCACGCCATAGTAGGCTGCGGAAAGAGTGGTCTGACAGGCCATTCCGAGCAACGCGAGGAGCTCTCTTTGTCGAAAACCCAAGAAAAGAAAGATTCCTCACTCCGCAGACTCCGTTCGGAATGACAAAATGAGAATTTCTCCGCAAGCTGCTAGGTAGTTTCCAGCGAAGAACCAGCGGAGGCGAATGTGTTTGCACTTCGAGGCAGTCGCGCGCTGATTGCCGTGCGGTTGAGTGTATTTGTTCTGGGCCGGATGGAATCGAAGTGAGTCGGCGGGCGGGGAAGGACGCCAGCGTGTTCGTGCTGATCAACTTCAAGAGGGAGAGCCAGGACGTGAAGTTGCCGCGAGGGATGAAGTCACTGCTGGAGAAAAAAGAAGTCACGCATGTGGTTTTGCCGCAGTATGGCGTGGCGATCCTGCAGGAGCAGGGGAAGCACTGAGGGGGCGAGAGGCTTGGCGGCGTAGCGGCCCGTAGCTGGAGTCTGGGCAGTGGCTCGGTTGAGATCCTTCTGGACGTAAAAGGCGCGTCCATTAGGATGACAGCGCTTTATTAACGGTACGGGTCACAGGATCACAGTGCTCACTATTACGCGCTCTTGGGGATGACAGCGTCTCACTATTATTGGATAATTCACGATTCGTTCAGGAGAGAGTGCGATGCGAGTTGTGAGTTTCACTGGAAAACAGGGATTGAGAAGTCTGGGGGCGTTCACGGAGAGGGGCGTGTTGGATCTGAAGGCTTCGGCGGAGCGCCTAGGAGTGTCCGCGGGGATTTTCGAGAGCATGGCGGCATTTCTGGAGGCGGGAGAAATGGCGCGAATTGTCGCCGAACGACTGGCGAAGGACACGACCCAGGCGCAAGTTCTGGCGCTCGGGGAAGTTCGTCTTGGCGCGCCGGTGCCGCGGCCCGGGAAAATTATCGCGGTGGGACTGAATTACCGGGACCATTTGATGGAATCGGGAGCAAAGGAGGCGCCGACGTCGCCGTTGATCTTCGCGAAATTTACGACCAGCATCTGCGGGCCGGGCGATGTGATCGTGTTGCCAGCCAGCGACGCAAAAGTGGATTACGAAGCGGAGTTGGGCGTAGTGATTGGAAAACGCGGAAAAGCAATCACGGCGCAGAAGGCCTACGAATATGTGGCGGGCTACATGCCGCTGAATGACGTTTCCGCGCGGGCGTGGCAGTTCGCGGACAAACAGTGGGTGCGGGGAAAGTCCTGCGATACGTTTTGTCCCACCGGGCCGTACCTGGTGACGCGAGACGAAGTGCCCGAGCCACACAATCTGGCGATTCAGGCGCGGGTGAATGGAACGGTACTGCAGAATTCCAACACCGGGAAGATGATTTTTCACATTCCGCAACTGATTGAGTACATCTCCGCCAGCATCACGCTGGAGCCCGGCGATATCATCGCGACGGGAACGCCCGAAGGAGTTGGCGCGTTCCGGGAGCCGCCGATTTATTTGAAGGCCGGCGACGAAGTGGAAGTAGAAATCGAGAAACTGGGAGTGCTGAAGAACCCGGTGGTAGACGCAAAAAACTGAACGTTTTGCGAAAGCCGAAACTCGCCCTTTTCCAAACTGGCCTTCAAAGCCGCCCTCGCCGCGCAGCCCGGAAAGATCGCCCGTCCCCGAATCTCCATTGATGCCGGGCTCGCGGTTTGGTCGTAGGGCTTGGCTTCAGAACTCTGGACGGTAATCTTTGCCTGAGCTCGTACGCGCGTGCGCGGCTCCGCCTGCGATTGCCCGATCAGGTGAATAGTTTCATGGTCGTTCATTTGCGCTCTACTTTCGCTATATTGCCGCCATGTAACGGCATCGTTGTCGAATTTCCGGTTCAGATCGAAACACACCTCCGCCGGATATCGGCGCGTTGTTGTCTTTCGAATTTGGTGCCAGACCGAAGCTGGCGAATGTATTCTGGCGGGCAGTGGCTCAACATTCTGGAGCGTTTCTTCGACGACGAGCATCCTGCCATTGGCGCCTAACAGCGGCAGACTCATTCCTGTGCCTTTCGTTGAGGCACATTTTCTCGGCTGAATTTTTGTTGGCAAAAGCCTCCCCCCTGAAAGGGGTGAGCTGGAGAGAGACAAACTCCGACAAGCGTCATCGTATCGCAGCTATTTTTGAGCCTACCAGCATTTCGATTTGGTACTAAGTAAATGACCGGATTGTTCTGCTTTGCACCTTGCCGCATAGTGCAGGAAGCGACGAAAAACTGCCCCCGCATGCTCATCGAGACAGGTCAATCAGAGGAATAGCCCCAATGCTAGCGCCCATGAGGAAGAAGAAAGTGAACCTGGAAACGTATCGAAAGCTGCTTCTGGAGAAGCGGGAGGAATTGATCAAGCGACTGTATGAGCGACGGTCACAGATTGCGGTGGAGCGCGAACCCGACGACGAAGGCGCGTTTGCACTGCAGGACGTGATCAAAGAACTGTCGGCCACGAACATGGAGCGGGAAATCCGCACACTGAGCGAGGTGGAACTGTCGCTGAGACTGCTGGAGAGCGGGCAGTACGGGATGTGCGGAAGCTGCGGGGACGAGATTCCCACGGCGCGACTGCAAGCACTTCCCTGGACGCGCATCTGCGTGGTGTGCGCGGGAGGAGCAATCAAGGGAGCTGGGAGAGAGAACCGGAATGTTGCCAAAGATGACAATCTTCCTGCCGGAGTGCTGCGATTTCAAAAGCGGGCGGGGCGATAGATAGGATCGTCGCGCCGTTCATTCCTTCATTCAAAGCCATGTGTGGTTTCGTAACCCGTAGAGTTGGTTGGTTTTGATACCAGGGTTACGGTACTGCCCCTACAGGGAATAATGTACAAAATCCCCTGAAAAAAGTTCCGTCGATTAGTGCCGTTTCTACCCTGTCTTGCGGCCTCGCCTGCAACGTAAGCTACTGATTTTGTGGTGGATAATTAATCTGAATCGATTGGCCGTATTTTTGCCCTACTGTTGATGCCCAATTAAATTGGAGGTAGCAAGAATGGATGCCAAGTTCGACATCTTTAAGAGACTACCTGATGGTCAACCACTTTGGGTTCGAGCTGTAGAGGGCTTGGAGGAGGCCAAGCGGCAGTTGACCCAAATGGCCCTAGCGTCCCCTGGGGACTACTTCATCTACAACACACGAAGTGGCGAGGTAATCGCTGGGTGATCCGGCGAAGCCGACTGCCAAACGAATTTCTGAACAACAAAAGAAAAAATAAGGGCCGGTGCTGTGCAACCAGCACCGGCTTTTTGCTTGGGGCCGTCACTCTCAAAGCCGAGGCAGAGTCGGTAAGCGAGTGACTCACCCCAGAGACGCAGAGAGCACAGAGAAGCCCACTTGCGAAGAGAAGAGAGAGCGCGTGGCTCGGGGGTTCCGGTACAAAGGCAAGCCCAAGCAGAAAACCCTCACCCGTAAACGGGTGAGCTACAGAATCAGCGCAGAGCTGCATAAAGTCGGCTTCACACAGGCGACCACGACCCAAGGACTAATCTGGAGAGATGGAGATGTTCTCGGCTGGAGCGCCAGCGGGATCGCATTCGTGGGTGGGGAGGATGGCGCGAATGCGGGTGCCGGTGGGACCCGAGTCCACTTCCAGGCGTCCGCCCAGCTCGGCGAGGCGCTCGCGCATGCCGGCCAGGCCGATGCCGCCGGCGTGGCCGCCGCGGAAGCGTTGGAGGACATCGGGGTGGAGGCCCCTGCCGTCGTCGGAGACGACGAGGATGACGAGGTCGTCGGTACCGAGGACCTCGATGTCCACCGTGCTGGCCTTGGCATGGCGGTGCACGTTGGTGAGAGATTCCTGGAGAACGCGAAACAGAGCCAACTCGATTTGCCTGGGGAGACGCTCCACAACCTCCGCCAAATGCAACTTGACTTGAATGCCACTGCGCTTGGCAAAGCCCTCGGCATACCAGCGAGCAGCGGAGTGAAAACCGAGTTCATCGAGCAAAGGAGGATGGAGCAGGTGGGAAATGGTTCTGACTTCGCCGATGGCGCGATCGGTCAGCTCTATGGACTCCAGCAATAAAGGATAGCTCTGCGCGGTGGCTTCGGCTTCACGGCGTTGCAGGCGTCCGAGATTGATTTTGAGGCCGGCGAGGAATTGGCCAACGCTGTCGTGGAGTTCGCGGGCAATCCTGCGGCGCTCGACGTCTTGCAGCTCGAGGATACGAGCGGAAAGCATTTTGTAGGATTCGGCGTTATTTTTTTCGAGTTGGGCCTGCTGTTTGCGGCGTTCAATTTCACGCAACAACAAGCCGAAATTGTAGGCGAGGAGAAGCAGCGCCAGGGTGAGACAGGTTGCCAGAATAATCACCAAGCGGATAAAGAGACGATGCCAAATGATGAGCCTGGTTTGGAGGAGAGTGTCCTCCATGCCCTCCATGTTACGGAGCATGTCCGACATGGTTCTTCTGCGGCCGGAAATTGTGGTGAGAAACTCATTTCTGGAGGAGGCGTTAGGGCCCAGGCAGTTCTGCTGGCGTATGCAGGCAGTGAGCTGATCGATATCCTGCTGAAGGACCTCCTGGAAGGCGTCCAAACGGACCTGCTGGAGGGCATTGTCGGCGGTAAGCTTTTGCAGCTGCGCGACCATGGAAAGCTGTCTTTGGAGCTGCTCATCCAGTTGAGCCACTTGGTTGAAATTCCCGGTGAGCTGGTACAAGTCAAAATTGGCGTGAACGCTGCCGATGTCCGAGCGCAGATCCTTGAGTAGGCCACGTACCTGGTAGGTATGGAGCACTAAGTCGCGGCTGTTCTGCATGCGATCGACTGTGATCAAGCCGATGACACCCGTTGCCAGGAGGAAGATCGCGGCAAGAACAAGCGATCCGAGACGCATGGCAGGCATGCCTAAAGGCTGGGACTCGGAACGATTAGGAACGCCAACAACCAACATGACTTCCTTTCATAAGGATAAAAAGAGCACGGGAATTGCCTTGCGGGCGATGCACCATATATAGCACGACTTGCGCCCAACATAGCGAACCGAAGAATGCTGCGAGTTCGCGAGATTTCGCTCATGGAACCGCGTGCCGGGTTTCCGCGCGGCCGTTTGCTAGAGAAGCAAGGCGCAGGAAACCCGGAGGGAATCGCGAGCAACGAGGCAGCACAGCCTGCCATTCGTTTACTTGCACGACGACGATTACGACGTAGCCTTCTGGTTTTTCACTTCGATTTCGTTCACAACCTGCTGAACGTTCGGAACGTTCTTGGTTACCTTCTCGACGGTCGCGCGTTTGGCCGGGGAGTTGACGCTACCCTTCAAAGTGACGACGCCCTTGTTCACATCATATTTCACGTCGTGTTGCAGCTTTAGCTTCACCAGTTCGGCATCGACGTTCTTCTCGATCGCTTTATCCGTGTCGGACTCCACTTTTTTCGCAGTGCTCTCTTCGCCGGGAGGCCGGACGGCAATCTGGTTGGAAACGACTTGCGTGGGGGCGTTGGAGCTGGCGATCATTTCCGCTTGGGATTTCTCAGCATCGGACTTAACGTTGCCAGTGAGGGTGACGACGCCCTTCTCGCGATCCTGACTGACTTTGACATCGTGCAACCCCGCTTGGTCGAGGGACCGCCGAACGCTGGCGCTGACATCTGGTGACTTGGAGGGAGTATCGGAGCAAGCGTAAAGACTGCCGATGGCGGCGAGCGCGACGATCGCTGCTGTCAATTTAAGAACTCGCATAATTCTCCTTTGCTGGCTTCAGAAACCTACGAAAATTTAGATCCGCTGGGAAATCCGGCCCGGTAGAAATGCCACGGCAGAATATGAATCCAGCCGGGGAAATTCACTATCGGGATTGGCGGGTAGAGAGATTAATGAATTGATGTACAAGACGCTGGGGAAAATAGCAAAGCTATTTCCTCAGGGGCTGATGCCCAGTAATAGTCAAGCGCTTGTTGTCGGAGCTAAAGAGTTTGTGTGGGAACCAAAAAAGAAGCCCTCCAGCGGCGAAAGCCGATTTGCAGGGCGAGCCCATGCGGCTGAAGTCGTGTCCTCCAAAAACGGACGCTCTCACAATTTCCAAGAGAAGAGAGATTCCTCACTCCGCAGACAACGTTCGCAATGACAACGTGAGGTTTTTTCCGCAAGCTGTGAAGTCCTGCCCTGCCGAGGTACAAGAGTTTTCACGCAGACTCTTAACGACGCCGCTTCGATCGATTGTGCGATCTGGTTTGAGCAGCTTTCGCGGCGGCCCGCTGACGGCTTGCGGAACCGCGTTTGCGGGCGCTGGCTTTAGCAAACCGAGAGAGCGCGTCGGGAGAGGCGGAGGCGGAACCCTCGCGACGCAGTGCGCGGAGCGAGGAATTGGCGCGTTTGCGGGAAGATTTGGACGACAATGCTCTCTTCGACGAGCGAGAGGATTCAGCTTTCTTGCCGGGAGGAGGAGGAAGGTTGACGCCGGCGCGGCGAGCCTTGGAGAGGCCAATCGCGATGGCCTGCTTTGTGGACCTAGCGCCATGAACACCCTGGCGAATGTGCTCCATTTCCTCGCGAACAAATTCACCGGCTTGCGTGGAGGGAGATTTGCCTTCTTCTTTGTCGCGCTCGGCGCGTCGAATGGTTTCTTGTTCGGGCATAAAAAGCTCCTGTGAAACAAACGGAAGGCCAGTTTGTGTTTTGGAGAAGGGTAATTCTATCGGGTGTTTGCCTGAGCGCAAAAAATCGTGGACAAAATAAATCAATCAACGCGAGAATAAATCAACGTGAGACGCCTGCCTAAACTCCCACAGTCTTCGCGTTTGTGAATGGGCTGGAAGCGCTTCGTTACCTGCTGCCACACGTGCCGTTTCCCGCGGAGATCGACAACTTCATTCACCGGCGCATAGCGCTTTCGCTGCACGCTTTGGGTGGCGCGATGGCGTTGATGACAGGTCCGCTGCAGTTTCTCCCTCGCTTCCGGGAGAGCAACTGGAATCGCCACCGCCTGTTGGGATGGATCAACTGCGGCGCTGTCTTGCTGGGGTGCTGCGCTTCCGTGTGGATGGTGCCGCATGCGCAGACCGGTTGGATTGCTGCCTGGGGATTTTTGACGCTGGGCGCGGCCTGGATTGTAACGACCGGGCAGGCTGGAGTTCCGGAGTAGAGTTTTCCGCACGTTGTGAAGTCGTGCGCTCCGTTTGAAGTGGCGGACAGCCTGGAGAAGGCCGTCCCTACATAGGCAGACCAAGAGAGAAGCCTCACCCCCGAGGGGGTGAGCTACAGGAGTGAGGACGGTGCTGTAGAGGCGAAGCCAAGAACTCCACACGCAACAACGGCGTGTGAGACACGCGAAACAAAGCCAAGAGAAGAGAGATTCCTCACTGCGCAGACTCCGTTCGGAATGACAAAATTCTTCGGGTAACTAGTGGTCGCTGCGGATTTCATTGATGACCTCGGTGACGACGGCTTTGTCTAGTTTGGGACTGACATAAGTGCCTTCGCCGACGACGATTCGCAAGGCCTTGAGCAATTCCTGCTCGGCGTCGGCTTTGAGGAGATATCCCCTGGCACCGGCGCGAAAACCGTTTCGCAAGATCTCCGGAGATTCATGAAGGGTGAGCAAAACAATTTTCATTTCGGGATGAGCGTTGCGGATGATGCGAGTGGCCTCGATGCCGTTGATGCCGGGCATAGTGACGTCCATCAGAATCACTTCAGGTTGAAGTTCATCCGCGAGGACGATCGCTTCATTGCCGTTGCCCGCTTCGCCGCAAAGCTCCCATTCAGGAAAGGATTGCAGGATCGACTGGACACCACGGCGAATGAAAGCATGGTCATCAACGATCAGGACGCGGGGCATAGGGCAATATTCTCATACAGCCGTCGCGGAGAAAAAGCGGCTCGCGGGCAGCGACTAAATTGCCTCGAAAGTTTTGGATCAGTGTTTTGATCAGTGTTTCGGCATTGCGAGCTGGCATCGCACAAGTTAAGCCTCAATGATCTGGTTTTTGATGGCGTAGCGCACGAGTTCGCTGACGGAATGTAATTCCAGTTTGCGCATGATGTTGGCGCGATGGGTTTCCGCGGTTTTCACGCTGATACCAAGAGCGACGGCGACTTCCTTGCTGCTTTTTCCCTCAGCGAGTAATTGCACGATTTCGCGTTCGCGAGTGGTCAAGCGATTGCGCTGCGGCAGCTTGGGTTCGGCACCGGCTACGGTCCTGGAGAAACCGTCCAGAAGCATTTCCGAAGCTCGCGGAGTGAAAAAGGTCCTGCGGTTGGCAATGGAATCGACCGCGGTGACCAGTTCTTTGTCGGCGTCGGATTTGAGGATATAGCCTCGCGCACCTGCTTCTACGACGTCGCGGACCAGCTGATCCGAGAAGTGCATGGTGAGGATGAGAATGCCGGTTTTGGGAAGGATCTTGTGAATGCGGCGGGCAGCCTCCAAGCCGTTCAGGTCCGGCATGCTGATGTCCATGACGATTATTTCGGGTTTTAGTTGTTCGGCGAGGGTTACGGCTTCCCTCCCGGTCTTAGCTTCGGCGCAGACTTCCCAACCAGGCTTAGCGGTAAGGAGGTCTTTCAAGCCGCGGCGGATGATGTCGTGGTCGTCGACCACCAAGATTTTCAAGTTGTTTATCCCCGATCCAAGAACAGGATGTGGTGCAGTTTCATTTGGCACGATGGCTCGCCCTGGCATCTTAACTCCAATTTGAGAACACGGTCTCTGGGAAGTTTGGCAGGGTAAAATTAACCCCTTTGCAGCAGGCGCTTGAATACCACGTTCACTGTATTTAGCGGGAAGAGAGGCCTCGGAAATGCCCCAGGTGGTAGCGCGAGCGCCACAGGAAAAGCCGTGGAGCCTATTCAACGGTAGCTAAATAATGACCCACAGCTTCCCGCGGCTTTCGATTACGACTTCACGGTCAGCTCGTTTTGAACCTTGTCGGCGCCGGCGACGTCTGCTGCTTTGGCGCCAATGTTGTTCTTTTCATCTTCAGATTGCACCGGCCCCTTCAGGGTGACGACGCCATTACGAACGATCACCTTGACGTTGTGACCGTAGGTGGAAAGCGACTTGTCACCGACGATGGACTTGCGGATCTTCTGAGCCAGTTCGCGGTCCTCGGCGGTTTCCTTCTGCTGATCCGCGGTGGTTGCTTGCTGTTTGTTCGCGCCGGTGTTGTCCGGCTGCTGTAAAGAGCGAGCCTGCGTGAGCATGGAAGTCCCGCCGAAGCTGAGCGCAGCCACGCCGACGCCAATAGCAACGGTCCTGCGAAATATTCTGCTTGTCATTGAAACGCCTCCTGAATTTTGCCGCGGGAAGAATCATAAGTACGCAATTGAGCGTGGGCTATACGGCGGGAGCTGTAGTGTGAGGATTTGCAATCGGTACGCGCTTCGCAGTCCATTTGGATATTTCCAGGAACGCCAAGAGAAGTCTCAGGTGGAGTTTCTGTACGCCTGCAGCGATGTGGGTATTGGTGCGGGTTGCGGCGTGGTCCATGCTCTACGACGCGCTGCAAGGGTTGCCAAAAGTATCTCGGTGCACGGTACTTCAGAAAAAAAATGCAACTTGCAGAACAATTATAGCATTGAGGGAGAAAGAACTATGGCAAAAAACACATCGGTATTGGGCATTTATTCGAGCCGAAGCGCGCTGGAAAACGCCATCGACGCGTTCCGCGAGGCAGGATGGGCGGCCGCGGATATTTCCGTGCTGCTGCCGGAAAATCTCGGTCCGAGAGAATTGGCGACACAAAAAGAAACCAAGGCACCCGAGGGAGCAACGGCGGGAGCGGGTACCGGCGCAGTGATCGGCGGGGCGCTCGGCTGGCTGGCAGGCATTGGCGCGCTGGCAATTCCAGGCCTAGGTCCTTTCATCGCGGCCGGACCGATCATGGCAGCGCTGGCAGGAGTTGGCGTTGGCGGGGCCGTCGGCGGTGTCACCGGAGCTCTGATTGGGTTAGGCATACCCGAATACGAAGCCAAGAGATACGAAGGGCGATTGCAGAAGGGCGGCATCCTGCTGTCGGTTCATAGCGAGACGTCGGAAGAGGTCAGTGAAGCCAAGGACATCATGAAGCGCACGGGCGCGGAAGATATCTCATCGACGGGCGAATCGTCGGCGGACGTAAAGGCGACGGACGTGGCATCGAAGAGGGCGGGTACGAGCTACTAAGTCCGAGTAAGTTCTGCAACGGAATCGCCAGTGATTTAGCGGGAATCCTCCTCGTCGACGCGTGGGGCGGGGAGGATTACCTAACCAGGTCAATCACACATGAAAACTGTTTCTCTGCTGACGGCACGGCCCCAGGTGTTTGATCGCATCGCCAAGTTGCTGTGGGTAATTGTGCTGGCGCTGGCGATCGCGTTTTGTTTTCTGGCCAGTTCTTTCTGTATCACGATGCTTCTGGCTACCTTCCTGTCAATCCTGATCGATCCGCTGGTAAGTTTTCTAGAGCGCTGGCGCGTGCCGAGGTCCGTTTCGTCTACGCTGTTGATTCTGGCGGGAATGGCGGGGCTGGGGCTGGCCGCATACGGTTCTTACAATCGCGTTTCGACATTTGTTGAGGCATTTCCTTCCTACGCGGACCGCGTGAGAGAAATCGTTGAGCCGCTGAATCACAAAATCCAACAGATGGAAGAGAGCGCCAAGCGGCTGAATCCGGAACCGGGGAAGAAGGTTACGGAAGTAAGGCTGAGGCAGCCGCCAACGTGGCCGTCGTACCTGGTGCGAGGATTCGGATCGGTTTCCAGCGCCATTCTGATTCTGGGCGTGGTGCCATTCCTGATGTTCTTCATGCTGGTACACAAGGATAAGTGGTACCAGACAATGGCGCAGCTGCTGGGACCGAAGAATGATCCGCTGGAATTTTCGAACAGCCTGGCGCTGATGGTGCGGCGTTTCATGCTAGGGAATCTGGCCGCGGGCCTGTTCATGGCGAGTGTGACGGTGGTGCTGTTGTGGGCGCTGAAGATTCAGGGCGCGGTGACTCTGGGCGTGGTGAGCGGTTCACTGAATCTGATTCCGTTCCTTGGTGCGGTGCTGGCCACGCTCGTTCCGGTGGCAGCGGCATTGATTCAAGCGGCGCCAGTGAGCACACTGTTGATCATCGGGTTTGCGGTGATTGGCATTCACATTGTTTCCTCGAACTATATTTTCCCGCGGCTGATTGGGTCGCGAATGAACATCGGACCGGTGGCGGCGACGGCGGGTATCCTGTTTTGGGGATGGCTGTGGGGACCGATGGGCGTGCTGCTATCGATTCCGTTGACCGGGGTAATGAAGTTGATCGCGGATTGCCATCCATCGCTGATTCATCTTTCAAACATGCTGGGGGAATCGCCAGAAGCGGCGCGCATGACCGTGGGTGGCGACAAGGAAATTGATTTACCGACCATCACGGCACCGTATATTTCGGAGTGAGTGGGCGCGGCTGTGCCGCTTAAAACTGCAGAGTTCGCACGGTTTTTGTTGAGGAGAGGTCCTTCTGAACGCAAACGGCGCGTCCATCAGGATGACAGCGGTTGGATTCCGGCATCGAGGCCGCGCACAAACCGTACAAACCTCACCCCTGAAGGGGTGAGCTACAGGCGCTACCGCAATTCACGGCAACACAATTCTCTCGAACAAACCGTGGTTAAAAGGCGGGGCTTGATGCGCCCCGCCTGATGAAGAGAATTTGGATTGGTTGATTACGGCTTCAGGTGCGGGCTGGCTTGTTGCAGGCGCGATACCAGGGCCTTGCCTGCTGGAGGCGTATCGCTCTTGGGTTCGGTGATGATCTTTGCGGCCGATGCATCGTTGCCATATAAACGGTGATTGGCATCTTCGTCGGGACGGAGAGTGCTTCCTTCCAACGAAACGCCGGCAAAGACGCCACGAGAGCGCGAGTAGCTCAGCATTTCCGAGCGCATGTAGGCGTCCGTGTCGGCTGAAGCCGTGCGCCCCTTGGGACCGGCGGCCACGGAGGCGTCGGCGCCGAGTTTCACTTTGCTGTGCAGCAAACTATCGACACCGCGGTTGTTCATCACCAGGATGACGAAATCGGTTGCTTCTCCGCCGATTTGCAACCCGAAACTGCCACCTTCGAGCGCGTACATGGCCGGCGCGCCCCAGGGACCAGTGAAGTCCTTGCCGGTGCGACAAACCATGACGCCGCGGCCATAACTACCGCCGGCGATGAAGGCCGCCTTGAGAACCGAAGGAAGCACTACGACACAACGAGCTTTGTCCAGCAGATCTTGAGGAATATCGTCCGGGACATTGAGGATTTCCTTCATGACGGTGCCGGCATTCTGCAGGCGATCCGCTTCCTTGACGTCATCTGCTTTAGGGCCGGCAAACGAAAAAGGCGCCAAGACTAACACGCCAACTAACGCAGTTTTCCACCGATTCATTTTGACCCTCTCTCTCTTGTGTTTTCATTTCTCACTTAGACGACCGGTCCAGCACCAGAACAGCAATGCCGCCAATCAAAGCAAGAGCTCCCAAAATGGGAGGAAGCGGAACGGTGTGGCGTTCCTGCCGGGTGACCTGGATGGGTCCCAGATCAACAGCCTTCTTCGGCACGGTGTAGGTAAAGCCCTGGTACGCCAGCGCAATGATTCCTAGAATCAAAAGGGCAACGCCGATGATGGTTCTTCCACTCATACGTTCAGTCTCCTAGCGCCAGACGGGCGACATAGCTCACGACAGACATTCACGAATGCTTTAAACGAGCGTGCCTTGCGTCAAGTGCGCCGAATGAGATGGCTGACGAGACTGAGCAAAAAGAGCACGAGAAAAATGTAGAAGAGGATCTTGGCGATTCCCGCCGTGGCAACGGCGATACCGGAGAATCCCAGCACCGCGGCAATCAGCGCGATCACGAAAAACGCTAAAGCCATACGTAACATAGGTAGCTCCTCCTTGGCCGATCAATTCAGAATGCAATCAGAGATTAAGACCGACCTCATGGCTGCGATCGGAGTGCCATGACGCCAGCGAGTTTGCTTGAAACCGGCGATGCTCACCATCCGCTAGTTGCTGTAGCGGAGGCAGTATTTGTCTGCAGCGGCCTGCATGGCGCGGAGAGGTCAAGTAGATTTCACAGGATTCCAGAGGAAATGCTGTATGTGTTTCCGGTTTTCGCTGCGTTCTGATGAGCATGTCTGTTTGCTTTTCCGCCCGCAGGCTGCTGGCGAGCAGGATGATCGAATCAGAAGGAGGCATTCATGAACTGGGACCAAGTAGAAGGAAAGTGGAAGCAATATGCCGGGAAGATGAAGGAGAAGTGGGGGAAGCTGACCGACGACGACTTCACCATGATTAACGGGAAGCGCGAGCAGTTAGTTGGGAAGTTGCAGGAACGCTACGGCATGGCGAAGGACCAGGCGGAGAGCCAGATCGATGAGTTTACGCGCCGGTTGAGTGATGCCGACCGCGAAGCTCACAAGACGCGCGGCGCCTGAGAAAGCAGTTGACCGTTGGCGTTAGTGTCGTAAAAGCGATAAGCGAAATTCGGGGCAGGCTGAGCGCGCCGCCCCGGATTTCAACTCCACCTCCTGGAGTTTTCGCCACGTGTCCGTGGAGGACCAGACACCACAAATGAAAAACCTTCTGCGCCGGATCTTAGCGATCGGTGTTGCCGTGCTGATTGTTTCAGCGCCGCCTTGCCGGGCGTATTCCGTGTTAACGCACGAGGCGATCATCGACGTGTTGTGGGACACGAACATTCGTCCGTTGCTGCTGAAACGGTTTCCGAACGCGACGCCCGACGAGTTATTAAAAGCGCATGCGTATGTTTATGGCGGCGCCATCATCCAGGACATCGGCTACTACCCGTACGGGAAAAAGTTTGTCAGCGACCTGACGCACTATTTTCGCAGCGGGGACTTCGTGCTTTCGCTGATTCGCAATTCGCAGGACTTGAATGAGTATGCGTTTGCGATCGGCTCTCTGGCGCATTACGCCGCCGACAATTATGGGCACCGACTGGCCACCAACGTTGCGGTTCCGCTTTTGTATCCGGAATTGCGGAGGAAGTACGGGCCCGTGGTGACGTATGAAGAGAATCCCATCGCGCACATCAAAACCGAGTTTGCGTTTGACGTGTTGCAAGTGGCCAAAGGGCACTACGCCCCCGACAGTTACCACGCGTTCGTCGGTTTCGAGGTGTCATTGCCGGTGCTGGAGCGGGCTTTTCGGGAGACGTACGGACTCGAGTTGAGGTCCATTGTTTCGAATGAAGAGAAGGCCGCCAATTCCTACCGTCACAGCGTAAACGGGCTGATACCCAAGGCCACGCGCGTGGCATGGAACCTGAAGCAGGACGATATTCAAAAGGATGTGCCGGGAATTACGCGCAACAAGTTTCTCTACAATCTGTCGCGGGCGAGCTACGAAAAGGAATGGGGGAAGGACTACCAACGGCCAACCACGAGCGACAAGTTTCTGGGATTTTTGATTCGCATTCTGCCGAAGATCGGGCCGCTGAGGATCCTGACGTTTCGAACGCCGACGCCCGAGACGCAAAAACTGTTTGAGAACAGCTTTAACACCACCGTGGACCGTTACCGTGCTTTGCTGAGTGACCTGGGCCAAGGGCGGCTGCAGCTTGTGAATGACAACTTCGATGTTGGCGAGGCCACGCCGCGCGGCAAATACAAACTTGGGGACAAAACGTGCGCGGAACTCCTCGATCGTCTCTCCAAGCAACGCATGGCGGGAGTGGACCAAGAACTGAAGACGCAGCTGCTGGTGTTCTACGCCGCGAACGACAATTCCAACACTGGGAAAAAGCACGATAAGTCCGAGGCGAGAATCCAGCAGGAAATCAAAGCGTTACAGGGAAGTCCGGCGGTCTCCACGAGCGCCGGGGAATAACCGGGGGCGCGATTCAGCGCCTGAGATGTGCGTTTGGTCGAGCGGCAATCTACACAGAGACGGCAGACGCGCTACAGCATTTGCTCGATAGCCGTTTCGGCGCATGGCAGTTAACCTCGCTGGGCTTCGTTGAAGCAGATCCCTGGGGGCTTTCAAGGAGAGAACATGGACTTGCTGATGACCGTCGGAATCGTGCTTCTGATTCTATGGCTGTTGGGCCTGGTGACCTCGTACACGTTGGGCGGTTTCATTCACATTCTGCTGGTGCTGGCGATCATTGTGATCCTGATCCGCGTTATCCAGGGGCGGCGACCTATCCCATAGGGTGCGGTCGGGAAATCGACAGCCGAGCGACTCACGGAAACTTCACGAATTAGCGGACCGGAACGAACGCATATTCGGGACGCAGGGAGTTTTCCGCGCAGGGTGCGGGGTTTCTTGAGATGTATTCAATTGATCCGCAAAAACTTTCTTAAATCCGATGAAATGTGTTGGCAGTGAGTTTCTGATCAAGACGCGCTCGCCTTGACACACCGCGAAGTGTGGCCTAAACTATATAGTTTTTAGGTGGACCTTTGGGGCCATCTGGGTGAGGCGAACATGGATAAGAAGCGTTTGGATTACTACAAGAAGAAATTACTGACGCGGCGAGATGAGCTGGTGAAGACCATTACGCGTACGGAAGAGGAAGGGCGGCAGGCGGACGACGATCCGACCGTCGACCTGGCAGACAAGGCGGCGAATTCCTACACCAAGGAATTTTTGTTTGGGCAGACCAGCTCAGACCGCAATATGCTGAATCAAATCGACGAAGCGTTGAAGCGCATTCGCAATAACGCATTCGGTCAATGCGCCAGTTGCCAGGAAGAAATGCAGCAGAAGCGGCTGGAAGCGGTGCCTTGGGCCAAGCATTGCATCTCCTGCCAGGAAAAGATGGAACAGGGGCAATTGTAGGAACCTACCTGAATTCTGTTACCGATTGAATACTTAATAGATGTAGTATCACAGCGGGTGAGGTAAGGCTTGCCTGTTTATGCCAATGCGAGAGCGGCGGAAGCCTCAGTGGATGCGGCTATTGGGCAGGCTATCGGGGCGTTGGCCAGCGTTATTTTTCCGAGCGATTGCCGCATTTGCGAATCGCTACCGACGACGGCCGACCGGCTGCCCATCCGCGACAGTTGTCTGGCATCGTTCTGCTGGGCCGCTGGTTTGCCGAGCGCCTGCTGGAAGTGATCCGCACGGATGAAAAACGTTTGTGGGAGACCAGGTGGAACTGTTCGCGCGGCCATCGGCGAGGCCAGTGGGTGTATCCCTTAGCGGCCGGAGCTGCTAATGCGGCACGCGCCCCTCGTCCAGAGAAGCATGCGCTGGATTACGAGGAGCGTTGGGAGTCGGTACGTGGCGCTTTAGCGCTGAAGGAAGGCGGGCGAGTTGACAATTCCCGCATCTTGTTGCTAGATGTACTGATGACGGGTGCGACGCTAAACGCGTGTTCACGCGCGTTAGCTGATGCGGGCGCAAGCTCGGTGATTGCCGTTACCGTAGCTCGAGCCGTCCGACCCGCAAGCCCCGCCGGCCGATAGAGTTACCGGAAGGGGGCGCGATGAGCGCCAGAAGGCCAGAGGCGGTCGACTACCGGGGGCGAGTTTCCCCCGAGGCAGGTGGGGCGCTTGTGCCCACTGCTTCGGGGAGCGTCGGTGGCCGTCACCTGCCTGTTGTAATTCCGCGGCGTGCTTCCTTGATGCAAGAGCCTGTGTTGGTCCTGAACGCCACCTACGAACCTATTAATGTAACTGCAGTGCGCCGAGCCATGGTCCTTTTGCTGAAGGGTGTGGCGCAGGCGGAAGAGATGCAGAGTTCCGAAGTGCATTCCGTGGCGCATTCGCACAAGGTGCCGTCCGTAATTCGTTTGCTGGCGTATCGCCACATTCCGCAGCAGAGCCGCGCGTTGTCGCGAAAGAACATTTTGCTGCGCGACCGAAATACTTGCCAGTTTTGCGGGAAAGTGTTCCCCAGTTCAGAATTGACGCTGGACCACGTGATGCCGCGCTCGCGTGGAGGCCGATCGTCGTGGGAAAATCTGGTGGCGTGCTGCTATCGCTGCAACAACAATAAGGGCGACCGCACTCCGGAAGAAGCCGGACTGCGATTGGCGCGCAAGCCGAGGCCTTTTACCCTGCACACCTCGCGGCAGTTGATGCGCTTGATTGGACATCGCGATGAGCGGTGGCGTAAGTATTTGTTTTATTAAAACTTACGGAAAATCGACGTTTTCTGCATAAAACACGGAATATTTTGGTGGAACGGGAAACCTTTTGCGCTGCCGTGCATCTATATAATCAATACCACTTCGAGGACACACCCCGGGAGGCAGCTAGGGTCCAAACCCTAGCTGCTTCTCTCCTTTTAGGGCAGTGTATTTCGCGAGAGAGCGCGCTCTAGACGGAGAAGTTACTTATCGTTACCTGGAGAAAGGCTGGCGCGTGCGGAAGCTTCATCAGTGAAATCCGGAAAAACCTGGTGAAGATGAGTGACCTTCAGAATCTCCTCGATTTTTGGCGCGAGTCCCACGACCCTCATCGCGCCGCCTTTTTTTACCACCGCCATGTAGTTGCGCACCAATTCGCCGACGCCGGAACTGTCGAGGTAATCGAGGGCGGTTAAATTCAACACGATGTTTTTGTGGCCTTGATTCAACATGCCGTGGATGGCGTCGCGAAAAGCTGTGGACTCAAAGGAAGTAAGGCGCCCACTGACTTCGAGAACAGATACATTATCCGAATGCCGGATGGTCATCGAGAAATTCAAGATAGCCCACCTGAGAACCCGGCTCTAATTTTACAGTGAAAACCGGGAAAGACAAAGGCACTATCGTGGCGGCGCGGCGGCTGTCCGGGCCTTCGGCACATTTGGTTGTGAGTGTGCGCGCTGCGCGGCTACTTGGTGTAGCGGTCGGCGCCGAGGAAATGCAGCGATACGTAGGGCTCATCGCCGATCACCCAACTGTCGTGAGGGGTTGGGGGAATATGAAACAAGTCTCCGGGAGTCAACTCGGTTTGCGTTCCATCGGCGAAGGCTGCCATGGCGCGGCCGGAGACGACCACTCCCACATGTTCGACATCGCATAGGGGCTTTCCAGCGATGGGACCCACGTGCTGCGACCATTTCCATCCTGGTTCGTAACTGGCGCGGCCGATGGTCATTCCGCCGATTTGGACAATCTCGAACCTGCCTTTGTCAAAGACGCGAACTTCGTCGGGTTTTTCAAAACGTTTAAGTATGAGTCCGACCATGATGCGGTTCCCTTCTATGGTAAGTGCGGGGCGGCCGGCGAAACGGCGCTTTCGATTTCAGTATGCACGAGCAGATGCGCATCGGTTGTTTCGAGCTAAGGACTTCCGACTTCCAAATTGGCGGGTTAGCGCGGTCAGGCCGATTAGCTGCGGGTCGAATGTTAACGGTTGGCGCGGCTTAGACGCGCTCACGAAAAGGAATTCCCGGTTGGAGGAGGTCCGCGATGCCCGTGGTACGACCCGTGACGCTGATCGCCGTCGTCGCGTTGACGATGGGCCTTGCGCTCGACGTGATTGGTGGAGCACATCGGGGACACGTTGCGCCGGAATGCTGGGCAATTACGAAAGCTCCGGCGGATCCGTTTGTACCGCCTTCGCCGTGCCGTACAAAAGACACACGCCGACTACTTTCTTGGTTTGGTGCGAACAAACTGTGGACGCAATTGCGCAAGGACGGGACCTGGCAGGGTTTGCCAAAGTGGGCCGACGGCCCTTCCGACCGAAGATATTCTGGTTCAGCGAGGGCTATAGCTGGCGTCGCGATCCGCAGCCAAGACTGGAGCTCACCGGGCAACGAGTGGATTCCCCGGCAAGCGCCCCGCTCAAACTGTGATGTTGCCAGCAGGCTGGACCAATGATGCCGAGCATCCATTCATAGTGCGCGCGATAAACCTCCCAACGCTGTGCTGCTGGAAGATCGCCGGGCACTATGAAGATGGAGAGTTGAGCTTTATGTGTGGGTGACGGAATGAGCGCGATTTCTGGTATCTTCTGTCCGCAGGAGAGCCGAGAAATATGAAAATGAATGCCGGAAAAGCGCGACCCAAAGATATCGACGAGTACATTGATGTGGCCCCGAAAGCGACACAGAAGAAACTGCTGGAGATGCGAGCGTGCATTCGCAAAGCGGCACCCGGAGCGAAGGAAGGGCTGAAGTGGGGGATGCCGGCGTTTTCCTACAAGCGGATCCTAGTGGTGTTCGCGGCGCACAAAGGGCACATCGGCTTCTATCCCACGCCGTCGGCGGTAAAAGCGTTCGCTAAGGATCTTTCGAAATTCGCGACGGCCAGTGGATCGATCCAATTTCCGCTGGAGAAGCCGCTGCCGCTGGCGCTGATCCGGAAAATCACGGAGTTCCGGGTGCGAGAGAGCGTGGAGGAAGACGGGAAATGGAGGACGTGAGGGCAGCGCTGCGAATTAATGATTGTTCGGCGGGGAGGTGCCGTAGCGCGCGTTGAAGGTGCGCAGAGCATCGTGGAGTCGCAGGAAAATGCGCTCACGGCCGAATGTTTCCGTAATGTGGTGACGTTCCAGATCAGCTTGCAGCTCCGGGTGAGCGCGGGAAAAAAGCAGTTCGATTCCCTGTTGCTCGAGATCCTGATAAACCTCGCGCAGCACACGAGCGGCGGTGTAGTCCACATGGACGATGGCCTCCGCGTCGATGACGATCCAATGCAAGGGCGACCCCATGGGAGTGGCCAGACGAAGCACTTCCTCCGCGAAAAGACCGGCGTTGGCATAGAAGAGCGCGGCGTCAAAGCGATAGATGATCAAGCCAGGTTCGGTTCGGGCGCCGGGCAAGGAAGGAATGGTCTTCCAGATTTTGTTTTCGTCGCGGACGAGCACTCCGGTGTGCGGACGATAGCTGTGGCCGACCACGCGGAGGAGCGAAACGATCATCGCGGAGACGATTCCCTGCTCCACGCCGACGAGGACCACCACGGCGGCGGTCATCACAGCAAGATAATATTCCCCGGGACTCTCGCGGCGGATATCGGCAAGGCCGCGGAAATCGATAAGTCGCACCGCGGTGACGAACACGATGGCGGCCAATACGCAGTGGGGAAGATACTGCAGCGGGCGGGTAAGAAAAAGAAGAACGAAAGCGACCACTACGGCGGTAGAGACCTGCGCCAATTGGCTGCGTCCGCCGGAACTCTCAACCATAGCAGTTTGCGTGGGACTGCCGTTGACGACAAAGGTGCCACTGATTCCGGCGGCAAGATTGGCGGCGGACAGACCGAGCAGGTCGGAGTTTTCGTCGAGGCGTTGATGGTGGCGGGTGGCATAGATGCGTGCGGTGGCGGCGCTCTGAGCCACGATCATCACCAGGCACGAGCCAGCGACGGGAAGAAGCGACTCAATATCTGGCCAGCTGACATCGGGCAGGCCCAAATGCGGAAGGCCTCCGGCGACAGGTCCGATGGTTTCGATGCCGCGTTTGGCGAAGTCAAACGCAGAGCTGGCCGCGACGGCAGCCACAACGGCGATCAGCGGCCCAGGGATACGCGGAGCTAACCAGTGAAGACCAAAGATAACCACGAGAACCGCGGCGGAGAGAAGCACGGTGGAAGGATGCGCCAGGGAAACGCTGCGAAACACTTCAGCTAGTTGCAGGACAGAACGCCGCGAGTGAGTTTCGATGCCGAGCATTCCACCAAGCACGGCGATGCCAACCTGAAAGCCGACGCCAGTGAGAAATCCGACAAGAACGGTGCGCGAGAGGAAATCGGCAAGAAAGCCGAGCTTCAGCAGTCGAGCGATCAGCAAGAATGCCGCAGTGATAAGAGCCACAGTGGCAGCGAGCGAAACATACCGCGCGCTGCCAATCGCGGCCATAGGAGCGACACCGCTGGCGAGAATGGCGGCGGTGGCCGAATCCGCAGCGACAACCAGGTAGCGGGAACAACCAAAAACAGCGAAGGCGAGAAGCGGCAGCAAGAGGGTGTAAAAACCGGTGACAGCTGGGGTGCCGGCAATCTTGGTGTAGCCAAGCGCCTGGGGAATATTCATCGCGGCGAGCTGGATACCCGCGAGTGCGTCTTTGATAGCGCCCTCGCGAGTGACGGGGCGTATGGATTGGAACAGAACGGGAGGATGGTTACGGGAGGATGGATTTGTGCTCATTGGGAACCTGCACTGGTCAGCGCGCAAGAAAGGGATGGCGCGGAGGAATCAAGTGCAATGATCCGGGCGGGCAAGTTGAGTGGCAAGTACGTGATCGGCAAAGAAGGATCCAACCGCTGCGGAAATTATCACACCCGCCATGAGGTTGGAAGCAAGATTCCGCCACAGGCGCGGCTAGGAGCTTAGAGAAGAACCGGGTCAGGCGGGACTGCGGAAAGAAAGGCCGCGCTGCTCGTTGAACTGCGAAGTGGCGTCGAGGTCGAGGGTAGTGAGTGGAATGACTCGGCGAAGACCTTCTTGCGTGATGTACTGCAGGCTGCCATTGCTCCAGGAATAGGCCACGGCGAAGAAAACGGTGCCGTCGCGGCGGACGAAAATGTATTCCGGTGAGGGCGCAAGGGGAGCGCTGGCGCGCTCGCGGCGGGGAGCATAGGCGGACGGCGCGGAATAGTCCTGTTGCGGCGCGGTTTGAGCTTGCTCTGGCTCGACGTTGGGCTCCGCGGCAGGCTGTTCGGGCGCGGGATAGGGTTCGCTGTAATACTCAAAGGGCACATAGAGGCCGCCGCCGATGAAGGGCACGACGCCTCCACCGTGGAAGTGATGACGAAAGGCACCAGGGTGAACGGCGGCGAAGTGCGCGTAGTCGAATCCAAGACCGGGAACCGGGAAGTTGCCATTATTGAAGCCATCGTTGAACCCGTTGTTGAACCCGTTGTTGAACCCATTGTTCGGGAAAGGCATGTTGGTAAACCCAGGCTGGGAGGGGGCGGGGTAAATCCGCGCGGGAGGGCGAGGTGAGACCGGCTTCACAGGAACAGGACGATGCGGCACCGAGGGATGAGCAATGGCAGAAGGACCAAGATGGCCGGGAGCATGCGTCCCCGCAGCAAAGTGAACGGCGCCTGCATGCACGGGAGCAGCGGCGATCGGCGCGGCCATGACACGAGGAGCAACCGCGACAGAAGTAGGCGCTCCCGCGCCGCGCTGAGCGTTTGCATAAGACGATACAAGTGCGGAAGAAAGTAGGACGACTGAGACGATCTGGCCGAGGCGTTGCAGCATAGGCTCCCTGATTCAGGGCTCCTTGTGTATCTACATAGTATTAGACGCAGAATGCGGCTGCAACGTTTCTTGTTGAGCTTATGGGAGGAATGCTCCCGATGGCAAGCAACGGATCGGCTGGTCCGATTGCGTCACTTACTCGCCACCTGGATTGCTTCCCTGCCGAATCGGTTCGCTGCTGGGCGTTCAAGTCCGGATGGGTTCCGGGGCGGCTGTCCTTTCGCGTTGGATGGTGGATGTGCTATAACCGGAAGGCTGTGAAAGCTATCTGGAAACAGGAATCGACTCCGGCAGAGTGTGGTGCGACGAATGCGGGAACTGCCGGGACGGACGCTCAGGCGCAAGACACATCCGCGCGAGGGCGAGGAGATGCCTCCCGTTTCTGCCCGGTTTGCTCGCAGTGTCTGGAATCCCGGCGTTGCAAGCTGATTTGCAATGTTTGCGGGTACTACATGTCGTGCGCAGACTATTACTGATCGCAGGGTAGAAGTTCGAGAAAAGAAAAGACTGCTTTGCGAAAGTGCAGCAAAGCGGATATGCTTTGCGGTTCCGGCCCGGTTGCTGCCGGATCTGCGTTCCTATTAGGAGGAAAGTACCGTGGCATTGAAGATGACATCAAGAGAAGTGGACGGCGTAACCGTGGTCGCGCTGGACGGGCGAATCGTGCTGGGCGAAGAGAGCAACGCGCTCAGGGAAAAGATCAAGAGCATGGTGGCGGAAGGAAAGAAGAAGATTGTGCTGAACATGGACGGAGTGACGTTCATCGACAGCGCGGGACTGGGCACGCTGGTGGCGGCGCATCACAGCGCCAAGGCGCAGGGAGCATCCCTGCGGCTATGCCATTTGGGGACAAAGTTCCAGGAAGTGCTGCAGATCACCAAACTGATGACGATCTTCGACGTGTACAACACGGAAGCCGAAGCCGTCGCCAGTTTCTCGAAGCCGTAGTCAATTCTGCGAGATTTGGCTTTTCTCAGGGAGGGCCAGAGTTGCCTGCCCTTGTGTTTGTATTGCGTATTGAGTCGTTGGTGATTCGGGTCGTCAACCCAACAGAGATTCCTCACTCCGTTCGGATGACACCTAGGCCCTACACGGGCAGGAAGAACCGGCCTAAAGACCGGCCACTACAAAAGACAAGAGCAGCCCACCCAATGTTTGGGATGAGATCCTTCGGGACGCAAAACGGCGCGTCGCCTAGGATGACAACGCATTGCTGCGCGGGGCACTGGAGGAAATCTTCGTTGGAACGAAATTCCCGCGCGCTACTGGTCTACGCGGTACATGGTGATGCCACTTAATAGCTTGGGATAGAAGTCCGTGGATTTTTGCGGCATGACTTCGCCGGCCGTGGCTACCTTCATGACCAGTTCCACATCCACAGGGTTCAGCAGAAACACAATTTGCGCGGCACCGCGATCCACGGCATCGATCGCAGCAGATGCTTCACGCTCGTAAGTGAGATTCGCCTCAGCGGTGACGGCGTGGGGAGTAATGCCGAGAACGGGCTCCAGAATTCCCTGGTGAAGGAGGACAACGTCAAGTTGCCGCTGCAGGGCGGAGAGGCCAGGAAGAATCTGGGCGATTTCCGCTTGCGGACGAAGAGTAAGCACATAGAACGCGCGCGAAGCAGGTTCCGATTTTGGATAGATGCCGATGGCGCGTTGCTCTTTCGCAGCGGTGAGTCGCTCGAGGAACTTTGCCTGGGCTTGCTGACGCTGAGACTCGTCCGGGAACGGGAAAACCTCGGTGGCGAACCAGGGTTCCAGATAGCGGCGCACGTTGCTCCAGGAAAAATCGCGAAGGTTGGCGACCACGCGGTGCGTAGGCAGAATAGTGAGGCCTTCGCTGCGAGTATTGATGAAGGTCATCATAGCGTATTCGTAGGGCGCGTCGGGATTGGGCTTTCCGACACGCGCTCGGGCTTCGTTGCGATAGTTCAGGGAAGTTTCGTAGCGGTGGTGGCCATCGGCGATCACCAGCTTCTGGTGTGCCATGGCTTTCTGGATGGAAGCAATGCGGCCGGGATCCGAGATGATCCACAAGCGATGAATGACGCCGTATTCGTCGGTGAGTTGCGCGACGGGCGATTGCGAGGACTGCACCTCATTCAGAATGGAATCGACCGTAAGCTGAGAATCGGAATAGAGGAAGAAAAGTTGGCCGGTGTGCGTGTGAGTGTGGCGAAGAAGCTCCAAGCGATCGGCTTTGGGACCGCTGAGGGTGTGCTCGTGGCGGAAAATCACGCCGGCGGAATAATCCTCGAGCTTGCCGGCGCCAATGAATCCGCGGCGGGTGCGACGCTCGGAAGTTCCCGGGACTTGGAACTCCTGGGAATAGGCATAGAAGGCCGGGTCGGGGTCCTGTTTCACGACGGACTTGCCGATCCAATCCTTCAGCGCGGCTGCGGCACGCGTGTAGACGCTGTCCTGAGGGGAGTCACTCGGCAAGGTGCGGCCTTTTTCCACGGCGATGAGGTTGTGGGGATGGGCGGAGTAGTACTTTTCCTGCTGGGCAGGCGAGATCTTGTCGTACGGCTGCGTAAGGACGCGCTCAAATGGGGCGAGTTCGGGATTATAGCGAAAGGCGCGAAACGGACGAAGCAAAGCCATGAGATCTCCAAGAAAGTTTTTTGCGGGACAAACAGCCCACTAGTTTACGCGAAGCGGGCGCGTTTCTGAAATTTGCAAGAAGGAGGGGCCGTAGTCGCTTGGACCGGTTTGGGCATTGTGTTAGGCTGAGCGCGCCGTGGAGCGGGCGGGCTGCGCACTTCACCTGGGGAGTCTGTGTCGAGTTGAAGCATAAGCACATACGCTAGGCCTGAAGGGACTGCGGAAAGAGTGCCTTGATACGGTCATTCCGAGTGAGGTGAGGAAACTCTCTTTGGCGAAAACCCAAGAAAGGAGAGATTCCTGCGCTCCGCAGGCTCCGTTCGGAGTGACAAAGTTCGGAAGCGGCAGGCCCTGGAGTCGTGCCCTCCCGAGTTACAGCAGTTTCCGCAGAAACTACGGAGCCCGCCGAGAAGCCGTGGGAGACGTTCGTGATCTTGAAGCAGTTCTATCTGAATTGTCTGGCGCATGCCTCGTACCTGATTGGAGACGAGGAGACGGGGATTGCGGCGGTGGTGGATCCGCAGCGCGACGTTGACCGGTATGTGGAGCTTGCGAGCGAACATAAGCTGCGAATCGCACACGTGATTTTGACGCACCTGCACGCCGATTTTATCGCCGGGCATCTGGAACTGCGCGATCGCGCCGGAGCGACGATCTATCTGGGAGCCAAGGCGCAGGCGGAATACAAATTCACGGCGCTAGGCGATGGCAGCGTGGTGGAGTTTGGGCGAGTGCGATTGCAGGCGTTGGAAACTCCCGGCCACACGCCGGAATCGATTTCGATTGTGGTGTACGATCTGGCACGAAGTGGCACCGAGCCGTACGCAGTGTTCACTGGCGATACATTGTTCGTCGGCGACGTGGGACGCCCGGATCTTCGTGTGGCGCTGGGCTGGTCTGCCGCGGATCTTGGCGGGCTGCTTTTCGATTCGCTGCAAACAAAATTGCTGGCGTTGCCGGACGCAAGCCTGGTATATCCGGCGCATGGCGCGGGGTCACTGTGCGGGAAAGCGATCAGTAAAGAAACGGTGTCGACGATGGGCGAGCAGCGGCGGGTGAATTACGCGCTGCAGCCGATGAGCAAAAAGGAATTCATCGAACTGGTAACCGCGGACCAACCTGAGGCTCCTCCGTATTTCACTTACGACGCAGTGCTGAACAGCAAAGAGAGACCCACGCTGGAAGAAGCGCTGGGGCGACAGTTGAAGCCCCTGGAACTGGATCGCGTGCTGGAGCTGCAAGCTGGTGGCGCGCAGGTTCTGGATACACGCGAGCCCGAGGAATTCGCCTCGGCGCATCTTGCTGGAAGCATCAACATCGGGCTGAGCGGACAGTATGCAACGTGGGCGGGCACGGTACTGAGCCGCGAGCACTCGATCGCGATCATCGCCAACCCTGGGCGCGAATCGGAGTCCGCGATCCGGCTGGGGCGCATTGGGTTCGACAACGTGGTGGGTTATCTGAACGATGGGATGCGGAGCCTGGAGTTGCGACCGGATGTGACCGCAAAAACGGAACGCTTGAGCGCGGCACTTTCTGCGGAACGTTTGGCTTCCGGTGAACCGCCGCTATTGATTGATGTGCGGGGGCCACGGGAGCGGGAGCCGAAGTTTATTAATGGCAGCCTGAGCATGCCGTTGAATCAACTCTCACAGCGCTCGGAGGAATTACCGAAGAACCGCGGGCTGCTGGTGTACTGCGCCGGGGGCTATCGATCTTCGATCGCGGCGAGTCTGCTACAGCAAAAGGGATTCGATCGCGTGAGCGAGATTGCGGGCGGAATGGCCGCGTGGGAAGCGGCGAAGCTGCAGGTTCGCACCGGCCAAGGCCAGGCATAAGGGCATAACAGGCACGAAAAATGAGAGTAGACTTTACAGCACAGAGAAGGGTGCACGTCTACCTCGGAGCATCAAGGGAATATGCCGACGCCCCGGCAAATTTCGCAAGGGATGCGCACATGTCCACAGGGCGATTCCCTGCCCTCTCTGCGTTGTCGAGAGAACACGACGGGGGAAAAAACATGAAAAAGAAATTAGTGCTGCTGATCGTAGGCCTGGCTAGCCTGGCGATGTTGGTGGTAGCCGGGCCGAAACTGGAATTCACCTGGAAGAATTCCAACTACAGCGGCGGGACGTTCAAGAAAATCCTGGTGCTGGCGCTGAATGGGAAAGCGGCGAATCGCGCTGAATTTGAGGATGAACTGGTAGCGGCGCTCACGCGGCCAGGAGAGCAGGCCAGGCCCAGTTATGAATACATGCCGCGTCCGGACCTCACGCCGATCAATAAGGACGATCTGAGGGATTTGTTGGACGAACGGAAATTCGACGCGATCGTGGTGGCGCGGATTACGCAAAAAGATGAAAAAACTACTTATATCCCCGGGCAGGTGTACACTCCGTTTCCTTACTATGGGACGTTTTATGGGTATTACGGAGCACTGGCTCCGGTGATTTATTCGCCCGGATATGTGGAGAGCACCAAAGAAGCCCGAGTGGAAGTGAATTTTTACTCCACTTCGAAGCCGGAGGGAGAACTGGTGTGGACGGGAACGACCAACAAGTTCGAGAGCGGGTCGCCAATGAAAGCGATCAAGGAACTGGTGAAAGTGGTGACAAAAGAGATGGAGAAGGAAAACCTCATCGCGCCGGAATCCAAGTAGAATAAACGGCGCGTAGCCGTCTCGGTAACATCCAAGGGGGGAAGAAGTGTGAAATTCCCGAAAGCAACAGCAAAAGCGGTGGTACTGATTCTGCTGGCGACTGGGGTTTACGTGTGCGCCGCCGACACGCCGTCGGTGACGGTGAAGGGCTACGTGCTGGATTCCGCATGCGCGTTCACGAAAGGTCTGAGCAAACCCATCAGCAAGCAATGCGCGACGGCGTGCGCCAACGCGGGTTCGATGCTGGTGATTCTGGCGGATGACGGAACGATTTACTGGCCAATCGCGGACACGACGCCATCGAGCGGGCAGAACGCGAAGCTTCTGCCGTTTGCGGGCGACAAAGTAGTAGCGAGCGGGAAGGTGTACGAGCGCGGCGGGTCCAAAGCATTAGTGATTGAGAAGATCGAAGCGCAGGCCGCCAAGAAGTAGAGTTCGCTGGGGTGTTTTGGCCGGCATCGCTCTCGCGAAATTCAGAGTTGCCTTCGACGCATGGCATGAACCACTTGTGGCTCGCCGCGCGGTGCAATCCGAATCTGAAGTTTGCGCAGTTCTACGGGAAACCTACGGCGCCAACGATTGCATGAACCAGCTTTTGCTGGAGCATGTTGATGCGAGAGCCTGGCGCGCGCGCCAGTGCAGGAGAGAAAAACAAGCGGGAAGGACGCACGCTTGCCGGAATTTTCGCCCATCTGCACAACAATCGCCTGTGCTAACAAAAACTCAGCCCCCCACCTGAAGTGTCCTGCGCCGCTCGACCCCGCGCGTTGCACCATCAAGCAGACACGCGCAGCTCATCGGCAAGGTGCGGCACGATGCCTGGAGATGCTGAAGGACGTGAGGAAGTTGGGCGCCAAGCTGGCCTGCGGGAGCAACGATGTTCAGTTACATGTTCGCGCACGAGGCGCATCACCGAAGGCAGGCGATCATGCTGGCACATGCACTGGGATACAAGCTGCCGGACAAAGCCACGTATGGGATTTGGCGATGGGGGAAATTTTGGAAGCAGTGCGGTTTTAAGACCTGGCCAAGGTGATTGGCAAGTAGCCCGCACCAGCACACGCAAATCCCAGCAAACCAGCGCTTATTTGGAAACTTAATCGAAGCGGCGGCGTCTGAACAAACTACGGGCCAGTGCGTATAGAAGGAAAGCGGGGTGCGAGGGCGCGCTGATCGTTGACTGGCGGGGACAAGCCCAAGACGGGATCCCAGGGTGGGCTAAAGGCGGCGGAGAGACCTGGTCGCTGCGGAGGGCACGATGGTAACGCTGGGGCAGGATATCCGGTATGCGCTGAGGAACTTACGGAAGACGCCGGGGTTTGCCATTGTGGCGGTACTGACACTGGCGCTGGGGATTGGTGCGTCGACAGCCATTTTCAGTGTAATGGAAAACATCCTGATGGAGCCGTTTCCCTATCCGGATGCGCAACGTTTCTATTCCGTACAAATTCACGACACCGAACGAAATGAGCCGGGGGGCCGCTCCGCGTTCAGTGGGCCCGAATATCTGGATTACGTGGAGCAGAATCACGTCTTTGACCGGGTGATCGCCAACGACCAGTTGGATGTGCTGTACCGCTCCGGCGAAGGCACGCAGATGCTGAAAGGCCATTACGTAACTCCGGGAACGTTTGAGTTTCTGGGCATGCCGGCGCTGCTGGGTCGAGTGATGCAGCCGGCGGATTATGAGCCAGCGGCGACGCCCGTGTTCGTGCTGCGCTACAAGACGTGGGTGAAAGAGTTTGGCGCGGACCCAAAAATCCTGAACAAAACGTTCGTATTGAATGACACACCGCGAATGCTGGTGGGGGTCATGCCGCCGCGGTTTGCATGGGGAGACGCGGACGTGTGGATACCGGATAAGCCAAACCGGACGGCTGTGAACACGGCGTACGCGGGCGCGTTTCCGCGTTTCTGGTTTTTTCTGGGACACATGAAGCCGGGAGTTTCGGTGAAACACGCGGAAGCGGATTTGACGGTGGTAGCAAAGCGGCTGGCGACGGTGTACCCGAAGGACTATCCGAAACATTTTACGGTGGAGGTGCAGTCGCTGACGGACCTGGTGGTCGGACAGTTCCGGACGACGTTGTATATCGTGCTGGCGGCGGTGGGCTTGCTGCTGCTGATCGGTTGCGGAAACGTGGCGAATCTCTTGCTGGCGAGAGCCACAACGCGCGAGAAAGAGTTTGCGATTCGGTCGGCACTGGGCGCGGGCCGGTGGCGATTGGTGAGCCAGCTACTGGTGGAGAGTCTGATCCTGGCGCTGGGCGGAGCGTTGCTGGGAGCGCTGCTGGCGTGGGGCGGACTGAAATTCCTTGTGGCGCTGATGCCGCAAAACATTATTCCAGCCGAAGCGGCTATCCGACTGAATGTGCCGGTGTTGATGTTCACGTTGGGAATCGCGATCCTGACCGCAATCCTGTTTGGGCTGGCGCCGGCGCTGAGAGTGGCGCGCAAGGAATTGAACGAGCCATTGCGCGACAGCGGAAAGGGACTGACCGGCGGTTCGCGGCATGGGAGATTCCGTAATGCGGTGGTGGTGCTGGAAGTGGCGCTTTCACTGACGCTGCTGGTGGCGGCGGGGCTGTTGATGCGGAGCTTCGTTGCGCTTCGTGAAGTGCATCTGGGGCTGCAACCGGATCACGTGCTGGTGGCAAGGCTGCCGCTGCCGGTGGAACGTTACAAGACATCGGACCAGCTGGTGGGATTTTACCGGCCGCTGTTGCAGCGGTTGAAAGCGCTGCCGGGGGTTGTGGAAGTGACGGAGACAAGCACGCTTCCGCCCTACGGCGGGATCGGCAGCGAGATCGAGATTGCCGGAAAGTCGCACCAGGAAAAGTGGCATGCGATGTTCCAACTGTGCAGCGAAGGATATTTCCCGGTGCTGAAAATTCAGTTTCTGGAAGGCAGAGCGTTCACCGAGGCAGAGGTGAATGGAAAGCGGAAGCTAGCGGTGGTGAACCAAACGTTCGTGAAGAAGTATCTGCCGGGTGAGAATCCCATCGGCAGACAGGTACGCATCGCGCAGCTGGCGGAGTTTGAAGACAAGATGACGGATCCGACGTTCGAAATCATCGGAGTGGTTGCCGACGCCAAGAATCGTGGACTGCAAGACCCGCCTGACGCGGAAATGTGGGTGCCGTACACAGTGACAGGTTCAGCATTTCGCGGAGTTCTGGTTCGCACGACACAAGAGCCATTGACGCTATTAGAGTCAGTGCGCCACGAGGTGTGGCTGACCGACGCCAACGTGGCGCTGACGCTCACGGGGACGTTAGAGGGTTATATCAGCCAGTTCTCATATGCAGGGCCGCGGTTTGGCTTCTTTCTGATGAGCATTTTCGGGTCGATTGGGCTGATCCTGGTGACGATTGGCGTGTACAGCCTGCTGGCCTACACCACGGCGAGGCGAACGCAGGAAATCGGGATTCGCATGGCATTGGGCGCGCAAGGCTCCGACGTGCTGGGAATGGTGATCCGCGTGGGATTAACGCTGGTGGGGATCGGCGTCGGACTTGGACTGCTCGTCAGCCTGGCGCTCGGGAAAGTGATCGCGACACAGCTGTGGGGAGTCTCGGCTTACGATCCGTGGACGTTGACGTGTGTACCGATTTTGCTGATTATCACCGGACTGGTGGCTTGCTGGGTGCCGGCGCGACGCGCGTCGCGCGTGGATCCGCTGGTGGCGCTGCGCTACGAATGAGGGAAGCGGGTTCAATCCGCGGGCAATACCAAGGCTTCTTTCGTGATCGTCCAAATGGAAAAACGCCAAGCCGGGTGTGGTAGGATGGCGTGAATTTTTCATGAGTACTCTGGCGCAAGATATTCGCTACGCAGTACGCGCATTCGCCAAGAATCCTGGATTTACGATGGCGGCAGTATTGTCGCTGGCGATCGGGATCGGAGCGAATACGTCCATCTTCAGTGTGGCCAATGCACTCTTGCTGCGTCCGCTACCATACCGGGATGCGAACCGGTTGGTGATTCTGTGGAATCGTTCGCCGGGATTGAATATTACCGAGGATTGGTTTTCCCCCGCGCAATATCTGGATATCAAGAATGGGCACCAGGGATTTGAGCAAGTCGCCATCGCTATTGGAGGCAACTACAATCTGACTGGCGAGGGAGAGCCGGAGCGCGCGGGAGTCACGCGCGTGTCGTCGAATCTGCTGCCCATGTTAGGGGTAAGCGCGGAACGGGGACGGTTGTTCGTGCCCGATGAAGATTCGCCGGGAGCGCCGGCAACGGCTGTTCTGACGGAGGGAATGTGGGCGCGACGCTACGGGCGCGATCCCAAGGCGATCGGTAAGTCAATTACGATCAGTGGACAGCCATATGAAGTCGTAGGAATTCTGCCGCAGAGTTTTGCTTTGCCGCGTGAAGTGCTGCCATTACTGGATGGCACGGAACAGACCGAAATTTTTTTGCCGTTACCTCTGGCGTCGAGCGCCGCGCAAATTCGAACCAACGAAGACTACAACATCGTGGGAAAGCTGAAGCCCGGCGTTTCGGTGGCGCAGGCACAGGCCGAGATGGATACGATCACGGCACGTCTGCGGCGCGACTATCCCGAGAACTATCCACCGAATGGCGGATTGACGTTCAGCATCGTGCCGTTACGGGAACAGGTCGTTGGCAACGTGCGGCTTGCGCTACTGGTGTTGCTCGCGTCGGTGGGGTTAGTGCTGCTGATCGCGTGCGCAAATGTAGCGAATTTGCTGCTTTCGCGCGCGGTGGCACGTCAACAGGAAATCGCGGTCCGCACCGCCCTCGGCGCCAGCCGCTGGCGCATCATGCGGCAGTTGCTCACCGAAAGCGTTCTGCTAGGGCTTGGTGGAGGCGCGCTGGGCATCCTGATGTGCTTTTGCAGCTTGCGGTGGATTCACGTGCTGGGGACGAAAAGCATACCGCGATTGCAGGATGTGGGGGTTGACGGCCGCGCGCTGTTGTTTACGGTGTTGCTCTCCGTCTGTTCCGGAATTCTGTTTGGGCTTGCACCAGCGTTGCGGGTAACCCGACTGGATTTGAATTCCACCTTGAAGGATGCAAGCCGCGGTGCGGCGGGCACAAGCGCGGTGTGGGGCCACGGGAACAATGTGCGGAGATTACTGGTCGTCTCGGAACTGGCGCTTTCAGTGGTGCTGCTGATTGGGGCGGGGCTATTGATCCGGAGTTTCGCGCGGCTGCAAAACGTGTCGCCCGGATTTAACGCGCAGAATGTGTTGACGTTCGATCTGACCATGACGGGCAGGAAGTATGGCGACAAGCAAGCAATATTGAATACCTACCGGCAGCTATGGGATCGTCTCGAGCATGTGCCGGAAGTCAGCGCCGTTGGAGGAGTCACGTCGCTGCCCCTGAGTCAGGCGTACGCGTGGACACCGATTACCGTGGAAGGACGAACGCCACTGCCTGGAGAGAAATTTCTGAACGCAGATGAACGGATCGTTGGCGGTCATTACTTTGAGGCCATGGGAATACCGCTGCGGCGGGGCCGCTTTTTCAATCAGCAGGATGACGCCAGCAAGCCTCGCGTGGTGCTGGTTGACGAATACATGGCTGAGCAAGTCTGGCCGGGGCAGGACCCGATCGGCAAACGCATTCACATTGTGGAACTTAAGTCGGATGACCCGTGGCAGACGGTTGTCGGCGTCGTTGGCAGAGTGAAACAAGACGCGCTGGACTCCGACCCTCGGATCGCATTCTATCTGCCACAAACGCAGTACCCAACGAGGGCCATGACCGTGGCGTTGCGAAGTGGCAACGATCCGTCGGGAGTTTTGAGCGCCGTCAAGAACGAGTTAAGAAAACTCGATGCGGATCTTCCGATGTACTACGTTCGGACCATGCAACAGCGCGTGGATGAATCGCTGGCGCGGCGGCGCTTTTCGATGTTGCTACTGGCGGTGTTTGCTGGTGTGGCGCTGGCGCTGGCAACGATCGGGATTTACGGGGTGATGGCGTATCTCGTCAACCAGGGTACACGAGAGATCGGAATCCGCGTCGCATTGGGAGCAACGCGGCGAAACATTGTGAGCCTTGTCGTTCGCCAGGGAATGACGCTGGGGCTCTCTGGCGTAGCAATTGGCCTGGCGGGGGCGTTTTTGCTGACACGACTGATTCGAAGCTTGCTGTTTGGAGTGGAAGCGACCGACCCAGTTACGTTTGTGGGAATTGCTTTGTTGCTGGGACTTGTGGCGCTTTTGGCCAGCTATATTCCGGCGCGACGCGCGTCGCGAGTGGATCCGCTGGTGGCGTTGCGGTACGAATGAAGCTACAGGGTCAGTGTGACAACTCGAAAAAGAAGCCCTCAGCGGCTAAAGGGTTTAGCGCCGTTTACGGTATGGCTGAAGCCATGCCCTCCCGAGAGACAGACGTTCTCATACGGACTCGCTAGCCTCCGTTCAGAGGAGATGGGGCTAGAGTTTGATCCAGCACCATTCCTTCGAGTAGGGAACGCGGCTCATGCGGTAGCCGGATTTCGTTCCGGTAACCACGCAATCACTCCAGTTGAAGCCACAAAGTGTTTTGGGATCGTAAAGGCCGGGTTCTTCGGAGAAAGTCATGTTTTGTTTGAGCACGGTGGGGTCGCCAAGCGAAAGATACGGAGCCTGGTGGCCTTCCGAGCCTTCACCGTGGGCGGGGCGATGGTAGATGAAATCCTGCACACCTTGCGCCACCTGGTATTTCAGGATTTCGTAGGCGACGCTGGAGCACGTTGAGCCCTCTTTCTGCAATTCGACTTGCATGTCGCAGCTGCGCTGACTCACTTCCCAAAGCTTCTGCATGTGGGAATCGAAATTTCCGGCATTGTCCGCAATGATGAACGCACGATAATTTTCGCCGCCATGGCCACCGACGTGTGCATCGCCTTCCACCTGCAAGGGCATGTTGCGCTGAATACGGTTGAAAAGCGGTTGATTGGGATGCGGGTAAGCGCAGAGAGGTCCGACGCGGCAACCGATGTCAACGCCCGAGCCGACGCCATGATGAGAGGCGCCATTGGCGAGATCGAGGTCGGAATAAAGTTGATTGTTGATCCAGAAAGTGGTGGCGACGCCGACTTCGTAATCGGTGACGTCGGTGCCGAAGGTGAGAATGTAGTCGCGCGCGTAGGAATGGGCGCGGTCGAAATAGGTGTAGGCTCGGCGAGTGAGCGCCAATTCTTCGGGAGTCTTGACTTCGCGCATGGCAAGAAGGGTGTCGCTGACGTCGACGAATTGAATGCCGCGGAGAATTTTTTTGGTTTTGTCGATCTCGTCTTTGTAGAGCTTGCCATCGATGCCGATTTTCTTTCCCTGGACACCGCGCTGCTTGATGCCTTGGAGAAGCATCTCAAAGAGGTCGACGGTTTTCCCCTGGAGCACCTTGCCTTCCGGAGGATAGGCACCCTCCGCGTGCTTGAAATCGAAATAGCGCCAACCACCGCCGAACCACCAGCTGCTGACCAGGTCGCGATCGAGACCGGGGTAGAGGTACCAGGGAGCCGCGTCGTCCTGATTCATGAAGACGGCTTGAGGGCGTTCGGTTTTCGTGTGCCAGTAACCGGTGAGATAGATAATGTTGAGCTGATCGCGGAGGATGAAGGCATGGATGTCTTGCTGCGCGAGTTGGTCCTTGAAGCGCGCGACGGTCTGTTTGTTCCAATCCAGCGGCAAGCGATCGTACTTGGCGAGCTCGGGCGGTCCCTCTGCACCGGGAGTGGGACCCAGCAGCAACTTCTCGCTGTCTCCAGCGGTGCGAGTCTTGACGATTTCGCGGAGCGGCTCCTTGCCGCCTTGCATCTGCAACCCATCAACCTTATCGAGCCGAGAAAAGAAACCACTTCCGAATAGGGCTAGACCTCCACCCTTCAGGATGTCTCTGCGATGCATCGCTCCTCCAAGGAAACCACCACATGCTGCGTAGTAAATTGTGAGGAAACTATCACATCCAGCACTGAGGAGGCGAGCACAAATCGGCGACACGCACCTCCGGTTGCGAGTGAATGATGGCTGTAGTTAGAAGCGGCAGCGAAGAAGGCTGCAGCTGGAGTCTGATCCGGGGAGAGAAATGCGGTGAGCGTATTACACTAGGGAATATGAGCAACGATAAAAACGGCAAAGTGCGCGCGATACTTTTCGATCTGGACGGAACGTTGATCGATTCGAAGCTGGACATCGTTAATTCGGTGAACGCGATGCTGCGCGCGACACGCCGCGAAGAAATGTCCATTGAAACTGTGGCGGCGTACATCGGGTACGGGGCGCCGCGACTGGTTGCCAGCGTACTTGGGGTGGAGTCCACGGAGAGCGAGCGCGCTACGGCGCTGAACATTTTCCTGGAGCATTACGAGGAGCATAGCCTAGGCGCTACGCGGGCTTATCCCGGCGTGGAGGAGGCGCTCGCGTTGTTGAAAGGCAATCCGATGGCGGTGCTGACAAACAAACCAACCGCGGCAAGTCTTCAAATATTGGAAGGACTTGGATTGGCGAAATACTTCCAGGGAATTTATGGCGGCGACAGCTTCGAAAAGAAGAAACCGGATCCGAGCGGGGCGCAATTCATACTGCGCGAACTGGGCGCTGTGCCGGAGGAATCGGCGATGGTGGGCGACTCCGACGTGGATGTGCAGACGGCGCGCAACGCGGGAATGCGGGCCATCGTGGTGAAGTATGGGTTTGGACGCTATGACGGTGAGGCAAATCCGGCGGATCAATATATCGATCGATTGACGGAACTAGTGGAGTTGGCGAAAGGGAAACAGTGGGGATGTGAATGACGGGGACCTTGCGTTAGAGCCTGCAGCTTTGTCACACTCAGCGCGTGATTGTTGGATTGTTCCCTGAACTGAATGCTCCCGGCGGAATCCAGCGAGCCGGCAGGCATCTCGCTTTCGTCCTGAGCGAATATGCCGCTTCGCACGGAATGGAATATCGATTCCTGAGCTTGAACGACACGCAAGAATTGCACCGCATGCACGTTGGGCAATGCGAGTTTGTGTTCACTGGAGCGGCGCGGGGCAAGGCACGCTTTGCGACCACGGCGATGCGGGCGGCACGAAGGCGCCCCGAGTTGGTGCTGGCGGCGCATCCGAATCTGGCGCCCATTGTGCGCGGGATGCAAGTGATTGCGCCGCGCATGAAAAGCATCGTGTGCACGCATGGCATTGAGGTGTGGGAACCGCTGCCGTCCCTGCGGCGAAACTCGTTACGGCGGGTGTCGCTGGTGCTGTCGCCGAGCCGCGCGACCGCGGATTCACTTACCAATGTGCAAGGCGTGCCGCCCATGCAAGTCCGCGTACTTCCCTGGGGACTGGATCCGGATTTTGAAACGAAAGTGGCGGGCGCTGCCAGCGCAAAACTGCCGGATGGTTTTCCTGCGGGGCGCGTGGTGCTGACCGTGGGACGCTGGCTGACCACCGAGCGCTACAAGGGGATGGATACTTTAATCATGGCCCTGCCGAGGCTTCTGTTGCGCTGGCCGGACTTGCAGCTGGTGCTGGCGGGATCGGGCGATGACCGCGAATGGCTGGAGGCGATCGCGCGAGAAAGCGGCGTGCGGCGCCACGCGCATTTCCTGACTGATTTGTCGTACGGGGAACTTGCGGCGTGTTATGCGGCGGCCGAAGTATTCGCGCTGCCGAGCCGCGGCGAAGGATTCGGATTTGTGTATCTGGAAGCGATGGCGCGAGGGAAACCGGTGATTGGCGGGGCGCACGGCGGGGCGCCGGAAGTGATTGCGGATGGAGAAACGGGTTACCTGGTTCAGCACGGCGATCCCGTGCAACTGGCAACTTCCATCGACGCGCTGCTGGCCCATCCGGACGTCGCAAAGCAAATGGGGTCGCGAGGGCGGGAGCGGGTGGAACGAGAATTTCGCTTCCATGTCTTCGCCAAATCTTTGCGGAAAATTCTGCGCGAATTATGCGAATCCTGAACGTAACGCAGAGCTATACGCCATTTTTCGAGTTTGGCGGGCCGCCGGTAAAAGTGAGGGCATTAGCCGAGGGACTGGCGCAAAAAGGACATGAGGTAACTGTCCTGACCGCGGATTGGGGGCTGGAGAAGCGCCTGAAGGAGTCGCCAGAAGAAACGCCGGCGCAGGGGAGCCCGTTCGGTCGGAAGCGCGAAGTGAACGGCGTGAAGGCGATTTACCTGGCGAACTGGCTGCGCTACCGGACCACGACCTGGAATCCCGCCTTGGGGCGATATTTGCGCGCGCGGCTGCACGATTTCGACGTGGCTCACATTTTCGGGTTGTATGATTTGCTGGGCCCCCGTGTTGCCAGCGAATGCCGCAAGCAGAGAATTCCCTATGTCGTCGAACCCATCGGGATGTACCGGCCGATTGTGCGCAGTTTCCTGTTGAAGAGAATCTATCACCAGATGTTCGGCAGCGAGCTTATGGCCGAAGCGAACGCAGTTGTGGCGACGTCCGAACAGGAAGTGGCCGAACTGACGGCAGGCGGTATTCCAAAAGAAAAGATAGTTCTGCGGCGCAATGGAATTGAGTTTCCGCAAGAGTTTCCCGAGAGAGGGATTTTTCGGAAGTCGCTTGGCCTAGCGGAGAACGCCAGACTTATCCTGTTCCTGGGCCGGCTCTCACAGAAAAAGAGCCCCGACTTGCTGCTGAACGCGTTTGCGAAACTGGCTGCTGACGCGTCACTGCATCTGGCATTCGTGGGCCCGGATGAAGCGGGCATGCGAGGAAGACTGGAAAGCAGCGCCGGGCAACTGGGGTTGCGATCGCGCGTACACTTCCTCGGGCCACTGGAGGGTAAAGCGAAATGGGGGGCGTACCGGGACGCCGACATTTTCGTGTTGCCGTCGCAGAACGAGAATTTTGGGAACACCGCGGGGGAAGCGGTGTCCGCCGGCACGCCGGTAGTGATCACGGACCAATGCGGCATCGCGCCGCTGCTGGCAAATGTGGCGGGAATAGAAGTGAAGCATGAGCTGGAAGATCTGGCGGCAGGAATAAAAGGGTTAATGGAGAACCAGCAACTTTATCAGCGGCTAAAAAAAGGTTGCGCCACGGCGGTGGAACGGCTGAGCTGGAAGGTTCCGCTCAAAGAAATGGAAGCGCTTTATGCTAAACTGACGATCTTCCCGCAGTCGAAGAGAGCAGCGCCGAATGAATCGGGATAAGCTTGAGAACGAGCACCGGATATTTCGCGTGGCGTGGTGGCTTGTCAACCTGCTGTTATTCGTGGCGCTGCTGTGCACGATTGCAACGGGCGCGCGGGAATATTCGGTTCGGAAGTATCTGAGCGGCTTCTCCGATGCGGTGGTTCCTGGGGCCGCGTCGTCGCGGGAGAAGGTGGAAGCCATCCTGGCATGGATGAGCAACGGACCACCGCGGCTGGAAGCGAACGATGCCAAGAAACTCTCCCCTCACGATCCTACGGACACACTGAATTACCGACAACTGCTGGAGGTGTGTGGAAGCGCTACGAATGCTTTCCTGAACCTGTCGCGCAGTGCGGGACTGGAGACGCGGCGGCTGTTGCTGCTCACACCCGAACGGACGACCAAGCACGTGGTAGCAGAGGTGCTGCTGGACGGGCGATGGATCATTGTGGACCCGACGTACCGCGTAATGCTGAAAGATGCCCAAGGCAACCTTCTGACGCGGAAAGACTTGCAAAATCCAGCTGAGTTTCTCGAGGCAACCAGCCAGATACCGAAATACCTTCCGGAATATAACTACGAGAATTATGCCCACGTGCGCCTTTCGGCTGTACCCCTGCATGGATTCAACATCCGGGAACAGATCGATCGCTTTTTTCCCGGCTGGGATGAATACCTGGACTGGAGCTTGCTTCTGGAGCGCCGGTCGTTCCTGTTTTTCTTTCTTTCTGTGAATGCGCTTGTGTGTCTGCTGATCCTGCGAGTTATCCTGGGAGTCCTTGCCGATCGTCATTTCCGGGTACTTCGTTTTCGCCTACGCCACAATCTTAGCCGCGCAATTGCTGCGTTCTTTAGCGCACCGGAGATAAAATAACCGCGTGTGCGGAATCTGCGGACTAACCTACGCTTCCACGAGTGCACTGGCTGATGCTCACGTGCGGACCATGGCTGCGGCCATGCGCTATCGCGGGCCGGATGAAGACGGCTTCTTCGTGAATGATGCTCGCGCCCCTGGGCTGGCCTTGGGGATGCGACGGCTGAGCATCATCGACCTGAGCGGAGGTCATCAACCTGCCTGGAACGAAACGCGCGATGTTTGCGTGGTGTTCAATGGAGAACTTTACAACTACCGGGAGCTGCGGCACCGGCTATCGCTGGCGGGCCACCGTTTTTCGACAGCAATCCGACACGGAAATTCTGGTACATGGTTGGGAGGAGTGGGGCGAAGACCTGCTGAACGAACTTCGCGGGATGTTCGCGTTCGCGCTGCTGGACCTGAGGAAACACTACGCCACGGTGCCGGTTCTGCTTCTGGCGCGCGACCCACTGGGCATTAAGCCCCTGTACTATGCGCAAACTTCCGAGGGGTTGGCGTTTGCTTCGGAGCTGCGGGCGCTGATTGCCAGCAAGCTCGTGGGGCCAAATATATCGGCTGACGGGCTGACATCCTATCTGCTGTTTGGAAGCGTTTCCGAGCCGGTCACACTTCTCGAGGGCGTGTTTTCCCTCCCACCCGGGCACCGGTTACTTCTGCACGTGCCGGATCGCCGGCGTTCTCCGCGCGCGCGCCCGTGGTGGGATCCGCGGCAAAGTTCCGCGGCGCGGGACAGCGAGCGACCACGCGATTTCGCCTCGGCTGCCGCGCGACTTCGCACACTGCTGGACGAATCGGTGAGAGCGCACCTGATTGCCGATGTCCCCGTCGGGCTGTTTCTTTCGAGCGGGCTCGATTCCAGCGCCATTGCGGCATTCGCAGCGCGCGCGCAGAGCGGGATACAGAGTTTCACGCTGTCGTTTCCGGATACGCCCTACGACGAGGCGCCTCTTGCCGCGGTGGTGGCGAAACATACGGGAACAAAACACCAGGAGATACCGCTGCGCGGCGCCGACATGCTCACGCGCCTAGAGGAGGCTCTGGGCGCGCTGGATCAGCCGACGATGGATGGCATCAATACGTACTTTGTATCGTGGGCCGCGCGCGAGGTTGGGTTGAAGGTGGCGCTCTCGGGTCTGGGTGGCGACGAATTGTTTGCGGGGTACCCAACATTCGCCGATACGCCGAGACTGGCGCGGCTGGAACTGGCGTCGCGGTTTGTTCCCGGCGCATTTCGGCGCATCAGCGCGCCACTGGTAAACACCTTGCTGCGCCAAGGACATTCAGCGGATGGGGCGCGCAAAGCCAGTGACGCCTGGTTGATGCCCGACGCGCTGCCGCATCCCTATTTTTTCACACGGTTATTGTTTCCGCCGTCGGAGCTTGCCCGCTTGATGGAGGCGCGATATCGCAGCAGTAGCGTTGCGCGGGATGGTGTGACGCTGGAGCCGACGTGGCTGGGATGGTTGGAGCGCGTCGCCGACCAGGCGCAAGCGATGAAATCCGTCGCGGGGATATCGTGGCTGGAGATGCGGACGTACATGGTCAGCACGTTGTTGCGGGACACGGATTCGGTGAGCATGGCGCGATCGCTGGAGGTGCGCGTGCCACTTCTGGATACTCCGCTGGTGGAATTTATGACCGCGCTGCCGGACGAGGCACGCGTACAGCCTGGGCGCGCGAAGGCGCTGCTGCTGGCGGCCGTTGAAGGCGTGCTTCCGGCGCAAGTCCTGAATCAGAAGAAGCGCACGTTCACGCTGCCCTGGGAGGAATGGCTGCGGGATTCGCTGCGGCCGCGCATCGAAGCCAGCTTTCAGAATATTGCGCCCGCGCTGGCTCCGCATTTGCATGCTGCGGGAGTAAAAATGGTGTGGGATAATTTTTTGAACGGCCAAACCAGTTGGTCGCGTCCGTGGTCGCTCTACGTGCTGAACGAATGGTGTCGTCAGCACCTATCCTGAAGGTGCAACGCAGTCGTCGGCGGCCAATCGAAACTCCGTCGCCAAGCTCTGGGGTAAACTGTAAACCTTGACCATGAATATTCTGGGAATCAATGCGTACCACGGCAACGCTTCCGCCGCGATTGTCTGCGACGGCAAGCTGGTGGCGGCCGTGGAAGAGGAGCGCTTCAACCGCGTGAAGTATGCGGCCGGCTTCCCAGCCGCCGCGATTCGCTACTGCCTGAAAGAAGCAGGTTTGACATTAGCGGAAATCGATCATGTGGCGGTGCCGCGTAATCCGTACGCGCGGCTGGGAACGAAACTGTTCTACGCGCTGCGCATGCCGTCATTCGCACGCGAGCGCATCAAGGTGATGTCGAAATTCACGGGGATTCCCGAGGCCTTGACGCAGGCTTTCGATACGGATGCGACAAAACTCAAAGCGACATTCCACCGCGTGGAACACCACCAGGCGCACCTGGCGAGCACGTATTTTGTGTCGCCGTTCGAACATGCGGCGCTGCTTTCCGTGGACGGGCTGGGCGATTTCGCGAGTTCGATGTGGGGAGTAGGCGAAGGCAACCGCATGCGGATCGACGGAGCGATCGCGTTTCCGCACTCGCTGGGGCTTTATTACAGTGCCGTGACGCAGTACCTGGGATTCCTGAAGTTTGGCGACGAATACAAAGTGATGGGCCTGGCTGCGTACGGGGAGCCATCGCATCTGGACGCGCTGCGTGACGTTTTGCGCTTCAGCAGCAACGGGAATGAGTTCGGATTCCAATTAGGCCTGGAGTATTTCACCCATCACAGAACCGGTCCGGAAATGTCGTGGGCAGAATCGGACAAGACGCCGGTGCTGGGGAAGATGTTCTCCGATGCGATGCCGAAGAAACTTGGCGCACCGGCGCGGCAGCCAGACGATCCCCTGGAACAGCGGCACCGCGATCTTGCTGCTTCACTTCAGGCGCGCCTGGAAGAGGTTTATCTGGGGATGTTAAAGAAATTGGCCGCGCAAACTGGGGCGAAAGCAGTGTGCCTGGCGGGCGGCGTGGCGTTCAACTGCGTGGCGAATGGAAAAATTTTTGACAGCACGCCGTTTGAAAAGGTTTATGTGCACCCCGCAGCGGGAGATGCGGGCCTTGCGGTTGGAGCGGCGTATCACGTATGGCAGCAAACGCTCGGCAAGCCGCGTTCCTTCGTGATGGAACACGCATACTGGGGGCCAGGATACACGCGGGCGGAAGTACGACGCTCGATCGAAGCCAGCGCGGTTTCCGGTGAGGGCTACACGATCCACGAATTGGGCGATGACGAACTGACGCGCCGGACCGCAGGGATTATCGCGGACGGAAAAATTGTAGGCTGGTACCAGGGACGCGCGGAATGGGGCCCGCGAGCACTTGGAAACCGCAGCATCGTGGCGGATCCGCGGCGCGCGGAAATGAAGGAGATTCTGAACCGGCGCATCAAGCACCGCGAAATCTTCCGGCCGTTCGCACCTTCCATCCTTGCGGAGAAGACTGGCGAATGGTTTGAGAAGTCGTATCCCTCGCCGTTTATGAACCTGGCGTACTCGGTGCACGCGGACAAACGCGACAAAATTCCCGCGCCAACGCACATTGACGGCACCGGGCGGCTGCAGACGGTTACGCGGGAAGCCAATCCTCGTTACCACGCGCTGATTTCGGAATTCGAGCGGCAGACGGGCGTTCCGGTGGTGCTGAATACTTCTTTCAACGACAACGAGCCCATTGTGTGCCGGCCGGAAGAGGCGCTGGACTGCTTCGTGCGCACACAAATGGACGCACTGGTGCTGGGCAACTTTCTGATTACCCGCCCATGAAGCGACCCACCCGGAGACTTGCTCGCTGGGGCGCGCCGGTTATTCTGGGAATTCCCCTGGATCACAACTCCTCGTTTCTTCGCGGGCCTGCGGGAGCGCCAGCGTTGATTCGCGAGGCCCTGCATTCGGATGCGTGGAACCAATGGGCAGAAAACGGCGTCGATATTGGCCGCGACGGATTGGTCGAAGATGCCGGCGATTTGCGCGACATGGAAGCGCCCGGTGCCTTTGCGCGGATCGAAGCGGCCATTGCAAAGATCGTTGAGGAGAAAAAGCGTCCGGTGAGTCTGGGCGGCGATCACTCGGTGACCTATCCAATTTTGCGCGCGGTGGGAAAACGAATTCCGGGAATTACGTTGGTGCATTTTGACGCGCATCCTGATCTCTACGCCGACTACCAGGGGAATCCGCACTCGCACGCCAGCCCGTTCGCGCGAATCTGCGAGGAGAAACTGGTGCAGCGATTGATCCAGATCGGCATTCGGACGTTGAACGCCCAGCAGCGAGAGCAAGCGGAAAAATACGGCGTGGAGGTGTTTGAAATGAAGAATCTCTCAAACTTGGCAAAGCTAAAGCCTGCAGGGCCGATCTACGTTTCGTTCGATATGGATGTTCTGGAACCGGGGCTGGCGCCGGGCGTGTCTCACTGGGAGCCAGGAGGGCTGACGACGCGTGAAGCGCTGCGTTATATTCAGGCGCTGCCCCCGCCGATTGTCGGCGCCGATGTGGTGGAATTCAATCCGCTTCGCGATCGCTCGGGACTCACCGCGACAGTGGCGGCGAAAATCCTGAAAGAACTTCTAGGGAAGATGCTAGCCGCGTAAGTCTCAGTTTTTGCCCGCGAGGACCCGGCCCGAAACTTTGCGCGAGATTTTGGGCGCGTGCATGAGAGTATTGTCGACCAGGCAGTTGGCCACGGCCTGGTCGACAGGGGTGTCGTTCAAGGCATCTCGAACAGGAAACGCTGCGACGTGTGGTGGTTGGGATCCTTCGGGCGCAAACAACGCGCCCTCAGTAACACACCGCGTTGCGGCGTTTTAGTGAAAAATGGATATCAAGCGGGGTCCGCGTTATCTCTTGTTTCTGGCTTTTTCGTATTCGTCGAAGGCCTGCCGCAATCCATCGAGCAGGTGACCGCTCTTCACTTTGCCACCTTCGGTTTTGTGCAGATCGGACCACAGGGTGGCGCCTGTCTTCGGATCGACCAGGGCAATCTTGGTGTGGCCTGCGGGGACAGATTCTTCCGTAAAGGCGTTCAGACCGGTGGTGCGGGGAAATTCTCCGTCGGGAATAGCGCGAACATGGGTGCCACTAGTGAGGACCAGAACGAGGTCAGCTTTATCCTGGCTGGAGACGATGTCAAAACGGCCCCACTTATTGAGCTCCAACAAGGCGGTGTACTGTAGTTCGGGAAATCCGGTTTGGTTCTGGAGGAAGACGGAGTGGGCGGTGGTGACGGCTTGAGGAAGAGTGGGATGGGCGCCTGCTGGCAAGGTCATCACCCAAAAAACCAAGACCAGAAGGAGTGCCGCCGCCTTCCGAACATTGCTGAGACTCATTTGCACCTCCAACGGGGACTAATTGGGGATGGTCCAAGGTTAAGGCGTTTCTGTCAGTGAGGAACTGGCCGGGCGGCCAGAAATGGTCCACCTGTCCTAATTTTCCAGGCGGGTGCACAGGTGCCGCGGCTTGAACGCAGCTTCAATCGATGTGGTTGACCCTGTACAATGACTTCGTGCGCGTGCTGCTGCTGAACCTCTATTATCCGCCGGACACGTCCGCGACGGCGAAAATGGCCAAGATTGTAGTGGACGCCTTGGCGGCGAAGCACGACATCACCATTCTCTGCGGGCGCCCTTCTTACGATCCGACGGAGCGGCGTGATTGGCATTTCTTCCAAAGCGAAATCGCAGGGCGAGTGAAAGTGATTCGCGTGGGGTCCACGGCGTATCCGCGGCTCCAGATGAAACGGCGGGTGCTGAATTATTTGAGCTACGTGTTTCTTGCGGTGCCGCGAGCACTGTTTGTGGACTGCGACGTGGTGCTGGCGATGACCGACCCACCGTTTGAAGGGATCGTGGGGGCGTTTGTTGCACGGCTGCAGGGCAAGCCATACGTGTACAACATCCGGGACTTGTATCCGGACATGGCAGTGGGAGGATCGATCGTCGAGCCAGGGCTGTTGTCGCGGCTGTGGGAGAGGCTGCACCGCTGGGCGCTGGGGCGCGTGACGCGGGTGGTAGTGCTGGGCGAGGATATGAGGCAACGGATCGTGTCGAAGGGGGTGGACCCGGCTCGCATCGCGATTGTCCGCGATGGGTCGGAGATTCCGACGGCAGGGAGTTCGCCTCCTGACTGGGACCCAGAAGTAATTCGCGCCATTCGCGGCGATTTCCGATTCGTATTGGTGCACGCGGGAAACCTGGGATTTTACGGCGCCTGGGAGACGCTGCTAGCCGGGGCAGGCAAACTGGCCGATGAGAGGATCGGCCTGGTGTTCGTTGGAGACGGAGCGCAACGAGAGCGGCTGCAGGCGGAGGCAGCCGGGATTCCGAACGTGCGTTTTCTGCCGTTTTTCCCTGGGAGCAAAATTTCTTCGGTGCTGGCTGCGGCTGACGCGCACATCATTACCGTGAAGCGCGGACTGGAGGGAGTGGTGGTTCCCAGCAAGCTTTACGGGATCCTGGCTGCGGGGAAGCCGATTGTTGCGGTGGCGCCACGGGAATGCGATGCGGTTTCTCTGGGAGAAAAAGCGGGTTTTGCGATTTCTGCGGACCCCGATGATGCCGGGGAATTTGCGGCCGTGGTGGGTGAAATCTTTCGCGACGCAAGAAAGCTACGGGCCATGGGCGAAGCGGCATTGGCCGTCGCCCCGGAATACGAACGCGCGGGCGAGCTGCGCAAGCTAGTAGCAATTATTGAGGCCGCAGGGCAACGCTAATTGTGGGTGGATTGCATGAGAGTCGAATAGTTTAAAATTGAGCGACTCCACCACAGCAAAAGAGCAACCGGCACAACTAAGCTATAATCCCTGTAGAAGATTCATGATTTTGGCGTTATTGTTTAGGGGCTGCGCGGGGCAGTGTCAGCGGTGAACTCCAGGCTGCTGATTGGAGTTGCTTCGAACTTGGGAGCCGGACCCAAACCGGCAACGTCTCTGTTAACGCACTGGCCATCTCGCCCTGGGCTGGTTTCGTCAGAACGAGCAATGAGGACGAAATGAGTGCGGGCCTGCTGGCTTTTCTAATAGCTCTGTCAGCATCGCTGGTACTGACGGTGCCGGTGCGCGCGTTAGCCATCCGAGTGGGCATGGTGGATCTACCAGGCCCACGCAAAGTCCATCTAAAACCGATTCCGCTTCTGGGTGGCCTGGCGATGTACGCCGGAGTCATGCTGGCGGTGTTGTTTGCGTTTGACGGCGCGGCGCGAGCGCAAAGTATCGGAATTGTGAGTGGGGCAACGCTGGTGGCGCTGGTGGGATTTCTGGATGACCGCGGGTGGTTGCATCACCAGATCAAACTATTTGTGGGCATGCCCTTGGCGGCGATCCTTCTGCTGGTTACCGGGATTCACACGCAGGTATTCAGCGTGTTGGTAGGGGGCAAGACTGGGTACTGGCTGGATGCTGGGCTGACGCTTCTGTGGGTGGTGGGAATCACCGCTTCTTTCAGCATTCTGGATCATATGGACGGGCTGTGCGCAGGGATTGCCGCCATGGCCGCGGTGTTCTTCGCATTTCTGGCATATCTGAATGGACAAACCATAGTGACCGTGCTGGCGGGCGCGGTTCTGGGTGCAGCGGCAGGATTCTTGCGTTGGAACTTCAAGCCCGCCAAGATTTTTATGGGCGACAGCGGAGCGATGTTTCTGGGCTTCCTGATGGCTACGCTGGCGCTGAAGCTGCGCCTGGAGCACACCACGCAGTTGGCCAGCTTGGTCGCGCCCGTCCTGATCCTGTGCGCCGCGATATTCGACACGACGCTGGTGACCATTTCCCGGTCTCGGCGGGGCCTGCTTCCCTTTGCGACACCGGGGAAAGACCATTCCGCGCACCGGCTTGCCAACTTGGGACTGGGCCAGCGCGGCGCCGTCCTGGTGATGTACCTGGCGGGAGCGCTGTGCGGCGGAGCAGCTGTGCTGATGACGTACCTGTCAGAGCGCGGGGCCGCGATAATGCTGGGATTGGTAGTGTTGGCGGCGTTTCCGGCAATTGCGTGGCTGGAACGCGCGCCATTCGAGCGACAGAAAGCCAACTCCGTCGGCTGACGCGGCGCGGTGCACCCCACAAAATGCAAGTTTTGTCGGAATAGCAGGTTTTGTGTGTTTTATGTGTGCCACTTAATTCGTTATACTTTGTAGCGCTGTCCACACACCACATGCCCAGTGTGTCCCGCTTTGGTGACGTGGACTGGACACAGGGTGCGGGACAACGCTTCCATAGAGTTGGATTGAGCGAAACACGTGGACAAAGCAGGTAAGGAAAACCGGCCGGGCCGGGAAGCCAAGGACATTATTGTCGTAGGCGGCTCTGCGGCGGGACTGTATACGGCGAAGCGGGTGGCTGCCGGGGGGCACAGCGTGCAGGTGCTGGAGTCGCGGCGCGCGCTGGATCCGGCTCGGCGAACGTTGATCGTCACCGATTATTTCAAGAAACAAATCAGCGCGGCGGCGCAATCGAGCATTCTGAATGAGATCCGGCGGTTTGAGTTGTTTACCGATGGGCGCTCCGCCCAGGTGGCGTTGCACCGTCCCGACCTGATCATTGAACGATATCGGTTGATTCAAACGCTGGCAAATGAAGCGCAAGCGGCAGGAGCGAAATTTCGATACGACACGCGGTTTCTGGGTCTGGCGGCAAACGGACGAGGGCTGCGGGTTGACGTGGACGAGGCCGGAGAGCGCAAGGAATTGCACGCGGAAGGCGTGGTGGGCGCGGATGGTGCGGCCAGCCGCGTTGCGCGGGCCGCGGGTTGGCCTGCGGTGGAGACCGTGCCGCTGGTTCAAGCGGTAGTGAAGTTGCCCAAGGATTGCCGGCCCGATACGACCCGCGTGTGGTTCGTGCCCGACGATACGCCTTATTTTTATTGGATGATTCCGGAATCGACGGAGCGCGCGGCGGTTGGCGTGATCGGCGAGAATGGCCGCGCCACGAAACAGTGCTTCGACCGTTTTTTGGAGAAGAAGGGATTCGAGCCTCTGGAATGGCAGGGTGCGCGCATACCGGTGTACAAGCGCTGGGTTCCCATTCAACGCAGGGTGGGCCACGGCGAAGTTTATCTGGTGGGGGATGCGGCGGCGCAGGTGAAAGTGTCCACGGTGGGCGGGATTGTGACGGGGTTTCGCGGAGCGCGCGGAGTGGCGGACGCGATTCTGCAAAATGGCACGAAGGAATTGCGAGCGTTGCGGCGAGAACTGCGCACGCACTGGCTGATCCGGCGAGCGCTGCACTACTTCCAGCAGGAAGATTATTCGCGGCTGGTGGACATGCTGAACGTTTCGACCCGCGAATCGCTCGGGGAGATCAACCGTGATGAGTCCACGCGGCTGCTATGGAGTGTAGTAAGAAATCAGCCAAAACTCGTGCTGATGGGGCTGCGAGGATTGTTGCTAGGAAGAAGATAGCACTTCTCGGCGCGGCGAAGGAACAGAAGGAGCGAAGCAGAGTCGCTTGCGCTCTTTGTGGTGCAGAGAAATTCCAGAATAGAGGAGAACGACAGTGCGCCTTGCGGTGATTGGGTGTGGCTACGTTGGACTGGTGACCGGAGCTTGCCTGGCTGCAGCAGGGCATGAGGTATTCTGCACCGACATCGATGAGACGCGCATCGATCAATTGAAAGCGGGGAAGGTGCCGATTTATGAGCAGCACCTCGAGGAAGTGCTGAAGGGTGCCGTGGCGGAGAACAAGATTGCGTTTACGGCGGATGCCGGAGAAGCGATTCGTGCCGGCGAGGTGATTTTTATTTGCGTGGGAACGCCACCAAGAGAAAGCGGAGAGGCGGATCTTTCCGCGATCGATCACGTAGCGCGGCAAGTGGCTAAGGAAGCGCGCACGTCAAAGCTGGTGGTGGAGAAAAGCACGGTGCCAGCACTGACCGGCGTGCAACTGCAGAAAGCCATGGCCGCTTATTCCCGCGGGGCGCAACTGAAGTTCCAGGTCGCGTCCAATCCCGAATTCCTGCGCGAAGGCACGGCGGTGGGAGATTTCTTTCATCCCGACCGCATTGTGGTGGGCGTGGAAGACGAGAATTCCTCCGCCAAGTTGCGCGAGATTTACCGTCCAATTCTGGAGAAGAAATTTCATTGCCCGGTTCACGCGGACAGGTGCCCTGCAAGTCCGACAGGCGAGCTGCTGGTGACAACCATCAACAGTGCGGAACTGATCAAACACGCCTCCAACTCATTTCTGGCGCTGAAAATCAGCTACGCCAATGTCATCTCTGATCTTTGCGAGCGGATCGGCGCGGACGTGGAAGAAGTGACTCACGCCATGGGGTTGGATCCGCGCATCGGCACGCAATTCCTGAAAGCCGGGCTGGGCTTCGGCGGTTTCTGTTTTCCAAAGGACATCCAGGCGTTCATTCACTTGTCGGCTTCCGTGGGGGTGGATTTTGAGATGTTGAAGGCCGCGGAACGCGTGAACAAGCAACGCATCGACAAGTACTTTGAGAAAATCCGCAAGGCGCTGTGGGTGGTGAAAGGCAAACGCGTTGCCGTGCTGGGTTTGGCTTTTAAGGCCAACACCGACGATATTCGCTTTGCGCCCGCGCTGGAAGTGATGCGCCGACTGCTGGAAGAAGGGGCGGAAGTACAGGCCAGCGACCCGGAAGCGATTGCCCGCACCAAATCGCAGTTTCCCCAGGTTGCGTATTTCGATGATCCGTATGAAGCGTTGAAAGGCGTGGATGCCGCGCTGGTGTGCACCGAGTGGCAGATTTTCCGGAAACTCGATTGGGAACGAGCGGGCAAGGATATGGCCCGCCGGCTGGTGATCGACGGCAGAAATCTGTATTCGGCGAGTAAATTGCAGCAACTGGGCTTCGAATACTATTCGTTCGGCCGCCCATAGGAACAGAGACTAGCGCCGTGAGACGGAGAGGCGCGCAAACTGCTCCTTGAAGAAATCCATGGTAATACTGAGACCGTCCTGCAACTCCACTTTTGGCTCCCAATTCAAAAGTCTTTTCGCTTTGGAAATATCCGGGCGCCGCTGCTTGGGATCGTCTTGCGGCAATGGCTCATGAATGATTTTGGGCGCGTTTGGAAAGAAGCTCAGCACGCGTTGGGCAAATTCGTAAATCGTCATTTCCGCAGGATTGCCGATGTTTGTGGGGAAGTGTTCATCGGACTGGCTTAAACGGTAGATGCCGTCGATCAGGTCGGATACATAACAAAAACTGCGGGTCTGCTTGCCGTCTCCATAAACGGTGATGGGCTGACCGCTGAGCGCCTGGAATACGAAGTTGGGAAGGGCGCGCCCATCGTTCAAACGCATGCGCGGGCCGTAGGTATTGAAGATGCGTACGATGTGAGTGTCCAGGGAATGAAAGCGATGATAGGCCATGGTGGTGGCTTCGGCGAAGCGCTTGGCTTCGTCGTAGACGCTGCGCGGGCCAACCGGATTCACATTGCCCCAGTAGGTTTCACTTTGCGGCGAGACGTTCGGATCCCCGTAGCACTCGCTGGTGGAAGCCAGAAGAAATTTGGCGTTCTTCTCAAAAGCCAGGTCCAGGGAATGCATGGTGCCAAGGGAGCCCACTTTCAGGGTTTCAATCGGGAACTTCAGATAATCGGGCGGACTTGCAGGTGAGGCAAAGTGGAAAACGTAGCCCACGGGGCCGGTGACGTGAATGGGCTGACTTACGTCCTTGCGCTCGAGTTGGAAGCGCGTGTTGCCGGGCAAATGCGCGAGATTGGATTCTTCGCCGGTGATGAAATTGTCGAGCGCGAGAACGTCGTAACCCTCCGCCAACAGGCGATCACAAAGATGGGAACCCAGAAATCCCGCAGCACCGGTTACCACAGCTCTCATGCGTCCTCCAGAAATTAGCGATCTCTATTTTATAGTGGCCAAGAGGAGTTTCCCTAACGCGAATCGCGGCGACCGTGCCGGTTGGCTGCCTGATGTGCGTTTGACGAGCAGCAATGTGCGGGATACCATTCGCCAGCATGCAGGGATTCCTCTTCGCGTCGCTCCTGCCAACTCAATCGAACCGGCGTCCTCGACTATGGGTAGCCGTAGCGGGATTTTTGTTGTTTGTGGCATTGTTCGCATTTTTTAACGTGGGACGTTGGCTTTCGGTGGACGACCCGCTGGCGCAGGCCGACGCGATTGCCGTACTGAGCGGCCGAATGCCGGGCCGCGCAGTGGAAGCGGCGCGCATCTACAAAGGCGGGTGCGCGCCCGAGGTGTGGCTGACACATTCGACAGAACCCGGAGCGACGATGCAAAAACTGTCAGTCGCATATACGAGCGAAGATGCATACAACAAACTGATTCTGGAGCAGGAAGGAGTGCCGGAGACTGCCATACGGATTCTGGACCCGCCGATTGTGAACACCGCGGATGAAATGAAGACCATTGGGCAAGCGTTGAAACAGGGAAAGTCTCACCGAGTGATTTTGGTAACGTCCAAAGTGCACACGAGGCGGACTCGCACTTTGTGGAACCATCTCGCCCGGCAGGATGGCGCGGCCATCGTGCGCGGAGTTTCCGACGATGCATTCGATCCCGCGCACTGGTGGCGAACGACGGGCGATGTACTCGACGTGGTTCGCGAGGTGCTGGGCATGTTGAACGCGTGGGCAGGATTGCCGCTGCGGCGCGCAAGTTGACGGTTCCCGGCCTTAGAAAAAGAGAAAGCGCTTGCGTTTGCGGGGCGCCGGCGCAATCTCCGGTACGTAAGGCAAGGGATCGCCATTGAAGGCGGCGAGCGGGTTGTCAATCAGCAAGGCGCGAGCGGTTTCTTCGCCCAATTGCTGCGCGATGGAATCGTAGGCGAATCTCAACTTTAGCGGACGCCGCGCGGTGTTGTGCGCATCGCTGGAGACGAAATGAATCAAGCCGCGGGTCATCCAACTCCAAGCATCCTCTTTTGCGCCCGGCCCGAACACTCCAGACAGGGAACCGGCGGTAATCTGTGCGAAGCAGCCGAGACGAACCCAGTGCAGCAGCCTGTCCGGTTGCGACCGGAGAATTGGATTGCGCTCCGGATGAGTGATGATGGGACGCAAGCCGGCGAGTTGCAGCTCGTGGAGTGTCTGATCCATAGCCGGCGGAATCGAAAATTCGTTGAACTCCACCAATAGATAGTCTTTCTGATTGATGCAGAAGGGCACGGGATGTTTTCGAACCGCCAGGAGATTTTCGTGGTTCAGGTGGAAATCGCAGCCGGTGGCCAGCTTCAGGCGTCCGTGGAGTTTTTCGGCGAGGGCATCGCGTGCGGCTCGCACGTTGGCAAAGTCGAAGAGGAATTGCGAACTGCAGTGGGGAGTGGCGACCACGTGGGTAATGCCATCGGCGATGGCGTCTTCGGCCATGGCGAGGGAGTCTTCGATGTTTTTAGGGCCGTCGTCGAGGCCGAACAGGATATGGCAGTGGAGGTCAACCATGAGTGCTTCTAAGTATGCGTCAGGAGCGCCAGGCAGAAAAGGCCTGCCAGATGCCCAGAAAGAACATTAAAGCCGCAAACACCTGGCGCATGCGCCGCGGATTAAGGCGGCGCGCTACGTACGCGCCCAGAATGCCGCCGAGGAATACGCCGGGAATGAGCAAAAAACCTGCCTGCCAATTGACGTACCCGGCTCTCGCGTAGGTGAGAAACGCCAAGAGACCGGTGGGCGGAATGAGGGCTACTAGGCTGGTGCCCTGCGCGCGATGCTGGCTGAATCCAAACAACAGCCCGAGCAACGGGACAAGCAAAACGCCGCCGCCGATTCCGACCATGCCCGCAGCAACACCACAGAATGCGGCCACGAAGAGGATGCCCACAGTGCGCGCCAGATTCCTACCGCTGGCCTTTTGAGAAACCGCGGCGGCAGGGTCTGCGCTGGGACTGGTCTTGCGCCAAAGCAAAACCGCGGAGAGCATCAGAAAGAATCCAAAGATGCCCTGCAGATCGCGCGAATTCATGGGCACCGCGATGCGTCCGCCGAGGTAACCACCGAGCAGGAAGCCAATCGCGCAATAGATTCCGGCGGGCAGATCCACCTGGCTATTTTTCCAATAGCCACGCAGCGCGCCGAGGCCGATGGGTGGGAGCAGGATGAAAAGAGAGGTGCCTTGAGCCAAGTGCTGGTCGTAGTGGAGGAGGTAGACCATGGCGGGCACCAGCACAACGCCGCCGCCAATCCCCAGAAGACCGACCAGGGTGCCGACAAAAAGGCCAAGAGCCAAAATGGTGACAATCAACATGTTGGGAGGGCGCTAATCCCGTCCAGGAAGAAGAAGGGCCGCACGACGGTTATGTTGATGCGCACGCGAGAGAATAGCAACTTGCTTCTGGCAGTGGGCAGGCAAATCAGTGAATATTTCGGAACAACCGCCGGATGGTTTCTGGGCGGGCGAAAGAAACTGATATGATGACTATGTCGTTTGTCCCTCGGGCCTTAGGCCTGCGCAAGAGCGGTGCACAATCCAGAGGAGCGCTTTGCATCTCATGGCTACCGAACGAAAACCAGAGTTCTTCAAAAGCAGTCAGTTGAAAGTGGGAATTATCGGGTGCGGTTATGTGGGGCTTCCGCTGGCGCTGAGATTTGCCGAGGCCGGGCATCGAGTGACCGGTTTCGATACCGACCCGGAAAAAATCAGGATGTTGAATTCAGGGAAATCGTACATCGAGCATATTCAACAGAACAAAATTCAGCAATATGTGAACAGCCGGCATTTTGGAGCGACCGACGATTTCTCAAGGCTGAGCGAAGCGGACGCGATCATCATTTGCGTTCCCACGCCGCTGAACGAATACCGCGAGCCGGATCTGAGTTACGTGGAAAAGACGGCGAAGTCGATCCAGCCGCACCTGCAAAAGGGACAGTTGGTGGTGCTGGAATCGACGACCTATCCGGGGACGACGGAAGAACTGGTTCTGCCGATTCTGGAAAAAAGCGGCTTGCGTTGCCCCATTGCCTCGGGCCTGGACAATGAAAATGTTCCGGGAGATTTTTTCCTGGCGTTTTCTCCGGAGCGCGAAGATCCCGGCAACAAGCAGTATGGACTGGCGCAGATCCCCAAAGTCGTGGGCGGCGTGAATCCGCCAAGCGGGCGAGCGGCGCAGGCGCTGTATGCGCAAGTGGTGGCCAAGGTTATCCCGGTCAGCTCCACGCGAGCGGCGGAAATGGCCAAACTTCTGGAGAACATTTTTCGCTGCGTGAACATCGCGCTAGTGAACGAGCTGAAGCTGCTCTGCCAGCGTATGGGCGTGGACGTCTGGGAAGTGATCGAAGCGGCTTCGTCGAAGCCCTTCGGCTTTATGCCGTTCTATCCAGGGCCCGGGCTGGGCGGCCACTGTATTCCCGTTGACCCGTTCTACTTGTCGTGGAAAGCGCGAGAGTATGATTTTTCAACCAGGTTCATCGAACTAGCGGGCGAAGTGAACACCGCGATGCCGTACCACGTGGTGGACGCGATTGCCGAAGCGCTGAACCAGCACAAGAAAAGTCTGAACGGATCGAAGCTTCTGGTGCTTGGGGTGGCCTACAAGAAGGATGTGGACGACTTGCGCGAGTCTCCGACGCTGAAGATCATGGAAATCCTGCAGAAACGCGGCGCCACCTTTGACTACAACGATCCTTACTTTCCGAAGCTGCACAAGATGCGGCACTACGACTACTCCCACATGAAGTCGGTGCCGCTGAGCCCGGCCACGTTGCGAACTTACGATGCGGTGATTATCGCCACGGATCACTCCAGCTACGACTATGCGCAGATCGTGGATTCCTCGAAGCTGGTAGTCGACACGCGCAATGCGACACGGCGGGTGATGAGGAATCGCGAGAGAATCGTTCCCTGCTGACGCACAAAATCAAGGCTCGGGCGGCGGCTACTTTGCCTTGGTGAGTTCGACGCGCGCGCTGGCGACGGGAAGAACCGCTTCTACCAACACGGGAATGCGCAGGGAGTCGTTGGCGAGATACAGGAAAAAGTGCGCATCCTTCATTTCGGCGCCGTTATCGAAGACGTGAATCTCGATTTTTGTAGTGTTGAAATCGCCGGCAGGAACACTGACGGGTTGCGACTTGCTCTTTAGCACCGCGCGAACATCGTAAAGTTTGTGGCCGTCATAAACCGGAGAGCGAACCTCGGGCGTCTTGTTCCAATCCACGTTACGCAGGTAGTGCAGAAAGCCCAGCGGATCGCGCGTTTCCGGTAGGACACGGGCGGCGATCATTCCGGCAGGGGCAAAATCCTTCGGCGAAGAATAGAGGCGCTCGACGGAATCCACCTTCTGGCCGCGCTCGCTAAGATGCATTTCGTACTGATGGCTGCTGAGGTCCACGGGGTCGCTGTAGGAATCGAAGCGGTCGTCCAGTTCGAAGATCATGCGATACGGATTTTCCGTGTGTGCGAAGGCTTGAAGATGCCACACGTTTTTGCCCGCCAGATCACGTTTGTCTCCCACGAGGATCTTCAGAGTCGCCACGGTACTGTCGATCTTCGTGACGTTGGCCGCATATTCCAAGGTTTCGCCCGGGCGCAGAATGGGCCCGGTTTCCACGGCTGGTACGTGCACCTTGGCGCTTTCTGCCGGCGGCGCGCCGGGCTTCTCGTGGCCGGAAGTCTCCGGAATTGCGGCAGCAGGCGAGGGGTTGATTACGGTAGTGGGATAAGTCTCCGCGGTTGGCGCGCCGCGATGCAGCTTGCGGCGGTGCGCGTAGTACAAGCTGGCAACTGCCAGTAGCAGCACGACAAAGAGGATAGCGATTCGTTTCTTGCTCATGTGCAATGCGCATTGCGCGCCGCGAAACATTGCGCGATAAAGCGTCTTACCATCGTACAATAAGAACGGTTTTGCTACAGAAGGAGACGGAAATGCGCTACCTGGTTACGGGGGGCGCCGGATTCATCGGCTCGAACACTGTGGATGAATTGGTGCGGCGCGGGCATAGCGTCGTCGTGCTCGATGATTTGTCGTCTGGCAAAGAAGAGAACCTCGCGGAAGTTCGCAGCAAAATCACCTTCATGAAGGGGTCTATCACCGATCTGGAAGCGGTCCAGAAAGCCATGCACCAGGCGGAATACGTGCTACATCTGGCCGCGCGCACTTCGGTGCCACGTTCAGTGAAGGATCCCATCGAAACGAACAGAATTAACGTGGATGGGACGCTGAACGTGCTGGTGGCGGCGCGCGACAACAAAGTGAAACGGGTGGTGTACGCGGCTTCTTCCTCGGCTTATGGAGAGACACCCACTTTGCCGAAGACGGAGTCGATGCAGCCGGTTCCGATTTCACCGTACGGAGTGGCGAAATATGTAGGGGAACTGTACGGGCAGACGTTTGGGCGCTGCTACGGGCTGGAAAACGTTTCGCTGCGGTATTTCAATATTTTCGGGCCGCGGCAGGATCCCGGTTCTCCGTACTCAGGTGTATTGTCGCGATTCGCGGCGGCGGTGCTGGACGATACGCAGCCGTTAATTTATGGAGACGGCGAACAGACGCGGGATTTCACGTTTGTGGAAAATGCCGTGCAGGCTAATCTGCTGGCGTTTGAGGCACCCAGCGCGTCCGGGAACGTGTACAACGTCGGAACGGGCTTCGCGATTTCGCTGAACAAAATAGTGGAACTCCTGCGAGGCATTTCCGGCAAAAAGATTGAACCGAAGCATGATCCTCCGCGGGAAGGGGATATACGCGATTCGCTGGCCGACATCCGCAGAGCGAAGGAAGATCTTGGTTACGAGCCGGCGGTGATGTTCGAAGAAGGGCTGCGGCGCACCTTTGAGTGGTACCAGACCAACCATGTGAAGGCGCCGGTAAAAGAAGCGAATTGACATCCTCCCCGCCATGAAGGACGGGGCTTTATGGCCCTACGGGTAAAAAGTCTGGGCGAGAATTAGCAGACGTAACCCTCCGCGGCCAAAGCCGGGTTGCAGCGCGAGTACCTACCGCACGACTGACCGGCTTGCGGAAAAATCACAATGCGTGTCATACCGAGCGAAGCGAGGGATCTGCTTTTCGCAAAAATGCCAAGCAAAAAGCAGATTCCACACTCCGCAGACTCCGTTCGGAATGACAGAATGAGAGTTTTTCCGTTGCCTGTGAAGTCCTGCCGTCCGGAGTCACACAACCTCCAAGCAGCGAATCTGCGGCGCTTTTCGGAGATTACGGCTTGTTGGTCGCGCCGTACTGCAAAGACTCGCCGGCCTTCGGCTTATCGAAATCCCAGAACCATAGCGCTTCCAGCTTCTTTTGTTGCGGCCACAGCTGGTTGAGTGTGTCGCCTTCGTACAAGGCGCCGTTTTTCATCACCCAGTGAATGGTGTTGGTGTTGTGGATGTCGTCGAGCGGATTCTTGTCGAGGATCACCAAATCAGCCAGCTTGCCGGGCTCGAGCGAGCCGATATCCTGCGGGCGTCCAACGATCTTTGCACCATGCACGGTTGCGCAGCGGAGCACTTCCATCGGAGTCATGCCACCGCTGGCCAGCATCCACATTTCCCAGTGATAACCGAGGCCCTGCAGTTGGCCGTGACTGCCCACGCCGACGAGCCCGCCAGCACGGACCAGCTTGGCCATCTGCGCAGCATGTTTGGGGAATTCGTATTCGTCTTCGCGTCCCCAAAAGGCGCGGCGAGTGCTCTTGCGATCGAGAATGAAATGCGGCGTGAAATGGTTGAGCTTGGGATCATTGTGCACTTCGGTGTGTTCGTAGAAATAGTTTTCGCCCCACGGGCCGCCATAGCTGACGATCAACGTGGGCGTTTCCGCGATTCCGGATTGGGCGAAGAGTTGAATCACGTCCTTATAGAGCGGAACGATGGGCAGGGTGTGCTCATTTCCGTGGAAGCCGTCGATCACGTGGGTCATATCGAGCTTGAGGTCGAGGCCGCCCTCGGTGGTAGGCATCATGCCGAGTTCCTTTGACGCTTGCACCATGAACTGCCGCTGCTTGCGATTCCCGACGATGTAGCTCTTGATGTTGTGCGTCCCGTAGTAATCGCGATACTTGGTCAGCACGCCTTTTGCGTCGTCGACAGACTGGAACTCGTTATTGGAAAACACACCAGGCCCTGTGGAGAAGGCGCGAAGCCCGATAATTTCTCCGCTGTCAGCCAGGTCCTGATACGCGAACATATCGTTGGTGCCGGTCTGGACATCCAGACCGGAGGTGACACCGTACGCGACGTTCGCGAGGAACGACCAGTTTTGCACGTCGAGAATGCCGCGGCGAATCTCGAACCAGTGCGCGTGGGTATCGACAAAACCTGGCACGATGGTTTTGCCCTTAACGTCGAACACCCGAGTTCCAGCAGGAACGCGGCCGCGCTTTCCGATGCTCTTGATGCGGTTGTTTTCAATCACGATGTCGGCGTCGGGGATCACTTCCGTGTCGTTCATAGTGATGACCGTTGCGCCGCGCAGAACGATGGTGCCCTTGGGAGTCGCGCGAGGCACTTCGAGCGCGACATGGATTTCCTGAACGTCCTTGGAGCGTTCGTTTGGTTTTTTCTCCTCTTTTTTCTCTTGCTTGTTTTCGTCGGACTTGGCCGCAGACTGACTGGCGTCTTTCTTGTCGCTGTCACTGCTTGCCGCGGGTTTCTTCTCTTCCTTGTCTTTATCTTTTTCATCCTTGGGTTTTTCAAAGGAAATGGAGCTCAGCGGTTGTCGAAAGAGACTCGCGCCCACGGCCCAGGAAATGGTCTTGCCATCATCCGACCAGTGAAAATAGTCGGCGCCAATATCGGAAATTCGCTTTACGGGAACCGCACCGGAAGTGACGACGATGGTTGGCGCCTCTCCGCCGACCACCGGCATAGCCACCAGGAAAAGCTGGTTCATCACTTGGGCCAAGACCCATTGACCGTCTGGACTTACGCGTAGATCATCGGCGGCGGTGGGTTCTTCTTCGCTGTAGTCGCCGGCACCTTTCACTTGCACATGGGTGATCCGATCGGTGCCGTCGTAACGAAGAGAAACAAGCCCCTGAGGCGTGTTCACGTAAATGCGATCTTTGTCGTGCGTGAAGTGCGGCGAACCGGCTCCGCGCGCCGGCAAAATCAGTTTGGCATCGCCGCCTTCCGATGGAAGCCAGATCAAGTCGGCGTTCGAAGTTTGCCCACCATCGAATTCCGAATGTTCGCGATCGTAGGCATTGCCGCGCAACAGGACAATTCGCGTGCCGTCCGGCGACCACACCGGATTGCTATAAAGGGACGGCGTCCTGGTGAGTTGAACGGAAGTTCCGCCGCTTGCAGGAACTTTCCAAAGCTGGCCGCCGGCATTCGACCAGGTGACATAGGCAAGCCACTTGCCATCGGGCGACCACGCGGGCTGGAACTGGCGGGTTTCGTCGCTCAACAGTTGCCGAGGTTTGCCGTTGGGAAGGTCCATCAGGTACAGATGAGTCATGGCAGAAAAAGCCATGCTCTTGCCGTCGGGCGATTCGACAGGATCCTGAATCAAGCGAACCTTCACCGGACCTTCCTCGACGCGTTGAGGAAAATCGAGCCTTGGGCCGAGATCCAACTTCACATTGGCGGTAAAGGGAACGACGGTTTCCGCCCCGGACGTGAGGTTCAAGCGGCGGATCTTGCCGTCCTGGTTGTAGAGAATTTCCTGGCCGTCGGGGAAGAAGGCGTAACCGGGAAAAAGATCGCGAGAGAAAATGGCTTCCTGATCGTCGCGGGTGATGGGATAGCGCACCCAGCGGTCTTCTCCCGTTTCCAGATTGCGCAGGCGCAAGCCGGTTTCCGTCTCGTAACGGGTTGCGTACAACAACTGCTTTCCATCCGGCGAAAGCACGGGGCGGAAACTGCTGCGCAACTGTTCCAGGAGGATATCCTCGTCACCGGTTTTGCGATCACGGCGGGCAATTTGCCAAAGGGGAAACTGCGCGTTGTAGGCGAACGAACCGGTGCGGCGCGCGTAATAGAGATATTTACCGTCTGGAGAAGCCACGACACCTAAGGCGTTGGTGCGTTCACGGCGAGGTTGCTTTGGCGCCGCTTTCGCCTTGGTGATTTGAACGCCGGAGCCTCCCTGTACGTGATACATCCAGAGTTCATAAGTGGAAAGGGCTTGCGTAGTCTTTGAGACCAACACATAGCTGCTGTCAGGCGTCCACGACGGTGAGGCGAAATCCGCCCAAGTCTCTTTGGAAAGCTGCTTGGGATCGCTGCCGTCCGGTTTCATGATCCAGACGTTTTCGCCGCCATCGCGGTCAGAAAGAAAGGTGATCCATTTTCCGTCGGGCGAAAAGCGCGGCTGGCTATCGAATGGCATGCCGCCGGAAATCAGCTTGGCCTGGCCGCCTTCGACAGGGAGGGTGTAAATGTCGCCGAGAAGTTCGAAGACGATGGTGCGGCCATCGGGAGAGATGTCAAGGGACAACCAGGTGCCTTCATCGGTGGAGAATTCGATCTTGCGCTCGGGCTTGAGCTCGAGGGTTTTCTTTTCGTCTTTCTTTTGATCCTTTTTGTCGTCTTTCTTCTCGTCTTTCTGATCCCGGGCCAAGGCCGGTACCGATGCCAAGGCAGCACCGCTGCAAATCAATGCAAGGAGCACACCCCACACGGCAGTCAGCAACCACTTCGAGCGAATGGCGCTCATGCAATCTTCCTTTCTGTCATCCCAATAGGTGGATCTGAAACCCGACCGAACGAATAGGGCCGTTGGCGCGATGCCGAGCAATCTTTCCCCTTAGACGCGCGTCTCTTCGCAGTCGTTTCAAGCGCAGTCTAACCCTCGGACTCTTCCAAGTCGTCGCCGCCCGCGGCATCGCCACCGTCGAAATTCGGGACGATGTGCGGCACCCCGGCTTCATTCATCTTTTTGTTCAGCGCGGGCAACTCTTCTTCTAAGAGTTTTTTCACCTGTGCCGAAGCATCGCTGACCTGGGGCTTCAATTCCGCAATTTTCTCGGTCTGTTGCTGGCCGGGAGCCGCCGCGAAATCGTCGATGTCCTCCATCAAGCCCTGCACCTGGCTGGGCAAGGGCGCCGGAAGCCATTCAAAGGGAGGACCGGCATTGCCCAGTCCTTCGCGTTCGCGGTGATATTTCGCTGCGAGGTCGTTCACTTTCTTTAGCAGGTCGTCTGCCTGCGTTTGAATATTTTCGGGAATCTTGACGCCATTTTTCTGCTCGGCTTCATGCTTCCACTGTGCTTGCGCGGCTTTCAGCGCAGCCTGGAGCGCCAGAATCTTCTTGCGGTCGGTGGAACAGGTTTTGGCCATGCCGTAAAGGTCATCCAGGGCCGCGCGGCGCGCCACTCGATCGGAGGCGGATAGCGTGATCCGGGGATCCTCTTCCACGGTGACCTTTTGCGACACTTCTTTCTCAAGCGCTTTGATCCTTATGGTGTACTCGCCGGGATCGACCCGAGGCCCGCGCGGACCTTCGTAATAACCCGCCGCCATGGCTTCCTTCTGCTCCGCAGTGGGCTCTGACGGGGGATCGTAGCGCAAGTCCCAGGCCGCGCGATCGAAGCCCGCGGTGCCGGGCCCATCAAACTGGCGGATCAGTTTATTGTCTTTGTCGAACACGGTGATCTTCGCGGGGCCTTCCTTTTTTTCCGGGGCTTCTTTTTTGGATTTGTCTTCCTCCGCGGGTTGCTTCTTTTTGTCCTTGTCCTTGTCGGCGTCTTTGGCGGTCTCCTTAACTTCCGGAGGAATCGCGGCTTGCATGTAGTAGGTGATCAAGGCGCCGTACGGCGGATTTTTTGCTGTGAAGAATTTTTGCCCGGAACTCCAGCGGCGCGTGCGGAGAAACCACAACGTGGCTGTTCGTGGGGCGAAAAAGGTAATTCCGGAGGTTGCGAGGCTCGCGTCCATTTTTTCGAGGGCAGTCATATCGTCGAGAACCCAAATCGACCTTCCATGGGTGCCGAGAACCAAGTCGTTTTCGCGGGCATGAATTTGAATATCGTCGACGGGCACGGTGGGAAAGTTGTTTTTCAACTGTGACCAGGTTGCGCCGCGGTCCTGCGAGATCCACAAACCAAATTCCATCCCGGCGAACAGCAGATTGGAGTTCACGGGATGCTCGCGAATGACGTGAACGCTGCCCGCGGAGTCGGGAATTCCGTCGCGAAACGATTTCCAGGTTTCGCCGTAGTCAGTGGTTACAAAAATATAAATAGAGTAATCGTTGCTGCGATGCCCGTCGAACGTGGCATATGCGGTGCCTTCCGCATATTTGGAAGCCACGACGCGGCTGACGTAGGTTCCTTTGGGCAGTGCGGGAACGCGTGACGCCACATTCTTCCAGTTCCTGCCAGCGTCGCGGCTGACCTGCAGATTCCCGTCATCCGTTCCGACCCACAGAACATTTTCCGTGAGCGGCGATTCACTGATGGTGGTGATGGTGGGATATTCCTCAACGCCATCATGGCGAGACAGTGTGGATTTATCCGGCACCTTGCCGAAGACCGGCAACTTGTTTCGGTCGGTAGAGGAAGTCAGTTCATTCCCGAGGCGGACCCAGGAATCGCCACGATTGGTGGACTTAAATAGATAGTTGCCACCGTAATAGATGGTCTGATGGTTGTGGGCGGAAACGGCCACAGGAGAATTCCAATTGAAGCGGTAGTGCGGCTCATTGAGTTTTGCCTGAGGTTCGATCGAGCGTTCCTGGCCGGTGCGGATGTCGCGGCGGGCCAAATCGCCATCCTGTGATTCGGTGTAGACAATCCCAGGCTCCACGGGATCCAGCTGGGCGTAAAATCCATCGCCGCCATGAATGAGCACCCAGTCTTCGTTGGCGATCCCGTCGGTGGTCGGTGAACGAATCGGGCCGCACCAGCTTCCGTTGTCCTGCAAGCCGCCGCAAATGTGATACGGCCGATCGTTGTCCAAACCGATTTCGTAGAACTGGCCAATGGCAATGGTGTTCACGAAGTCCCAACTTTTGCCGTTGTCGTAGCTCCAGTGAATTCCGCCATCACTTCCGGCCAGCACATGGTTGGAATCCGCAGGATCGATCCAGAGCGCGTGGAAATCTCCGTGGATCTTCTTGACGCGATCGGTGGCAAAGGTTTTTCCGCCATCTTCGGAAAAGTACATGGCCGCGCCCAGGGCCCAGATGCGCAAGTCGTTGTTCGGATCGATGCGCACCTGGCTGTAATAAGAAGGACGCGGATCCGTGTCGCCCATCTTTTTCCAGGTTTCGCCCATGTCGTCGCTGCGGAAAATACCGCCCTTCTCGTGCTGCACCAGTGCGTAGACGATGTTGGGATTCTTGCGATAGATATCCAGACCGATGCGGCCAGTATCGCCCCCATTCTCGTACGGCAGGCCCTTCAGCAATTTCTTCCAGGTGATACCGCCGTCCACGGTTTTGTAGATGGCACCATCGGGGCCACCTCCATTGAAACCGAACACGGTGCGCCTGCGTTGATAGGCAGCGGCGTAAAGCGTGTCGGGACTCTGCGGGTCCATGGCCAAGTCACTCACGCCGGTGTCGTCATTAATTTTCAAGACCTGCGACCAGGTCTTGCCACCGTCGGAAGTCTTGTACACGCCGCGCTCGGGATTCGGTCCCCACAAGTAGCCGAGGGCGGCGACATAGACCACGTTGGGATTTCGCGGATGGATCACGATGCGGCCGATGTGATGAGTGGCGGCGAGTCCCACGTTCTGCCAGGTCTTGCCGGCATCCATAGATTTGTAGACGCCATCGCCCCAGGAGGAGCTCTGACGATTGTTGGGTTCGCCGGTGCCGACCCAAACGATGGAGGGATCCGAGGGAGCGATGGCGATGTCACCGATGGTGGAAACACCTTGCTTATCGAAGACCGGCTCCCAGGTTGTGCCGTTGTTGATGGTCTTCCACACTCCGCCGGACGCCACGCCCACATAAACGATGTTGGAATTGCCCTCGACCACGGCGAAATCGTCGATGCGTCCGCCCATGACCGCGGGCCCGAGTTCGCGAAATTCCAGTCCTTTGAACTTGTCGTTCGCAGGGGTCGCGGGAGTGTCACCGCGAGCCGCGAAAACCGCCGCGAAACACGCGACCGCGACGGACAGGCTATTCCTGCACCGCAAATTCCCGATTTGCATGCGATTCTCCACCACGAAATTGCGCATGATACTTCTTTAAGGCGTATTTGTGCATCTATTGTTTGCGAGGCCCCGATGTTGGCTACAAATCCGGTGGTGCGCATGCTAGGCTAACCCTTCATCCCATCGAGCCCAAACGCCGCGTGAACAGAACTGATTCCAATTCCGCCCGCTGCAAAATCCAAAGGGTCTTCGGGGCCTTGTTGCTGTCGCTGCTGGGCGCGGGGGAATGCGGCGCGCAGCAGATTCACCTGCCCAAGGCGCCATCGGGGGGCATCGCCGAGATTACGGCCAAAGGGCCGCAACGGCGGCAAGGCGATGTTTACCTGGCGGACGACGACGTGGACATTCACTACGGCGAAATGCGTCTGCAAGCGGACCACGTGGAATACAACACTGCAACGTACGAAGCGTTGGCGCGCGGGCACGTGCAATTCGATTTTGAGAATCAACACCTGGAAGGAGATGACGCGCAGCTGAACATTCAGACGGGCCACGGCACGTTCCACAATGTTCACGGCAACGTGAAACTGGAGCGCCATCCGAACCCGACGCTGCTGATCACCGAAAACCCCGTATATTTTGAGGCCCAGGAAGTGGAGCGCATGTCCGCTGATGTCTATTTCGTGCGCCACTCCTGGTTCACAATTTGCGATCCGCAGCATCCCACCTGGCAGTTTTACGCGCCGGAAGCCAAAATCACGCTCCAAAAAAGCGTGGCACTGATCAACTCCAATTTCCGGCTGTATCGCGTTCCCCTTCTCTGGCTGCCCTATGCCACGACGCCGGCCGGCGAACGCGTACGCCAAACGGGATTTCTGATTCCCGTCGTCGGCAACAGCACCACCAAGGGTTTCACGATCGGCGACGCCTTCTATTGGGCGCCTACTTCCTGGATGGACTTAACCACCGGGTTCGAATACTTCAGCCGCCGCGGACCTAGCGAACGCGTGGGATTTCGTGCGCGGCCCTTCGAGAACACCTCCATTCGATACACCTATTTCGGAGTACAGGACCGCGAGAATCAGGGGGGCTACCAGCAGCAACTGGAGGTGCAATCGCTGTGGAACCACGGCTGGCGCTTTGTTACCGATCTGAATCAACTATCGTCGATGACGTTCCGACTGGCGTTCGGCGACACGTATGAAGAAACCATCAGTTCCGATATCCGCAGCTCGGTTTTCCTGACCAACAATTTTCACGGCTACAGCCTAAACATCGCGACCTTGAACGACCGCAGCTTCCTGGAACTCAGCCCGGCAAACAGCGTGGTGTTGCGCAGCGCGCCGGAAGCGCGTTTCAACTCCGTGGAGCAGGCTCCGTGGAGCAACTTGCCATTCTATTTTTCGTTCACTTCGTACGCCGGGGCACTGCACCGCGACGATGAATTCATCAACACGCCCAATTTTGTTCCGCGAGTGGAATTCGCACCGCGGGTTACTTTGCCTCTACACCTTGGGGACTGGCTGGGCGTCACCAGTTCCGCAACGTTTCGCACCACCTATTACGGCAACTCGGTAAACGCCAATGACATCCTGACCACCAATTCCATATTGCGGAATACCGGCGAGTTCGCGGTGGAGCTGAGTCCTCCGACGCTGGAACGCTACTTTGATCGCCCGCAAACCAGGCATCGCTACAAACACACCGTCGAGCCCTACGTTACCTACCGGTACGTAACCGGGGTGAATAACTTCGCGCAGTTCATCCGCTATGACAGCGATGCCACGCTGACCAACACCAACGAAATCGAGTACGGCATTACGCAGCGGCTGTGGGTGAAGCACGGGGACGATCAACCCGTTGATTTTCTGACCTGGAGACTCGTTCAGAAGCACTATTTCGATCCGACATTCGGCGGCGCACTGATTACCGGACAACGCAACGTCTTTCAGGCGCTCGACTCAATCACCGCGTTTGCGTTTGCGTCGACACCGCGCAACTGGTCGCCCATCATCAGCGACGTCACGCTAACGCCGGGAGGCAAGTTTGATGCCGAGCAAATCTTGATTTACGACACACAACTGCACAAAGTAACGACCATTGGGACGCTGCTGAAAATTAAGCCTTACAGAGAGTTTTACATGACCGTGGCGGACTTCCGGTTGCAGGGCGATCCAATCGTCGAGCCCCCCTCCAACCAGATTCGCGCCATCATCGGCTACGGCGGCCTCACGCGCCAAGGCTTCAATGTCGCTACCGGAATTAGCTACGACATCCTGAATTCCACGCTGCAGAATCAGTTCGTGATGTTGAATTACAATGGCGGATGTTGTGGACTTGCCGTGGAATACCGCCGCGTCGATCTGGGAGTGGTGCGCACAGAAAATCAGTTTCGCGTCGCGTTCGTCGTCGCCAACATCGGCACTTTTGGAAATCTGCGCCGCTTGGACAAGGTCTTTTGATGGCCACCGAATCGGTATTTACCTTCGCTTCGATTCCAGAAGTTGCGCGGCTGTACCGCCAACGGAAACTTTCTCCGGTGGAGCTCACCCGCTTTCTGCTGGAACGCATCAACAAACTGAATGCGCACTTAAATGCTTTCATTACGGTCAGCGAGGAACTGGCGCTTCAGCAGGCCAAGCGGGCGGAATCTGAACTTGTGGGCAAACGAGGGGACAAGTCGCGCCGCGACCGCGGACCACTTCACGGGATCCCGATTTCTCTGAAGGACAACATTTATACCGCCGAGGTGCGCACCACCGCAGGATCGCGTGTGCTGCGGGACTTCGTGGCTTTGCACGACGCGCCTGTCGTCACCGCATTGAAAGAAGCGGGTGCGGTGCTGCTTGGCAAAACGAATATGCACGAGTTCGCGTATGGCACCACCAGCAATAACCCGCATTATGGAGCGGTGAGAAATCCCTGGGACGTTTCGCGAATCGCGGGTGGATCGAGTGGCGGATCTGCTGCCGCCCTTGCGGCAGGGCTTTGCTACGGTAGCATCGGAACAGACACGGGCGGCTCCATTCGCATACCTTCTTCACTTTGCGGAGTGGTTGGGCTGAAGCCAGGCCTTGGCCGCGTGAGTACCGACGACGTGGTGCCGCTCTCGCCGACGCTGGATTTTGTTGGCCCGCTGGCAAGAAGCGCCGAGGATGCAGCCTTGCTGCTGGAAGCGATTGGCGTACGTGGAAAAGGCGAGCGCCGCCTCCGTTTGGGGCGGGTTCCATCTTCGCGCTCGCGTCGCCCCCGGCTAGGCGTGCCGCAGGAATTTTTTCTGGATGTGTTGAGCCCTGAGGTGGAACGCGCTTTCCAGACCGCTCTCCGCACTCTCGAGAAGGGTGGCGCGCGCCTGAAAGAAGTTTTCCTCCCGCTGCTGCCGGAAACCGAGGATGCGGGCAATCAAATTGCCTGGGCCGAAGCGACGCACTATCACCAACACGCCGGCTGGTATCCAGCGCACGCGGAGGAATACGGCGAAGACGTTAGAAAGCGATTGGAGAAGGGCACGAAAGTTCCTGCGGTCGCGTACCTGCAGGCTTTGGAATTGCGCGATCAGTTTATTGCGGCGTTCCACGTGATTTTGCAGGAAGAAGAGCTCGACGCGCTGGTGGTTCCCACTACGCCAATCACCGCAACGCGCGTGGGCGAAGAGTCCGTCGCAATCAAAGGCAGCATTCACCCAACGCGCGCGCTACTGCTGCGATTGAATCGGCCCGCGAATCTCGCCGGGGTTCCGGCCATTTCGGTGCCTTGCGGGCTCACGGAGAATGGCCTCCCCGTAGGACTGCAATTCATTGGCGCAGTGACGGAAGAGTTGCTGCTACTAGAATTGGCGTACAATTTTGAACGTGCCTGCCCGCTCGGAGCGCAGCCTGTATTGGATTCTCTGGATTAATCACACACCCCTTGGACGGCACTCCCTGCAGGATTCTGGCGTTTTTCTCACGGAAGATTGCTCCGGGTTTGCGCCAGCGCTTGGGCGGGCATCGGCACGGCGCGCGGGCGGCGCATAACCCAGTCTCCGATGAAATAGCCGAGCGTACCGGTAATGATCCCGGCGAAAATGTCGGCGATATAGTGGTAGCGGCCCCAGATGGTCGACAAACACATCAGGAACACACAAGGCAACATCACCCAGAATAACCAGCGACGGAATTTCCACGCGCCCCACAGGACGGCGATTGATCCCGCAACGTGTTCCGACGGGAAAGCCGCGCCGCGCACGCGTCCAAAGTGCTCAATGAAATTGATGGTGGCCGTAATCGGACCGCCTTCGAGCGGCGCCCTCCAGGAACCGGCGAGCGAAAACCACGGGCTCTCCACGGGGAAAAACATCGCGATGATGTAGCCGATGGAGTAGCCCACCATGGAGTAGGTCATCACCGACCAGTAGGCCCGCCAGTCTTCCTGGAAATACAGAATGCCGCCGAGAATCAGCAGGTACGTGAAATAGGTGAGATAGGCGAGCTGTATGAATTCGTTGCGGCCGGGAGTGGCAAATTGCTCCAGCCAGATGGTGGGCTGCACACCCGTCAGCCAATGATCGAAGGCCAGCAGCTTCGCGTCTTGCCAATGCGGCGTGAAGAGCGTCATGAGCTGCGCGAGCTCTTCAAAGCAAAACAGAAAAAACAAATGAGGATACCAGTGGCGCCAAAAGCGCCACCAGCGGCTGGAAAACGTTAGGCCATCGACCGCCGCGCGTGCTGCCGAGGGCTCCCAGACCCGGCAGAGCGCCAGAATGACAACGACGACGAATGCGCGAACCGCCAACAAGCGAAGTGGATGCGGAAGATTGCGCGCGAACAGCACGATCAGGATGCTCGAAACCGCCAGATACGTGAAGGCCATGCGTTCAAACGCGCCGCACGCGGCCCACGCGGCTGCCACCTGCTCTCGCATTGCTTTTTTGATTCGCGCGAAACTGAAGTCACCGCCGGTTGGCAACGCGATTTCCTCTCCCATTCGCCCCGGCGCCAGCGATGGCGATGCCATCTCCTTGCTGAATTGCCGAGCTTCTCTGACGTTCATGCGTGGCTCTCCGTCCGTTGGATTTTCGTTTCCACACGGGAAAAGCCCGGGGAAATCATAGTCTTCCGGTGGTGCCAGTGCCAAATGGGCCAGTCGCAGCGATTCGCGAGCGCGGCGAGGTCTCTGCCGGGATTCACCACTTGGGGGCGTCCGACGGCCGCGAGCATGGCGCGATCCATCAGGGAATTGCCGTAGGCATAGCACTGCGCGGAATCCATACGTTTTTTCAACACCAGTTGTTTGATCGCGCGGGATTTTTCTTCGCCCTGCATGACTCGGTCGGCCACGCGTCCGGTCCAGTGTCCGCGCACTTCCACCAGGCGCGTAGCGCGAATCAGCACGCTGGTTTGCAAACCGAGCGCTGCCAGCTCGCACTCCAGCACAGTAGCCGCGATCTGCGCCAGGACTTCCAACGTTCCGCTGAGCAAGACGATGGTGTGGCCTTGCCGGGCATGGCAGGCAACTCGCTCGAGGGCTTCTTCGTACAACGAAATGGTGCCCATCACTTCGAATACTCGGTCGGCGCTGATGCCCTGCAAGTAACGCTTGTTGGCGCCGCGCACGGCAGCGATGCCCTGCGGCAGCAACTGAACCGACTGAGCGAGCCACGCCAAGTAATTCCACGCAGGAATTGCGCCGCTGTGACGCAGGCCAGAGAAGAGTCTTTTCTCCAAGGAAGGCTCGGGCATCAGTGTGCCGTCGATATCGAAAAACGCCGCGCTGGCGTTCAGGGGCAAGTCGATCATGCCGCTTCTCCTCGCGCTGGTTTCCGGGAAGTCTTGCTGGCCAAAGCTGCGGACAGGAATTTCGCGCCTTCCAGGAAAACCGGCAGACCGCGAAGAACGCAAAAGAGAGCCGTCAACCAGGCAAGAGTCTGAGCGCCGGCGCGAATCGCCGCGTGCGCATCAACCGTCAGCGGGCTGAGCAGCGCCACTGGGCCGCGTGTCAAGGCCAGTTCCAAACCCAGGTAGCAGAAGCAGATGCACTTCAGCGCCGCGTAGGTGCCGCGACTCCACCGCGATGCCACCAGCGCGCGTCCCCACCAGGTCTGTAGCGTGGCGTTGACGCCCCAGCGGGAATGCCGGGCCTTCAGCGCCAGCCCGCGCAAGAAATCCGTTGCCGCGCCACGAGCGAAAAACAGAATGGGAAGCCAAAACGAGACCATGCCGACGACGGCAAAATAAGTGAAATACAGGTTCTCGATGATGCGATCGCCCAGGATGTCGATCTGGGCGCCGACGGGAGTAACCATTTTTTTGCTGCGGGCGAGGTGGCCGTCAAGGGCATCCAAGGCGATCGCCGCCACCGTCAAGGCCACGGCCAGCAGGTTCAGCCAAGCGCCGTGTCCAAACAGGCTGACAGCGGTGAAGCCCACGATTACGCGCAGAAACGTGACTTTGTTTGGCGTCCAGATCACGGCACCTTCCGGGTCAGTTGCTGGCGGTAGTAGGGCAAGGGCCATGCCATTTGGGGTGCGAATAAGCTTTCTATTTATAGCGAGTTAGCGGCTTGAAAATTTGGCGCGCGAGGAACGCCGCATGCCAGACACCTCAGTTGTCATCTTTGCGTGGCCGCGGGCGTTTTTGCGTCGTTCGCGTCTAACCAGCTTTCGCGCCCTCTGTAACTTCTGCTGGCGCAGAACTATCAGAGCGGGAGGCAAGGACCAACCTGCTAGACCACGCTCGTTTTATGCGAGAATGGAGCTTAGGGGATGGCCGATTTGCCTGTGTGGGAAACTCTCAAATGCTGGCACTAGCTTTGCAAAGAAACGTCGTGGCGGATGTTCCCCTCGCAGGAGCTTTTCTTGCGGGGCTCATCTCGTTCCTCTCTCCGTGTGTGCTTCCACTTGTGCCCGGGTACGTCTCGATGCTTTCGGGGATCGGGGTGGAACAGCTTCGCCAGGGTGAACAGCCCAAATCCAATCTGTTCGCGTCGGCGATCGCGTTCGTCATCGGGTTCTCCGTGGTGTTCGTCGGACTGGGCGCATCGGCCAGCGCGGTTGGCGGCTTCCTGAATCAAAATCGTTCTTTGCTCGCCCCAATTGCGGGAGCGCTGATCCTTTTGTTTGGCCTGCATCTGCTGGGCGGGCTGATCAAGATGAATGTGCGAACGGGCATCATTATCGGCGTCGTGCTGGTGGCGCTGGGCATCGCGGCACTGGTACATCACGGGCCGTTGTTCCTGGGACTCGGAGCCAGTCATTTCTTTTCCCTGTCGCTGATCGGTTTCTTTGGCCCGAAACTCGCCCGCTGGCTCAATCAGGATGTTCGGCTGCGCAGCCAGGACACCAAGCCGGGAGCCGTCAGCGGCTTCTTTCTTGGTTTCGCCTTTGCCTTTGGGTGGACGCCGTGCATTGGGCCGATTTTGGGCACCGTGCTGGCCCTGGCGGCCGCCAGTGATACGGTGGCGCGTGGCGTGCTGCTGCTGGCCGTGTATTCCGCGGGGCTCGCGGTTCCGTTTCTGCTGACCGCGCTGGGACTAGGCCAGTTCATGCGTTTCTACAAGAACTTCCGCAAGTACCTGCACGCCGTGGAGCTGGTTAGCGGCGTACTCTTGCTGTTCGTCGGTGGTCTGGTGTTCTTTAACCGGCTGACGTGGTTGACGGGTAAACTGACATTTCTGAATCGTTTCAATCTGTAAGGAAATTTTCCGGATATGGGTAAGCTTCGATGAAAAAAATTGCAATCATTGTACTCACTGTTGCGGCGCTGATCGGCGTTACCGTTTATGCCGATCGCGCCACGCGTCTTTCTAACAACCGTAAAGTGGCGTTGCGCGCGGATGCCCAGGAGAAGCCCGCGCCAGAGATCAGGCTCAAGGACCTGAACGGCAAAGAGGTATCGCTGGCCGACTACAAGGGCAAGGTGGTGCTGCTGAATTTCTGGGCGACGTGGTGCGATCCATGCCGTGTGGAGATCCCGTGGCTGATTGACTTGCAGGCAAAATATGCATCGCGGGGTTTCACGGTTGTTGGTGTAGCCATGGACGAAGAGGGCAAATCGGTTGTCGCGCCCTTCATCGAGAAAGAACGCTTCGACGTAAATGGCAAGCAACTTCCGATGGACTATCCTATTTTGCTGGGCGATGACGAGGCCGGGGAAAAATTTGGCGGCATTCTCGGCTATCCAACCAGCTTCCTGATTTCGCGCAATGGCAAGCAAGTGATGAAAATTCAGGGACTCAGGAGCTACGACGAAATCGCTAAAGCCATTGAAGATCAGCTATAGACAAGGCTCACCAGAATGCTCTCTGAACACGACTTTCAAAAGAACGCCGACGCGCTGTTTGAAGAATTGAAGAAGCGGTTGTTGCGCCTGGGCGACGAACACGGCTTCGACGTAGAGGGAGAAAGCGGCAAGCTGGAAGTGATTTTCGAAGAGCCGGAGCCGGCGAAGTTTGTGGTGTCGCCAAACACACCGATCCGCGAAATCTGGGTTTCCGCGCTTTCCACGAGCTTCAAACTGGCGTGGTCTGACGCGCGCAATGCCTTCATCCTGGACAAAACCGGCGAAGATTTGTTTGCAGTGATGAGCCGGGTGATTTCCGAGCAGCTGGGCACGAAGGTGATTGCGTGAAACGTTCTCTCGCCGCGCTTTTACTCGGTTTCGCGGGTGTGGCCAATCTCGCGTCTGGGGTTGCCGCGCAGGCGCCGCCATCGGGCAAGGATGTAGTTGCGCCCACGGCGTACATCTCGTTCGATCCTGTGGCGCGTGGTGCAGCGTTTCAGGTGGCAGTCATCATGAAGATTCGCCCCGGCTTTCATGTGAACGCGCGCGAAGTGACGGAAGATTATCTGATCCGCACAGATCTGCACGCGGATGTTCCCGCGGGGTTCAAGGCCGGCGAGGTCGTCTACCCCAAGGGCACGCTGCAGACATTCTCGTTTTCGAAAAACAAGCCGCTGAATGTGTACACCGATTCGGTGACGCTGTTCGTTCCGGTTACAGCGCTCTCTGAAGCGCCGGCCGGCAAGCAGCACCTGCCGATGAAGCTGCGCTATCAGGCCTGCAGCGCGGAAATTTGCCTGCCGCCGGTTACCTTGAATTTGGATGTGCCCTTGAACGTAGCCGCAACTCCCAACGCGGCGCGTCCCGCGCATCCGGAAGTATTTTCACCGCGCAAATAAAACTGTAGAATCTCCTCCGCCCAGAATGGAATTCACGTGACGGCGCAGGTTGGCTTCCGGCGGCGATGGCCGATGGTCCTGGCGATTCTTGGCGTGGTATTGGCTTCCCTGGCGTTACTCATTTATTGGCGCGCGCGCGACATCGACGAAACCACCCGCGCCTGGGTGGTGACGGAACTTGCGCGCCGCTTTCAGAGCGCGGTGGAACTGGAATCGCTGAAGGTACGTGTTCTGCCCAGGGTGACGGTGAAGGGCACGGGCCTCATCATACGTTTCCACAACCGGCTGGACGTACCGCCGATGTTCCAGGTGAAGGAATTCTCGTTCGATCTAGGCCTGCTCAGCCTGCTTCAGTCGCGGCACCACATCTCCAACGTGATTGTAGGGAACATGGTGATTACCATTCCTCCGCGCGAAAAAAAGTCTGACGCCGAGAAGCCCAGCAATCCCCCGCGCCAGCTCCCCCAACAAGTGGTTGTGGATCGCATCGCGTGCAACGACACATTGCTTCTGATTCTTTCCCGGAATCCGGGAAAGGAGCCGCTGGATTTTGATATTTACGGTCTAGTGCTCACCAGTGTTGGTGCCGGTCAGCCTTTCGATTTTCACGGCAATCTCAGCAATGCCAAGCCCAAAGGCAATATCGTCACGGTCGGGAAGTTCGGCCCGTGGGATGCCGAGGAACCCGGCGATTCCGCGGTGTCAGGGAAATACGCGTTCACCAATGCGGACCTGGGGCCGTTCCCGGGTATCCAAGGCATTCTGTCGTCGACTGGCAAATACGACGGCCAGCTCAACAGCATTCATACGCAAGGAGAAACGGACACGCCGGATTTTGCGCTTGATCCGGTGGGCCGGGCCGTGCCGCTGCACACGGAATTCGATGCCACGGTGGATGGCACCGACGGCGATACCTATCTCCATCCAGTGACGGCCACGCTGGGGCGTTCGGTGATTATTTCCAATGGCAGCGTGGTGCGCGTTCCCAGCAAGCAGGGCCACTTGATCACCATGGACGTGAACGCGGCGAAGGCGCGACTGGAGGATGTGCTGGCTCTCGCGGTGAAATCCGCAAAGCCCCCCATGAGCGGGCCCATCAAGATTAACGCCAAGCTTGTGATTCCCCCCGGCAAGGAAAAGACCATCGACAAGATGCTGCTCGACGGCGATTTCGATGCGGACAAGGCCAGCTTCGCCAGCTCCGAGGTGCGGCAGAAGCTTGCATCGTTGAGCCGTCACGGCCTCGGCGAGCCAAAAAACGAACAGGCGGGAAGCGCGCTCTCTAACCTCAAGGGACACTTTCACCTGGAAAACGGGGTGATTGCGTTTAAGGGATTGAACTTCAGCGTGGAGGGCGCCACGATTGTGCTCGATGGCCGCTACAAAATTCGCGAAGGCGAACTTGATTTCAAAGGACAGTTGCGGCTGCAAGCCTCGCTATCGCAAACGATGACCGGAGTGAAGTCGGTGCTGGTGAAGCCACTCGATCCGTTGTTCAAGAAAGATGGTGCGGGTACCGTCATTCCCATCAGTATCACCGGAACGCGTGACGAGCCGGTGTTTGCCGCCACTGTGTTTCACAAAACGTTTAAGAAGGAAATGAGCCGCGAGGCGCCAGCAAAGCCGTCGGCAAAATGAAATTCACACATTGAGCGGCTACCCCAAACAATGGAGTTGTCATCCTGAGGGCTGCGTCGTTTGCGGGCCGAAGGATCTCAATTCAGATATCGAGGAAAATTCTGTGGTTGAGATCCTTCGCCGATCCTCATCGCATCGCCTCAAGATGACAGCGTCTTGAAAGGGACGAGCACCAAGCGACCTGAGGCCGATTTCCAACGTCCCCCTACAATCTCACTTCAGGAAACTGTTTGAGCGCGGCGCGTAGCCTGCGCACCACGCGCTCCTGGCCCAGAACGACCATGGTATCGAACAGGGGCGGGGCGACAGCTTGGCCGACGATGGCTACGCGCGTCGCGTTGATCAGCAAACCCGCCTTCACGCCGGCCTCTTCCGCCACTTTTCGCGCGGCGTGATCACACGCGTCGTGGTTCCACTCGGGCAGCGCGGCTAGCGCGTCGGCGAGTTTCGCCAGCAATACCGCTACTTTTTCATCTTTCCAGAATTTCGCTTTGGCGGCGGGATCAATGTCAAAGTCGTCGCTGAAGAACGCGCGCGACCAACTGGAAAAATCGGGCAGCAGGCGGATTCGCGGACGGAGCAAATCGACCGTCTTTCTGAACCACTCATGCCCGGCTCCGGAAGCCCACTCTTCTTTCCACAATCCGTCTTGCTTCAGTTGCGCTTCAACTTGCGGCAGCAGTTCCTCGATGGGCAGCTTCTGGAGATACTGCTGGTTGAACCACTCCAGTTTGGCGCGGTCGAAAACTCCATTCGTGCGGCTGACACCCTCGAGCGAAAACTTCTCCAGCAACTCGTTGGTGCGCAGGAACTCCTGATCGCCGCCCGGCGACCATCCCAGCAGCGCCAGGAAATTCCGGAACGCTTCAGGCAGAAACCCTTCGCGGCGGTACATGTTCACATCCGTGGCGCCGTGGCGTTTCGAAAGACGAGACTTGTCTGGGCCCAGAATCAGCGGCACGTGAGCGAAAACCGGCGGCTCTTTCCCCAGCGCGCGATAGAGCAACACCTGCTTGGGGGTGTTGGAGATGTGGTCGGCGCCGCGAATCACCTGGGTGATGCGCATGTCGATGTCGTCAACCACCACGCTCATCTGGTACATGGCCTGGCCAAACTCTTCAGCCTCTTTGCCGGACCGCACCAGGACGAAATCTTCCATCTCGTCGTTGGAAAACTCGCGCTCGCCGAAAACCGCGTCGAAGAATTTTGTTGTTCCGCCGATTGGCACTTTGAAACGAATCGCTGGCTTTGTGCCCGGTGTGGATGGCTTGCCGTCACGGCAGGAGCAGCGCACTACTCGGCGCACTTGCGGTTTCTCCGCGCCTTCCGCGGCGTGGTCTCCGCCCACATATTTTTCCGGCGGGCAGTAGCACAAGAACGCGCTGCCGTTGTCCAGAAGCTTGCGCCCCGCTTGCTGATAAAGCGCAGTGCGTTGCGACTGGTAGAACGGCCCCTCGTCCCAATCCACGCCTAGCCATTTCAGGCCATCCACGATGCCTTCCACCAGTTCGGGCTTGTTGCGTTCCGCGTCGGTATCCTCGATGCGCAGAATCATGGTGCCGCGCTCTTTGCGAGCAAATAACCAGTTAAATAGCGCGGTGCGCGCTCCGCCCACGTGCAAATAGCCGGTCGGCGAAGGCGCGAATCGTACGCGCACGCCTCCGGCCTGTGTTGTGCTTGCTTCCGTCATAGTTAGTCCCGTTTCCTAGTCATCGCGTAAACCTTCAGTGTAGCGAACCATTCCCAACGCCGTCCAACGAGCTTGCGCTCGGGCAGTTTGTCAGTTTCCGACTACGCGACATACCGGGGCTTTGGCGAGTTCATTCAGACTAAGGGACTACGGATGATCAGCCATCCAAACCGCCACCCGAATCACAACGACGATACCGATTGCGGTACCTCTGAGTCGGAGTCTACCCTGATTGCTCTTGCGCAAGCGGATCGCCTCTGTCTCTGCGTGACTCTCTATCTTTCCTAAAAACTCATTGGTCCATCGGGCAAGGCGACGCATGCCGGCGCAGTCCAGATGATTTTATGGAAGCATGTGGCAGGAACGTTCGTATCGCCCGTCCTCATCGTGACTGCAGACAAAAATTGGCCTGAAATTGACCAGATGGGCGCGGAGAAACTTGGCAGAATCGAGTGCAAGCAACGCCTCCCCGGGGGCGAGGGGGGCCTGCTACCTCTTACGCCACTAGTACCCGGGTACGCTTGCAAGGGGTTTTGGGGGTGGCTCATAATCGCATGTGCTCTGTTCTGTGCGGTTTCGGAGACCGCGACGGGCTGGCGGGTGTGTTTCAAGGGTCCCTAAAATTTAGCGTTCTTTTGCGAATGCCTCAGCCATTCCTTTCGTGGAACAATTTGTAATTCCTCCGATGCGCAGGTAGCGGCGCTCCTAAGTTAAAGCATGGCTCAAAGCATTATCGCGCTCGGATTGCTTCTCGCCACTCTTCTCGTGGGGGTGTTTTTTGCCTACATCTATTCGCTGAAGCGCCAAACCTATCTATTGTTTTGGACCGCCGGCTGGGTGCTGTATGGCTTGCATTATCTGGGGCCGGGGTTGCCGCCCTGGTTCGTTTCCGCGTCGTTCATCGTATCGTTGAATCACACGCTGTTCGGCTTCGCTGGCATGTGTTTCTTTCTTGGCACGCAGCTGTACATTCGCCAGCAGCTTTGGGTTATTCCGGCCATCGGCGCTGCGGTTGTGCTCACCGCTTGGTCCGCGGCGAATGGCCTGCACATTTTCTCGTTGTCTTCCTACATTCCCGCTTCCCTGATATTTATTGGCGTGGGGTTCCTGTTCTGGCGGGAAAGCCAACACCACGAAACGCTGGCCGACGGCTTGTTGAGCATCGCATTCGTGGCATGGGGACTGATCTTCCTGGTATTCCCATTCTTACGGCTCACGCCGGAAGATGCCGAACAGGTTCTTCGCCCGATTTCGTCGATCCCCACGGCGTTTGTTTCGATGCTGCTGGTGATGGCGGTGTATGAAGAGGAAAAGCGGCGCGTCGAACGCAACATGCTCGCGCTCTCTAACCTCAACCTGGCTACTTCAAGTTTCGTGGGCGGAGAAATCCAGCGCATGCTGGCGCAGGCCCTCGACCGTGTGCTCGGCGTTGTCCGCCTGCCTGCCGGCGCGCTGTTTCTGCACCATGGCGATCCCACCGGACCAACCTCAGTGGTGTCGGCGGGCATCCCTGACGATTTTTGCCGCAAGGCTCAGGAAGAAGGGTTGGACGACTATCTCGTAGGGCTGGTGTCGCGCCTGGGCGGCCTGCTCGGCTTCCGCGATTTGCGCGACGACAACCTGAGCGCGCTGGAGCGCGACGAGCCCATCCGGCGCTTCCGCGAACTGGCGTTGCAGCAGGGACTGCGCAGCGTGGTGGTGATCAGCCTGCAAGCCAAGGAGCAAGCGTTCGGCTTGCTGTTGCTGGGTACCCCGGACAATCGCCGGTTCGCTCCGGCGGAACTTCGGCTGCTGCTGGCGCTGGGCCACCAGATCGGCATGGCCGTCGAAAACAGTTTCCTGATTCAGCAGACTTCGCGCCGCTCGGAAGAGCTTCATGTCTTGAACGAAATCGGGCGAGCGCTCAGCTCCACGCTGAATCGCGAAGATCTTCTCCGGCGCATCTGGGAAGAGTTGCGGCGGTTGTTCGACGTCAAGAATCTTTACATTGCTTCTCTGGATCCGGTGCGAGATGCCATCCAGTTTGAACTGGAAATGGTCGATAGCGTGCGCCAGCCGATCCGCTCGCGTCCCGCGGGGAATCACATCACGGAGTACATCCTGCGCACGCGCCAACCAGTGCTGGTGCAGGAAAACTACACCATGGAGATCAAGAAGCTGGGTGTCGACCCGATTCGCACCGCCGGCTCGTTCTGCGGGGTGCCGCTGGTGGCGTACGATCACGCGGTCGGCACGCTATGCATCTATTCCGACGAGGAGCGCGCCTTCGATGAAGGCCATCTAGAACTCCTTCGCGTGCTTGCGAGTGAAGCCAGCATCGCCATTGAAAATGCACGCCTCTTCCAGGAAGAGCGCACCAAGGCGCGCCACCTGAGCCTGCTCAACCTGATTTCGCGCGACGCGATCGCCACGCTGAACCCGGATGAAGTGCTAGCCAAGATTACCGAGCAGTTGGAAAACGGCTTAAGTTACGACCACATTGGGATCGCGCTGCTGGATTACACGACGCGCGAACTGGTGGTGCAGGCGGAAAGCGGCAAGCGTCGCGGCGCGCTCGGCCACCGCCTACCTCTGGATGCGGGCCTCGTCGGACAAGTGGCGCGCACCGGCAAGCCCGCGACGTATCGTTCGCTGCCCACCACGCAAAGCGGCCCTAAGCCGGTCCTGCAGGATAGCCAGACGGCCATGGCCTTGCCGATCTTCTACGCCGACCATCTCCACGGCGTGCTGTACGTCGAGACGGTGGAGCGCGTGGACTTTTCCGACGAAGAGTCGCTGCTGCTGCACACGCTGGCCGATTTGATTTCCGGCGCGCTGCACAATGCCCTGACCTTCCAGAAGGCCCAGGAGCAAGCCATCACCGATGGCCTCACGGGAGTCAAAACGCACCGCTTCTTCATGGAAGCGCTTTCGTCCGAGTGGAAACGTTCTTCGCGCGCGGGGCGTTCGTTTGCACTGGTGCTGATGGACCTGGACCGCTTCAAGTTCGTGAATGATTTCTACGGCCACCTGGAAGGTGACCTGGTCCTTCAACGGGTTGGCCAGATCCTGGAGACCAATTGCCGTCGCTCGGATGTCGTGGCACGGTACGGCGGCGACGAATTTGTAATCCTGATGCCGGAAACGACGATGGAGCAGGCCCGCCAGCTTGCCGCCAAATTGCGTGGCTGGGTATCCGCTGACCCGCTGCTTCGCGAGAAAAACATCAGTGCCAGCTTCGGAATCGCGTGCTATCCGCTGCACGGCTCTTCGCCACAGGAATTGATACAGGTGGCGGACGCGTCGATGTATCTCTCCAAGCACCAAGGCGGAAACACAGTATCCACCGCGGATCACGTCGATCCCAATGAAGCGCGCCGCTGGAAGCGCGACGTCCTGGAAGCGTACCTGGGCGTCACGCTGAAGCGCCTGTTCGCCACCGGGCCCGAAGCTTTCGAAGAAATCTATCAGCGCTTGCGCCAGTTCACCGATTCCTTGCCCGAAACAGAAGTCGCGGGCGCTCCGCAGGATCCCACCTCCGTTCCGCAATCCATCCTGGATACCGTCACCTCGCTGGCCTATGCCATCGATGCGAAGGATCAATACACCCAAGGCCACTCGCAGAAAGTTTCTGCTTATGCCGCGCTGCTCGCCGAAGCGCTGGGAATGTCCGAACCGGAGGTCGAGGAAATTCGACTCGCCGCGGTGCTGCACGACGTCGGGAAGGTGGGAATTCCCGAGAGCATCCTGAACAAGAGCGGGCCGCTCAATCCCGAGGAATGGGACGTGATGAAGGCGCACGTGGTGTTCGGCGGCAAAATCCTGGAACCGCTGGTGCCGTTGGCGCACATCCGCGAGATGGTGCTGCACCACCATGAGTTTTTCGATGGCTCCGGCTATCCCAACGGTCTGACCGGCGGAACGATTCCCCTGGGCGCGCGCATCATCACCATCGCCGATTCTTACGACACCATCACCAGCGATCGCAGCTACAAGAAGGGGCGCACCGCCGAGCAAGCCCTCTCGGAACTGGAGCGCTGCGCCAACACGCAGTTTGACGGACAACTGGTGGCCGCGTTCGTTCGAGCCATGCGCCAGCTTCCCAATCCCATCATCGAAGTTACATCGCTAATCTCACGAAACAACTGACGCTCGTTGGAGTCACTGGCGTCGCGATTTCCTGTGGTGCGCCCACTTAAGCTGTGGCATCCTGATGTGGCCATCGCACAGGAGACCCTATGGCTGAATCCAAGCTTGATCTGCTGCAGGGCACGCTGGACCTTATGGTTCTACAGACGCTCGCAGCTTTGGGGCCTCTGCACGGCTACGGCATCGCCCGGCGCATCGAGCAAGTCAGCGGCCACGCTGTGCTGCTGAATCAGGGAACCATTTACGCGTCGCTGGTCAGGCTGCAGCAGCGCGCCTGGATTTCCGCGGAGTGGGGCACGTCGCGGAACAACCGCAAAGCCAAGTTTTATTCGCTCACCAAAAGAGGCCGCAAGCAGCTTTCGGAAGACACCGCTTACTGGCAAAGACTGTCCAGTGTGATGGGCCGCGTACTCTCGATGGCGGAAGATGGAGACAGCAAATGATTGACTGGATTCGGGAATGGTTCCACCGCTTCGGCTCTTTTTTCCGCAAGCCGCAACTCGATCGGGAACTTGACGCGGAAATGGTAGCTCACCTGAAACTGGCCATCGAAGAGAACCTTCAGCGCGGCATGTCGCCGGAAGAGGCGCGGCGTCAGGCGTTGATCGGATTTGGAGGCACGGAACAAGCGAAGGAACATCATCGCGAAACGCGTTCGCTGCCGGTACTGGAGATTTTGTCGCAAGACTTGCGCTACACGTTGCGCACGCTGCGGCGCGATCGCGCATTTGCGGCGATTGCCGTCTTGATTCTGGCGCTGGGCATCGGGGCGAACATTGCCGTCTTCAGCGTGGTGAACACGATTTTGCTGCGGCCGCTTCCCTTCCCCGACTCTCAGCAATTAACGTGGTTCGCCGGCTCACACGGACAAGGTCCGCTTTCCGGGATCACCTACAACGTTGGGTCTTACGAGGAGTTCCGCCGCCACAATCAGTCGTTTCAGGAAGTCACCGCGTTTCAACCTTTCTGGGGCAGCTCGGAATACAACCTGACCGGACACGGCGAACCGCAACATGTGCAGGCGGTCATGGTCGCCGATAACTTTTTTCGGACTCTCGGTCTCGAACCCGCACTTGGCCGGAATTTTCTACCAACAGAATGCGCCAAGGGTGCGGCGCCCACTGTCCTGCTGACCCATGCGTTTTGGAGACAGCAATTCGCTGCCGATCCCGCCATCGTCGGCCAATCCATCACGCTCGATAACAAGGCCGCCACAGTGGTCGGGGTGCTTCCCTCCTCATTCGATTTTCCCTCTGTTTTCTGGCCCGGGCTGCGCGCGGATATTTTCGTCCCGGCAATCATGGATGAGATACGGGACTGGGGAAATACGCTGGTGATTCTTGGCCGCCTGAAGGCCGGCGTGTCCTTGGCACAGGCGCAGGCTGAGGCCAAGGCGCTATTGCCCCAACTAAAGGCCGCGCATCCCGAATGGTTCATGGAATATACCGCGGACATGAGTTCGCTGAAGGACTACGTGAGCGGCAAACTGCGGCGGTCGTTGATCGTACTATGGTGTGCCGTCGGACTGATCCTTCTGATTGTGTGCGTGAATCTTTCTAATTTGTTGCTGGCGCGTCTGGCATCGCGTAACAAGGAGTTCGCGGTGCGCAATGCGCTTGGAGCGAGCCGCGGCCGCCTGATTCGCCAATTGCTCACGGAGAGCCTGGTGCTGTCCTGTGCGGGCGCGTTGTTGGGGGTGGGATTGGCCTACGCGGTCACTTACTATCTGGCGCACCAAGGGTCGATCGTACTCCCGTTGCTCAGCAGCGTGCGGGTTGACGGCACAGCGCTGGCCTGGACGCTGGTCCTCACGCTGGCGGTGGGTGTTCTGTTCGGAATCGCACCCGGTCTGATGCTGTCGGGCGCCAACGTCCAAGAAAATCTGAAAGACGCTGGCCGTGGACTAAGCGAAGGCCGGAAGCACGAGGTGATGCGCTCCGTCCTGGTGGTTTCGGAGGTGGCGCTTTCTTTCCTGCTGCTTGTCGGCGCGGGGCTGCTGCTGCGCAGCTTCCTTCGTATCCTGGATGTTGCACTTGGCTTTCAGCCGAGCCACGCTGCCGCCATCACCATCAACTATGACGATGGGAACGATGGAGCTAAGCGTGGCGTCATCCTGCAAGAAATTCTGCGGCAAGTGAAAGCGCTTCCCGGCATTGAAGCCGCCGGCGTCACGGACATGCTACCTCTGGACCGGAACCGAAGCTGGGGACTGTTGAATCCATCGCGCTCATATCCGAAGGACGAAGATCTCAGCGCGATCGTGCGCATCGTGACACCCGGCTATCTGGATGCCATGGGCATTCGCCTGACCGCAGGCCGCGATTTTTCCTGGCAAGACGCCGCAAACACGGAAGGCGTCGTGATCATCAATGAAACTGGCGCTCGCCGGCACTGGCCCGGGGAGAGTCCCATCGGGCGGCTGGCCCGCGGCATGGGCAAGGCCCCCGACCGAGTGATCGGCGTCGTTGCCGACGTGCGTGTCAGCAGCCTCGAAACTTCGCCTGGTTCGGAAATGTATCTGCTCGTTACGGAAGCGTCTCCGGAAGGTTCGGAACTCGTGGTGCGCAGCAAACTTCCTCCCGACGTGCTTACCCCCATGGTGATGAGCACGCTGCGCAAGCTGAATCCCGCGCAGCCGGCCACTGGGTTTCGGCCTGTCGAGGCTCTGGTGGATCATACTGTGTCGCCGCGACGCTTCTTTGTGATGCTGGTGTCGATTTTCGCAGGGCTTGGCTTGGTTCTGGCGGCGCTCGGCATCTACGGCGTGATCTCGTATTCCGTCACGCGGCAGACACAGGAGATCGGTATCCGCATGGCTCTGGGAGCTACCGCCGGGCACGTGCTGTTGGGAGTCCTCTCAAAAACCATGCGGCTGGCCACGCTCGGAATCGGCTTTGGCGCAATTGCATCCTTGGCCGTCGCCCGGTGGATCTCGTCTCTACTGTTCCAAACGGCGCCCGCCGATCCCGCCACCTTCGTGATCATGATTCTTCTGCTGACTGGCGTGGCCTGCGCGGCCGGCTTCTTTCCCGCGCGCCGCGCCTCCAGCATTGACCCCATGGTTGCGTTGCGTAACGACTGATGAAACCCCGCAAACTCGCAGTTCCGAAGCCGGGCGATTTTATGCCATGATATCTGTCCCAGCGTGACCCCCAGGTTCCTGCGTAAGGCCGCCCACTGAGAGAGAGGCTATGAAAAAGTTCGTTCTGGCACTGACGTTCACGGTTCTACTGGGTAACGCGCGTGCATTGGCCGACACGCAGACCTTCAATGCCTATGGCGCCGCCATGCTCCCCGAGCAAGGAGCATCGATGAATATCGCCCCTTCGGTGGCATTTCCTGGCTTCACGTTGTATACCACTGGCCTTGTGCAGCTTGACTCTCCCGAGCTCGACGGCGCGACAAACTATGAATTGCTCGGGAACCAAGGTGATCTGACCATCGCTTTCACGGTCCCCCAGAATTCGTTCTCGATCAGCCTTCGCGACTTCAAATATCTTCCCGGGGGAGCACCTGCCGGAGGACTTGAGATGATTACCGTCTTCGGAGCAGACCACACCACGGTTCTCTCGACCTATGTTGTCGGGCTTAATAAATCAATTATCACTTCGACCGACTCCAGCGAAAGTGCGCCCATTGGAGCTGTGAATTTGTCTGAAATTTCCGGCGAGTTTTGGACTGGCTTGCTGCAAAGCGTCTCCTTTTCCACTCCGGACCCCACTCCCGAGCCCGCCTCGTTATCTCTGTTGGGTATCGGCGTTCTGGCGCTCGCTGGCATGGTGCGGCGGAAACTCATTCCGTGACGAATCTGTTTCGATCGTACAACACCTCTGCGAAATACTATGACGGCGCATATGCCGTGAAGGCGGATCTGGTCGATCTGCCTTTCTATGTGGATTTGGCGACGAAGTTCGGCGGACCAGTTCTGGAAATTGGCTGCGGAACGGGGCGGGTGCTACTTCCAATTGCCCGACAAGGGATAGAGATTCACGGCGTGGACAATTCCTTGCCGATGCTGGGGGTCCTAAAAAGCCACTTGAAGCAGGAATCGCGGGAAGTTCGGCGGAACGTGCACCTGCATCGCGGAGACATGCGCCAATTCCGGCTGCAGAAAAAATATCCCCTGGTGATCATGCCGTTTAGGCCGCTGCAACACATGCGCACCGTGGACGAGCAAGTTCGTGCCCTGGCCTCTGCGGCGTTTCACCTGAAGAAGGACGGTATTTTTGCTTTCGATGTGTTCTTCCCAAAGTTTGAGAACCTACCCGGGGGGATCGGCCAAGAAATATTGGAACTGGAGTGGCGCGACTCCGCAGACGCGAGCAGAGTAATCCGGCGCTATTTTCGGAAGGATTCCGTCGACAAGATCAACCAGATCTTCACCGCCACGTTTTTCTTCCGGACCTACCTGGGTGACAAACTCCTCAAGGAAGAAACCGAGCCCTTTATCATGTCCTACTACACCTACCCACATCTGCGCGCCCTGTTCCTGCTGGCCGGCCTCGAGCCTTATGAGGAATGCGGATCGTTTGACCGAACTCCGCTGGACAATTCGGCGGAGCAGATGGTGTTCCTGCTGAAAAGGCGAAAGGGAGCTCGTTCATAGCGCCGCCTGCCCCCGTCGTACCCAACTCTGCTAAAGTGATGGGACTCTGATCTATCAAGAGGATTTGCTCATGCAAACAGCAACCATTCAGTGGACCGGCGAACAGAAATTCCTGGCCATCAGTCCCTCCGGGCACGCAGTTCCGTTCGATTCAGACCGCGAGTCCAACAAGGCGCCCGGCCCGATGGAAATGGTGCTGATGGCGTTGGGTGCGTGCACCGCCACGGACATCGTGATCATCCTGGTGAAGAAGCGGCAGAAGCTGCAATCCCTGGAAGTGATCTGCTCGGGCGAACGCGCTGCGGAGCCCCCCACGGTGTGGACGAAGCTGGAAATTGTGTACCGGCTGCGCGGCTCGCTGGATGAACATGCCGTGAAACACGCCATTGCGCTGAGCGAGGAGAAATATTGTTCGGTCGAGGCCATGCTTAAGAAAACGGCGAAGATCACGCTGCGCTACGAAATTCTTCCTCCAGTGTGAACCACGTCCGCGCTTGTTTCCGGCAAAGCGCATCGCATACAATCGACATTTACGTTCGTGCCCTTAGAACCATCAAGGAGAATCATGTCTCGCCGCATCGCCGCAAAAATTACGGGTGTAGCTGGGTACGTGCCGCCGCGCGTGCTGACGAACGCTGACCTGGAAAAGATGGTCGACACCAACGATCAGTGGATCATGGAGCGCGTGGGCATACGCGAGCGGCATCTCGCGGATAAAGGCGTGGCCGCCAGCGACCTGGCGGTGGAAGCGGTGAAGAAATTGATGGCCGCGCATCCGTTCGATTTGCAGGCGGTGGACCTGATCGTCGTAGGCACGGTGACGCCGGATATGATGTACCCGTCTACGGCATGCCTGGTACAGCACAAATTGGGAATGGAGAATACTTGGGGATTCGACGTTTCCGCAGGTTGTTCCGGCTTTTTGTACGCGCTGAACGCGGGAGCCAAGTTCGTGGAGTCGGGACAATACAAGCAAGTGCTGGTGATCGGCTCGGATGTGAATTCGTCCATGACCGATTACACCGACCGCGCGGTTTGCATCATTTTTGGCGATGGCGCTGGGGCGGTGTTGCTGGAGCCATCAAACGACGGCGAGGCGGGCATCATCGACCATGTGGCACAGATCGAGGGCGTGGGCGGGCAGTTCCTGTACATGCCGGGCGGAGGGAGCTTACATCCTGCCACGCACGCGACCGTCGACCAGAAGATGCACTACATCCATCAGGACGGGAAAAATGTGTTCAAGTACGCGGTGAAGAAAATGGCGGAGATGACCGAACGCGTTCTGGCCAAAAACGGAATGACCGGCAAAGATGTGGATTGCTTCATCGCCCACCAGGCGAACCGGCGCATCATCACGGCCACGGCGGAACGTCTGGGAATGCCGCTGGAAAAGGTGATCATCAACATCGAGCGCTTCGGCAACACAACCGCGGGCACGATTCCTCTGGCAATGCAGACTGCCCTCGAAGAGAAGAAACTGAAGAAGGGTGACGTGGTGTTGCTTGCCGCTGTGGGCGCCGGATTTACCTCGGGCGCGACTCTGTTGCGGTGGTCCTACTAGCTTTCCGACGCATCCAAAAAAACCAACGCTGGCGCAGCGAAGTGAGTTGTCTTTCGTGTAGCGCTGGCTTTCATGCCGGTGGTGAAAGGGATCGCACATCGCAAGCCAGAGCCAGCATAAAGGCTAGCGCTACATGGCAGAGGCAAACCGCTCTCCGGCCGCAGCGTCTCTGCGGCCAGGAGTCACGAGTCGAATAACAAATCGAGCCGCTCGCTGTTTGTGAGCATTTAGCGGAGCGGAAGGAGGACAGCTAGCAAGAGCGCATCGAGGCGGCTTGCTCGAGATTGGCTTGTAGCCTGCGGTCGATTTGCACGGCCGCATAACGCGCGCAAAGAGCCATTTCGCGTTCGCCCCAGATCATGACCGCAGGCGACAGTTTGCCGAAGAGAACTTCTGCCTTGCGAACCACGGAAAAGTACAAACTTACCAGTCCCAGGCCGCTTCCTCCCCGCTGGAGCTCGGGAGTGAGATGGTAGAGGCTTGCGAGCCTGCGGAAATCCGAGCCGCGCAATTCGGTGTCGTTCGCATGAGTCGCTTCCAACACCTGGCTCGAAACAGGCACCGAGGCTACGCCAGTCAGCACCGCCCGCCAGTAGTAGATGGCGAACTGGAACAGTGCCACAATCGCGATGGCTAGAATCATGGTGGCGAACATCCCTCAGCCTCCACGCACAGTGTGGCGTCCTCAACGTGTTGGGCCAATAGCCCGCCGGTACCCCCGGGCATGGTCCTTTCCGGCATTACTGTTTAGCTACCAACCAGGTTCCTCTTTCCAAAGAACCAGAGCTGGCTTAAGCTCCTGGGCAATCCCATCTCCCGAGGAAGAGCCTATGAATCGAACTATGCGCCTGATTTTTCTTACAGTTACGATGAGCCTGACGCTTCTGGCCACGAACGCTGATTCGGACCCCGGAACGCAGCCAGCCACTGCCTCTGAAGAGGCAGCCATAAAAGCGGTGCTAACGCGCCAGCAAACTTCCTGGGATCAAGGAGATGTGGAGACTTTCATGCAAGGTTACTGGAATTCCCCAGAGCTTACCTTCGCCGGTAGGAGCGGTATTACGCGTGGCTACGCTCCGGTCTTGGCTCATTACAAGCAGGGCTACCCGGATCACGCCACTATGGGCCATCTGGAGTTCTCAGATCTTGAGGTTCATTCGCTTGGCGGGAATGCCGCGCTGGTCCTCGGCAAATGGCATCTCACGCGAGACGCTGGGAATGTCGGCGGCGTGTTTAGCTTGGTCTTCCAAAAATTCCCCGATGGCTGGAAAATCGTGCATGACCACACCAGCCAAGCGGTGGCTCCGGCTAAGCCATGACTGATTCGCTTTTCGCAGCCGCTACAGGATCTCTAGAATTTCTTCGTAGCGCTTGAACGGGGGAATCAAGTACGCACCCGCCAGTTCGGTGCGCGCCCACGCCAGCATTTCTCTCGCGACTTCAAACCCTCGTTCGCGCGCCGAGACGCCCGCCGCTTCCATGGACTTGAGCAAGGGCTCCGGGATCATGATGCCCGGCACTTCGTTGTTGAGGCGCAGCGCTTGCTTGTAGCTGTTCAGCGGCCATACGCCGATTAACACCGGAATGGCGGGCTTGCCACCTAGCTTTTTCAGAAAGGCATGCCAGTGCTCAGGATCGAACAGCGGCTGCGTCATGGCAAAATGTGCGCCCGCTTCGACTTTCGCGTGGAAGCGCGCGATTTCGTTGTCCAGGTCGTCGGCAACAGGATTCAGAGCTACGCCGATAGTAAAATTTGTCTGGCCACCCAGAGTTTTCCCGGCCCAGTCCGTGCCCTGATTCAGGCGACTGAGAATCTTCACCAGGCCGACGGAATCCACTTCGTAGACGCCGCTGGTTTCCGGATAGTCACCCACCGAAGGCGGATCACCGGTGATTCCCAAAACATTGCGAACGCCCCCAACCGTCCACGCGCCCAGCAGCATGGCTTGCAGGCCGATGATGTTCTGGTCGCGAGTGGTCAGGTGCGGCACCGTCTCGACGCCGCGGGCTTCCAGCGCGCCTGCCACGATCAGGGCGTCCATGCCAACACGAGCCATGGCGCCGCTGTTGATGTCGATGCAATCGACCTTGTTGGAGGCCATTACCTTATCGACTTGCTCGTAAATGCGATCGAGCGCAATTCCTTTTGGCGGGTCGATTTCGACGCAGACCGCGAACTCCTTTTTCTGAAGCTTTTTCCAGAATTTGCTTTCCGGTTCCTTCTGCTGCACCGGAACTATCGGTTCCTTCACGGTGACAACCGCACCAGCGTGATGGGCATGGCCGGGCTTCAGGGCTTTCACCTGATTGGCCATGGCGCGAATGTGCGCGGGGGTGGTGCCGCAGCAGCCGCCCAGAATGCGTACGCCAGCTTCGGCCGCCTCGCGCGCGAAGAGCGCAAAATATTCCGGTGAAGACTTGGGGTAAACGATGCGGTCGCCTTCCTTCTTGGGAAATCCGGCATTCGGCATGCCGCTTACGCACACGCCGTCAACGCTGGCGAGTTCCCGCAGAATGGGCAGCAGAGATTGCGGGCCCAAGGTGCAGTTCGCGCCGATTACTTGTACGTTCTTGTCCTTCAGCATGGTGGCCGCAAGGAACGGATTCACATCGCCGTAGGTGGTGCCTTCCTCGGAGTACGTCAATTGCGCCACGATCGGCAGGCCGGAGAACGAGCGGATGGCGTCAATCGCCAGCATCAATTCATCGACATAGGAAAATGTTTCCAGGATGAAAAAATCGACGCCGCGTTCTTCCAGCGCCAGCGCTTGTTCGTGAAAGACGTCGATGATTTCGTCGGGTTCGGGATGGCGGGCCTGTACACCAATGCCCAGCGGTCCGATGGAGCCTGCGATGAGCACTTCGCGAGCCGCGGACTCCCGCGCTTCACGGGCGATTTTCACACCACGGCTGTTGAGGCGGTGCACATCGTCGCCGAGGCCGATGGGAGCAAGCTTGAAGCGATTCGCGCCAAAGGTATTCGTTTCGATGATCTGCGCGCCCGCTGCAATGTAGGACTGGTGCACCCGGAAAACGGCTTCGGGCTCCGTCATGTTCAACTCATCGAAGCAGCGGACTGCGCCGACGGTTTCGTGCAGCAGCGAACCCATGGCGCCATCCGCAATGAGAATGGAATCCTTCAGCCGGTCGTTGAAATCCTTTATTTTCACTGGTCCTTATCCTGTGCCCTGCCGCCGCGGGGGAGAAATGCGGCTAGCGTTTTTGTTCCATCAGACTGGCCACGGTGCTCATCAAGTCGTATTTGGTGAGGATTTCAAATTTGCCCTCACCCATGTCCACAAATACGGCGGGATTTTCGTGACTCAGAATATAGGTTACGCGCTCGACTTTGGCGCTCTTGGGGATCGAGGGTAGTGGCTTGCTCATCACTTCGCGCACCACCAATTTGCGCAGGTCTTTGCCTTGAAGCGCCAGCGTCAGAATCTGATCTTCGTACACGGTGCCGATGGGCACGTTTTCTTCAAACACGGGAATCTGTGAGATGTCTTGCTCCTGCATGGTCTTCAAGGCATGAAACACAGTCTGGTACGGCCTGACAATCACCAGGTCGCGGACCTTGCCGGACCGTTTTTTGGCGCTTACCACTTCCGAGGCCGTGATGGGCACAGTCGATTCCACGTAGCCGCGTTCGCGCATCCACTCTTCGTTGTACACCTTGCTCAGATAGCGCATGCCGGTGTCGGGCAGCAGCGCCACGATGTAATCGTTCGGCCCCAGGTCTTTGGCGAGCCGTAGGGCAGCGGAAAGGCATCCGCCGCCCGAACCGCCGGTGAAAAGTCCGTCCAACTTGGCCAGGCGCCGCGCCACCACGAAGCACTCTTCGTCATTCACCTGCATGACATCGTCGAGAATGTTCATGTTCATCGTGGTGGGGAAGAAATCTTCGCCGATGCCCTCTACAACGTAGGTTCGCGCCTTGGCGATTTTTCCGGTTTTGTGAAAGTCGTAGTACAGCGAGCCTTCCGGATCCACGCCGATGATTTTGACGTTGGGATTCTTTTCTTTCAAAAATTTACCGACGCCGCTGATGGTGCCGCCGGTACCCATGCCGCAGACAAAATGAGTGATTTTGCCTTCCGTATCTTCCCAAATCTCCGGGCCGGTGGTTTGGTAGTGCGCTTCGGGATTGGTCGGATTGTCGTACTGATTGGGGTAGAAAGAGTTGGGAATTTCGCGGGCCAGCTTTTTCGCTACGCTGTAATAGCTGCGGGGATCTTCCGGTTCGACGGCGGTGGGACAGACAATCACTTCGGCGCCCAGGGCTTTCAGCAAGTCGACTTTCTCTTTGGATTGCTTATCGGTAGTCGTGAACACGCATTTGTAACCCCGTACCGCCGCGACCAGCGCCAATCCCATGCCGGTGTTGCCGGAGGTGCCTTCGATGATGGTGCCGCCGGGCTTCAGCAGGCCTTTTTTTTCGGCGTCATCGATCATGGTGATGCCAATGCGGTCTTTCACGGAGCCGCCGGGATTCAGCATCTCGGCTTTAATCCAGATTTGCGGTTTCAGGCCTTGCGCCATGCGGTTGAGCCGAATCAGCGGCGTGTGGCCCACAGCTTCAATAATGTTGTTGCAACGCATCCGTCAGTCCTATGTTTGGCGTGTCTGGCGCACAGATTGCGCCGACCCCATGCCATACTGCTTCTAAGTTTATCATGCGACCCCGCAGCATTTAAGGAAACGGGGCAATCATAGGAGACAAAGATGGCACGGCAGAACTTCGCCAGCGGAACACCTTGGGAGCCGATTGTCGGCTATTCCCGGGCGGTGCGCATTGGAAATCACATCAGCGTTTCAGGAACGACGGCGACAGGGCGGGATGGGAAGATCATCGGCGTAGGCGATCCTTACGCGCAGACGGTGCAAATTATCCGCAATTTGGAGACAGCACTGAAGCGCGCGGGAGCCAGCCTGAAAGATGTGGTGCGCACCCGCATCTTCGTGACGAATATTGCTGATTGGCAGACGATTGGGCGCGCTCACGGTGAATTTTTCAAGGACATACTACCGGCTACGTCGATGGTGGAGGTGAGCAAGTTGATTTCGCCGGAGATCCTTCTGGAGATTGAGGCCGACGCGATCGTGGAAGGGTGACGGGTCCTTCCCGCGCTCGCCATGAGACGCGCCCGACGTGGGGAGTAGGCCCGGCCTCTTTCATGAATTAATTCCGTCCACCACGCAGTCCTAGCCGACGATGCCATCCTGAGGGCCGCGCAGTTTGCGGCGCGAAGGGTCTTGCTTCCTTACTTCCTTGCTTCATTACTTCTTTTTACCACTTCGCCCGTATGCGGTACTTCAACACCGACTCGCCATTCGCTTTCACCGGCACATCGAACTGCGCCGCCCAGGCACTTGTCTTTGTGTATTTGTAGGTGGATGACAGCATCTCCCAATCGCCGCCGATGGGTTCATTCACCTGAACGGTGATGGGCGCGTCTTTGTGGTTGCGGATGGTGATTTCGAATTCCATTTCCCAGAGACGGTTGCTGAGGGCTTTGTAGTCGGTCTGCTTGCGTTCGGAAACCACGTCAAATGCGTTGCCGATTTTCACGTTGATGAATTCGTCTTTGGGGGTGTGATCGATGTGGTCTTCGCCGATAAACAGCAGCCCGCCCTTGGAATCCTTCTGATAAACGCGCAGATTACCGGCGGGCAACGGAATGCCAAGCCCGGCCTTCTCTTCATTCTTGAACTTGTAGAAGACCATCACAGGGTCCTTGATCGGTGAACCAGGATTCTGCATATTGTGGTAGTAAAAACTCTGCCCGTTAACGACAAACAGCTTTTCCACCGGAATGCCGCTACCCTGCAGCAAGCTGATCTGCTTGGTTTCCTTGTCTTCAACGGAAGTGCGCCGTCCCAGGGAATAGAGGTGATATTCGCTGAAATTTTCCTGTACGAATTGTCTCGCGCTCGCCGCAGCCTCCGATTTGGCAACCATATCCGCAGCGCGATATTGCTGCGGTACGGGAAGACGGTTCAGATCCCCAGCTACGAGCTGCAATTTGGCGTTGTGGAACGCCGTGCCGGAATTGTTGACGATGGTCACCCAGCCATCCAGGTCGGCAGCCTTGTCGTCGCGGCCCACCGTCAGCACGTAATCGGAGTTCCAGGACAGGTTGCTGGCCAGGTAAGACGCTTCGATCTTCTGCTTCGGTGAGCCTGAATTTTCCAGCGTCATCAGCAGCGTTGGCCGGTCGTACAGATTCGAAGGGACTTCGGGGAATCGATAAGTTTCGCCGTACACCCCCGTAACGATGTCGTTGCCGATCCTCCAAACCGGGCCGTTGTTGTTGGCCAACAGCGTGGCCTTGATCTCCTCGCGTTTGGTGCTGCCGTTGTCCATATAACTGCGCACCAGGGTCACTTCTTTGCCGACATATTTATTCAGAAGCTTGGCCGGCTCCAGCAGGTCGTACTCGTAATTTTGTTCGATGACGCCGACCTTTTCGGGTTCCGTGAGCGAACGAAAGTGCACCGTCGCGGGATTGACGGTGGCCGCAATATCCATGAATTTCAGCCGGAAGTTGCCGCTGGGCAATTGCAACTGGCGAACGTCGCGCACCAGGGCGATGTTGGAATTGTAGACTGTCACCGCAAGTTCGGTCTGATCGTTCAGGGTCGTGCTGTGGTCAGTCGCGTGGCCGGCGTCCTTCTCCTGGGGCTCAGCCTTTTTCCCGGCGTGATAGGCGGGCACAAACGCCGCCGCCCCGGCTAGTGCGATTGCGGCTGCTATCGAGAATGAACGGGTACGAGCTACGCCTCGCGAAGTCTTCATGCAACCACCTCACCTTGAATTTTCCTTCGCTCTTAGAACGGCGCCAGCGATATTTCTTGCAGTGGAGATTACTTGACGCCAACAGGAGACCAGGTGGCGCCGCCATCGTTGGTCTCGAAACTCTTGGAGTGTGAGACCGTCCAGAGGGAAGCGCGCTTGTCGTCCACGGCGTTCACCCCGCCCAAATCTTCTTTTGTGGGCGAAGTGAGTTGCTTCCAATGCTTGCCGCGGTCCGTGGTGAGCAGCACGGTTCCACTCTTTCCCACCACCCAGCAGACTTTCCCCGAGGTTGCAGAACCCGCGGTCAGGTCCGTCGTGACGCCGCTCTTCTGCAGCATCCAGGTACGGCTGTTGTCGGTGCTGTGCTCGATTTTTCCGTTGGAGCCCACGCGCCAGGCGTAGGCATCGTTCGGCGCGACGATAATAGTGCCGCCTTCCGGAAGAACATCGCCCATGGATTGGGATAAGGCGCTGTCGACCACGGTGACTTCCAGGGTTTCCGTTTTTTGCGCCGGTGCCCTGGCCACCTGATTCTGCTGCCCTAACGTCCTGCCCGTGTTGGCAGCTTCATTTGCCGTAACTCCGCGAGCTCCCGCGGGAGTCGCCTGTGGGTTTTGCGCGGGAGGTACCTCGCGATTCTGTGCGGCGTAGTTGTGCACATCCAGGGAAGTCGTGGGCGCAGGCGCCATTGACGCGGACAGGTCTTTCAGCGCCTTTGCCTCTTCCTCCCGCTTCTGTTTGTCTGGCGTCGGACTCAAGACCGGTGCTGCGCCTCCCGCGGCTGACTTCTTATTCACCGGGCCGGCGGGTTTCGTCATCGACAAAGTCGTATCCTGTCTACGCAACTCATCCAGGGACCGGGACTTTGCTTGCGCGCTTTGATACTCGTCCGGCAAAGCCGTTTTTGGAGCGGGCGCGGCAGCCACGGGCGCGCTCGACACCGACGGACGGTTTTGTGCCACCTCGAGTTGCGCCGATTTCATAGCCTTGTTTTGCTGCGTTTCCCGCACGCCAACCCACACGAGCAAGCCGGCCGCCAGCGCGCCAACCGGCACAGCCCAGCGCAGAGCCGCAGCACGCTTGGGCGCTTGCGTGGCCGCGGAGCCGCGCGACACGGGCAGCGCAGCGGGAACACCTTCGTTCAGCGGCATGTGGCGCACAGCAGCAGCGGCGGCAAATTCCCCTCCAACTAGTTCCAACATTTTTCGATTTTCCTCCTCGCTTCCTTGCAAAACATTGGACTCTTCTACAAGATTCAGGGTTTCCTGGCAACGCGCGCACTCAGCGATGTGCTGTTTCCATTGCGCCATTTCTCCCAGCGAAAGCGTACGTTCATGATAGGCGGCGAGGGTTTCGGCGTCGGGGCACGCGGCATCGATCGCATCGCTGCGCAGGTGGCGCGCGAGCGCCTTTTCCAGTTGCCGATCGCGATCGTCAGACGGCATGGCCCACTCCATCCTTAGAACGTTGCGAAACGTCCTTCTTGCAGTAGTTCACGACGTTTCCTTCCTTCCCGCCTCAGGCCTGCCGGCTTGCTTGCCGGGAAATAGCTTTCGAAAATCGATGGGAGCATCTTCCGCGGCATACTGGAAACACAGGATGATCTCTGGTTCGCTGAGCGGCGGAGGCGCTTTCAGCAAAGTTTCGATAGACCCCCGGAGTTCACGGCGGAGGCGCTCCAGATTGCGCGAGACGCTCGATTCATGTTCTCCCAATTTTTTGCCGATTTCGGCGAGCGTCAATTGGCGCGAATAATACAGTTCCAGGCGCTGCCAATCGTTTCTTGGTAGAGCGGCCAGCGAACTCTCCAACGCCGCCACAAAGCGGGAGACATATCGTTCGCGGTGAGGATCGAGAACGGGGTTCCCGATGCGTTCTGCTGGCAGCGATTTTTTCTCTTCGCCATTGTCGCCTGGCAAGGAGGTCCACCGGCGGCTCTCGCGAATGCAGTCCACGTGGCGCTGCGCCAGAATAGTACGCAGCCAGGTCTTGAGCGAACTGCGGCCTTGAAAATAGCGAAACAGCGAACACTCGCCGCGCTTGCCCACAAGCCCAAACAGTTCCGCAAACAGGGAGTCGGCCAGTTCCTGCGCGTCCGTTCCCGCGCGGCTTCCCTTTGTGATGGAACCGGCCGAGGCGCGCAGGTAGCCCTGGTATTCGCGAACGAAATATTCCCACGCCTGCTCGGTTCCTTCCATACAACCGCAAGCCAACGCCAGATCCTCGGCATACAGTGTCTGAAGATACTCCTCCAGGCGCTGCTGCGTCGTCAGCCCGCCTTCCGCAAAGCGTTTGCAGACGCTGCGCTCGAGTGCCGCCACAAAGCGCTCGCGAGACACGCTCCAGGCCGCCGCTCCCGATTCCGCGTAGAGAGAATCCAGTAGCCCTTCAGCGGCCGCCCACAAGGCACTGGGCACGCGATATTTCGCGTTCTCACCCGGGGACTGCGGCACAATCCTCCTTGTCCTACACTAAAGCCTGTATTTTTATTAGTCTAACGGCCTCGCATATTAATCCAACGTCGATAGTAGACTTGGCATCCTAAAGGGTACCCTTTTGGGAGGAAACCGGTGCGGAAATTAGAGGGTCCCCCTATCCCCGAATACGGTATCCTAGGAGGCGTTGCGAGACCCGCCCCGCAACGAAATTCGCCTCGGCGGGTTAATCCCCGACAAAAGGCGTGTGCGGAAGTGCACTCGCAAGGTCATTAGCGAGTTCGCGACTTTAGTACGAAAGTCCTATTCGGATGGTTCCTAGGCCGAAATACTCTCGTACTGGTAACACACACGTCCCATACGGAAACTGCTCGACTCCTTTGGAGTCGAGAGGCGGATTAATCTCGCAAGAGGCTGAAGCGGATGACTATGATGATCGCAGATTCCACACAGGGCCAGACGATCGGCGTGGGTTTGAACGCCAATCGCCCCGCCCGCTCCTCGAACCCCGAAGCTTGGAAGCAGCACATTGGCAACCGGCAGGTGCCCGCTCGCCTTGCGCTGCTACCCGATTCCAAACCCCGCTGGGATCGTATCGGTGTGAGCGCCGGCATTCAGGTCGCGGCAACCATTTTCTTCCTGCTGATTCCCCTGATGTATCCCGAGGGGATGAAGACTGCTCTGCATTACAACAGCGTCGAGATCGCCCAACCGATGACGGAAATTCCCGTGGCGGCTCCGCCACCTCCACCGGCCGCCCCGAAGCCGGTGATCAAGAAGGCTGAAGTGCCGCCCCCGGTTGTGGAGACACCGCAACTGAACCCCAAACAGCCGCACATCTTCAAGGACCTTGCGCCCAAGACGATTCAGCCGAAAGTTGAAAAGGTCGAGGTGAAGGTTCCGGACATGGCTCCAGTGTTCGAACAGCCCAAGATCGATAGCAAGGACAACGGACCGAAGCGTCCAAAAGAGGATGTGAAAGTCGGCACGATGACCTCGACGGGTAGCGCAGCGCCGGCGACGGTGAAAGCGCCGGTGGACAAAGTGCAGACCGGAGGATTCGGCGATCCGAACGGGATGCCCGGTAAGGGTGATCCGAATCATGCGACCAACGTGAACCGTCTGGGCTCGCCAGCATTGCCCGGCGGAGAAGGCTATGGCAATGGCACCGGCGGCAAGAACGGAATCCCAGGTACGGTTGCCAGCACAGGCTTTGGCAACGGAGTCGCCACGCCTCCAACGGGCGGTGGCGGGAAAAAAGGCGTAGTGGTGGCGGGTGGTTTTGGCGACGCCGCGGCTCCCGCCGAAGCACCCAAGAAGAAGACGCAAGCGGGCGGTCCGCCAGACACGGGTATCGTCGTGCAGGACAAGCCTCGTCCGGAGTACACCGCTGAAGCGCGCAGTCTGAAAATTGAAGGTGACGTGGTTCTGGATCTGGTTTTCCTCGCGAATGGAAGCATTCAGATCAACCGGGTAGTCAGCGGCCTCGGTCACGGCCTGGACGAAGCGGCCCAACGAGCAGCGCAACAAATCAAGTTCAAACCGGCCAAGCGCGACAATGAGCCGGTGGATTTTCCGGCGCGGGTGCGAATTGAATTCCGGCTGGCGTACTGAGGGAGACGAACATGCGAACGTTGTCTAGAAATATCCTGGTTCTGGCGCTCAGTGCTTGCGCCGGCGTAGCGGCGGTGGCCTCTCCGGTGCCGGCGGCCGACCAACCGCGAACTGTCGATCAGGTGATCGACCGCTTTGTTGCCAACGAGCAGCGGCTTTATGGCCAGATGCGGAACTATTCTCCGCTAGTCGAGACCTACATTCAGAACCTGAAACCCGATAAGGACCTGGGCACGGTGCCGGCCGGCGACAAGTACTTCCTTGGCCGCGCCAACTTCACTAAGGGTGTAGCTCTCGTGCCCCTGAATGAAACCGGCAGCAAGGGCCGGAAAATGATCGGTTCCATCGGAAACTTCTTCAGCTTCGCCATGCAGTTCTTGCCCGATGGCTTCCTGCAGATGATCTTCATCGATACCAACGGCTTCGATAAGCAACACTACAAGTTTGACTATGTTCGCCGCGAATTCCTAGGCGAAGTGCGCTGCCTGGTTTTCGACGTGACTCCCGCGGAAAAGGGCAACCACGGCCGGTTCGTGGGACGCATCTGGGTTGAAGACCAGGATTATCACGTCGTTCGCTTCAATGGCGGATACGGCGGCAACGGGCACTCCAGCTGGTATTTCCATTTCGATAGCTGGCGCACGAACGTACAGCCGGGGCTGTGGCTGCCGACGTTCGTGTATAGCCAGGAAAGCGATCTGCACTACGCCATCAGCAAGAAGCTGGACTTCAAAGCCCAGACCCGGCTATGGGGCTACAACCTTGGCAACTCCGCCCAGGAACAGGAACTCAGCAAAATCCTCGTAGAGACGCCGGTTCAGGACGACACCAAGACCGCCAATGACCTTTCGCCGATCCAGGCGCAACGCTCCTGGGACCGCCAGGCCGAAGACAACGTCACGGACCGCCTGGAGCGCATTGGCTTGATGGCGCCGAAGGGCGAAGTGGACAAGGTTCTGGAAACCGTTATCAACAACCTTGAGGTCACCAACAATATCGACCTCGATCCCGAAGTTCGCTGCCGTGTACTGATGACCTCGACGCTGGAATCTTTCACCGTGGGCCATACCATTGTGTTAAGCCGCGGTTTGATCGACGTGCTGCCCGATGAAGCCAGCCTGGCCACCATGCTCGCTCATGAACTAAGCCACGTGGTTCTTGGTCACCGTGTCGGTTCGCAATACGCCTTCTTTGACCAGATCCTGGTGGAAGATAAGGACACGTTCCGCCACTTCGGTTTCTCCCGCACTCCGGAAGAAGAAGCCGCGGCAAATTCAAAGGCAATTCTAATTTTGAACAACTCGCCGTATAAAAATCAGTTGGCCAACGCTGGACTGTTCCTGCAGGCCCTCGATAGCCGCCAGAAGGAAATTCCCAACCTGATCAGCGGACATCTGGGCAATCGCGTACCCGAAATCAACGATCTGAAGTCCACCATGGCGCTGGATGCGACGCACGGCCCGCAGAACCCCCAGAAGATTGCGGCGCTTCCGCTGGGCGGCCGCGTGAAGATCGATCCATGGAACGACAACCTGGCGATGATCAAGAGCAAACCGATTGGCACGGTTGCCGAACGCGAAAAGATGCCGTTCGAGGTGACGCCCTTCATGCCGTACCTGACCCGCTTCGGAGCCGACAACGGTAAGCCGGTTGCGGCCAGCGCTACGTCTCCGCAAGAGGTAAAGCCGGGCGAGGCGCCGGATCCAACGAAACCCTGACTTGTTCATTCAAAATCGCGAGGCCTCCGAGAAATCGGGGGCCTTTCTTTTTTGCATTGGGGTTACTGTAGCCGACGCCTTCTGACCTGAGACGGGCGCCTCAGTTCGAACCGAGCGCTTTGATAAACCGGTAGCCGAATTCCACGCCATCGTAGTATTCCTGCACCTCGATGCGCTCGTCTTTTCCGTGAGCGCGATCATCTTCCATGTCGAAAAACATGCAGGCAATTCCATACGTGGGTATCCCTGCAATGCGCAGATATTTGCCGTCGGTCGCGCCGGTGGACATCGTCGGCACAACCGGGAGGCCCGGCCACATGGTCGAAACGGTGCGCTCCAACGTCGCGGTAACCTGTGGCAGAAGCGGCGAAGGCGGCACGGCAACGATGGGAATGAGCTTGCCGTCCGCGGTTTTTTCCGATACCAGCGTCACCTTTACTTTCGGATTCGCCACTACCCGCTCCAACGTTTTGTGCACCTCCGCGGGATCCTCCCCGGGAAAAATGCGGCAATTCACATTGGCGCGCGCCGTTTGCGGCAACGCGTTCGGCGCATGGCCGCCGGACAGCAGCGTAGCGACGCAGGTTGTGTGCAGCAGAGAGTTGTAATACGGGTTCGCCGAGAGCCGCTTGACCGCGTCCGGGTCGGGAGGCTCCTTGGCCGCGCCGCGAAGATCGGCGGCCAGTGAACCGGTTGTCAGCGTCGCGGAGTGCTTAAAATAGTTTCGCGTGATCTCGTTGATTTTCACCGGAAAGGAAAATGCCTGTAGTTTCAGAAGAGCCGCCGCCAGCTCATAGATAGCGTTTTCGCGGCCCGGCACCGAACTGTGGCCGCCAGGATTCGTGGTCTCCAGCTGGAAGTCAGCGTAGACTTTTTCGCTGGCCTGCAATCCCGCCAGCAGACGCTTCCCTTTCAATTTTTCGAACTCGCCGCCGTCCAGGTTGATGCAGTATTCCGCGTCAATCCAGTCCTTATGCTCCTTCAGCAGCCAATCGATGCCGTTCGCCTTGCCGCCTTCCTCATCGGCAGTGAGCGCCAAGATCAGGTCGCGGTCCGGCACAAATCCTTCCTGTTTGAGCCTGAGGAACGCCATCACCAGAATGGCATCGCCCTCTTTCATGTCCTGCGTGCCACGGCCGTAGAAGTATCCGTCTTTTTCAACGAACTCAAATGGATTGGTGGTCCAGTCGGCGCGCAAGGCCTCCACCACATCCAGGTGCCCGATGAAGAGAATGGGCTTCTTTTGACCCGCACCGCGATAGCGCACCACCAGGTTCTTCTTGCGGTCGTTCGGCCCCGCCACCGTCACATCCTTCTCTGCAAAGCCCGCCGCGCGAAGGCGCTGGGCCATGGCCTCGGCAGCTTCGCTGACATTGCCAATGGAATCTGTGGTATTGATCTCGATCAACTGCTTCAGGATCGCTCGCGCTTCCTGGTCGGTCTTCTGGCGGTCTTCAGCCGGCACTCCAGCTGACAGCAATACCGCACAGCTCAGCACTGCAATACATCCACGCACTCGCACCATGCGTCGGCTCCTTCGGCAAACAATCAGACTACGGTTCGCGCCGCGCCGCGTCAAATCTCTACCAGCCGGTGCGGTTGCCGACGCATCTCGACTTGCTTAGACTGGGTAGGCTCGAAAATTGGGAGGAACGTGATGGAGCTGAAGAAACAAGGAATGATTCAAATTGCAGCCGCTTGCGCGCTATTTCTGACAGGCATGGCCGCCGGAAGCGTGGCCTCGCAACGCGTCTCTGCGGTGAACAAATTTGGCCAGCCCAAAACCGTGATTCATGTTGTCGCGTACAAATTCCGCGACACCACTTCCCAGAACGACCAGGATCAGGCCATCGCCGGCATCAAAGACATGGCCGCAAAAATCCCCGGGATCAAAAACATCTGGCTGAAAACCGAACGGAACCAGATTCGCGATTGGAGCGGCGTCTACATCATCGAATTTACCAGCGCCGAGGCCGCCGCCGACTACGCCGAAAGCCCGATTCACGATGCCTGGCGAAAGAAGTGGGAGCAACTTCGCGAGAATAGCGTGTCGTTCCAGGTGTCCAACTAAGTTTCTGAAAGACGCGTCTTGTGCGACTCGAAGCACGCCGCGTTACAGATCCTCTACTCGGTCCGAGTGATACCGTATTTGCCACGCATGATGGAATCCAGGATGGTGTCTGGCACGAACCGCTTCGCGAACGACACCCACTTGGCCAGCGGCGTGACCGGGTACCTCGCCTTTGGATGCGGCGATTCGATGGCCTCGACAATCACTCGAGCGCAGTCTTCCGGAGTCGTCTTCGAATCACCCCGGCCCTTGTTAGCCCCGGCCCACGCACCCGAATAGATGTTGGCGTACGGCCCAGTTTTTCCCGCTTCGACGTACGGCTGGGCAAGTTCCTTGGCGGTCTGCTGAAAATTCGTAACGATATAGCCCGGTTCAACCAGAATCACTTCCACGCCGAACGGGTACATTTCCAGACGCAAGGCGTTCGTCAGGCCTTCCAGCGCATGCTTGCTGCTGCTGTAGGCGCCGTAGGTTGGTGGCGTTATGATACCTGCCACGCTGCTCAGCATCAGGATGCGGCCGCGTTTCCGCTCGCGCATCTGCGGAAGAACTGCTTGAGTGACGCGCAAGACACCGAATAGGTTGGTTTCAAATTGCTGCCGCAGGTCCGGCAGGCGCAAGTCCTCGATCACCGCCATGTAGCCGATGCCGGCGTTGTTGATGAGCACGTCGATCGCGCCAGCTTTCTGGAGGACGTCTTGCACCGCGCGCTGCGCGGAGGCGTCGTCGCAAACGTCCAGTTCCAGGCTCTCCAGAGCCAGCTTCTTTTCCGCGGCCAAGCGATCGATTTCCTGCCGCTTCGCCATCGAACGTCCCGCAGCAAAGACGCGATAGCCGCGCTCCGCCAGGAGCAATGCCGCGGCCTTTCCCAAACCGTCAGTGCCGCCGGTAATCAAGACTGTCTGCTGTTTGCCGCTCACGAGCCTCTCTCAGGAAAGCGCCATTCTACGTGCTAAACCGCGCGGAATCCAAGCAGCAAGAGAGCGGCGCAAGGTCGGGCGCCACCCAGGTACTGCGCGCAGGCTCACTCTGCAGCGTGTGCTTCAAGTAGTACTTGTCGAGAAGCCGGCGATCGAGAAATTCCGGATGGCGGGCAATCCATTCGCCAAACCTGTTCTCCGCCTTTGCGTTTTTGCGGGAAGCCGCAACGAGCCGCGACCAGGCTACTGTCGTTGTGTATTGAAACTTTTCAGGCACACCGGCTTTGGCCGCAAATCGCCGGATTCCAGCCAGCAGTCTTTCTTCTGCTTTCTTGGCGTCACAGCGGCCGGCGTAGATCCACGCCAGGCGCACGTGATCCGCGTGATGAAACGCCGCTGGCGAAATTGTGCACGCTTCAAACGCAGCAACAAATTCGTCGTCGCACAAATGCCCGCACCCAAGATTCAGTTCCATTGCAGCCCCTTCCCGAAAATTCTCGCGCAAAAAGAAGAAGGCCCCGTTCCAAAGAACGGGGCCTTCTCTAAAATAATCCCGGCGGCGACCTACGTTCCCACACAGTTGCCCGTGCAGTATCATCGGCCCGGCGAGGCTTAACTTCCGTGTTCGGGATGGGAACGGGTGTGACCCTCGCGGTATGACCACCGGAAAATCGATAAACTCGAACCGCAAATGCGGCTAAGTCCTGACAACAAAAGGTTGGCGTTTACAAGTTCGGCCCGCTGCCGAACAGACTGTAGATCACAAGGCTTGCTTGTGAACCCTACCCAACCTCGCTAGCGACGGAGCTAACGACGGCTTGGGTAAGTTTTATGATTAAGCCGAACGGGCGATTAGTACTGGTCAGCTTAACGCATTACTGCGCTTACACCTCCAGCCTATCAAAGTCGTAGTCTTCGACTGCCCTTCTTATCCTCCGAAGAGGATTGGGAAACCTTATCTTAGGGCGAGCTTCTTGCTTAGATGCATTCAGCAATTATCTCTTCCAGACTTCGCTACCGAGCGGTGCCGCTGGCGCGACAGCTCGTACACAAGGGGTCTGTTCATCCCGGTCCTCTCGTACTAGGGACAACTCCCTTCAAGTTTCCTGCGCCCACACCAGATAGGGACCGAACTGTCTCGCGACGTTCTGAACCCAGCTCACGTACCGCTTTAATAGGCGAACAGCCTAACCCTTGGGACCTTCTACAGCCCCAGGATGCGATGAGCCGACATCGAGGTGCCAAACCTAAGCGTCGATGTGAACTCTTGGCTTAGATCAGCCTGTTATCCCCGGCGTACCTTTTATCCGTTGAGCGATGGCCCTTCCACGCGGGACCACCGGATCACTAGATCCAACTTTCGTTCCTGCTCGACTTGTAAGTCTCACAGTCAAACCGGCTTATGCTCTTGCACTCCACAGTGGGTTTCCAATCCACTTGAGCCGATCTTTGAGCGCCTCCGTTACAGTTTAGGAGGCGACCGCCCCAGTCAAACTACCCGTCTGGCCGTGTCTCCCCACCCGTCACGGGTGGTAGGTTAGAGCGACAGTTCAATCAGGGTAGTATTTCACTGGTGCCTCCCTCCCAGCCGAAACCAGAAGTTCATAGGCTCCTACCTATTCTACGCAGATCGGACCGTTACTCATGACCAGAGTGCAGTTAAGGTGCACGGGGTCTTTCCGTCTAGATGCGGGCATCCGGCGTCTTCACCGGAACCACAAATTCGCCGAGCCGCTTGCCAAGACAGTCGCTCTATCATTCCACCATTCGTGCAGGTCGGAACTTACCCGACAAGGAATTTCGCTACCTTAGGACCGTTATAGTTACGGCCGCCGTTCACCGGGGCTTCAGTTCAGGCCTTCGCCTTGCGGCTAAGCCCTTGCTTTAACCTTCCGGCACCGGGCAGGTGTCACCCCCTATACGTCGTATTCGACTTTGCAGAGAGCTGTGTTTTTGTTAAACAGTTGCAGAGCGCGATTCGCTGCGACCGCTTCGGGCTATAAACCCTACTGCGGCGTCCCTTCTCCCGAAGTTACGGGACTAATGTGCCTAGTTCCTGAGCAAGCGTTCTCTCGAGCGCCTGTGGATATTCACCTCGTCTACCTGTGTCGGTTTGTGGTACGGGCACCTGGACGACTCCTTAGAGGATTTTCCTGGCAGCGTGAAATCAGAAACTTTGTGACCTAACGGTCTCGTCCCCAGTCTCACCGTTGAATGCCCCCGCGGATTTGCCTGCGAGAACCGGCTTACACTGAGCAACCACCATCCATCAGGTGGCTTCCTTATCCTTCTGCGTCTCCCCATCGTCAAACGTCACCAGGCGGGACAGGAATGTTGACCTGTTGTCCATCAGTTACGCCTTTCGGCCTCACCTTAGGACCCGCCTAACCCTGAGCGGATTAACCTTCCTCAGGAAACCTTAGACTTTCGGCGACACGAGTTCTCATCGTGTTTATCGCTACTTATGCCGGCAGGGTCTCTTGTGTGGCATTCAGTAGTCCTCTCGGTCTACCTTTACACCCCACGCAATGCTCCCCTACCAAGTATACTTTCGTATAATTTCGCAGCTTCGGTCATGTGCTTGAGCCCCGTTGGATTGTTGGTGCATATCCGCTTGACCAGTGAGCTGTTACGCTTTCTTTAAAGGATGGCTGCTTCTAAGCCAACCTCCTGGCTGTCCGAGCGAATACACTTCCTTTACCACTTAGCACATAGTTAGGGACCTTAGCTGGCGATCTGGGCTGTTTCCCTTTTGACCACGAAGCTTATCCCTCGTAGTCTCACTCCTGCATAGTTGTCCGCGGCATTCGAAGTTTGATTGGATTCGGTAACCTGAGTTGGTCCCTAGTCCATTCAGTGCTCTACCACCGCGGCAATTCATGCAAGGCTGTCCCTAAAGACATTTCGGGGAGAACGAGCTATCACGGAATTTGATTAGCCTTTCACCCCTACCCTCAGCTCATCAGAGCGATTTTCAACTCACACCTGTTCGGTCCTCCAGCCGCGGTTAAGCGGCCTTCAACCTGGCCAAGGGTAGATCATCCCGCTTCGCGTCTAATACCACGTACTTGTCGCCCTGTTCGGACTCGCTTTCGCTGCGGCTCGCTTGCGCTTAACCTTGCACGTGACATTAACTAGCCGGCTCATTAAGCAAGAGGCACGCCGTCAGGCTTTCACAGACCGAAGTCTGTGCATGGCCCTCCGACTGCTTGTAAGCATACGGTTTCAGGTTCTATTTCACTCCCCTCGCAGGGGTGCTTTTCGCCTTTCCCTCACGGTACTGGTTCACTATCGGTCGCTAGAGAGTATTTAGCCTTGGAGAGTGGTCTCCCCAGTTTCCCACGAGATTTCTCGTGTCTCGTGGTACTCAGGATGCCGCTTCGAGTCCGGTACACTTTTCGCTACGTGACTGTCACACTCTTCGGCCCCGCTTTCCAGCAGGTTCGCGTAGTGTCCGGTTTGGTAACTCTACTTATGCGGTCCTACAACCCCCATGTGTAAACACATGGGTTTGGGCTGTTCCGATTTCGCTCGCCGCTACTTTCGGAATCTCTGTGATTTATTTTCCTTCAGGTACTGAGATGGTTCACTTCCCTGAGTTAGCTCACACCGGCCTATGTATTCAGCCGGCTGTAACGGGAGTTCATCCCGTTGGGTTTCCCCATTCGGACATCCCCGGATCAAAGCCTGCTTGCGGCTCCCCGAGGCTTTTCGCAGCTTGCCACGTCCTTCATCGCCTTCTAGCGCCAAGGCATCCACCGTACGCTCTTAGTAGCTTAATCATAAAACTCACCCAATACGTCGTCTGTTGTGGTGCGCCGATTTGCTTGCGCATCTCTTCGCTCGCTGCAGTGGCTAAACTGCAACTTTCCTCAACTCGTACGCCCTGCTTCCTCCAGGTCCATTATTCCGTGGTCCGATTGCTCGGCGCCGGGACTGTCGACCCTGGATTCCACAAGCGCTTGTTATGAGTTCGCCTTGTTATCCACAGTACTGCTCAACATCTCGAGCAGAACTTGTAATCGTCCCCACCCTCAATCCCCCAAACGGACCGTAATCCGTCCAGAGTTATCGGCGGGAACGTGCCAACCTTTCTGTTGTCAAAGAACGTGTATCCCTGATCCCATCAGGGGTCCCGACTAGGTCGGAACGCCCTCCTTCCGGAGGGCCGATTATGAAGTCTCCCTGGCTTACAACCGCCAAAAAGCCCCCATAAAATACGAAACCCGGCGTCGAGCGCCGGGCACAGCCGCTTGGTGTTAGCGGCTTCGCGCGAAGCTCAACATGAATTACCCTGTGCTAATAAGGCGCCTCACTATAGGATCTGTTCCTTGGAGTACTTCAGACCCGACTGTGAATCCCCTGCACGGTCCCACACTTTTAGGGAGTGCCGAACCATTTGTAATCTTACTATAAGACTAAAATATGTCAAGTGGGGCCAAACACTTTTTTTCGGAGCTTTCCACACCCCTGTGGACGCTGTGCAAAACGCGGAATAGGCCATGGAATTTGATCACGCCCGAGCCAACCTTCCCGAACAAAAAGTTCGGCCCCGTCTCCATCATTCGTGCCAGCGAAACCAAGGCGCCGCTATGGCGGCGCTCCAGAGCTTCAGCACCGATGGCCTCTGCATCGGGCGCACATTGAAGACGGAAAATCCGAAGGATTCGTGGACCTCCTGACCGAGCTTGCGCTGAATTTCGTCTTATTCCGCGGCGGCGGCCTTGGGATTCTTCTTTTCCGCTTCGGCCGTCCAGGGCGGCGTGATGCTGTTCATTCGCGCGTAAGCAATGGACTGTCCGAGGTGCTCGTGCATGTGCACGACCATCAGATACACCACGTCGCCGTCATTCGCGTCGGGCCCCAGTTTCTTTTCCGGCTTTGCGAAATCCGCGTTGGACATGTTATTCACTGCCGCGATGGCGTAGGCGAACGATTTGTTCAACTGTTCGATAACTTTTGCCTTGTCGGCGGTTGATTTTTCAAAGCCCTTGCCCTCGAATCCCGGCGCGGGAGTCACGCCGGTCATCATGGTCGGAATGTTGTAGTTGGCTGCAGCGATATGCAGGAACAGTTCGCTGACCGAGCGCGTTCCAGTCTCCGGACGCCAGGTGTATTTGTCCGCCGGGATCGCTTCGGCCAGCCCCACGATCTTTTTCTGCAAATCCTGCAAATCCAGCGCTGCCTGCGCCTTCATGTCGTAACTGGGCGTAGTTTTGTCTGCGGACGACGGCGCCTGCGTGGCGCCATATCCGGCGGGCGCGAGTACCGCCAATCCGGCAAGCAACAACGTACCCAATGAAATGGCCAACAGTTTTTTCACGTTGATTCTCCTTTGCGGACAGGTAACCGGGTAACCCGGCACACACTTACCTGGGGCGCCACATCCAGGCGTCTCCAGAAGGCTCACGGACCCACACCCCTGTGAGAACTCTAGGTTAGACGCGGGAGACGCAATTCCGCTTCAGAAACAGCCAGGGCCTCGTACGAGGCCCTGGCTGTCGATCATTGACTAAGCGATTTGTTAGTGTCTGTTACCGCGTTGACGCGTCGGCTGTCGGAGTGGTCTGCGCTGAGCTCTGCCCGATTTCCAAGCTAAAGTTCTTTCCGCCGAAGTAAATCGAAGATAATACTCGGCTGCCGTCTTGCTGTTTGGTTATGCCGTAAGAGTCTACGGCGGCCTTAGTCGGTCCCTGTACCAGGCGTGCCGGCGCCGTGGCTACGGTTTCTTTTCCCTTCAGAATCTTCACTTCAACGTTCGGGCCCGTTCCCTCCCACTCAACCTTGTAGTTGCCCGGGGGGAGTTGTTTGCCTTCTACCGTAATCGTCTCCGGCACTGACAGTTTGCCTTTGTTTTCATTCTGCGCGAAAGCACTCGTTGAAAACAGGAAGGCCGCACCAAGAATTGCTAACGAAAGTTTCGACATCTTCATGTAACGCTCCTTTTTGTTCTTTCCCGGCTGAGGAGCTAACCACAAAGCATCCTGCGCGCGGAAAGTTTTTCGCTTTGTTGTTTATTTAGACGAATTCACAGGAGGGGAAGTTTCTTCTCAAGCCCGCTTCTAACGCTCAATTAATCGATTAAGCTGAACAAATATTTCCATGTAACCCCTAGCGGCGACATCTTGAGATCTTTACGATTTCTTAACATCCGTGGGCCAATATTCCCAGGAATTCCCGAGGTACAAAATTTTCTTCTCGGGTTCATTCACTAGTTATTCGGGGCGGATTGCTTCTTCAGTTCGGAGCGGAACGCTTGCTCTCTCTCCGCCACGTAGCTCTTGTAGCCATCCGGATCAATGAACGGATTCGCCTGCCCTTGCTTCAAGCGCGCGAACTTCGCTTCCATGTCGTAGTAGCTGCCATGCGCTCCCAGAAATACATCGCACGGCAAAGCATTCAGCACGCGAAAGGTGCGTTCGTAGTCCGTCGCAATGTTCGGGTACGCCGCATTGTGAACCAATTTGTATCCCGGGTTGACGTTGGGACTGCCCACAATCACAACCTCGCGAATCTTTCCCCCATCGCTCACCTTCATCGTCCACGTGGTCGTTCCTTTCGTGTGCCCGGGCGTAAGATGCGCCACCAGCACGGTGTCGCCCAATTTCACTTCGTCGCCGTCGTGCAGCACGCGATCAACTTTTGTTGCGGGATACCAGGTGTCTTGCGAGCCTCCATACTGAAAATCGCGCTTCCCTCCCGCTTCCACGACCGGCACATCCGCATCCATCACCATGTAGCTGGCTCCCGTGAGTTCCTTGACTTTCGCGCTCCCGGCGCAATGATCGAAGTGCGCATGGCTGATCAGCAAGATTTTCACATCGCTGAAGTGAAAGCCGAGTTTTTCGACGCTGGCCTGAATCTGTGGAACCGACTCCTGCAGATTGCTGTTGATCAGAATGTGCCCCTGCGGCGTGGTGATCAGAAAAGCCGCGAGTCCTTTGCTGCCGACATAGTAGATGTTTCCGGCCACCTTGTCCGGCGGAAACGGCTCGGTCCACTCCGGTGGGTTTTGTGCGATCAGGGTTACAGCAGTAAGCAGGATGAGCATGCTCGACAAAAGCGTCGGCGCCAGCACTTTGCGACTTGGATTCATTTCCGATCTCTCCGCACAACCGGGTTGCGGCCTCCTCGATTTTACCCTAAGCCCCAAGCCGCGCGCCCCCCGCGAGTGTCCGCAAAAGGAAACGGCAGAAAGAAATGGTTCTTGTTCCTGACGTCCAGAGCCTGCCAGACCGCGAGCCTTACTTTCTTGCAGTGTTTCGATGTACGTCACGATATTGCTGATGCGCTGTGGCACCACCGAATCGATCTCTTTGCCGGACGACGCACTCGTCTGCTTGATTACCACCTTCTCTACTTCTGTTTTCTTTTCGGTGGTTCCCTGCGCGAAACAAAAGCTTCGGCAGCAAGCAATGTGTCGAGCACGATCACGCCGTTTTTCAGCATAAATTGCTCTCTTTATTCGCGGACCGACTCGCGGCGAATCGAATTGATCCCCTAGCGCTTCTTCCTTTGGCGGAATATAGCAACGCGCAAGAACGAAGGATGTGACGGATGGCACTTGGCAGACACAGCCTAGTAGCTGCCTGGAACGGCCGAGCTGTCGAAACGAACACTGTTGCGAGGTGAAATCGGTTCAGAAGTGGAACACCACCGCCGCCACGCCCTGAAAGTTATTTTGCGTCTGCGAGAAGAACTGGCTATACAGGTAATCGGCTTCCGCACGCAGCGACAGCCGCGCGTGTAGTCGGTAGTCCAAGCCGATTCCTGCTGTGACCGTTAGCGCCCCTTTACCGTGGCCCGCCGTTTGCGGCAGCAGGTGTCCGCCGCCCAGCAATGCGTGGCCCCAAGGCTCAAATCTGGCCTTACGTGTGCCAATGCGAATGCCACCGGCCCCGCCAAAATACTTTACGTGTTCGCGGTCGTAGATCGTGGGAGCAAAACCTGTGACCAGGTTTCCTTCCAAGGCGAACCAGTCGTTGGTGTAATAGCTCACCGTGGTGTTCAATCCGACCATGCTGGCATTGAATACATTGGACTGGAACCGGAAGAACTCCACGCCTACCGCCAGCTGCCAGCGGTAGTCATCCCGTTCGCCAAACACATACTTTGGTCGCGCCGGTGCCGCTCCAGGATCAGCAGGACGAGCACTGGCATTTGCGCTCGCTGGTGCCGGCGTAGCCAACGCAAAACTCCGCATGGCATCTCCCGCGGCGGCAGACAAATTCACTTGCGCGACGGGGCTGCTTCCCAAAGCCGCCACGCTGGTCCCTGAATCTTTCGCAGAATTGTCGGTCGAATTCCCGTCCTGCGCGCGCACGGCGCAGGCGATCGCCATCATCAGCAATGCACCCAAGATTGGCCTTCTCATCGCCATGACTCTGCCCTCCAGCCAGCGCCCCCACGGCGCTCCGGCCTGCTTCAGATAGGGTACCCACGCTTATCCCGTCTGCCGGAACAAAGTTCCCAAGGACGTGCCAAGGCGGATAACACCTACAGACAGGGTAGCCCCACTATATCGCATTAGGCGCTGAAAGGAACGGGGCGATGCGAAGAAATTCGCTTGTGGTTGGGGTTGTTTATTGCTTCCGTAATTACTATGGGACCAGACCATAGTTGTGAATGCCGGCGCCGAGAGAGAATCCCATGCCCGCCGTCTGCGGCACCCACCACAATTTCCTCATCCATTGGTGGTTGCTCGTCATCATGCGGTGACCCAGATAATCCATAACCGCGGGACTCACTTGCGTTGCCGCGTAAATCGCATTCGAATGGGCAAACGGCCGCAATAGCGGATCACCTTCTACACCGTAGTTTCCCGACACCGCGCGCCGCGTCGTCCAGGCGTCAAACGCTGCTGCTCCGCTGCTCGCGGCTACCAATCCGTACCAAATCTTTCGTTGCCGCGCGGTCTCGTAGGTTCCGTGAATTGCAGGCTTGATGGCAGCATTCGAAAACGGCTGGCTCCCTGGCGTAATGCTCTCTGAACTTGAACTCTCAGGGGAGCCATCATCCGCATTCGAGCTGATGGCAGAAACGTTCTTGGCAATCGGCGCGTCGGGGCGCGCTGGTTGCACCTTTTCCACCTTCACCGCAGGCGTGGGAGCGTCGGATGAAGCAACCGCAGGCGTGGGGCTGGAAGCGTTAGAGGAATTCGGGAAGGCTGTCACACAGCAGACTAGCGCGATTGCGGCGAAGACCATGAAGCACCCCCTCAGGTCGCAGAAGAAAAGATGGTCAGTACGCTGCAACCACGACTACTCTACTGTACTTCGGAACAGGGGTCACTGGCCCAATGGTCACATTTTTTGCTGGTACCTTTACTGCCCTCTGACCCCTCCCGAGTCCTGGGACTTTAGTACTAAGCTGGTACAGCTCTCACAGTATGTGCGCGAAACTCCTGCTATACTCCCCCGCAATTGAGGGAGACAAGCTTCGCCCGAGAAAAAAATGGCGCCATCGGAATCTTCTTCGACGAAACGAGCTCTCAAGCCGCAAAGCGGCTCGCAGCCACCGCGATTTATCGTCATCGAGGGCCCGCTGCGCGTGGGCAAAACGACGCTTGCCCGCATCCTGGCGGAGCGTTTGCATGCCCGGCGCATTTACGACTGCGAAGACAATCCCTTTTTGGCGGATTTCTATGCCGCGAAACGGGGCGCTGCCTTCCGCGCGCAAATGTACTTTCTGATTGAGCGCCAGAAGCGTATCCGCGAGGCGCATGTCGGCAGAAGCGCCCGGCCCGGTCATCAGCGATTTCCTGATGGAAAAAGACCGCATTTTTGCCAACCTCAATCTGGATGACCCGGAACTGAAACTTTACGAACGCTACTACGAGTCCGTCACCGCGGAACTTCCCGAGCCTGACCTGGTGATCTACCTGCAAGCCAAGCCGGAAGTGCTGCGCGCGCGCATTGCCAAGAAAAAAGCCCACGAAGAAAAGCAGATCGCGCCTGAATACGTGGAAGAAGTCGCTCGTGCCTACGAACACTTTTTCTTTCGCTATGCCGGCGCGGACTTGCTGGTCATTGACACCTCCGAGATCGATTTCGTCGAACGCAGCGACGATCTGCAGCAGCTCCTTCGCCGCCTGCAGGAACCGGTCAAAGGCACACAATACTTCTTGCCTCTCGGCGGCACGGACTAGCGGCGCACAAACGCTCGTCTGAGAGTTTCTTTTCCCTGCCTTTTCGCTTACAGTGCAACTCGGCTCGTCTTGATTCTTTGGAGGGGTATCCCGATGGATCTCTGGTCTCGCCGCAAGTTCTTTTTCACCACATTGACTGGTAGCGCGCTGGCTTCCGCCAGCGGCCTGTTCGGAAAATCCTTGCCGGAGGCCGCTCCCGGCGCGGCCATGCCTGCGGCGGAATCCACCGCAGCGCGGCCGGTGATCATCTCTTCGGCGAACGGCGTTAACGCGTTACAGAAGGGCATGGACATCCTGAAAAGTGGCGGCGACTCGCTGGACGCTGTGGTCGCCGCGGTGACAGTTGTTGAAGACGATCCCAATGATGATTCCGTCGGATACGGCGGCCTGCCAAATGAAGAAGGAGTCGTGGAACTGGACGCCAGCGTGATGCACGGTCCCACGCACCGGTGTGGAAGCGTCGCCTCCGTACAAAAGATCAAAAACGTGTCCCGCCTCGCCAAGACCGTGATGGAGCGCACCAATCACGTGATGATCGTTGGCGATGGCGCGCGGCGTTTTGCGGTGGCCGAAGGATTCGAGGAGTTGAATCTGCTCACGGAACATTCCCGCAAGGTCTGGCTCGCGTGGAAGGCCAAGACCGATTTTAACTGGCGGCCCGGCATCGATAGTCCCGAGTGGAAGGAGCACATGTCCCTTCTTTTCGATGGTGACGCCGAGAAAATTGCCTACGCCGAGCAACGCATCGCCCATCCCATCACCGGCACCATCAATTGCCTGGCGGTGAATGCCAAGGGCGAGGTTGGCGGCACTACCACCACTTCGGGGCTGGCGTGGAAAATACCCGGGCGCGTGGGTGATTCGCCCATCATCGGCGCGGGATTGTACGTAGACGGCGATGTTGGCGGCGCGGGCTCCACCGGAAAGGGTGAGGAAAATATCAAGATTTCCGGCGGGCACACCATTGTTGAACAGATGCGACGCGGCGTGAAGCCAACCGAGGCCTGTCTGGAAGCCATGGGGCGCGTGGTGCGAAACTACAATGGCGACAAGAAAAAACTCGCCACCTTCCACCTGTACTTCTACGCGTTGAATAAGGACGGCGAGTACGGCAGCGCCTCACTCTGGAAAAATGGCTACGAGGAATCGAAGGTGGCAAAGTTTGCGGTGCACGATGGTACGCAGGCCAAGCTGGTTCCCTGCAAACCCTTCTTCGATGAGATCGGCCACGAGGAATAGTCGCAATCCCCTAGCTGCGCAATCGTTGTATGCTTGACGGTTATGGACCTGGCCAATGTTCTGATCATTGGCGGCGGAGTGGTTGGTTGCGCCATTGCCGAAGCTGTTTCCCGCCGCTGGCAAGATATTTTTTTGGTGGAGCAGTGCCCCAAAATGGGCATGGCCACCAGCTCACGCAACAGTGGCGTCATTCATTCTGGCATTTACTACCCGACCAGCTCCTTGAAGGCTCGTCTGTGCGTCGAGGGAAACCGCATGACCAAGGCGTTCTGCGAAAAGCATAACGTCGCTCACCGAACTACCGGGAAGATCATAGTGGCGAAAAATGCGGAGGAAGAGCCGGCGCTGCAGGCGTTGAAGAAAAAGGGAGAGGAGAACGGTGTCGAAGGCTTGCGGTTGTTGGACGCGGCCGGCATTCGCGCTCGGGAACCGCACGTGCGCGGGTATGTTGCGCTCGATGTACCTTCCACGGGAATCGTTTCTGCCGAAGAACTGATTCGCGCCTTGGCACGTATCGCAGAGAGCCAGGGCGCGAACCTGCTGAATCACGCCAGGGTTGAGTCGCTCGAAGCGCAAAACGATTCGGTTGCGGTTGGCTTGCGCATCGGCGACGAGGAAGACTCCCAGACCGAAAAAATCTCCGCGCGTTGCGTGATCAATTCGGCTGGTCTCTATGCCGACGAGGTGGCACAACTTCTCGGACCGCGCCCGTGGAAGATTTATCCGGTGCGTGGCGAATACTGCGAGTTACGCGGCGCGAAAGCGGCGCTGGTCAACAATCTCGTCTATCCCATGCCGCACAGCGGTGGCCTCACCCTGGGGCTGCACTTCACAAAAACGCTTTGGGGAACCACGCTCGTGGGACCAACGGCGTGCTACGTCGAATCCAAGGAAAACTACGAGCGCGAGCGCATGACTATTCCTGAATTCGCCGCCGATGTGAAAAACCTGATTCCGGAAATTGCGGCACCGGACATGCACCTGGCTTACACCGGCCTGCGTCCCAAGCTCGTGCCCCCTGATGGACACGGCATCGCCGACTTTGTCATCGAACCGGATCGCGAAGTGCCCCGTGTAATCCAGCTCGTGGGCATCGAGTCTCCCGGACTCACCGCAGCACCCGCCATCGCGGAATACGTTCTCCAATTGGTTTCAGAAATCCTAAACTGAATCTCTTCGGACAAACCATAATTCGTTGTCATCCCGGCGAAGCGGGGGATCGGCTTTTCGCAAAACGCCGGGGAACAAGCAGATTTCTCACCCCGGTTTGGAATGCGAACGGGGTTCGCAATGACAATTGCGGGAGGCCGCCGCTATTCGACAACAAGCCTCACAAACTTCTTCTTCCCCGCGCGCAGAAGGAATGCACCCGGCTTCGTGAGGTCAATTTCCCTGCGCGGATCGTCCACGCAAACTCCGTCAATTTCCACGCCGCGTTGCTTGATCAACCGCTCGGCTTCGCTCTTCGACGGCGCGAGCTTCAACGCCGCGAGCAGTGCCGTTAGTTTCCTCGGCGGACCAACCGGAATCTTCTCGACCGGAGCTTCCGTTGGTGCTTGCCGATCCCGGAACACGCGCTGGAAATTTTCCGCTGCTTTGCGCCCTGCTTCGACGCCATGAAACCCGCAGACGACCTCTTCCGCCAGCCGCATCTTCGCGTCCATCGGGTGCAGCGCGCCGCTCATCACTTGTTCCTTCAGCGCCGCGATCTCTTGCGGCGTGCGATCCGTAACCAGTTCGTAGTACGACCACATCACCTCATCCGGAATCGACATCAGCTTCCCGAACATTTCCTCCGGCGCTTCCGTGATCGCGACGTAATTGCCCAGGCTCTTCGACATTTTCCGCTCGCCATCGAGCCCCACCAGAATCGGCAGGGTCACGGCGGCCTGCGGCGCCACGCCGTACTCGCGCTGAATTTCGCGGTGCACCAGAATATTGAACTTCTGCTCCGTAGCGCCCAGCTCCACGTCCGAGCGCAGCATCACGGCGTCGTAAGCCGTCAGCAGCGGATACAGCAGCTCATGAACGGCAATCGGCAGATTCTTGTCCAAGCGCGAACGAAAGTCCTCGCGTTCCAACATGCGCGCCAGCCGGTAATGCGCACACAGCCGCACTACGTCGTAGCTGGACATTTTCCCCAGCCATTCGCTGTTGTAGCGCACCTCGGTCTTCTCGCGATCGAGAATCTTGTAAACCTGCTCCAAATAAGTCTTGGCGTTCGCGTCCACCTGTTCCCGGCTGAGCGGTGGGCGCGTCTCCGATTGTCCGGTGGGGTCACCGATCATCGCGGAAAAATCCCCGATCATGAAGATCGCGGTGTGCCCCATATCCTGAAAATGTTTCAATTTGCGCAAGACCACCGTGTGGCCAAGATGAATGTCTGGCGCCGTGGGATCCACGCCCAGGTACACGCGCAGCGGTTTGCCCGTTTGCAAGGAGTTGGCGAGCTTCTGCTTCAACTCTTCTTCAGGAATGATTTCCGCCACGCCTTTTCTCAGATAGGCGAGCTGTTGTTCAACGGGCTTGAATTTGGCTTCCGGCATACCGACCCTTCTTTTCAAATCTTACAATCCGTAGGGATCAGGATTTCCCGCGAAGCACCCTGCGGCCTTCAATCCGGTAATTCCCTTCGAGAACGAACTTCACCGCTTCGGTATAAATCCTGTGTTCTTCGTTCAGTATGCGCTCCGCGAGCGTATGCTCATCGTCGCCATCCTCGACCGGCACAGCCGCCTGCAGAATAATCGGCCCGGCATCAAGATTTTCATCCACGAAGTGCACCGAGCATCCGGCGATTTTCACCCCGTAGTCGAGTGCCTGTTTCTGCGATTCCAGCCCGGGAAACGACGGCAGCAGCGCGGGATGAATATTCAGGATGCGCTGCGGATACGCGGCCACAAAATAGGGAGACAACAGCCGCATGTACCCCGCCAGGCACACGAGTTCAACTTTGTGTTCCTGCAACATAGCCACGACCTGGCGATCGTAAGCCTCGCGCTCCAGCCCCTTCGAGGGAATCGCCTTCGTCGCAATGCCTCGCGACTGGGCTAGCTCCAAGCCGCGCGCGCCCGGCTTGTTGCTGATGACAATCGCGATCTCCGCGTTGGGAATCCGTCCCGCGGCAACGCTTTCCGCCAGCGCCTCAAAATTGGAGCCGCGGCCGCTTAACAGCACGCCTATGCACTTGTTCATAAACTAAAAAAGCTAGCACATCTGGAGTGATGCTCCAAACGCTTCGCCGCAGCGGCAGGCCTGCTTCGCGCAGCAACCGAAAAAGCCAGCGCAGTCGCGAGGGACCCAATCTGCGAAGATCCCGGGCCGTTCCGCTCGATAGCCGGGGTGCTGCTAGCCACAACAGCGACACGGGAGATTAGAAGCGGTGCCGAACCACCGTACTCCCAAAAAACGCTTGAGCCCGGCACCACGTCGCGGTAGATTTGTTACTCTGCAGCGAAGAGAAGGCAAAACAAGGAGACGTCCTATGCCCACACCTTCCCAGCGCCAACTCAAAGACCTCATCTCCATCGGTCCCGCCATGCTCAAGGACTTCGAGCGACTCGGTATTAAATCTGTCCCGCAACTCGCCAAGCAAAAGCCCATCAAAATGTATGAGCGCCTGCAGCGGCTTGGAGGCGCGCGCATGGATCCGTGCGTCCTGGACAGTTTCGAAGCGGCTGTGGCCCAGGCGCGCAATCCTCGCCTGCCTGCTGAGAAATGCCAGTGGTGGTATTGGAGCAGGAAGAGGAAATCTCCCGCCGGGAAGGGTTAAGCTACAAATTCAGCGAGCCGGAATAGACGACCCGCGCTTTGCCGGTGTCGCCCTTTTCAATGCGCCCAATGCGATAGAACTTCTCGCGCCGCCGCTTCAAGTCCGCTTCCGCTTCTTTCACATAAGCCGACGGGACGATCACGATCATCCCAATCCCCATATTGAACGCTTGCAGCAACTCATCCGTATCGATCTCGCCGACTTTCGCCAAATATTTGAAGATCGAGGGAATCGGCCAGGACTCCAGATCAATAACGGCCTTCACGCCGCTGGGCAACACGCGCGGCAGATTCCCCGGAATCCCGCCGCCAGTGATATGCGCCAGTGCCGAGGCCCAACCTTTCGCCAGAATATTTTTCACTGCCGGCACGTAGCACACGTGCGGCTTCAGCAATTCCGCGCCAATCTTGTTTCCCACTTCCGCCACGTAGGTATCGTTCTTCAACTTGGCAACATCAAACACCAGTTTTCGCGCCAGCGAATAACCGTTGGTGTGCAGCCCCGCGGAGGGCAACCCAATCAACGTGTCTCCCGGCTTCACTCCCTTGCCGGTCAAAATATTTTTCCGCTCTACCACGCCGACGATGAAGCCTGCCAGGTCGTACTCCCCGGGAGCATAAAATCCCGGCATCTCCGCGGTTTCTCCCCCAATCAGCGCGCATCCCGCCTTGCGGCACGACCGGCTCATGCCATCCATCAATTGTTCGACCACGTTGGGCTCCAGCTTGCCCATCGCCAGGTAGTCCAGGAAGAAAAGCGGCTCCGCGCCCTGCACCAGAATGTCGTTCACGCAATGATTCACCAGGTCGCCGCCCACCGTGGAGTGCACGCCCATGGACATCGCCACTTTCAGCTTGGTTCCCACGCCATCCGCGCTCGACACCAACACCGGCTCTTTCCATTTCCGGATATCGAGAGCAAAGAGCGCGCCGAATCCGCCTATCCCGCCCAGCACCGCAGGCGTAAAGGTGTGGCTGGCCAAATGGCGGATGCGCTGCTTGGCATCGTCGGCCACGGCAATGTTCACTCCAGCGTCAGCGTATTTCATGGTCGGCTGCCTTCAGATTGCTTCTGTATCGCAACGAAGATTCGTGATTCTTGGCGGCTCTGTCCCTGCAAGCGGTGGGCGGCCATCAGGGACGTATCACCCGTCCCATGACGTGCTGCGGGTGAACATGAGTCGTTTTCGGCGAACGGTCCGGCTATTCGGCGGTGCCGAACCTGTACAGCTTAGAACACATGGAACAATCGACGCCAGCGCACAGTTCCCGGGTGGATCAATGCATTGGCGTATGCGAGAAACCGCGCTCCGATATCTCCGTTCCACGCATCTTTCGGCGCATCCAGCGACATATAGATGATCACCGGCGTGCCGAGAATATCATTTCTTGGCACGCACCCCCAATATCGGCTGTCGAGAGAATTCTCCCGGTTGTCGCCCATCACAAAATAACAATTTTCCGGCACGGTGTAGGGCAGTCCGGGAAAATTTCCGATCAGGCTGGATTTTGACGGCGGCTCCGTGTGCCCAATCGTGTAGTTCTCTTCGAGTTTTTTGCCATTGATCCACACGGCCCCATCGTGCACATCCACCGTTTCGCCCGGCAGCGCGATCACGCGCTTCACATAATCTGGCAGCGACGTGTCGTAGGGTGGTTTGAAAATGATGATCTGCTGGCGATGGGGATTGCGCCACAGGGGCACATGCCAGTTCGTGAAAGGAATTCCCGCGTCGTAGCCAATTCGACTCATGATCAGGTGATCGCCGATCAGCAAGGTGTTCTCCATCGATGCCGATGGAATCACGCGCGCCTGCCCCAGCGTCCCGTTGATCAGCATGAACGCCAGGATCACCCAGAACCACGCGATGATCTCGCTCTTCACGCGCGTTCTCATCGGCGCTTTCTGTTCCTTCACCGCTTCCTTCTTTTTCTTTTCTTTAGTCGCGTCAGCTTTCACGATTCACCCTAACCATCGATCGAACGACGATTCCCATTCGGCCTGCCTGCATTGCGCGGTTATCGAAAGGTTTCGAACAACCTCTTCCAACGGATTTTGCTCGGATGGAGCACGGCGTTCCCATAAGCCAGCAGGCGCTCGACAATACTGCCGTTCCACGCGTCCCCGGGCGCGTCCACCGACATGTAGATCGTTACGGGTGTGCCGATAATGTCGTTTCGCGGAACGCTGCCCCAGAAGCGGCTGTCGAAGGAATTCTCGCGGTTGTCACCCATCACGAAATACTGCTTCTCAGGCACGGTGAAAGGCATGCCTTTGAACGGCGGCAGCAATTCCGAATGATAAGGAAGTTCCGTCGGACCGGTGGTGTAATTTTCCTGCAACTTCTTACCGTTGATCCACACCGCACCACCGCGGATGTCGATTGTGTCGCCCGGCAGGCCGATAACCCGCTTGATCAAATCCGACTGGCTGTGATCGTAGGGCGGCCGGAAGATAACGATCTGCTGACGATGTGGATTCCGCCAAAGGGGCACATGCCAATTCGTGAACGGCACGCCTGCGTCGTAGCCCAGCCGGCTCATGATCAGGTGATCGCCGATCAGCAGCGTTCCTTCCATGGAGCTCGAGGGGATTACACGAGCTTGCCCCAGCGTTCCGTTGATCAACAGAAACACCAGAACCACCCAGGCCCACGCAATCGCTTCCTTCTTCACGCGGGTGCCCAGTGCCGCTGAGTCCACCTGCGAAGTGGCCTTCCGCTTGGCTGCCGGCTCTTTCTTAGCGCTCACGTTCCACCGTCACTTCTTCCCGCGATTTTGCCGCCCCGTTTTCCCGAACTTCCAGCTGTACAAGATCCGTGGGATAAACCCCTGTATAGCAAGACGTACAGAACTTCCCTTCGGTATCATTCACGGCCTGCCGCAGGCCCGGCAACGACAGGTATCCCAGCGAATCGGCGCCCAAATACTTGCGAATCTCCTCCGGCGTATTGGAAGAGGCAATCAGCTCTTCCTTCGTCGGCGTGTCCACGCCGTAGTAACACGGCGAAATGGTGGGCGGGCAGCTGATACGCATGTGAACTTCCTTAGCGCCCGCTTCGCGCACCATGCGCACAAGTTTGCGGCTGGTAGTGCCGCGCACAATCGAATCGTCGATCAGCACCACGCGCTTGCCTGCGATCAGGCTGCGCACCGGATTCAGTTTCAACTTCACGCCAAAATTGCGGATGGCCTGCGACGGCTCGATAAACGTTCTGCCAATGTAGTGATTGCGGATCAGCCCCATGCGAAACGGAATCCTCGATTCCAGCGCAAAACCGATGGCTGCGGGGACGCCAGAGTCCGGGATGGGCACGATCATGTCGGCTTCCACCGGATGTTCCCGCGCCAGCAGGCGTCCCAGCATTTCGCGCGATTCGTTCACGGGGCGCCCAAATACAATGCTGTCGGGCCGCGAAAAATAGACGTGCTCAAAAATGCAGTATTGATGCGGCTTGGGCGGGCTAAAGTGGATGGACTCCAGCCCGGATCGCGAGATGCGCAACATTTCGCCGGGTTCGATATCGCGCAGGTATTGCGCATTGAGCAAATCAAATGCGCAGGTCTCCGACGCCACCATCCAGGTGGTTTCGCCGTCAGGCCCTGCAATCTTTCCAAGCGCCAGCGGCCGGAAACCTCGCGGGTCGCGCACGGCGTAGAGTTCATCCGCGGTCAGCACGACCAACGAATACGCACCTTCCACCTGATTCAGCGCATCGCCCAGCGCGCCCGAGAGGTTCCTCGCCTGCGAGCGCGCCACCAGATGCACGATGACTTCCGTGTCGCTGTTGGTCTGGAAGATGGAGCCGCGATGCTCCAGCTTGCGCCGCCACTCGCTGGCGTTCGTCAGGTTGCCGTTGTGCGCCACGGCCATCTTGCCCTTGTTGCAATCGATCATGATCGGCTGGACGTTTAACAGCGCCTTGTCGCCCGCCGTGGAATATCGCGTGTGGCCGATGGCGCTGCTGCCGGGAAGCTTCGACAGCACCCGCGGTTGGAAGATTTCTTCTACCTCACCCATGGCCTTGTGCATATACAGGTCGTGGCCGGTGCTGGACACGATTCCCGCCGACTCCTGCCCGCGATGCTGCAACGCGTACAGTCCCAGATAAGTAAGGTTCGCGGCTTCGGGATGCCCGAACACGCCGAACACTCCGCATTCATCGTGGAAACGGTCGTCAACGTACGCCAGTTTCGTTGTCATGGGACCTTCAAGATACGCTCGAGCGAGTGCGCCCAGATTTCCTTCAACGCGGTGACCTCGGCGCAAGCGACCGCACGCCCCTTATATTCGATGCGCAAAGTATTGTCACCGGTCACTGTGCCGATTTGGTGCGCGCCTACGCCGTATTGTCTCGCAGTATTCCGAAGAGCGCCAAGTCTTTCTGGGGAGACGGCAACCAGCACGCGCGCGCCGCGTTCGCCGAACAGCGCGTACTCTGCCGCTGCGTCTTCGGGAACCGTTACGCTCGCTCCCAGCCCCGTAGCCGCGAAGCAGGATTCCGCCAGTGTAACCGCCAAGCCGCCGTCGCTCAGGTCGTGCGCCGATTGCAGTGTCCCCTCGCTGGCCAGCTGGACGAGGCAATCGATCACCCATTTCTCCGCGCGCAGTTCAATCGCAGGCGGCTCCCCGGCCACGATGCCGCCAATCGTCTTTGAATATTCGGAGGAAGAGAACTCGCGTTGTTTACCGCCGCGTGGACCCGCCTGCGGTCCAGCCTTAGAGGAAGTGGCTCCATCAAGCAGCACAATTACGTCCCCTGCGCTGCGGAACGCGATCTTCAAAACCTTGCTGGCATCTTCCAGAAGGCCCAGGATGCCGATCGTCGGCGTTGGATAGATCGATTTTCCCAGCGTCTCGTTGTAGAAACTCACGTTCCCGCCGGTAATGGGCGTATCCAACGCGATGCAGGCTTCGCCGAGCCCGTCGATCGCCTGGGAAAACTGCCACATCACTTCGGGCTTCTCCGGGCTGCCGAAATTCAGGCAATTGGTCGCGGCTATCGGGCGCGCGCCAGACGTGGCCACGTTTCGCGCCGCTTCCGCCACCGCGTGCATCGCTCCGACCTTGGGATTCAGTTGCGCCCACCGGCCATTTCCATCCGTGGACAGTGCCAGCGCACGCATGACGCCGTTCTTCTCGGATTCCTTGATACGCACCACCGCGGCATCGCTCGCTTCCGGGCCGGCCACTGTATTTGTTCGCACCATGGAGTCGTACTGCTCGGTGATCCAGCGCTTCGACGCAATCGTCGGCGACGCCAGTAGCTTCTTGAAATTATCCGTCAGGTCTGTGCCTTCGGCCTTGAACACATACCAGTCCTTTTCCATTTCCTTGTGCGGCGCCGGCGCGGCGATCGGCCGGTTATACACCGGGCCTTCTTCAGCCAGTGGATGCGCGGGAATTTCCGCCACAACGGTGCCGTGATCCTTCACCACCAGCATCTTGCCGTCTTTCACTTCGCCGACAACCGTCGCGTCCAGCCCCCACTTCTTGAACACCGCCAGGATTTCCTGCTCGCGGCCCTGCTCCGCCACCAGAAGCATGCGTTCCTGCGATTCACTCAGCATGATCTCGTAAGGACTCATGCCGGTTTCGCGCTGCGGCACTTTCATCAAATCAATTTCAATGCCGGTGCCGCCGCGCGAGGCCATCTCGCACGTCGAACAGGTCAATCCAGCCGCGCCCATGTCCTGGATCGCCACCACCGCGCCGGTCTTCATCGCCTCGATGCAGGCCTCCAGCAGCAGCTTCTCCATGAATGGATCGCCAACCTGCACATTGGGCCGTTTCTGTTGCGATCCTTCGGTGAACCCCGCCGAAGCCAGCAGCGACGCGCCGTGAATGCCATCGCGCCCGGTTTTTGCGCCAACGTAAATCACGGGATTGCCGACGCCCTTGGCCTTCGCCAGGAAGATTTCGTCCTTTCGCGCGATGCCCAACGCCAACGCATTCACCAACGGGTTTTGCGAATAGCCAGGCTCGAACGCCACCTCGCCGCCCACCGTCGGCACGCCGAAACAATTTCCGTAGCTCCCCACCCCGCGAACCACGCCATCCAGGATCCGCCGGTTCTTGGCGGCTTCTTCTTCGCTGGTGGTCTTCGACGCCACAATTTCGCCAAAGCGCAAGGAATCCAGCACCGCAATCGGCCGCGCACCCATGGTGAAAATGTCGCGCAGAATTCCGCCCACGCCCGTGGTCGCGCCTTGAAACGGTTCCACGTAGCTCGGGTGGTTGTGCGACTCGATCTTGAACGCCGCCACCAGCCCATCGCCGATGTCCACCACGCCGGCGTTTTCCCCCGGACCTTGCACCACCAGCTTGCCGCGGGTGGGCAGGCGCTTCAGGTGCACTTTGCTCGATTTATACGAGCAGTGCTCGCTCCACATCACGCTGAAGATGCCCAGCTCCGTGATGTTCGGATCGCGCCCGAGGATTTTCTGAATGCGCGTATACTCTTGGCGCGTAACGCCATGCTCCGCCGCGATTTCCGGCGTCACTTTGATTTCCGTTTGTGCTGTTGCCATCTGCCCCTGACCTTCAATTCATCGCCGGAAAAACACTGCAGGGACAGGACGCATCGTGCCCCTGCGCAATTCTATTTTTGGATAGCCCTCACGCTGTCGCCTTTGCCGCGCCCACCAGCGCTTCCATCATCGACCGAAAAACCACCAAGCCGTCCTCCGAATCCAGCGCCGATTCCACGGCGCGCTCCGGATGCGGCATCAGTCCGGCCACATTGCGTTCGCGGTTGCAGATGCCCGCGATATGCGCCACCGAACCGTTGGGATTTCCGGCGTTATCGTCTTTGCCATCCGGCGAAGTGTAGCGGAACAGGATCTGCCGGTTCTCCTGCAGCTCTGCCAGTGTTGCTTCGTCGCAACTGTAATTTCCATCGCTGTGCGCGATCGGGATTTTCAGAATTTGCCCTTTGCTCGCCGCGTTGGTGAACGGAGAATCCGTATTCTCCACGCGCATATAAACGTGCCGGCAAATGAACCGCAGCCCGGAATTCCGCATCATCGCGCCGGGGAGCAAGCCAGCCTCCAGCAAAATCTGGAAGCCGTTGCAGATGCCCAGGACCAGGCCGCCGCTGTTGGCGAATTTCTCCACCGATTTCATTACCGAGGAGAAGCGCGCAATCGCGCCCGTGCGCAGGTAATCACCGTAGGAAAAGCCTCCCGGCAGGATGATAGCGTCGCAGCCCTGTAAATTTTCGGATTGATGCCAGATGAATTCGACCGGTCGCTGCAACACGTGGCCGATCGCGTGAAACGCGTCATGATCGCAATTGGATCCCGGGAAGACAACCACTCCAAATTTCATACTGCGCCTCCGGGTTTTCGTTATCGGGAACTGCTATTTTAGCACAGCGACGCGCATTGGGGACTCCTGTAGCTCACCCCGCTCACCCCTTCAGGGTGCGGATGTGTCTTTGCGTGTCGACCGGCTTCGAATGCGGTGTTTGGCATTTTTCCGCAGCGCGTTCGCGCCTGGCATCGGGAGGGCACGACTCCAGTCGTGCCGTAAATGGTGGCAAAATCGACGCGGCTTGAGCCGTTGGGGGTTTGGTTGGCTCGCACGCTCCAACGCCGGGCGGATCAACTTTTGCGCTAACGGTGATGCTTCTTCGCCTTCTTCGTATCTTTACTACCCGCGGCCATTTCGCGCCGCTTCTTGGCCGCCCACCCGGCCTTATTCGCCTGGCGGCCGCGCGCGATTCCCAGCGCATCGGACGGCACATTGTCGGTAATCACCGATCCCGCGGCAACGTAGGCCCCATTTCCAATTCGCAGCGGAGCCACCAGCACCGAGTCGCTCCCGATAAACACTTTGTTCCCGATGGCCGTCGGGTGCTTCGCGAAGCCGTCGTAGTTGCAGGTGATCGTCCCCGCGCCAATATTCGATTTTGCGCCGATCCGCGTGTCGCCGATATAGGAGAGGTGCGGCACTTTCGATCCTTCGCCGACCACGCTCTTCTTCAATTCCACGAAATTGCCGATGCGCGCGCCGTCCTTCACGTGCGACTCCGGCCGCATGCGCGCGAATGGCCCCGCCACAACGCCGGAATCCACGCGGCTCTTGGTAATCACGCAGTGAGGCTCGATAGTCACGTTGTCGCCCAGCACGGAATCGTGGATCACGCTGCCCGTTTTGATCACGCAGCGCGCCCCAACTTTCGTTTTTCCCAGCAGTTGCACGCACGGCTCGATCACCGTGTCTTCTCCCGCGGTCACCTCAGGATCGATCAGCACGGTTTCCGGCAGCTGGATGGTCACGCCACTATTCATCAACTCATCGCGCTTCCATTCGCGGAAGGCGCGGTCCACTCCTGCCAAATCTGCACGGGTATTGCATCCCAGCGTTTCCTGGGCGTTTTCCGCGATCTCTGCCAACACGGCTTCGCCTTTGGCGTTTAGCACGGAAATCGCGTCGGTGAGGTAGATCTCGCGGTGCTTGTTGTTCGGTTTCACTTGCGCGAGCGCCGGCCAAAGTTTCGCGGTCGTGAAGGAGTACATGCTGGAATTGATCTCGTTCAGTTCATGTTGTTCCGGGGTCAGTTGCGATTCCTCGATGATCGCCGCGACGGTATCCCCGGATTTCCTCAGGATTCGCCCGTAACCGGAGGGATCGGCCAGCACCGCGGTTAAGATCGAAGCAGCCGCATTGCCTTTTTTGTGCTTGTTGATGAGAGCGCGCAGCGTCTCGGTTCGAACCAGCGGCGCGTCTCCGGGTAACACCAGCACATATTTCGCGTTTCCGATGGCGCGCTTGGCCACCAACAGGGCGTGGCCCGTGCCATTCTGCGGTTGCTGCAACACGGTCGTGACTGCAAACGGTTCCAGCACCGCAGCCACTTTTTCGGATTGATGCCCCACCACCGCGATGATCTTCTTCGCTCTCAGCGGTTCGCATGCGCGCACCACATGCTCCACCAACGAGCGCCCGCCGGCCGCGTGCAGCACCTTCGCCAAACTCGACTTCAGCCGCGTGCCTCGGCCCGCGGCCAGTATCAGAATTGCCACATCCTGGTTTGTCATGGCCAGCATTGTCCCGTGACATCCGTATTTTGACAACAACGGACTCTGGGCGTCTGGTGAATTTGTTCGGAATTCCAGGCCGCCCAGGTCGAGGCGGAAATGCTCAGTGGACGATTAAGGGCACGTTGACCGTGGCGTCCGGAACCGTACCGTCTCCGCCTACGGTGTACGCATTGACTATGATCGAATAGTTGCCCGCCGCCGTTTCGCCACCCGAGTTTGTGCTCACCGTAATCTTCGCGATTCCCTTGTCGCTATTGGAAAAATCAAGCGTTTTGGGGTTCAACGCATCTCCCGTGCTGACCTGGCAAGCGGCCCTCGCTGCGGTGGTCGTGCATGACAAAAATACGCGCCCCGTACCCACCTTATTTCGCACGTCTACGGTGGTTGTGTTTCCGGAGGTCGCTCCGGCCTTGACGGTGATTGAAGCCGGCGTTCCCATGCTCGGTCGAGGTACCGCTGTCGCCTTATAGATCCGCACGTAGTCCACGGTCATCACCGCCGGCATCGGCGTGGTAGCGTCTGCGGGACCGGGCCATGAGCCATCGCCTCCCACTGCCAAATTCATGAGCAAAAAGAATGGATGATTGAACGCCCAGCCCTGACCCGCTGGCACGTCGCCCGCCGTAATCACGTAAAAGACTGTGCTTGGGTCGTCCACATAGAACTGAATCATGTTCGAAGACCAAATGGCTCCGTAGGTGTGCCACCCGGTGACGTCCCCATTGGGAAACGTATATTTCTTCGGCAATCCTTTATCGCCTGAATAGCCCGACCCGTGAAGCGTTGAGCTGATCTTCGTCGGCCCAAGTCCTCCCTGAGCTGGCACGTTTTCCATGTAGTCGATCTCGCCGCAAGTGGGCCATTCCACGGTGCTGATGTTCGTGCCGAGCGCCCAGAACGCTGGCCAGATTCCCGGCCCGACCGGCAACATCATCCGGGCTTCCGCTCTGCCATATTGAAATGTTTCCGTGCCGTCGGTCGTCATCCGCGCGCTCGTCCAGCTTCCACTGTTCGGCGCAGTGCTCGAATTGATCTTGATAGCTTGGATCACCAGGTGGCCTTGGCCATCGATGTACGCGTTCGGCTTCGCGGAATTGCATCCGCCCGCGGAGGAGGTCGGCGCGCAGTAATATTCCACCTCGTTGTTCACGTTCAGAATGCCGGTCTCAAACTTCCACTTCGCCGTGTCGATGGCCGTGCCGGCCGCCCCGTTGAACTCATCGGACCACACTTGATTCCAGGTCTGCGCCGCCGTACTGCTAGCCAGGACGAGCCAGAGGCCACAAATCACCAGCAGTGACGCGCGATTGGGCACATTTCCTCCTCTTCGCTTGCTTAAGCATAATCCTGGTTTCCTGTGCGTAGAATTTAGTCGGTCGCAGGTACGGGAGCAGAACGAAAAGCGCGCGCTCCTGCTCGAACGTCGGCATGTTCGTCGGTCGTAATCACCCAGCGACTGGGATCGGCGAGCAACTGGCTCACCAATTGTGTGTGCAGAGCGTGCCCCGCTTTTCGCGCTTCCACCCTGCCGAGCAGCGGCAAGCCCACCAGCGCCAGGTCCCCAATCAGGTCCAGCGCTTTGTGCCGGCCAAATTCATCAGCAAACCGCAGCGAGCCATTCATCACGCCATCTTTCGTCAGCACGATGGCGTTATCGAGCGAACCGCCTCGAATCAGGCCCATGCCCCGCAGTGGCTCAATGTCGCTCTCAAAGCAAAACGTCCGTGCCCGCGACAGCACTTGCCGGAAAGAGCCCGAGTTCACCCCTATGTCCACTTCCTGCTGCCCCACCATCGGGTGCGGGAAATCCACGTAACAGCGCACACGAAATTCGTCCGCGGGATAGATCCCGATTCGCCGCCCGTCTTCCAGCACCTCAACGGGTTTGGTCACTTTCAAATAGCGCCGCTTCCGCCGCAGCTTCCGAATGCCGGCTTCGTCGATCATCTGCATGAACGGTTCCGCAGAGCCATCGAGAATCGGCACCTCAATGGCGTCGATGTCCAGGTAGATGTTGTCGATTCCGCAGGAATAGATTGCTGCCAGCAAGTGCTCCGTCGTGGACAGCAAAACACCATGCTTCATCAAGCTGGTGGCGTAACTGACGCGCGCGACGTTGGAACCGTGGGCTTCAATTTGGAACCCGTCCAGGTCCACGCGTCGAAACACGATCCCCGTATCGACAGGTGCGGGAACAAGACGGAGCGTTCCGTGAACTCCGGTGTGGAGTCCGATGCCCTGTGTGGCGACCGGATTTTGGATCGTTGTTTGGAACATGCCCCAACTTAATTGTAGCACATCGTCGGCCAATCGACGGCTTGCTTCTCCTTTTTTTTCAGTTACTTATGAGGAACATTGCCTCTGTGGGGGAATTCGGTGTGTCTTTCACGCAACATTCTACCCCATTCCCGTGGTTTCTCCACCAACCCACCCTCGCGGCCACCCCCGGCCCGCACGTCTTCGGGAACTACTTTCGTCGCTTATCCAACTCTTCCTGTCCGCCAGTACGTCTAAATGCTATGCTTGATGGTTTATATCTTCTCCTGGGTGGTGCTGGATGAATCGCTTCGCGCGTTTTAGCATTTTGGGCGTCTCGATACTTGTTTTTGGATGGGTGGGGCTTGGGCATGTTCTCGGCCGCACCACCGACAACAAGGCGTACAAGTCGCTGGTGGTCTACAGCGAGGTCCTGCAAAAGATTCAGCAGGACTACGTCGACGAGCCCAACATGCACCTGGTTGAGGCTGGCTCGCTTCACGGCCTGCTGGAATCGCTCGACTCCGAATCCAGCTACTTCACTCCGCGCGAATACGCCGAATACAAACAGAAGATCGCCAACTCCGCCACCGCCGAAACCGGCTTGAATCTCAGCAAGCGCTTCGGCTATATCATCGTCACTTCCGTTATTCCGGACAGTTCCGCGGATAAGGCCGGCATTCGCAGTGGCGACATTTTTGAGTCTGTCGCCGGCTTCACCACGCGTGAAATGTCCGTGGGACAAGCCAAGAACCTGCTGGCCGGACCGTCTGGCACCAGCGTGAAAGTTGGAGTGATTCGCCGCGGAAAGACCCAGCCGGAATCCGTGGACCTGTCGCGTGAAAAGCTTCCTCCGTCGAAGCTCCAGATTCTGCGCATCGATAACGAAACGATTGCCATCCGCTTCCCCACTCTGGAAGCCGGGCGCGCCGACGAAGTACGCGCCAAATTGCAGGAATTCAGCAAGCAGGGCGTAACGAAGGTCATCCTTGATTTGCGCGAGTGTGGCCGCGGCTCTATTCCGGAAGCTCTCTCGATTGCTCGTCTGCTTGTGCCTTCGGGGAATCTGACCTCTCTGCGTGGCCAGACCGTTCCGGAGCAAGTCTTCGCAGCCGATGGCAGCAAGGTCATTTGGAAAGGTCCCGTGTCGATTCTCATGGACGGCACCACGACGGGTCCTGCGGAAATTCTGGCGGCATCTATCGCCAACACCAAGCGCGGCGATCTGGTGGGCGACCGCACCTTCGGACTTGCTTCCGAGCAGAAGCTCATCACCCTGGATGATGGCTCGGCCATTATTCTGACCGTCGCCAACTATTACAACGCCGACGGCAAAGCCATCCTGGAAGAAGGCGTAGCTCCGACGGAAATTGTGCGCAATGCCTTAGTGACTGACGATTCGGAAGATGGCGGCGACGACTCCGCTTCCGGCGCTTCTGCTACGCCGCAAAAGGAACCGCCGCCGCTCGGGCCCCGTCCACTCTCTTCGGAGGATCCGGTCCTGCGCAAGGCTCTGGACCTGCTGAAGAATCCGGCCGCGGTTAAGAAGGCCGCTTAGCTCTCACGTGAAAGTTGGGTTTTTTCCCGCGGGGCGTGGATCGCTCGCCGTTTTTTTCTGCGCGCTCGCGTCCGTGCTTCTCTGCCTGGCCGGCTGCGATAGGATCAAATCGTACCGCGAGGCCACGCGAGCCCGCCGATCGTCCAAGGAACGTGCAGCGCACCCTTCCCGCACTGGCGCCACAGCCTCACCAAAGCTGGCGATTATTCTCGATGATGTAGGTAGCGATCCATCGGCCGTCGATCAGGTGTTCGCGCTCCACTACCCGTTGACGCTCTCCGTGCTTCCTCTTCACCAGCACTCCACCGCGATCGCCGACGAAGCTCACCGGCGCGGCTATCAGGTGATGTTGCACCTGCCCATGGAATCCATCGGTAATGAAGTATCGGAGCCCCGGCAGTTGCGACTGGGAATGAATTCGCTGCAAGTTTCGAGCGATCTGGGTGGCATGCTCAGCAGCGTTCCGTATGCGGTTGGCGTGAACAATCACCAGGGCTCGCTCGCTACTTCCAATCCGGCGCTCATGGCCGAGCTTATGCCCCTGCTTCGTCAGCGCCACCTCTTCTTCATCGATAGCCGCACCACGGCAGCAACCGTTGCCTTCGACGCGGCAGAGCACGACGGTGTTCCCTGCGCTTACCGCAATGTGCCGTTCCTCGATGATGTGCAGGAAGCCAGCGCCATTCGCCGCCAGTTGGAACTAGCCATTCACGGGGCGAAGGAAAAAGGCGAGGCCATTGCCATCGGCCATCCTCACAACGAAACGCTGCAGGTACTTCGCGAAATGCTGCCCCAGGTGCAAGCGCAAGGTGTGCAACTGGTTCACGCCTCCGCCCTTGTTCACTGATCCTTAGGCGGACCTTCTGGAGAACCCACTGCTTTCTTTCTGAAGCCGGAGCCGAACGCAGTCATCCTGAGCGCGTCGTATGCGCGCCCGAAGGATCTCAACTGCTGCGCTTTCTAAAACTCCAAATTGAAGCCGTCGACAATCCTCAAGCGTTGCAGGGTGTCAGTTAATTCTACGATTGCGTATTCGCTGCGTCCTTCCTGGGAAAAAGCCACATCACCATCAGAAATTGCAGCGCCATGGTCAGAAAACAGAACACGCTTCCCTCCGGTCCCACAGTTCCTCCCGTTAACCATGTCGGTCCGTGCAACACGGAGTGCGACAGACTGCCCTGCATCGTCGTCCCACTGTTCGGTACCGAGAACAGATACGTTTCTCCCCAATCAAAGCTCGCGTGCAAGCCCACTGCGTACCAGAGGTTCCCCGTTCGCTTCAGTGTGAAGCAAAAGAAAATCGCCACCACTACCACACCTGCGGCTCCCACCAAGCCTTCTCCTGGGTTGCCGAGGTGCAGCCCGCCGAACAACACGGAAAGCAAAATCGCGGCCGGCCAAAAACCAATTCCGTCCGCCAGGGTGTACTGCATGTAGCCGCGAAACAGGAATTCCTCGAACAGTCCAACGAAGAAGAACAACAGCAGATGAAACAACCCCCATTGCACGATCTCTCTTCCGTGCAGCGCCAGGCTCCCGAACGAGTACCCGCCGAACGCAGCAATCAGCCCGATCAGCAGCGAGACTTCCAGCAAGCCAAACAGGAATCCCAGCCAGAATTTACTTCCCAGCGCCTCACTCATCGGTAGCCCGTAAGCGCCTGCCGAACGTCTTTCCACCCGCGACATGACCAGCGCCGCACCGTAAACCAACGCAAAGCCGACTACCTCTTGCGACAACAGGATCATGGCCATCGGCACGCCACGCTTCGGCGTCAGAAAAAGTCGCAAGGCAAGCATGACGATTCCGCCACCGCCCAGCACCAGGAGCAGATAGACGAGCAGCCTCCATCCCGCTCGCAATCCATGCTCGTTATGAAACAGTGACGTCGGACTGGGAGGGGGAGAAGACAGCGTGGACTGTCCTGCCGGATTGTATTCCGAATTTCCCGATTCCATTCTTACTCCTTGGCGCGGGGATTAGAGTACCGATACAGATGAAGCGGAGCCCAATGCTTTTCTTTGCAACCGGCGTAACCTTTTTACTATAGAATGCCGGTTAGCAGCACGCAGCTTTCGACAGGCCTTTGCTATGCCTCACAACGGCTCATCATCTCTCATCGCGGGGCGCCTGGCACTTGATTTTGCCAATACCTCGCCGATTTCCCGCGACCTCTCCTGGGACGAGTTCGTCTCCTTCCTGTTGGACGCAAAACTGGTGACTCCGGAACGTTCCGCAAAGCTCCGGCCTCTGCTGCTGTCTGAGCCGCAAGCCGTCGAAGCCATCCTGTTGAAGATCCTGCGCCTTCGCGAAGCGTTCCGCGCGGTCTTCGGTTCCATGGTCGAGCGTAAAGCCTTCCCCCGCCATTGGGCCGAGCCGATTAATGAAATCCTGCGAGTCACCGAGGGCCATGACGAACTGGTTCCCCAGGAAGACCGCTGGCGTCTTCAGTTTATCGCGCGAGAAGAAGGCCTGGAGTGGCTGCTTGCCGCCATCGCGCGTTCTGCCGCGGACCTACTTGTCGAAGGCTACGAAGCGCCCATCCGCCGTTGCGCCAATCCATCTTGCCGGCTGTTCTTTTACGACGACTCGCGCACGCATCGCCGGCGCTGGTGTTCCATGGCCACGTGCGGCAATCGTCACAAAGTGGCGACCTTTCTCCGCCGTCGCGTGGTTCACAAACGCGGGGTCTCAGCCTGACACCGCGTCGCCTGCCTTCAATGCTCACTTCACATACTTCCCCGACTCTCCTTTCGACCACGGGTCGTAATTGTGCGCAAACGCCAGCCGTTCTCCCAGCGGCGGGTGGCTGTATAGCCAGAAGGTGATGAACTTCGATGGATTCGGATCCGCCAGGTCGATGTCGCCCATCTTCTGAAACGACTGCGCGGCCACTTCCTGGGAATTCGGCAGAATTCCATGCGTCACTTCCAACCCGTATACATCGGCCGCGTGCTCCTGCATGCGGCTGAAGCCGTTTCCGATCGGCGTTCCTACGAACTCCAACACATGGAATATCAGCAGCAACACGGCCAACGCTGCCCAATCTTCCTGACCGCGCACGCCCCACGCTTTACCCCAGCGCGCCAGCACCCACTGCAGCGCGCGGTACGCCACATACAGCCCGACCAGCATCCCGCCTGTAAAAAACAGGAAGCCCTTCCACGTGTGTCCCAGAACGTAATGCCCCAGTTCGTGGCCCACCACCGCAAGAACTTCATCGGGGTTGGTCTTTTGAATTGTCGTGTCCCAAACCACCACGCGCTTCGATGCGCCCACGCCCGTCACGTAAGCGTTGATTTCGTTGGTCTTGGCGCTCGCTTCCATGAGGAACATGCGATCCGGTGGAATCGGCACTCCCGCTCGCTGCGTCAGTTTGCCGATTGCTTCCACCAACTCCGGATGCTTGTACTCGAGCGGCGTAAACCGATTGAACATGGGATCGAGGAACCACGGACTGATGAAAAACAAAAACAGCGACAGCGGCACCATGGCATACCAGAAATACAGCCACCAGTTCCGCGGCTTCCACCGAATCACGCTCACCAGCAGGAGCGCGACGATGTAGCCCAACCCTAGTGAAAGCAGTTCACCTTTCGTCCAATCCCAAAACCACGAAGCCCATCCCTGAACGGATTGCTGATACTGCAAGGAAAGCCGGTGGGCGTAGATCGAAATCGGCAGGTGCAACACCGCCAGCAAAAGCATCAATCCGGGAACGAAGATCAGCGCCTGTACCCTCCGCTTGGGGCTTGCGCTTTCACCGATGTCCCTCAATCCTGCCACCATCCCGGTCTGCAACAGCGCCAACAGCACTATGACGCTCCACGCCACGGCCACGAAGTACAGCGCGTACTCCTTCCGCGCTAATGACACGGCCTTCTGGTAGCGTTCGGGCGGAAGTTGGTAGGTCTCCGTAGACGCTTTCGGCGCCGCCTTTACATTATCGGTCGAACTCGTGCCGCCCGGTGTCCTTGTACCCGCTTGCCCTGTGCTTCCCGCTCTTGTGACGGGCAAAAACGCGCCGATTGCCAGGACTAGAACCAGCACCGTCCGCCAGCCCCACCCCGGCCATCTTGTCCTGAGCCCTCCCTCTTTTCCACTATTGCTTTCCATCAAATTCACCTCTATGTTGCCAAGGTTGCGTATCACTGTTCCAACTTAGGACATCCAAATCTCCATGCGCAAACCAACTGCCTTGCTTTCCTTAATTCTCGTGCCGGCTGGGGTGGCGCTGCTCCTCGCGCTTCCCTCTCATTCTTCGAAGCCAGATGCTCCGTCCGCGGCAGCTTCTCGCACTTTCTCCTTCAACTATCAGGTTCACGTCCCTCCCGCCAAAGACGCCCAGGGCAAACTGCTTCTTTGGTTGCCGCTTCCCCAGCAGGACGCCTATCAACAAATTAAGGATCTGCGCATTGACGCCAGCGTCGCTCACACACAAGGCCACGACCCAGAATATGGCAACCCCTACGCCCTATTCCAACCGACGGCAAGCGAACTCGCCGCCGGGTTCGATGTTAGCTTAACTTTTGTCGCGACTCGCTTAGAGCACAAGGTTTCCCTCGCCTCGGCGCGAACCACGAGCGGGTCCATGAATCCAGCCAGCGACCCGGCTTTGCAGCGCTATCTGCAGCCCGACAAACTCGTTCCCCTGGATGGCGTCATCGCAGAACTTGCCAAACAACATACTGCCGGCGAAACAACCGATCTGGCCAAAGCGCAAAGTGTCTACGACTACGTGGTCTCCACGATGCACTACGACAAATCCGGCGAAGGTTGGGGCCGCGGTGACGCCGTGTGGGCCTGCACCTCCAAGCGCGGCAATTGTACTGATTTTCATTCCTTGTTTATCGGCATGATGCGCTCGTCCAACATTCCCGCGCGGTTTGAAATCGGCTTCCCACTCCCGGAATCGAAAACTGAGGGCGACATACCCGGTTATCACTGCTGGGCGGAGTTTTATCTGCGAGGAACCGGTTGGGTTCCCGTCGACGCGTCAGAAGCCTCGAAGAATCCCGCCAAGCACGACTATTTCTTCGGCGCCCACGACGACAATCGCGTCTTCTTCACCTCCGGCCGCGACATTCGCCTGTCTCCCTTGCAGAAAGGGGACCCCCTGAACTATTTCATCTACCCTTATGCGGAACTCGACGGTAAGCCCTTTTCTGGCCTGCAGTCGCACTTCTCTTTCCGCGACCTCGCGCCGGCAGTGTCCACTGGCAATACCGCCTCTCGGTAACTTTCCGATCCTGCATTGCTTGTTTCGCCTCAGCCGCACTTGTTCCGCGTTCATTTTCCGTACGGGGACGTATCATTTAGGAGAATGCCTGCTATCGGAAGCTTAAGGGGTTGCTATGCGCTATAGGGTCATCGCGTCAAGTCTGCCGTTCGCCTTGTCTCTCGCCGGCTTGCTTGCCACTCAAGTGGTAGCGCAGGATTCACAAGATAGTTCTGTTGCCGAAGCCGCTCGCCGCGCCCAGGAACAGAAAAAATCCGCGCCCAAGTCCCCCAAAGTAATCACCAACGACAATTTACCCGCCGCGCCCAAGCCGGACGCCACAGCTTCAGCGGGAACTCAGCCTGCGCCGTCACAGCTCGTGAACACCCCGGAAGCAACTCCCGCAACGTCTACGCCGACCGCCGCGGATGCCGCCGCTCCTGACAACGCTGCCGCGAATCCCGAAGTTGCCGCTCTGAAGCGCCAGATTGCCGATCAACAAAAAGAGGTGGACCTGCTCCTGCGCCTGCACGCACTCGACCAGGATGCCTTCCTTGCCAACCCCGACCACGCTAGAGATCCGCAAGGCAAGGCCAAGCTCGACACCCAGCAGGAAGAAATTCACGCGAAGGTCGCTGAGCTTGCGGCCCTCAAAGCGAAACTCGACGCCATCGTTCCCGGCGAATCGGCAAAGCCTCCTGCGGCGAAGCCCTGATCCACGCAAGGTTGTATTTTTCTTTAGGGGGTCAGGACTTTCAGACCTGACATGAAACACTGCAATCGAAATTGCGCTTCAGCCCCTGAGGATTCCGAATGCTCCATGTAATTCCGCACAACGCTGCATCGCTCGTTTTCCACAGCGTCAAGAATTTCCTCATTGCTTAGACCTTGTTTCCCATTGACTCCTCATGAACGCGGCGTGACAATTCCGCCCAAGTCATCGTTCCGCCCAGGAACGAACTTGGCCGCCAAGGGAAGCTTACCATCCATGCGTGAGCGGGCTGCCACGGGGAGAGTGCATTATGTCCTTCATGCCGGGCTCCACCGTTCAATGTGTGAATCCGCATTGTGAAACCAGAGGCCACTGGCTCCGCGCCGAAATGGTCAACTCGGAGCACTGCCCCACCTGCGGCGAATCTCTTCGTCACGTTCCGCCGCCGCTGGCTCCCCGTCCCCATTTCCGCCCCCGCCCCTTAGCCGCCCGCCCCTCACTCCGCCCTCGCTGACGGCCATCGCGTCGGTCACACCACGATTTCGTCGTGGTGTCTCGATTTAGTTAGCGCGTGCGCAAACAATGTTCGTAAAAGGACCGCAGCACGGCCAGCCGCGATTCCCAATGCTTGGGAGAGAGCGGCTCGGCCAGTTCGGCGCAAAACGGCTTGGCCGTTCGTCGAGCGTCTTCGGTGTAGATGAGCGTACCGTCGGATTCAATTCGCTCCACGCCATCCGCCCGGGCACATAGATTGTTGAACTCGACAGCCTCATCGTTCGAGATTCCGGCCGGCAGGTCCAGCTCGATACTCTTTCGACGAACGCAAATGGGATACCCGCCCGGCAAACCTAATACCCCGGGAGCATGCGTGCGCACGGATATGTCTTCATCCAGCAGTGCGCTAACCAGAGGAATCGCCGTTACCGCGGTCAGATAGTTGAAGTGGCGCCCTGGCCTCAGGCCAGAGTGAGTCACGAGATCTTCTTCTTTGAGCCTCTCGCCGTTTTCGTCCGCGATGGGTAAAGGAAGGTCCGGCCCTGCATGCGTCCCGGTCAGAAACGGTGTGACGTGCGCGTGGTGCGCGATGATCCGCAACCTGCCTTTCCCGTGTTTCCCGCGCGCTTCCTGCAAATGACGAGCGATCATCGCCACGTTGCCAATTCCGGCCGTCGGTGCCGAACCTAATCGCCACAATATGGGGTGGCTAAGATCCGGAAACGAACAGTTGATCACCGGGCAGGACAGCCCCAGATTCGCGTGTACGCGCATCAGGGTCGCGATGATTGGCAGGTGCGCCGCTATTTGCAGCGCGAATCCCGCTTGCATAATCCCCACGGCGGCAGCTGCGCCACTTTCTAGCAGAGCGAAAGGCGAGAGCAGGCTTGCGCATTGCATGATTAGATCTGGCTTGAAACTCGCAAGCACACTTGTCATGCCCGCCACATCCAGACCATCGGTTCTCTCGCTCGAGACCCGGCAGTCCGTGCCCAGCCTGAGCAGTTGAGCCCACTGCGCCGCCACTTCCCCGCGGCTGACGAGTTTCAAGTCCGTCGCTAGCCCGCGCTCCGCGACCGTCTGCGCGAGCCGAATGCCCAGGTCTCCCAAGCCTAGGATCATCACCCTGCGTTTTTGCTCATTTTTTATGCTTTGCGATTGCGTCATGTCTCCATCACCCCGAGCAACAACGAAAAAAGGACCAACGCATTCGGTGCGTTGGTCCTTTTCGAATTCCAACCTATTATCCTCGAATCTACCCTTCGACCAGCCCTCGTTCCAGCATCTCGTCGTCGCTCAGCCACAGATCGGGAATGTTCGCCGATCCCAGCCGCAGGATGTCTTCCAGCGCTCCACGAACCTCGCGTAGCCGGAAGTCTACCCCGATGCGTTCCAGCAAATCGATCAGCGCCTGTGCTCCTTCGGCAAGCATCGCTTTGGGTCGCGCGCCAATCTTGTCCAGCCGATGATAGGTGACAATGTAGAAGGTGCTGAGCCCTGCTCCGTGTCTCACGATGTGCAAGAACCCTCGTGCTCGCGGCTGGCTCGGCTTTTGTTTTGCTGCTAGTGCTGATCCGATGGGGAGTGCGCTCATCGCTTGATCTCCTTTCCCCGATCGCTCAACTGCATCCGCTCGTACTTCCGCAGTTTTCGCACTTGTAGCAAGCTCCGTTCGGCACCATCAACATGCCGCACTCCGAACACGTCGGCGCTCCCTCGTGCGCGTCACGCGGTGACCTGCTCACCGTCTCAGCAGCTGTTCTGGCCCCCACCAACGTCGACGCCTGCGGCGGCATCCCGATCACATGTGCGACCTCGGTTGCCGTCGCTCCGTTCAGCTTCAGATAGTCCGAAGAAATGAACTTTCCGCCCAGCCAACGCGCGATGTAGTCCAACACCGACGTCGAGAAGCGGATGTTCGGATTCGCCGTGATCCCGCTCGGCTCAAAGCGGGTGTTCACCAGCTTATCCACGAACACCTTCAACGGCACTCCGTACTGCAAGCCCAGCGAAATCGTCAGTGCCAAGCCATCCATTACGCCCGAGAGCGTGGAACCTTCCTTGGACATCTTGATGAAGATTTCTCCGGGACGCCCATCTTCGTACATACCGACGGTGATGTATCCTTCGTGGCCGCCGACGCTAAACTTGTGCGTAACCGAGTCGCGTTCCACCGGCATCTTTTCTCGCTGCTGCCGGGCAAACAGTTCCCTCTGCAGTGGCTCCGTCGCGGCCGCCACCGCTGCTTCCGTTTTCTTCTCGTCCTTCTGGTTGCCGGCGGCATTCAGCGGTTGCGAACGCTTCGAATTGTCGCGGTAGATCGCCACAGCCTTCAGCCCCATTTTCCACGACTCAATGTACGCCTTCATGATGTCTTCGATCGTAGACTGTTCCGGCATATTGATGGTCTTGCTGATCGCACCCGACAGGAAGGGCTGCGCCGCCGCCATCATCCGAACGTGGCCCGTCCAGGCGATAGAGCGTCCACCGGTAGTGGCCAACGAGCAGTCGAACACCGGCACGTGCGCTTCCTTCATGAAAGGCGCGCCGTCGATCTTGCCATTCTTGTCGATGTAGCTCACGATTTCGCTGCTCTGCTCCGGCGTGTACCCTAGCTTCAGCAGCGCTCGCGGAACGGTGTTGTTCACGATCTTGATCACGCCGCCGCCCACTAGTTTCTTGTGCTTCACCAGCGCCAGGTCTGGCTCGATGCCCGTCGTGTCGCAATCCATCATGAATCCGATGGTGCCCGTCGGCGCCAGCACCGTCACTTGCGAATTCTTGAACCCGTGCTTCTCGCCAAGTTCCAGCGCGGAATCCCAAGCGCTCTGCGCGCCCAGGTAAAGTTCCGCCTGCACATGGTCCGGCTTGATCCCGCGCATCGCTTCGCGGTGCATGCGGATCACGTCCAGCATCGGTTCGCGGTTCACTTCGTAGCCGGCAAAGGGCCCTAGGCGTTCCGCCACTCTTGCCGATTGCGCATAGGCTTCGCCGCACATCAGCGCGGTCACGGCACCCGCAACGTCACGCCCTTCATCCGAATCGTACGGCAACGCCATGGACATCAGCAGCGCGCCCAGATTCGCATAGCCCAGCCCCAGCGGCCGGAAGTTGTGCGAGTTTTCCGCAATTTTCGGCGTCGGATAGCTGGCATTGTCCACCAGGATTTCCTGCGCCGTGATGGTCACGTCCACCGCGTGCTTGAACGACTCCACGTCGAACGAGCCATTTGGCTCCAGATACTTCATCAAGTTCAACGAAGCCAGGTTGCACGCCGTGTCATCCAGAAACATGTATTCGCTGCAAGGATTGCTGGCATTGATTCGCGCCGTGTGCTTGCAGGTGTGCCAGCGGTTCACCGTCGTGTCGTACTGCATGCCGGGATCCCCGCAGTGCCACGTGGAATCTGAAATCTTGTACAAGAGATCCTTGGCGCTCAGCTTCTCATTCGGCTGGCCGTCAATCACGTTCTTCGTCCACCAGTCGCGATTCTCTTCTGCCGCGCGCATGAACTCGTCGGAAACACGCACGGAGTGGTTCGCGTTCTGAAAGAACACGGAACTGTAAGCCTCGCCGTCGATGGACGAGTCATAGCCCATCCCGATCAGCGCGTGCGCCTTCTTCTCTTCCTTCACCTTGCACTCGATGAATTCCACGATATCCGGGTGATCGATGTTCAGGATCACCATCTTCGCCGCTCGCCGCGTCTTTCCGCCGCTCTTGATCACTCCCGCGAACGCATCGAAGCCCTTCATGAAGCTCACCGGCCCGGAAGCAATGCCGCCGCCCGAAAGCGTTTCCTTGCTGCCGCGCAGTGCCGAAAAATTGGTGCCCGTTCCCGAGCCCCACTTAAACAGCATGCCTTCCGTCCTCGTCAATCCCATGATCGATTCCATATCGTCATGCACGGAATTGATGAAGCACGCCGAGCATTGTGGCTTCGGTTGCACGCCGACGTTGAACCAAACCGGCGAATTGAAACTCATTTTCTGTTCCACCAACAGGTGCGTCAGTTCGTCGCGAAACGCGTCCCGCGATTGCGTGTTCGCAAAATACCCGCCCTCTTCGCCCCAGCGCACGATCGTGTTCACCACACGGCCAATCAATTGCCGCGCCGAACCTTCACGCTCCGACGTTCCCGGCTTCCCGTGAAAATATTTGCTCGCCACGATGTTGGTCGCCGTTTGCGACCATCCCTTCGGCACCTCCACATTTTCCTGCTTGAAAATGGTTACGCCCTTTTCGTTCCCGATCTGCGCCGTCCGCTTTTCCCATTCGACCGCGTCGAAGGGAGAAATCCTTCCATCCGTAAAGTAACGCTCAAACACCAATCCTCTCGTCTCGCCGGCATGCTTCGTTGCGTTCGTCAGTTCCATCGCTTTGCCGTTCAATGCTGACTTCACCGTTGCCATTCATTCCTCCCCAACTGGTTCCCTTCCCTCAGGCGAGGAACCCTTTATTTTACCCCCGTGCCGTCCTGGGGTGCGCGCGCCGCACTCGCAAGCCGCACTACTTCAGACTCTGGTTCCGTGGAAGCTCCAGCCGGAAAATAATCGTAAAAAGCGAACGCGCTGCCCTAGGCCGGTGTTCCTCACGCGGCTGAACAGCTTCATTCCCCGCCAAACGCACTGCGCGGAGAATCCACTTCGCGCTCGTTTTTTTACGGTGATCCCGGGCTGGCTCGTGGGTTCAATGCCGGACCAAGGCACGTCCCCGACTCTGGTCCGTCTGGCGCTTCCACGTCCCCCGAATCTGGATGTGCAGTATCAAACCATGCGCTGGTCCTGTCAAGAGAAAATCGCAAAATCTAGCTAACTTTTTCCAAACGCGCCCATATCTTGTGGTGTCGTTTCGCGACGGCGCGTTCGAGATCGCTACTCGTCGCGTACATTTCATCCCCGATAACACTCTAAGCTCTTTTATGACAGCCTATTAGTATGCTGGCCCGAGTTGCTTGTTCGCTCGTTGCATTCCTGCTGCTCTCGTTCTGCTGTGCAAAAACTTTTGCACAGGATTCCCGCACGCACACATCTCACTCGTCTCATCCAGCCTACGCGAAGACGCTCCATGTCCACGGAATCTCCGATGTCGGCAAACTCAACGATTTTCTTTACCGCGGCTCGCAACCGAATGAGCAAGGGTTGCGCGAACTGAAAAAGCTGGGCGTGACGACGATTGTTGACCTGCGCGGCGAAAAGCAAGGATTGGTGAAATCCGAACGCAAGAGAGCTCAAGCCTTGGGCATGCATGTCGTGAACATCCGCGCCAGCGGCTGGTCTCCTCCGCAGGACCAACAGATTGCCGAGTTCTTGTCACTCACGCAGCAGCGACCGAAGCAAGTGATCTTCGTCCATTGCTGGCTTGGAGATGACCGCACCGGTGTGTTCTTCGCGACGTATCGCATGGTTTTCGATCACTGGACGCCCCAGCACGCCATCGATGAAATGGATCATTTCCATTTCAAAAAGTTTTGGCATCCGGCAATGAAAAAATATGTGCTGAATTTCCCGGCGCATTTCGCTAAATCGCCAGCATTCGCGGAGCTGCGCAAGCAGCAGGAATTTGCGGCCCAACGATGATCGGGCTTGCACGCTGGCCCGCGCCCTTGCGCGCTATCGATACGCCGCGGCACACCCCATATTCCTGTAGCTCAGGCCTGCAGGCCGACGTTTGTTCGCGCCGCGGCGTGCTCGCGGTGAGAGCGAAAACCCTCACCCCTGGAAGGAGTGAGCTACAGAATCTCGTCGGCGCGAGCTGTCGGTGCGCCGAAGCCGCTCGGAAGGCGGCCGCCATCCGCCGATTCTTCGGTGCATCCGAAAGCCCAGCCCGTACCATCTAATGGAAATGCGCCGCTTCTTTCCTAACTTGGCTCTCTGCGCTCTTCTAGCATCTCCGGGGGTGCTCGCGGCCCAGGCTCCGGCTTCGACTTCCACTTCCTTTGCAGCTTCCAGCTACGCCGAGAAGCTGAAGTTTGCGGGATTGCCCAGGTTCGGAAGAATCAACGATTCCTTATATCGCGGCGCGCAGCCCTACGCGGAGGGTTTGCAGCAACTCAAGAAACTCGGCATTACCACCATCATCGATCTTCGCGGCGAAGATCCCCACAAGGTCGATTGGGAACGCAAGCAAGCGGAAGCACTGGGAATACGCTTCATTCATCTTCCCGTTAGCGGCTGGTCCGCTCCCAGCAATGAGCAAGTTGCGCAGTTCTTTTCCATATTTCGCAGCCAGGCCAACGAAAAGGTCTTCGTTCACTGCCGTTTCGGCGAAGATCGCACCGGAGTCTTCATCGCCTCGTATCGCGTCGCCTTCGATCATTGGTCATCCGATCAGGCCTTGAACGAAATGCTCGCCTTTGGCTTCAATCGCTTGTGGCACCCCTCCATGGCCAGCTACATTCGCGACCTTCCCCAGCGCCTGCAATCCGACCCGGTCCTCAAATCTTCCCTGCGCCCTCAAGTCACCCCTCCCCTAGAGCTAGCCCGCTAAGGCCGCCAGATTCATAGCGTTGCAGGCATCCTGTAGCTCATCCCTTTCAGGGGTGAGTGCTTTTCGCTGGGGTTGCGTGCGACGGTCGCTGCAAACCGTTCTCCTTTGGCCCAGTACTTTCGTACCCTTCTCATCATGACTTGCGCTTCATATCCTTACTTTCCCTCTCACTGTATTCTGCTTTCGTTGCAGCCTTTATTCTTCGTGGCTCCCGGAGACCCTGTGAACGTCGGCCGCTATCAGATTCTCGAAACGCTCGGCACTGGAGCCAGCAGCCGCGTTGTGCGCGGCTACGACCCCCTGATCGATCGCTCCGTGGCTATCAAGCTGTTCTCGCCGGAACTGGGCCGCGGCGAAGGCCGCGCGCGTTTCCTGCGTGAAGCCCGCGTTGTCGGCAAACTCTCTCATCCTTTCATCATCTCGCTGCACGACATGGGCATCGAAGAGTCCACGCTCACTCCTTATTTGGTGATGGAACTGGTCGAAGGCCAGTCGCTCGAAAAAATGCTGCTCAAAGGAAGCCTTCCCATGCCGACCGCGTGCGCCCTGGCCGCCCAGGTGGCCGTGGCCCTTTCTGTCGCGCACCGCGCAGGCATCATTCATGGCGACGTCAAGCCCGCCAACATTCTAGTCACTCCGGAAATGCGCCCAAAGCTCACCGACTTCGGCATGGCGCGCCTGGCCAGCCACGATAATGGCGACACTTCTCTTTTCGGCACGCCCGCTTACTGGTGCCCCGAACAAATTATCGGCCGACCCCAAGACGCGCGTTCCGACCTGTTCTCGCTGGGCGTGGTGCTGTACGAATTACTCACGGGAATTTCTCCCTTTGCCGGCGAGTCCGATTCCCTGCAGACCGTTTGCAATCACGTGCTCTCCTCCACGCCGCTGCCACCTTCGCACGTTAACGCTTCGATTCCCACGGCAATAAATGAAATCATGGCTGCTTGCCTGGCCAAGGACCCACAGCACCGCATTCAGTCCGCCGAAGCCCTGGCTGATCATCTCTTCCCTCTCGCCCGCCGCAAGCCGGGCGCGCAACAGCCGGCTCCGCCCGAACCGACGCTGCGCAGCCGCACCGCGCGCTTCCTGCGCTCCGCATAACCATAGCTTTATCAGTCGCTTGTCCCGCATCCGGGAAGAAATGCGTCAGCCCAGATACTAGTAGCAGCCTGCGGCGGATCCACAGCCAAATTCTTTGCTAACTCTTCCTGACCAAAGCGGCCCACCCCTCGTCTATACGCCCAGAGGTGAGCATCATGGATTCCCGCAAGCTGCTTCCGGTTGTTGGCATCGTCATCTGGTCCGCAGTCGCCCTCACGGCCGCACCGCGCGCGCTTTCTCATCGGCATTCCGTCGGAATGTCCGTCCACCACGGCGAGCCGATCGAGAGTTGCTCCGATCTGAACATCTACTTCGACAGCAACCGCCGCTCCATCGTGCAATCCGAGGAGCGCACCATCACCAAAGCCGAAGCGCCTACGCTCCACATCCAGGCGGAATCCAATGGTGGATTGCAGGTGGAAGGCTGGGAGAACAACGACTACGCCGTCACGCTTTGTAAAGCGGCGGATCCCGACAACGACGCGGAGAGGGTACTCTCGCAAATTCATCTCACCTTGCAAAATGGCGAACTTGGCGTCTCCGGCCCGTCATCCCATGACCGCTGGTCCGCGCACATCCTCGTGAAGGCTCCCAAGGGCACCTCGCTGAATTTGCGAGTGAATAACGGCCCCATGGGTCTCTACAATATTGATGGCAACATAAAAGCACACGCGCAGAACGGGCCGATTACGGTGCTGCGCTGCAGCGGCGATGTCGACCTCTCCACGCAAAACGGTCCCGTCACGCTACAAGGCAATAGCGGCAAGCTGCGCGTCGATGCACAGAATGGCCCGCTGACGATTTCCCTCAACGGCACGAACTGGAATGGCTCCGGCATCGAAGCGCATGCCAACAACGGTCCGCTTACCGTGGAAATTCCCTCCGGTTATCAATCCGGCGTGCTGGTGGAATCCGAAGGTCACAGCCCGTTCCAATGCCACTCTTCGGTTTGCTCCGAGGGCCGCAAAAACTGGGACGACGACCGCAAGAGCATCGAATTCGGCTCTGGCCCCACGGTCGTACATCTCTCCACAGTGAACGGACCGGTTTCCGTCCACTAATTCTCGACTTTGATTTTCGGGATTCTTACCTGCTGGAGTATCTGCGCTGCTCGCGCCGCGGCTGATTTTCCTGGACGTCGTGGCTGGAGGCTCCTTCAAATACCGCGGCGACTTCAGCGTCTCGTTCGCTATTCACTTGCCGCAGACGCCCGCGCTCAGCTTCCAAAACCAATTCCAGCCAGCGCTGAAAGTCGGCCTCATTCGCAATGACAAATCGATGCTCCGGGTAGCGCTGTCGAGAAGGGCGCATGGGTCGCGAGTGTCTAAGAACCCCGCTCTAACGTCAATGTACGGAACTAGATTTAGTTCTGCAAGCCTATGCGAAGGCGTTTGAAATTGAGCCCAATTGGCTGACCGCGGGAAACATCAACCGCGAATACGGTTTCGCTCTCGTCGCCAATGGCGAAGACCAGAAGGCCGAGCAGGTTTTCACCGAGTTGCTCGCCAAACCCGAGACGCGCGAAAACGGTTTGCGCTCGCTGGCATTTCTGGATCTTTACCATGGCCGCTACTCGAGCGCGGAGAGCCGCCTGGAACATTCGCTGGAAATTTTGAAGACTCAGAACTCGCCGCTCAGCGTGGCGCGCGTTCATCTTCTGCTCTCGATTGTGGCCGAGGGCAAAGGCGATACCAAGACACAACACCGCCACCTCGACGCCGCCGTGGTCGACTTGAGCAAAATTCAGTCCAAGGTGGTCTTCGGCGCAATGATCGGCGACGCCTGCGCTCGCGCCGGCTTCACCGATGAGGCGCAACAGATTGCCGCGCTCATCACGCCGCTCGCCGATCCCCACAGCTCCGAACAAATGGGCTACGTGCATCTGCTCCAGGGAGACATTGCCTTGGCCGCTGGCCTGAATGACAAGGCCATCGAATTACTCCGGCAATCCGACAAAGAGAACAGCACCGCGCTCTCGATGGAGGCTCTGGCACACGCGTATCAGCAAGCGGGCCAGATCGACCAAGCCGTCACCACCTTCCAGAAAATGCTCAGCTCCACTGGTGGTTCGCTCAGCTGGGAACCGCAGCAGCGCTGGCTGGCGGCTCGCTACACCCTGGCGTCCGATTATTCTTCGCGCGGCGACAAACAGAAGGCCCGCGACACCCTGGCCACCCTCCTGACTCTCTGGAAGAACGCCGACCCCGATTTACCCACACTAGTAGCCGCCAAATCCGCCTACGCCAAACTCCAGTAACCAACGTGAGAGGCGCAAGTCGTCGCGAGTATAGGCTTCGACAGAAGCCGCTCCAGTTCAACGCCTGGGGCGTCGAGCCGCTACTGGAATAACGCGTCCCCGCCATTCTCTTGCTCTGCCACTTACAGAAAGACCGCCCGTAACTCATTTGTTTCCAACGCATACAAAAAACAGGGGAAAGGGGGTAGGAGCTATCGTTAACCGTCAGTTCTCTTGCCATCGTTCCGTTATCTGCTTTCGATTCACATGCATCCGCATACCTGCGCCCGCAACCCCTTTGCTTTGAAATACATCCACAAAACGCCCGGGCAAAAGTGTCGGGGTAGTTACTACCCATGTCGGCGCGCCGACATTCTTGTCGCGCCCTTCTCTATTTGCGTTTTCGGCTGTCGGTTTTCTCGGGAGGAACCAACCTGAGGGTTGGCCACTACAAAGACACATCGGGAACAATACGGCTCACCGTTTTTCCATTTCCGGGTTTCTATTTTCGCCTGTCCGCTCGCGCGACGCGGAGTTGCTGGATTGGGCGCGTATGTGCCGCTGGCTCCTTCTCCCCCTACGCCGCGTGCAGTACGCTCAGGCTTGTGATCGCCGCATGGAATCCTTCGCAACCGGAAATTACGGATCTGATCGTGCAACACGATCCGCGGACACTCGAACGTCTTCCCGTGCGCAAGCAACAGGTTCTGGACGTGTTCCACAAATTCGGGAACCGCCAAGCACTGCGAGCGGTCGAAGCACTTCCGGAGCGCGACGGGTCGCTGGACGCGCAGGCCATCGACCGCCTGTTCGTGACCGTGCACTGGGAAATGCAGCGGCTCTCCGAAGAGTTCTATCACGGCCCGCGGGTACACGAACTGCTGCGCGCGGTGATTGCGACGATCCGCAGCCAGGGCGTCGCCGGACCATTGCGTGTGGTCGACGTCGGTTGCGGCATCGGCTACAACATTCGCTGGCTCGCGGCTCACACGCCATTGGCGGAGCAAGGCGTGGAACTGGCTGGCGTGGATTTGAACTCCGCGCTCATCAAGGAAGCCGCTCGACTGGCACGCGCGGAAAATCTGCCGTGCCAATTCGTGCATGGCGATGCGTTTTCCCCGGAACACTCCGGGCAGATCTATCTCTCCACCGGCGTGATGCATCACTTTCGCGGCGATTCGTTGGTGAAATTCCTGCACCGGCACGACCAGCCGGAAATCCGGGCGTTCCTGCATTACGATTTCCAGCCGTGGTTTCTGGCGCCGTTTGGCTCGTGGTTTTTTCATCGTTTGCGGATGCGAACGGCAATCGCGCGTCATGATGGCGTCCTTTCGGCTGCGCGAGCCTACAGCGCATCGGAGCTGACGGAAGCCGCGCGCCGCGGCGCTCCGGGATTTGTTTCCGGCATTTACGGGGCGCAAATCTGGAACACGCCCGCGCCTCGCGTGTTTCATACGTTGTTCGGCGTGCGTCCTTCGTTGGTGCAGGAATTGCGGCGCCAACTCGGCTGCCGTCTACAGCGACTGGGAGAGTTGCGATGACGCTCTTTGCGCTGTACTTGCTGGCATTGCTCGACGGCTTGCTGTGCGGCGCGCGCGTGTCCATGGGGCGCTGCGCCCTGATTCGCAAGCGCCGCTATTATTTGCGCAACGCGTTGTACGGATTGATCGGCGCGCAAGCGATCAGCACGATTGCGCTGCTGGCTTTGCTGCTTGCGGTACGCTTCTCCGGGAATCGCGGAGAATTGCGCGCAGACCTGGAAGCCGCTGCGGGAAGGATGCTGTGGATTTTTGCGCCTTATGCGATTGCGGTGGTCGGGAGCATGGCGCCGCGCATGATTCCGTCGACGGATTTGCGCAGCGCCACGAGTGTTTTCGCGCTGGGACCGCTTTCGGCAATTCGTTCGCTGGTGATGATTGTGGGGGTGGTCTATGGCGCAGCGCCCAGCCGCCTTGCGGAGACGAAATTATTGGGCGCGTTTGTGCTGCTGCTGATGCTATCGCTGGAAATTGTGCTGAATTTTCTTGCGGCGCGCGCGCAAGCTCGGCAGATCGGTGATCTCTTGTCGGAGAGACCAAGCTAAAGGTTGGCCACGACAAACGCACGAAAATAGAAAATAGAAACTAGAAATTAGAAAATCGTAAAACGACCACGGTTTGGTTGCTATTCGTAGCGGAGGGCTTCTACTGGATCGAGTTTGGCGGCTTTCATGGCGGGCCAAACGCCGAAGACCAGACCGATGGTGACGCTGACAAGAATTCCCGTGGCCGCCGCCCAGAAGGGCACCACGCCGGGCCATCGGAGCGTCAAGCGAATGAGCAGCACCAGCATAAACACCAGGATCAACGCAATCAGGCCGCCCATGCCGGTAAGGGTCATGGCTTCGAGCAGAAATTGCCAGGTAATGTCTTTGCTCTTGGCGCCGATAGCTTTGCGCAAGCCGATTTCGCGAGTGCGCTCGGTGACGCTGACGAGCATGATGTTCATCACGCCGACGCCGCCGATCAGCAGCCCAATGGCGCTGAGAACGATCATCGCCAGGTACACCATCATCATGATGTTGTGGAATTCGGCGACTTCCTGCTCGGCGGTGGCGATGGAAAAGTTATCTTTGCCGCCAAAGGGAACGTTTCTACGGCGCTCGAGAACTTCGCGGATCTGGTCCACAGCGGTGTCCAACATTTTCGGATACGCCTGAGCGCGCATGTTGATTTCGTCGGCATCGGGATAAGTTTTCTTGAAGGTGCTGAAGGGGATGAGAACGCGGCGGTCTTCGTCACCCATGCCGAAACCACCCTTGGGCTTTTCCACCACGCCGACGACCTGAAATGAGGAGCCGTCGATCATCACGTCTTTGCCGATGGGATGGCCTTCGGGAAACAGTACGGGAGCTACGTTTTCGCCGAGCATGACCACTTTCTCTTTGTGAAGGTCGTCGCCTTCACTGATGAAACGGCCTTCGATGGTGGCGGCGTTGGCGTAGACTTCGCCGAAGTTGGGCTGCACTCCGCGGAAATCGATGGCGGTGACGTCGCCGGATTTTGTGCGCACGACGTGGTTGTGGCTCCAATTGGTCTGCACAAAAACCGTTACGCTTTTTATCGCGGGACACTTCTCCTGAATCGCGATGGCATCTTCGATCGTGAGAGGCTTGCGCTGCTGCTCTTCCATCGGCGCAGGACCACCGTGGCGTCCCTGATCCCATTTGGTGATGAAGGCGGTGTCCGCGCCGAACTGATTGATGTTCTCCTGAATTTTCTGATCGAAGCCGGTAAGCAGCGCGGCGACCAGCATAATGACGCTGACGCCCAAGACCACGCCGAAGACCGTGAGAGCGCTGCGCAACTTGTGAGTGCGGAGCGTGTCCATCGCTTGCTTCAGGTTTTCGCCGTAAGCCTGTGCCATGTGTTCCTCAGCCGTCCGAGCGCAGCGCTTCGATGGGATCCAGCTTGGCCGCGCGCATGGCCGGAAAAATTCCAAAGAAAAGCCCAACCGCGGTTGACAGTCCCAAAGAAATGACCACCGCGCCGAGCGGAGTGTGCATCGGGAAGGAAAAAATCTTTTCTACCAGGAACACTGCGGCATAAGCCGCCAGGACTCCGATGATTCCACCGGCGGCGGCAAGCACGGCGGATTCGGTCATGAACTGAAGCAGAATATGTTTTTTCCTGGCGCCCAGTGAACGGCGCAAACCAATTTCGCGCGTGCGTTCGGTAACACTGGCCAGCATAATGTTCATGATCACGATGCCGCCGACTACGAGGAAAATGCTGACCAGCGACATGGCGACGAACGCGATGTTCTTGGTAAGACTGTTCCACAACTCCATGATGGAATCGGAGCCAAGAATGCCGAAGTTGTCGGGCGCGTCGTAGGGCAAATGGCGCCAGGCACGGAAGAGCATACGCGCTTCGTCTTCGCTGGCGTACATCAATTCCTGGCTGGGCGCCTGGACAAAGATTGTCACCCAATCCTGGGGAGTGTTCCAACCTTTCCGCCAGGTGCTGATCGGCATGATCATGTAGTTGTCCTGGGACTGACCGAACGCGCTGCCCAGCGGTTCGGCAACTCCGATGACTTCATAGGTGTGAGTTTGAACGCGAAGGGTCTTACCGAGGGGATCCACATTGGGAAAGAACTTGGTGGCTAAGTCGGGTCCGATGAAGACAACTTCGGAGCGGTGATCCTCATCCGCTCGGGTGATGAAGCGGCCTTGCGCGGCATTCAAGTTGCGGACGTCGGCGAAATTGGGAGTGGCGCCCAGCATCTGGACGTTTTCCATGGTCAAGTTGCCGCTCTTGACCTGAACGTTGTGATCTTGTTCGGCAGCAACCGCGGTGGCAAGCTTCATACTCTCGCGCAGTCGCTCGTAATCCTCGTAGGTAATCAAAGGACGCTTTTGCGCTTTGATCCAGGCATCTTCGCTGGTGATGATGCCGAAGCGGTGGACCAGGAAAACGTTGGCACCGAGATTGGCGACGCGATTGGCGACGTAGAGGTCGAGGCCCGAGATCACGCTCATGACAATGACCAGGGTGAGGACGGCGAGAATCACGCCGAGGAGCGTGAGGAAGCTGCGGAGCTTGTGGGATCGCAAGGCGTCCAAGGCGAGCTTGATGGTTTCCGTGGAGGTGATCCAGGCAGCGCGGAATCCTTTCATCCTGACCGTAGATGCCAAGGCCCTTCCCGCGACTGGCGGGACAGCCGTCAAGCTATCGATAGGGGTTACGCCCACAGACTTCTCCTGCACTGTATGGAATACGAAGACACGCTTCCAATCGTTCCTCATTAAATAGACGTATGCGGGGCATCTTTGCTTTCAGTGAAGTTGCATGTAATCATCTCAATTGTAGCGTGTTGGGCGCGAGCCGGCTGGCAATTTCTGGGACGCCCGAGACGAGGCAAGGTTTGCGACTTAGTCAGATCAGCCTGTTTTTTCTATGACTTACATCCGGCTAAGCCAATCGAGAATCGCGCGGACGCGCCGATTGTGGCGCGCGCTCGCTATCTGGCCGCTGTTGTTCGCTTCTACGATCTGCGGTCAAGACCCCAGCCCTCCCGCCGCTGATCCGGCAATCCATCCAGAATCGCAGAGCGACGTATTCGACCGAGTGATCGCAAACGAGAAGCAGATGGAGCTGGCGCTGGATGAGTATGAACGCACCGAGAAGGTTGAGGCGCGGAGGATCGGGAGCGATGCGAAGCCCGAGGTGAGGGTGTGGCGACTGTTCCCTGCCGGGCCTGCTATGAACAAGCTGCCAATTTCGGTGGACGGAAACCCGGTCAACCCGGAAGTCTATCGCGAGAGTCTGGAAAAACTCGAGAAATACCTGGTATGGGCAGCGCAAGGAGGCGCGGCACAACAGGAGGCTTACGCAAAGGCGCAACGCAAACGAAAAGAGCGCGGCGACTTGATTGCTACTACGCATGATGCGTTCGTTTTTTCTCGCGTGGGCGCGGAGAAGCGTGGCGAAGCGACCCTGGCGAAGTATGCCATGGTCCCCAATCCGAAATTTAAGGCGGGTACGCGGAACGCCATCATTTTTAGCAAGGTGCGCGGGACGGTTTGGATCGACGAACAGTCGGGAGAGCTGGCTAGGATCGAGGGCTCGGTTGTTGAAGACATCTCGATCTCGTTGTTTTTGGCCAAGGTTTACAAAGGCAGCCATTTCATGCAGGAACGCTACGAGATGACACCCGGGCACTGGTTTCCCAGCTACGAGCAGTATGACTTTGACGGGCGTAAGTTCGTTGTACCCTTCGCGATTCATGAACGCACGTTCTACTCGGATTACAAACGAGTAGGTCCGCCGAAAGATGCCGTAGGGGTGGTGCGTGACGAGTTAAGCAAGCTGGCGGGCGAGCAAACGACTAAGTGAGGCTGGATTCGCTAAAATAGAAAGGATAGTACTAGAACCAGCTTGGCCGGATCGGAGGCGACATGTTCCGGAATCGCGTTTCCCTATTCTCCGGGCTCGTTGCGGGCGCGGTCATTTGCATGGCGGTTCATCCATCCTTGGCATACCCCCAAGATACGAGCGCACCCACGGCTACCGCGACTCCACTGACGGGTCCAGCGCCCGGTGCCGCGCAGGCTCCGGCGAAGGCTCAGTCGCTTGTTCCGGCAGTTCAGGCGGCGGACAAGAACAAGCCGAAAAAGGTCTGGACGAATGACGAGATTAAGTCCGTGAAGAACGGAGTATCGGTGGTGGGCGACACGACTAAAAACAGCGCGCGACATTCGTTTGTGCGCGAAGACGACCAAGAGAATGAGAACCAGGATGTGCACAAGCAACAAGTGGAGAAGTGCCGCAATCAAATCCGTGAATTGCGGGACCGAATTGACGCAGTCGACAAGCGCCTTGCGCAGCTGAAGGATTTCAAGGCGGACAACACGTCGGCGTCAGGTGGAATCAAGATGCACCAAGGATACAACATGGTGCCGTTGGCCGACCAAGTGAAGCAACTGGAAGACGCAAAAAAGCAGTTGCAGGCGCAGATCGAAGATATCGAGAATGAAGCGCGAAAAAACGGAATTGCGCCGGGCGAGCTGCGATAGCGGGAGACACCCAGGAAGTTAAACTAGTTTAGCTGGTTCCGCCGCTCTGGAAGGTTCGGGCATCAATTCTCCGGCGGCCATGCTTTCTCCTCTCACGGTCCACCAGGCGAAGCAGCTTTCCCCGGGCGCTGTCCAGGGTATTGGTGTATATGTCGATGCGATTGACGTTTTCAGCGAGAGTCATGAGGCCGAGGCCATCCGCGAGCCAGTGGGAAAAATCGTTGGTGCGGAGCTGAAGCCGCAAGCGAGAAGAGATGAAGTGGAAATAGAAACCGGAATGGCTGAGAGGTGAAATGCCTTCGCGAAATTCGTCGAGAGTCCTGGCGGTGCGGCCCAGGGGAAGAGTGACCTCCAGGGATTCGCAGAAATAAAATGGCTCCAGGGCCGATTGCTTGGCGAATTCAGGATGTTGCTGGCAGAAATCGCGGACCTCCATACACAAATCGGCGCGCAACGCGGCAATGCTGGAATAATCGCGGATATCGAGGGCCGCAAGCTGCTCAGCGAGAGCGTCGCGGTTGACACCGGCAAGCACCCATTGCGCAAAATCGTTGGAAAAGCCTTCGGTAAGGAAATGGTGGATGCTGAGGGTCTGAAAGGTGTGGTGGAAAATGGAAGCGTCGCTACAGTGCTTCGAGTCCAGCGAGAAATTCGGAAAGGGTGATAGCGGAACTGTTGCCGATGCGAGTGAGATAAGAGACGGTGAAAAAGTTGAACGGTGTCTGTGCCGTCTCCATGGAGAATCCTCTGCGCCGGTGAAGTTCAGCCGCTAGCCATCAGCTCAAGGACTGAACCTCGTTTTTGCTCTCCGGAGCCTCGATGCGGATCTCCGTGAGATCGGAGAGAAGGTGGGCGGCCCAGCGGTAGATGTTGTATTCATGAATGGTCTTCCGCAGGTGGACCATGCGGGTGGCTTGTTGCTCCGAGCTCATATCGAGGGCCTGGTGAATGGCATCGGCAAGCTGCTGGATGTCGTAGGGATTGACGAGCAGAGCGTCGGTAAGTTCGTGGGCAGCGCCGGTAAACGAACTGAGGATCAGGACCCCTTGTTCATCGTCGCGAGCGGCGATGAATTCCTTGGCCACGAGATTCATGCCGTCATGCAGCGAAGTGACCAGGCAAAGCGAGGCAGCGCGGTAGAAACGGGCAATCTCCTGATGGGAGTGGTGCCGCAGGAGAGGAACGATCGGCCTCCAGCGGCCGACGCCAAAGCGGCTGTTGATACGGTCCGCTTCGGCGCTGACTTCGTCGAGAAATTGTTTGTAACGAGGAATGTCTGTGCGGCTGGGAGCGCCGATTTGCACCAGGGAGAAGCGGCGCTGATAAACGGGATTCATTTCCAGGAAGCGTTCGACGCCGCGGAAGCGTTCGATGATGCCCTTGGTGTAGTCGAGGCGATCGACACCGACAGCGAGAAGCGATGCTTCGATGCCGAGTTCGGCACAGAGAGCGCCGCGCTCTTCGCCCGCGCTGCGAACTGGCTGGCTTCCGTTATTGGTTGTGAGCGACGCGACGCTGATGGGATAAGGACGCACGCGAGTGACATGGCCTTGACGGTTGACGGCGAAGCGGTCCCATTCGGTGATCGCTTCCACGGCATGATCCACGGTTTCCAGAAAATTGTTGCAGTGCGTTTGAATATGGAAACCGACCAAGTCCGCGCCGAGCAATCCTTCGACAAGCTCGCGCTGCCACGGGCAGATGCCGAACACTTCCGCGTTGGGCCAGGGTATGTGCCAGAAAATCGCGACCGCAGCGTCGGGGCGCGCTTCTTTCACCATTTTTGGAAGCAAGGCGAAGTGATAGTCCTGCGCAAGAAGAATGGGTGATTGCGTGCCTTTCATTTCTTCGAGGACCGCATCGGCAAAGCGCCGGTTGACGCGCTGATAATGAATCCAATCATCGAGCCGGAAGGTGGGGCGAGTGTGCGCGATATGGCAAAGTGGCCACAACCCTTCGTTTGAGAATCCTTCGTAGTAACCGTTTTCTTCTTCTTCGGTGAGCCAGACGCGACGCAAGGTGTAGCTGGGCCGGTCAGGTGGAACCTGCAAGTGATCGTGCTCATCGACAACCTCACGATCGGCATTGCCGGAACCATTGGCGATCCAGGTGCCGTTGCAAGCTTGAAGGACGGGCTCGAGCGCGGTGACCAGACCGCTGGCAGGCACGATCATCTGCACGGCTTTTTCCTTGTCGCGGAAGACGTGCATATAAGGTTCGCGGTTGGAGACGACGAACAGAGGCTTATTGCTGAGCTTATTGCGGAGGCTAACCCGCAAGCGCTCGGCGGTCCACACGGACGATTGCGTTTCGCGTAGCTGAGCTTCCTCCTGTGCCGCGGCACGCGCCGTGTTCAGCGCATGCGCGAGGTGTCTCACCTCGGTGTGAATCTGATCGAAGAATTCACCTTGCGGAGGCGCGGCGCTAGTGTCGGAAGAACCGGCGCGCACGGTGCGAAGCCATTTCGCGGTGTGAGCGAGGGGAGCGGTAATGTTCCAACGGACGAGAACGAAGGCCAGGCCGGTGATCAGAATGGTTTGCAGAAGCGCGGTGAGGAGAGAGTCGCGAATGGAGTAAGCGAGGCGCTGACCGATGTAGCTGGTGTCAAAGACAACCAGCACTGTTCCGGTTTGGTCGGCGTCGCGATGAAGCGGCAGCGCGTAAGCGTAAACGGGAAGGCCACCGACATTCAGATAGTCGGCCGCACTATTATTGAGTTTGTCGGAATGGGCCGCGACCTCGGGCCGTTCCTCGAAATATTTGGGATGGTCGGGAGTGATGGCCAGGATCTTGCCGGAGCGATCGTAAATCACGACGCCCAGCAAATGTTCGCGTTGCGCGATTTTGGCAACGATCCTCTGAAGATTCTTGTCTGAGGCGCGACCGGGCGTTGCCTCGATGCTCTCCTGGAGAGTTTCCGCGAGAGTGGTAGCGCGGTGTGACAAGTCGTTGCGCAAGTTGCGCCGCTGCGTGCGGTACTGATAACCAGCGTAGAGAAGCGATACCAGCGCCACACTAAAAGCGAGCGGCAGAACCAGTTTGAGTGTGGTGCGCATGCTGCCTCCACGGGCGGTAAAGAGGTATCCCTGTATTAGTCCGAGTGCGCTGACCATGCTGAGTTGCCGTGGTGCTCGGGTACTTACGCCACGGCAAGGAAAAATGCCGAACGAAGAAAACGCATCCCTATGGATGCCCCTGAAGAGTGCGATCGGTGCGGCGTCAGAGCTGGGAGGTGCACCGCAACCACCTATTTCAACTCGCAATCAAACTAATGAAAATCAGGTATTCGCCTTATCTGCCAGATGCTTGTATGATGACCACGCGAGTAGCGATCATCCTCTCGCCGTCCACACGATAGTCCACTGCGGCTTGCGCGCCAACAGTCAATTTGCCCTCCACCGCGGTATTTTCATCGATCACGAAATGAACGATGTCCGGCCTGGCGTTCTTCAGGATGTCCAGACTTAGTTGGCTTTCGGCCACGGCGGCAATCTTGCCAGAGACGGAGTGCGACTCGGGAGGATGAGAAAGCAAGGACTGAAGCGGTGTTGACACTGGTTTGGACCAAGCGGCGAGAGCGATAGTCAGCAGAACGAAGGCATCGACCACAACCATAGTGCGGAATCGCATAGTGGAGAACCCCCATATCGATTTCGCTGGGTATGGCAAGATAGGGGCACGAAAGGAGCCAAGCGGGCAAAAATCGGTTGTTGTATGTAAGGGGTTGAAGGAAAAGGAACATAAGCGGAGTATTGGGTAGAAAAGGAACTGCCAGTTTTAGTACTTTGCCACGAAAATTTTGCAGTGAGACAGGAAAGAGATTCCCCGGGGTCGGTGTTGTGGCAGGCCCAGAGGACCGAACGGGCCACCTCCTGCAACCCTTCCCGCAGAGGCTTTTACCGGACGGAGGGAAAACGGTGAGGGTTTAGGGAGGTACCGCCTCCGTGCCCGGTAATTCGACGGTGGGCACGAGACGCGGACAGTCCATAGGTTCAGAGTGTGATTAGGTTAAGTCTGCACAAACACGCCGCTTGTATAAGTTCGGACTCTTTGAGGCTGACTCGGATCAGGGAACCCTGAGCCGTCAGGTGTACCCATGAAGCTGCAGCAGCAACCCTTCCGGATTCTAGCTCTGCTGCTGGAGGCACGCGGAAATGTGCTGTGGAGTTTGACGGCCGCCTGAATACGGCGCTGATGAAACTGCGTGCGCCTCTGAACGACAAATCGGAGAATCCGAGAGACTGTGCCGCGGAGAGGCTATCGATTCATCGCACCGATTGAAGTGGCCCTGGCAAGTTACGAAATGTGGCCGGAACCGCGAGTGCTGGCAGTGCGGCAACTAACGCATACGGGACAAGTAGATCCGTGGGGAAAGGTTACCGATGGAACGCGCATCTACCCCTTGTGCGCGACGTGATAGCTGGAACTCGATGCAAACGTCGCGGCACTGAATCCGGCAAAGAAACAGGTGTGGTTGTCCGTGGATCACGGCGGCGTGGACGTGTACTTCGTCGATCTGAAGTTACCTTAGGATTTTCCTCCGCCACAGAATACAAGTTGAACTCACAAACTGCGCGCGCCGGGTCCACTGCGATTGATCTGGCCGCGACTGGCCTAGCTGGCAGGTTCCGAGTGAGACACACGCCCTGGATCGCCGCACAAGGGAAGGCTGCCAAGCACTAGACTGAAAGAAGTCAGAAAAAAGGAGTACCGTGAAACGCAGACTTTTCCTTGCAGGCCTGCTGGCAATTACATTCTTCGTTGCGACCGAGCTCAATGCTCAGACGCCGCCGAAGAAAAAGGGGGCGACGATTACCGGCACGGTGATCGGTCCGGACGATAAGCCCGTGGCGAAGGCCAGCGTGATGTGCCAATCCTCCGGGGGACTTTCGCCTCATGCCACCTACACTGATAAAATGGGGCACTTCATGATCACCGGTTTGAAGGTGGATAGCTATGATGTTCGAGCCTCTTCGAAAGGCGTCTTTTCTGAGTGGGAAAAAAATATTCCTCTGCGAAAGGGGCAGACGAAAGATCTTACGTTGCATCTGATTTATGCGAAGGAAATGCCAAAGGCAGCCGGCCCGAACCAGAAGTAACCCTCGTTGGTCAGTCATCGCTGGAACATGGAGCCTCTGAGAATTTGCTCGCGTCACAATCTAACCTGTCGATTTTGATGGTTATAAATAGGACACAGCCGCAAGGCTGCGCGTAGCGCTTCAGTACCACGACCGCAGTACCGCGTTTCGTGGAGCCATCGGGCCATTGAGGCTTCCAGTTGCGCTCGCTAGTATGAGGGACAGTGGGTTGGGGGCCGCGCGGGGACAGCGGCCCCGCAAGGGGCCGTGTGCGAGCTACCCAACCCGCCCAATTCTCCTACCAAGCCGTATGCTGCAGAATCTAAAAGCTTAATTCCCTGCCTCGAACGCCTGGCCGACGTCGTGCATCCATCCTATCGTGAGTGAATGAAAGATGTTGAAAACGAAGGAGCTAGGATCCGCTCGCCTACGAGGCTGCAGTGGATGGCGCACACGCATGAGGCGTTTTCCTGACAGATGGCTTTGCGTTCTCGCCGGCTGCCTCCTGGCAATTACGCAGCTGCCTCGTCTGGCAGAGGGAGGGTCGCCGTCCGGGTTCCGCGTTTCTCTGAGCTCTTCGACGCTTCAAGCCTTCCAGCGGTATGTGGCGACTACAGACACGCAGAGTAGCCGAAACCTGGGAGATGGAGATTTTCTTTGGATTGACGATTTGCCCGAAAAAGAAAAGCAAGGCGTCTACGCAGGCCTGAAACGCGGCGAGATTGAAATGCGCCGTGTGCCACCCGAAGCAGCGGGCGCAAATGCAGGGATCCCGGGCGGAATGATTCATGACTGGAAAGGAATCGTCTTCATCCCGGGAGTAAAACTGGATCAGGTGCTGCGGGTGCTGCAGGACTATGACCATCAAGCAACGATATACGCGCCGGACGTGGAGAAAGCAAAAATCGAGAAGCGTGATGGAAATCACTACGTGGTTTTTTTACGATTCCGGCGGACGAAAGTGGTGACTGTGGTTCTGGACACGGAGCACGACGTGAACTACTTCCGCGATTCGCCGACGCGGGCACACAGCCGCAGCTCCGCGATTCGCATTGCGGAAGTGGAAAACCCGGGTGCTCCGGACGAAAAGGAGAAGAAGCCGGGGGAAGACCAAGGATTCCTGTGGAAGATGGAAACGTGGTGGAGGTTGCAAGAGAAGGATGGCGGAGTGTATGTGCAGAACCACGTGGTGTCGTTGACCAGGGATCTGCCGACCGGATTGGGCTGGCTGATCGAACCGTTCGTCACGAGCATTCCGAAGGAATCACTGGAATTCACGTTGGGCGCGACGCGGAAGGCAGTGCTGAATCCGAAGAGAGACTAAGGGCGACCGACGCTGTCGCGGAGAAGACGGCGAATTTGCTCGGCATGGCGATCCCCACGAGAAGAGCGAGGCAGTTTGCGATGCATTCGCGCCGTGGCGCAGAGAGGCGTCATTCCAGCGCTTGCCGGTGCTTCTCCGGTATGGTCATCAACGGCATCGGATTTTCGCCAACTTCAGGTCAGGGCGGGCGCTGCTAATCCTGTTCACCGATAGTTTGGGCGTAGGTCTTGCCGTAGGGATAGAAGAGTTCCTTGCGGCCGTGCTGCCACGCTGCTTTGAGTTCGGGGATGGTGATGTCCCAATCGGGCCGGCATTTTCTGGTAACGGCGCGCAGGTCCTGACGGAGATCTTCCATAGTGGGCCGACCGACGAACCAATAGCCGTTGTAGATCTTATAAATGACAAGAGCGGGCTCGAGGACAATCACGTGGGGAATCATCGGATTGTGGGCAGGATCCGTGTATTCGGCGATGTCGAGATCTTTTTGAACCAGACGCGCCGGGTCGGAGAGGAAAGGCCAGTGCGCGCCGACGCCGGTGCGATATTCATTTGTCTCGGTGATATTGTCGGTGCTGATGGTGACGAGACGGCAATAGGCAACCTCGAGTTCGCGATGGAGTTGCACAAGCAACTCAGCCTGACGGCGGTCCTTGGGGCAGAAACCACCGCGGCTGAGGACCAAAACCATGGGGTGCGGTCCTTGCAGCTCGGAGAGCTTCCGATGCTTCCCAGTGTGGTCGGAAAGCTCGTAGTCGGGGAACATCGCCCCTGGAACAATGTCGGTTCGCATAAAAAACCTCAACGATTGGATGCGCGTCGTAGGGTTATGTCTCACTGATTATGAGCGGCGCCGAGAACGTGATCGTCTCCTGAGCTGCCACAGACAGATCATTTCCCCTGCCGATTCCGTTGAAGGAATTCGTCGAGGCTCAACGGGAAAGTTTCACAAGCTCCCAGGAACAGTGCTCCCCCGGCGACCGAAAAAACCGAGAGATTGAGAGGCGCCTTCACACCCAAAGCCAAGGTCATCGTTAGTGCAAAACTGATCAGAAGAAGTCCGCTTAGCAAAGCAGCGATGCGAGTCTTCCAACCGAAAACAAGGAGAAGGCCCAAGATAGTTTCAGCAGCCGTGGCGATCATCGCTAACGTCGGGATCATGGCCGCCGGCAAAAACCAATTGAGCTTGGCCGTATAGTCCACGAATCGGGCGTAATCGCCCCACGACACGTTCGGCTGGCCATAGGCGCCCCAGAGGCCAAAGCGGTCCGCGACGGCAGACAGGAAAGAGATTCCCAATGCGAACCGTAGAAATACCGAACTGAACTTCGCCAGGGCCGTTGATCGTGGACTCAACGTCGCTCCTTAATTCAGGCCTGCTTTCTAATGTGCGCGGTGATCGCGCAATCTTAATGGTCCGCGGCCGGTTCCCGCGGCCCCAGCCGACGGGGCGCGAGGAGAAGCGACAAAGCCTCGGACCAGTACGGCGATTTCATCCGCCGCCGTGTCCAATGCGAAATGACCGGCGTCGAGAAGGTGAACCTGAGCGTTCGGCACATCGTGGCGATAGGCCTCCGGCTCCGAGAGAGATCGAACGAGAGGTCCTACTTGCCCCAGATCACCAGCAGGAGAGGCTGCTTCTGGCGCATCCATGCCTGCCACTTGGGGTAATTCTCCACGTTCGTGCGGTAGTCGTAGAAGAGATCGCTTTGAATGTCGGCCTGGCCCGGCTGCTTGAGAAAATAAAAATCATCGGTCCAGAGATCCGGGTCATAGCGTTCGACGTTGGGATCGTTGCCGACATGGCGGATTTCACATTGTCAGGACAACGCGGAACTGTGCGTGGCCGCTCATCATGTGCGCGTAAGCCTCGGCCGCTTTTTCGAGCGGATAGGTTTCAATCATGGGACGCACGCCGGTTAGTTCGGCGAAGTTTAATGTGTCCTCTGCGTCAGCTGGGGTTCCGGAGGCCCAGCCTTGAAGACTGCGACTTCCGGTAATGAGCTGTACCGGCGTGACCTCAATGGGATCAAATGCCGCACCCACTACCATGAGCTTGCCGTTCGGGCCCAGACCGTTGATTACTTCGGACATGGCTTTCGAGCTTGGCGCGGTGGCTAGAACGACCTGTGCGCCGCCGAGTTTTTGCAATTCCTCTGCTACATTTGTTACTTTATTATCGATATATACGTTGGCCCCGAGTTTCTTTGCGAGCGCCGCGCTTTCGGCCCCGCGTCCGATGGCCGCGACCTTATAACCAAACTTGTTGGCGAATTGAATTCCCAGGTGACCCAGACCGCCGATACCCAGCACGGCAACCAGATCGCCGGGCACCGCGCCACTGTGGCGCAACGCGTTGTAGGTGGTAATTCCGGCGCAGAGGAGCGGCGCTGCCTCGGCGTCACTTAGGCCGTCGGGCATCGCCGTCACCGCCTCCACGGGCGCCACCATGTATTGCTGGTATCCGCCGTCGTAGCTGATGCCCGCGATTTTTAGGTTCTGGCAATTGCCAAAATCTCCGCGGCGGCAGGAGCGACAGGTACCGTCATGGCCGCCGTGCCAGCCGATGCCAACGCGCTGGCCCTTCTTCCAGCCGGAAACACCGGCACCCAGTTCATCGATGACGCCGGCGATTTCATGCCCTGGAACACGGGGATACTGAATTCCTGGCCAAGCGCCTTCTTTCGTGAACATGTCACTGTGGCAGACACCACAAGCCTGCACTTTGATGAGCACGTGACCTGCGCCCGGTTTAGGAATCGCGCGCTCGACGATCTCGAAATCGCCTCCAGCTTTACCAATCTGCGCTGCCTTCATTGGTGCTATACCGACTTTTGTCGTTGCCATAAATCCTCCCTTGAAATTTCAGCCCTCAAATTCTCAGCCATTGTTGAAAAGCACGTACCTGGTAAGGGGCGGCCCACTACGCGCTGCTGCAAGGTGAAAGGTTTCAATTGCACGGGAGAGAAAAGCCTCGCGTCCATACGCGAATCCTCCCGCAATTGACCTGGCGATTATTCTTTTACGCCGCTCGAAGAGCGAGTTCCATCGGTGAGTGGCGAAAAGAGTATCACAAAAATGAACGTCAGCGTCAGGGGCATTAAGTCGAGGTAATAGTACGTCGTCTTCGATTTTCATGAACCTTCTTGCCCCTGCGGAAAAGCGTCCTCGAAAAAACTAACCGCGTACCTCGAAAATGATTTCGAGCTCGACCGGGGTCCCAAGCGGAAGGCTTGCGACCCCATACACCAGGCGGCAAGGGCTTTTGTCTTTTCCGAAAACGTCTTGCAGCAACTGCGAAGCGGCGTCAGCAATTTTCGGCTGATCGCGGACGTCTCCCGAGGTGGCCACGGACACGCCGAGCCGGACGATGCGTGTCACTGCATCGAGCGAACCCAAATGCTGGCGCGCGACCGCGAGGGCGTTGAGCGCGGCGAGGTGCGCGGCCTTACGTGCCTCTTCCACATCCAGCTCCGCGCCGACGCGCCCAACGAATTTCGCCCCGTGACCTTCCGTGGGAAGCATCCCGCTGAGAAAAAGCAGATTGCCGGTCTGCACCGCTTCTGCATAGGTGCCGAACGGTTCAGGCGGCGCGGGTAGCTTGATGCCAAGTTCTTTTAGCCGCCGCTCGGCACTGGGCGTCCGAGAGCCTTTGCGGGTTACAGTTTGCCGTTTCGAATTTGCATTCATTGATCTCGCTCCTATCGGATTTCGATCGATGTTGACGCATATGGCGGAGACGGAGCTAGGTTGAACAATCTGACCGCTACCAACGTCCGGCGTGAGCACCGCCATCGACGTGGAGAATCTCTCCGGTTACTTGATTTGCCTGAGCCAGGTAAAGAACAGCGTCGACAATGTCTTTTACCTCCACGATTTTCCCCATTGGCTGAAAGGTCTTAAGGGACTCCTTGGGATCATTCTTGTGCAGTGGTGTGTCGACGACGCCGGGGGCTACCGCGTTGAAGCGAATGCCTTCCTTTGCGTACTCGATGGCGAGACTTCGGGTGACTGCATTCAGCCCACCCTTCGTAATCATCGAAACGGATGCCTTTTCGCCGACAAACGGCTGATCGACCAGCGAAGCAGATATGGTCACAACGTTCCCCGATGCTTGTTTCAGCATCTGCTTTACAGCGAGCTGAGTGATATAGAGAAAGCCCAGCAGGTTAGTCGAGACCAAGGCATTGAAGTCCTCGGTCGTAAAGTCCGTAAAGGGCTTGGTACGGAAGATCCCGGCGTTATTCACAAGAACATCGATGCTTGCAAAGTGCTTGATCGCTGCGTCGACCGCTTTGGCAGCGGTCTCCTGTTTACCGATATCGCCATCGACGAGAACCAGGTTGGGTGAAGCAGTCAATGATTGACTGACATTACGAGACGTTGCGACGAGGTTATAACCCTGCTTCAGGAAGCCATCAACCAATCCCGCACCAATACCCTTTTGAGCTCCGGTGACGATTGCTGTTTTTTTGTCCGGCATATATGCCCCTTGATTTGGACGCGAGGAACCAATGAACAGTTGCGATTGAGCCAGAAAATTAGGGGTGAAGTGGCCGTTAGCGATTGGGCATGGCGCGTAGCAGCTAAGGCATTCGTGGAAACGCGTTGCACGAGTTGCATGGGAAAGGCCACGGGCCGGCTTACGATCGCCCCATTTTGCGCCGTATCGTCCGGCGCAGGGTCGAACGTAACTTTGGACGGAGCCGGACACTCGCGCTGGCGTTGAAAAGGAGTCGAGGCTTTGGCTCGTCAATGGCTGAGCAAATTGCCTGTTTCAACGGCTGTTGTTCGATGGTTATCGCTTGCTCAGGCCAGCGTGTTTCCGCCATTTACAGAAAAACGTTGCCCGGTGATGAAACGCGCAGCGTCGCTTGCAAGGAAAGCAACCAGCTTGGCGACATCCTCCGGAATACCCATGCGCTTCATCGGGACGGTCGCGGCGTAGCTATTCAGTTCTTCTTTAGTTGCGTCTGCGTGTCGTTCCGTCGGAATCCAGCCGGGCGCGACAAGGTTAACGGTAATCCCGGTAGGTGCAAGCTCGCGCGCCCAGGAACGAGTAAGTCCCAACTGAGCGCCCTTCGCTGAGACGTAGTTGGCAAACCGGGGATTCCCAAGCTCGAAGACTTCACTACCGATGTTGATGATCCTACCGAAGCCGCGCTTTTTCATTCCCGGCAGCACCTGCTTCAATAGCAGGAGAGGAGATTTCACAAAGAACTCCAATTGATTGAGATAGGTGTCCCAGGTCTGCTCTTCGATGGAGAGAAATGGCTGGGGGCCGGTCGCGTTCACAACAAGCACGTCGATTTCGCCGAACATTTGCCCGACTTCACTGACGAGACGGGCAACTTCAGTTTCACTCCGCACATCCGCTTTGAAGGCATGAGCATGACCGCCCGCTTGCTGAATACGCTGGCAGAGTTGTTCGGCCGCCTTGCCGCTGTTGAAGTAGTTGACGGCCGCGTTCGCGCCCATGGCTCCCAACTCAAGAGCGATGGCGGCTCCAAGGCCACGGGATGCACCTGTAACGAGTGCGGTGCGACGGGAGTTTGCAGTGCTCATGTCTTCACCTTACGGTTTTAGCGCGGCGCGATCCCCTGGGTTGTCGGTGCTCTGGAGACTCAACCTATCTCGGAATACGGCGGGCTAGCTACTTATTTCTCCGAATCACACCGAGCCCAATCGTCTTGCGCTCACGCTCCGGGTATTGCAAGCGCGCCTTCTCCGCCTGTTTCTTGGTCTTGAAAGGTTTCGACAGCGGTGTCAACTCGCCACCGACGTATTTGAAAAGCAACCACTGCTCGCCTGTTTTGGACATGCCAAACTTATAGCATGACGGAGATTTGGCTTCCAAGCACCGATTGCCAACGTCTCACTGCGCGCCAAATGGCTGGTATTCCCGGATAGCTGGAACTTTCCGAGGCCGTAGAAACGAACCGCAGGCCTTGAATCGCCCAGGGCCTCGACCCCAGACCTGGTCGACGGAGGCATGAGGCGAGGCTTTGGTTAGACCGCAGCGGCAGTGGAGGCTCGCGAGGACGAGCGAGTGCCCGCTCCGTTCGTTTTTGACCAATTCCTGCGAAGCTCTTCGGCGCGGCGGATCACACGGCCGACTACATCTTCCGAAGAAAGTCCTGCTGCGGCTGTCTCTGCGGAATTGCCTAGCGGCGGGATTTCCAGCGACTGCAGTTTTTCGAAGACCGGCGTTATGGCACGTGCAGGGTTGCGGAGAAACTCCGAACTGCGGATGTGCGTGAAGATCCAACCCATGCGTTCGAGCACGGACTGCCGGTCCATGTCTTCGGGAAGTTTTTCAAGCGGGTGATAGCGGTCACCATCGCATTCGATGGCTAGCCGCTTGCCGCCACCCTCGACGACCAAATCGATTCGGAAAGTTCCGATCTTCCAGTGCGGGGTGACGCGATACCCGGCCGCCGCGATACGTTTCATGACTTCACGTTCAAAGTTCGATTGCGTACGTTTTTCTTTCTCTTCCAACGCACGCATGAGGCGCGCGGGGTCTTCGGCGTGTTCGATCAATTGCCGACGAAGGTCGTCGACTTTCAAATCGTGGTGCGGAGTGAGCGAATGAACAATCCACATCTGGTCACGAGCGCGGCTAGCGGCGACGTTGAAACGCTGTTTGAAAAGTTCCTGATCTCGTAGAGAGAGAGAACCGCGCTCGGCGGTGTCGACCAGTGAGATGAACACGACATCGCGCTCGTCCCCCTGGAATTGCGCGGCGTTTCCACAGAGCACGCGATGGAGTTCATAGCGGTCAGGCGAGACGTGGGCCCGAACCAAGTTGTCGATCTCGATGGCTTGTTCGTCGCCAACGAGAGAAACAACACCGACACTCAGCGGCTGGCCTGCGTCATTCTTTCTGTATTCGGGTTGCTCCATCACGGCCGCGAGCAGCGAAGCGACGTTCAGGGCTTCCTGACGATTGATCTTACCGTCGCGGCTGGACCCCGAAACGCGATGTGCGATAGTGTGCGGCCGCAGTCGGACGCGGCTTGCATCGCGCAGGGGCTTGATGCGACCGTCGTAGGAAATCATGTTGCTGAACTGGATGATCTCCGGAACGCACCGGAAATGTTCAACGAGGCATGTAGTGCCACCGAACGACTGGCGCGCAAGATCGTAGATTGAGATTTGCCCATCATACAAATCGGCGTTGGGAATTCCGCGGAGGTACTGGAAGATAAGGTTCTGGATCACGCCCAAGTCCTGTCCCGACGGCAGACGGGCTGACTTGCTCGTGATCGCCGACCACGAGCACCGTCTTGCCCAAGTACAGGGCGACGAGTGCCATCACATCGCTCTGGCTGGCTTCATCGATGATGACCACGTCGAAACGCGTGGAGCGCGGGTCGAAGTTTTCGACCACTCGCGAAAGCGGCATGACCCAAACGGGAACGGCCCCGCGGCACTCGCTCATCTTTCTGGCCGCTTCGGCACGCAAAAGAGCAACGCGGATTCCGTGACCTTTGCCGATGCGACGGACAGTGTCAAGCCAACCGACGAGTGCCTGGCGCTGGCGAGAGGAGGTGCGGCGCGCTTGCGAGGCCCAAGACCGTTTGTCGATCAGTTCGACAGTGACGCGGCGAAGCTGCTCTCGTAATTTTTCGCTCTTTGCTTGCAGGGCTTCGAGCGAGACGCTGCCGCGACGATCGAGTTCATCGTTTAGCTGGCGCCAGGTCCAGGCAGCGGCGGCCTCACGCGGCGGCTCGCCTCGACCGTGTACGCCAGTGCGATTGCGAATCGCGCCAGCCCAGGCGGGAGCGGCGGTCTCGAGCTTTGCGAGCAAACTGCGGCGCAGATCGAGGTCCGCCTGTTTGCTCTTCAATTCCATCAGATGTTCGTGCGCTTCGCGGTAACGATGGGAACTTTCATCATTTACCGCCGCTAAAAGCTGGCCGAGCACTTTGGATGCTTTCGCTGCACGGGCAGCGAGTTTGAGCCGGCTCTTCAGATCTCGGAATTCTTCTTCCAGTTCGAGCAACCGAAGCTTCTTGTAGCGGGAATCCAGGATAGGTAGCAGGGCATTCGTCACCGCGATGCGAATGCGTACCAATTCGCCATCGGAACCGACCACGGCGGGCTGTTCCGCGAGAAATTTATCCCACCGGAAGCCGCTGTCTTCCAGCCGTTGCTGCAGCGGAAGCCAAGTGTGCTCTTGCCAGCCCAGGCAATCTTCGATGGAGTCGCAATACTGCATCAGTGTTTTCTCGACGTCCTCGCCCATTTCGCTCGAGTGGGGAGCGCCGAGCGTATGCGACTTGGCGATCCCACCTGGCGCCAAGATCTTCACGCAGGCTCTTGAGCCGGAAGAGTTGGCGTAAGGCATGGAAATGCTCGGGAAGACGCGGGCGCGCGTTGTTTACTTTTGTTTGCTCCAGGAATTGGCTCCAGGCTTTGTGCGCGAACAGACTGAAGGAGCCTAGTTTGCCGCCGTCCTCAAGATGCGCCAGGATCTCTCCGGCAATCCGTTCCTGCTCTTTGGCCGCGGTTTTGTCGGAAGACTCCGGGCCATAGTTGACGAATGATTCCTGGGCATTCGCGGCCTCTTGATGCGCCTGCCGCACGGAGCTGATCAGTTGTTCCCAGGGCTGCCGGTGCACGCCACCGTACCTGCCGGCGTAAACCGCTGCGAGCTTCCACTTGTCTTTTCCGGAGAGAGGGTCGACCGCTTGGGCAAGAGCGGCTGCCAATCGCTCCATTTCTCTCGGTGAACTCTGCGCATCACCGGACTCCCACAAGTCGGCACGCAAATCGAGATCCTCGAAGCCGAGGCGATTGCGCTCGTTCACGCTAGTTTCAAAATCTTCCACTCGGGGAAGATCGTGAAGTTCCGGAAGATGTCCCGAGAGCTCATTCTCGTCCTCGCGGGAAATTGAAACACCGGTGCGATAGAGGTCGGCCAATTCACCCGGGGAAAGAGGCAGTGGCGCTACCGCCGCGACGGGGCCGGGGATCCAACCGTGCACTTCCTTCTCCTGCATGACTTGGCGAGCCGCATCAGCGGGCGCCCACGATTTTCCGCCAATCGCAATGTCTCGATACTCGTCGGCGCGAGCCTCCGTGAGCTGATTTCGAATTTCGTCGAGCTTCTTCAAAAGGTCCAGGCGCTCGGCTTCCAATTTCTTGGCCTGCATTTCGAGCGAACCAGCATCGGCCCGCGACAATCTTTCTGCGATCGAACCCACCGCGCTTTCGAGTTGTTTGCGGCTGTCCAAATCACTTTCGAGCACGCTGACGCACAAGGGGCGCAGCTCGGGAACGATGTGATGGCGCACCATGCGCAGTGCCTTTGTCGTGTGGCTGGTGACCAGAACGCTTTTTCCCTGCGCCAGCAAGTGGCCCACAAGATTGCCAATGGTGTGAGTTTTTCCGGTGCCGGGTGGGCCTTGCACCAGAACACCGCCATGTTCCTCGAGTTGCTGAGCAATTCGAATTTGCTCGGGATTCGCGGGCTTGCTCAGGAGCACTTCGCCATCCGCTTGAGACGAACCACTCGCGGGTGGATTTACATCCCCTGCGTCCGGGATCGGCGATTCTTCTCCAACGATATTCAGGAGCGACCAGGGCAGATCCTCACGTGTGCGGAGGTCTGCGATGATGCCTTCGATCGCCGCGGCGAATCCTAAAGTGCGTGCGCGCAGGAAGAGCAGAGGGTCGCGGCCAATGCACGGATCGTTCACCTCCGCATCCGGCGAGCGGTCTTCGAGGAACTCTCCACGCGGAGACAGCTGTACGACCAGGCGCTTCAGAAATGCGGAGGTGGAACCATTGATGAGCGGATGGAAGCCGCCCTGCTCCAATTCCTCGCGGCAGCGGCCGATCGCGCGCCCATCAACTTCGTTCATCGATTGAAACAAGGCAGAGTAGAGCTCGACGGGTTGGTCCGCTTCAGAAAGCGTGAATTCGGGGACCGATGCGTCGAACTGCAATTGAAGACGCTGGAGAAGGATCGGATGATAGATGCCGCCGTCGGCGCGACGCCAGCTCAAAATGCCGTCTCCCAGGACGAGCTCCACACGTTCCGCCTCACGATCGATTCGACCGTAGAGAGCGTAGAGGGATTCGAAAATTCTCATCGCGGCGCGCGCGGGCTTTTCGGCTTCCACCCACTCACTCCGCAGAATCTTCCAACGCTCCAGGCTCGCGGTCCTGATCGGGTCGTCTGCGAACTTCTCAATTCTCAGTTCCGTGCGATTCTCGGATTCCTCCGAAGTCTGCTTCACGGCGAAATCATTGCAAGGATCGTCCCAGCCATCTTGCAACCAAGCGGCAATTTCCTGAGGCGGTTCGGGCGCGCGTGTTAACCGCGGACGCTGCACCCTCAGAACGAAGTTCGCGACGTCTTCCGGATTTTGGCTGTTCCCGTTCTTGGTCTGCGAAGAGCTGGTCTTTGCGGCGCCCCGCCGAATGCAAGGATGCTGGGGAAGAGCGTGCAGCCAGAGACTCCAGGGCTGTTCGTGAATGCGGCGTTTCGCAGGATTACGGTGCTGGTTCAGCGCTTCCAAATAGCGGAACACGCGTGTGAGTTTGTCTCGAACAACGTGGAGTTTTTCGGCATCCATGATGGGCGGCCTCTTCAGAGAGACATCCAGGTCCTGAGGGTGGGTGGTGGCGACTTCAGAATATCAGGCGTGGCATAGAAGCCTCAATGGTACCCACCTAGTACCGCCGCCAGCTCCGCAAGATTGCCCTGCCGTGACGCTAGCGGAGTGCGGAACGGGGTGGCGACGCGTGCAACTGAACTAGGACGTCGGCTTGCGTTTCGACGGGTTTCCCATCGATCAGCGTGGGTTGATAGCGCCATCCCTGGACCGCTGCGAGCACGGTGGGAAACAGATTCGCGGGACCATAGATGGGCCGGACGGACTTGACTTGGCCGTCTTCGGCGACGGTGGCATGGACGCGAACGTCCTCGCGTGAGCCAGTGGGAAGCTGTGTGACTTGAGGATCGACGCGGGAAATCAATCCCCCGACAACTATTTTTGTTTTGCGATGGAAGGGCCAGTGCGAATTCCCCGATGGCAAACGAACGGAACGTTGGATTCGAATGGTGGCCGAGGAAGATTCGAGGACACTCTCGTTTGGTACATGGAAAAAAGGAGCGCGGTATCCGCTGGGAAGATGGACTTCCAAGATCTGACGTGCGGGCGGATCCATTTGAATTACGGGCTGTGCGACGGGTGCCGCGGAATTGCGTGGGTTTGCAGAGGAGACGGGCGCAACGTTGGACCTGGACGCCAGAGGCCCGGGCACACTTGGTGCGACGTCATTTGAGTGAGTTGAATTCGCGGATGGCGCTGTCATCGCAGGCGATGGTGAAATGGCGGGGGAATTGCGCCTTCGCAGGCGCTGAAGAAGAGGAGCCGGCAGCGACGCTAGTGCTGTTGGGCGCGACAGAAGCGCCAGCGGGAGGTGCGACACCTAAGGTGATGTCCTTTGTCGAGGAGGCTTCGCTTTCAGAGTTGGTGCGCGACTGGTTTGAACTGAGACTGCGCTCGACCGTTCTCGTTGCAGGAAAAGAGGAGGTTGCGCGCGGAGCCTTGCGCGCGTTTTGCGTAGTGTTGAGCGGAAGGTTTAACTTCTGTTCGCGATCACGTTGCGCTTCGGCTGGCTGGGAATTCTGGAGTCCTGTTGCGGTGGGGAGAGCGTTTTTTAAATTTGCGGCGCTCGTGCTGTGTGATGGCGAGTCAGCATCGCGATTGCCGATGCCTTCAGTACTGTCTGAGGATCTCAAATCGGAGTGGGCATCCTGGGTGGGTGGCGGGACGATGGCATTCGCGCGGGAAGTTGTGACGGAACGTGCGAAAGAATGCTCCATCGCGCCAGATCTAAAAATGAATGCTCCCACCACGCAGAGTGCGACCAAGAACATGATCCACCTGGTTATTGGAGTGATGGCTGATGGAGATTGCCCTCGAATACCCGAGGGGGAAGGGAGTGTGGACGGAGAGGGTGCAACTGCGGAATTGTTGAGAGGCAACTTCGGTGTGGATGGAGACTCCGCCTTGGTTTTTCCGTTGGTCTTTGGGAAAGGCTCGACGATGCGATGTTGATCCGGTTTGCGCTGCGGGTCGTGTTGTACCTCGCGGTGCAACGAAGTCGAAGAGACGTAGCTGCCCCATTTGCGGATCTGTTGGCGGTCGTGGTCGGTGACGTCAAGTATTTGGATGCCGGCGAGCCGTCGGATTTCACTGGTCCAGAGAACGCGAATATTCACCACTACGGGTTTGGGAAGGCCATCGAGTGGGAGCGCGATGCGTGCCACAGAATTGCGGGGGAGTCCCGTGCGCGTGGAGAGCAACAAACCATTTTCACTGACATTTATAACGAGGCAGGGGTTGGCGTCGTTTATTGAAATGCAGATCGGAGCCAGTGGAACGATGCGGGGATAAAAGCGGCGTTCGATTGCGGTCGGCAGCGCCGAGAGCGGTTGTGCTTGTGCTGTCGGGGCCATGTTTAAACCTCCGGTCGTGAGCGATAGCGTTCCATTCGAATCGCAGCGGATCCCGAGGCAGGCAAAAGCCCGGGCAACCGGGGGCTGGATACGATGCGGCATCTGTTAGACACCTGAACGGTAACAACCCGGGACGCGGGACAAGGTTTCGGTGAACCGAGCTCGGCTTACTAGAAACACTGTAGAGAATGTCTAATCTGGAGCAGTACAACTTCCTTTTTCCGGCAACGAGCGACGCGTCTATTAAGTGCGCCGCTTTCTTGTTCACTGCGGCTAGCGGAGTTTCAAGGTGCTATGGCAATGACCCGCAATGGACTACCGGAGCCACCGACGATTTTCAACGGCGCGGCAATGACAATCGCGCCGGTTGGCGGAAGCTGATCAAGATTGCACAAGCTGGCCAAGCCAAACTTGCCGCTTCCGTGCATCAAGTAGTGGTTCGGGAAAGGAGGGTCGAAGGTAGCGGCCTGGCCTGCATCGGTCCCGACGGTCTCTACGCCGACTCCTAGTACATCTCGCTCTTTGGCGAGAAGAATGGAACTTTCCTTGGCCAATCCGGGAGTGTGCGGTCCATCTTCCTTTAGGTTAATGTAATCCTTGGTGTCCCTCCGCTTCGACCAGTCCGTGCGCAAGAGAACCCATGCACCCGCCGGGATGAGACCATAGTGCTCTTCCCACTGTCGGATATGCTCCGGGGTCAGCAGATAGTTTGCGTTTTTTGCCACATGCACACTGATGTCGATCACACAGGCAGGTCCGACAAATTTCTTCGGCGGAATGCGGTCCACAGTATTGTCAGTAAGGTCTTTTCCAGAGATCCAGTGCACTGGAGCATCAAAGTGGGTGCCAGTGTGCTCGCCAGTTTCGAAGGCATTCCAATACCAGGCAGGACCGCGCTCATCGTACCGCGATAGCTCCCAGATTTTGAACGCGGGCGTGTTGTTCCACTGAGGTGGCAGCGGCAGCAAAGGCGTCTGCGGACTTAAGGGTTGCGTCAGATCCACGATCCGCAATCGGCCAGCATAGAGTTCTTCAAGCAGTTCATCCAGGACGCGTGGCATTGGGCCTCCTTACCGATCCTGCCCGCGGCATTGTTTCCTGTTCGATGGCAGTCTGCTCGATCTTCAGCGTTGCTTGAGCGACTGAATATGCCGCGCGAATTGAAATCGATTCTCAATCAGCGAGAGGCCGGTGACGTAAGCGGCGGGACCTGTCGCTTCGACCTTTGCAACGATCGTCGTCAGTTCGTTCCCATCACGGGCACCGATCACTGCGGCCTTGAAACTTTCCACCGTGCGCGCAGTGGTGACGTTGGGAACGCCCGCGGCCGCAGCGATCCCTTCCAGGTCCGTGCCTGTGTTCGTCGCCGTTGGGAAACCACCGACGGAGAGCAGGCTTTCGTTGTCGAAAACCACATGGATCAGATTGCTGGGGCGGTAACGCGCCATTGTGGTGAGACAGCCAAGGTTCATCAAGAGCGAGCCGTCGCCATCGAAGACAATTACTTTTTGATCCGGCAAGCACAAAGCAAGTCCCAGCCCCGTGGACGAGGCGAGTCCCATCGCGTGCTGCAGATAAAAGAAATTAAAGCGATGACCCAGGGATTGCAGTTCCGTAGCGACCGCTCCCATGATCGTAACGACCAGACATTCTTCCAGTTCGGAATAGACCGAGCGCAGGCAATCAACGCGAAGCATCACTCCTCCCACATCAGGTCGCGTGTCAAAAGAAGGGCGACTGGTTGCAGACTGCTTTCCGCCAGTGTCTGCGCCTGGCGAGTGCGCTTTTTAACGGTTTCGGCAGCGTCAAGGAAAGAGTACGGGATGCCTAGCGCCCGCAAGAGCGGTTCGGTGACATTCCCGCCTTGTGTTTGCCACGGGTCGCGCTCTCCGAAGGAGCCGCGATAGCTGATGAGCATCAGGAGAGGAATCTTGTATAGATGCGCGAAAGAGACGATGCCATTAATGGATGCCAGAAATCCATGGTTCTGCATCAACATGGCCGATTTGACTCCTGCAAAGTGTGCTCCGGCCGAAATACCAACGCCTTCCTCCTCCTTCGCCAGGCGCACCAGAACCATCTTTGGATCCTCGTCGGCAAGCCGGATGAGATGCACTAGCCAGGTTTCCGGTAGAGCGGAGAGCAGGCGGATATCACATTCCTTCAAGGTGTTGTAAATCAGACTGGAGTTGGTGAGGGATACGGGCATATTTGATCCGCGACGGTGCGGAGACTATAACTCATCTTGCTTAGCTGCGGAAACGGAGAGACCAACGCCGACCACGGAAAGGCGGGAATGCAGTCTTGACGAGCACTGGCAGGCGGTATAGGTTTGGCGCTGTTCCCAGTGCCAGACTTTCACCGCGGAATTTCAGCCGTACCAGGAGCAAAGGTTTTGGAGGCCAAGTCCCAAAGGGTTCTCAACCCCGAAGTCCCGTCCGCACCGAGTACACGCTTCCCTGTTGAAACGGTTCGCGTTGCCTTCCCCGCACTTACGCGGCCGAAGCAATTCGTCTTTTTCGACAACGCCGCCGGCGCACAGGTTCCGCAAGTTGTATTGGACGCGGTAAATCACCATCTCCTCGAATGCAATGTACAGCGCGGGGGACGTTACGCGAAAAGCCGCGAAGTGGACGATGCGATTTTGCGCGCGCGGCAAAGTGTGGCGGATTTGGTGAATGCATACGATGCGAGCGAAATCGCTTTTGGCATGAACGCCACTTCTTTCATTCGCCTGGTCAGTTTGGCAATCGGGCAAACGCTGGGTAAGCGAAGAGAGATCGTGGTAACTGACTTAGATCACGAAGCGAACATCGCCACTTGGCTGGCATTGGAACAACTCGGAGCGAAAATTCTTTGGTGGAAAGTCAGGGAGGACGGCAATCTGCACGTGGACGACTTGGCCCCACTGGTGTCCTCGACAACCCGCCTGGTCGCTTGCACGGTTGCTTCGAATGCCCTCGGTTCAATCGTGGATGTCGCTGCGGCAGCCAGGGTAGCGCACGCAGCGGGCGCCGAAGTGTTCCTCGATTGTGTTCATTATAGCCCGCACGGATCGATCGACGTGCAGGCCTTCGGCTGCGACTATCTCGTATGCTCGGGTTACAAGATCTTCGCGCCGCACATGGGATTCCTTTGGGGTCGCCGCGAACTGCTCCAACGACTCCCAACCTTCCGTGAGGATTTCATCCCTGACGAACCCCCCGGGAAGATTGAAGCAGGTACTTTCATTTATGAGAATGTGGCCGGGATGGACGCCGCAGTGCGCTACCTGGAAACCGTGGGCAAAGACGTAAATGAGGTAAAAGAAAAGCCGGAATCCAGGCGGGCCGCCTTGCGCCGCGCGCTAAACGCAATACGCGCCTATGAAGAATCTCTCTCACTCGAAATGCTTCGCGTGCTGAACGATTGCGGCGCTGTCATCTATGGCGTGACGGACAAGAACCGGCTCCATGAACGAGTCCCGACGCTATGTTTCAATTTGCCGAACATATCTCCAGCAAGAGTCACCGAAGAGTTCGCGAACAGCAATATCGGCGTGCGTGACGGCCACATGTATACGCCGCGACTAATGAAGCGATTGGGTCTCGCCCTAGAGACGGGCGCGGTCAGGGCATCCTTGGTTCACTACAACACGATAGAAGAGGTGCGCCGGTTCGGTAGCGCTTTAGCTGAGATAACGAGTGCCTGAATCATCGACGCTCTCCGGAGAACCACCTCGAATCCCTGAAGCAGAGGGTTTGCGGCGCCGCTTGAGTCAAAGGCAACTCACCATGATGGCCATTGGCGGTGCCATCGGTGTTGGGTTATTCCTGGGAAGCAGCGTAAGCATTCGCCTCGCCGGTCCTGCCGTCATTCTTTCCTATCTTCTCGGAGCAGGCATCGCCCTGATCATGTCCTATGTGCTGGCGGAGATGGCCGTCGTGCATCCCGTTGCCGGCGCATTTGGAGTTTACGCAGAAAATTACCTCAATCCATGGGCAGGCTTTTCGGTTCGCGCCACCTACGGAGTTGCGCAGATCATTGCTATAGGTGCGGAAGTTACCGCCGCCGGCATCTATATTTCTCTTTGGTTTCCGAACGTTCCGCAATGGATGTGGGTGGTATTGCTCTCTGTCGCGCTGGTGGCGGTGAATTCCATGAAGGTCAACCACCTGGGGGAGTTTGAATATTGGTTCGCGATCGTCAAGGTGGGCGCCATCATCGCTTTCATCATTGTCGGACTGTCTTTGATCCTTGGCGCCGGTTCCAGGAGCGCGATGGGGGTGGCCAATCTAACGCGCCACGGAGGATTTTTCCCGCAAGGATGGAAGGGGGTATGGCTTTCGCTAACCATAACGGTGACCAGCTACATGGGAGTGGAAATAATTGCGGTCACCGCGGGAGAAGCCGAGAATCCTGAGGTTACCATTCCTCGCGCGATGCGCAGTATTGTATGGCGGCTCATTTTGTTCTATGTACTCGCCATTGCGGTGATGGTGACGATGGTTCCCTGGAATCAAGCTACCGGCTCGTCAGCCCTTTCTGGCAGCCCTTTCGTGACCGCATTCGCTGCGGCGCACATACCGTTCGCTGCGGCGATCATGAACTTCGTCGTGCTCACCGCGGCACTTTCCAGCATGAATACCAACCTTTACCTCTCCACCAGAATGCTCTTCTCTTTGGGAAGCGGAGGGTATGCTCCGGAATGGATGGGCAAGGTGAGCCGCAACGGAGTACCGCATCGCGCCCTGCTGGCATCCACCGCTGGAATCGTAGCAGCCATTCTGTTAGCCATCTTCGCTCCAAAGAACGCTTTTCTCATGCTTTATGGAGTTGCCGTTGCCGGTATGCTTTTCGTATGGCTTGTGATTCTCAATACACATCTTCGTTTTCGTCGTGCCATCACGAGCGAGCGGCTATCGAGCTTACCCATGCGTTTGTGGGTACACCCGCTTTTTACGATTGTCGGCATTCTGCTGCTCCTCGCAATCTCGGTTACAACCTTCTTCGTGAACGGATTACAGTGGTCGGTCCCGGCATTTTCAGTTTTTCTCGGTGTCATTTCGCTCTTTTACCTGCGCGGGCGCCACACACATGCTTGACCGAATTGACGCATTGCCGGAAGCAGCTTAGTTCCGTTATAGGGCCCCAAACGAGAATTTTGTTCTCATAGTGCGCTGTGTTTTTTAGGCGGCTTTGAGGCCGACAGCATCGAAGAGATCATCCAGAGCCTGAATGACGGCAGTGTATCGAGAGTCGAGAGAGGTGATCTTTTCTTTGGGAAGAGACTGGTCAGCGGGAAAGGGTTGCAGAATGCCGGCCGTCACGATGTTCCCTCCCGAAACGGCCTAACTTAACTAGACTCTTCGGATCTTCTGGCGGCGTGCTCACCTTAGAGTATCTCTACTCTATGTCCCATACGTACGGATCAGTTGGTGTCCATTGAGGAATCCTCGAAGGATCTAAATATATGAGAAGAACGTCTGCCTACCCCATTTTGGACACTTGCCCCCAATCCGCGTAAAATACGGAGTTCGGATCCAATCCATGGCCTCGCCCTTTAACATCATCGCGCACGGCATCATGCCACCCGCGCCTGCACCGGACACCCATCCGCGTCCAGACTGGCTGCGCGTGAAGTTCTTCGGCGGTGAGCGCTATCACGACCTGAAGCGCATCATGCGGACGCTCGATCTTCACACCGTGTGCGAATCCGCGCGCTGCCCCAACATGGGCGAGTGCTGGGAACACGGCACCGCCACCTTCATGATTCTTGGGGATATTTGTACCCGTGCCTGTGGTTTTTGCGCCGTGCCTTCCGGCAAGCCGGTCGGTCCTCCGGATGAGGACGAGCCCGTTCGTGTCGCGGAAGCAGCTGCCCGCATGGGACTGCGCTACGCCGTGGTCACCAGCGTAAATCGCGACGACCAGCCCGATGGCGGCGCGCGTATCTTTGCCCGCACCATTCAGGAAATCCGTAACCGCCTTCCCGGCTGCAAGGTGGAAGTGCTGATCCCGGATTTCCGCGGTGATTGGAACGCTCTTGATGTCGTCCTCGCGGTAAAGCCCGACATCCTGAATCACAACACCGAAACCGTGCCGCGTCTCTATCGCCAGGTGCGCAAAGGCGCGCTTTACGAGCGCTCGCTGGAACTACTTCGCCGATCCAAACAGACTCATCCCGACGTCCCGACGAAAACAGGAATGATGCTCGGTCTCGGTGAACAAAAAGACGAAGTTCTTTCCACCATGCAGGATCTCGCCGCGCAGGGCACAGACATCCTTACTCTTGGCCAATACCTGCAGCCGACGCGCGATCATCTCCCGGTCGTCCGGTTCGTTCACCCGAACGAGTTCGCCGAGTTCAAGCGGCTGGGCGAACAGATGGGCTTCAAGCACGTGGAGTCCGGCCCGCTGGTCCGCTCTTCCTACCACGCCTTCGATCAAGCAGAATCCGCGATCCGCTGACATTTCCGTTTTATGTGGCTTCACTGCGGTCGAGCGACCAACCAGTCCGTGAACGGCACCGCTCGGCCACCTCGAATCACCGTTGGAATTACGTGATCGAATCCCTTGTGGTCTTTGGCTGAATAGCCCAGCTTCAGTTCCGTTCCCAGACCGATATCGAAGTCGTGGATGGATTCAATCCCTCGAATCAGCCCCTCTCGCGTTAGCTCCTTGCCTGTTTTCTTCAGCCCCTCCACTATCACCGTCGCGTCAACGAACCCTTCCAGGCTGAAGAAATTCGGCTTGGAACTGGACATGTACTCCGACAGCGAGCGGCGATACGCCACAGTTTTCAGGTCCATCAAAAAGTAGGGCGGCACGATCTGGGTGATCACCGCTCCCTCCGCGTCGGCAGCTGCTTTGCAGGATCAGTTCATCCGTTCCGACGAACGATACGGTTACAAATAGCGGCGTCCATCCTTTGGCGTGCGCGGACCACAAGATGGGTGCGGCGGTGTTCGACGGCCCAACTGCAACCACCGCGCCGGGTTGGCGGCGTTCACTTTCGCGATCGCGGAAGACGAATCGTTTGACTGCCGCACATATAAAGCCGTTTCCACCGGCCGCGCCATTCGCCTTTAGCGCGGTTTCCACGCCTTGCAGCACCGCTTCCCCAAATGCATCGTCCGGGTAGATCACTGCAATCTTGCGGTAATGCAAGGTTTTCAGCAGCCCGTCCACCTGCTCGCGCGTTTCGTCGAAGTAGGAAGCGCGCACGTGATTACCCAGTGGCGCAGCGGCGTATAGCCTCTGGGAGGAATCTGGTACTTTTCCGCCAGCGGCCTCATACTTCACGGCCGTGGGCGGGTTCACAAGAAAAAACGAGCGCAAACACCTTCTGTGTCATCAACTTTTCAGAGCGTGCTTCGGTCTTCGCCCGATCATAGCTATCGTCTGCCGGCACCAGACAGAATTGTGCTCACGTTCCCTGTGGAACACTGCGCGAAAAACGGGCCAGCAGATACACCCCGACGCCCTCTCAGGCGCTCGGAGTGACTTACTTAGGCGGGAGTACTACGAAATTACGAACGGGCAGCGGCGGCAGCGGCCTTCTTGTTGGCCTTTGCTGCGGCAGATGCCTTGCGGCGGCGCTTCGTTTTCGGCGGGGTTGCGGGCGCTTCGCCAATGATTTCGGCGGACAATAGACTGGTCACGAACAACTTGGAACCATGATCGTCGAAATCGACCGAGGTACGCTCGGGATCCGAGGAGAGTACGATCCCCATCCCGAAAATCTCATGCTTGATGGTTTGGCCTTCCTGCATTACTTGCACAACTTCCTCCTTAACAACGGCTCGCTTCTGGTCTTAAATTCGTCTTCTTTCTGAAAGTGAGAGGCCCCCGACCCCTCGGGGACCTCTCCAATGCACAGGCTAGAGGCTTGTGACGTTCTCCGCCTGAAGGCCTTTCGGGCCCTTCTTGACTTCAAACTCCACCGCTTGACCTTCATTCAGCGACTTATAGCCCTCTTGCTGAATTGCGGAGAAGTGCACGAACACATCTTCTCCCGTCTGACGTTGGATGAACCCGTAACCCTTCGAAGCATTGAACCACTTAACTGTTCCTTGTTCCTTCACTGCTAAACCTCGATATTGAATTGCTTTGCCTCTCTTGGTTCGGTCCCCCGGTTTCCCGGGCGTTCCGACTGCCTCTAGCCCGAAAAAAAGGGCCGCGAGTTTGTTCTCGCAGCCCCCTGAACGAGTCAAAAGGTAATACAAGAGCAACAAACGCTATACCTAACACTATCACAAGAAAGGGCTTATTGTCCACCCGAGAGTGCGCACAGGTCTCCCTGCTACGATAAATTGTAACTTATTGGATTTATGGGAATTACTGCGGCTTTTGGGCATTAACTGCTTTTAATACCCGAAATCCACTACTCTTCCAGGGATTCAGGCTGCAAGCTCAGATTCCCCCCACCCGTTTGCTTCTTGTCCCAATACTTCTTGACCCACGCTTCCCAACTCTTGCCTGCGGCCGTGTCGCGCCCCGAAAAGGCGAGTGCCGCAATGTCGGCATAGGCGATCTTCAGTCGCTGATTGGAGTCTTTTGGCAGGATGCGCACATAAGAGCTGGCCAACGTCGTGCCGCTGACGCGGTCGAAGATGTAGCCCTCGAATTTGGACCCGTCTTTGCGCGTTATAGTCACGTCGCCGCGGTAATCGAAGGCTTTCTCCAGGGCCTCGCGCAGTTCATCCTCGCTGGCAAGCTCCGGAATCCACCCTTGCAGCGTCTCGTGTACGAACCCGGGCGCTACTTCCAGCTCATCGGGATTTACTGTGTGCTCTGGGCGGTCGGCGTGGCGCGGTCCCGTCATGCTCGAGTCTCTTCCAACTTGGAGGATTTCGAGTCGATCTGCACCAGCGGGTTGTAAGAGTGCACTGGCGCGGCGGGCTCGTTCAACATCAGCAAAGCCTCGTCGTCCTGGTTGCGCGTGAACAGCGTGGCTTTTGCCGCAGCCCACAAGCCGTTCAGCGAACTGAACGTGTAGTCCACTCCGGAGGCTTCATAGCCACTGTGTACCATGCAATTTGCGCACTTTGGATTGCCCGATTCCGTGCCGTAATTACCCCACTCCGTGGTCGACATCAGTTCTGCAAACGAGTCGGTGTAGCCGTCTTGCAGCAGGTAACAAGGTTTCTGCCAGCCAAATATGGAGTAAGTCGGCATGCCCCACGGCGTGCACTTGAAATCGCGCTTGCCCATCAGGAATTCGAGGAACAGCATCGATTGATTGAATTGCCAGGTGGGCTTGCGGTTTGCCAGGATCGCGCGGAACAAGCGCCGCGTCCGCGCACGCCCCAGGAAATGCTTTTGGTCTGGCGCCTTGTCGTAAGAATAGCCCGGGGAAAGCATCATGCCTTCCACGCCGAGTGCCATCATCTCGTCAAAGAAAGCTCGCACGCTCTTGGGATCGGCGCCGTCAAACAGTGTGGTGTTCGTGGTAACGCGAAATCCCCGCTTCAACGCCTCTTTCACGCCTTCGACGGCCAGTTCGTAGCCGCCCTCGCGGCAGACCGAGAAATCGTGGTGTTCCTTTTGCCCATCTAGATGCACGGAAAATGTCAGGTATTTGCTGGGCTTGAACAGGTGCAGCTTTTCTTTCAGCAGCAGCGCGTTGGTGCATAGGTAGATGTATTTCTTCCGCGCCACGAGGCCTTCGACAATCTTGTCGATCTGCGAGTGCATCAGCGGCTCGCCGCCCGGAATCGATACCATCGGCGTGCCGCATTCCTCCACGGCCTTGAAACACTCTTCGGGCGAAAGTTCCTGCTTCAGCACGTGCGCCGGATACTGAATCTTCCCGCAGCCTGCGCAGGCTAGGTTGCAGCGGTAGAGCGGCTCGAGCATCAACACCAGTGGATACTGCTTGCGTCCCTTAATTTTCTGCTTCAGGACGTAACTCGCCACCGTCCACGCTTGTGAAATTGGTACGGGCATTCCTTCCCCAGTTGTGCCGGTCGCGACTGATGCCGCGCCGCACGTCGATTCGCTGCAAAACACGCCGCCGAACACGGGCTGTTCGAAAGATTCTAGCGCTTGCTCCCCCAGCCCTTAAGCTTCTAGTTTACCTGAGAAGCCCCTCCTCGCGTCACCCTAAGATTCTACGGTCCTTTCCATCATGCCTCCATTGTGATGCAGTGAAAGGCGCTTAGGTGGCACCCGACGTGCTTCCCATCGATTAAATGGCACTCCTCCTTTACCAATCCATCCGGCGTATCATGAACCCGCCCGCTCTGGAGCGCCCTTAATCATGCCCCGCCCCAACCTGCTCTCGCTGCTCAACTCGTTTGGGCGATTTGCCAAAGGTCCCGCTGTCGTCGAGACACGCGGCTACCGCCGGGAATCCCTGACCTATGCGGAGCTGCGTTCGAATGCATTGTCATGGGCTCGGATGCTTGCCGGTCACGGTGTTGGCTCCGGCGATCGCGTTCTTCTCTGGGGACCGAACTCGTCCGCGTGGATCGCCGGCTTCTGGGCCATTCTGCTTCGCGGAGCCGTGGCTGTCCCGATGGATGCGTCCGCGAATCTCGAGTTCGTTCAGCGTATCGTTCGTGAAGCGCAGGTGAAAGTGATCCTTCGCGACGCGTCGCAACCGATTCTGCCGAGCGGGCCGCCTGCTCTCGTCTACAACGATTGGGAAGCTGCCATGACATCGTCCCCGCCTCTCGCGGATTCAGTCCCCGCTCCTGGTGAGCAAGCTTCGCGAACTGATGTTGCTGAGATTCTCTTCACTTCCGGCACCACCAGCGAGCCGCGCGGCGTAGTTCTGACCCATGGCAATTTTCTGGCGAACCTGGAGCCAATCGAAACTGGCATCCAGGAATATGGCAAGCGCGAAAAATGGTTTCATCCGTTGGGATTTGTCTCGCTTGTTCCTCTCAGCCATGTTTTTGGCCAATTCGTGTCCGTGTTCGTGCCGCCGCTGCTGGGCGCCACCGTCGTGTTGGAAAACTCTCCGCATCCCAGGGACATTCTGCGCACCATCCGGCGCGAGCGCGCTACGATCGTGATCGCCGTTCCCCGCATGCTCGATGCGTTGCGAAATGCCATGGAGCAGGACATCGACGCCCGTGGCTGGCGACCATGGTTCAATGCCACTGCGGCCGCTTATGCCAAGGAAAACTTCTACATCCGCGCCTGGCGCTTCCGCCGAATCCATCGCCAGCTCGGCTGGAAGTTCTGGGCTTTCATTTCAGGGGGCGCCGCTCTTTCTTCGCAGACGGAGGAGTTCTTCAAACTGATCGGCTACGCCGTCGTACAAGGTTACGGCATGACAGAGACCGCGTCGCTGATCAGCCTGAATCATCCGTTCAGCGCTGCGGAGGGGACCGTTGGCAAAATCCTGCCCGGCAAGGAATTCCGCCTCGCACCCGACGGCGAAATTCTCGTTCGAGGCGAGAATGTTTCTTCCGGCTATTTTGAAAAAGGCACTTTCCAATCACGCATGGCGGAAAACGATGGCTGGCTCGGCACCGGCGATCTCGGCGAACTCGACGCAGAAGGGAATTTGCGCTTTCGCGGCCGAAAGAAAAATGTCATCGTCACGCCCGCCGGACTCAACGTTTATCCCCAAGACCTCGAAGCGGCCCTCCGCCGCCAGCCTGCCATCCGCGACGCCGTTGTCATCCCGCTGGACTCCGCTGCCAACGCCGAACCCCTCGCCATCCTGCTCATGCGACCATCCGCCCGCGTTCAATCACCTGCTACGGAGAATGGGGCTGTCATTCCGAGCGTAGCGAGGAATCGCGGCAACACTGCAGCGCCATCACCATCGATGGAACAGGCGTCTCTCGATGTATCCGCCCGGGTGGCCATTGACGCCGCCAACTCCTCCCTCGCCGAATACCAGCGCATCCGCCGCTTTCTCATCTGGCCCGACCATGACTTCCCGCGCACTCCCACCGGAAAGCCGCGTCTTTCCGTCCTCGCCTCCCGCGCCCCTGGATTCCTTGGTCCTGCCAAAGGCGCTGTCATCCCGAGCGAAGCGAGGGATCTCTCTTCCGCTTTACCATCCACCGCCGATCTGTCTTCCATGTCCTCGCTCGACCGCGTCGAACTCCTCTCCACGCTCGAGCACCGCTACAACATCGAACTCAACGAAACGCAATTCGCCGACGCGAAGTCCACCGCCGACCTCCAGCGCCTCATCGCCCAACCCTCCGCCCGCGGCTCTGACTTCGTCTATACTCGCTGGCAGCAAACTCTTCCCGTCCGCCTGATCCGCATCGCCGTCTATTACGCGCTCACCTGGCCCGCCACGTTACTGCTGGCGCACGCGCGCATCGTGGGTCGCGAACACCTCGCCAATCTGAAAGGCCCCTTCATCTTTGTCGCCAATCACGTTACCCGCCGCGCCGATATTGGACTCGTTCTTGTTGCTCTCCCCCCGCGCTTTCGTCATCGTCTCGCCGCGGCGATGGGCGGCGAGGAGCTGCAGTCATTCCGCCACCCGCCTCACAAATGGTCTTTCGCCAAACGTTTCCTGTGGAGGTTCAAATATTTTTCGGTTGTCTCGCTCTTCAACGTTTTTCCGCTCCCCCGTTTTTCCGGCTTCCGCGAAAGTTTTCGTTTTGCCGGTGAATCCGTCGATCGCGGCTACAGCATCCTGGTTTTTCCGGAAGGCGATATCAACATGCGCGACACTCCGGAGATGACCCCGTTCCAACACGGCATCGGCCTGCTCGCGCAAAATCTCAACATTCCCGTGGTTCCCATGCGCGTCGACGGCCTGTGGCGCATGCAGAAAGAGCACCGCCGCCTCGCCCACCCCGGCGAAGTCACCGTCCACATCGGCGCCCCGGTGACCTTCCCGTCCAACAGGCCACCAGCCGAAATCGCCGCCCACCTCCAAGATCTAGTCCGCTCCTTGTAGCCATACCTTCGGCCTACTCGCAGGAAGGATGCGGGACGAAGTTGGTCCCGCCGTGAGTCTTCCAATCGATTTGTTTCTTGGGATTTACGTATCCGTAGGGGTTTCTGCCCAGCGATTGCCGGGAGCCAATCCACAAAGCCAATCGCGGGCACGGTGGCGCTCCACCGGCGATGGACGTTCGTGGCAAAAATTCTCTATTCATTCGCCGGAGCGGAGGGTCGCCTTGTTCATTAGCAATTCGACGGACTCACTTGGCAGTTTGTTTGTCAGCTTAGGGTCAGCTTGCTGATGGTACGGCAGCATTTCGGGAATATGCCCCAATGCCCAGAGAAAAGCAGACAATGAGTTTGTGGTTCCGACTTTCCGTCTGCTTGCGGAACTGATTCCATTCATCTGTAGTCCAAACCTCCTTGCACCTTTTGATTGTGTCTGGCGGGGGTGTCGCAAGTCCGTTCACGAGTCGGTACTTGAGGATGATGTGACGCGCCATTACGGTGCGCGCGTCGCGTGGAGTGTGTTTCTTCCGCAGCCCTCTGAGCATCGGTGGCGAATCGGCCACCTAAGAAAGTCGTGGCAAGCGCCATAACCAGACCGTTGCAGCCTGGTCCACCGGGCAACAAATCCCCCTATTCGGCCCTGCCTGCCTCTTATGGCAAAATAGAAAGTCTGTAGAACCGACCTATGGCTAACCGCGTGACCATCGCTCCCGACAAGCTATCCAAACCCACGAAGAAACCCGCTTCGCCCAACGGCAGCAATCACGGCGAGCGCGAACGTATTTTCGATCTTTTCCGACGCTGGGGCTTTTACGAGGCCACCCTCGACCCCCTCGGCTTCTTCGCGCCCCTGAAGTTCCCTGACCTCGAAGGCCTCTCCGGCGAATTCGCCGAGGAAGCGCGCCGCTACTATTGCGGCACGGTCGGCGTGGAAATCAATCATCTCCCCGAGCCGGAGCGGCGCCACTGGATCGCTGAGCGCATGGAAGGCCCGGAGTTCGAGGTCAGCCAGGCAAAAGTTCTTGAGCGCCTGATTCGTGCCGATCTTTTCGAGCAAGTTCTGCAGAGCCGCTATCTGGGCAGCAAACGCTTTTCGCTTGAGGGCAACACCTCGCTCATTCCGCTGCTCGATGCCATTCTCGACGTAGCGGGTGAACGCGGCGGCATCGATTCGATCATGGCCATGAGCCACCGCGGCCGCTTGAACGTCATGACGCACATCGCCTGCAAACCGGCGCATGAAGTTGTCGCGGGCTTCGAAGATGTCGACCCGCGCAGCGTACTGGGCGCGGGCGACGTGAAGTATCACGTTGGCGCCACCGGCATGTACACCACTGCCGCCGGCAAGCAATTGAACGTGCACCTCGTTTCCAATCCCAGCCACTTGGAAGCAGTCGATCCGGTAGCGATGGGACGCGCGCGCGCCAAGCAAACCCGCCATGGCGTCCAAGGCGCGCAAATCGATCACTCTCAAGCCGTCCTCAACAAGGTTTGGTCCATCGTTATGCATGGCGACGCGGCCTATGCTGGGCAGGGCGTGCTCGCCGAAACGCTCAATCTTGCGGATCTTGCTGCTTATTCCGTCGGCGGCACGGTCCATATCATCGTCAACAATCTCATCGGCTTCACCACTCGCCCGACCCAGGAACACTCGTCGCGTTTCGCCTCCAGCATCTCGCGCCGCCAGAGCATTCCCATTTTTCACGTCAACGCAGAAGATCCTGACGCGGTGGTGCGCATCGGCCGCCTCGCCGCGGAATATCGCGCGCATTTCAATTCCGACGTGGTCATCGATCTGATCGGTTACCGTCGCCACGGCCACAGCGAAGTGGACGATCCCACCATCACGCAGCCTCGCCTTTACGAGCGCATCAAGTCGCATCCGCAACTCTGGAAAATCTATGCTGAGCACACCGGCATCGATGCCGAGCCAATCGCCGCCACCATTCGCAAGGAATACGAAGAAGCCCAGCGCAAAGCAGGGAAGCTCACAAAGATTCCGCGGCTTCGCAAATTGCCGGATTACTGGGTGCCGTACAACTACGGCAAATACAATCCCGCGTTCGAAGTCGATACCGGGCTCCCTCGCGAGAAGCTCGCTGAAATCACCGATGGACTGATTCGTCCGCCCGCGGGCTTCCACGTGCATCCCAAAATTGTGAAATTGCTGGAACAGCGTGGCGAAATGGGCCACGGCGGGCGTCCGGTGGATTACGGTTTTGCCGAACTTCTCGCTTTTGGCTCGCTGGTTCTGGAAGGGAATCCCGTGCGCCTTACGGGACAGGATTCGCAGCGCGGCACGTTCAACCAGCGCCACGCGATTTTGGTCGACACGCAGACCGAGCAGGAGTATCTCCCGCTGGCGCATCTTTCTGCGTCGCAAGCGTTCTGCGAGATTCATAACTCTTCGCTTTCCGAGGCGGCTTGCCTCGGTTTCGAATACGGCTTTTCGCGCGACTATCCTGAAGGCCTGGTTCTCTGGGAAGCTCAATTCGGCGATTTCGTCAACGGCGCGCAGATCATCATCGACCAGTTCATCAGCGCCAGTGAAGACAAGTGGGGCCTTCCGACTGGCCTCGTCCTGCTTCTTCCCCACGGCTACGAAGGCCAGGGCCCGGAGCATTCCAGCGCGCGCATCGAGCGCTTCATGCAGCTCGCGGCCGAAGGCAACCTGAACATTTGCCAGCCTTCCAGCGCCGCGCAATATTTCCACCTGTTGCGCCGTCAGGCCCGGCGCCTGTGGCGCAAACCTCTGATCGTCTTTACGCCGAAGAGCATGCTGCGGCATCCCGACGCCTCTTCCACCCTTGAAGAATTCGAGCGGCCGCGCTTTCTCACTCTGGTTTCCGATCGAGAAGTCACCGATGCGCAAAGCATCCTGATCGCCAGCGGCAAAGTCGGCCACGAACTCCGCGCGGAACGCCGTCGCCGCAAGGACACCTCCACAGCGATCTTTTTCCTCGATCAGCTTTACCCGCTGCCCAAAACCGAGATCGCAGGGGCTATCGATGCGCATCCCAATGTTCGCGAAATCGTCTGGGTACAGGAAGAACCCGCCAACATGGGCGCGCTCTTCTACGTGCTTCCGCGCCTGGAACGCATCGCCAAGGACAAAAACATTCGCGTGCGCACGGTGAGACGTTCCGCCAGTGCCAGCCCGGCCACCGGCTCCTCCAAAGCTCACGAACTCGAACAGAAGACTCTGCTAACCCTGGCCTTCGCCACTACCCCCAACTCCTGATTGGGCGCCCACACGTGTAGGGTTCTCGGGTCTTCCTCTTCATTCCTTCCTGGAGCGCTGGCTTTCATGGCAGCTGTGAAAGACGCTCACATCGCAACGCCGGGCTCGCATAAAAGCGAGCGCTACATTGAAGACACAAACCCTGTTCGGGAACGTAGTGTCTGCGCCGCCACGAATCGCTAATCACGGCTCACGAGTCACCTATAACCTTGCTACCTTCTTTCGCATCTTCTGTTGCTGAGGAGAACACCGATGACTCCCGTTCCTGCTCCTGACAGCGGCCTGATCCATGTCAACAGTTCCTATTCCGTCACCGAAACTGCCAAGCGGCTGGAGGCGAGTCTCCTCGCACACGGCATCACTATTTTTTGCCGCGTCGATCACAGCGGTGAGGCCGAAAAAGCTGGTTTGCACATGCCTCCAACGCAACTTCTGATCTTCGGCAGCCCCAAAGGCGGCACGCCGCTGATGCTCGCTTCCCCGACAATGGCGATCGACCTGCCACTAAAGGCCCTCATTTGGCAAGACGCCGGCGGCAAAGTCTGGCTCTCTTATAATTCCCCGGAATACCTGCAACAGCGCCACAGTTTCCCTCCGGAACTCATCAAGAACATCGCTGGCCCCACGCCGCTGCTGCAGGCGGCTGCCACGTGACATTCCGCCTGGTTAAATATGAATGCCGTGTTAACCCCCGCTCAATCCGTTCGTTAGCGCGTTTACAGTTCATTCATATTCTTGTCATCTCCTGCTCACCACATCGGCTGCCTCCGCTGTCAGAATATTCCCGATTCAGCTAATTCCCTGGGGGTTCAATCAAATCCATGCCTACCGCGATGCGGCGGTCTACGGTAGACTCCTACCGATGCGATCAGCGGTTCGAGAGCGGTACATGAAGCGCATCCTGATCATTGAAGACGATCGCGACATCGTCGAGCTCGTCCGGTACAACCTTGCAAATGAAGGTTTTCAAATCAGCGCCGCCCTCGATGGCGCCAGCGGCCTCTCCACTCTGAAGAAGTCTCCTCCCGATCTGCTGCTGCTCGATCTGATGCTCCCGAAGCTTTCCGGCCTGGACATTTGCCGCGAAATCCGCAAGGACGAATCCCTGAATCGCCTGCCCATCCTGATGCTCACGGCTCGCGGCGATGAAGCCGACCGCGTGGTTGGCTTGGAAATGGGCGCCGATGATTACGTCACCAAGCCCTTCAGTCCGCGTGAACTGATTGCCCGCGTCAAGGCTCTGATTCGCCGCGCCGAGCCTCCCGCCGATGCTCCGCGCGTCCTGGAAATCGGCCGCCTGGCCATCGATCCTGCTTCTTACCGTGTCAGCCATGCGGGGAAGCCCGTGCCTCTGAGCACCCTCGAATTTCGTTTACTCTATTACCTGGCTTCGCGCCCTAACCGCGTCTTCACCCGGGATCAGTTACTTGACGCCGTGTGGGGCACGGATCGGTTCGTCACTCCGCGCAGCGTCGATGTTTACGTCCGCCGCTTGCGCGAAAAAATCGAATCCGACCCGGAAAATCCCCTGCACTTGAAGACCGTGCGCGGCGCCGGTTATCTTTTCGAAACTCGTGCGGCCTAAATTCTTTTGGAAACTCGCGCTGACCTTCCTGGCGCTGCTGCTGAGCGTTTTGCTCGCAGTGGATTTCCTTGCCGAGCGCACGCTTCGCAGTAGTTACGAGACCCACGGTTTTCAGGAACTGAAGGCACTCGCCACCGTACTCCGCCGGGATCCTTTACCGGCCGGCGCTCCGCAAACACCGCCGGATATTTCTGCTCTGAACACCTGGACGAAAAACGCGGCTGCCAACGGCGTCCGCGTCAGCTTGATTTCTTCCGACGGTACAGTGTTGGCGGATTCAGAATCGGAAACGCAGACCATGGAGACCCATGCCGGCCGCCCCGAAGTGCTCCAGGCTTTGCAGAACGGCGAGGGCCAATCCACGCGCTACAGTGTTTCGGTCAAGCACCCGCTTGTTTATTACGCTGTGCGCGAGAATTTCCCCGACGGTACACCCGTTATTTTGCGTCTGGCTTTGCCCGTTGAAAGTATCGACCAGGAATTGGCCACCTTCCGCACGCGACTCTGGCTGTGGTCCCTTCTTATTCTCCTGCTGGCCAGCTTGGTTGCGTTGCTGATCTCTCGCTCGTACACCGATCGCATTGAGCGGCTGCGCGAGTTCTCTCTGCGCGTAGCGGAAGGAGATTTTCGGCCTTTGCCGGGAGACGGCAAAGGCGACACTCTGGAATCTCTCGGCGTTTCCTTGAATCAAACGGCCCAACGGCTCGATCGCACGATCCGCACTCTCACGGAGGAGCGCAATCTTTCCTCCGCGATTCTCGGCTCCATGGTGGAAGGCGTCGCGGTGGTCAATGGCGTCGAACGTCTCGTATTCGCCAACCCTGGCTTCGCTCAGATCCTCGATCTGGATGTGCCGCCCGTTTCCGGGAGCTCGCTACTGGAGGTTGTTCGGCAAACCGAACTCATCGAAGCCGTGCGCCGCGTTCTCGCCGGCGAGCCGCGCGTCGAGGCTGAGATTGTCACTGGCACGCTTCGGCAGCATTATTTCGCCGCCACGGTGGCCTCCGTTCGCGCCGGGGAAACCTCCGGTGCGGTCATCGTGCTGCACGACATTACCGAACTTCGCAAACTCGAGCGCGTCCGCCGTGATTTTGTCGCCAACGTCTCGCACGAATTCCGGACTCCGCTCACTGCCATTCAGGGCTTCTCTGAAACTCTCCTGGCGGGCGCCGTCCACGATCCCAACAATCGCGACCGTTTTCTCGGCATCATCCTCGAGCATTCCCGCCGACTCGCTCGCCTCACTGAAGATCTTTTGCGCCTGTCTGAGATGGACGCGGAGCGCCTTGAGCTTGAGGTCCGCCGCCTGGCCGTTTCGCAGCTCGTCGAATCCTGCTACGAAACCGCGCAACGCCGCGCCGCCGAAAAAGGACTCACCCTTTCTCTACAATTACCCGGCCGTCTCCCCGATATTGCTGGCGATTCCCGCCGCCTTCAGGAAGTGCTGCAAAATTTACTGGATAATGCCATCCAGTACACCCTGCCAGGCGGAAAAATCGCCCTTAGCGCCGAAGCCAAAAATGATGAAGTTATTTTCGCCGTCGCAGACACCGGCATTGGCATCCCGCGATCAGACCAGCCTCGCATCTTTGAGCGTTTCTATCGCGTCGATGCGGCCCGTTCCCGGGAAGCGGGCGGCACCGGGCTAGGCCTCAGTATCGCCAAGCACCTGATCGAAGTTCATGGCGGACGCATCTGGGTGGAAAGCGAAGTGGGCGAAGGCTCGCGATTCCATTTCTCTATCCCGGTGTTTGATCCGGAGCGCGCGGCGACACGCGCTGCCGTCTCCGCTGCCGGCAGCCGTGCCAGCCGCGTATATCCGGCCAATTCATAGGTATCCGTCGCACATCCCTTCGCCTCTTATTCACCTGCTCGTCAACAAGCAGTAACATACCCAGCCCACACTGTTGTTAGCGTGCGAAGGCGTTTCAACTGTCTCGCCGCGGAGGCGTGAATGGCTACCACCACGGGATTGACGGAAGTCGTGCTGTACGACACGTTGGTCAACTACCTGATCTCCATGGCTCGGCTTGTCGAAGGCGCCATGAACCGTGCCCTCGACGCCATCGTCAGATTTGAGAGTGAACGCACCGCCAGCCTTCCCGGCGAAGTTTTTCTGCTCGAGCCGCGCATCAACGAAATGGAAATCGTCATCGATGAGCACGCCGTCCGCCTTCTGCGCCGTGGTTCGTTTACCGAGGACGAGACTCGCCTCATCGTTGCCGCTCTGAAAATCACCAATGATCTCGAGCGTATCGGCGATATCGCCGTCAACATCGCTGAACGCGTTATCTCTCTTCGCGAAATGCCGCAAGCGCAAACTCCCGAGGAACTCGCTCCCATGGCCGAAGCCGTTCGCTCCATGGTCAGCCGCAGCCTCGGCGCGTTGATCTTTCGCAATGCCGAGCTGGCCGCGCAGGTGCTGGAGTGCGACGATATCGTCGATCAGTATCGTGACCGCATCTTCGAGCACTTGCTGCAGCGCATGACCAAGGACGTCAGTCGCGTCACGCCCGACTTGCAGTTTGTGCTGGCGACGCGCCACCTCGAACGCATCGCCGACCATGCCACCAACATCGCCGAAGACATCATTTTCTGGGTGCGGGGACTCGATGTCCGCCACGGTCGGGGCCTCACACTTCTTCCCGAACAACAACAGGAGGATGTTGTGGTTCGGCGCTCGGCGGACGTTACAGACAATTCATCCGCCCTTCATTCAGGCGTGACCCCTTCGTGCGAGACTGAACGCGTTTAATCTTCACTCCAAGTCCTACCACGGGGACCGGTTGCACCCCTGGCTCCGGTCCCCTCTCCTCCCTCCTTTTGCGCCCACCTTTGATGCACCCTATTGACGGCCATTCCGAATCTCATCTATCTTTATTCCATGGAGAGAATCCGAGTGACTAACGGCTCCGCTCGGGGAGATGCCTGTACGGTCTGGCGGGTGTGTGTCTGCCTGGTCTTGATCGCCTCGATTCTCTACAACCCTTTCTTCTCTTTAAAGATTCAATCCGACGGCCAGGTTTATGCCTCCTTGGCACGCCATCGCTCGACGGTCGGCTCGTCGGAAATGCAGCATTATCCCCCGGTCCAGGCCAAGTACGCGGAACGCGCAGCAACGGTTGAAGAGACTGGCCACCAAAATCTCGGTGGTACAGGGGGCGCAGACCGAGTACGCTGCCAGGATCATCTTGGATCAAGCGCTGCCACCACAACCGGAACTGATCGCTAGCATTTGTTTCCGTCCCCCGCCTTCGCTGTAGCTCTTTCCGACCCCAGGCTCGAAAAGTACTCTGAGATTTCGGTCGCCCCTTTGCTCGTCGGGCGCGTTCCATATTTAGCCCATTCGGTATAGTCCCGGTGGACAATCCATCGAGCCCAAGCATAGGCAGGAAAAAGGTATGGCAAACAAAAAATATCTGGTGATCGTGGCACTGGCCCTTGCTGGAGTGCTGGTTTTCTGGGGACTGTTCCGCCACGCGAAAACCGAAGCCGATGGCGCCGATAATCCCGAGCACGTTGGCGCTCCCGTGGCGGCTGTCGTCAAGGTGGGGCACGGCACTTTAGGCACTCCGCTGACATTGGCGGGGGGCTTTAAGCCCTTTCAGGAAGTCGATCTCCACGCCAAGGTGGCCGGCTACATCAAGACCATGTATGTCGACGTTGGCTCTCACGTGAAGGAAGGGCAAACACTCGCCCTCCTCGAGGTTCCGGAACTCGCCGCCGAACTTTCCGGCGCCGACGCCGCTGTCCGTCGCGCCAAGGAAGAGATTCGCCGCGCTCAAGGCGACGTGCAGCGCGCAAAGTCCGCTCACGAAGCCACTCACGCCATGGCGGAACGACTGACGCAAGCCTCCGATTCGCGCGCCGGACTCGTCGCGCAACAGGAAGTGGACGACGCTCGCGCAAAAGACCTGGAAGGCGAAGCGCAGGTCTCCAGCGCTCAGGCGGCCCTCAGCGCCGCGGAGCAGGCGCTCGACGTCGCCGTGGCCACCCAGCAGCAGTACAAAGCCCTTTCTGATTACACCCGCATCACCGCTCCGTTTACCGGCGTCATCACCGTGCGTTACGCCGACACGGGATCGTTGATTGCCGCGGGAACTTCCTCCAGCACTCAATCCGCTCCCGTCGTGCGCATTGCGCAAATTTCCGTGCTGCGATTGGTGCTGCCCATTCCCGAATCCATCGCCGGCCAGATTCGCCTAGGCGATCCCGTCAAGGTTCACGTGCAGGCATTGAACCAGGATTCCGTCGGCAAAGTTTCCCGCTTTGCTGACGCCCTCGACCCGCAGACCCGCACGATGGAAACCGAAATCGATTTCCAGAATCCCGACGGCAAACTGCTTACCGGGAATGTATGTGGAAGCCAAGATCGGCGGTGGCCGCAAAGACGGACGTTCTGACCGTGCCCCTGGAAGCGGTGGAGACGCAACGGATCGGAAGGGACGGTTCTGGTTGTGAACGCGCCAGATGTCGCTCGAAGAACGCAAGGTACACCTGGGCCTGCAGGGCAGCACCCACGTTGAAGTCCTTTCCGGACTTTCCGACGGCGAGTGCGTTGTGATCGGCAGCCGCAACGAATTTCGCGCCGGAATGAAGGTCACGCCGAAAGAAATTGAACTCGGGCAACCCGGGGCTCCAGGAGCCAAGTAATGCCCAAGTTTGCCCTCGCCTATCCCTACTTCATCATCATGATCTGCCTGGTTGTGGCGGTTGTAGGCGTTGCGACGGTGGCGCGCATGCCCGTCGATTTGTTCCCGCAAATCAACATTCCGGTCGTGGTGGTGGCTACATTTTATTCCGGCATGCCGCCGCAACAAATCGAAGCGGACATCACCAATACATTCGAGCGATTTTTTACTCTCGGCAGCAATATCGATCACATCGAGTCTCGCTCTTTAACGGGCGTCAGCTTGATCAAGGTGTATTTCAAGCCGGGAACCAATGCCAACGCCGCTCTCAGCAACATTGCCAACCTGGCGATGGCCGATCTTCGCCGTCTTCCTCCCGGTACGCTACCGCCTGTGGTGCTGAAATTCGACGCCTCCAGCCTTCCCGTGTGCTTGATCACGTTGCAAGGGACAAGGCCTGAACGAAACAGAATT
>CAVTMR010000012.1:0-117101 GCA_963735825.1 Candidatus Acidiferrales bacterium
AGGCCGGAACCTAACGGCGGAGGGCTCCGATGATGAAAGCGGCCAGGGTGGCCGGCACGTCCCCAACCACGCGCCAACGGTGGCGAGTTCCGTTCTGCACCACGACATCGCCGGGATACAGCGACACCTCCGCGCCATCGTCGAGCTCGATAACCACGTTGCCGGAGAGAAGGATCCCGAAATCCGTCGTGTCGGTCCTGTGAAAGGCCGGGTTCGTCGCCATCCTCGATGTGCATCTCGGGAGTGGGTTCTGGTGCAACCACGCCGCCCGGCAAGTACGTTGACATGATGAAGCGGATGCCACCTACGGGCGGAAAAATACCGGGCGCCCCCGGATTGTTCCCCACGTTCGGGTAGGTTGCGGGCTCATCGGCATTCCAGAGGAAGGCGAGCTCTCCCAGGGCAGGGATGGGCATCCCATCGACTTGCTCGTCTCGCACAAAAACAGCGCGACCCTTGGCGTCGTGGCCGGTGACTACCTTGCGTACCTGCATTCGCTCTCACTTCCATCCAGCAAAGCTATTGACGGATAGATGATGACCGACATCTAGTGAAATGGTCGACGGATGTCAACCCCTCAAAGCGGAGCGCCTGCGTGATCGACTGGAGCTGTGCCGTAAGCCGCATCAGGCGCATAGCCTCAGACACCAACGAGCTGCCTGCCACGTCCAAACGTCGGCTTATGGCACGTCGCGTCATTTCGCGGCGACGCAGCACTCCAGTCGCAATCGGAGACCGAAGCGGACATTGAGCCACGCTGATGGTCGTCCGGATCCAGAAGGAACGCATCCTAGTCCCTGCCGGAGCCGAGCGACATGTACCGCGCCCTTCTCGCGCTTTCCGAAAACAGGTCACCGGACTTAGAGCCCAACACCAATGACGCTATGACCAAGCGGCACACGCGATTAACCACGCCGCGACCGCCAGCATCGTCGACCAAGACGGCGTCGGGTTCGAATTGAAGGATACGGGCCACTGCGCGGTCAGCCGTCTTCCTAGTCGAAAGCCGATGCCAACGTTTTGGGGGGAAGCTGCGAGTGCCGTCCTTGGGGTGGCGGGGCTTTGCGGTGCGGGCCGTCCCTTGCCTGTAGCGGATACGGGAACGGCCCTGGCTCACTAGAGCGAAGCTCAGGCGCCCACGGGCGAAATGGCTGAGACCCCGCCGTCGATCAGGAAGTCCGCTCCGACGACGTACGCGGAATTGTCCGACACGAGATAAACTGCCAGCTTCGCGATTTCCGACGGATCGGCCATTCGCTTGCTGGGATTGTTGGCTGCAAGGACGCGCTTGACCGCGTCGCCCTGCTCTTCGCCCGCGTAGCGACCGAACATCGCCGTGTCCGTCGGGCCTGGGCTTAGAGTATTCACGCGAATCCCGTGGCCGACGAGTTCGGCGCTGAGGATTTGCGCGAGATGGACGACCGCGGCCTTGCAGGTCGAGACGGTCGAGGTCGTCGGCCACCCTTTGCGCGCGCCAACGGACGCGTTGATGACGACAGACGAGCCCGGCCTGAGCAGCGGCAAGGCCTTTTGGATGGTGAATAGGCCCCTTTCAAATTGGAGCGCTATGACGATGTCGAAGCTTTGCTCTGTCACCTCTTCGAACGGCAGGAACTCGCTGTAACCTGCATTTACGAACAGGCACTCCAGGCGCCCGAACTCCCGCGTGATCGTGGCGAACATCGTATCGAGGTCGGCGAGACTGCTTTGTTCTCGCCAACGTCGGCAAAACTGGGAGTGCGAGCTCTTTTCAAGACCGTCCTTGATCAGATGGACGACCCCAAGCGGCCGGGATTATGTCTTATGGCGGGCAGTATGTCTCGCGATGTACTCGATGAAAAGGAAATCCGTGATTATATTGTGGGCGAGGGCGTGGCCTCAGGGGGCCGCTTTGTCGAGCTGTTGAGATCCGCCCAGGAAGCCGGAGAGCTACCCAAGGAATTCGAGCCGGCGGTTGTCGCACAGATTATAGGCGCCTATATACAGGGAATGTCCCGAGCAGCTTTGATTTCTTACGACCGTCCGAGGATAGAGCGGCAGGTCGAAGTTCTCTTGACAGGATTGGGCCTCTGAACGCTACGACTGCCGCCCGCTCAGGGTGCGAGCCATTCACTCCTTCATCTGTAATGTAACTAAATCCTTTGCTGCGAGGCGAGCCGCCTTGCGCCCCGCTTCCACATCGAGTTCCGCCCCGACGCCGTTTGGTACTTATGTCGAGACGGTACAGACGGGCAACCTTCTCACACTGATGGACCTCCAAATGCCAGACCTAAACGGAATCGATGCCATCGTGACCATCCGGCACGAACAACCACAAGCTCGCATCATCGTCCTGACCACGTACGAAGGGGATGTCTGGCCCGCCGCGCTTTGAAAGCAGGCGCTACTGGATACATCCTGAAAGACATGATTCGGACAGAGCTGCTGCAAGCCATTCGCGCCGTTTTTGCGGGGCGGAGGTATATACCTCAGAAAATCGCGGCTGAACTCGCTGAGCACTACTCAGAAGATGATCTCCAGTGAGCGAGAAATCGAGGTACTTCGAGAGGTAGCCCGCGGCACGGCCAACAAGATAATCGCTTCGCACCTTTCCATTTCGGAAGCAACCGTAAAGGCGCATCTGAAAAATATTATGCTCAAGTTGGGAGCCTCTGACCGCACCCACGCCGTGAACATCGCCACTACTCGCGGCTTCCTCATGTAGATTGTTTTCGTTCCGTTCTTACCTTTTTGCGATTCCGAGCCACCGACAGTTTAGACACCGTTGAGTTACGACAGGTCGGGACGGGTAGTGACGTGCAGGTGGTTCCGCATGCCGAAGATGTAGCGCGCCGCTCGTTTCGATGGCAGCCCCACTGCCGATCCTTGTATCAGACCCCAATGGCTGCCTAACTCTCTCGAAGACTCGGGCTCACTGCGGCATTCGGTCAACCTCTAAAAACACCTGGAATGAAATCATCCGGTATTTGCGATCTTGGTACAGAGCGTTTCGCGGATCCGATCGTTTCACTGCCACCGGATGCGTTCCGAAAGCGAGAGCCAGTTCACTTGCGCAGCGCGATTACCGGTAGAATCGGCTCTCCCGTAACAATTCGCCAGCCACACGATGTTCACCGACAGAAGGCGGTTTTCCAATTCATCCTGCCCTGTTCGTACTCACACCCTTTCATTTGTTTTGAATGATTTACGGTGCTCTCATTTGCGCCGAATCACCTCATTTGCAGTCTATAGTGCACCAAGAGTGCACCACAATTGCCACTTCTACTGCAAGTGACGCGGCATTGAATGCCTGACTTCGACGTCGACTTAAAACCGGTGGCTCCATGACGTGGCCCGCGCCGGACAAGGCGGGGCGGCCGATCCACGACGGTTTAAGGATTGTTTTCGCACGCTCTATGCGGAGCGCATTAGGGGCGATCTTAGGCCGCCCCCTGCTGCCGCTCTTCCAGCTCAAATGCTGCTTCAAGAATACCTGCGGCAGTTGAAAGACCGTCCGCTCTGCGGATTGCTGCTTGCACTCCTTGAACGTTGTCCCGGAACGTTGAATCTCCAAGCACCCGTTTGATCGCTGTAACAAAATTCTCTGGCGACGCCTGGTCCGGGGAGATGACAACGCCCACCTTTTTGTTCGCTATCCTTGCTGCCACACCTGGTTGATCGTTGGTTATGGGTAGCGCGAGCATGGGCACACCGCAAGAAAGGGATTCAAGGGCAGTGTTCAATCCCGCGTGAGTGACACACAGAGAACTGCGCTTGAGGACTTCGATTTGGGGCGCGTGACTCACCACTACCACATTAACAGGGATGTCTCCGAGCTGTTTCGGATCGAGCTGGCCACCAACCGCAAGGACGAACTGTAGTTTCTTCAATCCAATCGCCGCTCGCGTGATCGAACGAAAAATGTCTATCAATCCATTCTGTAGCGTGCCCATCGAAGCGTAGACGATCGGGTCGCCGGTAAGCTGCTGCCAGGGAAAATCTAAGTCGATCCGGCCGCGACCATCGTGGAATGGCCCGGCGTATTGGAATTGCGGAAAGTCGGGAGCGCGACCAAAGTCAAATTCCCTCGGGCATTGGGTAATCCAAGCAAGGGGAGAAAGAGTCGAATGCGGATTATTCCAGTCAACGGAGAGCCCCACCTGTTTTGCGTAAGCCTGGGCTACTGCCGTGACGGGCTCGAGGAGTTTTCTGGCGCGCCGGACTCCTTCCCTATTTCTGGCCACAGCATCAGCTCCGCTCTCGTATGGCCAGTCCACGAAACAGATCGGAGTTCGTCCGGTGTAATCGACGTGAAGAGCGTTGGACACCTGGACGAAAGGCATTCGAAGGTGCATCGGTATCAATTCGACGTAAGATTGATATTGATCAAGGACAAGCCCATCCACTCCAGCCCTGGAGAGGATGTCCGGAAGGGATTCAAATAAGGAGGCGGTGTATCCCTTCATCATCGCATTGACGGTGAAGTGCAGGGCTTCTTCACCTGACAACTCACTGAGGCGGCGCACGAGCCTACCGAGCGAGCCCGTTGGATATGCCGCCTGCGAAACAGGTACAAATGGCAGACCCGCAGCTTCGACAAAAGGCGCAACGTCGGCTAGGGAGATAAATACAACGTCGTGGCCGCGGGACTGGAGCTTACGGGCCAATGCTGTCATGGGATTCAGATGTCCAGGTACGGGCAGGCTAAGGAAACCAATTCGCATAATTGTCCTCCGCAAATTCGCATCTCACGTCTGCATGAAACAACTAGCGCGGACGTTGATTCGAAAGTACGGCAACGGAGGTGGCAGCGCTTGCCAGAACGTAGCCTATTGTCACAATTGAATCTTTTTTTCTCGGGATATTCTGTAAATACAGTCGTCAGTTCAACGGCGTAACCTGCGGCGGTAGGCGCTCGGAGTGACCCCAACAAACTTATGAAATAGGCGGCTCATGTGAGAATGGCTCGAAAAGCCGCAATCGAGAGCGATGTCAATGAGTGACATCGAAGGGATGTTCAGCAATTCTCGAGCTCGTTCCAACTTCAAATTGAGCAAGTAATTGTGTGGGCTGGACCCAGTCGCTGCCTTAAACATCCGAACGAAATGGACGCGGCTGTAGCCGCTCTCATTCGCGAGAGCCTGCAGGCTCAGATCAGAATCGAAAGACCGCATGCGCTCGATGACCCGTCGCAGTAGATGTTTTGGCAGACCGTACTTACCGCCAGTGTTGGACGGAGACTCAGTCCGGCTGCCGAGGAAGAGCATCCTCACGGCCAGGGCTTGCGCCAGGTATTCTGTGTATAGCCTTTCGGTTGTGTGGCCCTCGTTCGCATCCGCACTCAGAAGGGTCATGAGTTGCTGTGCAGCAGGGTCCTGGACGTTCGCTTGCAAACGCAACCCTCGTTCGGGGGGACGCTCTAGTTCGGAATCGAGCTCGTTCATCAATCTGGAATCGAACGCGCACACGACAAGGTCGAACTCAGTCTCAGCGCGCAGCATGGGGCATTCGCCAGCAGGTACCAAAGTAAGCGACCCGGGTGGCTTGATGTAAGGAGCCCAGTGATTCGCCGCGTGACGTATTTCAAAACGGTGCGGACGCTTCGCACACATCGTCAGAATGTGTTGCTTGCCCGACGGGGTTCGCGGTCCGTCACCACGAGCCCCCCAATAAGGCTCGATGGCAAAGCCTCTTGCGATCGCATCTTGTGAGGCCGCTTCCGACGACAACCTCGTCAGGAAAGAATCAAATGACTCAGTCACGCTAACTTCCACGATCAATCTCCTTCGATGGAAGAACCAGGAAGACTGGGCAGTGTGTTTTCCGCTTAATTTTGATGCCGAATATCAACGAAAGTCACATTATTTGCGGTCGTCCAACCGAACGAAACAGCATGTCGCCAAAATCTCTCGGTCCTTCTAGGCTTTACGGTAAACGTCGCTATCGGGGTAACGATTTCGGGCATTTCTTTTGTCCTTGCATCGCTTGCTGGGTTCCGATATATACGATACACTACGTAGCGTATCGTATCAAGCGACTTCTTGGCCGAATCGCTAATGCAACTTTGATGGCCTCGGGCCAAAGGAAGGAAGTTGTGGCGAAGATCGTTCAATTCAACGAGAAGGGCGGACAGGAAGTTCGTAGTTACCGTCTAAATCAATTTCTAATCAACAGGAGAAACAAAAATGGCACTTAAAGTATGGTTTATCACTGGCGCTTCGAAGGGCTTCGGAATGGAGTTGACCAAGGCGGCGCTCGATGCTGGCGACACTGTCGTCGCAACAGCACGCAATCCGAGGTCGATTGAGGATGCGTTCGGAAAGCAGGATCGGCTGCTGACTCTGGAGCTCGACGTCACCAATGAACAGCAGGCGAAGGAAGCAGTCGATGCCGCACTCCAGCGTTTTGGTCAGATCGATGTGTTGGTCAATAATGCGGGCCGCGGCCTCGTTGGGGCCGTCGAAGAAGTCACCGCTGATGAGGTTCGCTCTGCATTCGCGGTAAACGTCGAGGGAACACTCAATGTTTCGCGTGCCGCCCTGCCTTCCATGCGCGCCCGCAAGGCGGGTCACATCCTGAACCTTAGCTCCGTCGGGGGATTCAGAGCGTGGCCGGGATGGGGAATATATTGCGCCACCAAATTCATGGTGGAGGGTTTCAGCGAAGCCATGCAAGCGGAACTCGAACCGCTTGGAATCAAGGTCACCATCGTGGAACCAGGACCATTTCGAACCGATTTCCTTGACGATTCCTCCTTGGGACGCACAAAAACTGTCATTGCCGATTACTGTGCGACCGCGGGCGCAGCGCGTGAGTGGGCGAACAACTCTCACAACGCGCAGCCTGGAGATCCGGCCAAGGCCGCGGCTGCAATGGTAAAAATCACAGAAGTTGAGCGACCACCGCTTCGCCTACAACTGGGTCACGATTGTGTTGCCGCCGTCGAAGCCAAGCTGGAGCACGTAAAGCAAGAGTTGGAGCAATGGCGTCAACTTGCAGAGTCCACCGCATTCACGGAGTAAGCCGAAGGCGGGGGAGAGCTCTCGCTCTACCGTTTATCTTTTGCTTTTAGGATGCTGGGAAGTGCCGTATCCCCGGATGACGGACTGATAGAGTCCGTTCGCATAGGCATCGGAGATAGGCCCAGTCTCGAACATCAGCCTGTAATATATCGGCGCATAGAGCGTATCGATGACCGTGTCCACATCGAGATCGGACCGGAGGTCAACCTCCTTCATTGCAAGCTCGATCGTGCCCCTGGCGAGTTGCCTTCGCGGTAAGATCCGAACGCTGCCGGAAGGCGTCTAGAACGTCAGAATCAAATTGCCCGTCGCCGACGAGCGAGCGGATCATGTTCCCGTACTTGCTACGAAAGGCCTTCACCTGAGCCTTCATCTGCAACTGAATGCTGTTGATGGCGCGATCCGTGGCACGAAATATGGTTTTGGGGCCAACAATGGAAAGGAAAGCATCCATGACGACAGCACCTTTGTTCGGCCAGCGCCGGTAGATAGTGGTCTTCCCAACTCCGGCCTTGGCTGCGATCGCTTCCACGCTCAGAGCTCTGAAGCCAACTTCGAAGGCCAAGTCGAGCGCGGTATTCAAGATCAGCCGGCGAATGCGGTCGTTTCGAGGACGTCCTCTGCGAGCATTTGATTCGATCGCGTTCGGGGCTGATTTGGTCACAAAGAGATCCTATCCCTTATCATAAGAGAACGCAACGTATCGTATCGATGCGATCTGAAACGGATCTCTCAGCCTTCTGATACTCGATGCGTCACCTCAGGTTACGTTCTGGGTGAGCCGCCTACATCTGGAGCACCCACCATTGATCGAGATTTATGCGGCGGCATCGATGCGACCGATTTGTATTCGTCGTCTCCACGTCTTCACGGAAAGCTGTCGCATGGCGAGCAGTTAAAAGTTTGGCACTCATGTGACAGTATGAGCCGGTCATGCAAGCAGCCAGCCGCCTCTCAAACTATGCTCGATTCATTGGTAAGGACGAAATCAGTGAACCGTCCCAACCAATAGCGCGTATGCGCAGAGGAGGCAACAAAGATGGCAACATCACTTAATTCCGAACCACGCAGCGAACCAAGCCAACATTTACGAGCATATCTTCGATCGCCAGAAGGCTTATTTCGCCACCAACATCACGAAGTCGTTTGAATGGCGCCTTGATCAACTGAACCGTCTCGCACAAATGCTGTCTGAACACACCGGGTTCCGGCCAGAGTCGCAAGGATCGTACTGCGTGCAGCAGCTGAAAATATTACGCCGGTACTCCTTGAGTTGGGAGGACAGAACCCAGCTATCGTGGATCAAACCGCGAACGTGCCGGATGCGGCGAAGAAAATTGTGTGGGGAGCGACTGCCGGGGGCGGCCAGTGGTGCACTTCACCCGGGTACGCATATGTTCACGAGAAGGTGGCAGATGAGTTTGTTGCGGAGTGCCGTAAAGCCGTGATTGAACTCTATGGTGAGAATCCAAAGATAATCCCGACTATTCTCGGATCATCAGTACACGTGAGGTAAGACGGCTGGCTCTACTGGTCGGTAAGGAGAAAGTAATCGTGGGAGGCGACTATGACGAGGCGGAACGCTACTTCGAGCCAACGATTCTCTACCCTGTCGTCTGGACGGATCAAGTCATGCAGGGTGAGATCTTTGGCCCTATTTTACCGGTTCTGAGATATTCCAGCCTTCACGAAGCAATAACGCAGATCAAACGTCGCCCCAGGCCACTTGCCGGCTACATCTTTAGTAGGAACCAGAACACGATTGACGAGTTTGTTTCAGATTTTTCGTTTGGGGGTGGAGCAGTGAATCAGAGCAATGTTCACGTGTACCTGGACAGCATTCCTTTCGGGGGCGTTGGAGAATGAGGGATCGGTTCCGCCAACGGAAAATATGGATATGACAGTTTGACGCATGCGAAATCAATATTGATTTCACCTCCAGATGCAAGCATCGATCACGTCTATCCTCCCTACACAATGGATAAGATCCAGGCATTGAACCAATGGCTCGACTACTAGCACACCGTTCGCTTAATCACGACCTGATCCGAACAGCATGAGGGACTTAAAAATGATAGATACACCGAAAACAGCAATTGTTACTGGTGCCTCGCGAGGGATCGGAGCGGGGCTCGTCGAAGCATTCTTGAAGCGAGGCTACAACGTAGTCGCAAACTCGCGGCACATTACCAAAGGAAATCCATTCGCTGCGTCTCCGAATCTTGCACTGGTCGATGGCGACATCGGTGATCCGCGCACGGCCGCGAAGATCGTGGACACTGGCGTATCGCGATTTGGCCGAATCGATGTGCTGATAAACAATGCGGGTGTTCTTATTGCGAAGCCCTTCACCGAATACACGACCGAAGACTTCAACACTTTAGTCTCCACGACGCTCGCAGGCTTTCTCTACGTGACACAACTCGCCGTAAAGCAAATGCTGCGGCAAAAATCAGGCAGCATCGTCAACATCTCAACTACGGTGGTTGACCAACCGATTGCGGGTTTGGGGACGGCTGTTCAAATCATGGTGAAGGGCGCCTTGAATGCTGTCACGCGCGCCCTTGCGATTGAATACGCGAAAGAAGGCATTCGGGTAAACACTATAGCGCCCGGAGCGATTAATACTCCCATGCATAAACCGGAAACGCATGAATTTCTCAGGGGTTTGCAGCCAGTCGGCAGGCTCGGTGAGGTCAAAGAAGTCGTCGATGCAGCCTTGTTTCTGACCGACGCCACGTTCACCACAGGCGAAATTCTGCACGTGGATGGTGGCGCGCACGCGGGCAAATGGTGACCGCTAAATGGTTGCCGGCTTTGATCGGCGCGCGGAGAAAACAGAGAAAGCAAGGATGACCACTTATCAAGAAACCAACGTAAAAACTGCCGCTACCCAGGGAGACATGAAGGTGCGGTATACCGCCAAGACCCATACTTCTGGCTGAGTTGAAAGTCACAAACCACTTCCTATGAGGAGAATATGCATGTGGCCCAATGATCGCTTTATCAAACTGTGTGGCATTGAGTTAATCATTCAGGCGCCGATGGCTGTATCGGCGATGTCCGACATGGTCGTTGCGGTTTCACAGGCTGGAGGTCTCGGTTCACTTGCGTGTGCGTTACTGAGCGAGGAGCAGGCACGCAAGGAGCTTGAAACCATCCGCCGAAGGACCTCGCGCCCCATCAATGCAAACTTCTTCTGTCACCAGGCACCGCGGGACGACCGCGCTCGGGAAATGAACTGGAGACAAGGCCTGGATGCCTATTACATCCAACTGCAGGCTGAGAGTAATACTTCCATTCCACAATCCGCCCGCGCTCCCTTCGACGAAAAAATGTGCGATCTCGTGATGGAGTTTCATCCGGAGGTCGTCAGCTTCCATTTCGGTCTTCCGGAAAAGAATCTCCTCCTCCGCATCAAGAACGCCGGGGCGAAGATTCTATCCTCTGCCACTACTGTCGATGAGGCACGTTGGCTTGAGGATCAAGGATGCGACGCAATTATCGCCCAGGGTTTTGAGGCAGGTGGGCATAGGGGAATGTTTCTCACGGAGGATGTCTCTACGCAAGTCGGCACGATGGCGCTGGTGCCACAGGTGGTTGACGCGGTAAAGGTGCCCGTTATCGCCGCCGGGGGGATCGCCGATGCGCGTGGCATACTGGCGGCTTTTGCTCTTGGTGCAGCGGCGGTGCAAATCGGCACGGCTTACTTGTATTGCCCGGAGGCTCAAATCAATCCACTCTATCGTCAAGCATTGAAAGGCACGAGGGACAACGACACCGCAATCACGAATGTATTCACGGGCCGTCCGGCACGAGCGATCGTAAATCGTTTCATGCGCGAGGTAGGACCAATGTCCGATATCGCCCCGGAGTTTCCGCTCGCTGCTGCCACGCTAGCGCCACTCCGCGCGAAATCAGAGATGGCAGGATCTGCTGACTTCACGCCATTGTGGTCGGGCCAATCCGCTCGTCTAAGTTGCGGGAGCTTCCCGCAGCCGACTTGACCAAACAATTGGCAGCAGACGCATTAAAGAATCTGACGATGCTGCAGACCAAAGCATGAACGTGGACGTTCCGAAATCTCTGAAGTGCCGAGAGAGCCCAGAACAGGCGCAAGGGTTTGCATTTCGGTTTTCACCTTATCGCCCATTGTTGTATTCACTGGCATGTCGCGTTCTCGGCGATATTCCAGGCGAAGAGAATGCTCTCGAAAACTGCTGGCGGACAGCTTCTCGCAACCCACCAGAGTTTGGTTATGAAGGGGCTTTTCGCAGTTGGCTGGCTCGCGTCCTTATCAACGAAGCATTAGCCATTCTTAGAAAGAATCGCGAGCTGAATGCGAATTCCAAACAGTCCTAATCCGTCGGTATTCGCTCGCGATCCGTGCTCAGACAACGGTTTTCCAAACCGCCGCCCGAACCCATTGGCGCAGGTCTCCGGGCGGGTCTGCAACGGTTGCACAGACCGTCGCGACGCGAGGTACATACAACTTAAAACTAAGGGTTTCATCGGATCATCTCTTTTTCGCAATATTGCCTTCCCCTTTTTCGAGCTGATGAAGTTGAACCGTTTCAAAATCGAGAGTCAGATTTGTTGCATGCGGGCATCCGCAAACACTCAAGCCTCTTTTGCTTTTGCCGCCGCGGTAAATGCCGCCGCATTCTTTCGGACAAACTCCTGCACGCTCAGCGGCCGTTGCCCCGTCAGCGTGAGCACGTCGTCCGACAGCCGGTCGAAGCGCCCCGCGCGATGCAGATCGCCCATCGCTGCCAGGTGGTTCACCAGGTGAACCGGCCAGCCCCGCTTGAGCAGCTCGTCCCGCCACGGCTCGACGGGAATGTCCTGAAAGGTGATTGTGCGGCCCAGCGCCTTCGAATACTCCTGTCCAAAGAAATGCATGTTCTCGGACTGCGGACCGGTCAGGTGATAGATCTTGCCGATGTGCGGCTGCGGATTGGCGAGCAGCGCGGCGATCACCCGCGCAACGTCTTCCGCTGCCACCGGCGAAGTCTTGCCCTCGCCGAACGGTAGCCTGATCTGATCGGATTCCCTGACTGAATCCGGAGTCAAAGTCAGGAAGAAGCCTTCGAGAAACACTGTCGGCCGCACGTGCACAACCGGCAGACCGGACCAGTTCAGCGCCTGCTCGGCGAGCCAGTGCAGCTTGTGCTGCGGGCTCGGAGTAGTTTCGGTAATGCTCATCTGTGAGACCGTCATCTGCGACATATTGATGAACGCCTTCACGCCGTGATGCTTCGCCACCGCCGCCGCATTGACCGTCGCGGCCAGATAGGCATCCGAAACCGACATGCCGAAGTACATCGTCTCGCAGCCCGCAACCACCTTATGCATGGAATCGAGATCGAGCAGATTGCCGACCACGACCTCCGCACCTAGAGCGCGCAATGCTTGCGCGCGCTCGTCCTCAGTTCGCACCATCGCCCGCACCGTTTTGCCTTGCTTCAACAGCAGTTCGGTGACTGCGCGCCCTACTGCGCCGACGCGGCCCGCCGCGCCGGTAACCAGAATGGGATTTGCCATCTTTCTATCCTGTGCGTTCACTTTAATCTAAGTCAGATTTGTTGACACTGCAGAGCAAATTCGACGGTACGGGTACCGGCTCACGACGCGCCTGCCGCTCGCGCCGCTCTAGCCGTGCTGTTCCGGGCTTCGATGGCCTTGACGGAGTTTTCAAACGCCTTTTCCAAAACCCGCTTACCGATGGTCCCGACCACGAAGCCGAGCAGCCGTCCCTTGAGGTTCTTGCCTTCGCGTACAACGACCACGTCAATGTCGGTCGTGCCGTTGGGCTGACGTGTGAAGGTGTAGGTGTGGCCCGACGCGCCTCCCCACAGGTTGGAGTCGGTCGTCGTGAGGACGACGCGGTTCGGATCGGACCAGTCGTAGTGCAGGCGTTCCCAGATGCCGCCCGAGCCTTCCGTGACGTCGGCTTCTGATTGACCGAGGTGATGCACCTTCAGATACTCATCGGCGCTGTTGCCAAAGAGCTTCGAGCGGCCAGGCCCGAAGTCGGTGAGCCCGGCAACGTACTGCTCGGGCGTTAAGGTGGTTGTCTGGTGGAGGTGGATCGTGGACATTCGTGCTCCTTTCTTGGGTCGTGTCACTAAATTCTTGAGCTCACAATTCGTTCTGCATGGCGACGCGTTCGCTCACGTCGGCAGCTCGGCTCCGGCCTGCTCCGCGTCCATGTACTTGGCGTACCATTCGGGCCAGTTCGGTTCCGCCTCGCCGATGCGCTTCTCATGCTGGCCGTGGGCCTTGCCTTAGCCTGGCGCGGCCGAGGTGAGCTTCGTGCCGAATTGGACTGAGCACCCGGGGCCGTGCGGCGTGAACTGGACAACGCCGGGCGGCGTTTGGTCCAGCCTCCACCCGAGCCTCCTGTAGAACTCCTTCGCGCGGTCGACATCCGAAACGGGATGACGACGACCTCGACTATCATGTCGATCCTTGCGACGCTCGTGTCGCTGGTCTCGTCGATACTACGGACTGGTTTATTGCCCATGTTGCCTACGGGGTTGTGTGGGGATGACCGTCGCGCTTTCACAAACTACGCCAGAACAAATCGTCGGTCAAGGAGCAGTCGGGCCAAGTCCCGATAAGTTGTAGTGCAAATCGGCTTGTGGGAACAGATTTCCGCCCCTGGCATCGACTCTGGACAAATTACGAGCAAACCGGAAGTTACGGTTCGTCCGTCGGATTAGTATCGAGAACGCGCTAGCAGTGACGGTTAATTGCTGGTGAGAAGCCGACTTGTTTCGCAGCTTGGGAACTTGTTGGCCCCCAAACCGCCTGTAGTACGGCCTCTTGAACGCTTCCACCAAAGAGGTTGAGAGCTTCACAGCTTGCATGCAACTCAACGTGGGATCGATGTTGCGACTCTGCTCGGCCACGCCCCTGGGAGGTCTTCAGGACAGCTTTTAGGTTCCAGTCTTGGCGTGGGTGGAGGAAGTCGACCTCCGTTCGCAGCACGTCGGCGAAGCCTGCTCCGCCTTCGTAGACGTCGTAGTGACCACCGGCGCTGCGGAACAATTCGGCCCCCGGTGCCCTGCGGGCGACCTCGAGAGCGGCCGGGACGGGCGCAATGGTGTCTGCCTTGGGGACGACGAGCAGGAAGGGGAATCGGGCCCGTCAGAAGTCACTTCCGCGCATAGCGCGTTTTTCGTCCCAGTGCTGATTGAAACACTCCATACGTGGGCTTCCTTTATAGACAGCGATTCACTCATGGCCCGTGCGACCTGCAACGGCGGGCGAGTTCGGCGTGAGCACTTTGGGAAATGGCCGCCCGGTCGCCAGGAGTCGTGTGGCTCTCGCTCAACCGCAGGAAAAAAGACTGTGTTCTTGCGGCCAAAGTCGCGATAGGTCCTGATTAACGGGAGCTAGAACCTGCTTAGGCCCCAGAGTAAGCGGGGTGGGTCTAAACTATCTGCCTTGGTGACCAGACGATGATCTGCACCTGTAGCTAGCTCTTGGCGAGTCGGATCGATTCAGTCAAGCGATTGGAGCATGCGATGAACAAGTTCGAACCACGGATGACAACGCACCGTGTCGGAACGGAAGGTCGGGAATCGGTAGAGAACCTCAGAGCCCGTCGCCGGGCGTTCCGTGCTCTGCATGAGGCAGGCTGTTTCGTGATTCCGAATCCGTGGGATGTCGGCTCTGCACGTTACCTGCAGCAGCTCGGATTCCCCGCGCTGGCGACGACCAGCGCGGGCTTTGCGTTCTCGCAGGGGATGCCTGACTCCGAAAGTGCGCTCACGTGTGAGCGTAACCTGGCATACATGGCCGATATCGCGGGCGCGGTCGATGTTCCGGTCAATGCGGACTTCGCGTCTGGCTACGGAGAGTCACCGCAAGATGTGGCCGATAATGTCACGCGCTGCATCGCGGCCGGCGTCGCAGGTCTGTCGATCGAGGATGCAACCGGTGATCCATCGTCTCCGCTTTACGAGCTGCCGCTCGCCGTCGAGCGTGTGCGCGCTGCGCGCGAGGCGATCGATCAGTCCCGTGCCGACGTCCTGCTGACGGCTAGAGCAGAATGTTTCCTTGTCGGCCATCATGATGCGCTTCGCGAATCGGTCCGGCGTCTGCAGGCATTCGCTGAGGCGGGGGCGGACGTCCTATTTGCACCCGGCCCCCACGATCCCACGGCGATCAAAGCGCTCGTTGACGCGGTTCGGCCGAAGCCGATCAATGTCCTAGTGGTTCGGGACAGTGGCTTGAGCGTCGCCGACATCGCGGCGCTCGGCGTGCGACGCATCAGTGTCGGCGGCGCGTTGGCTCTTGCTGCATGGACCGGTTTCACGCGCGCAGCGCAGAAGTTGAAGTCGGAAGGGAGTTTCGCAGGCTTCGCAAGCTTGGTGTCGTACGCCGACATCAACGGGTTCTTCGTGACCGACTACCGCACGCGGCAGTCCGCCGGGCGGCGATCGGCGGGGTCACCAAGCTAAGTATTCAAGGAGGCAGATGCACTCCTCTCACTGTCTCGCCTTCGGGTGTTTAACGGTGTTGATGGCGGTCGGTCATATGAGATCTTAATAGTCTGAACTACTCAGCCAGCGCGCGATGGACAAACGAAACCGCGATCGACCCTTCACCGACTGCCGATGCCACGCGTTTGACACTGCCGCACCGAACGTCACCCACGGCGAACACGCCCGGAAGCGAGGTTTCGAGCAGATACGGTGAGCGGTCGGCAGGCCATCGGGCAGCGGCGAGATCTTCCTTCGTCAGGTCCCGTCCGGTCTTGATGAAACCTTTCGCATCGAGCGCGACACGACCATTCAGCCAACCGGTGTTCGCGTCGGCCCCCGTCATCAGGAATACGTGCTTAAGGTCCTGACTCGTTACCGCGCCCGTGCCGTCGCGCCACCGCACACGCTCAAGATGTTCGGTTCCCTCAAGAGCCACGATCTCGGTTCTCGTCTTGACCTGGATTGTTGGAGTCTCCTCGATGCGTCGAATCAGGTATCGCGACATGCTCGCCGAAAGACTGCTGGAGCGGACGAGCAGATGAACGTGTCTCACCGTCTGCGCCAGAAACACCGCGGCCTGGCCGGCCGAGTTCGCTCCGCCTACGACTATGACTTCATCGCCTTCGCACAGCTGCGCTTCCATGAAAGTCGCGTTGTAGTAGACACCCGCACCTTCGAACTGACAGAGATTCGCGAGCGACGGCCTGTGGTATCGAGCCCCCGTGGCAATGACCACTGTGCGAGCAGGAATGGTCACGCTGTCGTCGAGTCTCACGCCGTAGGCGTTGTTTTCGCAGACCAACTCCGCGGCGCCTTTCGCGATCATGACCTCGGCGCCAAACTTCTGTGCCTGGGCGTAGGCGCGTCCGGCCAGCTCTCGTCCTGAAATCCCCGTTGGAAATCCAAGGTAGTTCTCGATTCTTGAGCTCGAGCCCGCTTGCCCTCCAGGCGAGCTCGCCTCGATAACCAGCACATCGAGTCCCTCGGAAGCCGCGTAAACGGCGGCCGCAAGACCTGCTGGTCCGGCGCCGACGATGACGACATCGCGCCGGTGGGTGTGATCGATCCCCTTATTGAAGCCGAGACAATCGGCGATCTCCTGATTGCTGGGATTCTTCAGTACGGCCTCGCCGCGGCAGATCACGACAGGTATCTCCGCCGGCTCCACGCGAAAGCGATCGAGCAATTGCCGTACATCGGCGTCCCGGTCAAGATCGAGGTACTTGAAGGGGTGGCCATTGCGCGTTAGGAATTGTTTGATTCGTAGCGTTGCCCCGGACCCGACGGAGCCGATGAGCAGCACGTCGCCAATCCCCTGCGCAATCACCGCGACCCGTCGATGGATAAACGCTCTCATCAGCACTTCGCTGATTTCGGCGTCGGTTTGAATGAGGGCGTGCATCTGGTCGCGTGTCAGTTGGACGACTTCGCCAGAGGTACTCACACGGAGGCGCATCTGCGCGGGGCGACCGAGGATCATGCTGATGTCACCAGTGAACTGAGCCGGCCCGACAGTCGCGATCAGAATCTCGTCCAGAGCCGATGGGCGAATGACCTCGATCTCGCCAGCCTTCAGTACAAAGAACGGCACGTTGGTTTGGCCGCCGTCGATCAACACTTCGCCGCGGGTGATTGGACGAATCACTCCGAGCGAAGCAATCCGTGCAATCTGCGCAGAACTCAACTCCGGAAACAGGAGCGCTGCATTCGGGGCGCTTGAGAGCAGCGTCGAGCGTGCGGACTCAGTCACTTGTGACTCGCTTTGGACAACAAATGTGAGCGGAACGTCGACGCGCCCAACTTCGCCATTGGGATCCCCTATGAAAAGATTCTAACCCGATCTGCCCGGCGCAAAGAATTCAGGCTGATGCCCTGCGTGCTTGTTGAACCGACTTCAGGAATTTCAGCAGGTCGGCGTTGACTTGATCTGCATTCGTGGCGGTGAGGCCATGCGGCAAGCCCGGGTAGAAAATCTCCTTGGCTCCCTTGATGAGCTTGGCCGATCTTCTTCCTGAAATATCAATCGGCACGATTTGATCGTCTTCACCATGCATGACCAGCGTGGGCACGTCGAATTTCTTGAGGTCCTCGTGAAAGTCGGTCTCCGAAAATGCCTTGATGCTGTCATAGACATTCTTGAGACCGCCCTGCATGCTCCATAGCCAGAACTGATCCAGCATCCCCTGCGAGACTTTCGCGCCTGGCCGATTGGCGCCATAGAACATGATGGCGAAGTCTTTCCAGAACTGAGAACGGTCCTTAGCGACACCGCTGCGCAGTCCATCAAATACTTCGATCGGAATCCCGTCCGGATTGGCGGCTGACTTCACCATGACCGGCGGTACAGCGCCGATCAGAACGGCTGCGGCAACCCTCTTTGTACCGTGCCGTCCGATGTAGCGTGCAACTTCGCCTCCGCCCGTGGAGTGGCCCACCATCGTGACATCTGTGAGATCGAGCGCCTCGATGAGAGCTGCCAGATCATCGGCGTACCCATTCATGTCGTTCCCCGACCAAGCTTGACTCGATCGCCCATGGCCTCGCCGGTCGTGGGCGACCACGCGGAATCCGTTCTGGGCGAGGAACAACATTTGGCCATCCCATGCATCGGAACAGAGCGGCCAGCCGTGGGAAAATGTGACAACCGGCCCACTTCCCCAGTCCTTATAGAAAATTGTTGTTCCGTCTTTCACTGTGATCGTGCTCATATCATTTCTCCTTAAAGTTGTGGCAAAGCATGTTCGCGGTCTTACCTACTTCTACTTCTCTGGTACTACTATGGGAGCGCCTTTGTCCTTCACGAAGAACACGACGAATTTCGCCGGTTTGGTCTGGCTGGCGTTGCGGCCGACGACGTGAACGTCATCCGGGCCTTCATAGAAAGTCTGACCAGGCGTGAGAGTCACTTCTTTTCCGCCTCTCACCTGCATCACGATGGAGCCTTCCAGTACGTAAATGAACCCATGTGCGTTGTGCCGATGGATTGGGTCCGTGCTGCCCGGCGGATACTCCACCGTGATCATCAGGCCTTCCTTGCCGGGAAAGTCTGCCAGGTCTTTCGAAAAGAGCGGTGTCACCTTTGCTTCCTTAGGTGCGTCTTGGGGCTGCAAAGTTACAGACATCAGACACACCAATATCAAAGCCAGTTTTGTAATTGTCATAAACAATCCTCTTCTAGCGGCTACCCGCTGCGGTCGCAACTTGCCTGCGGGTTGAGCTCAAGCCAGGTTTCGAAACTAGTCTCGCCAAGCCGGGCGTCTTTGCCGGGGACGAGTGTTCGCTCATCGAGCTTTGCGCCAGAGTACAAGGCGTTTGGATCAGCGATGACCTCCCGAGAATCATTGAGGGGCGCTAAACGACGCCTTACGAGTTCGTCGATGCGAAACGTTTCCGGTCCTCCGATTTCGACGGTGCCATTGAGAGGCTGGCCGACGGCGACCTTGCCCACAGCGCTAGCGACATCGTCGGCGGCCATCGGCTGAAAAAGCGCATCTGGCAAACGCACCTTCTTGCCGTCGAAAGAAATGTCGGCAAGTTGCTTCAGGAATTCAAAAAACTGCGTCGCCTGAACAATGGTGTAAGGGATGGTTCCGTTTTTGATCAGCTTCTCCTGAACGATCTTGGCTCGGAAGTAGCCGCTTTCAGACAGCCGGTCGGTTCCTACAACCGAAAGTGCGACGTGATGCTTTACGCCTGCAGCAGCTTCGTAGTTAAGCAGGTTGCGAGTTGATGTTTCGAAGAAGCTCATCACCGCCGCATCCTCCCACGCGGGAGCATTTGATACGTCAACGACGACCGATGCGCCTTTCAGCACTTCGGCTAGTCCCTCGCCGGTAACTGTGTTGACGCCGGAATTTGGAGATGCGGCAATTGCCTCGTGCCCATGTTCGCGCAACTTGGGAACCAGTTTTGACCCGATGAGTCCACTGCCGCCAATCACAACGATTTTCATGATAGCCACCTTCTATTCTAGTTTCGACCGAAGCATTTCACAGCTGTCGGTCGTACCTGCTATGACCGAACATCCTATCGCTTTGTGACAGATGCAGATGATTTGTTTGCTCGAGCTCAGATGCACGAGGTGCTAACGCGGAATCATCGACGAACGTGACCGTCTCGTCGAGCGGGGCGCGGCCCGTACGGACGTAACTCACCGTGGGGTCCTCGTACCCGATCGACATGCCGCAGAAGAGGATGAGCCCGTCCGGGGGTGACAGGACCTCCGCGACCGTCTCGCGAACCTGCGACCACGCCATCTGCGGGCAACTGTGCAGCCCTTCGGCGCGGAGCAGCAGCATGACGGTCTGCAGATACATGCCGACGTCGGCCCATTGGGGCCGGCCCAGGTCGCGGTCGATGTAGCAGAACAGGGCGGCGGGCGCGCCGAAACAGTTCCAGTTGGCGATGGCCGCCCGCTGGCGCGCCTCCCAGTCCTCGCGCGCAATGCCGAGCGCGCTGTAGCGCTCCTTGCCGAAGGCGGATCGGCGCTCCCCGTACGGGGACTTCAGCGCGGGCGGGTACATCTCGTACTGCCGCTCGTCCCAGGGGTCGCCGTGGGCCACGCGCTCGACGGCGCGCGTCTTGAGCTCGGCCAGCGGCGCGCCGGTCAGCACGTAGGTGTTCCACGGCTGGATGTTCGATCCGGACGGCGACCAAGCCGCGGCGGACAGCACGCGCTCCAGCACCTCCCTCGACACAGGCTCGTCTTTGAATCCGCGCACCGCCCGTCGGCTTGTGACTGCCTCATATACGTCCATGATCGCCTCCCTACCGCCGGCCATCCGTTTCGTTCAAACGCATGCGGTCGTCTAGTTCGGCCCTAACCCAACAAGCGGTCAGTACTCCCAGGGGCCCGGCACCCAACGAAAGACGTCGCCGTCGACCGCCACATGGCAGACGGACGGGAACGACAGGTGAGTGGCCACCAGCGACTCGCGGTTCGCCGCCAGCTCCCGCAAGAGACGGACCCGGACGCGGGCCGCCTCCTCGGGGTCGTGTTCGAAGCCGTTGTACCAGTCGGGGTGCTCGAACCCGACCTGGAACACGGCGTCGCCGGCGAACGTCAGCCGGTCGCCGCCGGACGCCAGGCGGACCACGCTGTGCCCGGGGGTGTGGCCGCCGGTGCGATGGACGAGCACCCCCGGCGCCACCTCGTGCTCCTCTCGAACGGCCGCAACTGGCTGCTGGTACTCGTTCAAGAACCGCTTGGCCGTCCGCCGAAGCGCGTCCGGGAACCCCGGCGGCATGGAGACGCGGGAGAAATCGGGCGACGCCCAGAACTTGGCCTCGGCGGCCGCCAGGTGGATCCGCAGGTCCGGACGCAGCCGGTCCCTCACCCCGTCGACGAGCAGCCCGCCAATGTGGTCCATGTGCAGGTGGGTAAGCACCACGTCGGTCACGGATGCGAGATCGATGCCGGCGGCCTCCAGTCGCTGGACCAACCGCCCGGCCCGCGGCAAGTTCAAGTCCGGGAACTCCGCGCCCAGCCCAGCGTCGATGAGTATGGTCCGGCCGCCGCTACGCACCACGACCACGTTCAGCGCCCACTCGAGCACGTCCGGCGGCAGGAACATGTCCTCCAGCCAGGCCGCCCGGACGGCCGGGTCGACGTTGTGGCCCAACATCGCGCCTGGCAGCGATAGCACTCCATCGCTGACCACCATCACGTCAATCTCGCCGACCCGCAGCGCGTAGCGCGACGGAACCAACTCGTCGAGCCCCGGTCTACCGGGGTGTGAGGTGTTGTCCAAGCTCATGTTTGTACGCTCATGTTTGTCTCCTCCTGCTAATTTCGTGGTTCAAGTGCGCCGCATTGCTTCTGAGTCTGCCATTTCAATGGTGCCGTTGAACAGTTCATTCAGTGTCGACGACGCAGTGCTAAGTCGTACCCTCGACTCCTAAGACAAAACGCCCATCGTATCGTGACAGGACTTATTCACAAATAAAGCTGGACGCTAGCTGTCACAAAACGGCGCGATGCTTTGTCTTAACTTAATTCAACCTGAGGTTGTCCGATGCGAACTGCTCTCCGCGCGCAGCGGAGAGTCTCGATGAAAGACGCAGAACAAGCGCTGAAAAACTGATACGCTTGGCGAAAAGGCAGTTCGCGAGGCGCTTCGAACACTGTGAGCACTCGGAGTCTAGGGAGATCGGTGAGATGACAATACGGAGGGATAACGCTAGACTTCGGGCCGAGTTTTCGTTATTTTCGCGAATAAGTATTTAGACGACGCTGGCTCTGGCAGGAAGGTGTGTGCGTCATGGCAGAAGAGCGGCCACCACAAACTCCGCCAATGCAGACCCCACCTTCGGTTCACCTCGACGCGGAGATCCATGAAAAGTCTGACGGCCTGTCAATCTTCGCCAGCGTGCGTCCGCGTCTGTTCGGCATCGCCTACCGCATGCTCGGAAGTGCGGCGGAAGCCGAGGATGTTGTCCAAGACGTCTGGATGCGATGGCAGTCTACAAATCGGAGCACGGTTGAGAACCCGCCCGCATACCTGGCGACGACGACCACACGACTGTGTATCAATGTCGCGCAGTCCGCCCACATCCCGCCGCGAAACCTACATCGGGACGTGGCTTCCCGAACCGGTGGACACGAGCGCCGATCCCGGAATAGGTGCGGAACGCGACGAAGCACTCAAGCTGGCGGTCCTGCTGCTCCTTGAGAAACTCTCTCCCACAGAACGCGCCGCATATGTTCTGCGCGAGGCGTTCGATTACTCCTACCGCGAGATCGCGGACATCCTGCAGATGGAGGAAGCAAACGTCCGCCAACTCGTCTCCCGCGCCCGCAAACACGTCGCCGATGGCCGCCGCACGTCCGTCAGTCCGAGCGAGCAGCGGCGCCTTCTGGAGGCCTTTGTCGCTGCCGCGCAGAATGGAGACATGGCCGCACTGGAAGGCACTCTTCGCAGAGGATGTTGTTTCTTACTCAGATGGCGGTGGATTGGTGCGCGCGGCGGGCCCGGTTTCTGGTCGCAAGCGTGTAGCAACGTTTATTGCCGCTCTCTCCAATGGTGCTGGAAGGGCGTGACGCTTGACTGGGTCGAGACAAATGGACAGGCAGCTGTTCTCATTTTGCACGATGGCGTTCCCTTTGGGCTTACGGTTGATGCCTCCGCGCAAGGCATCAATGAGATCATGTGGTTCCTGAGGCCAAGCAAGCTCAATGCAGTCAAGGGCAGTCCAAAGCGCGGGTGAGCGTTACGCGTCAGAACCCGTAGATGTTGAATGCCCCTAGGCGAGGCCAACTCACCGGGCAGTATTCGCAGATCAGAAGAGCCAGTTAAAGACGATGCAACCTATAGCAGAAGTGGGCAACGATTCAAGTTCACAGTACTGAACTGACGGACGATTCGCTGACTGAGCGGCAGGGAGTCGTGATTCGGGTGCTCTCGAACCGAGAAGAAGGGCTCGGTCTCGACGTTGATCAATATATGTCGTATTGGGTTGAGGCTCACGAGCTACCAGAAACAGAGTTTTCAACTACTCTCGTCTTTGTTCGTAGCGCGGACGGGAAGATATATCTCGATGGCAAAGCGACCGAGGTCACCCTATTGCCGTGACGCAGACTGGTGATTTTCCAGTCTGGTCGCTCGTGGGGTGAAAACAACGATCTGATTAACGCGGTATCGGAAAAGTACGTCCTAGGACGACCTATCACCAGTCGGCCGAATAGTCGGCTTTCAGTGCAAGTGGTCAGCAAACCAGAGCCTCACTGCAACCCCGTTTCTGTGCTCTGGTTTGAGTGACCAAGCTCTAACCATCAGTCGTTGGGTGCTCAGCCAGTTGTACGAATAGCACGTTTTCCGGCCAAATGGTGATTAGGACGGCCAACAAGAGGTTCTATTATCGGCCTCATCTATGCCAGCGACTTTCTATGCGGTTGATTCCTTGATTGTATTCAGCACACTACGTCACGCATTGCGGTAGCCCCGTTCCCGTAGCACCCAGCTGTTGCCATCCGGATCGCAGAAGTTGGCGAAGCTAGCATAGTCTCCGCGCGCGGGGTCGAGCACGGGAGTGAAACCTCCGTCCCAGGCCCCCATGGGCGTCTTGTGCCGGATCTCGCCGACCTCGACGCCACGTTCGAGCAGGCGGCAGCGCGCGGCCTCAAGGTCCGTGACGACGAGATAGACGTTGCGAAGTGAACCCACGTGCGCGTCGGTGAGTCCGTTACCGATCTGGATCGAGCAGCTGGAGCCTGGCGGCGTGAGCTGCACGACACGGAACGCGTCATTCGGCGAATAGTCTACGTCGACCGCGAAGCCGACCTGATCAACATAGAACCGTAGCGCTCGCTCGACATCGCTTACCGGCAGCGTGATCACTTCGATTGAAAACGTTGGCGTTCTCATAGTTACCTCTTCTGTGGACCTTAACCATGAAGGTCTCATCGGAAATCAGTTTTGGGTCAGACTTCACAAATCGATGACGGCATCACCAATCGGCTGTGAGCAGCAAATGAGAAGGTTGCCGGTGGCCGGCTTTTCGAGTGGCTCGGGTCCGTAGACGACTGTCCCGGAAACCAAACCGCTCTCACAGTTGTGACAAACGCCGGTGCGGCAGGACCACAGGGCGGGGACGTTGCACGCCTCGGCCAACTCCAAAATGCTTTGATATTTTGAGGCGTTCCAATGTGCGGCGATGCCGCTGCGGGCGAACGACACAAGAGGGCCGGTGTTGTCTTCGTCCGCGGGCAGATGTGGAGCCTTGTGCGTGGCGCGGATACCTCCAGGGGTCTTGGAATTGTCGCCGCTGAAAATTTCGGCGTGAATCCGCTGCGGTGTGACACCGAACGCCGCGAGGGTTTCTTTCATGTCCGCCATGAACTGGGATGGGCCGCAGAGATAAACGTCGGCGTCTCGCGGGATGCCGATTTCGTCGAAGACGAAGCGAGACAGGCGACCGGCAAAGTCGAAATGCTCTCCCATCTTGTCGTCCGCGCCTGGTCTGCTGTAGCAGACATGCGCGCGAGCATTCGGGAGCTTGCCTATCAGACTGCGGGCTTCGCTGGCGAACGGATGATGCTGGCGATCGCGAGCCGAATGGAGCCAGAAGATTTGGCGTGTTGAGCGACTGCCCGCCAGCGCGTGCAGCATGGCCAAGACCGGAGTCGCGCCGATTCCCGCGCTGAGCAGCACGGCGGGTTGATCTCCCGGTTCCAGAATGAAGGTCCCGCGGGGCGAACTGACATCGAGAATATCGCCCTCGCGGGCTTGCTCTTTCAAATAGGTTCCGGCTGCGCCATGCGGTTCGATTTTTACGCTGATGCGGTAGCGTTCGGTTGAAGCGGGACCCGAAAGTGAGTAGCTGCGAAAAAGTGGAGGGCGATCTACGCCAGGCTGGAGACGCAGGACTACGTATTGACCTGGCAAAGCCATCGGCAACTGTTGTCCATCATTGCTCAGCATGGAAAACGAGAGGACGTCCGCGGACTCGTGATCGATTGCCGAAATTTGGAGCGGGCGAAATCCCGGCGCAACCGGATGTGCCGCGGTGGCGGGCGCGAGGCCTGCGTTTCCGCTCGCCAATCCCGTTGTTTGGCTCTTCAGCAGGGCTTCAAAGGACCAGCGCCATCCGGCGGGTAGCGCTTCGATTCGCAGAGCGCGCTCAAGCAGTTCGCGAGGGTGACTCGAGGAATAGAGGAGCGCGTTGATTTCAGCGACGGTCATGCGCTCACTCGCCTCTCCAACTTTGGTGATTTCGTCACCGGCGCCGACGTCACCTTCCTGCAAAACGCGAAAGTAGAACCCAGGCCGGCCGCTCCCCGTTAGCAGTGCTGGCATGCGAGGCTCATTCATCCGGATGCCAACGCGATAACAGGTAACGCGGGGCTGAGAAACCTCGAACATCGCGCTGCCAATCTGGAAACGGTCACCGATGCAGACAGCGTCGTCGGGCAAGCCGGCGATGGTGAAGTTTTCGCCGAACTGTCCGTGGATGAAGTCGCTCCGACTCAGCTGCTCCTGCCAATAGCGGTACGATTCGATCTGATAGACAAAGACAGCACGATTCTCGCCGCCGTGCCCTGCCAAGTCCGCTTGGCCGTCCCCATCAAGATTGAGTCGGCGGACGCGACAGCGACCCTGGACTGGATATTTCCAGATCGCGCTGCGCACGATGCGACCTTTCCACTCGACTGTCGTGGGGTAAACCGACGTTCACTGATAGAAGCTGAGCCATGATGCGTGGAAATCACTCGTGGAACGAGGTTCGCAAGAGACGCTAACAATGTCACGCGTTGCGGTAGCCGCGTTCCTGCAGCACCCAGCTATTGCCATCCGGATCGGAGAAGCTGGCGAAGCTGGCATAGTCGCCGCGCGCGGGATCGAGTCCGAGCGCGAAACCTCCGTCCCAAGCGCCGATGGGCGTCTTGTGGCGGATCTCGCTGACCGCGGTGCCGCGCTCAAGGAGTTGGGTGCGCGTGGCATCCAGGTCGGTAACCACTAGATAGACGTTGCGGAGTGAACCGACGCGTGCGTCGGTGAGTCCGTTGCCAATCTGGATGGAGCAGGCGGAGCCCGACGGAGTGAGCTGAACGACACGAAAGGCGTGGTTGGGCGAATAGTCCACGTCGAGGTGGAAGCCGAGCTGATCCTTGTAGAACCGCAGCGCGCGATCAACGTCGCTCACCGGTATGGTAATCACTTCGACGGAAAAGGTTAGTGCTCTCATGGAGGATTTCCTTCTGGCAGAGCTTTCTATTGTCGAGGTGTCGCCTCGACAATGCTGAGCTCGCGGTCGGGGCCGTGTGGAATCACGGCCTGGCCAGGCTCAAGGCGGAGTTGAGTACCGTCCAGATAGACCGAAACAAGGTCCGGTTCAAACGAGATCAAGCCGGAAATGCGAACAACCTCAGGATAGGCCTCGCGATACGACCATGCCCCAAGACGTGCGTTGCCGATATCGTAGTAGCTGCAGAGGCCTTTGTAGGGGCAAAAGGTTTGATGTTCTACGAAGGTAAGAGCGGACTCATCGATGTCGGCATGCGGAACGTACCAGCGCGGGGCGAAACCGGACTCGTAGAGGACGAGAGGCCGCTTGGTGTCCGCGACGACGCGGTCGCGATCACGAACCACGAGATGGCGCGAGGTTAGGCGGATGTCAATTCGATGGTAACTGTCGGCAGCATGGCCCAAGATCCGTTCCTCTTCTTCGTAAAAGGCGTCCATGGCCCGCCAAGCAAACGCGATCCGCGCGCCAAGATCGCCCGCAAAGGCGGGGAGTTCCACGTGCTGCCACGCTCCGCGTGGCGCACGCTGATCACCGGCTTTAACCAGGTACCAGGAAGTTTGCCCGAGATCAGGATGTTTTGTGATGTGCTCGCTGCGCTCTAGAACTTCTGGAGATACATCGGCTTGGGGAAAATAAGCAACAGGATAACGGCCAGGTTCAAAAAATAAGAGAACGTTTTCACTGTCCGCGATCCAATCTCCGCCGAAGCGCACTCGCATGCGCCGACGCAACGGCTCGATGTACAGAAGTCGTTCAGGAAGCGGAACGGGCACCAGGAATCGGCCGATTGCACCCGGTGCGAGTGGACCTTGTTGCCAAGACAGTCCCATGATTTTGCTCCTCTTGGGGAATCCTTGACCTGTGAACCGACGTCACGCGCGCTTTGCTTGGCTCCGGTCAGCCCAACGCCCCATCCAGTCGGCGATGGCGCGGCCGATTTCGTCCGGCGAATCTTCCTGAACGAAATGGACTCCCGCGACTGTGACCTCGGTCTGAGCTGGCCACGCGCGGACGGTTTCAAGATTCGCACCGCCGCCTAGCAGCGCACCGGGCTCGGCCTTTATGAACAGCTTGGGCAGATCACTCGTCGCCAGCCATTCCGCGTACGCATTCACGATGGCATTCACGTCGGCGGGCTCTCCCTCGATAGGGATCTCCCGGGGAAACGTTAGCGTTGGCCGCCGCCCTTCGCCGGGTTCTGCGAACGGCCGCCGGTACTGCGCCATTTCTTCGGCGGCCAAGGTGCGCAGAACCGCACCTGGCAGAATCTTCTCGATGAAGAAGTTTTCTTCGAGAACCATTTTCTCGCCGGCCTCGGAACGCAGCGCCTCCAAGAATGGACGCATGTTCATCACATCCCAGTGATCCCAACCTTGCGGCCGAACGATTGCCTCCATGAATGCAATACCCTTCACGGCGTCGCGATGGCGGTTGGCCCAATCGAAGCCGAGGGCCGAACCCCAGTCGTGGATGACCAGGGTGACCCGCTCGCGCACATCCAGCGCTTCGAGCAGCGCGTCGAGGTGGCGGCGATGCTCAACGAAGCGATATGAGCCGGGGCCGCTATTAGGCAGCTTGTCTGAGTCGCCCATACCGATCAGGTCGGGAGCAATGCAGCGGCCCAGTGGCTGCAGGTGCGGCAACACGTTGCGCCAGAGGTACGACGAGGTGGGATTGCCGTGCAACAGCACAATGGGATCGCCCTGTCCCACATCCACGTAAGCCATCTCGCTGCCGAGGACTCGCCGCCGCTGCTTTTGATACGGAAATGCCGCAGAGATCATGTTCGCTTCTCCTGTAGAAACCAACAATCAAGCACTAGCCAACTCTTCGGAACGCAACCGCCGCCAAGAATTGCGAGATCGAGGCCCGCTCTGGTGCTCACGATGTGCGCCTATTGATTTTGCGACGTCTGTGCCGGTCTTAGAGCAGCGGCTCCGAAATTCACACTGAATCGTTTGCACCAGATGGACACGGCGCGGTATTTCGCCAAGTCCAAATCGCTGCCAAGTGTGTAGTTTTGGTCGCCGATATTCCCCTTGATCACTCCCAGATCAACAAAGCCGGCTTTTTCCACCGTTGCCACGTCCTTGGCATCGTCAGCGGCGACCATATAAACGTGCACGTCCGGGCCGTTTGATGTGCTGAATCTCGTAAGGCGAAGAATACGAGTGCCATCTCCCATCTGATATATGGTTGCGGTGCCTTGCGTAGGGTGCAAAATGCTGTAGAACTGTCCGGATTCCAGAGGCTGTTGCGACGAACCGCCTTGCGCGACTGGCATTGCTTCGTCAACTTGGCGATTGACCACAAGCCGCTCCGGCCGAAACGCATACCATGCAGCCAGAACTACGACGGCGACAATAGGAATCGCAATTTTTATCCATGTTTTCATTTCCCCTCTCCTTCACTTGGGCGTCAGGCGCTAGTCCCTCTCGAGAAAAAATAGCCCCCGGCCTAAATGCACGCATACTATCGCGGGATACTCTCCCGCGCTGCTTCCAAAATCACGTTAACCACTAGATCAGTCGCGGTATACATCGGACTGTGGTCCACACCGGCAGAGCGAACCTTGGCGTGCATTCGGCCCGCCATGAATTGCTGAGTCTTCGGATGGATCATGCGGTCCTCTTCCGCGAGCAGAAACCAGGAAGGCTTCTCCCTCCATCCCGGCACCGGCGCCTTTTCCTGTATGCACTGAACGGAAATCGGGCGTTGCACCGCGGCAAGGACTCTTGTCTGGTCTGCAGGAGCCTTGTGAGCAACAGCCCGGCTGAATCCGTCGCTTGGCATCCAGATAAAGCCGTACTTGTCTGGAGCCAGCTTGGGCGCTTCGGAATGAGGTTCCTCCCGATAGAACACGTCCGCGACCGTCTCCCTTGATCGGGCGCAAGCGCCGCCACATAGATGAACGATTTAACTCGCTCGTCGCGGATCGCCCCAATGACTGCGCCTCCGTAAGCATGGCCGGCCAGCACGACAGGGCCACTCGTTCGTTCGAGCGTACGAGTCAACGCGGCAACGTCGTCGGTCAATGAGGTGAGTGGAATCGGGGCGCAAATAACTTCAAAACCCTTGCGTTCTAACGGAAGAACCACGTCCTTCCAGCAAGAGCCGTCGGCCCATGCTCCATGGACTAAAACGATTGCAGAGTTCTTAGGAAAGGAGTTCATCGTGTAACCACACCTTTTCCAGTCTGGCGCGCAATGCCATTCCTCTCGAAGAAGTCCTTCATCGCGGCTGAAATTTCGACAACGTGTGTTTCCAGCGCGAAGTGTCCCGTATCGAGGAACTGAATCTTCGCGCCAGGTATGTCTTTGCGAAACGCCTCGGCCCCTGCGGGAATGAAGAACGGATCGTTCTTGCCCCAGACCGCAAGTAAAGGTGGTTTCGACTTGCGGAAGTATTCCTGGAATTTGGGATAGAGCCTTACGTTCGAGGCATAGTCCAGAAACAAATCGAGCTGAATTTCTTTGTTGCCCGGGCGCTCGAGGAGGGCCGTGTCCAATGTGTACGACTCAGGCGGAACACTCTCCGGATTGGCTACGCCGTGGACGTACTGCCAGCGCGTTCCTCCCGACGTCAAAACACTCTGGCGGAGTATGTCCCGATGCTCTGCCGTTGGTTTAGCCCAATACTTTCGAATTGGGTCCCAGGCGTCACCGAGCCCTTCGTCGTATGCGTTCCCGTTCTGCGACACAATCGCGGTTACCCGCTCGGGGTGTGCCATCGCCAAGCGAAAGCCGGTCGGTGCGCCGTAGTCAAACACGTAGATGGCGTAGCGGTCGAGTTTGAGCACTCGCGTGAACGCCTCGATCGTGAGAGCCAGTTGGTCGAAAACCCAAAAACCATCTCGTTGCCCATGTATCAGATACGGGGTTACATCAAACGGGGATTTCATACAACCTATTTACGGGGGTTTTAAGGGTACCTGTGTGGTTACCCCGATTCCCCCCGCCGCCTTCAATTTTGAACGCGCCAAATCGCGCCTCTGGCGGATTATCGTCCGTTCTGATCGGCGACGACCCTCATCTCGAACCTCCCCTTCGAGCCACCAGGAGCACCGTATGAGGAACTCCCTTTATCGCCGAGGAAGGATTTGGTGGATGGCCTACGTAGTGGACGGCAAACAACACCGTGAGAGCACCAAAACGAAGAACAAGCATCTGGCGCGGAAAGTCTTGCACCTGCGAGTCGGTGAAATCATTGAAGAGCGGAGAAGAGCCGCGGCAACCACACATTCTGACCTTTGAGGAAGAAGCGAAGCTATTAAAGGTCGCCCCAGACCTCATTCGGGTTCTCGTCATCCTGATTCTGGACATCGGACTGCGTGTTGGCCGAGAAGCCCTAATGCTGAGATGGGAGGATGTTGACTTTGCGAACGAATCGGTCCGGATTCGACAGTCAAAGACAGTTGCGGGTATTCGAACGGTGCCGATGTCCAGTCGTTGTAAGGCGGAGCTGTTGAGATGGATGCGGAGGCTGGGTCCTGAGAATTCTGAATATGCATTCGCTAATCCGCAGCGCCCTGACAAACACCTAGTTAACGTTCGAAGCGCGTGGGCGAAGGCCGTGAGGGCTGCCGGAATTGAGGATCTTCGACTTTTCGACCTGAGGTACACATTCGCTAGTCGTATGGTCTACGCAGGTGTTTCCCCAGTCGTTGTCGGCCAGATAATGGGCTATTCCAGTCCAAACATCCACCAGACGTATGCGATGGCAATTGACGAGTACCGGCGCTCCGCTATCTCTAAGCTTGAAGCACTCAGGGAAGCAAAGTCCAAGAAAACAAGAAAACGAGCTCAAACCGTCCGCGCCGCCAGGAGAGCCCTATGAGGGGCTCTCTTTATCGTCGGGGCAAGATTTGGTGGATGGCCTACATGGTCGACGGTCGGCAGCGCTGCGAAAGTTCGGGCACAACGAACAAACGAGTGGCCCAGAAAATCTTGAACATGCGGCTCGCGGAAATCATCGAAGGGCGTTTCCGATTGCCCAAAACGAATCCACCGAGACTGGAGCAGTTTAGCGAAGAGTTCTTGGGCTCAGTACGTCACCAGAACACAAAGAAGCGTTATGCATCCTCAGTTGCAAATTTGCGAGCGCATTTCGGCGATATCCGACTTTCGGAAATCACAGCAGAGCGAATTGAAGAATTCAAGGACTCTAGGCTCGCCGCCGAAGTCCGCGCTGCAACCGTGAACCGGGACTTGGCTGTTCTACGGGGGATGCTGAAGATTGCGGAGAGAAAGAGGTTGATAACGTTCAATCCGTTTCGTGAAGTCGAAATGCTGGAGGAGCGCAAAGAGCGACGGCAGCCCCACATTCTGACATATGCAGAAGAGGAAAAGCTTTTGTCAGTCGCCTCAGACCTCATCCGTGTTCTGGTTATCTTGATCCTGGACACTGGTCTGCGCTCAGGTCGGGAAGCTCTCGCGCTCAAGTGGGAGGACGTTGACTTTGCAAACAAATCAATCCGCATCAAAAAATCAAAGACGTTCGCAGGAATTCGGAGCGTACCGCTGTCCACCCGTTGCAAGGCGGAGTTGATGAGATGGCGGGAACTACTAGGCCCTGAATTCTCTGAGTACGTTTTTGCGAATCCGCAACGCCCTCAAACCCATCTCGGAGATGTTCGCAGGGCTTGGCCGAAGGCCCTAAAGGCAGCAGGACTTGAGTTTTTCTGGCTCTACGATTTAAGGCATACGTTTGCCAGCCGCCTCACAGAAGCGGGCATCTCGCCCATTTTTGTCGCTCAGATGATGGGTCATGCGAATCCAAATATTCTCGCGACATATGCAAAATCGAGTGAAGAGTTTCGGCGGGCAGCTATTTGCAGTCTAGAAGCGCATAGGGAGGCACAATGCGAAAAACTAAAAATTCAACACCCGCAAATGATTCAGTGAACCGCTCGTACGTCAAGGCCGTTTCCACAGAACAGATTCGCGCGGTCGTGAAGTTCCTGCCGATTTTCGAAAGTATCAAGCCAGAAGACTTGGAACGCGCTGTTAAGTCCCCAGAACTTGCAACAGATAGCCTCGAAGTTGGTCGCTACGAGTATCACCCAGCCGTATACGAATTCATGCAGGCTTGCTATGAAAACGGGTTTATACAACGGACATTCAACTGGCCAGCGTGGGCTAAAGCGGCGACCCCGTACTTGAATGACGCCGCTTTCATCGATAGAGCAAGGCTCACGACTTGCATCAAGTTGATTATGGCCAGCGTCAGATACGAACGATTCTGCGACGGCCACCTTGGCGGGGTCATTGAGTCAGGGCATATCACTGCCATTCTTCGTAGACTTAAACAATTGGCGGATGCACGCCTTGAAAATACAAAGTTTCATTAATCCGATTCGGACGAGCAGGTACTAGAAGCCACTTCTACGGTTACGGCGTTAATCAAGAGTTGGCCGGAATGGACCTCAGCGGTCCACGTTATCCAGCACCCAGATGCTGCCGGACTCTTCGGCCATGGTCATCACGAGTTTGTCCTGGGTGAGCGAAAGCCCCACAGTCGGTATCCACCGTGGAACCATCAGTCGGGGGCTTTCAAATTTCGACACCTGAAACGGCTGCCCAACAGGCTTTCCCGCGTCCGGATCGAAGTGGATTCCCCAGACATTGAAGAAACCGCCGCGCCCAGAGAGAAAGTAAATTGTCCTGCCATCTGGAGACCAGCGAGGCTTATCGTCCCAGTGCTTGCTGTCAGTAATTCGTGTCCACCGGCCACCCGACATGGGCACTGTGTAGAGCGTGGATTCCGGATTGGGTGAGTTCGCGACTGCCTCAAAGACAATCCATCGACCGTTAGGAGAGGAGTGCGCCTGGAAGAGCAGGTGCGTCGAATCGGAAACAATCTTTTGCGCCTCGGTTTCCGCATGCGGTACCGAAGCGAGCGGGAGCAACCAGATTTCATTCGCCTGAGGCGTGGCTTGGGTCACCACCAGCCACTTGCCGTCTCGAGACCAATCAGAAATGACCCTACCCGTGTTGCTCACTGTTGTGAGTGGCTCTTCGTCGTGGCTTTGGCCCGACCAAACCATGAGCTGCCGCTCGTTTGTCCCGAGCTTTCGACGCTCGTAAGCCAGTTGCATGCCGTCGGGCGACCAAACTGCGAGCCAGCGTGAATAGTCGTCGGAAATGACCGGAGCTTCGCGCCCATCCACCAGCGACTTCAGCCACAGTTCGTTTCGCACGTCCCCGAAAGACGGCCCGGAGCTTTCGCCGTGGGGAACTAAATAGACAACCTTCGTACCATCCGCCGATAAGACTGGGTCCAGAGACATCCTTCCGGGCGAGGTTATCGCATCGCCGTTGCCTCTAATCTGGCCAGTCGTGGCATCGAACGGGAAGAGCCAACTTCGGATGCGCTGCGACTTGGCTGTGTAGGCCAGCCGCCTGCCGTCGGCTGAAACCGCGACTCTTGCATCGGGCCCCGGCCCTGTGGTCAGACGATCGACCTCCGTGGCTCGTAGCGTCTCGGGATCGACTTTCATCTTCCAAATGTTTCTCGCCCCTCTGTAGGCCCGCTCGAAATAAACGACATCGCCCGAGGGTGACCAGGAGAAAGAGTAGTCCCCTAGCTGTTGGCCAGGGTCACCTTGTGTAGACGCCTCTGCGAGTTTTCTCTGGACCGCAGGAGCAATGTCCAGCTTGATTCCGGGCCCCCCAGCAATCGGTACCATCCAAAAGCTGGGGCTTGGCGAAACATCTCCGGCCCAGACAGTGACTCTTTTTCCATCCGGATACCACTCGGCTGAACCCGCCGACAGTTTGTTTTGCGTGAGGAAGTCGGCTAGAACTTCGCTGGGTGCACTGCCATCAAGTTGCGCGACGTAGAACCGGTTGGGATAACTAATCGTAGTAAACTGAGTCTGGAACAACACCTGCAAGCTGTTCGGGGACCACCGAGGGTAGTAGCCGAAAGGTGCGATCTTCCGTTCGAGTCCTGCACCCCCAAGCGCCGGGACAATGTATATTCCTCCGTCACCTTCCTCGGAACGATACGCGATGTATTTGCCATCCGGAGACCAATCCGGCTGCCAATTGTGACCCGGTCCCTTGGTGATCTGTATAGGATCGCCGCCGCTGACCTGCTGCACCCAGATGTCGAATTTTCCGCCCCGATCCGAACTGAAGGCGATGTAACGGCCGTCGGGCGACCAAGTAGCACCGATCTGCAGGCCGTCGTCGAACGTGACGCGGGTGAGAGTGCGCTGCCCCGGCGGCTCGGAAACCTTGCGCAGTTTATAAAGGTAGAAACCCGCTCCGAGCAGCAACACGCATCCCCCGAAAAGAATCGCGAGGCGCAGAGTCCGCGACCGCTTCGGCGCTTGTTTCGGCACACCGTCGTTCGGCGCCTCGACTTGTAGCTTCCCGATACCGGTGCTTTCGACTGGTGCAATGAATCGGTATCCCCGCCGTGGCAGGGTTTCAATGAAGTGGGGACTCTCGGCGTCGTCGTCCAGCGCCGCGCGTCAGCCTCTTCATGGCATTATTCAGGCCCTGCTCGAAGTCCACAAAGGTGTCGGCGGGCCAGAGCTTCTCTTGCAGCTCTTCTCTGGTGACGGTCTCGCCCGGACGCTCCAGCAGCATGACCAGGATGTCGACCGGCTGCCCTTGCAGCCTGATCTTCATGCCCTTTTTGCGGAGTTCCCCGGCTTTCGGATCGAGCTCGAACACGCCAAAGCGGAGGGTCGGCGGAACTGAACTGGAAGCCTTCACGATCATTATCCTTCCTTGGTACCAAGCGGCTTGATTGTAGCACTCCTGTTCGGGCCCATAGCCGGATCGCCTCGCTTATAGGCAGTTGTAAGCCTCAGCTCGCTCAACAGGTTATGGCGTTAGCCGCATCTCCCTTGGATGACAGCCCCATTCCATTGATCCCTTTTGCGACCAGGATGATTCTGCCACTCACCGGGGCAAGAATCGCCGAACCGGCGGAACTCAACCACGGCCCCGAGCTTGAGGAGGCAATATGAAGCACATTCTATATTTTGCAGTAGCAACCATCGCCATCTGTCTGATGACCCCAGCAGCGCACGCGCAGAGAAGCGATCTGGATCTCCGCTTCCATGCGCCGTTCCCGTTCAGCGTAGGGAACAACACGTTCGCAGCAGGCGACTATATGATCAACCGGCAAGGGCATTTGAAACTCATTTTTTGTAATCAGGAAAACCACACCGCGACATTGGTCGGTGTGCTGCCTGCCAGTTCGCACAAGTATGGGAACGGTCACGCACGGGTAGTCTTCCATCGCTACGGCAACCAATATTTCCTCGCCATTGTATCCGACGGGTCACTGGACTCAACGTTTGGCGTGTACACCTCGAAAGAGGAGACGCAACTCGCAAACGCCAGTCCTCAGAAACCAGTAACCACCGTGAGCGTCGTCCCCAGCCGCGGCGCCCTGCAAGCCACCGTCAGTCCTCAGAAGTAATGTTCTGGCAAAGTCCGCAGCGAAAACAATCTTTACGCCTATGTAAATAACCACTACGGCGGACATGGGCGGGGAACGGTCAAGTTGTTTTGGGATTTGTGGAGCGGGATATAGCTGACAGTCGTCAAAGTCAAAAACAAATTCCGGCTTACAAGATTCAGACAAGGAGAAAAACGCAATGCAGATAACTCTGTTCACAAACGGGAAGACAAATACCAAATCGGTGATGAAGGCCAGCATCTCTCTGGTTGTGGCGGCGATGTTGTTGACAGCGGTCCTCGCCGTCCCGGCCGCGGCACAGAAGCAGGTACCCTTCAAAGGTTCCCTACAGGGACACGAGACCGACACACCCGAGGGCGGCCCTCCTCCCACCACACTAAACGTCGATGGGAATACTACGGGAATTGCCAGCCACGTCGGTCAATTCTCATTCAGCTATCAACTTACGGTGACACTCGCGGACGGCACCGCAACAGGGTCTGCTCACTTGATCGCCGCCAATGGAGACAGCATCTACACGACAGTTGCCGGATCGAGTGAAATGACGGCGACGGATCTGGAGATGTCGGAAGTAACACCGGAGGGTGGTACGGATTATTCGCGGTGCGCAGGGAGTCGATGTCGACGCGATCGACAAAGGGCAACGCTTCACCGTCAAGTTCGATATGAGTCAAACCTTGGCGAAGTTTTCACCGTCAGCTTACGCTGGCTATCCGAGAGCGTTATTCCAGGCCGTCTGGAAACCGGCAGCGTAAACATTCGGCACTCACGCGGTTAGATGCCACCGCCAGTGCGGATGAACAATTGGTCATGCGGCGGCATCGCAAGTTCAAGATGTGGGTATGCCTATCAGCAGTTTACGCGGTCCAGATCATGTTTGCTACATGACTTCGCGTTGCGCAAGATTCTCCCCGTACGAAAATGAAACATCCGATAGCGGCGTTGCTCCCTTCAAGAGCATTTAACGCCGTCTGGAGATAGACAGTGAGACACCCCCAAACAGAGATTCCTGTGCCAACCCTTGGAGTCGTGCTGCCCAACTCCATTTGTTGGAGTAATGGCTCCATGTCCAGAAGAGTTCATCCATCCTTCCGTTCAAATGATTTCGTTGGCCACTGACTGACCGGAGCCAGGAAACAATAGAGTCACTAAAAGTTCGTTGTAAGGCGAAGAGCAAAGCTCCGCGACGGACCGATCGCGTTGCCTGAAAATAGTCCGCCGAAATCGATCACGTTCAGGACATTCGTTAAATTCTGTCCGTCCGCCTGAATGCGCATGTTGAATCGATCGGACTTGTAAAGGTCCGCTCCCGCCGAGGCATTCACTTGAAACGTCGGGTCAATCCGGCCGCGATCGAAATTCACGCGACTTACAACCGCCGGGCCGTACTGATCGAGAGCGTCCGCAGGGTCGCCCTGAAATTCAAAGGGAAGACCTGAGTCGTACTGCACTCCAAACGCAAGCCAGAAGCGAGGTTTGACTTGGTAGCGGATCCGTCCCCGGACAGTATTACGCTGGTCTTGGGATATCGGAAAATGGCCGGTGGTCTGACTGGTGGCACTCGAAGCATCATCGCCCAAAAAGAGTCCGCCCGTGACCGGATACCATGCATTACCGACCATATAGGAGTAACTCACAAGCCCCGAAAGGCCATGCCAGTCCGGAATATAGATTTTTCCCTCAGCGCCATAAATAATCGATTTTCGAAATGCAATTGGAAAGCTGATGGTCGTGTTGGAAATCTGGTCGTCATCCGCATAGTTATTGACGTAGCGTCGGTAATAGTTAACGTCGAGCTTCAGCTTGCCCCAGAACGACTTGGACATACCAATTTCGAAGTAATTCCCTTGTGAAGGCAAGACGGGCAATCTTAAGAAATTCGTTGGATCGAGAGACAAAATCTCGGCCGAATTCGACAACAAAATGTTTTCGAAAGACGGAGTCTGAAATACACGGTCGTAGGAGAAATGGATGACTGTCTCCACGGAAGGAAAGTAGCGCGAAACGGCGATGCGCGGCGAGAACGCCTGATTGTTTGTCTCCAATTGATAGTGATCCCAACGCAATCCGGCATTGATGGTCCACTTGCCGAGATGAATCAAATCCTGCACGAACGCGGACTGCTCTAAGTCCGGTTTGCTTCCACGGAACGCAAACGTGCGAGGGGTGTCGTCGTCGAATTGACTCGGGTCCGTGATGTTGTAGCTGAAATTCTCGTTCAAAAACGTATTGTCCGATTCTACGCCGAATTTCCATTCCTGCCGGCCATGGTTCACCGTGACCATGCCTTTGAAATACCCTTCGCGAAACCAGTTGTGCTGAAATACCTGAATGGGAGTTGAGTCCTCGTTAGAGTAGAAGTTGTTGGCGTTATCTCGGACCATTCCTCGAAAATCGGCAACCATATTGGGCGAGAAAGTGTGCTGGTAGGATGCGATACCCATAGTCTCGATGTTATTCGCGTTTTGCCGTTGGCCTGCTGCCTGTTGCTCCAACTCATTGGGAATGTCGTAACGCGAAACTTCATGCCGGAGGATAAAGCGCAACCGATCATTGGGCGTCAAGTCGCGCTCATAGCTGGCCGAAAAATCGCCCAGAGTGCCGGTGTTGGAATAGTTTTCGGGCACTACCGGGTTCAGGTAGTGATCGGTCATGCTCCCACTCGCGCTCGCCCCGAGGATATTTTTCCCCCAGCTATATTGGCCCTTCATGAAAGCTGCCGCAGAGTCAAAGCTCCCACCAGACAATACCGCCTGCCCGTGGAAGCCCGGTTGAGAATCCGGCGTGGTGTTTACCTCGATGGCCCCACCCATTTTTCGCCCGTATTCCGCTGGGAATCCGGCGGTGTACACACTCAATGATTCGACATCGTCTGCTTCTATCTGGGGCCCGAAACTGGGGGAGCGATTGTCTGTAAGAGGAATTCCATCCACGACGAACTGGGTTTGATATTCGGAGCCCCTCGGGTGCAACACCGCATTCCCTTCATAAATCCATCCAGGCTGGGTAGTGACCATTTCCTGAACGGACCGACCAGGCACTGAGGTTAGACGGTGCTCGATTTGATCTGGCCCGATCTGATTGACAGACCCTGCCTGGTCGGGATCGATCAAGGTATTGACCGCGGTTACGACCACGGACTGATTTACGGTTTTCAATTTGAGTTGAATCGTATGGTCAATGGCGATGGTAGAGTTTATTTGCACCGTATCCGCACTGACTGCGAAACCAGCTTGTTCTATGACCAGCTGGTAGATTCCGTAGGGCATCCGACGCAAGTCCAAGCTGCCCTGATCGTCGGTAGCCAGGACATTCTGATACCCGTTTGCCTCGCTTTTGATCTGAACGAAGGTCTTCACGCCAGCGCCCTTTGGGTCAACCACTTTAAGGTGCAATTCGCCACGGTTGCTCTGGCACAGCACTGTCGAAGCACAGAAGAAGAATAGAAGGATCAGTGTTTTCATGGAGATACGCTATGCTCCAGGTGATTGTAGCGTCAAACGCGGCGCAATGAACCACGAATCGTTTACACACCAATGCTCGCCATTCGGTAGGGCCATCACTAGGGATATTCCTAATACCGTCTTTCTGTTCAGGGTTTTTGCCTGTCGGGTGCAGCCCGGTGCCTAAAAATTACCTGGCTGCCAAGTGGTGCAAAAAAAGCGTGAACAATAGTGGGTTTATCGGAATATATAGATAGGGAGGAATTTGAATTCGCCGCATGGAATCGATCGACCACATTTCCTTACCGGCCTTGGCGGCCACCGCGTTTTCGCCAGATCGCTCTGAGATTGAGTGCGAAGTCATGCGCTTTTTCGAGGAATTTCGGAGCCCCTTGCTGCGGTATTCCCTATCATTCGGCATATCCGTCCACGACGCAGAAGAAGTCATCCAGGAAGTATTTCTCGCGCTCTTTCTTCATCTGCGATCCGAAAAGTCGCGCAAGAACCTTCGCGGCTGGCTATTTCGAGTGGCTCACAATCAAGTTTTGCGAAAGCGTTCCGCCCTACAACACCAGGTTCAGGTGACCTCTTCAGATTGGATGGACGCTGCGCTGCAAGCTGATCCCTCGCCTAACCCGGAAGAGCAGCTTTTCGCAAACCTGCGAACGCAACGTCTGGTAGCAGTTCTTCGGGTCCTCCCAGAAATTGATCAATGCTGCCTTCGACTGCGTGCTGAAGGTTTGCGTTATCGAGAAATTGCTTCCGTCCTGGGAATATCACTGGGCGCGGTATCCATGTCCTTAACCCGTACTCTCGGACGCTTACTGCGCGCAGATAGGAGTTGAAAGCCCATGTTGAACGAGAATTCCCATCTCACCGATCATGAATTGCTCCTCGCTGCGGACGGCGAACTCTCTGCTCATAGGGCCAAGGCGGTTCGTACGCATCTCTCCGCGTGCTGGCATTGCCATGCGCGAATGTCGGAATTAGAATCGGCAATAGTCGATTTTGTCCGGGTTCACCACCAAGCTCTTGACGGCGGGCTGCCTCCGATCGGTCCTTCTCGAGCGCAGTTCAGTGCGCGGCTCTCAGATCTCGCCGTCAAACCGAAGGCGAGTTCTGTTCGAGCCTTCTTCCGGTTTACGGGCGCGCGGCGCGCGAGCGCATATCTTTGTTACGGATTGTTTGCGGCTTCTCTATTCCTGGCGTTGCTGATCGGGCAGCCCCTACGCTCCTTCCTGTTTGGTCACGCCCCCATGGGAGTCGGCCCTTCTGTCGAAGACGGAGTCGAACCAAATCCCGAGCTCACCCCCGGGGCTACACGGCAGGTGTCTATCTCCGACGTTTGCGCCGTGCCGCATGAAGAAGTGGTAGTTGATGTGCCAAACTCGCTGCGCGAAAAGATTCTTCGGGAATACGGAATTGTAGAGAAACGGAAAGGTGATTATGAGATCGATTTTCTAATCGCTCCGCGCCTGGGCGGAACGGAAGATCTGCAAAATCTTTGGCCCGAGCCGTATGCCTCTCCTGTTTGGAACGCTCGCGTCAAGGACGAGCTGGAAGAGCGGTTGCATGAGTTGGTTTGCTCTGGCAAGGTCAACCTGAGGACTGCGCAAAACGACATATCTGCCGACTGGATTGGAGCGTACAAGAAATACTTCAACGCTGACCAGCCAATACGCACGAGCACCCAATTCGGTGCCCGGCGCCGGACGAACCTTTAGCTTTGATCCTCCAACTACTTCCGCGACAACCACTTCCTGACCACCGGTATAGAGATTTACGCTGCTGTCACCAGCGAAGAATCCATTCGTAATCTCCGACAGGACGTGGGTGAAGCTCGAAGTGCCATTGCATCGAACCAGAACGTTCGGCGTGCTGAAATCTTGGTTCGCGGTTGCGGGCGGTGCCGGCGGTAAGTGGCGAGGCTTCGGAACGTCCAGGTGTCGGCATCCCGAAAAGGCAGTTCTGCAGGAAGAACAAGCCGACTTGTCTCCCATATCGAACACCGGCACGTCGCCTTGGTTCACGATCGTGATCTGGCCGCCGACCATGCGGATGGGCCAATTTCCTGCCGGAATCTGGCAGGGGCGCAGAGGGCGCGATGAGCGAGTCGTCGAACTCCAGCATCTTGCGCCCTCCACGCCGGACATGGCGCTCATGAGCAACAGCCAATCGTTGAAGACGTTCCCTCCCGGGATTCCCCCGGGGCCGGAACACGAAGAGGTTTCCGTTCATTGTGCCCTCCTGGCCATAGCAGTACCTGTGCCGGCCGGGGCGGGAACATTGATCAGGAATGTAGGGCTTTCAAACTCCCAACTTAGTGCATACAGGCAACGTGCGTACCAGCCTCGACTCTTCCGATAACCGCGGCGGGCTCAACGGGTCGATGCAACACCATCTAATACAAATCTTCTCTCCAAGGGTGGTGGGACCACGGGAGAATTGCGATATCATTTCGGCAGCAATATCCCATGTTGTCTCGTCCCATACACTTTAGAGCAAATCATGACCAGGGTTAATGAACATGCCAAAAATAATTGAACTGAATACCAAAGCATCGGAGCCCGAAAAGGTGGATGCGTACATGAGCAGGCTCAAGCACCCACTCGCGAAGGTGGTAGAGGATTTGCGGCAGATTATTTTAAGCACGGATGAAGAAATCGGAGAAGAAATCAAGTGGAATGCCCCGACCTTCTTCTATGCGGGAAAAATGAAGCCGACGAACCCGAAGGAGTACCGACGATATATCGTGGTCTTCAATTTGTTTAAGCAGGATTGCATCCGTTTGGTATTTCCGAGTGGAGCGAAGGTCAAAGATGCGTCTGGGTTACTGGAAGGCGACTATGCGGATGGCAGAAGGCTAGCGATGTTTTACAGCTCGAAGGACGTGAAGTCCAAGGCGAAGGCTCTGCGCGCAGTTATTACCCAGTGGCTAAAATTATTGGAGAAATAGTCCGTGTCGCGGCTGAGGACCATGGACAATATCAACTGGCTGCTCGATTCGGACCCGGCCATCCGCTGGCAGGCGATGCGCGATCTAACGGACGCCTCCCCGGCGGCGGTCGCGGCGGAGCGCGCCCGCGTCCCACGCGAAGGAGTTGGCGCCGAAATTCTCGTCCGCCAGGGATCGGACGGCTCGTGGCACCGGGCCGGCGCCCCCGTCTGGTTGCCGACCCTCTACACGTTGCTCCTCCTGCGCGCGACCGGCGTGGACCACGCAGAACCTACCGTCGATTCGGCGGTTGCACGCCTCGAGGCAGGCTTCCGGTGGGACGAGGAGTTCGGCCAGAAGCCGTTCTTCGAGGGGGAGGTGGAGCCGTGCATCAACGGGGGCACGCTCGCGCTCGGCGCCTACTTCGGACGCCCGACGGAGAGCCTTGCACGCCGCCTCGTCGCTGAGCAACTCGACGACGGCGGTTGGAACTGCGAAGCTCCGAAGAGCGCGCGCTCGTCGTTTCACAGCACTATCTGCGTGCTTGAGGGGTTACTCGAGTACGAGCGTGTCGTCGGGTCTGCGCCCGAGATTGCGGCGGCCAGACGGCGAGGCGAGGAGTACCTGCTGGAGCGCGGTCTCTTCCGACGGCGCTCGACCGGCGAGGTCGCGAATCCGGCGTTCCTGGAGTTCGCGTTCCCGCCCCGTTACCACTACGACGTTCTCCGTGCACTCGACTACTTCAGGGACGCACGTCTCCAGCCCGACGCGCGCATCGGCGATGCCTTGCATGTCGTCGAGAGCCGGCAGCAGGCCGACGGTCGATGGCTCCTCGATCGCGCGCACGACGAGGCGCTGGCGTTCCCGTTCGGCGAGTCGGTGGGCGAGCCGAGTCGGTGGAACACGCTCCGTGCGCTGCGTGTGCTCCGTTGGTACGAGTGAGCACGGCTCGAACCGACCAGCTATCCGTAGGACAAGCTCGATTTTGGCGCCCGCAGGCTTGCTTGTAATCTTCAAGCTCTGCGCGAGGGAAGGAACAACAAAGCAAACCAGTCGAATAGGAAGGAAGCGCAGCATGAGAGGGTGCTCTGCCGAGAGTATACTGACAAATACCTATAAATAAAAGAGCAACACACGATCACGCATTGGCATGTTGGGGATGGTAACCGGCGCAGCTCAGGACTGGAAGCCGGGGGTATTTTGGGAAGCGCGGATCGGATTCCGACAGCCGGCAAAGCAGGAATCGCGAGCCTTTTGCGGAGTCGATTGGCCGCGCGTGCTGGCAATCGTCGCACAGACCAAAAACCTTCGAGTGTGCGTCACCTGATTGGGCGTTGGACATGGCCACAAACGCTCGTCACTCGCGAAAGGTTTGGCATGAAAACCGCGGCCATTAGTTTGCCTTCGGGGCGTCGGCGGGAGCGGGCGGATTCGGTTTTGCAAACCGCGCTTCGTCGATGTGCACATTCACTTCAATATTCGTCGCCGTGATTTTCTGAGGCTGCGTGGGACTGGCGCTGTTTGACTCCACCAAAAACGGATACTTCAAGCCGTCCACTTCGCGGTAATCGCGGAAGAACGTTTCGATCAGCACGTCCTTGTCGCCCTCCTTGGTGGTCACAACCGATTCGATCAGCAGTCCAGTATTGGCGTCGAAATAGAAGTAGCGCACATCGCCGTTCTTATTTGTGAGTTTCAGCTTGTACCCAGGCTTGCCTTGCACTTCCGCTTTGCCGACGTACTCCACCTGGTTGCCTTTTTTCTTGTAGTCGACGAACGGCCCCTCGAAGTCCGCTTCCTCCCCGATATTACTGATGTCCTTTTCGCTCATCGCTTCGACCGCGGGGACGCCGGCAAACGGATTGTAGATCCAGCCGGCGGACTTTCCGTCGTAGGTGCGAATCAGCGTTTGCCCGTTGAGGGTAAGTTCGGTGTGTAGTTTCATGGGACGTTCCCGCTCCACCACGAAGGTGCCGTCTTCCCCCGGACCGAACGAAAGCGTGCCGCTGATGCGCTCCGACTGCAGCGCCTTGATCTTGGCCAAGCCACCGCGCGCGGCAATATATTTAGCGATGACGGTGTCGACCGTTTGGGCGGAAAGCGCTAGGGGAAATAGCGTGATGGCAATGAGAGCGAGGAATCTGCGCATGAAGGAAGTCCCTGGTGCGGCGGGGAGGTAGCGCGGCACTTAAGAATGGTAGAGGGACTGCGGATGGGGGTCAATGGGCTCGGGCGCACGCGCCATATTCCTGTAGCTCAGGCCTTCAGGCCTGAGGTTTGTTCGGGCAGAGGCATGATCGCGGTGGGAGCAAAAAACCTTACCCCTCAGGTTGGTTGCTACTGGGGGAAAGCCTTAGCCCTCAAAGGGGTGAGCTACAGAATCCGTCAGGTGGAATGTCGGACTTGACCTCAAACGAATCAGCACTAACCCCAACGGGAGCGGCCACCCCAATACCGCATATGCCGCTCCCGCTGAGGAAAGCGAACAGAACGTTAAAGGGAGACAACTCGCTTGCGGGAAATTCCGGCGGCAAGCGCCAGGAGGCCCATGGCGATCGCGGCAAGCGACAGCGTGCTGGGCTCCGGGGTACCGACGACCGCTGCTGGCATCGCGGTGATTTGTGCTCCGGGGTCGCTATCCATCGGATTCCCGAACGGCACCCCGATATATAGGAGGCAGTGGTGATGGGATCGCCCATGCCAAGCCCGGGCCCCGGGAACGTTCCCAGGAATTGCGCCGGGGTCATGGTGCTATCGAACATGAACCCCGTCACGCTGGCGCCCATGGCAAGGGGCGACGGGTTTGTCCATTGAATCGACGCACCCATGTTGGTAATCATCGCCGTCCAACCCGCGGGCGACATTACGTTGGTGGGGGTCACTCCCATGAATCCGGCCCCCGGAATCCAGGAGAACCAGAATGTACCGATGGTGGTCGTCCCCGTGTTGGTGAGGGTGAGATCGTATTGAAACAACCCCGGAGAAACCATCATGTCTGTATAAGTAGCGGTGGCGTCGAGTCCATTTGCGCGAATGGAAACGCTCGCCGCGAGGAATACTACGAGTAGCAACAGAAGTTTAGTGCTGTACTTGGCCCGAACGTTCATTACCTCTCCTTGCGCACAAAACCAATGTGCGACGGAATCAGGGGCACAGTAGCATCGTCGGGAGACCAGGGGAATCGGGGTCCTGTAAAATGAATGTCAAAGACTTGTCAGGGCACAAAATCACTCAATAGACTCGGCTGCTACGCTTGGAAGAATCGGCCCGCTAATTCTGTACAGTGAATGAGTACGACCCGGGTTCCGCGGTAAATACCTGCGCGCCATTTTCGCTGCGAACGAAATGCAGGAATTGATTCTGACGCGCGTCTTTACCATCTACCAGGACGGAAGCTTTTTCTGTCACCGGAAGGAGGACTAGTGCGCTGGTGTTGGGTGGAATAACGGCTTTCCAAGTGGTGAGATTTCCCGAGACGGTCCAGGCGGATTGGATGGGGCCGTACGGCGACTGGTAGGTGGCTTCCACGCTTCCCAGCTTGCCATCAAATGTGGGGTGGAGAATGATGTGATGGAATCCGGGATCTTCGGGATCGAAGTCGATGCCGGCCCCGAATCGGTAGAGCCACCCGCCCACGGCTCCGTAGGCGTAGTGATTGAAGGAATTCATCTGCGGGTCGTCGAGTTTCTGGTTGCCGTTCCAGCGTTCCCACATCGTGGTGGCGCCATGCTCAATCATGTAGCCCCACGAGGGGTATTGCGTGTTCAGCAAAAGACGGTAGGCAACGTCGGCGTGGCCGGCGCGGGTAAGCGTCTCCAGCAGTGCGGGCGTGCCCAGAAAGCCTGTGCCGATGGACCATTGGCGGGCCGCGATTTTGGCGACTAGTTTGTTCGCCGCTGCCGCACGCAGATTCTCGGGCAACAGATTCATCTGCAACGCCAACACGTAACCTGTTTGCGTGTCGACGGGAATCTTAGGCGCGTCTTTAGCGGGGGGCGGGCCGGAAGAATTGAGCCTGCTGTCCAGCGCTCCGACAAAGCCGTCGGGCTGAACGTACGCTTTGTTGAACGCGGCGTTGATTTTGTCAAAGAGCTCGGCGTATTTTTTGGCGTCCTCATCGCGATGCAGCGCGCGGGCCATCTGCTGCATCAGCGACACGTCGTAGGCCCACAGCGCAGTCGCCAGTAGCTCTTCGGAAGTGTGCTCGTCGGGAGCCAGCCAATCGCCGAACGGGATGCCGGAGTTTTTTCTCCAAAGGTAATCCGGATTCGCGGATTGGATGGCGGACAGATAGCGCTCCATGGCCGGCCAATTCTGCTCCGCCACGCGCGCGTCTCCATACTGCGACCAGGCAGTCCACGGAATGATGACCCCCGCGTCGCTCCACCCCGCAGCGGAAGCGGCACTAGACGTTACCGTGCCGGGAGCAAAAATACCAAACATGTCCGTTCCGGACTGCGTGCCGCGGAGGTCCGCGGTAAATTTTTGCGAGAAGGTCGCCAAGTCCATGTTGTAAGCGGCGGTGCGCCAGAAAACTTGCGCGTCAGCGCTCCAGCCGAGACGTTCGTCGCGCTGCGGGCAGTCCGTCGGCACGCTGATGAAATTCGAGCGCTGGCCCCACAGAATATTACTCCAGAGCTGATTGATCATGGGGCTTCCGGAATGAAACTGCATGGTGAAGGGCGCGTCAGTGTGCAGAACAACAGCTTTGACGGCGGCAATATCCGCTGGCGCCGCCAAACCGGTCACTTCCACGTAGCGGAATCCGTGAAACGTGAAGTGCGCCTGATACTCCTCCGTTCCTTTTCCGGAAAGAATGAAACGGTCGGTGGCTTTTGCGGTGCGCAGATTGTCGGTGTACAGAGAGCCGTCGGAGTTCACGATTTCCGCAAAGCGCAACTGCACTTGTTCGCCAGCGGCTCCGGAAACCCGCAGTCTCGCCACCCCGGCAAGGTTCTGCCCGAAGTCGTAGATGATGACACCTGGCTTGGGGGTACTGATGCTTTTGGCGTCGAGCAGTTTCTCGACGCGGACTGGCGGAAACGTTTGCGCGATGATGGCCGGCTCAACAGGGTGCACGAGTTCGGCCGGCTTCCACTTCGTGTCATTGAATCCCGCGGTATCCCAGCCAGGCTGCTCTCGCCGCGCGTCGTAGGTCTCACCATCGTAAATTTCCGACTGCCGGATGGGTGAGTCATCGGCGCGCCAGGATTCATCCGTAGCGATCCATTCCACCGAGCCGTCAGCGTGTTCGATGCGAAGTTGCGCGCGAAGAGCGGGCGGAGTGTCGCCGTAGTTGTAGCCTTTGCCAGCCCACATCAGCGGCGTGGCGTACCAACCGGGAGCGAGAACCGCAGCCAGCGCATTTTTACCTTCGCTGACCTGTTGCGTTACGTCGTACACCTGGTACGGGACGCGCAGGCGGTAATCGGTCCATCCCGGACTCAGAATCTGATCGCCGACGCGGCGCCCGTTCAAGTGAAATTCATACGCGCCCAAGGCCGTGGCATAGAGCCGCGCGGATTTTACCGGCTTCGAAACGGCAAAGCCGCGGCGAAGGATTTTTACCGTGTCGGTGGGCAGCGGCTTGCCCAGGACGGCGCCATCCATCGCGGAACCGGAGAAAGCATAAATCTCCGCGGCGTCCCACCGGGAATCGTCAAAGTCGCCGGCGGTCCATCCCGCGGCGGCATTCAACGCGCCTTTCCAGTGCGCATCGCTCGGAAACACCGCGAACGAGCCGTCCTGCAACTCCACGATCAAGCACGCGCTCATCGGCGTCCGGCTCCCATCGCTTTTTGTCCGGGCGTCGGTGAAATAATAGCGAATGATTTCGACCGCCAAGCTGTTTTTGCCCGGGCGCAATTGCGCCGTGACATCAGCGCGTGCGTACGTTTGCCAGGTCGTCTTCTTCGACGGAGGCAACGGCGGCGCGGTAAGGACCTGCTTTCCGTTCAGCCATGCCGAGGCAGTATCTTGTCCGGTGACGTACAGCGAGGCATGCTTCATGGCCTTCTGCAGGTCAAAAGAAAAACGAAAATCGTGGTGCGACTCGCTGGAACGCTTGTCGTCCGCACCGCTTTTATTGCTGATCCATTCCGCTGTGGACTCGCGCAGCGCCCGGTGCTCCAGGCCTTCCGAACCGATCCATTTCGCCCGCCAGTTTTCCGATTTCAGCAGACCGGTTTCCCACCACGCGACGTCGCTCGCTGGATACGGCTTGGAATCCTGATCCCACAGCAGCACGCGCCAGAAACAGCGCTTCTCGGGAAGCAAAGCGCTGCCGCCGTAAGGTACGCCGACCGATTGGCCGGAGACGACCCGCCCGCTGTCCCAAATGTCTGCTCTTCCGGCAGCGAGCGATTCGGGATTGCTGGCCACCTGGAGTTGGTAGGCGCTTTGGTGCGCTCCGAATCGTGAATCCTGCAACTGCCAGGAGAATAGTGGGGAAGCGTCGTCGATGCCCAGAGGATTGCTGAGAGAATCGCACGTCAGGTTGACCGGTTTCCCGCTGGAGGGCGGCGCAGGGTGCATTACCGGAAGAAAAACCAACGCCAGCAAGCCCGCCAACGCACACCGATTCGCAACGCGAATAAGCGATGAACTCACAACACCTTTGCTCATGAGGCCTCACACGAACGGTAGTTGGAGCGAGAAGCTCTACAGTATCAGATATCAGTAATCGGTAATCAGGGATCAGGAGACTGGGCAGGAGCAGATTCCTCCCATTTCAGAGGCAAGCGGCGCTATCGACGCCTTCCCACGCGCCACATGCTCCGCCGCGCCATCTTGAGGTAGAATGCGCGAATCCGCCCTGGGGCTAACCTGAGGCCGCCGGAAATCGTCCAACGGCCGGCCTATTGCAAACATTACCGCGATTGGAGGTGTCCGATGGCGACAGCAAATATCACCCGGGGGTTGCGTGGACCCGCAATGGTGGCAAAAACGATCACCAGTTGGTTCATCGCCATGGCCGTGCTCTTTATCATTTTAGGGATTCTGGCGATTATCGAGCCGGGTGTTGCCGGACTGGCAGTGACTCTGCTGGTCGGCTGGGCATTGATTTTCGGCGCGGTGGCCCACTTTGTGACCGCGTTTAAGGGTAGTGGAACGAAGCAGGTAATCGGTCAGGTGCTGATCGGGCTGGTGTATCTGATCGGCGGGATCTACTTTCTAACGCACGTTTTCATGGCGGTCGGTACGCTCACGCTGCTGCTCGGCGGAATCATCCTGGCCGAGGGCGTGATCGAAATCGTTGCGTATTTCAGGACTCGCCTGGAGGGCGCCTCGGGGTGGCTGCTGTTTAACGGAATTGTGACGCTGCTGCTGGGTTGTTTGATCTTATTCCACTGGCCATCCAGTTCGGTTTGGGCCATTGGAACGCTCGTGGGCATAAATCTACTGATGACGGGAATTTCACGGCTGATGTTTGGCCTGGCAGCGCGAAAACTGGCGACCCGTCTGGCGACGTGATAAAGCCATCAGCTGTCGGTCATCTGTTTTGAGTATTCAGAACCAGGTTCCTGACAACGTCGGTCGAGCGCACTGTTCTTTCACGGAACCTAGAACTTAAGACGCAAAACTTGAAACTGAAAACTGGTCTTATCGCACGCGCGTGAACGTAAACAGGTCGGTTTCTTTCTTGCCGTGGTCGCTGTAGTTCCAGATTTGCGTCAGGTGGTCTTTGTCCTCGAAGGTAATGCTCAGGCCCACCATGTGGCCGTCCTCCGGCGTCTTCATGCCCGTGACACGGACGAAGCTGAAGTCCATTTGCTTGCTGGCGACGGGCAGAGCCTGACTCTCCAAAGTGGGCTGGTTCCCCGCGGAACAGTAGTGCGTCAGGATGATACGGTTCCCCTCCGCCGAATACATGCTGATCATCTCCGCGCCATTCCCGGAGGCGTGCCGCTCCATCAGGACGCTGCCGCCCGAAACGAGTTCGAAGCTGAGATGCACGACGTTGCCCTTCTGATCTTTTCCCTGCCAGTTGCCCACCAGGGATTTCAGCCTTTCGAACATGGGGTTGGCGGAGGCGGCGGGCATGGTCTGGGCGGGCAGGCTGCAAGCCGCGAGCAGAACCACGATGGCGAAGAGCGAAAGACGACGGCAAATCATAAAAGCCTCCCTGAAAATGTTGTGGTAAAAATGAGCAAGTGAATTCTGGCGCAGAAAGTGGCGATTGTCGAGAGCCAGGCGCTTGCCTGCGGGGCTGGGTGGAGGAGGCGGGTTGCGGCATGGGCTACGGGCGGGGGCCGGAAGTCATTGACCGCCAGTGTAAGCCCTCCGTACCATGGGATAGATGCGTAACTTACGATTGCAAGCGTGCTGCGTGGCGCTGATCGCGTGCCTCTACGGGTGTGAGGATGCGGCCAAAAAACCGGCGCAACCGCGAGTGCCGGCGTTGGCGCCGTCGAAACCGGCGACGATTCCGCAAACGCCGATGAACGTCGGCGTTCTGCCTATGCCCGATCTTCTGCAGCACCCGCTGATGCCCTTGCAGCCGCCCGTTCCCGGTGGAATCGACTACCTGATCGTGCGGGTAAAGGAAAAGTTTGCGGCGGGAGAAGCCAATTACAAGGCAGGACATCTGGCAGCGGCGCGGCGTGATTTCGACGACGCCATCGACTGGATGTTGGAGAGCGGGTATGACCCGAACAGCGACCCGCGCTTGAGCGAACTGTTCCACACCGTAACAGATACCGTTTACACCTACGAGTTGCAGTCCTTTCGCGCCGGCGACGGCTTCACCGAAGCCCCGGCAGTCCCTGCCCCGATTGATGAAGTCGCGGAGATGACCTTTCCGGTAGATCCCAAGCTGAGAGAGCACGCGGAAGAGACAGCCAAGAGTACCTCGCACGACTTGCCGTTGACCGTGAACGACGTGGTGGCTTCCTACCTGAACTTTTTCCAGACCCCGCGCGGCCGGGCCATCGTGGAGAACGGTCTGCGGCGCAAGGGGAAATATCAGGAGATGATCGCGCGGGTGCTTCACGAAGAAGGTGTGCCCCAGGATCTGATTTACCTTGCCCAGGCCGAGAGCGCTTTCCAGCCGCTGGCCTTGTCGCGCGCCGGGGCGCGGGGCATCTGGCAATTCGTGCAGTGGCGCGGCAACGAGTATGGATTGCACAGGTCGTGGTGGGTGGACGAGCGCATGGATCCGGAAAAGGCCACCCGCGCGGCGGCGCAGCATTTACGCGACCTGTATGGTTTGTATGGCGACTGGTATCTGGCCATGGCCGCGTACAACTGCGGTCCCGGAAACGTGCAGAAGGGCATCGAGCGGACCGGCTACGCCGACTTCTGGGAACTCTACAAACGCAACGTGCTGCCGCGGGAGACGAAAAATTATGTGCCCATCATCCTGGCGCTGACGCTGATTGCCAAGGACGCCGGCCACTATGGCATCGCCGTCGATCCCGACCAACCGGTAGAGACCGACGTGGTGAAGCCTGGGCGGGCCATCGACCTGCGCCTGGTGGCAGAAACCATCGATGTGGATGTGGACACGCTGCGGACCCTGAATCCCTCGCTTCTGCGTATGGTCACGCCGGATGACTCCGGATTTGTGCTGCACTTGCCCAAGGGCACCTCGGAAAGGTTCTCCGCGGAAATCGCCGACATTCCCGCGGACAAATGGGTCAGCTGGCGGCGGCACCGCGTAGAGGCCGGGGAAACCCTGACAGCCATCGCGAAGAAGTATCACGTGACGCCACTATCCATTGCGGAGGCCAACGATCTGGAGCACGGCGAGGGTTTAACCCCGGGAGAGAAGCTGATCATTCCAGCCGCGCGGCCGCTGGCTGAGACCAAGCCGCGGCTGGTGCGCTACCGGGTGAGGAAGGGCGACACGCTGGGAGGAATTGCGGACCAGTTCAGCGTGACCTCGGAGGATGTTCGCCGGTGGAACGGGCTGAAATCCGCCAAAGTGAGCCGCGGCATGGTGCTGAGGATCTATGCCCTGGGAGGTGCGCCCGAGGCACACACGGTGAAGCACTCGTCGACGAGCACCGTCAAAAAGAAAACCACCAGCAGCAAGAGCGTCACCACCCCCTGAATTGCAAGGCGAAAACTGAAGCGCTGATGCTTGTTGCCGTACACTGGCGGCCGTAACCCGGTTCCTTGTGAGCAGGACTCTTGACAAGCACCGCAGAGTGGGATAACAAATCGCAAGGGCAGGCAGACGTCGGCTCCGGCTGGTGCAGCGTGCCAAAAACACCGGGTAAAGTTGAGCCCCCAGGGGAGGAAAGCATGGAATTCGAGAAGGAACCGTTTGAAGAAGACGACGAGCTGTCCCGGTTGGAAGACGACGAACTAGGCGGGGACGGCGAGGGCATTACCGAGGAAGAAGAAGAAATCCTCGTGGTGGAAGAAGAACCCAACGAAGAGGGCGAGGAAGAGCCGGCGGAAAAGGCAGCTCCGAAGGCAGCCACCAAGAAAGCCGCGCCCAAGAAGGTGGCGAAAAAAGCGCCGAAAAAAGCCGCGAAAAAGGCGGCCAAGGTGAAGAAGCCGGCCAAGAAGGCCGCTCCCAAGAAGAAGGCCGCGAGGAAAAAACGCCGCTAGCGGCGGCTCTCCGCTAATCGAAACTGGCAAAATAGGGCCCCTCGATTTGTTCGAGGGGCCTTTTGTATTTGGGCACCTGCGGCGGCAAAGCGGGAAGGGTCCCGCTCATTCAAGTGATGGAAGCTTCGGCTCGGCGATACCATCCGTTAGCCGATTCAATCGCTTCGCCGGCGTTGAAGGCCGCGACTGTCGGAAGATTGTCGTGCATGCCCACTCTCACGGAATTTGGCAGGTGCCCCAGGGGCACTTCTCTGGCAACGGACGCAGCTCTGAAAGGGATGAGCTACAGAACGATCGAGGCTGGCCTGAAAGCCAACACTACACGGCTCCAGGCCTTTTTCTTACACCACCGGCTCGGACCAGTTTTCCAGCGTTTCTTTCACCTTGTGCAGGAACTGGTGCGCGATGGCGCCATCCACCACGCGATGGTCGTAGCTCAATGTCACGTAGCACATCGAACGGATGGCGATGGAATCGTTGATCACTACCGGGCGCTTCTCAATCGCTCCCAAGCCTAGAATCCCCACGTTGGGCTGGCTGATCACCGGCAAACCGAACAACCCGCCAAACACGCCGGGATTGGTGATGGAGAAGGTGCCTTCCTGCACTTCCTCCGGCTTCAGTTTCTTGGAACGCGCGCGCTCCGCCAGATCGTTCAATGTCCGCTGAATGCCCAGCAGATTCTTTTCATCGGCGCTCTTCACCACCGGAACGATCAGTCCCCAATCGAGAGCTACTGCGATACCCACGTTGATTTCCTTGTGCAGCACCACGTTGGTGCCGTCCAGCGAAGCGTTCAACGTGGGATACGCGCGCAGGCCGGCCACCGCCGCCTTCACGAAGAACGGCATGAACGTCAGCTTAGTCTCGTAGCGCTTTTCGAACTCTTCCCTGGCCTTGGCGCGGATCGCCGCTACCTTGCTCATGTCGATTTCTTCCACCGAGTAAACGTGCGGCGAAACGTGCGTCGACGCCACCATGTGCTCGGCAATTTTCTGCCGCATTACGCTCAGCGGTTGCAGCTCATAATTTCCGAAATAGATGCGCTCGCGCGGCACTCCGATTTGCAGCGCTGGAACGTACTGCGTGCCGTGTGCGGCAGGCGCGCCGGGAGCCGCAACGGGGGCGGGCGGCGGAGGTTGCGGAGTGGGCCGCGCGGCAGAAATTGCCGCCGGAGCGGAGGCGGCCGGAGCCGCGGCGGATTGCCCGGCAATCGCGGCTTCAATGTCTTCCTTGGTGATGCGCCCGCCCGCGCCGGTTCCTTCGAGCGTCGTGAGGTCGATGTTGTGTTCCTTGGCGAGCCGCCGAACCAGTGGAGAAGAATGCACGCGCTCCGTGGTGGCAGCGCCGCCGTTCGCTTGCGGTACAGCGGTCGAGGCAGCTGCGGGAGTAGGAGCAGGCGCCGACGTTGGTGCTGGTGCGGGTTTCGCTGCCGGTGCGGGCGCAGCACTCGGTGCTGGAGCGGCCGCGGGTTTTGCCGCAGGCGCAGGAGGTGCGGCAGCCGGAGCAGACGCAGCAGCGGCTCCCGCGCCATCGATCACCGCCACAACCGTTTGGATCGGCACGGTCTGGCCTTCGGGAATCTTGATCTCTTTCAGCACACCTGCCGATGGCGAAGGAATTTCCGCGTCGACCTTGTCGGTCGAGATCTCAAACAGCGGCTCGTCGCGCTCCACCTTGTCGCCGGGCTTCTTCAGCCACTTGGTGATGGTGCCTTCAAAGATGCTCTCGCCCATCTGGGGCATGACCACATCGACTGCCATGGGGATTCTCTCCTTACGTCGTGGAACTTCCGCTATCCGGGGCGCTTCTGACCGATATTCGAGTGGAAGTCAACCTTAGCAGTTTACAGCCAAACCCACAGTGACGGAAAGCCCTGCCAATCGAGGTAATCGAGGTTCAGTTTCCAGATGCTTTTAGGTCGTGCGGGCGCATCGGAACGAGTCTGATGGTTATTGCCATGGCGACTAACGAGAGGGGCTTCCGGAATCAGCTGCTTCGAATCACGTTGCGCTTGTCAGCATCAGGCATCCTGCTTAAACTCCCTTCGAACTGATCCCCAGGCACTCGGAATTCATGCATGAGCCACGATGAATACAGCGGCGGCGGCCGCTTCCCCGCCACTCGTTGGTCGGTCATTGCAGCGGCGCGCAGCGAGGACGTTGCCGAGCGCGCTCACGCGTTGGACGCCCTTTGCGCCGCGTATTGGAAGCCGGTCTACAAATACATTCGCCTCAGGTGGAATCGCGTGGCTGCCGACGCCCAGGACCTCACCCAAGGCTTCTTCGCCGAATTGCTCGAGCGGGAACTCCTCAGCCGCTTTGACGCCAACAAGAGCCGGCTACGCACCTTTCTCCGCGTGTGCGTGGACAGCTTTGTGATGAATGAAGAGAAAGCCGCGCGCAGGCAAAAGCGCGGCGGAAACAGCCCGCACGTCGCGCTCGATTTTGCCGGCGCAGAAGAAGAACTCGGCGCCGCCACCATCGACGCCGCGTCGCTTGCCTCGCCGGAATCGCTCGAAGAGTTCTTCGAAAAAGAATGGGTGCGTAGCTTGTTTGCCCTTGCGGTTGAAAACCTTCGGCAACTCTGTGTTGAGAAGCAACGCGAACGCACCTTCCAGTTATTCGAAGCGTATGACCTGGAAGACGACGACAACATCTCGTACGAGCGGCTGGCGGCGGAGTACGGAATCGCGGTTACCGACGTCACCAACGCCCTGGCCTGGGCACGCCGGGAATTCCGCAAAATCGCACTGGAGCGATTGCGCGAACTTTGCAGCACCGAAGACGAATTCCTGCGTGAAGCCAAAGCCGTCTTTGGATGGGACGCTCAATGAGGCATCTTTCAGACAAAGCTTTGACGCGGCTGCGCGCCGGCGCGGAGTTTCCGGACCTGAGCGGCACACGCTACCAGCTGATGGGCCAGATTGCGCGCGGTGGCATGGGTGTGGTGTATGCCGCCGAAGACGAAACACTAAAACGCCGCGTGGCGTTGAAAGTTCTTGAAGTGCCTGGCGCGGAGGGGGAACTTGCCAGCCGCTTGATGCGTGAGGCGCGCGTGCTCGCGCGGCTCGAACATCCGGGAATCGTCCCGGTCCACGATGTGGGAACGCTGGCTGATGGCCGCGTTTTCTACACCATGAAATTTGTCGAAGGGCAGCGCCTTGACGAGTATCTCGAAACGGTCGAGTCCATCCCCGACAAGTTACGCATTTTTCTTCGCGTCTGTGACCCGGTGGCCTTTGCGCACGCCCGTGGCGTGCTGCACCGCGATATCAAACCCGCCAACATTATGGTTGGCTCGTTCGGCGAAGTCCTGGTGATGGATTGGGGCCTTGCCAAGATTGTTGCGCAAGCCACCGGCGGAGCACGGCAAGATGCGGATGCCACCTTGCTCGAGAGCCCGCAAGCGATATTTGCGGACAATGACACGACGCAAGTTTCCGTGATCACCGGGCACGGCACGGTCCTGGGTACTCCCGGTTACATGTCGCCGGAACAGGCACGCGGCGAAGTGGAATGGTTGGACGGACGCAGCGACATTTTCTCCCTGGGCGCGTTGTTGCGATTCATGCTGAACGAAAGAAACGCCCGAGGCTCGGTCCCGCGGGTAGACAAATCGCTGGAAGCCATCTGCGCGAAGGCGTCCGCCGAACAGCCCGCGTTCCGTTATGCGACGGTTCAGGATTTAGCGCTAGACGTGTCGCGATACCTTGATGGGCTGGCAGTGGCGGCGCACCGCGAAAGCATTTTTGAGAAGGCAGTACGATTATACCGGCGCTATCGTTTTTTTATCCTGTTGATTGCAGCGTACTTGCTGATGCGCCTGATCTTGTTGCTGGTTTTGAAGCGCTAACCTTAAAGGAATTACAAGTTCTGTTGTAAGAGACACTAGAGGCGGAGGAAACCGATGAACAAAGTGCTATTAGGGTTGCTGCTGGGAGCGCTGCTCGGAGCGATTGACGGCGGAACGGCCTGGTTTACGCCATCCGTCCGCGCGCAGTTAGCCGGAATCATTGTGGGATCGACCATCAAGGGACTAATCGCCGGAATGGCCGCCGGATTTTTTGCGCGCAAAGTGAATTCGGTGCCGCTCGGAATCTTGTTTGGGCTGGGTGTCGGCGCCCTCCTGGCGTTCATCGTCGCGTACATGCAACACGGCTATTACCTCGAAATCATTCTGCCGGGCAGCATCGTGGGAATGATTGTGGGATATGCCACGCAGCGGTACGGAATGACGCCGGCGCCAACCCGTTGACGTATCCAGGCGATCAAAACCGGAAAACTGAAAGGGGAGAACCATGTCTAGGGTCATCCATTTTGAAATTCCCGCGGCGGAGCCGGAGCGCGCGGCCGCGTTTTACAAGCACGTGTTTGGATGGAGCATTGAGAAGTGGCCAGGGCCGATGGAGTACTGGATGGTGACGACAGGAGCCGACGGAGCACCAGGAATAAACGGAGGACTGCTGAAGAAGCAGGCGCCCACAACGGCCACGACCAACACCATTGGAGTGGACTCTGTCGAGAAGGCCATCGCCGCGGTGAAGAGCGCCGGCGGAAAGCTGGTGATGCCAAAAACTCCGATTCCCACCATCGGCTATTTTGCTTATCTCGAAGATACGGAAGGCAATCTCTTCGGTGTGCTGCAAAGCGACGCGAATGCCAAGTAGTTGAGGATAGCCGGATTCGCTCGCGGGAGAGTGCGAGTGGTCCAATTGTTACGCGAAGAGTTCCGAAAGAAATTTGCTGGATCGAAGGAGAGAAGCCATGAAGGCGAGAATGTTGATTGCGGGAACGTTGGTTATGGCGATCTTTGAGAGCAACGTACGCATTGGCGGGGGGCAGCGGCGTGGCGGCATTTGAACAACTAAAGGCGCTTGTCGGCCATTGGGAGACTGACAAGTCGAAGACGAAAACGGCGACACTGGACTTGGAGCTGACTTCGGGAGGCACTGCGGTCATCGAGAAATTTCACGTCGTCGAGCAGGGCAAGCCGGTGGAAATGATCACGATTTATTACCTGGACGGCGATCAGTTGAAGTTGACGCACTACTGTATGGCGGGCAACCAGCCGACCATGGCGGGCACCTATGACGCCAGCACGAAAACAGTGAGATTTGATTTCGTGAGCGCAACGAATCTGAAGAGCCCCAACGACGGGCACATGCACAACGCCGTGTACACGTTTATTGACAACGATCATTTCAAGACCAGCTGGACCTTCGAGAAGGATCAGAAGGATGCCTTCACGGAAGATGTCACATACGTCCGCGTGAAGTAGCGCGGTTGCGTCAAGAGCGCAAATCTACCGCTGATGCGGGCATGCATTCGAAGCTGGGAAATTCAAAACCGGGAAACAACCCACAGCGACCCACCAATCGTCACAAGGTCTTCGAGCAGGGCAATCACGAAGTCCGGTGTCCCGAGCGCCTTCACCAGTCTCGTGCGCGCCTGATATCCGCCGTACGTGCCGGCAAGCGCGCCAACGATTCCCAATCCCGCGCCGAGCACAATTCCTTCTTTCCCGGCCGCAGCGACGCATGCACCACTCAACGCACCCAGCAAGATCCGCGCAATCAATCCCGGGGGCGCGGTGCGACTCGGAGTCTTTGGCAGCTTATCCGTGACCAGTTCCAGCAACGCCAACAGCGTGAAAATAACGGCCGCCGTCGTGGTGCCAATCCACGAAAGAGGATTCGGCACCTTCAGCCAACCTGAATGCGTGGCCCAGGCAGTCACCGCTGTCGGGGTCAGACTTCGCAACCCCGTGAAAAATCCGATCAAGAACGCAAACAGCAGAACTTGAGTAGGAGCCATAGCAACGCGGATCCTCACACCACCCCAACTCGCTGTCAATTATCTTTCTCGTTGTTGTCTTGCAGGGATGCTTGTTGAAGAACGGCGCGTGAGCGTTCAGACGGTAGTGCTACTTTGCAGTCTTCTTAACGATATGTAGCTTCACTTCCCGTACAGTACTTCCGGTTTGCCCGTCATTTCGCAACAATCCCAGGCACAAAGCTGTTTGGCGGACCGAAGGTGAATATCTGCGTTGCAGGTCTTGCTTTCGAAACTTGTGAAACTTCGACGGGAGGATTCGTTCATATAGATTTAATGGAATATTCACTTAACTTCTTCCGCCAGCACCGAGTATTAATTCTCAGCAGTAAAGTCTCTAGGAGGACCATCAATCCGTGAAAAAAGCTGCCGTCCGTATTGCGTTAATCGCTTGTACTATTGCACTGTTCACCGCACCGCAGTCTCAAGCCCAGATAAAACTACTCGCCGTTGGCACTCTCGACCAGTCCCGCGCCGGTTCCTTCGCCGATCTTTCTGGGCTTACTTACACCCTCGAAAACGGGGCGCCGGCAAACTCGCTGGGCGGCTTCGGCTCCGCGCTTTGCTACGCCTCCGGCAATACTTTTCTTGCCCTGCCCGACCGCGGCCCGAATGCCATGCCGTACGACTCGAATATCGACGACACCGCTAGCTACATCAACCGCTTCCACACGATTTCCATGGACTTGCAGCCGAACACCTCCGGAACGGGTCTGCCGTTTACTCTGACTCCCACCCTACGCGCCACCACCCTCCTCTGGAGCTTCACTCCCCTCGTTTACGGCGCTGGTGACACCCTCGTCGGCTCCGGCGCGCCGCGGATCAACAACTTCTTCCAGCACTTCTTCACCGGACGTTCCGATAACTTCGATCCCAACCATAACTCCGGCGATCCCAACGATGCCCGCTTCGACTCTGAAGGGATGCGCCTTTCCAATGACGGACGGAGCGTCTTCATCTCCGACGAATACGGTCCTTACGTGTATCAGTTCGACCGCCTGCTCGGCGTGCGCCTCCGCTCGTTCCAGTTGCCGGCAAACTTCTACGTGAACACCTTGTCGTCGATGGGCGCGGTCGAAATCGCCGGCAACACCACCGGTCGCGTGGCCAATAAAGGCATGGAAGGTTTGGCAATCACCCCCGACGGCCGCACCCTCGTGGGCATCATGCAGAACGCTCTGACTCAAGACGCCAACGAGGGCGCCACCAAATTGCTGCGCATCGTTACGATCGACATCCTTTCCGGCCACGTCACTCATCAATACGCCTATCTGCTCACCGCTGGCTCGGGCGTCAGCGAAATCGTCGCCCTCAACAATCACGAGTTCCTGGTCGATGAACGTGACGGCACCGGACGTGAAGCCAACGTGCCGCCAGGAAATAGCACCAACGCCAAGGTCAAGCAGCTTTTTAAGATTGATCTGGACGGCGCGGTCGACGTCAGCGCCATGGACGGACTCACCGCGGCGGCAAACGCAGTCCCCAAGACTCTATTCCTCAATCTGGTTACGACCCTCAATGGAAGCGGTATCGATTTGGATCAGATTCCCTCCAAGATTGAAGGCCTGGCATTCGGCCCGGACATCAAAGAAGGAACTACCACCATTCACACTCTTTGGATCGGTAACGACAACGACTTCGTGCAGACCGTTAACGATGTGAACGGAAACCCCATCCCCAATCCCAACCAGATCTTCGTCTTCGGCTTCACCGACGCGGACCTGGACGGCTCCGTATTCGTGCCCCAAAAGTTTTCGGGCTCGCATTTCGGCTGGTAACGTTGCTTTCCCAGGGCGCGGACCCCGCCTGTCCGTGCCCGGGCACTTCCCCTTTGAAGGTCCTACTCGATTTTGTCTCTTAAGTCATGGCAGGCCGGATTGCGCGACAAGTGCCAATCGCTAGTCAGAAACGGGGATGTGGGAAAACCGTGTTGGACGAATCGTCGCTTGAAACCGATACACTGACCAGCCTTTGCTAACCTCAAAACCGCGCCAGCTCTTTCGCCGCGGTAAACACTTTTTTTGCGTTGGGAAGAAACGCTTCTTCGAGTGTCGGAGCGTACGGCACCGGTGTGTCCAGCGAGGTGACGCGCACCAGCGGGCCATCCATATCGTGAAACGCTTTTTCAGCCAATATGGCGGCGATTTCTCCGGCGATGCCGCCGGTCTTGGTGTCTTCGTGAACCACCAGGCACTTGTTGGTCTTTTTCACGGACTGCAGGATCGTGTCTTCGTCGAGCGGCAGCAACGTGCGCAGGTCGATCACTTCCGCTTCGATGCCTTCCTTCGCCAGGGCTTCCGCCGCTTCCAGCGACGTGTGCATCATCGCGGCATAAGAAAGAATCGTCAGATGCTTTCCTTCACGGCGCACCACGGCTTTTCCGAGCGGCACGATGTAATCGCCCGAGGGAATTTCTTCCTTAATCCGGCGATACAGGAATTTGTGCTCGAAGAACAACACTGGATTATTGTCGCGGATACTGGCCTTCAGCAGACCCTTCGCATCGTACGGCGTCGACGGATACACAATCTTCAGCCCCGGCGTGTGCAGAAAATACATTTCCGGATTCGCGGAGTGGAATGGACCGCCGTGCACGCCGCCTCCCGACGGCCCTCGGACGACGATGGGCGCCGGCGCGTTCCAAAGATAATGTCCCTTGGCCACAAAGTTGGTCAGCTGATTGAAGCAGCAGGCGATGAAATCGATGAACTGCATCTCCGCCACAGGGCGCAGCCCCAGATAACTCATCCCGCAGGCCGCGCCGATAATCGCGCTTTCGCTGATAGGCGTGTCGATCACGCGCTCCCAGCCGAATTTTTCCAGCAAACCTTCGCTGGTCTTGAACGCGCCGCCGTACACGCCCACGTCCTCGCCAATCAGCACCACGCGCGGGTCTGCGGCCATCTCTTCGAACAGTGCCTGCTTGATTGCTTCCAGAAAGGTGATGGCAGCCATCGCTACCTCCTGGCCTTTCCGCGCGCTGCGGATTTCGCGATGGGCTTTTTCTTAACGGGCGTTTTCACAGCAGGCTTGGTTTCTCTTTTTATCGGAGCGCCCGCTCTCTCCGCCGGCTTTTCCACCGCAGCCTTTTCCGAAGTCTGCATGGTATCGCCAAAATGAATCGGCGCATTCTCGCGCGACGAACTCTTGCCGCGCCCAAAGCCTTCCACCGACCACACCGGCTCTACACTCGACTTCGGCGGCAGCAACTCTTTTACATCGCGTTCCCAATTCGGTTGCAGGTCATGGCATTCGGGGCCCGTACAGTACACGCCTTCGGCAGCGAATTCCGGCGGCGGCATCGGCGAATCTTCCGCGAACTTGCGCTCTTTATCCAGCAAAGCCGCAAGCTTGTCTGCGATGTCCTTTTTTCCTTTGGCGTCCAAAAGCTTTTCGTCCAGCAGGAATTTTTCGTACAGCGTGATCGGGTCGCGCTTCTCCCAGAATTCCCGCTGCTCTGCCGGCACATATTCTGCCGGATCGTGCTGCGCGTGGCCGCGGCGCCGAAAAGTTTTCGCCTCAATCAGGATAGGGCCTTCGCCGGCGCGGGCTCGCTCCACTGCTTCCTTGGCTGTCGTGTAAACCGCCACCGCGTCGTTGCCGTCAACGATATAACTCGAAATTCCGTAGGCCCTCGCGCGGTCCGCCAGATTTTCCAGCGGCACTTGTCGCCGCACCGGCGTGGAGTACGCCCACAGATTGTTTTCCAGAATCAGCACCAGCGCCGCCTTTTGCGAAGCCGCGAGATTCAGTCCTTCGTGAAACACTCCGGTGGAGCTGCCGCCATCCCCAATCCAGGTCATAGCGACGATTTTCTGCCCCAGGTAGCGCCCCGCCATGGCCACGCCAGTCATCACTGGAATGAGATCGCCGAGCATGGAGATGGGTGAAATGATGTGTAGATTATCAAGGTCGCCGAAGTGGCTGGTGCCATCCTTGCCTTTAGTCGGCGAAGTATATTTCGCCATGTGCTGCGTGAAGATATCCCTCGGCGGTACACCTTTCACCAGCAACGCGCCGATATTTCGAATCATCGGCGCAATCCAATCGCGCTTTTCTAGCGCGTACGCCGTGCCCACCGAAATGGCTTCCTGGCCCAGGCTGGAGTACAACCCGCCAACAATTTTGTTCTGCCGGAACAGCTTGGTCATGGTCTCCTCGACCTCGCGGTTCAGCCGCATGTAGTAATAGAGGTCCAGGTATTGTTGGCGCGACAATTTCGTTTTTGCGCGGGTCTCAGTGGCAGGCATGGTCGATGCGTCTCCGAACAGGCATTCGGCCCTCTATCTTAAGGCCAACGCGCGCCTCGCTCCTAATCGGCCTGTTTCCGGGAACCAGGCCGTTTTAGGGGATGGAACCTAACTCACTAAGTTGAGTGCCCAGTGCTAGGAGGAATCATTAGCGATGCAACTGCGGCACTTGCCGAGGACAGACCTGCGCAGATCAACATTACAGTTCGGAATGCAAAAACAAACGCACGGGAAATTGACACGTGGATCAGCGTTGTCGTGTCAGAATCCAGGCCGGGGGGTAGGTCAAGGCCAGCCAGCTTGATCTCGTTGGACCGAATGTACTGGAGAATACCGGGCGGAAGCGCTATGCCGGCCAAGCTATGATTCAAGCTGGAACTGAATACTTGCACTATGACGATCCCGAGGACTGCAACCGAAAGTACCCCTGCAACCCGGGCAACTGCGTTGTTGATCCCTGAGGCGGTGCCGGCACGGTCCTGTCCGACCGAACTCATAACCACCGTGGTGAGCGGCGCGACGCTAATCGCCATGCCAAAGCCGAGAACAACGAACGCTGGGAAGAATGCTGTCCAATAACTGGCTCCCACACCGGGCACCGCGAACAGTACGAAGCCTGTCGCCGCAATCAGCGGCCCGATGACCAGCGGGGCTCTTGGCCCGTAACGTGTTACCAGCCCGCCAGACCAGCGCGAAAGAAAGAACATCAGCAGAATCAGCGGGAGCGCCGCAGCGCCGGTCGCAGTTGTGGAGTATCCCTGCGCCTGGATAAGGTTCATCGGGAACAAGAAAAAGAAAATTCCCAGAGCGGCGTAAAGAAACAGAGTGAGCAAGTTCGCGCCACTAAAAGTGCGTGACTGAAACAGCGCAGGCGGCACCATGGGTGAACTTACCCCAGACTCAACAAACACGAAAACAATCAGGCAGGCGAAGCCGGCACTCAGGCTTCCGAAAACCGTCGGATGGCCCCAGCCGAGACTCACAGACTCGATGAATCCATAGACCACGCCACCTAATCCGACGGTTGCGAGCAGCGCTCCCAACCAATCTACATGTTCAGCCGTGGCGCTACGGCTTTCGGGCATATGCCATAACGAAATGGCGATCACAGCGGCCGCAATCGGAACATTGATGAGGAATGCCCAGCGCCAGGACGCATGCTGAATAAGCCAGCCGCCAAGAACCGGCCCTACCGCTGTTGTGATCGCCGTGAAACCCGACCATGTACCGATCGCTTGGCCGCGGGTTTTCTCGTCAAAACCTGCACTGATGATCGATAGGCTGCCCGGCACAAGAAAGGCAGCTCCTATACCCTGCACGCTCCGAGCGATCACGAGTTGCTGTATGTCCGTGGCAAAACCACAAGCGATAGACGCTGCCGCGAAAATCCCTACGCCAACCAGGAACATCAACCGGCGACCAAACAAATCGCCGAGGGAGCCGCCGACCAGAATCAGAGCTCCCAGAAACAGCCCATAAGACTCGACAACCCATTGCACGCCGACGACGGTGGCATGGAGACTCGCTTGCAGCGCCGGCAAAGCTACATTGACGACAGTGCTGTCAATAAAGGCCATGCTAGAACCGAGAATTGTCGCCGCCAGGATCCAACGCCCGGCTTGCGGTGTGCATGGAACGTCAGCACTGACCGATCGGACCACGGCTTCGTCGCATGGCGGTTTCATAGCGGCTATGGATGCATGCTCGTGCCGATTAGATTCCGGCGGCACCCCGTTAGTTTCCGGATTCCGCCAGGAGACGGTCGCTCCGGACCAAGGATTCCAACGAGCCTACAAGCGGTTTCCGCCAGCGGGCGTGGTTTGCCATCGTACGATTGCGCTGGGTAACAGGTTCATGTAGCTTTAGTGCGCGATGAAAGCAACGCTAGCCCTCGCGGTCCTTGCGATGGCATACCCAGCATGGTTGCCTCCGAGTTCGACGACTCCGCTTGAAAGCCAGCGGAGCGCCATGCCCCGTGAAAGCCATATCCCGGTTGGGAACGCAGAGTTGTATTCTCGAGAGGTCGGGCAGGGTACGGAAATCATCGTCCTCCATGGTGGACCGGATTTCGACCACAGCTATCTCGTGCCCGACCTGGACCGCCTCTCCGATTCGTTCCATCTCATCTACTACGATCAGAGGGGGCGCGGCCGGTCCGCCGATCGTGTGCAGCCCGAAGACGTCACGCTCGCATCCGAAATCGCAGATATAGAAAAGGTTCGACAATATTTTCACCTCGACTCCGTGGTATTGCTGGGGCACTCCTGGGGTACTGTGCTTGCCCTTGAATACGCGCTTCGGTATCCGGAGCGGGTGTCTCGCATGATCCTGATGAATCCGGCGCCGGCGTCCACAGCGGACTACAAGCAGCTCCGGACGGAATGGCTCGAGAAGCGACCTGAAGACATGGAGCGGCGGAAAACCATATCAGCCTCCGCTGCTTACAAAGAGGGCGATCCCGACGCGGTCACCGCATACTATCGCATCCATTTCAAGGCGGCGCTGGCGCGACGGGAGGATTACGAAATGATTATCGCAAGGCTGAGAGCGAGCTTCACAAAAGAAGGCATCCTCAAGTCGAGAGCCATCGAAGCCCGGCTCATGAACGACACATGGTCCTCGCCTGATTACGATCTGCTTCCTAAGCTCAAGAGCCTGAGGATCCCGACGCTGGTCATCTCTGGCGATCACGAATTTATCCCCGCCGCCACGGCCGAGCACATCACTCAGGCGGTTCCAAATGCACACATGGTTACATTGAAGGATTGCGGACATTTCTCCTATCTCGAATGCCCTGCTGCTGTTCGCGAACAGATTGACGCTTTCTTTCGTGCCAAATGAGGCGCGCTCTAACCGGTCGTCGACGATGAGGCTCCGGTGTCCCGCGCTGGCGGCTGGGCGCCCTTGATCGCGAGCCACAGCATGAACACAATCTCCCCGATGAAGGCGGGCTGAGAGTAGGTATCCACCTTGTTCTGATATTGCGGCAACAATATACCCGTAAGGCTCAGGATCACCCAAGCGATGCCGGCGAAGGCGAGCCAGACGCCCAAAAAACGCGGCAGGAATCGCGATCGGTACACAAGCAGCCCGAGCGGAAACAGCCAAAGACCCCAAAATATTTCGGCGACAACAAATCCGTGATGATGCAGGTTGAGGAACAGCATTGCCAGAGCATCTCGCTGAGGCTTTTCGAATACCGCTAGGAATTCAGCGCCGCGCACGAGGACGAGGGCAGCGATGGAGTTCAGCTCATTCACAAGCGCTATCGGGATCGAGACCACGATCAATATCACCATGAGCGAGGCGTGCCGCCGGCTGACCCCCTTGAGCAGATCGTACAAAGCCAGAGCCACGAAGATAAAAGCGGCCTGGCCGATGAGTTCGCCCGCGATGCCCAGACGAAAGAGCATTTCAGAGGCCGCGATGTTACCGGCTGTCGCCGCTGCGTTTCCGTGGACCATCAGCTTGCTGGGGACGTAGCCCATAGCGAAGAAACCCACTATTGAGGTGAGTACATACAGTAAGCCCGCGAATCGGCCTGGGTTCTTGGTGGAACGCATGGGTCCTCCTTGTGAGGGGTTAGCCTGAGATACGGCGGAGGTCGTCAAAAAGTTACGCTACGCGCACTTCTCGGCGTTGCCACCATTCTAGTGGCTTCGGCTCTGCTCGCCTGCTATGCTCCGGCACGCCGCGCAACCAAGATTGATCCCATGACCGCTCTGCGCCAGGAGTAGCTCACTGTCTGCTCCAGCTGACTTGACGCTCCGTGTGGATGAGTTGGGCCTGTTCATTCCTTCCGGCTCCCCTTTCGGGATGAGTCGTTTTTCAGTGGCGGGCGGCGCGATAGAGGCCCAGGACGCGGAGATCGCTGGTGGCGGCGCGAACTTCCTGGAGGGCTTGCTGCAATTCTTCAAGGTGTTCGGACTCAACATCGACGTAGAACTGGTATTCAAAGGGCTTGCCGTGGATGGGGCGGCTTTCGATCTTCAGCAGATTTACGCCATGATTGGCAAAGGGTTCGAGGGAAGCGAGCAAAGCGCCGGGCTGGTGAGCCAGGCGCATGGCCAGAGACATCTTGCGCGCGTCCGCGGCGCGGTATTTTTTGGCCTCGGCGGGAGGCAGGAGCAGAACGAATCGCGTGAAATTCTCCGCGTTATCTTGAATGCCTTCGCGAAGAATGATCGCGCCGTAGTGGCCGGCGGCACGAAATCCCGCAATTGAGGCAGCAGATTTGTCTCCACGAGCCATCATTTCGCGGACGCTGCCCGCGGTGTCTTCTGCGGGCACGCGCTTCAATGCGGGATAGGTTTCAAAGAAATGTTCGCATTGCGCCAGCGCCATGGGGTGAGACGCCACGGAGCGAAGTTGCTCAAAGGTCGCGCCGGGACAAGTCATCAGATGGTGCTCGATGGGGAGAATGGTCTCGCCGCAAATCTCGAGCGGGCTTTGGAGCAGCAGGTCGTAAACGCGAACGACAGAGCCGGCGAGGGTGTTTTCGACAGGCAGGAGCAGGGCGTCCGCGGCGGCTTCGCCGATGGCGCGAAAGGTGGCGTCAAATGTCGCGCGGGGAACGGTGCGAATTTCTTCGCCCAGCAACTGCACCGCCGCCCCTTCGCTGAAGGCGCCCGGCTCGCCTTGAAACGCTACCCGCATCGTCTTGAAACTCAGCGCACCCATGCGTTCAAATCCACCCTTGGCAAACTCTCCGCGCGGCCGCGACTCCGGCTATAATTTCTGTTCGGCCACAATTTTGGAGGTATCCGCATGATGACACAGAACCGACCGAAAACGGGCGACTACGCCTCGTTCTACGGAAAGTACATTGCGCTGGTTCCCGAAGGCGAGTTTCTGCAGATCCTGGAGACGCAGCTCCGGGACTGGCAGAGATTGCTGGGGGACCTGAGCGAGGAGCAGTCCGATTTCCGTTACGAGCCCGGCAAGTGGTCCATCAAGGAGATGCTTGGGCACGTGAGCGATAGCGAACGTATTTTTGCGTACCGGCTGCTGCGCATTGCGCGTGGCGATCAGGCGCCGATGGCGGGATTTGAGCAGGATGATTACGTGCGCGCGGCGAATTCTTCAGCACGAAAACGGAGCGATCTGCTGGAGGAATTTACCGCCGTGAGGCGCGCTACGATGGCGCTGGTGTCGTCGATGGATGATACGGCGTGGGTGCGCCGCGGGGTTGCCAACCAGAGGGAGATATCGGCTACCGCAATGGCGTTCGTGATCGCGGGGCATGAGCGGCATCATCAACTGATTCTGCAGGAGCGCTATCTTCCGGCATTGCCGCGAGGCTAATGTCCCGCGACGGCGTGGGCCACTTTTTCTCGTGGCTCGACAGCCACGCTGTAGGTTGTTACGGGCACTTGGAGTTGCGGGGCTCGTCCTGAATTTCCCTGTTCGTCGGGCTGAGCTAACGCTTCGCTGACTCCCGGGCGAACCATGTACAAGAGCAGAAAGGTGGCCAGGGTCAGCAACAGACCCGCGACGATCACGGCGGTTTCGCCGGTTTCTGACGGCCACCACAAGGCTTTGAGCGACAGATAGCCTCCGCAGGGCAGTCCGGTATCTGTAAAAACGCCATTTTTTTGAGTTATTGAAAGAAGTAGTTGCGGAGCAGACGTCATAGGACTGAGTTATATCGAGACCGGGAGAGGGAGTGGGGCTGCGCCGTTTTGCAACGCGCGCGATTCAGAAATTGTTTGCGCTGCGAGTGAGGGGAATGGGGAGTACTGGTCGCACGTTGCAAGCGATGGTTACAATGGCGGGCTGAAAGTTGGACTGGCGCTCGTTGCTGCTTAGTCCAGCCGCTGCTACAATTTCTGTTTGCCGGGTGGCCTGTGGCTTCCGTATAACAATGGTTGTTCATGCCCGGCATCCCGTCGTTCATTACCCGCCTTGGATTTTGCGTTCCAATTGTCCGGCGGCAACCGGCCTGGCGCCTTCAAGCGGAATTTGGCCTCAGCTTGAGGGAAGGGAGAGTACGCGTGGCAAAATATGACGTGGCAATCATCGGAAGTGGTCCGGGTGGATACGTGGCCGCGATACGGGCAGGGGAATTGGGACTGAAAACGGTGGTGGTGGAGAAAGACCCGTTTTTGGGCGGCACCTGCCTGCACGTCGGGTGCATCCCCACCAAAGTTCTGCTGCATCACGCCGATGTTTACGATCATTTTAAGAACGGAGCGGAATTGGGCTTCGAGGTAGCGGGCCTGAAAATCAACTGGGCCAACATACTGGCGCGCAAGAACAAGATCGTAACCAAACACGCCAAAGGCATCGAATTTCTTTTCAAGAAAAACAAGGTGGAATGGGTGCAGGGCTGGGGAAAATACGATGGCCCGGGGCGCGTGGCGGTGGAAAAGGACGGCAAGCGCTCGGTTATCGAGGCGCGTGGCATTTTGATGGTCAGCGGATCGGAGGCGAAATCGCTGCCGGGAATCGAGCCGGACCACAAACAGATTCTGACCAACCGGTCGATCATTGAGCTACCCGAAATACCGAAGACGCTGATCGTGATTGGCGCGGGCGCGGTGGGCGTGGAGTTTGCGTCGATCTACAATTCGTTTGGGACCCAGGTGACGATTCTGGAAGCATTGCCACGCGTGGTGCCGGTGGAGGATGAAGAGATTTCGTCCGAGCTTGAGAAGACGTACAAGAAAAAGGGCATCAATGTCCAGACAGGGTGCAGCGTCGATGGCGTGAAGAAAGACGCGAAGGCAGTGACAGTCTCATTTAAGGATAAGGATGGGAAGGCGCAATCTCTGCAGGCGGAGAAATTGCTGCTCGCGGTGGGACGCAAACCCATGACGGAAAATTGCGGCCTGGAGAAATCGAAAGCCCAGCTGGAGCGCGGGTTCGTGCACGTGAATGAATACATGGAGACTGCCGAGCCCGGGCTGTATGCCGTGGGCGATATTGTAGCGGGACTGCCGCAACTGGCGCACGCGGCGATGATGGAAGGGATCGTGGCGGTGACGCACATTGCCGGGAAAGAAACGCAGCCCATCCTCAAAACGCGAATCCCGAATGCGACCTATTGCGAACCGCAGATTGGGTCGATCGGCCTGACGGAAAAGCAGGCGCGCGACGCCGGGCACAAAGTGAAGACCGGGAAATTTCCCTTTGTGGGCAACAGCAAGGCCACCATCCTGGGGAATCATGGCGGATTCATCAAAGTAGTGAGCGACGAAACGTATGGCGAGGTGCTGGGGATCCACATCATCGGGCCGTACGCCACGGAGATACTTTCGGAAGCGACAACGGTGCTGCAACTGGAAGGCACCATCGACGACATGATGCACATGATACACGCGCATCCTACGGTATGGGAGGGACTGGGCGACGCGTTTGCGTCGGTGCGCGGATTGCAGATCAACGTGTGAGAGAGTTTTCAGTTGTCAGTTGTTTTCAGTAAAGCAAGAGTGGCTGCATGCGCGACCCTGGAACGTGTTGTCGTCCATGAATCCTTGCTACATCGTCGATCTTGGGCTGATTTCCTACGCCGATGGATGTGCTCTGCAACAGCGGGTTGTGGCGGCACGGAAGGCCGGCGCGATTGAGGATGTGCTGCTGCTGTGCGAGCATCCCCACGTAATCACACTGGGGCGCAACGGGAAGCGCGAGAACCTGCTTGCCTCCGAGCACGTGCTGCGGCAGAAGGGCGTGGAGTTCCACGCTACGAATCGCGGCGGCGACATCACCTATCATGGACCGGGGCAAATCGTCGGGTATCCGATCCTGAATCTGACGAACATGAAAACGGATGTGCACTGGTACGTGCGCACGCTGGAAGAAGCGATGATCCGTGCCAGCGCTGATTTCGGCGTGACAGCGTTTCGCATTCCCGGCAAGACTGGCATCTGGGTCGAAACCGCGAGCGAAAACGGCGCCAGCGAAGAAAAGCTTGCGGCCATCGGAGTACACATCAGTCGCTGGGTGACTTCGCACGGGTTCGCTTACAATGTTGCAACCGATCTTCGCTATTTCGATCTGATTGTTCCTTGCGGCATTTCCGATCGCAAAGCTACCTCGCTCGAAAAACTGCTCTCGCGCAGCGTGTCGCTCTCTGAACTAAAGCCTCGCCTCGCGGATCACCTCGCCGAGGTGTTTTCTCTGGCGCCGCAAAACTTGTCGCGTGAGCAGTTGCTCGCGCAACTTACTCAGGTCGAGCAGCCGACCCCCAGCAGCTTGTCATACAAATCTCCAGATTGATGATTGGTCGCACAGGAACGCCTGATCCCTAAAGGGATGAGCTCCAGGAATGGTGTCAGCGGCCGTTCGCGGGCGGGCAGCGACAAAGGATTTCGCTTGACAAGGGAGGGGTGCGGGAGGATAGTAAACCGCATGGTTAAGTATTCTCCCGCTCTGGATTCCACCTTTGGCGCCCTGGCGGACCCCACGCGCCGCGCGATTCTGGCCACACTGATGCTCGGCCAGGCCTCTATCACGGAACTGGCCAAGCCGCACCGCATGTCCCTGCCTGCCGTGATGAAGCATGTCCGCGTGCTGGAAGAAGCCGGGCTCGTCTCGCAGAAGAAAATTGGACGGACGCGCAGGTGCCAACTTGCCGCGCAGCCACTGAAAGAAGCGGAACAGTGGCTGTCGCAATACCGGGCTTTTTGGGAAGGCACTTTCGACTCACTGGCACGTTATCTCAGCCAAGAAGAAAACAAGGAGGACAAGTAATGGCAACGCCGCAATCGCAACCGCAATCGGACTCGCTGCAGCTCAGACGCACGTTCGCAGCGCCGCGAGAGAGAGTGTTCCGCGCCTGGACCGACGCGAAGCAATTCGCGCTGTGGTTTCATCCGAGCACCGATCACACCACTATTGTTTCGCAACTGGACTTGAAGGTGGGCGGGAAATACAGCCTGGAGATGCATCATAAGGGCGGCAATGTGCACAAGCTGAGCGGGACATACCAGGAAATCAAGCCGCCCGAGAAGCTGGTGTTTACCTGGCGGTGGGCCACGGATCCTCCCGGGCAGGAATCGGTGGTAAGCCTGGAATTCCATGATCTCGGCAATGCCACGGAAATTTTGTTAAACCACGGGCAATTCCCGAGCGCCGAGTCGCGCGAACAGCACAACCACGGCTGGATGGGCTGCTTCGAGCAACTGCAAGGTTACCTGGCACAGGCGTGAGGGGTAGTAGCGCTGGTATCTGGCAAATGGCCGATGTGGGGATCTTTCACCCGCGAATCACGCGGGTTCAGGATGACACGTCCCCAGCTAGAGGAAACGTTTTCGCAAAGTGGATCTCGCAAGAGTGTCGCGCATCGCGCGACGAGGAGGACAGATGCCGATTGTTGACGCAATTCTGATGGAGATGGAGCAGGAAGCGAAAACCACGCGGCGGGTTTTAGAGAGGGTTCCGGATGACAAACTAGGCTGGAAGCCACACGCAAAGTCGTTCACGCTGGGTCAACTGGCCATGCACATCGCCGGGGGTCAGAAACAAATCGCTAAGATGGCCAACGAGGACGTGTGGGAGGTTGGAAACTTCACCGTGCCGGAGGCCAAGAGTCGCAAGGAGCTGCTGGAAACTCTGGACGAAGGCACCAGCAGCGCGAAACATAGTCTGCAAAAGATGGATGATACGAAGCTGATGTCCACCTGGACGCTAACGAAAAACGGCAAGACGATCATGGCGGTGCCGAGGATCGGGTTGATCCGCTCGGTGATGATGAACCATTTCTACCATCATCGCGGACAGCTCTCCGTGTATCTGCGGATGCTGGATGTGCCGGTGCCGTCGATTTACGGGCCCAGTGCGGATGAAAACCCGTTTGGGTGAACGGTTCTAAGGCTTCACCGAGGAATCTCTCTTTGCCCAACTAAAGAAAAGAGAGATTTCTCACTCCGCCGACTCCGTTCGGAATGACAGAATTAGAGTGAGAATGCCAGGCTAGCGGGGGCTGCGTCCGGACGCGGACGGTGAGGATGCGAGGCCGGAAGATGTGGGGGAACTATTCTCCGTCACCAGCTTCTGTTTTGCGTGGGGCACGCCTTGCAAGCCATTGAGATAAGCTGCAATCCCGCGGTACAGGCCTTCCGCGACGCGCTGGCGCTGGCCGCTCTCTAGTAGCAGGCTTTCGTCGCTGGCGTTGCTGACGAAAGAAATCTCCGAAAGCACAGCAGGCATGTTGGCTCCGGTCAAAACGACGAAGGGCGCCTGTTTCACACCCCGGTTTTTCTCGCCTCCGTTCACAAGCTGTAGCCGCTGGGAGAGAGTGTTCTGTATGTCCACGGCGAGCAATTTCGATTCCGCGATTTTGTCGTTGCGGGCAATTTTTGCGACCAGGTCGGACAGGTCGTGGAGAGAAGACTGCGCGGACGCGTTTTCGCGCGTGGCGAGTTCCCTGGACTGCGGCGAAGTGGCCAGGCTTAAGTAGTAGGTTTCGGCGCCGCGGGCTTCGCGGAAATCGCTGGAATTGGCGTGAATCGAGATGAAGAGGTCGGCATTAGCAGCATTAGCGATGGACGTGCGCTCTTCCAGGGAAACGCGGCGGTCATCCTTGCGTGTGTAGATTACTTCCGCTCCGGCAATATGTTCTTCGATGAGCTGGCCGAGGCGCATCGCGACATCCAGGCAAAGATCCTTTTCGAGCAGGCCTTGCGGTCCCTTGCTGCCAGTGTCGTAGCCGCCGTGGCCTGGATCGATGGCGATGCGACTAATCTTCAGGCCCAACTCGCGCGAAAGGAAAGGTTGCGGATCGTGAGCGAGGGTTGGTAAAGCGGACTCGGCGGGCAATGCGTTTTGAGTTGCGGCAGCGGAGGCCAGAGAGGGATTTGTGGAGCTTTGGGAATGAACTTCGATCACCAGGCGATAGGGGTCGGGAAGCAACTGCGCGGAGTATTCTTTGGCGCCATCGGCATCAAGAACCAGCCGGACGACATCATCGCTGAATTGCGAGGCGCGCACGCCTTGCAGTAAGCCATTGGAACCGGGAACGGTCTTCAGTCCGACGGAGGGCCGCAGCTGCGCTTTGTGGAGATCAAAGTAGATGCGGTCGGGGGAAGTGATGCGAGCGGAGTCGAATTGCACAGGATTGTCGAGCAGGACGACGACGTGAGCATCGTTTTGTAAGTTCGATGCTTGGATAGCGGTAATATTCGGCGTTTCTCGCACCACTGAACTCGATCCTCCGGGATAGCGGTTCGCAGCCGATTGCAAAACGCCTTGTGCTTGCAGTCCGTCGTGGGCTTGTTTGCGTTGCGCGAGGCTCTTTGTTGCCGCCACCTGATTGCGCAGTCTCTCTCGCATTTGCCGCAGAGTGCTGCGGGGAAGGGCCAGTCCCGCGGACAGCAGAACGGCGAGGAGCGCACACACCCAAAGTGCCCAAGCGGGCAAGGCAAAGTGCGCGCGAGACTTGTAGGTAAGCGCGGACGTCGTAGAAGCGCTGGCGGCGTCGGCGCTTACCGCTGCGGACGGCGTGGCCGTCGGCGGCGCCGGCATTGGTGGGGCGACCGGAACCCCGAGCGGCGGTGCAACCGGCACGGCAGGAGCAGCGGCGGGCACAAAATTCAGCTTGCTCTGCGCCTTTTCCACGATGTCAGGAGAAATCGTGGAGCAGCCCCTGGCGTAGCCCTCCAGCAAAGAACGGAAGCAAAGCTTGTTGATGATTCGGGGAATGCCGCGGCTTTGTTCGGCGATGAGCGCGACGGCATCAGGCTCGAACAACGAATCGCCGCGATGGCCCGCCACTTTCAGGCGGTGGCTGATATAGCCGGCGGTTTCCTCAGGTGACAAAGGTTCCAGATATTTCACCAGGGTGATGCGCTGCAGAAGCTGCGCCAGATGCGGCTGGGCGAGTTTCTCTCCGAGTTGCGGCTGCCCGGCCAGAACGATTTGCAGCAGTTTGGTGTTGCTAGTCTCGAAGTTGGAAAGCAGGCGAATGGTTTCCAGCACGGAATCGTCGAGGTTTTGCGCTTCATCGACGATCAGCACAAAGCGCCTGCCGGCCAGCATTTCCGTAAACAATATTTCGTTCAACTTGCTGTGCATAGCGACGAGCCCCATGGCCGCCGTATCAACGCCCAAGTCGGCGAGAAGGTACTCGAAAAATTCGCGGGAGTTGCATTGCGTCTGGAAGAGAAACGCGGCTCGCGCGGTGTCGCGAAGTCCCTCAAGAACCTGATACATGAGGGTGGTTTTGCCCAAGCCGGGCTCGGCGATGAGCGCCAGGAATCCATGGTCGCCCTGGATTGCTTCGGTGAGGGAGTCCAGCGCCTCGCAGTGGGTGCGGCTTGGATACAAATAGGCCGGATCGGGCGTGACGCCGAAGGGCTGCTCGCGCAGTTGATAGAAATCCAGAAACATGGGCGTAACCTCCGTCCTCAACGAAGCCGGCAGATAATCCCACCGAGGCTGCCGCATCGGCGCAGCGGTACAACAGAAACTCACAAAACGACTGCGTCCGGAGTTAGCGCTCGGTCAGCGAGGGCGGGGGAGCAACTGCGCAGCCAAGCCGGAATTTTCGTTTGGGCATCCAGGCCGATGGATACTGTACTTCTGACGGCCGCGGCATGCAATTCCATTGAACCATCATAAATAGTCGGCACCAAAGCGATTTGTTATGCTACGGCGCGTGAAACCGCCATTTTTGATCGATACCGACACCGCATCCGACGACGCCGTTGCGCTGATTATGGCGCTGCGGTCTCCGCAAGTGGAGGTTCTGGCGATCACGACCGTGGCGGGAAACGTGGATGTACATCAAGCCAGCCGCAACGCCCTTTACACTGCCCAACTATGCGATTCGCGCGTGCCAGTGTTCATGGGCGCGGAGCAGCCGTTAAAGCGCGCACATGTGGGGGCAGGGTGGTTTCACGGGAGCGATGGCCTGGGCGATCACGGGTACGGGCCGCCGAGACGCGCGGTGGAAAAACAGAATGCCGTCGACGCCATCATCGAGACGATTGAAGCTCGTCCCGGACTGGTGATGGTGACGCTTGGGCCGCTTACGAATATCGCGCTGGCCGTGCAAAAAAAACCGAGCATCGCCGCAAGAGTGAGTCGTTGCGTGGTGATGGGAGGCGCGCCGTGCTGCGAGGGCAACGTAACTCCCGCGGCCGAATTCAACATCTGGTGCGATCCGGAAGCGGCGCGCATCGTGGTGCGAAGCGGGCTCCCGATTGAGTTGGTTGGCTGGCATTTGTGCCGAGGGGACGCGTTACTGAGTCCGTCGGACATCCAGGAAGTTCTAGACCTGGGGACGCCCGTCGCAGAGTTTGCGATTGAGTGCAACAGCGTCGCTCAAGAGGCGATCCTGAAACAGACCGGGGAACATGGAATCTCGCTGCCAGACCCAGTGGCGATGGCGGTGGCAATCGATCCATCAATCGTGACATCGGAATCGGCGCACTTCGTGGAGGTAGAAACGGAGAGCGAACTCACGCGAGGGATGACCGTGGTTGACCGCTTGAACGTGGCAAAGGACGAACGCAACCGGGAAGTGTGGGCGCAAAGCATCGAAGGCGGGCACAAGGCGAAGATCATCTGGACTATCGACAATGTGCGCTGGAAGCACGCCCTGTTTGCGTCTCTGGAGTAGCGGCGGGACTGCGAGGGTGCGGCAATGCTTGGTAAGCATGGACGATTTTCCGGCGTTCATGAAACATGCCGGAAAGCGAATCGCCAAGTCCAACCAAGCGACTCCCGGCGTCGAAGGTTATGTCTTCGACGGAGCAGACGGGAGCCAAATGGCGTTTTGAACCTGCCGTGAAACCGCGGTATCCGCGGCACGCGCCACAATTACGACGAATACATGATTGTGGTGCAGGGCCAGTACACCTTACTCATCGACGGGAAAAAGATTCCCCTGCGGGCCGGTGAGGAATACTTCATCCCACGAGGCGTGCTGCACGGCGGGGAAGTCCTGGCCGGGGCCAGGACCATCCACGCTTTCGGCGGGCACCGGGCGGAGTGGGCTCGGGAGCCTTAGGGCTCGTGTTCGGGGTACCACGCTGTCGTCAATTCAGGGGTCAAGTACGACCGCTTCGTGACCAACGACACTCCGGAATCGTCCATAGCGCGGGTGGTAAGCCCTCTCATGTCCCTGGCTTCTCCAGCTCAGGGGAACCTAAGGCGGCGGCGCCTCAGTTATTTACAGAGGGGTGTTCCCATGCAAAACGTGATGGGCAATCTTCGTTACGCGCTGCGACAGTTCCAGATGTCGCCGGTTTTTACGGCTGCGGCCATACTGACGCTGGCCTTGGGCATCGGCGGGACGACGGCAATCTTTACACTGATTCACGCGGTGATGCTGCGTTCCTTGCCGGTTTCCGATCCCGGCACGCTTTACCGCGTTGGAGACGGCGACGATTGCTGCGTAGAAGGGGGACCGCAGGACCGCTGGGGAATGGTTTCCTATCCGCTGTACGAGCGGCTTAAGAAGGAAACACCGGAATTCGAGGAAGTTACGGCGTTTCAGGCGGGACGCGGCCGGATGAGCGTGCGGCGCCAGGGCGCGGAATCGATCGCCAGGCCACTGCGCTCGGAGTACGTCACCGGCACCTATTTCTCAACGCTGGGAGTGCAGGCATTAGGCGGGCGGGTGTTCACACCGGATGACGACAGGCCTGCGGCGCCGCCAGTTGCGGTGCTAAGCCACCGAGCGTGGCAAACCGCGTATGGCGGCGATCCTTCAGTGGTGGGTGCTACTTTCATTGTGGAGGGGCATCCGCTGACGGTGATTGGCGTGGCGCCCGCGGGATTCTTCGGCGAAACGCTGGAAAGCGACCCTCCGGATATCTGGGTGCCGGTGCAACAGGAGCCCATGATTGATGGGGAAGGCAGTCTGCTACACCAGTCGATTTCCGCTTGGCTGCGCATGATCGGGCGATTGCGGCCGGGAGCCTCGACCGAGGGAATGGCTCCGCGGTTGACCGGGGTCCTACGGCAGTGGATGCAGAACGATTCCGGATATCCTGCCAACTGGATGGAGGACATTGTTAAGTTGCTCCCCAAGCAGAACCTCGCTCTCGTGCCTGCCGGAGCCGGCGTGGCGGTGATGAAAGAAGAGTACGGGCGGAGCCTGCAAATCCTGTTGTCGGTGTGCGGCCTGGTGCTGCTGATTGCCTGTTCGAACGTAGCGAACCTGCTGCTGGCTCGCGGGGTGTCGCGACGTGGGCAAACGGCAGTGCGAATGGCCGTCGGTGCCACGTCTGGCCAGATCGTGGCGCAGGCACTGACTGAGAGCGTCTTGCTCGCGATTGGCGGCGGCATTGTTGGGCTGGTGGTGGCGATGGGAGCGGCGCGATTGCTGATCGCGCTGGCCTTCCGCAGCGCACATTTCCTTCCGATCAGCGCCACACCATCGCTGATCGTATTGTTGTTTGCGTTTGGATTGGCGCTGCTGACGGGAATTATTTTCGGAGCGGCTCCCGCATGGCTCGCCACGCGAACCGATCCCGCGGATGCATTGCGCGGGTCGGGACGGGGCACGAAGGACCGTTCTTCGTTCGCGCGAAAAGCGCTGCTGGTGGTGCAGGCCACGCTGTCTGTGGTGCTGGTGGCGGGCTCGACCATGCTGGCACGAAGCCTGAACAAGCTGGAGCACCAGGACTTCGGCTACCAGGTGCAAGGCCGCGTGGTGATCGACATCAACAATCCACCTGCGACGTACACGCTGCCCCAGTTGGCGGCGCTGTACCGCCGATTAGAAGATCAACTCACTCACCTGCCAGGCGTGCGAGGCGCCGGCCTGGCGCTCTACAACCCGCTCACCAACAACTGGGGAGAATTGGTCATGGTGGCCGGCCATCCGCCGGGGAAGATGGGCGAGGAGTCGGGCGCGTCCTGGGATCGCGTGTCATCCAACTATCTGCAGAATTTTGGGATGCCCATTCTGCACGGGCGCTACTTCACGGCGGCCGACAATGAGACGACGGCGCCGGTGGCAATTGTCAACGAAGCGTTTGTGAAGCGGTTTTTCAAAAGCGACGAAGACCCGATCGAGCAGCACTTCGGCATCGACATGCCGGAAAATGCCGGCACGTACCGAATCGTCGGCATTGTGCGCGATGCGAAATTCGCGGGTTGGGGACTGGACCGGCCGGCGCGGCCGATGTTCTACGTGCCGTTGGCGCAGGGTGTGGAATACAAGGACAACCTGATGAAGATGATCGACCTGCGCTCGCACTTCATCGGCGGAATTGCGCTGGTAACGAATCTGTCGCCCGGGGCATTGGAGCCGCAGATCACCCGGATGCTGGCGGACGTGGATCCCAACCTGACGATCAACAGCCTCCGCACCATGCAGCAGCAGGTGGATCTTTCGTTCGACCAAGAGCGCGCGGTGGCGAGCCTGGCCGGCTTGTTCGGCATTGTGGCCTTGGTGCTGGCCGCGGTTGGACTGTACGGAGTCACGGCCTACACCGTTGCGCAGCGAACCAATGAGATTGGGATTCGCATGGCCCTTGGCGCGGACCGCAGGAAAGTGATTCAGCTGGTGCTGAGCGGAGCGTTCACCCGCGTGTTGCTGGGACTGCTCCTGGGATTGCCGTTGGCGGTGGGCGCGGGACGACTGATCTCCGCGCAGCTCTATGGTGTTGCCTGGTGGGACCCGCTCGCGCTGACCGTGGCTGCGGGAGCGCTGGCGATCTGCTCATTTTTCGCCGCGATTATTCCTGCAAACCGCGCGGCGTCGATTGCCCCCATGCATGCGCTGAGAATCGAGTAGCGCGCGCTGCCGTTCAGAAGCGCGTTGGCCTGTGACCGTCCGTCCAACGGCTGCGAGGACATCACAACTGACCGCACTGCTTCGGACGAATTCGTTTGCCTCGTCGATGCGAAACTGCAATAACTTATGTCGTGTGAGCCGGTCTTGCTAGGCGGGAGCGGAACGATGAGCAATCGACTTGGCGGCAAGGTTGTGATCGTCACGGGAGCAGCACAGGGTATCGGGTTCGGATGTGCGAGTTTGATCGCGTCGGAAGGTGCCGCGGTAATGCTGGGGGACGTACAGGAAGAAAGAGGAGAGCTTGCCGCCACGAAGATTCGCAACGGCGGTGGCAAAGCGGAATTCTGCAAAGCGGACGTAAAGAATGAGAAGGAGTGCGCAGGACTGGTGAAGAAAGCGCTCGAGAGCTTTGGAAAGGTCAATGGGCTCGTAAACAATGCCGGATGGTTTCCCAGGGGGACGCTGGAAGAGACCACGACGGAGCTGTGGGAAGAGGTGATGCAGGTCAACCTGCGAGGATCGTTCTATTGCTGCAAGTACGCGGTGCCGGTGATGAGGGAAAGAGGCGGGGGAAGCATCGTAAATATGGGATCGATCTGCGGGATCCAGGCCTTGCCGAATCTCGTGGCATACGGCGCGGCTAAAGGCGGCTTGCTGTCACTGACGCGTACTCTGGCCGGCGCGCTCGCGGGGCACCGCATCCGAGTGAACTATGTGATTCCCGGCTGGGTGCTCACCGAGGGAGAAGTGGCGCTGCACAAGGCGCAAGGCCGGCAGGAAGAGGCTCTAAGGAAGGATGGAGAGAAACTGGCGCTGGGGCGGCAGCAGACACCGCTCGACACGGCCTATGCTGTTGTGTACTTGCTGAGCGACGAGAGTGCGCAGGTTACTGGAAGCGTTTTGCACGTTGACGCGGGCGCATCGACACTGCCGATCGAACCGGGAAAATACCCGGGATAAGGGCGCGAAATAAAATCACCATACAGTTTTCACGGCGTCTTCGCACTGAAATGAGAGCGCGACCCCTTGGCCGAACTTTCCGACGGGAGCATTGCGGCTGTCTTTGACGTACGTCTGCAGCATTAAAGCCGCGCCACCCAGTTCCAACCAGCACCAACGCAACTTTTCGTCCACAAGCCACCTGTGCTTCATGGTGAAGCCGAGGCCGTGCATGTAGAAACGGATGGAGTGCTCCACGTCGGAAATCCTGAAAAATGGAACGACTTGCTTGACGTTCATGTCGGGCGTGGCGGCGGTACTCATGAGTGGACCTCACGGTTTCTCTCGCGCCGCGGCGTTCTGGCGCTGAGGGAGAGACGAAGCGACGTTCAAGGCTTGACACGAGTGAAGAAATCGACCAGGTTGCCGTCCGGATCGCGAAAATAGATGGAACGCGAACCCCAGGGCTGGGTTGTCGGGGGCTTCACCCAGACCTTAACAATTCCCTGCAAGCGAGCGTACTCCAGATCGACATTCGCAACGTTGAATTCCAGAATTGAGCTCTGGTTTTGTCCGGGCTGCGCTGACCCTGGAATGTACTTTTCCTGCGCGCCGGCGTCGAAGATCGCAAGGGTTCCGGCACCGGTCGGGAATTCTACATAGCTATCACCGGAAGCGTGCGGCTTTATTTGCAAGACGCGCTGGTAGAAATCCGTCAGCTGTTTCACGTCGCTTGTGATCAGGCAGGTGTACATCAGGGATGGAGCCTGGCGAGATGATTGGTCCTTTGCCTGCGGCCGGGCCAGTTGCGAAACTGAAGCAGCTAGGAAAGCCATAAGGAGCAAAGCCGCCGAGCGAAACACGTTGATTTTCATGTCCAAGCGCCCTCTCTCCTGTTGAGACTGCTCGATCCGCAAAACGTTATCACCTCCGCCAGTATTCCTCGCCGCCGCCCGGCCTTGTGACTAGCGTTTTGCGCGAAGCCGGCGCCGCGAATGGCCATGACGCATGTGTGCCTGGGCGACGCACTTTGGGGAGTGAATCGAAGGGACGAGGCGCGGCGAGAACATCGCGACGCCTTCACCACGCCGCAAACGGTTGAGCCCGAGTTTCAAAAAGGCTGGATTCCCCAGGTCCAGGGGCAACTGGCGAGCAAGTGACCCAGTTATCTGCAGCCAGTGCCACAACTGCTCTCGCGCGCTTGCGTCAGGCTATTCGTAGCGCAACGCGACCATGGGATCCACGCGGCTGGCGCGCCTGGCGGGAAGATAGGTAGCGAGCAGCGTAACGCCACTGAGCAGCACCGCGACCAAGGCAATCGTGATGGGATCCCATGGTTTCACTCCATACAGCAGGCTGCTCATCAATCGCGTAAGCCCGAGCGCCGAGCCGACGCCGATGACCACACCGACAAGCGCGAGTTGCATCCCCTGGACCACCACCATACGGCGCACCTGTTGCGGGCTGGCGCCCAGAGCCATGCGCACGCCGATCTCCTGAGTGCGCTGTTGCACGGAATAGGCCATCAGGCCGTATACGCCGATGGCCGCAAGCAGCAGCGCAACGCCGGCAAAAATCGTGAGCAGCGTCATGTAGAAATCGTTGCGAGCCGTGGACTCGCCAACCACTTGTTGCATGCTGCGGATGTGCGCCACTGGCAATCCGCCGCTGGCCTCGCGCAACTCGCGTTGAATATCGGCGCTCAGGGAAAACGGTTGCAGTTTGGTTCGCACCACCCAAGTGACGGGAATGATGCGGTTATTCAGAGCGATGATGCCGTCGTTCACCTGGGCGAAGGGCACGTACATGATCTGATCGGGCGGGCGGCTTAATGCGCCTTCGCGAACATCGGCAACGATGCCGATGATTTGCCGCGGCGGCTCATCGAATTCCGGCCCAACTCCCTTGCCGATGGAGATGCGCGCGCCGAGTGCATCACCTTTCGGCCAGTATTCCTTGGCCAGCGCCTGGTTGATGACGACGACGCGATCCGCGGCGCCGTTGTCCTGGTCGGTGAACACGCGGCCGCTGATGAGGGGAATGCGAAACACGTCGAAATAGTGCGGGGAGATCGTCAGCCAGGTAGCTCCGCCATGATACGGGCCATTCGTGAGCGGGCGGCCTTCGATGATGAAGGGAAGCCCGAAGCCGCCTTCGAGCGGAACGCAACACGTCATGGCCGCTGCCGTCACTCCCGGCAGGCTCTCGATGCGACGGCGGCCCTCACGTTCGAGCTGATCGACGCCCGCAGCTTTCTCAAAACGCCCACCGTTCAGCGACATTTCCATGATTAAGACGTTTCGCGCGTCGAAGCCCGGATTCACGCCGCGCAGCGCGCCAAAAGTGCGAATGAGCAAGGCAGCGCCAACGAGCAAGACCAGGGCCAGCGCCATTTCGGTGATCACCAGCACCGCGCGCGCTTTGTTGTGCCGCAGGCCTGTGCCAGACCGTGCGCCACTTTCGCGCAAGGTGTTGCTGATGCCCGACTGGGAAGTGCTGAGCGCGGGAACCAGTCCAAACAAAATTCCCGTCAGGATTGCGGCGACGAGAGTGAACACCAGCACGCGCCAGTCGAGAGCCACGGCGGCGCCTTGCTCCCCAACGCGAGGAATGTCGCTGGGATTGATCGCGAGCAGCGCACGCACACCGACGTAACCGAGGCCGAGTCCAAGCACGCCACCGGCGAGGGAGAGCAGCAGCGACTCGGTCAACAATTGCCACATGAGGCGGGAACGGCCGGCGCCTAGCGCGGAACGGATGGCAATCTCGCGCCTTCGGATGGTGGCTCTGGCCATGAGTAGGCTGGCGACGTTGGCGCAGGCGATCAACAGCACAAAGCCGACGGCACCAAAAAGCAGCAGCAATCCGAAGCGGACGTCGCCGATCACGCTGTCGCGCAAGGGTATCGCCGTGAAGCTGGCGCCGGGCCCCATGACGGGCGAGTTGGGAAATTTTCGATTGAACTGATCCGCGGCGTGCTTCATCGCGGCCTGAGCCTGCACCAGGGTGACGCCCGGCTTGAGGCGGGCCGTAGCGCGCAGGTAGTGCCCCTGGTCGACGCTGTTTGGATCGGGCTTCAACGGCAACCAGATGTCGCTCTTGGGATCACCCGAGTAGGTTGGGCCGATCACTCCGATAATCGTGTATGGTTCCTGGCCGAGATCAATCGTGCGATTCAGGATTCCCGGATCACTGCCAAACCGGTTTCGCCACAATCCATTGCTGATCACCACAACCGCGGGTCCCCCCGGGCGATCCTCTTCGGGAGTGAAGGTTCGACCGAGAGCGACAGGTGCGCCAAACACGCGGAAATAGTCGGCTGAGACGTGAATGCCTTTGATTAGTTCCGGACGATCGCCTCCGGTGAGATTGATGCCCGGACCCGAGAAGTCGTAGGCCGCGACAGAATCGAACACATCAGTCTGCTCGCGCCAAACGTTGAACTTCGGGATGGATGTGACGTTCCCGTTTCCCTGGGGTGAGCTCAGTTCGAGCTCGACCAGCCGATCCGGATTGGGGTAGGAGAGCGGCTGAAGGAGCACGGCATTGACGACGGAGAAGATCGCGGTGTTGGCACCGATGCCGAGCGCCAGCGTAAGGATAGCAACCGCGGCAAAACCAGGGCTGTTCCGCAAGGTCCTGACTGCGTAGCGGAGATTCTGTAGAAGAGTTTCCATCGCTCCTCCGCGCTGGTGCGAAGCTTATGCGCCAAACGCAGCGCCGTCAATCGCAACCGGCGCCGGCCGGGAGCGGCGCAATCCGAAGATGCTGATTTTCACGTTAGTAGATGAGGGTGCAGTGACGATGGATGCTTGCGGCGCCTACACCCGTACCCTCGACAATCACCATAGCCACGACAGCGACCAGCGCAACACCTAACGCCTTACGAGCCGGGGGAAGGTCAGGGAGATACCTCCACGTATCTCCAGCCTGGGGAGATGTGCTCGCCTTCTCAGTGACCTGGAACACAAAAACCTGAGCGAAGGAAAGATGAAAACTCATCCCACCTTCACTCAGGCTTTCAGCTATTCGGGTTTTGAAGTTTCGCGTGGGCACGACTGCAGTCGTGCCGCAGCGTTTTGCCTCACAACGCGGCTTTAGCAGCTGCGGGTGACCGCTGGGAGTCAGCGCTTAGCAGTAACTGCATGCTTCATCATTGCCCATGCTGGACGACATGTCGTCCTTCATGCGCCGCAATCGGCCGCCCAGGCGTTCGGCAAGCTGGTGCCGCGCGCGCCACAACCGGGCCTTCAGCGTATTTTCCGTGACGCCCAGTTTTTTCGCGGCCTCGCCGGTCGAGTAGCCGTGCACTTCGCGCAGTACGAACGCGGTGCGCAGCAGGGGCGAAAGCTCCTCGAGATTCTCGTTGATCATTTCGCGAATCTCCGTCCCTGCGTACACCTGCTCCGGATTCGGCCCGTCATCCGCGAACCGTTCGGCGGACGGCAATTCGTCTTCGCGCTGCGTATCGTCCAGCGAAACCGCCGGGCGAGCTTTGGCGCTGCGCCGCTTCATCAGCGCCGCGTTGATCACAATGCGTGTAAGCCACGTCGAAAACTGCGAGCGGCCTTCAAACCGCTTCAGGTTGCGGTAGGCGGACAGCATCCCGTCCTGCAGAGCGTCCTCGGCGTCTTCGGCGTTCCCCAGGACGCGCAGCGCCGTCTGGAACAGCTGGCGCTGGTACCGGCGAAAGAGTGTCTCGATCGCCTGGGCATCTCCGCGCTGACCGGCGCGGATCAGCTTCTGTTCGCTGAACTGCATTGTAGTGATCGCTTGCGTTGCCATATCTCCCCCCATGGTACTTCAGTAGAGTCGCTATCTGGCCTTTGGTTACAAGAATTTTACTTTTCTCAGTGTACTGGTACGTTCCCCCCACTCATCTTTGGACGCTTCATCAGGAAAAATATTGGAATAATCGCGAAAAAAACCACGCCCAGCATCTTGAAATTGTCCAGAAACGCCAGCATTACTGCCTGGCGCTCCAGAACCCCGTAGATCATGCTGTGCGCCTGGGAGGTCGCCTGCGTGGCGTTTGCTCCATGCGCCATCAAGGTTCCCGTCGTGCCATTGATCATGTTTTGGTACGCGGCATTCATCGGATTAATCCGCTCAACCAGGCGCGACTCATGAACTTGCGAACGTCTTTGCAGCATCGTGGTCACGGTCGCAATTCCCACGCTGGCCCCGATGTTTCGCGCCAGATTGATGATGCCCGTGCCCATATTCGTCTTGTCGCGCGGCACATACGCGAATGCCGCCACGTTGATGGGAATAAACAGGAACGCCAGCCCAAAGGCCTGCATCATTCGTCCCAGCACCGCCGTCTTGAAATCCAGCTGCAGATTCCAGCCCGCCATCACAAAAAGAGACGCCGCGGAAATGGTGCAGCCAAACGTGATTAGGTACCGCGTATCCACACGCGACACCAGAAAGCCCACAATCGGCATACACACCATGATCAGCGCGCCGCCGGGTGACAGTGCCAGCCCCGCCAGCTCCGCCGGGTAGCCCATCAATTCCTGTAGCATCTGCGGAATCAGCACGGTGCTGGCATACAACACGAAGCCCAGGAAAAACATTGCAGTCGTGGCAATCGCAAAATTGCGGTTCTTCAGCATGGAAATGTCCACCACCGGATCTTTGGCCTTCAATTCCCACACGATCGCGGCCACCAGTCCAACCACTGCCAGCACGAAAAAGGTGCGGATCAGCCCCGAACCAAACCAATCTTCCCGCTGGCCCTTATCCAAAATGATCTGCAGGCTTCCGAGTCCCAGCGTGATCAGGCCCAGTCCGATGTAATCCACGCGGAAGCCCTGCTTCACGTTGATCCGCTTCATATATGGCGGATCGCTGACCAGCAGATACGTCAGCACGATGGAAAGCACTCCCACCGGCACGTTGATGTAGAAAATCCAGCGCCACGAATAGTTGTCCGTAATGAATCCGCCAAGCCACGGCCCAATCGTCGGCGCAACCACCACGGCAATTCCGTAAACCGCAAACGCCATACCTCGTTTCGCCAGTGGAAACGTGTCGTTGAGGATGGCTTGCTCGCTGGGTTGCAGCCCGCCTCCGCCGATGCCTTGCAAAATGCGGAAGAACACCAGCATCCCCAAACTGGGCGCGAACCCGCACAGGAACGAGCTGATCGTGAAAATCACCACGCAGCTCATGTAGAAGCGTTTCCTGCCAATCAGCGACGACAGCCATCCGGACAGTGGCAGAATAATCGCGTTCGATACCAGGTACGACGTCAGCACCCAGGTCGATTCATCCGCGCTCGCTGACAGGTTCCCGGCAATGTGCGGCAGCGCCACGTTGGCAATCGAGCCGTCCAGTACTTCCATGAACGTCGCCAGCGTCACCGTTATCGCGATCACCCACGGGTTGATCGACCCATCCGGCATCCGCAGTCGCGATATAATTCTTTCCAGCATTTCCTGAACGGCCCCCAGCTACGGTCCAGCTACGTCCCGAGCTTCTCTACTTCGTGATCACCGTCGCGTCCACATTCATGCCCGGCCGAAGAACTGCCACGCTCGGCGGAATCGGATCCAGCACGATTTTCACCGGGATGCGCTGCACTACCTTCACGTAATTGCCCGTGGCGTTTTCCGGCGGCAGCAAGCTCAGCACCGCGCCGGTCGCTCCGGCAATGGAATCCACGTGCCCGGGAAATGTCTTCCCGTACGTGTCCACTTTCACTTCGGCCTTTTGCCCGGCCCTCATGTTCTTCAATTGCGTTTCCTTGAAATTCGCCGTCACCCAGGTGTCATTCAGCGGCACCACCACTAGAAGCCCCTGCCCCTGCTGCACGATTTGCCCCGGCTCCACTGATTTGTGCGTCGCTACGCCCTCCACCGGCGCCACAATGTTGCAGTAGCCCAAATTCAGCTGAGCCGCTTCCAGCGCCGCGCGCGCTTGCTCCACCTTCGCGATTTTTCCCTGTGCGTCGGCGGTGCGCATAATCACACGCTTCTGGTCGGCCACTGCATTCGCCACGCCCGCGTTGGCTTCGTCCACCCGCGCCGTCGCCGCGTTCAGTTGCGCGCGCGATATGTCGACGTTGCGCTTGGCTTGCGCATGTCGCTGCTCGTCCGCTACCAACATGCTGGCCGAAGCATCCGCGTTGGCTTTCGCTGCGTCGTATTGCTGCTTGGAGATTTCGCCCTTCTGCATCAATGGCGTGTAGCGTGCCAGGTCCGCCTTCGCCAGTTCTGCGTTGGCTTTGCTGCGCGCCACGTTGGCGTCCGCCACGCTCAAGTCCGCTGTCTGCGCCTGCTCGTACGTTGCCTGCGCGCGCGCCAGGTCAGCTTGCGCTACCGCTAGTTGGGCTTGCGCAGACGAGTTGCCGCTCCTCACGTTTTCGCTCGTCCGTGGAACGTCGATGCCCGCGGAACGCGCATCGCTTTCCGCCAGTGCGAGCGCTGCCTTGGCCTGATCGGCAGCCGCCTGATAGTCACCGGGATCAATCTGTGCCAGCAATTGCCCCGCCTTCACCGCCTCGTTGTCCGTTACCAGAACTTTTGCAATTCGCCCGTAAATCTTCGAAGCCACCGGCGTGATGTGCCCATCTACCTGCGCGTCGTCGGTGGTTTCCCGGTTGTGAAGATAAAGGAACAGTCCAATCGCCACCGCGGCAAGCACAATTCCGCCCAGGATCAGTCCGCGCTTGATCTTGGGGCTCAGCAGCGGTTCGGAAGCCACAGGCCGTTGGGGCGGTTCGGCCGGCGAAACTTTTACATTCGCCGCATTCTCCAACCCAACATCGATTTCCACACTCATCGTTTCCTCGATTTATTTCGCATAAGTCTTTTCCATTTGCCCGATGGCCCGCGCATAGTCCGCGCGCGCCTGGTTGAACCGGTACAGCGCCAGAATCTGGTTGTCGTTTGCTCGCGAAAGCGAATCTTGCGCCGAAATCACTTCAATGTTGTTCGCCACTCCAGCAGTGAAGCGGTCGCGCGCCTGCGCCACTTCGTCCTGCGCCAGTTTCACGCCCAGGTCCGCGACTTGCACCTCGTTGCGCGCCGACCGCAAGTTCAGCAGCGAGGTCTTCACATCCAGCGCAATCTGGTTCCGCAGATCCGCTTTTTGCTGCTCCACCTTGCGGATCTCCAGGTCCGCCTTGGTTACTTGCGCCTTAATCCTTCCGCTAGTGATCAACGGAAAATTCAGCGATCCCGTGTACTGATAAGTGGGAATCGCGTTTGACGGCATGGTCCCGAAATACTCCCAATAGCCGTCGAATCGCACCGAGGGCAGCCGCTGGTATTGCACCGATTGCTTTTCGTACTTGGCCACCCTTCCGTCCGCTTCCAGAGCCTTCCATTCCTGGCGCGCCGACAATGCTTGATCGATGCTGGAGTCCACTTCCGGCTGCGGTGTCTCGAAGAAGCTCAGCGAGTCCGCCAACTCGATCTTCTGGCGCGGATCGAGATTTAAAAGTTTGCTCAACCCGAATAGCGAAGAGTCCCGATCGTTTTCCGCTTCAATCAGCCGCTGCTTTTCGTTCTGCAGTTCTACGTTGGCGCGCAGGGTATCGATTCCTGTCCCCACTCCTTCTTTCTGAAGGTCTGCCGCCTGGTCATACAGCGCCTGCGCCAGCTCCACACGCGACCGCGAGGCTTCCACGTTTGCCACCGCCCGCAGCGTCCCGATGTATTGCGATACAACCAGCAGAATCACCGATTCCCGCGTCGACAGGCTTTGCGCTTTCGCCGCATCCACGTCGCTTACGGATGCCTTGTAGCGCCTCCAAAGTGAAAAATCGAATACCGATCCGCCAAAACTAGGGCCCGCCGAAAAAAGCTCATATGGCCCGATGTGTCCCGGTATGCCAGGGAAAAGAGGAAGCCCACCAAACTGCGCTTTTACGTTCACGCGGTTTACGGACTCAGAAACTCGAAAATTCGCCTGCGGCAGCAAGTCCGCGCGCGTGATGTTCTTGTCCTGAATGCTTTCCGCTGCATTGATCACCGCGATCTGCTGGGTCGGGTTCTGCTTCAATGCCAGCCCTACCGATTGCTGCAATGTCAGGTGTAGCGTACCGGTTGGCGGGTTGGGAGGCAGCGGAGAATTGGCGGAGGTCTGCGCGCGAACTCCCGCCGGCCCAAACATCAGGCTCAGGAACACTACATAAAAGATGATCGAAGAACCTTTGCCGCGCCGTTCCGGCTCCTTGCCCTCAGGCGATTTCTTCTCTTCCGGCAAGCTCACGATTTCTTTCACAATCGCCTGGTTCAGGCATCCTTCGGCGATCAACTCGCCGCCACACCGGTGCATTTCTTTGAGCAGCGCTTTGCCCGCATTATCGATGAAGCTCACACCGCACAGGTTGACGCTGAATTTCTGCCGGGGCGCCGCGGCGTACAGTTCACGCCAGCACTGCTCGAGCGCGACGACCCACTGCCCTGCCAAGCGTCCTTCCACACTCAAGACAGTCTTGCTACGCTTGTTTTCTGTGGTAATTCGAAGCATATCCCCCAGCTCTTTAGCTTTAACCAAGTGCAAATTTGCGGCCAAAGCCAAAGAGGATGAATACCGCGTTAAGTCATTTACTAGCATAGGTTTATAGACGCATCCGCGACACGAGGAAATTGGCAATTGACCAAATAATGTCATATGCCTACAGCATTTCACTTACATATTGCTAAAATATGGGCACTCACTCCTCTCGCCCTGCCTCTGTATGGGCCTCGCCTCTTTATTCCCTCGCGCCTAAAATAAGACGCTTCGCACCTCCGGTTTTCGACACTTCAGGTGCGCTGTCCCGCCGCGCGCAGCGGAATCTTGTTCAGCTCCGGCGTCTTCAGCCAGCCGTTTTGTTGGTACCAACGGATCGTGTCGCTGAGAGTCTCCTCCACCGGTCGAAACTGAATCCCCAGTTCTCGCTCGCTCTTCTCGTGATTGAACCGTGTGCGCTCGCGCTCCTGTCCCATCAATTGAACGGTCGCAAGGCTGATCAATGCCGGCCGTTTGGTAATGCCAGCCCAGATTTCATTCGCGGCTGCCATCGCGTAGAGAACCGGCAAAGGCACGTTCCATCGTGGCGCCGGAATTCCAGAGACCTGCTCCAGTTTCTGAAATAGATCCCCCATCGACATGTGCCGCCCCGCGGCGAGGTAGCGTTCACCACTCCGTCCTTTTTGCGCGGCAAGCCACATCGCTTCAGCTACGTCGCGCGCGTCCACCACGGAAAATGTTGCGGGCGGAATTCCTGGCAGCTTGCGATGCAAGAAATCCAGGATCACCTGCCCCGAAGGAGTCGGACCCACGTCGCCGGGCCCAACCATCCAACCGGGTAGAACCATGCAAGCCCGCATGTCCGTGTGCGTCTCAAGAAACGCATCAACTTTGCGGTCCGCTAGAATCTTGCTGCGGTAATAATCGTCCGCCTCCTCCGGGTTGCGGCGCATCGTCTCGTCGATCGTCTTGCCTGGCGCGGCCGACAGCACCGCCACGGAACTGGTGTGCACGATCCGCCGCACCCCCGTCTTGTAGGCTTCAGAAAAGAGGTGCGCGGTTCCCAGCACATTGGCGGCGAACAATTGTTTCCAGTGCTTGCCGCCTTTGTAGTTGTCCCGGAAATACGCTGCGGTATGAAAAATCACGTCGATGCCATGCAACTCCCTGGCGAATCCGCTGACGTTCGCCATTTCACCCACAACAATTTCCACCGGCAGACCGGCCAACTGCTTTTCGGCCTTCTCCCGCGAGCGCACCAGTGCCTTCACTTGCGCTCCGCGCGACACCAGCAAGCGCACCAGATTATTTCCGAGCAATCCTGTAGCTCCCGTCACTAGCGCTGACCTAATGGGCCAAAAAGTGTGATTGCTTGTCATCGAAAATCCCTTTCGTTGTAATTCCGGGAAACCGGCGCTGCAGAGCTCTGGGCAGGAAGGAGGGGAATCGTGTGAGAAATGATTGGAATGAGGAACGCCATGTCTGTCTCCCGGACCTCACTAGGAATACGAAGCGGCCACATGAAAAGTAACATCTGTCGTTTAAAGAACACTGTTAAGTACGGATCAAAAAAAATGTTGCCCCGTTACTTAGTTTTCTCTGAAATGCCGTCGACTAGCGTATCTACAACAGAACGAATCACTTGCTCTCGACCAACCCACGGAAATGCCTCGTGCGTAATCAGCAGCGACGTCACCCCATGCACCCCGCACCATAGCACTTGGCTCGCCAGCTCCGCATCGCCCACCCGCAGTTTCCCAGACGCCTTGCAGCTTTGCACGCTACGCCGCAGAAAATCGAATGCCTGCATGCCCGGCGAATCCGGTTTATTGTATTTGAGTTTGTCGAAGTCCTCTGGTTTGGGCATCATAAACGCGGTTCGGTACTGGTGCGGATTCTCCACGCCGAAGTGCACGTAGGCAATCAAGCCCTTCTTCAGGTGTTCCACCGGATCGCCCGGCTGCTCCAGAATCCGCTTTAGCAGCAGCGAAAGCCGCGAGAAAGCTTCGTGGCAAACCTGCTCGAGAAGTTCTGACTTGTCTTTGAAATACAGATAGATCGTGGTGGGCGAGTACTCAATCCGCTCGGCAATGCGCCGCATGGATACCTGTTCATACCCTTCTTTAACGAAGAGCTCGCTGGCTGCGTCCAGGATCTCCTGGCGCAGGAACTTTTTCTGCCGGGCTTTGCGTTCTTTAACCCCCACTGAGTCTATCCTTAACAGTGTTAAGTATATTATCTAATCACCCCGCTGTCAATTCTCCTCACCGTCATCAGCACGCCAGGTTCATGGTTAGCGTCGCACCGCGATCGCTTGCATCTCAAAATGCCCGCCGCGCAGCAGCGAGGCCGCCCCGATAAACGCTCGCGCCGGAAAATCCTTCGAGAAATATGTTTTGTAGGCCGCGTTGAACTTGTCGTAGTACGCCAGGTCCGTACAGAAAACCTGCACGTACACCAGGTCATCCATATTCATGTTGGCCTGTGCCAGGGTGGTTTTGTACCCGTCCAGCAGCAGCTTGATTTCGTCTTCGATTTTCTCCGGTGCTTTCCCTGTTTTGGGGTCGAGTCCAATGCTGCCCGCAAGGTACAGCGTATCGCCCGTAAGAATGGCGTTGCTGAACGGCGCTTGCACCGGTTTGTCCGGCAGATTGATCACCCGCCGTTTCGACGTGGAATCCGTCTGAGAAAATGCGCCATGCACCGTGACGAACACCGCCAGCCCCAGCAGTACCGCCAATACCGTTATGCGACGATTCATGAACAGCCTCCTGAAATTCGAGATGCATCTTCCGATGATGCGCGAGTGTATTGCGCCACTTCCGCGAGGGCAAGCGGAAACGTTGGCGCAACTCCAGCCGCAAAACCGCCGCCTGCAATTCGCGCCCATCTATCTGCTAAGATTCGTACACTCTTTTTCGCGGGTGGCCATGATTTCGCGCGCCGTGAAAATCTCGCTGTCACTTTGCTCACTCTGCCGTTAACCTTCCTGCTCGCCCGGCCCGCTGAAGCTCAGCAGTCCAAGCTGAACGACAAGATCGACAGCAATATCCAGGACTGGCTCGGCACCCACAAGCAGCTCCATCCCGAGCTTCCACTCAGGAAAAGGAAACCTCCGCGCAGTACCAACGGCATTGCGCAAGCCCCTCATCGAAATTACGAAGGACAATGTTCCCGCCACCGTCAACGACGCGGCACTCACCAAGCGCGTCGCCACGGCGATGGAGAAATCACTTGGCAAGGAAAATGTCGTCGCAGGAAAACCCATTATGGCCAGCGAAGATTTCTGCCTTTTCGCCGACGATGATGTTCTGGTTGGGAGCCAGCGATCCCGTGAAGTATAAGGACGCTGTCGAAAATGGAACGCGCCTGCCCGGTCCTCACACCAGCGAATTCGCCCCGTTACCCGAACCCGCCATTCGCACCGGCGTAGCCGCTATGACCGCCACCGTAATTGCTCTTCTTCCAAAGTAGGGACGGCTTTACGCCGCCTATTCGGTACTTCACGGCTTCGGCGCGTCACTGCTCGCTGGCGCAGCGTCTTTTGCCCCGCCGCCGCTCGCTTCCTTCACAATCTCCGCCGCCCTCTGTTGGCTCAAATGGCACGCCGGATCATAAATCCGGCACTGCGCCAGCGTGTACTTGCACCCGCAATCACAGGTTTCTGCGTTCAATTTGTGCAACGCCACGGTGCGCTGTTCCGCCGTCAGCTTGATCATATTCACGCCCGGCAGCATGCTGGCGCGGTCCGCGTGCTTCAAGAAAATTTCGCCCGTATCTTCAAACGTTCCGACTTTCGCCGCCACCGGCAGATTCAGCAGCGCGCGCACTTCCGTCTCGTACAGCGCGGGATTGTACAGCCCCACATGCTTCTGCACCACCCGCCCGTCTGCGTTAATCACAAACAGCGTAGGCAGCGCGGGGATCCCTCCGTACTCCACGCGCATCTCCGGCGTCGCCAGTACCACGGGATAATTGATGCCCTCGGCTTCGATCACCTTGTGGAGCGAATCGTCATCATCGTCGTCGGTGAGCATCCCGACGATTTGCAGCTGGTCCTTATATCGTTTCTGTAAAGCAATCAGGCTGGGGATTTCTTCCCGGCACGGCCCGCACCAGGTCGCCCAGAAATTCAGCAGCACCACTTTCCCCCGGAGCCCCGCCAAGGTCACCGGCTTGCCGTCCACGTCCTTCATCTGAAAATCGGGTGCAGGGTCGGGATCGCGCACAAACCGGATGGTCATCTCGTCGTCCTGCGCCGACCCCAGCAACGGCAACAGCGCCGCCGCGCCCATGCCCAGCGTGCACAGCAGAAAAATCCAGCGCATTCGCGCCCGTCGAGTTAGAAGTGGTGCGTTCATTGACCCATCACTATATATAAGGATACCGAGACGCGCCGGGAGAGGGAAGGGCGCAGTCAATCCAGGTTCACTCAAACTCCACCCGCCCTGGCAAGCCATAAAGCACCGACGTCGGCGCGCCGACAAGTGAAAGTAACTAACGTAACTCACTCTATACTAAACCATACCCCTCTGTTTTTTTGCGTATCAAGGGGAAACAGAGGAGTTTTTTTGCTTGAAGCCGGGAGTGCGCTTTTGTTTGTGTTGGACCAAGCGACGCTCGAGGTAATGGGTGACGCCGGCGCAGAGTACGCCGGACGCGCTGGCGAGGATGTAGAGGTGATAGACCGCCACTGCGGGGATTGTTGCATGCTGGGGTGGCGAATACTAGGGCGACTAGCGCAGAAGGAGGAGGTCATCCCATGGAACGAGGTGGGGAAGAATCGTGCCGCGATGCCTCGCTGCGCTCGGGATGACACAAAAGCAAAGGCGGGAATCCGGCTCAAATCGGGCGCTTGATGCCTAGCTTGCGCATGCGGGCTTGCAGGGTGGTGCGCTTCATGCCCAGGAGCTGTGCGGCGCCGTTGGGGCCGGCGATGCGCCACTCGGTTTGCCGCAACGCGCGTAGAATGTGCTGGCGCTGCGTTTCTTCCAGCGTGCCAATGGACTCGGCATGCGGCGCTTCCGCGGACAAGCCTGCGAGAGAAACCCTGGCGCCCGAAGCAACGCTGTCGGGCAACGGCGAGGAATTGCGCAATTCGCTCAAGGGGATGCGCAACTCTTTTCCGGGAGAGAGCAGCACCGCGCGCTCGATCAGGTTTTCCAGTTCGCGTATGTTGCCGGGCCAGGAATAATGCGTCAGCGCGTCCATCACATCTGCGGGAACGTACTCCACCGTTTTGTTCTGGCGCCGGCTGAATTTCTGCACGAAGTAGCGCACCAGCAAGGGCACGTCTTCCGGACGCGCGCGCAACGGCGGAATGCTGATGGGAAACACATTCAGGCGGTAATAAAGGTCGCTGCGGAATTTGCGCTCTTCCACCAGGCGCGCCAGGTCGAAGTTGGTGGCGGCCACCACGCGCACATCCACGCGCAAGGTGCGATTGCTGCCCAGGCGCTCGAATTCCTGCTCCTGCAAAACGCGCAAGAGTTTGGGCTGCAGCTCCAGCGGAATGTCGCCGACCTCGTCGAGAAACAGCGTGCCGCGATCAGCAAATTCAAAGCGGCCAATCTTCTGCGTCAACGCGCCGGTGAACGCCCCGCGCTCGTGGCCGAAAAGTTCAGACTCCAGCAGGCCGGCGGGAATGGCGGCGCAATTAATTTTCACGAAGGCGCGCTCGCGGCGAGGGCTCAAATTGTGAATGGCACGCGCGATGAGCTCCTTGCCGGTGCCGGTTTCGCCGAGCACCAGCACGGAGGTACCTGACGGCGCAGCCGCTTCCACCTGAGCCAGTGCGCTGCGCAGCGCAGGACTGTCTCCAACAATTTCCTCGAAATTGAATTCCGAGCGAATTTCTTCTTCCAGCACCAACTTTTCCACCGTCAATTTATCTTTGAGCGTTTCGATTTCCTTGAACGCGAGGGCATTTTCCAGCGCGATGGCGACTTGCGCCGCGACTTGTTGCAGCAGCTCGACATCGTCCGCGGTGAACGCGTCGGGATTCCTGCTGGCGAGATTGATGGTCCCAAACGTTCTGCCGTTGGTTGAGAGCGGAACGCAGCACATCACTTGCACGCCTTCCTTGCGGAGGAACTTGATGACGTCGACCTGATAGCGATCAATCTCCGGGCCGCGCACGACGAGCACGCGTCCGCTGGAGAAGCATTGACCGGAAGGAGAACGGTCGAGCGGAACGGTGTATTCCTTCTTGGGCAGCGCAGCGTTGCCGGGAAGATCGAGCGCGTGGATCTTCAGCAGTCCGGAAGATGCATCGAGGAGCGCGAGGCTGGTGTAATCGTGGTGAAGCGCGGGCTTGAGCGAAGAGACGATGCCCCGGAAGAGAGCGTTGGTGTCGCGCGTGGAGACGAGCAGATTGTTGATCTCCAGGAGAACTTGCAGGCGGTCGCGTTCGTGGGAGAGTTGCTTCTGCGCGGCTTCGGCGGCCTGGAAGTTAAGGGCATTGTCGACAGCGACGGCGACTTGAGCGGCGACGCGCTTCATGAAGTCGATCTCGGGCGCAGTGACTCCTTGAGGAACGTAGCGGCCGAAACCGAGAGCGCCGAGTCGATGCTGCGCGGTGGTGAGCGGAAGAATTGCCATGGTGTGAACACCGGCGTCTTGCAGGCGCTGCATGAAATCGGGATAGCGCGTGTCCTTGGAGGAATCGAGAATAACGAAAGGCTGCTGATGCTGCCAAACCCAGCCCGCGGGAACTTCGTCGACGGGAAATTCGCTGTGCGGCTTTGGCTCAACAGGATCGTGCGTCTCGAGGATGTGAAGGCGCATGGTGTTGTTGGAAGATTCGTGAAGGACCAAGGCGAGAAAGTCGAAGGCAAGGACGCCGTGGAGACGCTCGGCAAGATCGTGGAAGAGGGCTTTGAGGTCGCGCTGCTGGGCGATGGTTTCGGTGACTTCGAGCAAGGCCTCGATTTGGCGGGCAGAGTGGTTGATGGATGAAGACGAGGTTGTCGGTGCAGGCGAGGCTGTAGACGACTCGAGGCTCGCGTCGTCGAGTGATGGATGTTGCAGATCGGCCATGAAACTGAGAATAGCACCCGGTTCGGCGGGGTCACAACCGAGGCAAGGGCTGCGAGTGTGCGAGGGATTTGCGTATACTCGAGGCGCGGCGCTGCGACGTTGTGGCGATGCGATGATGAGCTGGGAGAATCGGGAGCGATTAGATACGTGAAGAAGAGGCTCACGCGGGCCTGGATTGTTAGCGCGATTGCCACGCTGCTGTGCTTGGTTGCCCTGCATGCAGTCGGGTGCGGGAGCGCTCCAACGCTCAGTAACGGCGGCGCCGAAGGCAGTAGTCCTAGTCAAACGGCGGGCGCAGCGAAAACTGTGCAGGCGCGGTACGATCTGGGGCGCGACGAGGAACGCGGCGGGCACACGCTGAGTCGGCACGTGGCGCGAACCGACGCGGAACTTGACGAGCGGCTGGAACGCGAGCGCAATATTTCGGCGGCGTCCACGTGGACGGATCGCGAGACGGCGGAAGAAACGGTGGCGGAAGCGCTGCATGCCGAGCGCGGGCGCGTTGAGAGTTGGATGAGGCGAGGCTATCCGCGCGCGAACCTGGCGCTGCAGTATTCGGCGGGGCGGTCGATCGGGCGCAGCTTACGGCGAGGGGAGAGCGCTCCGGTGACATGCACAGATGCGGTAATCGTGCTGCGCGCCGATGGACCGGACAGTTTCTACGTGCTGACGGCATACCCGGAGACTCGCAGATGAAGCACGAAGAGAAGAAAGGCTTCGATCCGAATGATTATCCTGCGCTGCAGGAATTTTTTCCCGCGTATCTGCATGAGGATTTTGCGGAAGAATATGAGTCGGCCGGTGAAGCGGTGAAGGAGTTTCTCGCCGAAGCGAGCGGCGACGAGGTTCAGAATGTCCGGGATGAGTGGCTGCGATTGCAGAAGGCGCTTGCGGTCCGGTCTTTTGCCGAGGTGCAGAGCGCGGTGCGTAGCTTGGGAGCCGCATGGCAACCCGCGAATGAAGCGGAGTGGAAGGGTGTGGGCGAAATTCTCTCGGGCTCGCAGGCGTGATATTCTAGAGGTGTTTATAGGCCCGTAGCTCAGTTGGTTAGAGCGCTACCTTGACACGGTAGAGGTCTGGGGTTCGAGTCCCCACGGGCCTACCATATCTTTCAATAAGTTAGAGCCAAAGTCGGAAAAAGCTCCAACCCACAACTCAACCCACAATCGCATTATTGTGTCATCCCTGAATGGGTGACGCTGGAGGTGAAATCTCCTGGGAAAGATGTCTCCTCGGAGCTTTTCACGGCTACGTTTACTGGCTGATGCGGATGCCTCTCAAACAACGCCGCTTGTCCGTTCACCGTTGCTGAAATGAAGGTGACCTGAGAAGGCATCTGGAACTTAACGGATTCAGACCGCACTGTGCTCTCGGTAATCTCCCCCGCACGCCATCTCTGGTACAGATTCTCTATGCCTGGATTGCCGAATCTCTCTTTTCCCTGGTTCATGAAGAGGATGTTGTCATTGCTCAATTTACCGTAATTCTTCTCGTCCCACGTTCGCCGCGTACGAAAATAGTCGAACAATCCACGCGGGCCTGCCGGATTCCAAAGCCTCTGAAATGTTCCATGGAACTGTTTCTTGGCACGCTCGAAATTCGTGTCGCGGGTTGCCAGGTAGTAGAAACGGAGTTGCGAGAGCTTGGTGAAAAACGTCAGGTACGCATCCAGATGAGTCTTGAAGCTATCCATGCTTTCAAGCCCCGGATCGATGAAACTGAATGTCACCAGAGGGGGAAGAGAGACGGTGGGATTGTAAAACATGGGGAATTTGTCGACGAAATAGCGGTCCGTGAAGTCGCCCTTGATGGCCCCAGAGTAGCGTTTGTGGGGCAGGATTTTCTTGTCGATTCCCAGTTGGTCGCAGAAGAAAGAGAGCTTCTGCTCCTCGGATTCGAGATAAGTGAAGCCTTGATTTCGGAGAATGAAGTCGAGCGCGATAAGCCGGGTTCGGATGTATTCGGTCGAGTGTGCGCGCCGAAAACGGACATTCTCCCTGCCAATAGCCTCATAGAGATTCCGCGAGAAGAGATGAAAGACGCGGCCATGCCGAAGGTATTCCTTCGAGCTTGCGTGCCCCTTCTCCAAGACCTTTCGGGCAAAGGCAACGCTGCGTTTACCCGGCTTGGTCTTTATGAACTGCAGGAACTGCTGGCAGGTGAAATATCCGGAATGCGTGGCCACGAGATAGAGGAAGTGGGCTTCCTCCTCCGTATAGCCGAAATAGCGGAGCGCTTCCGTGTGGATGGGGAGGACTTTCATAAGGCAAAGATCCTCGCGCTGATTTCCTGGGTATCGAGAACGCGGCGCAATTTAGCGTGGTCTTGCTGCCGGGCGAACATGTGAAATCCGGCCTTGATCTTTTCACCGAGGCCCTGGGGCCTATAGTCGCGTGTAGCGATTTCGAGATCGAGACGGCGAACATCGCGGCAATCGTCCTCATACTCGATCCGTAGGTCGGGAATGGGAATTTTGCCATCCACCACTTTGAGATCGAACTGATTCGCTATGAAGATTCTCTCGTATCGAGGGTCTTTGTCGGGCCGCATCCTGAAAAGGGCTTGGTAGAGTTCCTTCTTAAGCTCGAAGTCGAGGACAACTCGACGAACCTTGCCGCCCGAGCGCTCGATTTCTCTGGCGACTTTCTGGTAGAGCCGGTAGAGATCGGCGTCGTGTCGGGCCTCCTTGGGCTTCACAAGGCCATGGTAGGTAGCCTGCCGACTGGAGACAAGCTGCGCACGCTCAAGGAGCCTATGGCCGTCCTTTGTTAGAGTTAAAACCTTCGTCGAATACGAGGAATGGCCATCGATGGTGCGCTGTTCAACAAGGCCCTGCCGGCTGAGGCCGCGAATGTCGCTTTCCATCTGTGTGCGGCTGCCCTGGTAGCCAAAACGGGCGAGATCATCTTCGGGCACTACCCGAAACCTACCCAAGTCTGTGAGTGTACGAACCTCAGATTCGCGCAGCGAATATTCCCGGTATCGACCGCGATAGATCGTAACCGGGCGGTCGAAACCACCACGAGACCGAGTGGAATTCGATCCCTTTCCCCGGCCGGTTTGGCTCTGCTCTCTGTCTGCACGAGAACCCTGACCGGCCCTCTCTAGCAAGTCGGGGCCGGATTCCCACTCCCATCGGGATGGGAATGCGAAGTCGGAAATGCCATAGGGACGGTCCATGATGAGACTCCTTTCGGTTCACCTTCGCTCGCTGAAAATAGAGATCGATGCTCATCGATAAGTCGCGGCCCACACCATTAAGAGGCCTCGAAAACGGAAGAGCCAGTAGCAATATTTGCCGCCTGACCTACAAGAAATTGTAGCGAGTCCCTTTGTGCTAGAAAGCCCACCCTGGCCCTCTACTTACTAGGGAACATCCAAACGGGAAAAAGTGAGAAAAAACCTTAATCCCTCGGATGGGTCCCGGCCTGGGAGAGAACCTCCTATCACAGGCCTCTACTTATGTAAGGAACATCCAGACGAGAAAAAGTAAGAAACTATTTTTATCGGTCGGAAACGTCCCAGGCTGGAAGGGGAGTCTGGAGCACAGCCTCATATTTGGTTAAGGAACATCGAAAAAACCAAAAAGGAGAAAAAATCTTGGTACCAGTACGTTTTTCTCGGACTTGCCAGGGAGTACGAGGACCACGTGGGTTAACGCCTGGTGGCTTGTTCTGTCACCCAATCTGTACCTGTCGCGGTAACTCCGCTTGAGAGCAACGGAGCATGCTCCAGCACCGCATCCGCGAAGTTCTCAATACAGGGAAAGTGCAGATTGGAATGGGGAGGCAAATTTTCCTCACCGGCAGGAGAAACCAATCGAGGTCCGTTCAGCGGCGTAAGGTCCAACATCCCTTTACTGCCTGCGATGCGAAACTCATCGCGGGCAACCTGCGAATTCCACCGCACGTCCACTACAGCATGCACGCCGCTCGCATACTTGACTAAAACCGTGGCGGAATCCTCCACCGCGAAATGGTGGACAACGTTGGACAAACAGGCTTGAACCTCCACTGGCTGGCCAAAGAAGTAGTTCAACAGGTCAATGCGATGGGAACCTATATCATAAAGCGGTCCGCCTCCGGCTTGAGCCGGGTCGAGCAGCCATGAACGATGTTCGTTTGGCGGCTGACTATGGCAGGTGGCAAACGCCATGAGCGGCCTTCCGATCGCTTCCTGGCGGATCAATTCCAGAGCGCGCTGTACTTTCGGATAGCAACGTCGGTAGTACGCTACTCCGAAGCAGCGCCTGCTTTTTTCCGCAGCCTCCGCCATGTTCAACGCTTCGGCGTGGTTCATCGCCATAGGCTTTTCGCACAAAACGTGTTTCCCCGCATGCAGAGCTTGCATGCTTTGCGGCCCATGCAGAAACACAGGCGTGGCGATGTAGACGGCATCAAACGTCCCGCTGCGCAACGCTTCTTCTAGGCTGGAAAACGCGGGGGCTTGATACGATGTGGCTTTGTTGGGATGCCGCGTAACCACGGCGGCAAGTGAACTGCGCGGCTCCGCTTGAATTGCGGGGATCACCCGCTTGGTTGCGATATCCCCTATCCCCACCACCAGCCATTGCAACATAGGAATCTATCTTACAGCGGCGCACATTTCTGGGGGCATGTTCATGCGGCTGAGTTGTGCCTCCATGCCAGCTTGGGGATTAACGAGCAAGGTAACGGCATGAGTTCGCGCATCACGTTGATTTTATTTTGGCTAGCCAGGTGGTGTTTTGCCCGCCAACACCTGTGGGATCTCAGCAGCAAGCTCCATCCCAGCGATGTGGCGGCCAAACGACGCTGGGTGATGAGTCATCAGCATTTCTTGGATGATGGCAAGATCGAAGCACTGGTGAATCACTTGCGCGCCCAAAATGCAGACAGGCTGGACCTGGCGGAGGCGATCGAGAAAGAGGCCAACTATTTCGAGCGCAACGCTGCGCGCATGCACTACCCGAAGTTCCGTCAACAGGGACTGTTCGTGGGTTCCGGAGTGATCGAAGCGGGCTGCAAAACCCTCATCGGCTCCCGGCTCAAACGCTCAGGAATGTTTTGGACCGTTCGCGGCGCCAATGCGGTCATCGCTGTCCGCTGCTTCCGCCACAGCCGTGAGTTCGACGACTATTGGGAGTCACGCCGGGGATGATTGCCCCTTCCAGGTCGCGCGCCCCACCGTCAGCGCTAACGTTGTCGTTGTAAGTTTCTTCTTGACTTTGTGCAACTTGCTAGTATTTTTGTACTACTTTAGGTCATCCCTTAAAAAGTGCGGGAGTTGTTCGTCGAAGAAGTTTTGAGCTGAGCTTTGGCAGAATAACGTTATTCTTTATAGGGGTGTTTCCGTGAAAAAACGCATAGTCGGTTTTTCGGCCCTCGTGTGCTGTTTGATCCTTTTGGTTGGCGTGCCGCTGTCCGGCCAAGGCATCTTCGCAACCCTCACCGGGATTGTGTCGGATCCCTCGGGAGCGGTGGTAGCCAATGCAAAAGTTACTTTAAGGGACGCCGTGTCGGGCTCTCTGCGCGATACGGTAACAAACGGAGAAGGGTACTTCACGTTCGCATCGGTTCCCGTCGGGATGTACTCCTTGACGGTGGAGGCGCAGGGCTTCCAAAGTTATAAAGCGGAGGGCATCGCCTTGGGTGGCGCCGAAAAGCGCAACTTCAACATCTCACTTGCCATTGGCGTGGCCAGCCAGTCGGTCGAGGTCAACGTTCAAGAGGCCCCACTTGTGACTACGGACTCAGCCGAGAAGTCGTTTACGCTGGAGTCAAAGGAGTTGCAGAATTTGACTCAGGTAGGCAGCAGCGCGGCCGAGTACATCAGGATCATGCCGGGTTTTGCGGTTCAAAACGGCAGTTCAAACAAGGCCAACTACACTGGCGAAGTAATCGGCATCAATGCCAACGGCGACGCCGGCAGCCAGAGCGCGCTGAACAACGCCTATACCTACAACGGACTGCCAAGCAACTCGCTGGACATCACTGCGGACGGCGCGCACGTATCCGATCCAGGTTGCAATTGCGACACCCCGGTTAACCCCAACTCTGATTTCGTTCAGGAGTTCAAGGTTTTAGCAGGGAACTTCAGCTCCGAGAACCAGAAGGGGCCGATCGTCATCACGTCGGTGACCAAGGCCGGTGGCCAGAAGTTCCACGGTAGCTTGTTTTTCTCTGCCCGCAATTACGCACTGAACGCCAACGACGCACTATTTAACGCCAACAATACCCCGAAACCGCACAATAAGTATTATTACCCGGGCGGTACCATCGGCGGCCCGGTCATTATTCCCGGAACCAACTTTAACAAGAACAAGGACAAGCTGTTCTTTTTCGCCGGCTATGAATACTTCTACCAGGTGTTGGATACCGGCTTGCTCCGTGCCACGGTTCCCACCCCCGGCATGCTCCAGGGGAATTTCTCGACCTCCGAGTTGCAGAAGATCGGCGACCCGACCAAAAATTACAACACGGCTTCCGGCAATCCTGCGGGTTCGGCCTGCCCCGGCACCAGCGTATCCGCTGGCAACTACCTTCCATGTCTTAATTCCACCGGTTTAGGATGGTATCCAGGCGGCATCATTCCAACAGCAGATCTCAACCCGAACATGCTTGCGCTGATGAATCTGTATCCCGCCGCCAACGCCGATCCCGCCATAACCCACGGTTATAATTACGTTCAGTCGGAAGTGTTCAACCAGAACAACCAGCAGTTCGTTACCCGCGTGGACTATAACATCAGCGACAATACCAAACTGTTCGTGCGTTACAACTACCAGCGGGAGACCCAGCAGTTTCCTGTCGGCCTGTGGTGGCGCAACGGATCGCAGGTTCCGTATCCGACACCGGTCGAGGGCAAGAACAGGTCTAAATCCATATCGGGATCACTAACGCACGTGTTCAACCCAACGATGACAAACGAACTGGTCGTCGCGTACACCGAGGTGTTGTTCCCGAACGTCTTTGCCAATCCGGCGTTGGTGAACCGTTCGAACGTAGGCTACAACCTCACGGGCTTGTTCAACAACGGTGTTTCCCAGATTCCCTCCTTTGGAAGCTTCGGCAACGAAGCGGCCCTGGTATTCAATCCGGGCGGGTTCGAAGCCGGCGGACCTTCGCAGGGTCTTTACGCTAACAAGTACATGCCCAGCATCAGCGATACGGTCACCAAGGTTATGGGTAAGCATACCATCAAGGGTGGTTTCTTCTGGGAGTGGATCCGCAACGCACAGCCTGCCAACAATAACACCAACGGCCAGTTGCAGTTTAATTCTTCGAGCGTTGCAACGTCACTCGGTTACACAACTGGCGATTCCTACGCCGACGAGGTTCTGGGTATAGCGAGTGACTACAATGAAGCCTCGTTCAACCGTATCAACGACATTGCCTATAACGACTACGAGTTCTTCGTTCAGGATGACTGGAAGGTTACCAAACGGTTAACTGTCAACCTCGGTATCCGCTTCAGTCACATGCAGCCTTGGTATGACCGCGAGGGTTTTGGCTACTCGATCTTCGATCCGGCGGCCTACACCGCAGGCGGTCCCCCAGCTTGTGCCGCTGGGCCGTCCTACTGCGGGTTCGAGTGGCACGCCAGGAACAGCTCCGTTCCGTTGGGTGGATTCCCGACGCGGGCGTTGTTCTACCAGCCGCGCCTGGGTGCCGCCTATGACCTCTTTGGCGACGGCAAGACCGTACTTCGCGGAGGATGGGGCCGATACTACTTCCACGCGGGTCAGTTTACCAACGGTCTAGATGCGTCTGCGGGGGTCAAGCAGATCTCTTTCGACGGTGGCAAGGTTCCCGTAGGGGCCGGCAGTCAGCCCATCCTGGTCAATTCGTTGCCCCAGTTCCCAGGAGTCCCCGGGCTAGACACAGTTAATTTCACCGCGGTGGCGTCCAGTCCTTCGGCCGTGGACAGCACGGACGACAAGCAGGCCTATACGGACAACTGGAACGCTACCATTTCCCGCCAGTTACCGTGGTCGAGCATACTGGAGGTCTCCTACATCGGCAACAGGTCGGAGGATATCCCTAGCGCCGGCAACGGCGGCAGTGCGGGCTTCAACACCTTGAACATCAACTTGGTTCCCGTAGGAGCCATGCTGGCGTCGAACAATGGCGGCGCTGATCCGAACAAGCTCAACTCGCAGGACTTCCGTCCCCTGCTGGGTTACGGAGACCTGTACGAGGCCACGAACAACGCTCATGCCAACTACAACGCGTTCCAGGTCGTGTGGGCGCGCACGAAGGGGCGTTACACCATCAATTTGAACTACACATTTAGCAAGGCTATGGGGATCGTAGGATGCAACGGTAACCTCTGCGACCAATTCAACGTAAACAACAACTATGGCGTGCAGCCCAACAACCGCACGCATCTCTTCAACGCTGTTTACTCCATTCAGTTGCCCAACCCCACCACCAACAAGCTGCTGGGCGGCTTCGTCAATGGCTGGCAGGTCTCGGGCATCTTGCAACTGGAGAGCGGGCCTAACCTGACGGGCTTCCAGAACCAGAACTTTGGCATGAATCTCAATAACGCGATCATTCCGGGCAGCATCTCTGCTCAAAACCCCAAAGGTATCGCGATCAGCAACGTCTCGCTGCTGGGCACGCCGGATATCCAGCTCAACCCGATCTTGACGTGCAGTCCAACTTCGAACTTGGGATCGCATCAATGGATCAACGGGAATTGCTTCGCCGCGCCGAGCCAGGTCGGCCAGAACGGCGGCACCATCCTACCCCCTATTTACGGTCCGGCCTTCTTCAATTGGGACATGGGCCTGTTCAAGAACTTTGCCATCACCGAGGGCAAGACTCTGCAGTTCCGGGTCAGCGGCTACAACTGGTTGAACCATCCGCTGTGGTCCTTCAACGGAAACAATCTCAACCTTAGCTACACTCAAAACACGGCAGGCGATATAACGCAGTCTAACTCGACCTTCGGCACCGCCGTGAATAAACAAGGGCACCGAATCGTGGAGCTGGCGGTCAAGTTCTACTTCTAGACTGCGAGAGTCACTTCAACGCCAAGAATGGGATGGTTTCAGCCATCCCATTCTTATTTTTGGGGGAAGCGGAGCGGAATGTCAGACCGTGATTGACAGCGATAAGTCGCGGAGGAAGATACCGGTCTAAATGACCGAGCGATAAAGAAATAAATTTGCGTGTTGAGTTTGTGGGCTGCCTTGGTAGCATGAGATGAGCACGCTGCGAGCGACACAGTAAGTGCAAACCTTATCTCCTATGCGGAAGTTCGCGTTTCTTCTCATTTGTGTCTTTGGCGCCGTTGCCCGTGCCCAAGATCCAGGAGCTCTCGTCCAGGATGCCATCAACAAACAAAAGGCGGGCGACCTGGATGGCGCTGTACGTGAGTATCAAGAGTTTTTGAAGGACCATCCCGATGTAGGGCCAATCCGAGCGAATCTCGGTGCCGCCCTTGCGGGCCTTGGGCGTTATGAAGAAGCCATAAAGGAATACAAGCTCGCTCTCAAGCTCGCCCCTTCCACCCCCGGACTTTCCGTGAATCTGGCTCTCGCCTACTACAAAATGGGCCGGCTCGATGAAGCCTCGGCTCTGTTGGCCAAGGCCCACAAGGCGGCTCAGCCCAACAATTATCAAGCCACGCTGCTGTTGGGAGATTGCTATCTACGCATGGGCCAAAATAAGGAGACCATTCGCCTCTTGCAGCCTGTAGCAAAAGACCGCCCTGATGATCTTGCCGTTGCTTACATGCTCGGAACTGCCTATATACGCGACAAACAACTGCAAGAGGGGGCCGTTCTGATCGACCGGATTCTGCGCAACGGCGACTCCGCGGAAGCCCATTTGCTGCTGGGTATGACCAAGTTCGAAGCTCTCGAGTATCCCGCCGCGATCGCCGATCTCAACAAAGCGGCGGAGATGAACCCTGATTTGCCCGACGTTTATTCGTACTTGGGTCAAGCCCAAATGGAAAGCGGCGATATGACCTCAGCACGCGCCTCTTTTGAAAAGGAGCTTGCCCGGAATCCAAACGACTTCGAATCGAATCTTAGGCTAGCCGTCATCCTGAAGCAGGATGGCGACTACGAGAAGGCGAGACATCTCCTGGCAAGAGCACTTCTTGTCCGTCCGAATGACCCCGGGGCCCTCTTCCAGGTCGGTGCAACGTATCTCGCGGAGGGCGACTTGGAGCACTCCTGCGCCATTCTGGAGCAGGTGATCAAACGCTCGCCGCAGTTTCTTGAGGCCCACGTTTCGCTAGCGCAGGTCTATTACCGGCAAAAGCGCAAAGCTGATGGCGACCGTGAGCGCGGGCTGGTAACCAAATTAAAAGCCGAACAGGACGCCCAACAATCCAAGTCGAAGGGCGAAGTCAAAGAGCCCGAAACTCATCCTCCGAGCTTGTGAGGCCGCCCTTTGCGTCTAATGGGGTTCATCGACTTTCAGGAACTGGTCTGCGGCAACATCCTTCAACACTTGGCGAATGCCACTGGGCCAGCGGATTTCTATCGATGCGATCTTCGTTTCCTGGCCCAGTCCGAAGTGGACGCGCTTGTCGCTCGATGACATGAAGCCCACACTGACCGAGACGTGATTGTAAAGGACTCGCCCGGAAGCCGTCGTAAGCTTCACTTTCGCGCCGATCGCGTCGCGCGCGCTCTTATGGCCGACGAGGTTCAGCATCAGCCAATGATTGCCGCTATCGCCTGTATTTATCAGGATGCGCGGAGTCCCATTCAGGGATGTGACCACGATGTCTCAGCGAACCATCGTTGTTGAGATCACCGAACGCTGAGCCTCGCTGGTAGCCCTTGCGCAGGAAATCTTTGCCCATCTCTTCGGAGACATCGATGAAAGTCTTGCCATCCACGTTTTCAAACATGGTGTCGTGTTCGGGAGAGGTCTCATTCACCTGATCAACGTCGCCGTTGGCAGAATAGATGTCCTTCCAGCCGTCATTGTTGTAGTCGATGAAACCGTTGCTCCAACCAGAGTGGGGCAAACTCAGGTCTGAATCTTCGAGGCGTAGCGATACGTGAACAGGGTGCCCTCATTCCGCATGAGTTGCCAGACCTGGTTCCTGAGATTGTTGTAGAAAATGTCGACCTTGCCGTCGTTGTCGAAGTCCTTGGCGTCGCGAGCCCATGGAAGATCCGGTGCGCGCGTTATCGTCGTAACCGACACCTAATTCCAGGCCCTTTTCTTCAAAAGTGCCGTCGCCATTGTTGATGAAGAGCGAATTGGGTTCGGTGTCGTTGGCGATGAACACGTCCGGCCATCCGTCATCGTTAAAGTCCGCGATGGAGATACCCATGCCTTTGCCGGGCGCTTTCGCCAATCCGGATTTTTCGGTGACGTCTTCGAACTTCCCGTGCCCCAGGTTGTGATACAAGCCGCGGCGGTACGCTCTTGTACCGGCGTGGATCGCAGTAAAATTCCTCGCCGTCCATGGTGCAGCGGACATCGGTCTGCGGCGTCCAGATAGGTGTAGTTGACGACGATGAGGTCGAGCAGACCGTCGTTGTCGTAGTCGAACCACGCGGCCACGACGCTGAGCGTATCGGCGGTTTGCGTGATGCCCGACGCCTCGGTTACATCGGTGAAGGTTCCGTCTCCGTTGTTGTGGTACAGAACATTTCTCCCGGCGCTACAGATGAACAGGTCTTCGTAGCCATCGTTGTCGTAGTCGCCCACCGCGACACCGAAGTTGTAAGTCGAGGTTCTGGCGCCAGCAGACCCGCCTTGGCCGTGACATCCTCAAAAGTACCGTCGTCCTGCTGTTTCGAAGCAGGCAGTTGTAGTAGGAAGGGTCGGTCTTCTTCATTTCCGGCAATTGCGCGCCGTTGGTGAAGAAGATGTCCATCTTGCCGTCGTTGTCGAAATCGAAGATGGCGACACCGCCGCACATGGGCTGCGGAAAGTACTTGCGGCCGTCCGAAGCTGTTGTTACGTCTTGTAGACAAATTTCGAAGCGTGGCGCCACATCGACGAAACCGGGTCGCTTGGGCCGCGCGCGGTCCCCGGGACCAACGCGAGGAGACAGAAGTACGAGAGCCGCAAAGGAAATGGCCAGGCAGCGCGCGATCCACGTGCTAGCACGGCGCCCACTGCAAGGATGAGAGAGCTGAACTCATGAAGGCTCTGCCCGCTGTTGTAGTTCGCAGCCGGCGCTCTCCTGGCGGGGTCAGTCGCCGAGCACCGATCGTGTTCGAGGAAATCGCCGGCACGCTCCGGCCTGATTTTCACGCCGACAGCATCTCCTACGCCCAACAAGAACCAGCCCGAAACCATGGTCGCGGGCGTCGCTCTGCTCGACTACGACAATGACGGCTATCTCGACGTGTACGTGGTGAACGGCGCCGCGATCCCGTCTCTCGGAAAAGGAAAGCTCCGAAGTACTGGAATCGGCTCTTCCACAATAATCACGACGGCACCTTTACCGACGTCACTGAAAAGGCCGGCGTGGCGGGAGAGGGCTACGGCATGGGCGTGGCGGTCGGCGATTACGACAACGACGGCTGGCCCGACATCTACGTCGTGAACGTCGACGAAGAACCAGCTTTTCCACAACAATCACGACGGCACGTTCACCGACGTGACGGACAAGGCGCGGGTGGGCGGCGGGATCTTCGACGGCAAGAAAATGTGGTCCGTCTCGGCCGCGTGGCTGGATTACAACAACGACGGCCTGCTGGATTTGTTCGTCTCCAACTACTGCAAATGGGAAGTGAACAAAGATCCATTTTGCGGACCGAATCCCGAGAAGCGCGCTTATTGCCATCCGAAGAATTACGAACCTTTGCCGAACACGCTGTACCGCAACAACGGCGACGGGACCTTTACCGACGTTTCCGCGGAAACAGGCATCGCCAAGCATCTCGGCAAGGGTATGGGGGTCGTCATCGCCGACTACGACGGGGACGGCTTCATGGACCTGTTCGTCGCCAACGACAACCTGCCGAATTCTCTGTTTCACAATATCGGCGGAAAGCGATTCGAAGAAGTGGCCTTTGAAAGCGGCGTTGCCTACTCGCAAGAATGCCAACGCCATTTCCGGCATGGGAGCCGATTTCAAGGATGTATTCAACGACGGCCGCCCGGATATCTGGCACACCGCCGATCGAGAACGAGTCCTTTCCGCTGTATCAGAACGTCGGGGGGAGGCGTTTTCGGGAGGCGACCAACCAGAGCATGTCTGATGCGGACGCGCACTATGTCCGGATGGTCGAACGGGATCTTCGATTTCGACAACGACGGCTGGAAGGACCTTTTCGTTGCGCGCGGTAATGTGCTCGACAACATCGCGCAGTTCTCGAACCGCACTTACGAGGAGCCGAATGCCGTCTTTCGCAATCTTGGAAACGGCAAGTTCCAGGACGTAAGCGCCGAGGCCGGACCCGACTTTCAAGTAGCGGCGCCGCATCGCGGCGTGGCGTTCGGAGATATCGACAACGATGGCCGTATCGACGCGGTGGTCACGGTTCTCAATGGCAAGGCGAAGTACTTCCACAATGTCTCCCGGAACAGCAACCACTGGATTCTGCTGAAGCTGGTCGGCACAAAGAGCAACCGCATGGGGATTGGGGCGCAGATCCGGATCACCGGCGAGGACGGCTCGAAGCAGTACAACGAGGTCACCACGGCCGTCGGTTACGCCTGCGCGAGCGACTCGCGGGTTCACTTCGGGTTGGGCGCGTCGAAGACGATCCGGGAGATCGATATCACAGTGGCCCAGCGGTATCCACCAAGTGTTGAACAGTGTGGCGACGGATCAGATCTTGACAATTGAAGAACCAGCGCCGTGACGGCCCCCCCACGGTAGGCGAAATCACACTTCATAGAGCGATCAACTAGCTTCAGCCGGCCGCAATCAGTGCCAGGTGGTCGCTGCGCTTATCCAGGATAAGCCTCATTCGGCTTCACGATGCGAATTCGGTGGTCGGAGAACTTATAGTGTGCTCCCGGCAGTTCGAGCTTGGGCATATGGCAGGACGCACACCTTGATTTCGAGACAGGGCAAACCTTCGCTCCGGGCTTCCCGCCGCCGTGACAGGCCTGGCATTTGGGGTCGTAATCGGTGGTTTCCGCACTCAATTCATGGTGCGGATCGTGGCAAGCCAGACAGCTAATTCGCGCGTCGTCCGCGTCGTAGCACTTGCTGCCCGCTAGCCGGTAGGGTTGGAAACGCACGTTCGCTATGCTGGGATTCGGTTGCGCAGCGATTTCGGCCCAGGTCCGGTGACACTGTCCGCAGAAATCCGATATTTGCTCTGCATATAACCCTTTTGACTTCGCGTTTGCGATTGCCGCCTCCGGCTGGTAACCATTTAGCACCATCTCCACCAGGTGCGTTTCGGCATCATGATGGCAATGATTGCACTGCACTCCTGGCTTCAGTTTTTCCAGGGTGATTTGCCTTCCCGAAACCGCGTCGGTGGCGTGACACCCAAAACAGCTCAGTTTGTCTTCGCGGGTCATTAAGCGCCCAACGGCTTCGTTCACGTCCACCGGAATTGAGCCGGCGGAGCCCAAGGTGGGTCCAAGCCCCTTCAGCTCGCGGAAATAGCTCACGCGACTCTCATACAACTGTCCGTCCTTCTCCAAAATATAGGTTTGACCGATCGAAGAACTCGCCCCCATCGCCCAACGGATGGGCATGGTGACGGTATTTGTTCCATCGGTGACCGAAAAGTCGCTTTGACTACCCTTGCGTTCGATTCGGTAGGAGTACTTTCCGACCGTCACCGTCATCACGGGACGATCGATTAATACCCCACACCCCTCAACGGTCTCGAGTGCTCGCCCCATGGAGGTGAAGGGCTGCGACTTGGCCTGAGAGTGACACTGGGCGCACGCACCTGCTCCCACCGAGGGCGTTTGTGCCACCGCTAAGACGGGCAGACCCAAACAGATGAGTAATGCGCACGCTCTCATTACGATTTAAGAATAGCAACTTAGAACTGTCCCCGGCGAATTGCAATTATTGTTTCGCCGGGGATGTATCCTGCTGCGACTCGTAGTAGGCGATTCTGTGGCGGAGTTCTTCGGAGAGACCCACTTCATTCTGACGAGCGGCAATCTCAAGTGCCCTTCGCGCGGTTTGAGCTGCCTCTGAAAAATGGCCTACCTCCGCGTACATCGCTGCAAGCATTTCCAGGCTTTGGGGTTCGTTTCCGCCCGTAAGTGCGACGGCCTTCTCGAACTGCGGAATGGCCTCGGCAAAGCTATGCCGGGCTGCGGGGATACGACCCAAATTGAAGCGATACTCGGTCGAGTTCGGCGTCAGAGCAACGGCTTTCTCCAGGTGCGCGACCGCATCGTCGAGTCTACCCATGCGAGCAAGAATGATTCCAAGCATGTTGTGCCCATCGGCGAAGTCAGGGTCGAGTTCCAAGGCCTTCCGGATGTGCTCAAGCGCTTCATCGGTCTGTCCAGTCTCGAGCACGCTGGTGGCGAGGTTGCCTTCCGTCAAACGTAGATTGGATTGAGCGCGAGGAGCCTGCTTCGCAGCAGCAATGGATTCGGGGAGATTGCCGGCACGAGCGAGCGCGATGGACAGGCTAGCGTACGCCGAGGCATTCGTGTCATCCAGTTCGACCGACTTGCGATACTGCTCGATGGCTTGGTCGAGCTGGTCCTGTTTGTCGAGCGCATACGCAAGATGATAGCGAGCCTTGCCATCGGCCGGGTCAAGTTCCACGGCTGTGGTCCATTCAACGGCGGCCGCAGCGTAATCACCTTTGCGGGCCAATTCACCGGCAGCATCGGATAAGCGGTAAAACTCCGTGGCGGGTGCATCCATCTTGGTCAGTCCGTTTGGGGGAATGTTGACGAACTCGGGGATGTTCACGCCGCGATTGGCGGCCGTTGCGTTTTCCACGAGAATTGCTGGTGAGTCTTTGCCGTTCTCGTCAATGTGTGTGAGGAACAGCTGCGTGTAGAGGGAACGGCCTTTGGAAGAGAAGGCTAGCCAGCGCCCGTTGGGAGAAAAGGTGTGCCAGGAGTTCATGCGCGGCAAGTTGCAATCGAGCCGCCGGGGGTGCCCCCCTTTAAAGGGAACGATATAGAGATTACTGTCTGGACACATAAGCAGGCCATTACGGTTCTGGACAGAGATTCGGACCTGTTCGCGCTGTGACTTAGCCCATTGCGCAGCTTCTTCAATCGCCAGGGCTTGTTCCGTAGATTTTCGAATCGGGTTAGACCTTTACGGTCTTGCCGGTCTGGGCGGATTCGTAGATGGCCATCATCAATTTAATATCGCGCAGCCCCTCTTCGCCCGGCGTGAGTGGCTCTTTATTCTCCATCACACATTGCGACATGTGGTCCATTTCCAGCGCGAAATGATCGCGGCTCGGCAACTCTTGTTCCACGATGCCGTTCGTTCCGCCCACTTTCAACCGCTGGTCTCGATACCATGTGGCCGGGTCCATCTCCAGCCAGCCCTTGGTTCCGATGACGCGGAAGTGGCTGGTCGGATAATAGCCGTAGCTCGATGTGCAGTTGGCTATGGTTCCACTCGGGAAGCGCAACTGGAAATTGACCGTCTCTTCCACTTCCTTAAAGCGTGGATCGCCCGGTACATTGTAGATCATGGCGTTCACTTCGGTTGGTTCTTCGCCGGAGAGATACCGCGAACCGTTAAGGGCGTAAATCCCGATATCCATCAGCGATCCGCCGCCGGCGAGATCCTTTTTCAGGCGCCACTGGTCAGGATTGGTGGCGTTCCACCCGGCATCCGCCTCAATCACCAGGATTGGGCCCAAGTCACCCGAGTGCGCAATGCGAATGGCCTCTTGATTGTAAGGTTCGTAACGGCAGCGATAAGCGACCATCAGTTTCTTACCGGCCTTGCGGCCCGCGTCGATCATTTGCTGGCAATCGGCCGGCGTAGCGGCCATCGGCTTTTCCGTTAGCACGTGTTTGCCCGCCTGGAATCCCCGAATCGTGTACTCCGCGTGCATGAAGTTCGGCAGGACGATGTAGATGATATCGACCTCGGGATTGTCTTTAATGGTGCCGTAATTCTCGTAGTTGTAGATGTTCTTCGGGTTGATTCCGTAACGGAGCGCCAATTTATTGGCCTTGTCGGGATGACCGCTCACGAAGGCGACCGGCTTGGATTTCTCGCATTTTGCAAACGCGGGCAGAATTTCGTTGATCGACAGCATACCGAGCCCAACGATGGCATAGCCCATTTTCTTCCCTGGCGGATCGGGGACAACCACCGGCTGTTGTCCGGCCGCGCTTTTCAGAAATGCCCCGGTCGCGCTCGCCACGACCAGGCCTCGACTCATTTTGCCGAGAAAGCCTCGGCGCGAAAGTTCCTTAATTGGCGTGTCCGGCATGATGGTCTTTCTCCTTTTTTACTGCTGCTCTGTACCCCGCTGTTTGCGGAGTTCTTCCAGTTTCTGTTTCAGATAGTCCTGGTACTCTTGTTTCAATTTCGAATCACTGGGAGACCCGTAAATCTCGCTGGATTTGTATTTTCCTTCGGCAAACTTCTTCTTGGTCCATTCGTCATGGATGTGAATCTCATCCGCACGGTCCAGAACAGCCTTCACCAATTGAGGCGGAATGAAATAGATGCCTTCGCGATCGCCCACGGCGAGGTCGCCCGGCATCACCGTCACATTGCCGATTCGAATCGGAATGTTGATGCCCGTGAGCATCACGTTGCCGATAGGCGTGGGATCGACCGCACGGAAATAACCGGGCATATCGATTTCCGAGATTCCATCCAGATCGCGAATACTGCCGTCGACAATGAGTCCGCCCTTATGAGTGGCGGTCATCACGTAATAGAAGAGATTGTCTCCGACAATCGTGCCGTTCACTTTTTTCCCAAAGAGATCGACCACCAGAACATCGCCGGGTTGCAGCATGTCGATCGCTGTTTGGTTGGTCAGACGCTGAATGCCGCGCTCTTTTGCTTTTTTCTCGGCCACGCTCGCCAGGTCCTCGCGCACTGGCATGAACTGCACACTAAAAACACGGCCAACCATGGTTTTACCGGGCTTCAGGACGATGAACCCATCCGCGTACTGGTTGTTGTATCCCTTGTCTTGCATGGTGGCCCAGATATCTTCGGCGGAAAGGTCGCGCGCTCGCTCGAGTAGTGCGTCGGGCACCTTCGGCCTGCCATCCGGAAATCGATCGAACGGATTGGCTGCCGTGTAATCGATCAGGTCCTGTTTGGAAAACGTCATGAGCTGCGCGTTCGAGCGGACAGGAAGGACTAAAATGATCGTGGCAACGGCTAAAAAGACACTCAACGTGATTCGTGCGGAACCACTGCAGACAGCATTGATCATGGGTATCCCCAATGTCACCAGGGTTTGAATCGAGCAATCCGCGGAAGTCTCGCCGCCTCCCGCGAAGTTCGCGCGCCAGTGAGCTTGTTCGAACCCGGACAATTTATCACGCTCATTTGCAGCGCACCTCTGGTACGATGCGAAACGGATTTCAGCATAACGTTTTTCTCGCCTCCGTGGCTACTGTTCTCGACCCAAACGCGAGATGCCCGGTTGCTCGAACCTACTGATCATCTTGCTGCTGGCCCGCGAGGGAGATCCTTAGCCGGTCTACAGCGAGGAAACAGACAAGACCTTCACCATTGCCTGGACTGGAACGTACCGGATCGATGGTCAAGCCTTCCTGCACTCGGAACGAAACTCAGGCCGTGCCGGCACCATCCTCGGCTACCCAACACGGCACATAATTGAGCAGACTGAATCCTAAGATTTCAAATATTTTTGGCTAGCTTTAGACCCTGTCCACAAACTTCGGGTTTGGATTCGGCAGAATCCATGACTAGCTTCTGGCAAACTTTCGGACTATAACAGTCCGCGGAGGATGACCTTCCATGAGCAAAAATAATGGAAACGTATTTGGCCGGCGGGACGTACTGAAGGCCTCGACATTGGCACTGGGAGCCGGACTGCTGACCAGCGAATCCGTCGATGCCCACACGAAAGGAGTTAATATTAACTCCAGTCCGTCCACGCTGAAGATCACCGACCTGCGCGTCGCCACCGTGGTGAAACCCGGCCCTAGTCCCTGCCCCATCATTCGCATCGATACAAATCAGGGCGTCTACGGCTTGGGTGAAGTGCGCGACGGCGCCAGCGCCACTTACGCTCTTTTCCTAAAGAGCCGCATCGTGGGCGAGAACCCTCTCCAACTGGACAAAAACTTTCGCCAGATCAAACAATTCGGCGGTCATGCCCGCCAGGGCGGTGGAGTCTCCGCAATCGAGATGGCTCTATGGGACATTACCGGCAAGGTTTACAACGCTCCGGTCTACGCATTGCTGGGCGGCGGAGGGTTTCGCGACAAGATTCGCATCTATGCAGACACCACTGAATCTGACGATCCGAAAATTTACGCGCAACGCATGAAGGAACGCAAAGAAGTCATGGGCCTAACGTGGCTCAAGATGGATTTGGGCATTGAAATGGTTTCAAGAACGCCGGGCACCGTCACCAACCCCACGGATATCGAGCAATGGAAACCGCACCAGCTGACGCATCCCCTGATCGCCATGGAAGTGACCGACAAGGGTATCGCCATGCTGGAGCAGTATGTGGCGGCGGTTCGAGACGCGGTGGGAATGGAAATCCCGCTCTCCCTGGATCACTTGGGTCATCTTGGTGTGAAGTCCATCATCCGCCTCGGTAAAGCTTACGAAAAATATAACCTTTCGTGGATGGAAGACGTGATTCCATGGAACTATACGGAACTCCTACGGGAGATATCCCTGGAGAGTCCGACTCCCATTCTCACCGGCGAGGATATTTACCTGAAAGAACCATTCCAGGTGCTCTGCGCCAATCAAGCGGTCGGCAAGATTCAACCAGACCTCGCTACCGCCGGAGGCATTCTCGAAACCAAGAAAATCGGTGATATGGCCCAGGATTATGGCGTGCCCATGGCCATGCATTTTGCAGGCACTCCAGTGAGCTGCATGGCAAATGTGCATTGCGCCGCGGCGACCGAAAATTTCCTTGCGCTCGAAAATCACTCGCTGGATGTGCCGTGGTGGTCAGCGTTGGTTCAGGAAGGTGTGTCGCATCCCATCGTGAACCATGGTTGGATTGACGTTCCGGATCGTCCCGGGCTCGGCGTAACTCTGAATGAAGACGTGGTAAAGCAACACTTAGCGCCCGGTACCGGTTATTTCGATCCGACGCCGCAGTGGGACCAGGAGCGTTCCTGGGATCGTTTGTGGAGCTAAGCCAGAGACCTCTGGCAAACGAACAGGAAAACTGCAATTGACGTGGTAGA
>CAVTMR010000013.1:0-187562 GCA_963735825.1 Candidatus Acidiferrales bacterium
GACCAACACAATCACGCGCACGATGGAGTTCGAGGCGGACATGTACGGGCTGAATGCTGCTCGTCAACCGGACGGCGAGGCCAACGTAGATTTGATGCTCGGAGAATATCGCAAACTGGATCCGGGGCCGGTTGAGGAGTTTGTCTTCTTTGATCACCCTAGCGGACGTACCCGGATTACCGCTGCGATGCGCTGGAAGGCAGAACACCCGGAGTTGGCATCTCCGGAAGAACTGGCTAGACCTCTTTTCGGCACTCCGTAGGGAAAACGTGCTGCTAGGTTGGCGCCGAACGAGTAACGTTTCGGCTTCAAGAACAGGAGTTGGAATAGCGAAGCTGAGCTCCGCACACAAGCCAAACGGCAAAATTCATCGCGCAATCCAGGACGACAAAGCCGAGGCGGAAATTGGAGGAGCTTTGAGCGGTGTGCTAAGCTTTGATTTGCAGTCGTGAATGGTTGACTGCCAAGTCGTGGAACTTCGGACTTCGTGCAACGAGGTCCCGCGAACCCCGCCAGGCCCGGAAGGGAGCAACGGTATCGGGTAAGCCGAGTGTGCCGCGGAGATTCCGAAGTTCCTCGAATTGAGCAGTTCTCAGTAATCAGTTCGTCAGTTTTCAGGAAGAACAATCTGTTCTTTGCCTGAAGTTTGTTTTCACTCCTTCGAGATTCCTCCAACACTTCCTTGCGATACGCGGCATCCGCACTGCAAAGAGTTTTGACTTTTTCCGCGCGGCTGGTGAGAATGCAAGACACGTATGACCTACCAAGTGATTGCACGAAAATGGCGCCCGCAGACCTTCGCGGATCTCGTTGGACAAGAGCACGTCACCAACACGCTGGCAAACGCGATCAAGAATAATCGCGTGGCGCACGCCTACATCTTCTCGGGCGCGCGAGGCGTGGGAAAGACAACCGCCGCGCGCATCCTGGCAAAGGCCATGAATTGCGTGAACGGCCCCACGCGCGAACCCTGCGGCGTATGCGAAGCCTGCAAGGAGATTGCGGCGGGCACCTCGCTGGATGTGATTGAGATTGACGCGGCTTCGAATCGCGGTATCGACCAGATCCGCGAGCTGCGCGAGATGGTCCGCTATGCCCCAGCGGCGGCGCGCAGCAAGGTTGTGATCCTCGACGAAGCTCACATGCTCACCGGCGAAGCGTCCAACGCCCTGTTGAAAACTCTGGAAGAGCCGCCCGACCGCGTGATTTTCGTGATGGCCACAACGCAGCCCGAAGACCTGGAAGATACCATCCGCTCGCGTTCGCAACATTTTCATTTTCGCGCGCTCACGTTCAGCGAAATCACCGACCGCCTGAAGTTCATCGCGGAAAAAGAAAATTTGACAATCGACGGCGGAGCACTTTCCGTAATTGGACGCATGGCCGAAGGCAGCATGCGCGATGCCCTGTCGCTGTTGGAGCAGGCGCGCGCGTACTGCGGCGACAATATTACCGATCAGGCCGTGCGTGAGTTGCTGGGTGTGGTGCCGGAAGACGCGTTACAGGAACTGGTGGAAGCGATCGCGGAACAATCCGCTGAGCGCGCCCTCGGCCTGGTGCACACGTTCCAAAAAGAGGGGCGCAACCTGCAGCACTTCTGCCGGGAAGCCATCCGTCACATGCGCAATCTGCTGATCGCCCGGGTGTGCGGCGCCGATTCGGACTTGATTGCGGCAACACCGGACCAGCGGCCGGGCCTGGAAAAGGCCGCGGCACTTTTTACGGAAGAAGATCTCACGCGCTTCTTCCAGATTTTGCTGCAGACCGATGACGACCTGCGAAGAAAACCGGATCCGCGAGTGCATCTGGAAATGGGCCTGTTGCGACTGGTCAACGCGGCACGGCTGGCACCGTTGGAAGAGTTGTTGGCTGATGCGCGTGGCGGAGTGACCGGCGGATCCGGCGGAGGAAGACCCACGCAGAGAACTACGGTGCAAAGTGCGGCGCCGCCGTCGCTCCCTTCTCGCAGCGTTTCCGCCAGTTCCGTGAGCTCGTTCGCGGCATCAGCTCCCGTGAGCATGGAACCAAAATCCGTCGCAATGCCGGGCGCGATTTCCCTGGGAGCAGCGGCGACCGCAGCCGCGCCCGCGATGAAGCCGGTGGACGCTGTAGCGGCGCCGGCGCGCGAGACAAAAGCGGAAACAGCGGCGATCGGAATGAGCGCCGAGCAAGTGGTAGAAATTAAAGCGGCCCTGCAAGCGCAACAAAAATTTGTTGCCGAAGTTTTGGAACACGCCGCGCGATGGGAGTTGGAAGGAAGCGAATTGCGCATTTGTTTCCGTCCGGACAAGAGCACGTTCGCGGGATTGATGGAAGGGCGCGAGACGCTGGAGAAGATCCGTGGCGTATCGAGCAAGGTACTAGGGCGCCCGGTTCGCGTCTGTGCTAGACTCGAAAGTGGTGGAGCGAAGGAAGAAAATTCTTCGCGACCCGCATCGCATGGTGGAATGAGCACGCAGGAACTCCGGGCTCAGTTTGAAAACGATCCGATGGTGAAGTCCATGCTGCAACGCTTTGGGGGAAGAATTTCAGAAGTGAAGCGGCAAACGGAGGAGTAAGGTCACATCGCGAGGTGCGGCCTTAACGAACATGGAAGTAAACGCGCTCCAACAGATGCTCTCGAGACTTAGGCAGGTGCAGGAAGATCTGCAGCGGCAGGTAAACTCGGTGGCGGTGGAAGCTTCGGCCGGCGGCGGAATGGTGACGGTGAAGATGAACGGCCAGAAGCAGGTGCTGGAAGTGAAGATTGAGAAGGAAGTGTTTGCCGGCAAGGATCACGAAATGCTGCAGGATCTGGTGCGGGCGGCGGTGAATGAAGCGTCGCGACGCGTGGACGAAGAACTGGCCAACCAGATGAAAAGCATGGCCGGCGGCCTGCCTGGATTGCAGGGACTGAAGATTCCTGGATTGTTCTGACTTTTCGCAAATCCCCTCTGAAACTAAAACTGAAATCACGGGTAACACCAACGCCGTAGACTTCTGTCCTTGTCGTTCGCGTGAATCGTGCACCCAGGAATTTGCGCGGATGACTGCGCTTGTGCTACACAAGGGACATGCCTGATTTTGCCGCTCCTGTTGAACGACTCATCGATGAATTGAAACATCTGCCCGGAATCGGACAGAAAACCGCGCAACGCTTGGCGTTTCACCTGCTGCGTGCCACGCCGGAAGAAGCTCTCTCGCTCGCCGAGGCGATCCGCGACGCCAAAGAGAAGATTCGCACCTGCACCACCTGCTATAACATCACCGACACCGATCCGTGTCTGTATTGCGTGGGACCAACGCGGAATAAGCAGACGATTTGCGTGGTCGAAGAACCGCATAACATTTTGGCGATTGAAAAAACCAGGACCTATGGCGGCATGTACCACGTGCTGGGCGGCTCGCTTTCGCCGCTGCAAGGGCGGGGGCCGGACCAACTGCACATCAAGAGTCTAATCGAACGGTTGAAAGGCGGCACGGTGGAGGAAATCATCATCGCGACGAATCCGACTGCCGAAGGAGAGGCCACCGCGATCTATCTGTCAAAATTACTGAAGCCGCTGGGTGTGCGCGTGACGCGCATCGGCGTGGGAATCCCGGTGGGCGCGGATTTGGAGTACGCCGACGAAGTAACCATGCTGAAAGCCATGGAAGGCCGGCGGGAACTGTAGAAAAGTCAGTGCGAGCGCAAATTTGTCGCTGAGAGCTTCACAAAAAAGCCTTGGAGTACGCAGCCGAGGCTTTTTTGCAGGGAAAACGGGGATGGGACTGATGGGACCTCGGAGCTAGTACGTACAGAATGATTCTACCCCTAGGCAAGCATCCCCATTCAGGATACAGTTCTGTTCCCGCGGTGGAAGTTCCCGCCAAAACGCTGCTGTTTCCGCGGTAGCGGTTAGGAGGTGCGCTATGCCCGGGTTGGCGCACTACATGGCTCAGTATGACCATGAACACAGTTCAGTCTGCAACAAGGTACTGCACGGAATCGGCATTCCGCTGATTTTTGCAGGACTGATTCTTCTCGCGCTGCTTCGGTGGCGCTGGGGAATCGGTTGTTTTCTTGGTGGCTGGGTGCTGCTCTTTCTCGGGCATCGCATTGAGGGAAGCAATCCGGCGTTTTTCCAGGGCCCTGTGTATCTGATGGTCGGACCAATTTGGGTGGCGAAAGAGATTTGGACATTTGTAACAGGAAAGCGCCTCCCGGAAGGTCAAGTCAGCGAGCCAGCGAAAAAGTCCTGATGCGCGCAATTATGCGACTTGGACAGAATCCCAGGAAACTATGCAGAGAGAAAACGAAGGCCCAGAACTGTCTCCGCACGCGGCCGATGATCCGGCAGATATGATGAACGAAAGCGCGGTCAACGCCAGTTCCGATCTACGCAAGCGCCGCAGCACGCGCATCGTGCAGGCTGTGCCGCTGAATGTGACCGGCGTCGATGCGTTGGGACGGCCGTTCAACGAGCGGACCTCCACGCTGATTATTAACTGCCACGGATGCCGCTACCAATCCAAGCACTATGTCCTGAAAAACATGTGGGTGAACCTGGAAGTGCCGCACCCGGAGCCGGGGCAATCGCCCAGGCGCGTAAGAGGCAAGGTGGCTTGGATCCAACGGCCACGCACCGTTCGGCAATTGTTTCAGGTTGCGCTCGAATTGGAGACCGCCGGCAATGCCTGGGGCATCGCGTTTCCGCCCGAAGATTGGTTTGCGTTTCCGCCCGAAGGGGAATCGCCGCTGGGCGGAACACTTTCGTCTGAAATTCCGAGCGCACTACTGAGCGCAACTGGCGGAGACTTGCCGGCAGCGCCTGGCGAAAGCGAAGTTCCCAGCGGAGCGCCCGACAATTTGCGTGTGTTCCCTGCCCCGGCGAGCGCCACGGAGGCATCCATGCAACTGGCGCGGCAAGTGGCCAGGTTGCTCGGTGAAGCGAAACAACAGATTCAAGCGGCGGCGCGAGAATCGGCGGTGCAGGCGGTGTCTGCGGAACGCCGAGTCACGTTCGAACAGTGGGATCAGAAGTATGCAGCGTTTCGCGAAGAAGTTGCGCGGGAAACGGCGCACGCGGTCGAAACCATCCAGGGTGAGGCAGCCAATCGCGCGCGCGTCGCACACGAAGCGGCCGCGGAAGCGCTGAAGATCGAATTGCCCAGATGGCTGGCACCGCAACTGGAACAGTTGACACACGAATTGACGACTCATCTGGCAAGAGAAGGCGCGCTGCAGCGAGAGCAACACGAAAAGCAATTGTCGAGCGTACAAGACGCATTGCAAACGCTGTGCAATCAGGCGGAAGAAGCTGCGGCGAAGCTGCGGACGCAGGCGGAAGTGGCGGAATCGCAGGTTGCCGAGAGGATTGAGGCGACCGCTCGGCGCGTGGAAGAAGAAGCGCGTAAACGCGAAGAATCCGCGGGAAATCAACACGCGGCATTGACCGCGGGAATGCGGGAGATCCAGGAACGCGTAACTGGCTCTCTGGCAGAAGCGCAGAATTCGCTGCACGAGCAACTAGCGCGGGAGTTGGAGCCTGCAAAGGCCAGCCTGCTCGGCGACGCGGAAGCTTCTCTGCGCGAGCAGCACCAGAAAGCTGCGGAGGAGCTGCAGGAAAAAGCGCGCAATCTCCATCAGGAAATCCTCGAAGCAGGACAGAAGCAGAGTGCCGCGGTTCAAGCGGTGTTGGAAGCCCAGTCGAAGCAACTGGAAGACACACTGGCGCGGGCCAACCAGGCAAGCGAACGTTTGGAACAATTCGCGGCTCGCATCGAAGCGGTGCAGCAGCAAGCCATCACCGGATTTCAATCTCAATTGGACGACGTACTCACACTGCACCGCAATGAGTTGCACCGCCAGTCGGGTAATCTGGTTGAGGAATTCCATAAGCGCATTCAGAGCAGCTTCGAGACGGCCAACAGCCGGGCGCTGGAGAAATTTGAAGAACAAATTGCCGCGTTGGTGAATCCGCACGTGCGTCAAGCCGAGGAGGCGGTACACCGCCTGGCCGGGGGACGGTCGCTGCTGGATGCCGCGATGACCATGCAGCAAGACCGCATTCGAGCGTCGGCGGATGACGCGTTCGCAGAGTCCATGGCGCGGTTCCGCGAAAATCTGGGAAGCGTGGAGCAGTTGTTGAGCGAATCTGCCCAGACCATTACGAACCGGAACCTGGAAGAACTGGAGAATCGGACCGCGGATTCGAAACACCACGCTCTGGAGGAAATGTTCAAGTCGGCGGAGTGGTACGAGAAGAAGGCCCAGACCCAGCTGCAAAACATAACCGAAAAGCTCGTGGATCAGTCGGGAAATCACCTGCGAGAAAAGGCCGCAGAACTATCCAGCTCGTTCGCCACGGAGCTGAGCCAATCGAGCCAGGCTTACATTGGGCAAACCCATCAGAAAATCGACGAGACCGTGCACGATGCCTTTGCACGAGTGCGACTGCTCTTAGCTGAGGCTGCCGACACCACCGCGGCGGCGTTTACAGATGAGATTCAGCGAAACGCCCGGCAGGAACTCGAAGGATTCGCGGAGCTGATGACCAAATCGGTGGAACTGTCGCGCGAACGGTTGGACGCCACGCGAGAAGAGATTACCCAACGTGTCTCCGCTGAGCAGGAAGAATTCCTGCGGCGATTCCACGCCGGGGTTACCGGGGCTGTCGAGAAGAGCCTGAGTGAAGCGCAGGAAGAGGTCAGGACGAGTTTCGCGTCCCTGCTGGAATCCTGGAAAACGATAAGCGAAGCAAAACGCGGAGAATTACGCGAGACGTTTGGGAAAATCAGCGACGAATCCGCAGCGGGCTACCGGGACCGGCTGGAAAATATATCGAATTCATGGATGGTGGCAACCGTGGCGACACTCGATCATCAATCTCGAGACGTGATTGCGAAGATCGCGGCAACGGCGGAAGAACGATTGCGCGAAGCTTCGTCGGAGGTGTTCTCCCGTTTCGGGGACACGCTGCGCGAAGGGCTGCAGCAAATTGCCATGGGGTTCGATACCGGAAAGAACCCGCCGAAGTCGTAACCCTCCACATCGCTGTCTACGGTTTCCTCAAGCCGTTTGTTTTCGGAAATTACTCGGGCAATGCTATGCTGACGTTCAGATGAAATGGCTACTGTAAAATATTCGCGCGCGCGCAAGCTTTGCACTCAAGAATCCGCGTTATGCCCTATCGACGAGGGCGAATTGACGTTAGTGACGAGCGGTTTCTTGCCAGGATGTGCGGCGTTTCTCCTCGCGCCATTCGGGGATTCCTGGATGAACCCAGCAATTCTCCTGAATTTGCTGCGCATATTGCCAACGTCGCTGAAGAGTTCCGTGCACTCTCCAGCGTCAGCCCCGACTCTACGCAAAAAAGGTCTTAAATCAGTACGCAACAATCCATGCTCTCAAGCCTTCATGGGTCGTCGAAACGGGCATCGCGAATGGAGTTTGCTCCTCCTATTTCCTGCCCGCTCTGAGGAAACATGGAAAGAGAAAGTTTCACCGCGTTGCTTTTCTCCGCAAAGACTGAGCGTGGTTCGGAGATTGCCTGCCCGCTGTTTACCGGAAGACCCGCCAAAGTCGTAACCGTATGAGCTCCACCCAGCGTTGGCGCCGGGGAGCCGCAGCCTTGTATAATTCATCGGATTGCCTATGGCGAACCGGGCTTACGTGCGCGTCTGGACGCGCGATTTCAATGAACAAACGATGATCGTGCAATTCGCGCGATTCCTCGCCACCGCTCCCGTTGCGGAATCGGGCCCGGGATTCGAGCGTTTGATCGTGCAACCCATCGATGGCACCGAAACACCCATCGCCGAGTGGGACCTGAAGACTGGCAAATTTGGTCCCGCCGAAGTGGCCGCGCTCGCGGCGCCGAACTTGGCCCCAGACACCGCGTACATCGTGGACGCAAAGTGGGATATGTGGAACTTCGACATCGAGACGTTGCAGTGGAAAAAGGAGCCCCTTCCGCTGGAACTGATGTGCCAGGGACCGCTCTTTGACGATGGCATCGCCGCAAGCACGGGCAACTTCGTGGCAGACCTGGGATTCGAGCATCTTTTCACGGGCCACGCGGGATTGCTGGCTCCGGGCGCGGCAAAGAATCCCTTTGCAACCTCGGATCATCCACTGGAAAAGACCTTCCGGAGCTGGATGAGCAGCAGCAGCGAGAACCTGAAGCAGTATCACGCAAAGACCCGCGAGAACATCCAAAAACTATTCAGTTGGGTGGAAGCGATCGAGGCAGCATTGCCGGTGGAACGAAGCGAACTGTTGAGCGAGGGAGAAGACAATTTTGAGGCGCGGCTCGATGCCATTCTGGCGCAAAGGTAATCGGCCGGCGCGATTGCCAGGCCTGCCTCGATTGTGCAGTGGCCGCGGTGCGCATTTTGGCGAGCGTGCATTTTGCGCGTTGTGCCTGGTAACCATGATCGCCACCGTCCAAACTGTAGCTCACCCCTTCAGGGGTGAGGCTCGACAGAAGCCCACGCCCAAAGCGACAGCGGCGAAGAAAGCGAATGAATTGACGCTAGCGGGACTTCGGCCCGGGCGGGACAGTGTCACCAAGGCCAAAACCAAATTCGGCACGAAGAATATGAGCGCGACTGATGGAGTGATCTTTTGGAGCTGTGGTGACTGGAAGATGACGCTGGACCTTGACGCGCGTACGGCGGTACGCGCGGTTATTGTGTCGGACAGTACCTTTGGCAAGGGGCACCCGCAAGCCCCGCCCTCGCACCAGGCAAAAAATATCCCCATCCCTTGTTACCTCCAGACCACCTCCACCGCCGTCAGCGTCGAAAAAGGAGAGGGACTGAATTTGAAAAACCTCTGGACAACCGGGAAAGGTCTAGCCCTTGGCGATCCGGTTGAGCGCCTGACAAGCCTCTATGGTGCGCCGGATTCGCGGAGTCCTAGCACGAAAGACGGCCAGCCGTTAGAATTGTGGTACTACGCCTTCGACTGGGCCGGCCCTGATGTACCCCAAGTGATGGAAGTGGTTTGCACCAGAGAGAAGGACGGGCAGGCCGGGCGAGTGGTAGAAATAACCTTGGCCGCGCCGAGCTTGTAAAGAAACGACTTGTGGTCGAATTTCGTAGTTACACTCGTGCGCGGCGTACGTCTATTTGAGAAAGGACCTGAATGTTCCGCTCCCTTTTTGCTGTTGTGGTGCTCGTCCTGATGCTGGGTGGCTGCGGGTCAGAAGCACCCAAGCCCGCCGCGGAAGCCGAGAAGAAGCCGGAAGCGGAGAAGAAGCCTGAGACGCCGGCGATTCCCGAAGAGATTCAGGATGTAGCGAAGAAACTGCTGGGAAGCGATGCCCAAGTACTGCTGTATGGCGACCTGGCCAAAAATGGCAAGCAAGAATTGCTGGCGGCGAACGTGGTCCCCAATACCCCCAAAAGCGTGGTAGCGGGAACGGTGGTTACACGAGCCGTGGTTGCGGAAAATGACGACGGCAAGTGGGTAGAGCTGGTGCGGGCCGACGAGCACCTGAAAAACTCGAAGGGCTATCTGGGTTTGACGCCGCTGCAAGCAGTAACCGGATGGAAGCTGCAGTACGAAGAAAGCCCGGAAAAAGGCATGTCGCTATACTTCACGCCGGTCAAAGCTGGGTCGAGCGAACGAACCTTGCCGATCGCTGTCCGGTGGAATCCGGCGACGAAGCGCTACCAGTCGATGGACCTTTCATACCAGCATTTCCTGGGCGAGGCAGCAACGCTCGATAATCCGAGGTCCACTCTGCGATGAGCACGGCGGCAACAGCTCCGCGAAAAGCAGCGATGAACCAGTCGAAGAAATCGACTTGGCAGAACCTCCGCGGGCTGGTGCCGTACTTGGGGCGGTATAAAGGTGCAATCGCGCTGGGACTCTTGACTCTGGCGCTGATGGGCATCATCGGCAACATCGTGCCGCTGGCAACAGGAATCATCACCGACACGTTAGCGGGAAGTCCACGGCCATTTTCCCATCCGATGCATGGCGTCACGGGAGCGCTGGGATCCGACTGGCTGGGCAACCTGGTGCCGTACTACCAACCCGACAGCCGGCGAACACTGGGTTTTTATTGCCTGGTGATGGTGGTGTGTATCGCGCTGAAGGGCGTGATGTCCTTCGTTACGCGGTGGATTCTGATCGGAATTTCCCGCGACATCGAATTTGATATTCGCAGCGATTTACTGGACAAGCTGCTGGTGATGGAACCAGAGTTTTACGTGCGCAACCGCACGGGCGAATTAATGTCGCGCGCAACGAACGACCTGAACGCGGTGCGCATGGTGCTGGGTCCGGGGATCATGTACAGCGGCACCACGATTGTGACCATGGTACTGGCGATCGCGTTGATGGTGCGGTTGTCCCCCTCGCTCACGCTATGGGTGATGCTGCCAGTGCCAGCCGTGGCCGTCGCCGTGTGGTACTTCGGACAAGTGATCCACCGGCTGTACGAAAAAATTCAGGAATCGCTAGCGACGCTTTCGGCCAGGGTACAAGAGAATTTATCGGGGGTGCGAGTAATCCGCGCGTACGCGCAGGAAAGCGCGGAGATGAAAGGATTCGACGCACCCAACCGCGAGTACGTTGCGCGAAACGTGCAACTGATCCGCACGTGGAGCATGTTCATGCCGTCGCTGCAGGCGATGATCGGCACCACATTCCTGATTGTGCTGTGGCAAGGTGGTTACCGGTTCCTGCATGGACAAATGTCGCTGGGCGCGCTGATCACCTTCAATACCTACCTGGGATTTCTGGTGTGGCCCATAATCGCGCTCGGCTGGGTGACGAATATTTTTCAACGCGGCGCTGCTTCCATGGGCCGATTGAACTATATTCTGGCCGCGAAGCCGCAGATTGATGACCGCGGCGCAAAGCTTGCCGAGGGCAGTAGAGTTGAAGGCAACATCGAATTCCGAAATTTGACGTTTACCTATCCCACCACAATTTCCGGCAACGGGGCCAGCGGCACCAACGGACACCCCAAGGAAGCACGCCCAGTCTTGAAAAACATAAATCTGAAGATACCCGCAGGGTCGACGCTCGCGATTGTGGGGCCGACGGGAAGCGGCAAGACAACGCTGGCAGCGTTGATCGCGCGGCTTTGGGAGGCTCCGGAAGGCGAAATCCTGATCGACGGCCATACCATCCGCGAGTGGCCGCTGGAAACATTGCGGCGCGCGATTGGCTACGTGCCGCAAGATACGTACTTGTTCAGCGAAACAGTGGGAGAAAACATCTCGTTTGGATTGCCCAACCACGAACCGGCCCGCGTCAGTGAAGCGGCAGACATCGCCGACTTGCACGGAGATGTCGACGCGTTTGCAATGAAATACGAAACCATGGTGGGAGAGCGCGGAATCACGTTGTCTGGCGGACAGAAGCAGCGGTCGGCAATCGCCCGTGCGGTGGTGCGCGACCCGCGGATTTTGATTCTGGACGATTCCCTTTCGGCCGTGGACACGCAGACAGAAGAGAGAATCCTGGGGCGCCTGCGCGGCGTGATGCACGGAAGGACGACAATTCTGATTGCGCACCGCACGTCGACGGTGCGGGATGCGGACCAGATCGTGGTGCTGAAGGACGGGGAAATCATCGAGCATGGCACCCACGATGAGCTGCTGGAACGCGCGGGCTACTACGCCGATTTGTATCAGAAGCAGTTGCTGGAAGAAGAACTCGAGCGCGCATGAGCACCGGTCACGAAGAAGAGGCACTCGGTAAAGCGTACGACTCGCGGCTGATGAAGCGGCTGCTGGAGTACCTGCGGCCTTACCGCTGGCGGGTGATTCTCGCGTTGGCCCTGGTGGCGATAGTGACGCCGCTGGAACTAGCGCCGCCGATTCTATTCCAGCGTGTCATCGACCGATTCCTGGTGCCCGGCGCTGGCGGCGCCATTCCGATGATCACCGCCTGGCACGGCGTCATTTTGATTAGCGTCGTCTACCTGGCCGTGCTGATTTTTGATTTTCTGGCGCAATACACTCAAATCCGCATCATGCAGCGCGTCGGTCAGCAGACCATGTACGACATGCGCACGCAAATTTTCGGGCACCTGCAGCGCCTGCCGATGGGCTATTTCGACCGGAATCCTGTGGGCCGGTTGATGACCCGCGTGACCACCGACGTAGACGCGTTGAACGATCTGTTCGCCGCCGGCGTCGTGACGATGATCAATGATTTCTTCCTGCTGGCGGTGATGGCCTGTTTGCTGTTCTGGATTGACAAGAGATTGGCGCTGGACACCATGCTGGTGCTGCCGTTCATCCTGGTGGTAACGCTGATTTTCCGCAAATACGTGCGCGATGCAAACCGGAAAATCCGCACGGCCATCGCGCGAATCAATTCATTTTTGCAGGAATACATTTCCGGGATGAGCGTGGTGCAGCTGTTTAACCGCGAAATAAAGGCGCGCGAAGAGTTTTCGAAACGCAACAAGGACAACATGCTGGCGTGGCGCGACGCAATTCTGGCGTACGCGCTGTTCTATCCGGCGGTGGAGTTCCTGAGTTTTGCAACCATCGCGCTCATCTACTGGTCCGGCGGGAACCGGATTTTGAGCCACGCCCTCTCACTCGGCGTGCTGATCGAGTTCACTATGTTCGCTCAACGCTTCTTCCGGCCCATCCAGGACTTGAGCGAAAAATTCAACATCCTGCAGTCGGCCATGGCTGCTTCCGAACGGATCTTCAAGCTGCTGGATGAACCCATCACCGTCGACACAAATCCGAATGCGCAGATCCAGGTGGCGCCGCGCGGGGAGATCGAGTTCCGCGGCGTGTGGTTCTCTTACCGCAACGTGGAAGAACCGCAGGACGAAGACTGGGTGCTGCGCGATGTTTCGTTCCGCGTCGAACCTGGGCAGAACTTCGCAATCGTGGGCCACACAGGAGCGGGGAAAACCACGTTGATCTCGTTGCTGCTGCGCTTTTACGACATTCAGCGCGGGCAGATTCTGCTGGACGGCGTGGACATACGGCTGCTCAACATGCAAGAACTGCGCAAGAACTTCGGCATCGTGCTGCAGGATCCTTTTCTCTTCACCGGAACGATGGAATCGAACGTGCGTCTGGGAACGCCGGGGATCACGGCCGAAGCAGTCGAACATGCCCTGCAAGAAGTCGGCCTGGGCGACTATTTGAAAGGGCTCCCAGAAGGCTTGGCGAGCGAAGTGAACGAGCGCGGGTCGACGCTATCCGTGGGACAGCGGCAACTGATCAGTTTTGCGCGAGCGCTGGCGCACAATCCGCGATTCCTGATTCTGGATGAGGCGACCTCGAGCGTTGACACCAAAACGGAATTGCAGATTCGTGAAGCGCTGGACCGCTTGCTGTCAGGACGAACCGCGCTGGTGATTGCTCACCGCCTGAGCACCATTCAACACGCGGACCGCATTCTGGTATTCCACAAGGGACGTCTGCGGGAACAGGGCGCTCACCAGGATTTGCTGGCGCAACGGGGAATATATTATCGCCTGTACCAGTTGCAGTATAAGGAGCAGGAACTGCACGACGCCAACGGAAATCATCGTGCCGCAGGAACGACGCCTTTCCCGACGCCGTTGCCAGCCAGTGACTAGCCGTCCATCTCACAATGCCATCCATTCCAATCCTTCTTTCAGCCGGGGAAACTTCCGGAGACATGTATGCTGCGCGTCTGGCCAAAGCGCTGCAGGCCCGCCTGGACGTTCAAATCTTCGGGATGGGCGGACCGCAAATGCGGGAAGCCGGCGTGGAAATCATCACCGATTATTCCGAAGTAGCAGTCGTAGGCATCACGGAAATTGTGAAGCACCTCCCTTCCTTGCGAAAAGCAATGGAGCGAATGGTTCTGGAAGCGGAGAGACGAAAACCGGCGCTGGCGATTTTGACGGACTTCCCTGGGTTTCATCTGCGGCTGGCGCGCAAGCTGCAGTCGCGCGGAATTCGCAATGTGTATTACATCTGCCCGCAATTCTGGGCGTGGCGGCCATGGCGTGCCAAGTTGATCCGGCGCCGGTTCGTAAAGGCACTGTGTATCTTTCCGTTTGAAGAGAAATTCTTTCGCGACGCCGGGGTTGCCACCGATTTTATCGGGCATCCGCTAGTAGGAGCGGTGCAGGCAACGAAAGACCGGAAGCAGTTTTGCGAAGCGCACGGACTGGATGCAGCGCGAACGCTGGTAACAATTTTGCCGGGAAGCCGAACCGGTGAGTTGACCCACCATCTCCCGGTTTTGCAGGAGACGTGCGCGCGAATCAACGGGAAAAAGCCGGCGCAATTCGTGGTGGCAGCGGCGCATCCCAAAATCGCGGAACAAATCAAGAGCGGGTGGCCGGGCGGGTTGACGCTGCGCATTGTCGAAGGGGAAACGTACAACGCACTGGCCGCTGCGGACGCCGCAATTGTGTCCAGCGGGACCGCGACGCTAGAAGCGGCTTTGTTGAATGTACCCATGGTGGTGGTGTACCGGGTGTCGCCGCTGACAGCAACGTTGGCAAAGCCGCTGATGCGGACGTCGTATTTTTCGATGGTCAACCTGATCGCCGAGAGGGAAGTTGTTCGGGAACTGGTGCAGGACGATTTCACCCCGGAAAAAGTGGCCGCAGAGACGCTGCAGCTTCTGCAAGAACCAAATGCGCGAGCAACCCAACGCGAAGGATTGGAAGAGGTGAGAAGGCGACTAGGGCCCCCGAGTGCGGTGGAACGGGCGGCAGAGCTGATTGCCGGTTTGCTGGGAGGAGACGCTGGCAACGCTTCATGAGCCATTGTTATCCTATATATAGTTCCCACGATGGTGCTCCCGAAAGGAATGCGATGACGCGACGTGGAAAGGTATGGGCTGGGCTGGCGCCGGCCATCCTGCTGTTGACGGCTCTTGCCGGAGTACGGACAAGGGCGCAGGAACCGCGAGCCCCCAGCTTCCTGGCCGAGAAATACGAAGTTTCGACGTATGTCGATACGGCATCGCAGGGCATCAACGCGATTGCGAAGGTGGAATTCCGGGCACAGGAAGTGTCGCAAAACGTGCGCGTGGAGCTGCATGAAAACCTGGATGTGAAGGAAGTGAAGGGGCCGGACGGAAAGCAACTGCAGTTTCAGCGAGAAAACGACAACCCCTTGTTCGTGTATGTGACTTTGCCGCAGCCGATTGGCGCGGGGAAAACCGTGTCGCTGACGTTCACCTACGGCGGATTCCTGGCCAACGAAGAGAATAGCCCGGTGCCGAACGTGCGCGTGGCATCGGTCGGAAAAGACTGGGTGTATTTGCTGCTGCCTTCACGGTGGTTCCCCCTGACTAATTATCCGTCGAACCGCTATACGGGGACGTTTAAGCTGAATGTGCCGGATACCATGGCGGTGGCAGGCACAGGGAAGGCGGAGTCCCCTCAACCAATGAAGCCGAAGTCGTCTGCTGAGGGAAGCCGGCTGATGTACACGTTTCATTGCGACCAGGCTGAGGCGAGCGGGTCGTTCGTGGCTGGTCCGCTGCAGTTGAACCCAAAACAAGCCGAAGGGATCGACGTGGCGGTCTATGCACCGCGAGAGTATTCGGGAAGGGCGCAGGAGTTCGCGAACGTGGTAGCGCATCAGGAGATCGTCTTTTCGGATTTGTTCGGGTCGCTGCCCGATCCCAACATGACGGTCATTCAATTGCCCAACGGAACGCTGCGGGATTTCGCGGCGCCCGGAGTGATCATGCTGAGCCAGCGCGCATGGGATCCGAAGCTGAGCGATCGGGAAATGAGCCGGCTGACTGCGACGCAGTGGTGGGGTATCCAGGTGCTGCCCGCGTCTGCCGGCGATGTTTGGATCACCGATGGACTGGCGCGATACTGCGAGGAGCTGTATGCGGAACAGGCCTTTGGAAAAGAGGCGGGCCTGAAAACGATTGATGATTTCGCGGTAGGTGCGCTGATGTACGAGGGCTCGGTGCCGGTGGCGCAAGCGGCACGGTTGGCTCCCTATTCGAGTGAGTACCGATCGGTGGTGCTAAACAAGGGCGCGATGCTGTTTCATATGCTGCGGGTGCAGATGGGCGATGTCCCGTTTAGGTCGTTGCTGCACGGCTTTTATGCGAAGTACCAAGGCAAGACGGCAACGATTCAGGATTTCGAGGCCCTGGCGGTTGCCACGGCAACCGCGGCGGCTAAACCGAATGAAGGGCCGCCAAACCTGGAAGGATATTTTGCGCAGTGGCTAAACTCCACCGGGATCCCGGAGTTTTCTCTGGAATACGTGGTGTACCGGACGCGAAAAGGATTCCGCGTGGTCGGCAAAGTTCACCAACCGCTGGACACCTTCCATATGCCGATGCAAATAAGGATCGACACGGAAGGAAATCCCGAAACAAAGTGGATCGATGTTACGGGAACGGATTCCGACTTCACGGTGGAAACGTTTGGACGTCCGAAGCCGGGCGGGATTAAGGTTGATCCGAACAATTACGTACTGAAGAGCACGCCAAATCTGCGAGCCAGGGCCGCCATCGCGCGCGGGGAAGAATTGGCGGAAGCGGGTAAATACTACGACGCGATTCTGCAGTATCAGAAGGCACTATCGATTCAGCCAAATCGCTCACTGGCAAATTTCAGGATGGGTGAAGCATTCTTCTATCAAAAGAACTATCAGGCGTCGGCCAATGCATTTCGCGAGGCGCTGGCGACGGTGCCGGAGCCTTCGGAGAAGTGGACCGAAGTTTGGAGTCACATTTACCTAGGCAAGATTTTTGACTTGCTGGGGCAGCGGGAACGCGCGCTGAACGAGTACAGCAAGGCCCGGTCGACCAACGACAACACCGGCGGCGCGCAGGACGTGGTGGAGGCACTGGTAAAAAAACCCTACACGGAAGCGGGAATGCCGCCAATTACGCCGTCGAACAAAGAGGCCGCGCAGCAGCAGAAAAAGCAAGCGGATGTGCCTCCGCCGGCTTCCGGCGATAAGCCGACATTCAAGAAGCCACCGCCACCGAATCAGTAGCGTATTTCTTCAAACCGATCTAAGCAGCCGCTTCCAACATGCGGCAACGGAACTAATCCCCTGCTGCGTGCGTCTTATCGGACGAAAAGCATGCGAGCGATGGTGTGTGAAAGCGGGACTTTTGCGGTCGCTGTTCGTCCAATCTGAAGGGTGGGCAATGAGAAATTGTCTGAGTCTTGCGTTGCTGGTCGCAACGCTAGCGATTTTAGGGCCCTGTTCGCTGCACGCACAGACCCTTGCAGCAAGAACCGAACCACCTTTACACAAGCCGGATCAGGAAACAATTGCCGCGCTGCGGAAGCGCATACCGGAATTGCTGAAGGAGAGTTCGGTCCCCGGCCTTGCGCTGGCGTTGATTCGAGACGGAAAAACGTATTGGGTGCAGGGATTCGGTGTACGCAACGCAGAAACCGGGCAGGCCGTGACCGAGGATACGGTCTTTGAAGCGGCTTCGCTGAGTAAGCCGGTATTTGCGTATGGCGTGCTGAAACTGGTGGATCAAGGAAAGCTGGACCTGGACGCACCGCTAACACGGTATCTGCCTAAGCCGTACATCGACGGAGATGCGCGGCTGGAAAAAATCACGGCACGGATTGTTTTGAGTCACCGAACAGGATTTCCGAACTGGAGGGGGGACGGGAATCCTCTGACGATTCACTTCACACCGGGAGAGCGATTCAGCTATTCGGGCGAGGGATTTGTTTATCTAGCTAAAGTTGTGGAGCAGGTGACTGGAAAACCGTTGAACGACTACATGACGGAAGCCGTGTTTCAGCCTTTGGGGATGAAGACCAGCAGTTATCTGTGGCGGCCGGACTACGACGCACGCACGGCCACCGGGCACGACGCAAGTGGGCAACCGGGCGAGAAACGGAAACCGAACCAGGCGAACGCGGCCGCTAGCCTGCACACAACGGCTGGGGACTACGCATTGTTTGTTGGGGCGCTATTGAATGGGACCGGCTTAAAGCCGCAGACATTGCGGGAAATGGAGCGGCCGCAGATTCCGGTGGATCCGACGTGCACGAATTGCACGGAACGCGCGCCAAAGGAGGTATCGAAGAGCGTGTTTTGGGGGCTGGGAATCGGCATCCAAGAAACCAAACAAGGCGAATCACTGTGGCATTGGGGCGACAACGGGTCCTTCAAGTGTTATGTGGTAGCGTTCCCAAAACAGAAAATCGCAGTGACGATGTTTGTGAACGGAGCGAATGGTTTGTCCATCGCGAGCGAAGTTGTGCAGATAGCGATCGGCGGAGAGCAACCAGCGTTTCAGTGGTTAAAATACGATCGTTACGATTCGCCAGCGATGCGATTCGCAAAAGCGGCGCGGGAAAAAGGTGCTGAAGCGGCCATCGCGGAATTTCGGCCGACTCTTCAGCGAGGGCAAATTTCCGAGGATGCGATTAATGGGACGGGCTACCAAGCGCTGGCGGCGAAGAAAACGGAGGACGCCATCCGTATGTTTCAGTTGAATGTGGAACTGCACCCAGATTCATCAAATACCTATGACAGTCTGGGCGAGGCGTACATGGCGAATGGGGAGAAGGAATTGGCGATCAAGAACTATGAGAAATCGCTGGAGCTGAATGCGAACAATAGCAATGCTGTCGAAATGTTGAAGAAGCTGAAGGCAGAGTAGTGTGAGTTAAAAGGTAACCTCCCCCTCCCTTCCCCTTTTTTTGTAAATGTTGATTCTGGACGGCCTTGTGAGGCCGTCCGCCAACACAAATTCTTGGCAATGCAGCTTCGAGTCGACCGTAGGCCAATGCCTTCAAACCGCCACGTAACCCTAGGTGGTGAGGGTGACGGCGCCGGACTTCAGGTCGTAGAGGGCGCCGACTACCTTCACTTTACCTTCTTTCACGCGAGGGGCGAGGATCGGTTCCAGACCTTCCAGGCGTGTGACTCCATTTTTGACATTTTGAATGATGGCGTTTTCCAGCGGGTCACCGGGCTGGCCTTTGCTTTGGGTGACGGCGGGCTTGATGAGTTCGACCAAGCCGTTGATGGCACCCGGGAGAGAATCCTTGGCGTTGATGTGCTGGATGGCGGCTTTGACGGCGCCGCAGTTGGAGTGGCCGAGAACGAGGACGAGCGGGACGTTGAGTTCGGCGATGGCGTACTCCGTGCTGCCCTTGACGGTAACCCCGGCGCCGTCGACCACGTTGCCAGCGACGCGGACGACGAACAGATCGCCGACGCCAACGTCAAACAGGATTTCGGGAGAGACGCGGGAATCGGAGCAGGTGATGACGACGGCTTCGGGATATTGAGCTTTAGCGAGAGGACTGAAATCCGCAGGGCTGCGGCGGGGGTTGACGATCTGCCCCTTCACGAAGCGTTGATTACCGGCGAGAAGTTCGCGCAAGGATTCGTCGGGGGTGAGAACCTTGGGCTTGGGTTCAGTGGCCGCCGGTTGTTGAGCCGCGACGAAGAAATCGGGATGAGAAAGAGTGACGGCGGCGACGGCAGTGAGACGGCAAAAATCACGACGGGAGGGATTGCGGAAAGGATGCATGGTGATGTCCTCCAAAGGCGGACATTGTAAGACAGAGAACGATAGACGCAAAGAACAAGAAAACGCCGAAGCAAAGGGCGCCGCAGGAGAGAGGTCGGGCGCAAGACCTAGCTAATATTTGTGTTGGCGGACCGCCTCAGAAGGCGGTCCCTACAAAAGCAAAACAATGCAAGATGGCGTTAAAGCCGCCTCTACAACGGAGACAGGCCGGTTAGGCGGGCGGAGGGGAGGGCCCTTTGTTGGACGAGGACTTGGAAGCGTTCGCCCATGCCTTCGGGGAAGATCAGGGTTTTGAGTTGGAGGCGGGCACAAAGGCGAGCGGTATCGTCCATGCCATCGTCGTAGAGATCGGCGAAATCGTTTCCCTTGCCTAGCGCGAGAAGAAAAGCGGTTTGCGTGACGTGGCCGAGAGTTTCGAGACCGTGGCGCTGGCCCCACAGACGTAGCGCGGTGAAATTGACGTGCGCGGTAAGGTCCTGCGTGCCGGGGGCAGCATAGAAGTCTTCGTTGGCGTGATGATTGGCGTAGGCGAGGACTGTGCCTGCCATGTGGTGGGAATCGAACAGGTCGGCGGCTTCGTGGCCGTAGTCAATCGTAAGCACGAAGCCATGATCGATGCGGCGAGCGATTTCGCTGATCCAGTCGCAGGCTTCGAGGCCGGCTTCCGCGTGCTGGCCATCCTGAAGCGAGATTTGTTGTGCGACGAAATATTCGGTGATGGCACAAGTGGAAACAGGCATAGGGAGTTCGGAGAAGCGAGTGCCATCCCAGGTGACGAAAATTTCGCTTAGAGAGTTCTGTTGTTGAAGGACGCGGTGGACGGAGAGCGCGTCGAGAAGCTCGTTGGAGAAGAGGCAGCCCGCAGGAATGCGAGCGGGAATTTCGATGGATGGGCGGCACTTCCCTTCCTGGACGAAGCGAGAGAGGCGAGCCGCAAGCTGGTCGCAGCGGGAAGGCGAGCGCTCGACAGCGATGTAGCAAAGAGAGTGGTAAAACTCCGGAAGCTTGGCTTGAGAAAATTCGAGGATGTGGCCGGCGAGCCGGCCCACGCCAGCGCCAGCTTCGACAAGAAGAAATTCGGCGGGACAATCAAGCTGCTGCCACATTTCGGCGAATTGGCGAGCCAGCAAGCGGCCAAAGATGGGATGGACATCGACACTGGTGTAGTAGTCGGCGAAACGCTTCGATTCACCACGACTGTAATAACCATGCACAGGGTGGTAGAGACACTCGCGCATGTATTCGGCGAAGGTGATGGGTCCAAAACGACGGATGCGCTCAGCGAGAAGAGAAGCAAGAGGGGTCACGCGGAGACGGCTCCGGAGGCGAGATCTTTTTGCAGTTGTTGCCAGATGAGCTGGAAGACATCGCAAGCGGCGGAATCGAAGAGGGCAAAGTAAACGGATTCGAGAGAGGAACCGGCTTTCAGGTGCTTGACCACCTCAGCGAGCATGATGCGCGCGCACTCGTCCATGGGGAAACCGGAAACGCCGGTGCCAACGGCGGGAAACGCAATGGTTTTGAGTTTTCGTTCGGCAGCGAGACGAAGGGAATGTGCGGTGGAGGTGCTGAGCGATTTGGGAGTGGTGGCGGTGCCGCTAAGGCTCATGCTGGCGGCGTGAATGACGTAGCGCGCCTTGAGTTTGCCGCCGCCTGTGATGGCCGCATAACCGACGGGGATGCTTCCGAATTCGTCGCATTCGCGCTGGATTTCGTCGCCGCCCTTGCGGCGAATGGCGCCGGCCACACCGCCGCCGAGAATGAGATCGTTGTTGGCGGCGTTGACGATGGCGTCGACGTCCATTTCGGTGAGGTCGCCCTGCTGGATGATGATGCGTTCGGAGAGAGGTGTCATTGGAAGGATATTGTAGAACAAGTGGGGCGGGCAGCAGGGATCAGATATCAGGGTTCAGAGAGCAGGGCTAAGAGAAGAGGATTGCGAACGACAGTCGGCGAGGAGCCATTTGGATCGCAAAGCGGCGGCTAGCCGCCGCACTCCAAACGGCCCTTCCGGTGAACGGCGTGCGGATGGATCGGAAAAGCCTCGCCCCTGAAGGGGCGAGCTACAGGAGCGCGTCATCAGGCTCGGGACAACAGGAGCGATTTACGAGCGCGTTGCCAGGTTGCGGTAGGCGGGGTCGTTGAAGCCGATGATGATTTGTGAGCCGCGAATTAGTAACGGCCTGCGAATGAGATTGGGGTGCTTGGCCATTAGCTTGAGGGCTTCGGCGCGAGTGGGAGGATGCTTGGCCATTTGGCGTTTGCGATAGAGTTCATTGCGTGGATTGAGAAATTCTTTGTAGTCGCGTTTGCCGATGTGTTGATCGAGCTCGGATTCGCTGAGTGACTGTTTATCGAGATCGCGGGGGGTAAAGTCGAGTTTAAGTTCGAGCAAGAGACCTCTTGCTTTGCGGCAGGTGGTTCAAGTGGGCTTCTGGTAGAAGGTGATTTTGGTGTTGGGCATTTGTGGTGACCTCCTTGAGGTAAGCGGATGCGTTGAAGCTGAGATCCTTCAGCCAAACGCCGGGCCTCAGGATGACATGCGCGGGTAGCCGCCGCACTCCAAAATCCTGAATGAGCGAGTTTGCGCGGCGGTCGGAAAAAGCCTCGCCCCTGAAGAGGCAAGCTACCGGTGCGAGTAAATCAGTAGCGCGGAACCTTGGGATCGACCTCTAGCGACCAGCGATCGATGCCGCCAGCCATGGACTTGGCGGATTTGACGCCCTGGTGGCGCAGCCAGTTGGCAACATCGAGGCTGCGCATGCCGTGATGACAGAAGCAGATGACGTCGTCGTCGGTGTCGAGCTTCTGAAGATTAGAGGGAATGGAGCCCATGGGGATGAGCACAGCGCCTTCGATGCGGCAGAGGGCGTGTTCGTGGGGCTCACGGACATCAACGAGGAGGAGTTTATCGCCGCGGTCGAGGCGTTGTTTGACTTCAACTGCGGTGATTTCTAGATCGTTCATGATGGCTCCCCAAAAAGAAAATTGTGGCCGACAAGGAATTGTCAAAAATTCGAACGCAGCCCAAGAGCCCAGGTGCAAAACTGGCACCTGGGGCACCCGGGTCGAAGCCACAGGCTGAAGCCTGTGCTACCAAATGCGAGAGCGGACCGCCTGAGAAGGCGGTCCCTGCAACAGCACAACCGAAGAACAGAGAAAGTCACACCCGCACCCTTTATGGGGTAGAACCAAAAGGGTGCGGTACCCACGGCCATTACAAAGGCGAAACCTACACAGGCTGAAGCCTGAGCTACAAAACCTGACAGCGACAACCGATGACTGGTTGCCGGCGAAGAGGCCGCCCAGGATGGCCAACATCATGAAGAGCAGGACGCCGACCACGCGGCAACCAAAAACCTAGCCGAGCCGTTTTCCCGGGCGAAGTTTAGCCACAACATTGTACCGGATTATTGGATGGAGCCCTTGGCGGAGATCCATTGTTTTTCGACGGACTGAATCTCCTCGACGAGAGCGACATCTTCTGGCTGCGGCAGCATTTCTTTTAGATGCTCGGCGTAGGCTTGTTCGCTGAGCAGTTCGCCAGTGACGCTATAGGGTTTTTTAGCGTGCTCGCCGATGAAGCGGTTGAACTTCACATCGGGCACGTAGAGTTGCGTGTGGCCGGGGGGCACATTTTTATTGATCATCTCGACGAGCTTGACGCACTCCTGGCGGTAGAGTTCGCGGCTGTGCTCATTCATGCGGGCAAGATCGGCTTCGGCCTTGGCGGTGGGCTCGTCGTAACGGCCCTTCAAGCCCCAAACGTAAAACCAGTGGGCTGAGCTGGAGTGATCGACGCCGAAGAGGTCGAGACTGACGGGAATCCACTTGTTCACATATTTCTGAATGATGTTGGTGGGAATGACGCCAGCCTTGACGATGCGCTTGACGCCATCCTGACCGGTGCCCAGATGGAAAGATTCCTCCTTGAGCATGGGAATCATGGATTGGGCGAGAGGGGCAAATCCGGAATAGCTGAGCATGGTGAGTTGATACTTGCCGTCGCGATCGACGAAATCAGTGTAGACGAAGAAGTCGAGCCAATTGTTGACATCCTGATTGAAGGCGCCGAGGAGGCGCTTCTGATCGAACGCGCGGCGTTCCAGCATTTTTTGAGCTTCAACACGGCCGGAATAGCCGAAGTGATTCATGAGCAGATAGCACATCTGCCAGCCGTGGCGCATTTCTTCGGTGACGACGCGGCAAAGAGACTGGCGGTCGTGTTCGCTGGGAGAAGTTTCAAAGAGACGGCGCTGCTGCTCAACGGAGGCGAACTCGGTATCGCCTTGGTAGACGATGAGATTGAGAAGAGCGTCGCGCATGCGCTGGTCGGGGATTTGCATGACGCGCTCCCATTTGGGGCGGCCGCGGTAGGCGCCGAATTCGACTTCGTTGGAACGAGTGGGACCGAATTTGGCTTCAAACTGATAATTGGTGATTTCCGGATAGGCGACCCCGATGTCTTTTTGCCAGACGCGAAAGAGATCGACCCAGTCATCGAAAGTGGAAAGACGTGTTGCCGGCATGAGCGTTAGCCTCCTAAACATTTGATACCGAAAAGCGCCCGCCTCGGAAAGCGGCCGCTACCGAACCCCACAGCGGTCAGCGTCCTTCGAACTTGGGAGGCCGCTTGTCGTAAAAGGCGCGAATGCCTTCCCTGCAATCCTCGGAGTGAAAGCATTTGAGCTGGCATTCGACTTCGCGCTCCAGGGCCTGCGTCAAGGCTTGCTGATCGCGAGCGAAGAGCGTGTGCTTGACGGCGCGGATGGCGATTTGCGGGCCGGAAGCGATTTTCTGGGCAAGAGCGCGAACTTCATTCTCAAAACGGTCGAACGGGAAAACGTGGTTCAAGAGGCCGAGGCGGTGAGCGGTCTTGGCATCAATCATTTCACCGGTATAAAACATCTCGGACGCGACGGCAGGGCCAACGAGTTGGGGAAGAAAAAAGGTTCCCCCATAGTCGGGAAAGAGGCCGACATTGGCGAAATTCTGGCCAAAAACGGATTCTTCAGTGGCGATACGAATATCGGCAGCGAGGGCAAGATTCATTCCGGCGCCCGCGGCAGGACCATTCACCGCGGCGATGACGGGTTGCGGCATGGAGCGAATCTTCAGGACGGCTTGCATCCCGGAACGGAGTATAGGGCCGAGTTCGGAGGTGTCGTCGCGCTCGCGGCCCTTGCCGATTTCGCCGAGATCGCCGCCGGCACAAAAAGCGCGGCCGGCACCGGTAAGAACCACGACGTTGATGGTGTGATCGTTGGCAATGCGAGCGAGGGCGTCATTGAGAGCATTGGAAAGATCTTTGTTGAGGGCGTTGAGACGCGTGGGACGATTCATCACCAAAGTGGCAATGGGGCCCTGCCTGTTTTCGAGGAGGACGGGCGATGAGATTTGCGGAGCCTGGCTCATAGGATTTTCCTTGGCAATGCGATACTACGGGTGACGGGGTTCGCGGGCTTTCTCGGTTTTTTCAACCAACTGGGCAAGTTTCTTAAAAAGTTTGACGCGGTCGGACTTGCTGCGCGAGTTTTGGTTGCCGGTTGAAGGCACGACGAACACCTGGGCGCCGTAGAGCAGGCCCTTCTGCAGGCCGAAATTGCATTTGCGTTGAGCGAACTGCTCGTAGGTGAACTTGCCGTTGAAGGCGACGACGCGGGGTGAAAATTCCTCGAGCTTCTGACCGAGAACGATGCGGCCTTCGGCGTAGTCTTCGCGTGTGAGTTCTTCGACGGCTTTGGTGGGGCGCTTGACGAGGTCGGTGAGGCCGATACCAAACTCGATGATGCGGCGGTCGTCGGGATAGTCGAACGGTTCGGGGACGACGCCGCTTTCATAGAGCGTGGGCCAGAATTGATTGCCGCGTCCAGCGTAGTAATGCCCGGCGCGAACGGAAGATTCGGTAGGGTTGCAGCCCACAATGACGAGCTTCATGCCTTTTCGAAGATAGTCTGGAAGTGTTTTCATCCGAGTTGCGCTTGAGCTCCGAACTTAATTCTACTTCCCTTTGAAATTGGCGGCGCGCTTTTCTACGTAAGCGGCAAGGCCTTCCTTGGCGTCTTCGCTGGTGAAAAGGAGTTGCTGCAATTCACGTTCGAGGCCGAGGGCTTCGGCAAAGGGAATTTCGATGCCGGTGACAACGGAGCGCTTGATGCGGCCGACGGCGCGGGAAGCCTTATTGGGCGGGCAGAACTGGGAGGCGTAATCCATGACATCCTGCCAGAAGGTTTCTTTTTCGTAGATGTAGTGGATGAGGTCCATCTCCAGTGCTTCTTCGAAGCTGAACGTGCGGCCGGTGGCCATGAGTTCGAGGGCGCGGGCGCGGCCAATGGCGCGAGCGAAACGCTGGGTGCCGCCAGTGCCGGGGAGAACGCCGAGATTTACTTCGGGGAGGCCGATCTTGCCGCCCTCTTTTTTGGCGACGCGGATGTCGCAGGCCAAGGCGATTTCCAAACCGCCGCCGACGGTGTGACCGTTGAGTGCGGCGATGACGAGTTTGGGAGTTTGCTCGAGACGGCAAAGCGTTTCGTTGGCGTGGAGACAGAAATAGTATTTGAACTGCGGGTCGGCCTTGGTGAGCATGGGAATGCTGGCGCCGGCGGAGAAGAACTTCTCGCCAGCGCCGCGGATGACGATGACGTGGACGGACTCGTCCATGCGGGCCTTGAGGATGGCAGTGTCCAGTTGCTGCATCATGTCGTAGGAATAGGTGTTGGCGGGTGGATCGTCCATTTCAATGATGGCGATGCCGTCTTCGACGCGGTATTTGATGAGTTCTTTGGATGCGATGGTGGTGGTTGCCATGATTCCCTCCCTGAAACCTCGTGACTCTTCTCGCGGTTCGTTTGCCTTCTAACTTCAATTGACTGCCACCGGCTGACGCTTGTGCTACTAAAGCTGCCGCTCGCGCGGTCAGGGGACCGCTAACGTTGGGTCTGCGACGGGCTCCTTCGCAGCGGCCTCCGTGGGAAGGACGCCGTGGAGGAAAATCCGGACGATGTGGTCAGTTAGTTCGTCGGAGCCGGGGTCGACCTCCGGGTTATGCCACTTATAGACCCAGTTCATCATGCCAAACAGGCTGAGGACAGTGACGCGGGAATTCAGGCCCGGGGCTAAGCCTGCGGTGGACAGATCGTCGAAAACCTTGCGAGCCAAGCCGTAATATTTGCGCTTGATGGCGGCGACCTCGGCATGAAGGGGCTCGTCGAGGGCTTCTTCCTCGTGGGATAGCACCTTCATTTCGTTTGGATGCGAGAGGAAGTACTCAATGTGGTTAGCGACCAGGATGCGGAGACGAGCAGCGGGCTCCGAGGCGCCTGGGAGGCGAGACTGGAGGCGCGCGAGGACGAATGTAAAGGTATTATGTTGAATAAGATACAGAAGCTTCTGCTTACTGTCGAAGTAGTAGTAGAGACCGGACAGCGAGACGCCGGTGGCGCGGCTGATGTCGCGGATGGAAGCGCCCTCGAAACCCTTGTCGGCGAAGATGCGGGCGGAATGGCGGAGGATATGGTCGAGCTTGGCTTCGGTGTCGCGAGGATTGGGGGCAGAAGTAGGCATAGGAGCGATTATCGAACGATCGTTCGATACTGTAAAACGACGCGCTAGAGCTGTCAAGAGCATCTATCGCGGTGGCCATGCGGCAGCGGCAGGGGAACGAGAAAAGCAGATCCCTCGCCTCGCTCGGGACGACAACTTGCGTAGCGGACGCTATATGACGAGGATTCGGGGAATAGGCTAACTCGCGAGATTGATGAGGGCTAGTTTGCCGACGGTGCCAAGATCCGCAGATTTCTTGACTTCCAGGCGCACACCGGCCCTCTCGGCGTAATGCGGTGCGTCATGGTTTATTTTGAGCATGGACTTGGGGAGATCGCTTTGGCGCGCAGCCTTGACTGCGCGGTCACCGAGGATAAAGGCCACGCGGAAAGATCCGTCGCAGGGACAAAGGTGCACGATGGTTCGCTTTTTGAATTTCAGGCGAAGGGACCAGCCGCATTTTGGCGTGCACTTCCACTCCTCGAGAGCGGCGCTTGTTCACGGGCCAGCCAATCCACCAACTGCTTCCAAATTTCAGCACTGGGACCGAAAGCTCGGTGATTCTGCAGGCGAGGGTTTTTCGGTTTTGCCAATAAACGCTCGGGGTCATCGAATTATTCCTGAGAAGCAAACAGGGGTAATTCGCGGCCGAGATGATGTTGCTGAGCGAGGGCGAAGATTTTTGCCGCGACGGCAAGATCCCATGCAGCGATACCGTTGGATTTGAAGAGCGTGATTTGTGAGTCGGATTTGCGGCCGGGAACCTTTCCGGCGACGAGTTCGGCGAGTTCGTGGACATCGTTCCAGCGCTCGGGACGCTGCTGGAAGGCGATGATCAGGTCGCCAGCTTCCTGTTTGGATTGCGCGATGGAGTCGACGAAAATGAGATTTGCTTTGGCGACGGCGGTGACGTCGAGTTCCTGCTTATGGGCATGATTGGCGCCGATGGCGTTGACGTGAATACCGCCAGGCAAATCCTGTCCGGTCAATACCGGATGGGGAGAAGTGGTGGCGGTAGAAACAATTTCGGCGGTGCGCACAGCATCGGCGGCGGATTCCATGGGATAGACGTTGATGCTGAGACGCTCTGACATTTCCTCGCAAAACCTATTGCGGCGCTGCGGATCGCGGCCGTAAACGTAAGCAGAGTCGAGAAGGCGAACCGCGTTGATGGCTTCCAACTGGGTTTTGGCCTGGCGGCCCGTGCCGATGATCGCAGCGGAATGCGCGCCCTTTTGAGAAAGATATTTGGTGGCGACACCGGAAGCTGCGCCGGTGCGCTGACGTCCGAGATAATCCGCTTCGATGAGTGCGAGCAATTCACCAGTGGAAGTGTCGTAGAGAGGGACGAGAAAGCAGAGCTTGTCCTTCACGTAGGTGTATTGTTTCATGGCCACGAACCCGGCGGCGGTGTCCATCGCGGCCATGTAATGGAAGAAACCGCCGCCTGGAAGCTCAAAGCGACGGCGCGGGTGAACGATGACGGTGCCAGCGGCTTGTTTGCGGGAAATGTCTTCGACGGCTTCGATGGCCATCGGCATGGTGAGGAGTTGACGAACCTCGGATTCGTTGATGTGCAGGGTCATGAGTTCTCAGCGGAGAGGATAGCACGCCGGTGGTGAGACGGTTTGGCAGAGCGCAGACGGTCCCCGCCGCCCGCGATTGGACTGCGCCTGCGCCACAGGCAACGTTCCGGATCTCCGCCTGGCGCCCTTCCAATACCTTTCCAGCGCTTCCCAGACTGGTTTCCAATGTTGGGCCGTCGATTCCATGACGGCTGCCTCGGCCACCTTGCTCGATCAACCATGCAGCGAGCGATCGCAGTTGGTCAGGTTGCCGCCAAACTTACCCCGCTCAAACCGGCACTCGCTGTCAACTTCCACCTCAGACACAACCACTGCAACCACTGCCAGCGTCTTTTTATGAACATTGATTCCCGCTATTCTCGAGGACATCACTTCCTCCTGGCCGGGAGCGGCGAGCGTGCTGCGGAGGGCTACTAAAACCCAAGAGCCCAGGTACAGAACCCGTAGCTGGGGCACCCGCGTACACGAGCTAGCGGTGTGCGGCGGACTCTTTTGCGGTGGATTTTTTGGGGGAGGATTCGTCGCGGACGCGGCGGACTACGGTTTGAATCAGATGATAGACGCGCTCTTCTCTTGGGGAGTCCATGGCACGAAAGCGAAATTCGGGTTCGTTTTTGGGGCTCTTGCCCGTGCGGATGGGAAGGGCGCCGCAAAGGTCGTTCTCAATGAAGGCGGTTTCGTAACGTGATTTCTTGCGATTCCAAGTGAGCACGCGAAGAGTGGTGAAATCGCAGGGCTGGCCTTCAGGGCCACGATTGCCCGCGATGAGGTATTGCGGATGTTCGCCGTCGTCATCAGTGACGCGATTCAGTTCAAACCAGGCGATGGGACGAATATTGGCGGAGGTGGTGCCGTCGCGAACGGGGTCAGCAAGATCCAGAGAAACGAAGCGAGCGACAACCCATCCGGCGATCGGAACGGTCTGATCCCCGGGTTGCGTGGTAGTGTTCGCAGCAGAATTGCGCATGGCGCCTTCACCGGGAGGGCGAGTCGCAATGGCGCGCACCAGAAACCAATCCTCTTTTCTGCTTTCCTGCGGCTCGTTGGAAGATTCTTTTTCGTCGGTGACCTGAACCCAATCGGAAACGGCGCGACCCACAATCTCAACGGGCATGCCGCGCGAAAATTGGTACAGGCGAGGCTCGGTGCGGCCGGGCAGGACGCGCAGATTGGTGGGAACCTTGGTGCGGCCGCGGGCCTGGATGGGCATTACACGAGTCTGTTCGAGTAGCTTCTCGCTGCGCTGCCAGAGGTCCGGCTCAATCAGGTAACGGCCATCCACCCAGCCGGTGAGACCGACGGCGGTGCGAACTTTAACGTTGTCGTTGCGGCGCGCAAGGACTTCGACGCGGTCGCCATAGAGCAAAACGCCAGTCTGCTCGCGGACCTGAGCGACGCTGCTCCAAAGCGTGATGCTGCGTTCGCCGACGTAGGCCTCGCCGAGAGATTCGTGTTTGGGCCGGAAGAGCCAAGCGAGCAGCGCCACCAGGCAGAGCAGTGGCACCGCCACGAGAAGCTTTCGCTTCATGCGCTATCACCGAGCGTGATTTCGACAGAGCGCGCGGCGCGAACGATTTCGCTGGAAGGGTCGATAAACTTCATCTTTTCGAGTGCCTCGTCAAGGGATACTGATGCCATTTTACCAGCCTTGAGGCAGACCATACGACCAAATTGTCCATTAGCGACCAAATTAGTGGCGGCGACGCCGAAGCGAGTGCTCAGGATGCGATCGAAGGGTGTTGGGGAGCCACCTCGCTGGACATGGCCGAGCACGGTAACGCCTTTAACGGATTGCATGAATTGGCCGACGTGACACAGAACACGCGAGAGGAGGTGGAAAGCGAGGAGGATAGCGAATAAGGTAAGGGGTGCAGGGAGAACCAAAATGAAATTTCTAAGCGGGTTGCAGCCTCTGGGGCTAGTGGTGTTGCGGTTGGCGCTGGCGTTGATATTCATTTACCACGGCTATCCCAAATTGGTACATCCAGCGCCAGAGATGCGCGAGTTCTTCGTGCAGCACGGATTGCCGGGTTATTTTGTGAGTGTCGCGGGGATACTGGAGTGTTTCGGGTCGCTGCTGCTGTTTTTGGGACTATTTACGCGGCCGCTGGCGCTGTTGTTGGCGATCGAGATGGGTATAGCAATCTGGAAAGTGCATAGCGCACATGGGGCGCTGGTGGTGCGGGAGTACGAGTTCCCGCTGGCGGTAGGAGCGGCATGTTTTGCGCTGGCGACAGTGGGAGCGGGGTTGTTCTCGATGGATCATATGGTGTGGGGAGAAGGAGGAAAGAAGCGGAGTAGCAGCGTGAAGAGGAGTAAGGAGTAGGGTGCGGCCTTATAAGAGATGCGGTGCAGATGCGGCGGCTGACATAAATTGCAGAAAAGAGCACGCCCGCCTCAGAAGGCGGCCGCTACAAAGACAACAAAGGCGACCCAAGAACCCACACGCAAAGGCGGCGTGTAGGGCGCCCACCAAGACCCGAGAGAAGAGAGATTCCTCACTCCGTTCGGAATGACAGAATGAGCGTAGACTGGTCGATCATCAGACGTGGGCTGCCGAGCCGGGGACGCTAATGGCCTGCGTCGCGGGCGCGCAGGGCAAAACGATCCAAAGGATGATGTAGACGAGGAAGCCGGTGCCAGCAAAAAAGATGGCCAGGAGCCAGAGCACGCGGACCAGCGTGGGATCGAGATCAAAATATTCGGCGAGGCCGGCGCAAACACCCGCGATCCTCTTGTCCCTGCACGAACGCATCAGACGCTTCGGAGCAGCCACAGCTGGAGCCGGGGCCGGAGAGCCGGTCAGGTTGGCGCCGCAGTTGTAGCAGAACTTGGAGGCGTCAGCGATTTCTTTTTGACAGTTTGGGCATAGCATGAATGGGACCCCCGCGAAGAAATACTCAAGGTGATTCTAATCTGAAATACGAGAAAGGACGAAAAAATGTTTCAACGGGTGTAGGAATGTGACGGGGGGTGGCGTTGGGTGTTGATTGCAGTTTGCTATGTTGCGCTGGTGATGCGTGAGACGCGCAACACCTGTTGGAGGAATATTTTGAGTTGAGATTCTGAGAGCATCCGGATGCTCTCAGAATGACATGGCCCCAAACGGAAGGCGGCCCGCTACACAACGGGAGCAACGGCCTCACCCCTGAAGGGGTGAGCTGCACCTGTACCGCAGCGATGGAGATCAGTACGATAGGAGGGTGCGGACGGCGTTGGCGATGTTTTCGGTTTGGGGAAGGATGGCGTCTTCCAGCTTGGGCTGGTAGGCGCAGAACGTGTCGGTGGCCGCGACGCGTTTTACAGGGGCGTCGAGCTGGTCGAACAGTTCTTCGGCGATGCGGGCTGCGATTTCGGCGCCGTAGCCCCAGCTGAGCATGTCTTCGTAAGCAACGACGACGCGATGCGTTTTGCGGATGGTGGCAGAGATGGCCTCCCAATCGTACGGAGAGAGCGAGCGCAGATCGATTATTTCGACGGAGATGCCTTGGCGCTCGAGAGCGGCGGCGGCGACTTCCGCGCGATGCACAACGGCGCCAAAGGTAATGATGCTGACGTGCACGCCTTCCCTTACAACGCGGGCTTTGCCGAACGGGACGGTGAAATCCGGGCCGGGGTATTCGGAGCGGTTATAGGGCTGGCGGTAAAGATGTTTGTGCTCGAGGAACATGACGGGATCGTCGCAGCGAACGGCGGTGCGCAGAAGGCCAGCGACGTCGAGCGCGGTGGAAGGCATAACCACGCGCAAGCCGGGGCAATGCGTGAAGATGGATTCGCCGCTCTGGCTGTGGTAGACGGCGCCTCCGGTGAGATAGCCACCGATGGCAACGCGCACCACTGCGGGACACTTGAAATTGCCGTTGGAGCGCCAGCGCATGACGCACAGTTCATCGCGAATCTGCATCATGGCAGGCCAGATGTAATCAAAGAACTGGATTTCCGCAACGGGCTTTAGTCCGCGAGTGGCCATGCCGATGGCGCGCCCAACGATGCTGGCTTCGGCAAGCGGTGTGTTGAAAACGCGATCGGCACCATATTTGCGCTGCAGGCCGGCAGTGGCTTTAAAGACGCCACCCTTCCCTTTTACTTCGCGAAGGTTTTCTTCGCGGCTTGCATCGGCAACGTCCTCGCCAAACACGGTGATGCGATCGTCGCGGCCCATTTCATCGTGGAGCGTGGCGGCAACCATTTCGACCATGGTCTTGGCGCCGCCTTGAAATTTGGGCCCGACGGCAAAAATGGAAGAAGTGGGATTGATGTCCGCGGAATAAACGTGATCGTAGATGGAAGAAACTTCGGGAGGCTCGGCGGCAAGGGCCTGGTCGCTTGCTTCGCGGACTTCGCGATCGACTTCCGCTTCGAGGGCCTCGATTTCCTTCTGATCCATGAGGCCTTCGCGAACGAGGAATAGTGAGAATTTGGAAAGCGGATCGCGGCGGGCTTCGGCCTCGCGCTCTTCGGGAGATTTGTAAAGCCTTTCGTCATCGGAAAGCGAATGCGAATAGGGGCGCGTGACGTGGGCGTGGACCAGCGCGGGGCCGCGGCGTTCTCGAACGTAGGCAATGGCTTCCTTGGAGACGGCGTAACTTTCCAGCGGATCGGTGCCATCACATTCAGCGATGTGTAAGCCAGGGAAACTCGTGGTGAGTCGCGAAATACTGCCGCCAGCGGTCTGAACTTCCACGGGTACGGAAATGGCGTAGCCGTTGTCTTCGATGAGATAGAAGAGCGGAAGCTTTTTCGCGCAAGCAACGTTGAGGGACTCCCAGAATTCGCCTTCGCTGGTGGCGCCGTCGCCGGAAGAGACATAGACAATTTCATCGGACTGGTGATTGACGTGTTCACCAAGGGGAGCTTTCCGGGCCTGCTCCAGAGCCTTTCCGTGACGCTCGTAGTAGAGCGTGGCCTCGGCAGCGCCTACGGCCTGGACAAATTGTGTGCCCGTGCAGGAAGAACGGCTGACGATATTCCAGCGATTGTGTCCCCAATGAGAGGGCATTTGGCGTCCACCTGAGCTTGGGTCGTCTTTGGCACCAACGGCTTGCAGGAGGGTTTCGAGCGGGGTCACACCGAGCATGAGGCACAGCGCCCGGTCGCGGTAATAGGGGTAGACCCAGTCTACCCCCGGACGTAAGAGCAAGGCCGTGGCGGTCGTGACGGCTTCATGTCCGGCGCTGGAAATCTGAAAATAGATTTTGTTTTGGCGCTTGAGCTGGATTTCGCGGTCGTCGAGGCGGCGGGAGAGGAACATGTTGCGGTACATGCGGACCAGGGTGTCACGGTCGAGGCCGTGATTCTTGGTGGATTCCATCCTGGCCACTTTGACGCGAGTTTGTACCGCCATTCAGTCTGACCTCGAGTTGGAATGGAGTAATTTGGCCGCGAGTTCTTATTATACCGGAGGTAGCCGAAGAATAGACAATACGGCAATTAGGGGGTTGTGCAAAACGGAGGTACTAGACTAGCGGCTTGTTGTGAATGGTATTTTTCGCGCGATGCTGATGGCGGAGACATCCCCGCCGGGAAGCGCGTGACTTTGGCTGGAGACAAGAATTACGACACGCAGGAATTGGTCCGAGAACTTCCTGGAATGAACATCACCCCGCATGTGGCGCAGAACGATACGAACCGCAGGAGTGCGGTGGATCAACGGACCACGCGGCACGCCGGCGTATGAGAGCAGTCAGAGGAAACGAAAACGAGTTGAGCAAACGTTCGGGTGGATGAAGATGGTCGGGATGCAAAAGAAAGTGAAGTTGCGAGGGATCGAGAAGGTTGGGTGGCTGTTTACCTTCACCGGAGCTGCTTACCACCTGTGCCGATTGCGAAACCTGATGGCCAGAGCATGACACGGAGTGCCGATTAGGCCAAATCCTCGAATTGCTTTTCGGTATCGGCAAATTCCGTGTCGTTGGGCTTGATGACCTTGGGGGAAGCGGCCTGGAAGGGGTCCTCGGTGGGGATCCGATCCACCCAGCGCTGCTCGGAAAGCTTTTCGTGGCTGGAGAAATCCAGTCGAATTAGCAATTTCACAGGCTCTGCCAAAGTGGCTTCCTTAGTGTCGGGGGTGTCGGGTTCTGCGTTTCCGGATTTTGCTTCGGATTTCGATTTGGATTTTGCGACGCCCTTGGCTTTGGCTTCCTTTGCAGGTTTAGCCGGCTTTTCTTCAACGGAGGGTTCGGCGCCATCGCCGGAAGTTGCGCGGTCGAATTTGTAGAGGAGCTTTTTGTCTAGGCGGAAGGCTTGCTTCCAGGTTTCCAATTTGTGGCGAGCGAGTTGAGCTTTTTCTTCGTCGGTAGCGAAATCAAATAGTAGATAAGTGTGTGGCATGAACTGAGTTTGCGGCGTGAGAAACGGCAAGTCAAGAGAGGCGGGGAGTTGGTGCCCGAGAATCGTTGGGCAGTGGGCTAGTTTCCGCGTGGCCGGTCCTGCGCCCAGCACGCGCCAATTGACCGCCTGGGTAGATTCCAGTAGCCTTTCCAGACCAAGAGCGAACCAGCGAAAATAGCGACCGGATCCGCACATTTCACGCTCTGGGAAGTTACGGAGTTGCCCGATGCCGGTAAGGGAAAGCCAAGGGGCAAACACTCGCGCCTTGACGATTGTCGCCTTCTCGGCAACAGCGGGTGCATTCGTCGAATTTTATGATTTCTTCATCTATGGCTACGCAGCGGCCAGTGCATTTCCCGCAATCTTTTTTCCTAACTTGCCTCCCGCACAAGCTCTGGTGCTTTCTTACCTAGCATTCGGTGCGGGGTTTCCAGCGCGTCTCGTCGGAGCGTTCATCTTTGGCCACCTCGGCGATCGCATGGGGAGAAAGTTCTCCTTCTTGCTCAACATTGCGATCGTCGGAGTCACCACATGCTTGACCGGGCTTTTGCCCGGTTATGCGAAGCTGGGGATCGCCGCCCCGATACTCCTCGTGGTTTTGCGCATCGCGCAAGGAATCGGAATCGGGGGCGAGTTCGGCGGCACCTCTTCGTTACTGGCCGAATTTGGAGCGGAGCGACGCTCCAGGGCATTTTGGATGTCTCTGGCGAATCTCGGCGTCCCCCTGGGTGCCATCGCAGCAAGCGGCATGATGCTGGTGATGAACAAATCCTTCGCCACCACGGGCTGGCGAATCGCGATGCTGCTTTCCGTGGTCATCGTAATTCCGGCGCTCTTCGCCCGGTATAAGCTTGCGGACAGCCCCCTGTACGAGCGGCTCAAGCAGCAACGGCAGCTCGCCGATTTGCCCAGTTTCACGGTTCTACAGAAGCATTTTGGTTCCATCATCCTGGTGGCTTTGGTCGTTGCATTTATGCACATGGACGGGTTCGTGACGGGAACGTATTTCATCTCCTTCATGCGCTTTGCCGGTATTCCGCTGTCAACCGTGGCAATAATTCTGATGCTAAGCCGTGTGGCGGATATTCTGGGTGTGTTTCTGAGCGGGCCTTTGGCTGACATCTGCAAGCGAAGGATGGCTGCGTACATCGCTATTGGTTTGGCAACGCTGCTCTCCTATCCCTTTGTACTGGCTGTTCTGAGCAAGAACATTGCGCTGGTGATAGCCTTGCAGATCCCCATAAGCTTCTTCGGAATCGGAGTGCTGCATGGGCTTGCACCCATTCTGGCTTCGGAAAGCTTTCCGACGAAGTTTAGATACTCGGGCGCAGGTATCTCCTACAATCTGTCTGGCATTTTAGGCGGGATGATCGCTCCTTCGCTGTTGGCGGGCCTGATCGGGCAGGACGTTTTCCATCGGTGGTACTTCGTTCCTGTCATTTACGCATTTTATTGTGTGGTGGCGATGCTGGCGCTTCTGTTTATCCGAGAAACGCGCGATGTGAAGCTGAGCGATCTCGATCAAGCGGAAGCTGGTCTGCCAGCTAGTCATCTGAGAACGCAAGAAGTGGTGCCGGAGCAATTGAGTGGAGGATTCAGTGGACCCAACAGCTAAATCGAAAGGTGAAGCGGCCGGTACCTACTACGACGCCAATTATGGGAATTTCCAGACCGAGCTGTACTCGGAGATTCGTCGCGACGCCTTCGGTGATGATATTGGACAGAACAGTTGGCTGACCGCTGAAGAACAGGACTTGTTTCTGAGCTGGCTTGATCTTTCCACTGGGAAAACGCTGCTGGATGTTGCGTGCGGTTCGGGCGGGCCGGCCCTGCGGATAGCAGGAAGCACGGGCTGCTCCCTTGTAGGCATCGACATCCACGAACAGGCTATCGCAACTGCAAAGTCATTGGCATCTGAGCGGAACCTTCAAGAACGGACTGAATTTTACGTGGTGAACGCAGGCGAACAATTGCCCTTCCCAGATGCGCGCTTCGATGCGATTACCTGTATTGATGCCATCAACCATCTTCCCAACCGACCGCGGGTGATTGCCGAGTGGGCGCGTTTGCTGAAGCCCGGGGGACGTCTACTGTTCACGGATCCCGTCACCGTGACTGGGCCTTTGACAAATGAAGAAATTGCCGTGCGCAGCTCGGTGGGGTTCTTCCTGTTTGTCCCTAGGGACTACGACAAAGAAGTGATTGCCCAATCCGGCCTGCGACTGCTTGAGTGCAGAGACGTCACCGCGAACATGGCTATAGTTGCGGAGAAGCGGCGCGCCGCGCGTGAGTCGAGAAGCACCGCCGTGCGGCAGATTGAAGGCGACCAGAGATACGAGGCGCAACAGAACTTCTTGGCAATGACTGCGCACCTTGCGGGAGAAGGCCGGCTTTCTCGCTTTGCCTACTTGTCGGAGAAAATCTAGCCATATCTCGCCTTTCCGTGGACCTTTGCGAAAAAGCAGATCCCTCGCTGCGCTCGGGATGACAACAACTTATTGGAGGTTTTTTCAAGAGCGACTTGAAAATGCCCGAAATGGACGAACTTATTCGGCGCGGAGCGTGGTCATGGGATCGAGGCTGGCTGCTCTGCGGGCCGGTAAGTAGGCTGCCAATAGGGAGACGGCCAGGATCATGAGGACTACCGCGACGTAGACGGGAAGATCGACGAAGCTGATGCCGAACAGAGCGGAGGAAAGAAGTTTATGAGAAGCCAGGCCGAGGGCGATTCCCAGGAGCAGGCCGACGGTTGAGAGAACAAGCGCTTGGCGGAGCACGAGTTTGCTCAAGTCCTGCGGGGTTGCGCCGAACGCCATGCGCAGGCCCATTTCTTGAGAACGCTGGTTCACGGAATAAGAGATGACGCCGTAGATGCCGATGGCGGCCAAGAGCAGAGCCAGGCAGGCAAAGCTGGAAAGCAAAAGCATTTCGTAGCGGCGAGGGCCAAGGGTTTGCGCAAAGATGTCGTCGTAAGTTTGCACGGCGTAGAGAGCGACGCCGCGGTCGATCGTGGCCACTGCGGAGCGCAGCTGGCTGACAAGTTTTTCCGGATCAGACGTGCGAGTGCGGAGAACCAGCGCCGTCGAGACGCTCGGCGTCTGCAGGGGAGTGTACAACTCCGGCGCGGGTGCTGCGTTTGCGCCACTGCTGCGCACATCGCCAACCACGCCAACGATTGTGAGCCAAGGGGCTCCCGGCCTGGGTGCGCCGATGAGGATGTGCTTACCAATGGGATCCTCGTTGGGCCAAAATCCGCGCACCAGAGTTTCGTTGATGACGGCGACGGGCAGGGTGCCGTCGCGATCGCCCGCGGTAAGCAAACGTCCACGCTTCAAGGGAATGTGCAGGGTTCGGAAATAGTCGGCGCTGACGGCCTGATTGTTCGTGAATTGCGGGACCTGCTCGTGCCCCGTGGGCTGCCACGCCCGTCCTTCAATGCTGAAGGGATTGTGGCGAGCTTGCTCTGCAACCGGCAGCATGGTGGTGGTAGCAACGCTTTGCACCTCAGGAATGGCTTTAGCGCGGTCGAGGAGCGTCTCGTAGAAAGAGATTTGCTGCACGGGAGTCTGATAGGACGCTGGCAACTCGATCCATGCCGTAAGGGTCTGCTTGGGATCGAATCCCAAGGGAACTTGGCGCAGCAACACGAAGCTGTGAAGCAGCAACCCGGCACAGATTACCAACGCGACTGAGAGGGCGGTCTCGCTGATCACCAAGGCTTGACGCGGCGTTCTTCCCGCGCGGTCACCTACCACGTGATGCGAGCGCGTCTGCATGCCAACGGAGTCTCCTTTGCGCAGCATGAGCAGCGCCGGGAGCACGCCAGAGAGCAGCAGCGAAACGAGAGCTGCGGCGAAGGCAAATGCCAGCAAACGGAGGTCGAGCGTTACGCCAAGGAGCCTGGCCACGTCAAAGGGGCTCCAAAGCAAGAGAAGGCGTGAAAGCGCAACAGCCACCGCGAATCCGACGAGGCCTCCAATCGCGGCCAAGCAGGCAGCTTCGATGGTGAGCAAACGCAACAGCCTGGCGCGGCTGGCGCCCAACGCAATGCGAATGGCGAATTCGCGATCGCGGCTGACTCCGTGCGCCAGCATCAGGTTGGCAACATTGGCGCAGGCTATCAGCAGGATCAGCCCGGCAGCGCCGAGCAACAGGAAGAGAGATTCGCGCAAATCGCCGACGAGTTCGTCGCGGAGCGGCACAAGCCAGAGACCGTAGCCGGGATCCTCGCCGTGAGGGCCCATCTGGATGTGATACTCCTGCTCCATCCGGTGGGCGAGGGTGTCCATTTGTGTCTGGGCGTTAGCCAATGTCACGCCGTCACGCAGGCGCGCCACGATTTGAAGACGCCCTGTATTGCGATTCGGATCCGGCCCCAGAGAAAGCGGCACCCAGACGTCTGGAGGGTCCGGTTGGCCGATGGAAAATCGCAGGCCTCGGGGCATTACGCCAACGACTTCGTAGATTAGGCCATCGAGGATGACGTTCTTTCCGAGGACGTTGGAGTCCGCGCCGAAATTCTCACGCCAGACTGCATCACTGAGAACAATCACGTGTTCATGACCGGGCTGATTGTCGGTATCCACTAGCGGGCGGCCGAGCGTGGGATGCAGAGCCATCATTTCGAAAAGATTGGCCGTGACTTTCAGCGCAAAAACCCGCTGGGAGAGTTGATCAGTGGTCAGGAGGAAGTGGCCATCCTCGGCGGCGGCCATGTCTTCAAAAACATGATTGTCTTTGCGGTAGTCGACGAAGTCTCCCACGGGGGTGTTGAAGCGGTTAATTCCCAGAACGCGAAGCTGCTCCCAAACTTTAACCAGCCGTTCGGCGTGGGGATACGGGAGCGGGCGCAGCAGAAACGAATTGACCAGAGAGAAGACGGCGGTGTTCGCGCCAATGCCCAGGGCGAGCGTGAGTACTGCGGTGATGGTGAACCCCGGCGACTTGCGCAACATGCGTGCGGCGAAACGGAAGTCTTGCGCGAGACGGTCGATCCACGTCCAGCCCCAGGCCTCGCGCGCGTCTTCGCGCAGGCGCAAGGTGCTGCCGAAATTCTGGCGGCCTTCACGCGCAGCCATTTCGCGATGGAATTCCATGTCGTTAGCCAGCTCTTGGTCGAAGCGGCGGCGGTTGAAGAGGTAGCGGAGACGACGAAAGAATTCACTCATGGCATGTCTCCTTCAGGCTGTGCGCAGAACGGCCTGGATGGCGGCATTCACGCGATCGTATTCGGACAGTTCCGCTTTCAGTTGACGGTAACCCTCGGCAGTGAGGCGATAGAAGCGAACTTTGCGGTTAGTTTCGGAGATGCCCCACTCGGCGGTGACCCAACCTTTGAGCAGAATCTTCTGGAGAGCTGGATAGAGGGAACCTTCTTCCACGCGCAAGACTTCCGAGGACAGTGAGTGAATGCGTTGCGCGATGGCGTAGCCATGAAGGGGGCCGGAACGAAGGACGCGGAGGATGAGGAGGACGAGTGCGCCGGAAGGCATCTCGTTTTTAGGCATAGATTTCACAGGGGTAGACTACCTATGCCTAGGATGGGTGTCAACAAGAAATTAGGTTCGCTGGACACGTGCCTCTGAAGGAGCCGAAGGAGGCGCAGTATGGAAAGTGGGAAGCAGTTCAGGTATTCTCGAAGCTCACGTTATGAGTCGTTCGCTCCACGCTCCTATCGCTCCGGGAAGAACGGTTGGGGCGTGTGTGTGCCTGCTTGCTGTATTGCTGCTTTCGGCGCCGATGTGGGCGTCGGCGTGGATGGCGCGAGCAACGGCGTGCTGCATGGGGAATATGTGCGCCGTGCACGGACACGGAAAGACCAACTCGCCCGGAAAAAGCGAAGCGACGAAGAACGATATGGAATGCGAGCACCCGCGCGGCGCAGGGATGGTGGCGTGCAGCATGTCTTGCTGCCATAAGGAAGGCGCATCCCTGGTGAGTAGTAGCGTATATGTGTTGCCGGAATCGGTGGAGATTTCGGCGTTGCCGGAGACAGTGAATTCGACGGCAGCCTTGAAGTACGAAGAAGTCTTGCAAGTGTTTGCACCTCCTTCCCCTCCCCCTAAAGGTTCTCTCCTGTAGTCCGTTCGCGGTTCCCATCAAAAGGCTCAAGCAGATTCCTCGCCCCGTTCAAAAGGCGAACGGGACTCGGAATGACAATTTGGGGCGTTTTCGCTGGCTGTCGATTGGCGGCACACGCAAACTGCCTCACCCCTGAAGGGGTGAGCTACAAGAATCAAGACTGGGACAAAGCGCCCGCCTCAGAAGCCGGCCGCTACATGGGCAAACAACGGGGCGATTCGCCGCGGATCAATGGAGAAGGATTCATGTTGCGACGATTTTTGTTATTGGTAGCGTTCGCCACGGTTTTAGCCGGGGGCGTAATTGCTACGGTTTTTGGATCGGTCCGGGGAGTGGTGCACGATCCACAGCACCGACCCATGAGCGGCGCGCACGTAACGCTGCAGGCGAACAATTCCGCGTACAAACAAGAGGCCGACACCAACGCGGATGGAGTGTTTGAATTTCAAGCTGTGCCGTTGGGGCAGTACACGGTGACGGTGCAGGCACCGGGATTTGTGGACCAGTCGCAAACCTTACTCGTGGTTTCGGGCAGCGCACCGGTGCTGCACTACGCGATGGCGCTGGCGTCGACGGCAGAAAAAGTGACGGTGACCGCGTCACCGGAAGATTTGAATCCGGATTCGCCGCGCAGAGATGTGTTCATCGATCAAGAACAAATGTCGAAATACGCGGGAGTGGACGCCAGCAACAGCTTCAAGATCATCACGGAATTTGTGCCGGGGGCGTACATGGTTCACGACCAACTGCACGTGCGCGGCGGACACCAGGTGACCTGGGCCATTGACGGCGTGCCCATTCCTAACACCAATATCGCGTCGAACGTGGGAACGCAGTTCAACCCGAAGGATGTTTCCTACCTGCAGGCCGAGACGGGAAGCTACGCGGCGGAATATGGCGACCGGATCTATGGTGTGTTCAATGTGGCGCCGAAAAACGGATTCGAGCGTGACAGGCAGGCGGAATTGATCGCCAGCTACGGGAGCTATAACGGCACCGATGACTGGCTCAGTTTTGGGGATCACACGGAGAAGTTCGCGTACTACGCCAGTGTCAGCGGCAACAACACGGATTGGGGACTGGAACCGCCAACGCCGGTGAACACGCATAACCAGGCCATGGGCGGCGGCGGGTTCACTTCCCTGCTGTACAATCCCACGGAGAAAGATCAGTTGCGATTTGATGGCGGCGTGCGGCTGGACTACTTTCAAGTGCCGAACGATGCGGAGCAAACGACGGTTGGCTACAACGACCGGCAGCGCGAGCAAGATATTGCCGTGATTGGGACCTGGGTGCACACCTTCAGTCCGGAACTGCTGTTCGTGTTGTCGCCGTTCTATCACTTCAATCGCGCGGTGTACCAGGGCGGGCCGACAGACGTACCAACCGCGGCGGACAATCGCGGATCAAACTACGAGGGCGGGCAAGCGACGGTTTCCTGGGTAAACAAACGAAACAACGTGCGGGCGGGAATTTATGCGTTCGCGCAGCAGGACAATTCGTTTTTTTCCATTTACGCCAATGATGGCTCGGGGAATTTTTTCAGCCAGCGCGTGCAGCCTACGGGGAACCTGGAAGCGCTGTTCGTAGAGGACCAGTTCAAGGCAACTTCCTGGCTGACGCTGACGGGCGGGCTGCGGTACACGCATTTTGACGGGCAGATTGCGGAGAATGCGACAGACCCGCGAATCGGCGCGGCCATCCAGATCCCGAAGCTGAAGTGGATCGTGCGCGCGGCGTATTCCTATTATTACCAGGCGCCGCCGCTGGATACCGTTTCTGGCTCGCTGATCGGTAACACGGGGTGCGGCGGATGTGGATTTCTGCCACTGTACGGCGAGCGGGACATCCAGCAGGAATACGGGGTCACGATTCCAATACGGGGGTGGGCGCTGAGCGAAACGTATTTTCACACCTCGGCGAGGAACTTCTTCGATCACGATTCGCTGGGGAACTCGAACATTTTTTTGCCGCTGACGATACAGGGGGCAGTGATCAGCGGATTGGAAACGACGGTGCGTTCTCCGCTGCTGCTGAAGCGCTACCGGGCACACGTCGTGTACTCGAACCAAAAAGCGCAAGGCGTGGGAGCGATAACGGGTGGATTGACAAATTTTACGCCGCCAGAAAATGGGAATTTTTATCTGGACCACGACCAGCGGAACACGTTTTCTGCAGGCATGGAAAGCGACCTGCCTTGGCGCAGTTTTGCGGCGGTAACGATCAATTATGGTTCGGGATTCCTGAATGGAGATGGGCCGAGCCATTTGCCGAGTTACTACACGTTGGATCTGTCGTTGGGAAAGAATTTCGGCGAGAATTTCACGGTGCGGTTTGTAGCGACGAACATTACGAATCAGAGGTATATGCTGGATACGAGCAACACGTTCGGCGGGTCGCACTACGCGGACCCACGAATGATGGCAGCGCAGATTCGCTGGCGATTTCATTATTGAGGAGCGGAGATGAAGAGATTGCTGATGATTGTTTTGGTGGCGTGTGGATTGTTTTTCGCGGGATGCCACAAGGACGAGGCGAAGCACTACCCGGTCTCAGGCGAGGTGATTTCCGTGGAGGTCCCAACTCAAATGATTTTGCTGAAGCACGGAGACATTCCTGGATTCATGCCGGCGATGACGATGGATTACAAAGTTGCCGATGGGCAGCAAATCGCCGGGCTGAAACCGGGGGACACGATTAGCGCGGATCTGGTGGTGACCGAGAATATTGGGCATCTGGAGAAGATTGCGGTGCAGCCGAAGGCTGTGCCGCCATCGCCCCCCGCAGCAACTCCGGTGAAGTAAACGGAGCAACCCCGGGGCCAGCATAAAAGCTAGCGCTACATTGAAGAAATAAGAAAGAACCGGTGCCGACGCGAAAACCGTGGCGAGATGGCGTCCAGGCGCGACGTTACGCTTGTACCATCTGGAGGTGGCGGATAAACTGAACTGGAAAATGAGATGGCGATGGAGTTCGCCACGAACCGTCCCGGCGAGAAGCGGGGACTGATGACTCCTGGATGCCGCGCGGCGCCAGGAGTTTTTTGTTATCGAGGCCGCGGCAAGAGGAGAGGAGAAACCTTGCGATTATTGCTGATTGCCGTGTTTGGAGCGGTGGGGACGCTGGCGCGCTACGGCCTGCAAGGCCTGGTGCAGATCAGGATGGGCAGCACATTTCCGTTTGGCACGCTGCTGATCAATCTGACGGGCTGCTTTCTGTTGGGGCTGATCGGGCAAGTCACACTGAACCGCATGATCGTCCCGCCAGAGTGGCGCGTGGCGATTGCGGTGGGATTTTTCGGCGGGTACACAACGTTCTCGAGCTTTGGGTGGGAAACGGCGAAGATGCTGGAATCAGGCGAGTGGCTGCGCGCTACGACGTATGTGGCTAGCAGCGTGATTTTTGGGCTTTTGCTGTCGGTGGCGGGAATCCACCTGGCGAATCGGTTCTAGGAGCCGACATGACACATCAGAAATTTGAGGGCGAACGAACGTTGATGCGGATACACATCGGCGAGTCGGACAAATGGCACGGCAGACTGCTGCATGAGGCGATTGTGGAGATGCTACGCAAGGAAGGGTTTTCCGGGGTGACGGTGCTGCGCGGGGTGGGGGGGTACGGCGGCTCCAGCGTGTATCACACGGACAAATTGCTGCGGCTCTCTCAGGACTTGCCGATTATTCTGGAGGTGATCGAATCGCAGGAACGCATCGATCAAATTTTGCCGCGGCTGGATGAGATGGTGGAAGGCGGATTGATCACGCTCGAAAAAGTGCGCGTGATTTTGTACCGAGCCGCGCGGCGATAAGGGATTACTCGTTCCGTTTTTGAAATGCGCCGAGACCTGTACACGGGCGTCTGTGAATTCGCAAGAAAACAAACTCGTAGAAGAAGGCAGGGGCTGGCTCAACCGCACCGTGCTGGGTGTGGGGCTGACGAGCTTGTTCAGCGATTGGAGCCACGAAACCGCGACGGCGGTCCTGCCTGCGTTCCTGGCCGTGATTGGCGCGGGCCCGGGTTGGCTGGGGGCAATCGAAGGAATCGCAGACGGGCTGTCGAGCTTCGCGAAGCTGAGTGCAGGCTACTATACAGACCGATTAAAGCGCCGCAAACCGCTGGCGGCGTTCGGATACGCGGTCACAGCGCTGGCCACGGCGTCGTTCGCTTTCGCGACGCATGCATATCATGTGCTCATGGGGCGCGCCGTCGCGTGGCTGGGGCGCGGCGTGCGTTCACCGGCGAGGAAAGCATTGCTTGCGGCAAATGTTTCGCCTTCCTCGTACGGCCGGGCATTCGGGCTGGAACGGCTGATGGACACGCTGGGGGCCATCGCGGGGCCGCTGACCGCGATGGGGCTGTTGCGAGTGACGCACCATTCGTATCGCACGGTGTTTCTGTGGACGCTGTTGCCGGGAATGATCGCGGTGGCGAGTTTCTGGTTTTTGGTGCGGGAACGGCCGATCGCGACGCGGAAACAGCAATCGTTCTGGACCGGCTTGAAGGAATTGCCGGCATCGTTTCGCGAGTTTTTGTTAGGTGTAGGAATATTCGGATCGGGCGATTTTTCGCACACGCTGCTGATTCTGTACGCCACACGAATGCTGACGCCAGCTCAAGGGACGGCGCGAGCGGCGAGCATTGCCATCGGCCTTTATACATTGCACAACGTGTTTTATGCCGGATCGGCGTATGTGAGCGGCTGGATCAGCGATCATGTGCCGCGCCGGAAAATAATTCTTGCAGGCGGCTATGCGCTGGCGGGCGTGACGGCGGTCTTTTTGATGGCGGCGCCGAGTTCACTGTGGTTGCTGGGCTTGATTTTCGTGCTGGCGGGACTATATGTGGGAACAGAAGAGGCGCTGGAGGATTCGCTGGCGGCGGAATTGCTACCGAGGGAGCAGCACGGAATGGCGTTTGGGACGTTAGCGGCAGTGAATGCGGTGGGAGATTTTGTGTCAAGCATGGTAGTGGGATTTTTGTGGGCGGCGGTTTCGGTGAAGGCCGCGTTTTCGTTTTCGGCGGTATTGTTTTTTGTTGGGGCGTTCATGATTTTGCGGTTGAAGGAGAAAGGATAAGGGCGCGTGGGGTGTTGAGCTTGCCAGCGTCATTACAGCTGGCACAAAAGCCAGCGCTACATGTAAAACCGCGCCTCGGGAGGCGGCCGCTACAAAGGCATGAGGCGCGTCAACACTAGGACGATTTAGAGCAAGACTGTTTGGAAGCGCGCATGCGGCGCTGGACTTCGGCTTGCAGGTAATTGCGCAAATTGGCGGGGACAATGCCAGGTGCCGCGAGTTCGCGGAGATCGTTGACAGTGAGTTCCGGCAGAAACGCAAGAACGGTGGCGAGAGGCGCGCAGGGATTGCGGACCAGAGCAAGGCGCACGTTGTACGCGTGGGACCACTTGCGATGTGCCGCCAAGGCCTGAACAACCGGGAGAGAGACTTTTTCACGCGCCAGCACCTTCAACACTTGCGCTTCGGTTAGGTAGGGATTATCCAGCGCAACAGGCAGGACCTGAGAATGGCCTTCGGCGAGCAATGCTCCCGCAATACGCGCGGGGCCGCGCCGCGCCAAGGTGATTTTCTGCCCGAGGGGAAGTTGCGGCAGGCGCGCTAGGATCTGCTCTTCGGCGTGACGCTTGAGTTCCGGCGAAACCGAGGGCGAGAGGGTAAATTGCACAAGATCCATGAGGTAGAGATCGCGCAAAAGCCGCAGACAGACGAGCCGAGGGGCGCGAGGATGAAAAAGGAGCGCGCGCTTGACGGCATAGGTTTTCAGCCGAGGTTTGCGCGAGCCAATTTCTTCGAGAAGTTCGGCGGGCAGATCTTTGCGAGCCAGGAGAAGACACAGGGTTGTGTCGTCGAACGCGGGATTCTCGAGGAGCGCCAACAGCACCGCGGGATTGGCATGATAGATCAGTGCGACGAGTTCGTCGCCGGAGGCGGTGCGGGCAAGCTGAAGATCCTGCTCAAGCTCCGCCATGATGCTGCCCTTCCTCGTGTTGTCTAGACAAAAGCCGGAGAGCAATGCGCGCCGCAGCCTCGCCGGGTGTCATGGCCAAGGCGCCGAATTGCGCGTTCGGTGCCGCTTCGCGAAGGCGCTGATCGATCAACTGGTCGAAATAGGCGGAGCGACAAAGCATGCCGCCGCTTTTGACCAAAAGAAATGTTTGATCGCGAAGCTGAAGGCGCTCAACAAGATCATGGACAAGCGATGCTAGATCTGCGGCGGCGAGTTGTAGGAGCTGGCGCGCGGCGAGGTCGCCAGTTTCGGCGGCAGCAGCGACGATGGGAAACACTCTGGGAAACACGTCATCGGGAGCGGCGACGGCGCGGGCTTGCAACTCCCCCCATGAGGCAAAGCCCAGTTCACCGAGGATGCGATCGCCAAGCGGCGAGTCCTGCTCTTTTTTTTCGAACGCGCGCATGGCCGTCATCACGGCGCGACGGCCGACATCGTAGGCGCTGCCTTCATCGCTGACGAGCGGGCCGTGACCACCGATACGCACGAGCTGCCCGGCGTGGTCGCGCCCGACGGCAGCGGAACCTGTTCCGGCAAGTAGAACGACTACGGGACCATCACCGGCCGCTTCGAGAGTGAGTTCCAGGTCCGTGCAGATGCGCACGAGGGCCCCAGGGAATTCCTGGGAAAGCAGCGTCCGCATTCTCTCGGAGGCTTCCGGCTGGCCGGTACCGGCATTGCCGGTGCAGATGGCGGCGAGGTCGTCGATGGAAACGCCCGCGGTTTGCAGAGCGAGGCGCGCGCCGTCGCACACGGATGCCATGGCGCCGCCAAAGCCGACACGCATGGGATTGGAAGGGCCGCTGCGGCTCTCCGCGAGGATATGGCCTTGCGCATCGATCAGGACACAGTGAGTTTTGGTGCCGCCGCCGTCGAAGCCGAGAGCCAGTTTCATGAAACAAGAATACGCGAGCGGAGGAGTTTTCGCAGCGGCGGCGTAACAAAGTTGCTGAACACGTAGCGGCAGATGAGCAACGCGCGTTCAGAGCTTCCTTGACGCTTGGTACGTCCGCCACTATTCTCAAAACACTTCGCGGCGAGGTCACAAATTGTCGCGCGGCACAACGCATGCATATCCATCCGCTCGATCTGGTGATCGTGATTGTCTATCTGCTTGGCGTGACCGCACTGGGATTGCGTTTTCGGCGGCAGCAGAAGGATGTGCGCGATTATTTCCTGGGCGGAAGGAGCGCGCCGTGGTGGGCGCTGGCGTTTTCGATCGTGGCCACGGAAACCTCGACATTGACGATCATTGGCACGCCGGCACTTGCCTATGGCGGGAATCTCACGTTTCTGCAGCTGGTATTTGGCTACATTGTGGGACGCGTGCTGATCACGATTATTCTGCTGCCGGGCTATTTTCGCGGGGATTATCTGACCGCCTATGCGCTGATCGAGAAGCGATTCGGGGCGCGCATGCGGTCGATCGCGGCGATGACATTCCTGGTGACGCGCGCGCTGGCGGAAGGAGTGCGCATATCGGCGATTGCGCTGGTGGTGAGCGTGGCCCTGGGAACGTCGGAACGCCTGGCGGTGGTGATCGTGATGGCGCTGACGATCTTCTACACCTTTGAAGGCGGAATGAAGGCCGTCATCTGGACGGATGTGGCGCAGTTTTTGCTGTATCTTTCGGGGAGCCTGGTTACGCTGTTTTTGTTGCTGCACCGCATTCCGGGCGGGTGGAACGAAGTGACGCAGGTGGCCGCGGCCGCTGGGAACAAACTGCAATTCCTGGATTTTTCGCGAAATCTGGCGACGAAGTATACGTTCTGGTCCGGCGTGATTGGCGGAGCGTTCCTGACCATGGCGACGCACGGAACCGATCAAACCATCGTGCAAAGGTTGCTGGCCGCGCGAAACGAAAAAGACAGCCGGAAGGCGCTGTTGAGCAGCGGATTCATCGTGTTGTTCCAGTTCACGGTGTTTTTGCTTGTGGGAGTGCTGTTGTATGTGTTCGCGCAACACACGCCGTTGCTGGCTCCCGGGGAGTCGACGGATCGCATTCTGCCGCTGTTTCTGGTGCGCGAAATGCCCACGGGGCTGGCGGGATTGTTGTTGGCAGCGATTTTGGCCGTGGCAATGTCAAATGCGAGCGGATCGTTGAACTCGCTGGCGGCGAGCAGCGTGATGGATTTTGCGGCGCTGAGGGGCCACACCCGCGATCCAGAAAAATTCATGAAGCTATCGCGACGGATGACGTTGGTGTGGGGCGTGGTGCTGATCTTTTTGGGACTGGTGCACTGGGGGCCGGTGTTGGAGGCGGGACTGACCATCGTATCGTTTACATCCGGATGTTTGCTGGGATTGTTTTTGTTGGGCACGTTCGATGGGCGGTCGAATTCCAACGGGTCGCTGGCCGGCATGATTGTGGGATTGGCGGCGGTGCTGCTGGTCGCGCGGTTCACAAGCGTGGCGTTTACCTGGTACTGGATGATTGGATCGTGCGTGACTTTTGCGGCGGGGGCGATTGCGAGTCGGGCGTCGCCTGAAGGAGTGCGTGCTGCTTGAGAATGTAGTGCGGTGATCAGAAGAAAGGCAGATCCCTCGCTTCGCTCCCTTCACTGAATGCGTCCAGGGCAGGCGGGATGACAAATTTCGGTGATGGCGATTAGGGTGATTGCGCGGTGACAAGTTGAAGTGAAAATTTGACGTTGGAAAAGCGGTGGCGGGCCACCGCACTCCAAACGGGAGGGGTATGAGCGAAAAGCGCCTAGAACTGGTGCGAGGACTGGGTCCGTGGGCTTCGGCGGCCATTGTTGTGGGCACAATGATCGGCACAGGAATATTCCTGAAGCCGGCGGAAATGGCGCGCGAAGGGCGAAGCATCTCCGTCGTGTTTGTCGCGTGGATTGTGGGCGGATTGCTTTCGCTGTTTGGGGCGTTGTCGTACGCAGAGTTGGGCGCGGCGATTCCGGAAGCGGGCGGGGAGTATGCGTATCTGCGGCGTGGATTCGGGCCAGTGTGGGGATATTTGTTCGGATGGATGCACTCGATTGTGGGTAGGCCGTCATCCGCGGCGTCGATTGCAGCAGGGATGATGCGCTTCCTGGCGTTTTTTCTTCCAGCAGTGGCCGCGCCCATTTTCACAGTGCACATAGCCATTCCGAGACTTACGCAATGGATTCCCCCGTACGATTTCGTGTTCACCTGGGCGCAACCCTTCGCGGTGTTCTGGCTGTTGATGATGACGGGCGTGAATTATCTAGGTGTGCGGTTCGGTGGAAGAGTGCAAGTGTTCCTGACCGCGATCAAAGTAGTGAGCGTGGTGATTGTGATTGGCGTGGCGTTTCTGCTTCCGGGAAGCGCGACGCACGCGGGAGATCCCATCTGGCCATCGGCGGTGAACGCTGGGCTGCTGACCGCGTTCCTTGCGGCGCTGGCGGCGGCGCTGTGGGCATACGACGGCTGGGAGGATTTGAATCTGGTGGGATCGGAGGTGGCGGACCCGCAACAGAATTTTCCGCGCGCGCTGGTGGGCGGAGTGGCGTTCGTGGCGCTGGTGTATATATTGTTCAGCGCGGCGTGCCTGAAGGTGCTGCCGTTCAACGAAATGGCGAACTCACAACACGTGGCGTCGGATGTGCTCGCGCGGGTGATCGGCCACGGCACGGCGACGTGGATTACGCTGGCGATGGTGATTTCCGCCCTGGGTTCGATGAACTCGTCGATTCTGAGCGGCGCGCGTGTGCCTTACGCCATGGCACGCGATGGAATATTTTTCAAGATTGCCGATGGGATCCATCCGAAATATCGCACGCCGGGACGCGCGCTGATTTTTCAGGGCACGTTGGCGAGCGTGATGGCGCTGTCGGGGACGTTCGAAGAGTTGACAAGCCTTTATATCTTTGCGGGCTGGATTTTTTACGGGCTGGCGGTCATGGCGCTGTTTCGTTTGCGGAAGACAGAACCTGCGATGCCGCGGCCATATCGCTGCTGGGGGTATCCGTGGGTGCCGGGATTGTTTGTCGTGGGGGCGTTAGCACTGACCGTGAATATTTGGTTTCAGCGGCCGGGGCGTTCGACGATTGGTCTGCTGCTGATTCTGGCGGGGCTGCCGCTGTACCGGTACTGGGCTCGGCGGAATGCAGGGACGGATCAGCCTTCGGCTGCGATGTGAGGTGATTGAGAATTTCTCCATGGCGAAATCCAGGAAGAGAGAGATTCCTCACTCCGCGGACTCCGTTCGGAATGACGAAATGAGAGTTGTCCGCAAGCCGTTGCGCCGCGCCCTCCCCGAAAAACGGACGTCATCACGACGACTCTCAAGGAGGCGGTGCAAGCCAGAAAGGCCAACAACGGATCGGTTAGCGGAAGGACTGGAAATTTTGCCAGAAGGCGGGCCAGGATTGGCGAAGGCCGCGGCAGACGAACATGTCGGGATTCTCGATGGTTTCTTCGTTGGCGGTGCCGTAGCGGTTCCACGGGTGGCCGGCAAGTTGGCACGATGCGAACTGAGAGTCCACCCACTCGGGCGGGAAGCCCACGACAATTAGCGTTTCGGGAGGCGGGTCGCCATAGCCGCGTTCCCAGAAAGAGTTGACGCCACTGATGGCGCGCGGCAGGCCATAACGTTCCCCATAAAGATTGAGAGCGCCGACCTCTCCGTAGTTCCCCGCCAGGATGCCGAGGCCTGCGCGATCTTCGGCGGGCAGTGTGTCGCGGATTTTTGCGACGGTCTCGACAAATTCGGGCCAGCCAATTTCTTCGCGCAAAGTGCCGTTGACCTTGGTGGCGAACTGCCACCACGGGGAACCAATCGGAGCAGTCGGCAAAGCGAAGGCGATGGCGATGGTGATATCGATCAGCAACGCGGAGAAGATGGCGACGCGTAGCACTTTCGCGCGGCTTGCTTGCAGCATTGCGATCCAATCATCCAGCAGCACAGCACCTGCAGCGTACAACATGGGATACGCGGGCGCGAGGTAGTAGCCGCGTCCCTGGGCGATGAGGAAGAGCGCAAGGGGGATGAGGTACATCCAGGCCAACATGCGAAAGCGGCAATTTTTAAGGAAGAAATAGTAGAGCCCGGCGAGTGCGAGGGGAAATGCGAGAAGGGCGAGTTCGACCTGGTCGGGGAGAAAGCCGGAGGTCTGGCCTTCGTGGACGTCGCGTTCATGGATGAAACGCAGAAAATCAAGCGAGACAAAATGATGCCGCGCCTGCCAAAGGAGATTGGGAAGGAAAAGAAGAATGGAAATAGCAACGCCCAGCCAGAGCCATTTGCTGCGCAGGTAGCAGCGCGCATCCGTGAGCAAGACGGCGCCGACAATGCCGAGGGTGAAGAAGCCCATGGTGTATTTGGTGAGCATGCCGAGGCCAAGCGCGGCGCCGATGCCGAGCCACCAACGCGGGTCGCCGGTCTTCAACAGGCGAAGAGCGAAGTAGGCGGCGAGGACCCAGCATAGGTAGTCGAAGGAGATGTAGGTCATGAGCGCGCCGCCGCCGAGGCAAAATGGAACAGCGGCGAGAGCGGCGATGATTTGCGCGCGACGGGAGCCGCCAAGTTCGCGCGCCATGAGGCCCGTGAGGACGACGGCGACGGCCTGCACAAGCCAGGAGAAAAACCGGAAGCCGGGAAGCGAAGTGCCGAAGAGCAGGAGCGAAAGGCGCGCGAAGAGTGGCGTGACGGGAGGATAGGCAACGTAACCCCAGGAGAGGTGGCGGGCGTCGTCGAGGAGAGAGAGTTCGTCGCGATTGAAGCCGTAGCGATTGCCGGTAAGGAAGTGGAGCAGCAGGGTGGAAAGTGCAATGGCGAAAAGAGGGACGAGATCGCCGCGCCAGGAGGAGTGCGTTGGAGCGGCAAAGCGCGTGGCGGACGGAAGAGTGACGGCGCGCGAATCGGATTGTGGCGTACCAACTGACAAGGAGAAGCTCCGCGGAATGCGTATGGAAAGACAGGATAGCCGAAATCGAGCCGCGGAGAATCAATCAGGTGGCAGGGGTGAACTTCAACCCCGTGGCGACTTGCAGAGGAACCGGCGCGGCTCGCCGGGATCATCAGCCCAAAAAAGAGAAACAGCCGGGACGATTCGCGTCCCGGCTGTTTCTCTTCAGATTCTAGTTGAGAGATCTCTGACCACTACTATGGTCAGCCTCTCAGTGATGGTTTAGTAGGGAAACGGCAAGTATGTCCAGGTTTCGCCCATGTAGCCGTTGGCTCCGATGGAGTCGAAGGCTTGGCCGCCGAACATCCAAACATTGTCCGTGGCGTCCTGTTGCCAGAGAGCCACGCCGCGGCGGGCGCCTGGTTGGATGTTGACAAACGGAACGCCGTACTGGACGGGAAGATACGTTGGATATTGACCCGCCTCGTTGACGTTGCTCGAGCCCTTCCACCACGTCCACAACCCCATGTTTGGCCCAGTAGTATGGTATTCCCAGATGTCATCGAGGAATCCAGTGCTCTGCGCGAGCGACGAGGCATAGCCCCATCCGCCGAAGAACCAGAGGTTTCCATTGCTGTCAGACCACCCTGAGGAACCCCAGCGTGATCCTGGATAGAACCCAGCCGCCGGAACCTGTTGGGAACCATAAACGCCAATCTGCTGTGCGAGGCCGGTTGCGCCACCGCCAGACATCCACGTCCATTCTTGGGTGGCGATGTTGTACTGCCAGAGGTCGTTGAGGAGAGCGCCTTCCGGAGTGCTGCCGTCGGGAAGCGATCCGGCGTTTCCTGGATTCTGTGTTCCGACGGAATCAAGACCGAGCCCGCCGAACAACCACAAGTTCCCGTTATTGTCAGCCCACAGGACCGCAGTCTGGCGGCCTCCAGGATAGTTTCCTGTGCCTGGCGTGCCAAGTGGGCCGTAAACGCCGTTGTTCTGCGAGGTGCTGGAGTTTGCCTGGGCCTACCCACGTCCATTGCCCACCCTGATACATCCAGAGGTCGTTCAAGAGTCCGACGTTGCCTGCGGAGTCGTATCCCTGTCCGCCGAACATCCATAGTGTGCCGCTATTATCCGTGCAGTAGGCCGCGCCCCATCGACCACCGGGCAGGTTCGAGTTTGAGGCGGAGCCTTGTGTGCCGTAAATACCGGTCACGTTGGCGGTTGCGAAGCCGCTAAGGTTCGTCCAGGACCCCAAGTATGTGTAGGACCCCACATAGTTGGGGGCCGATACATCATAGTGGTCGGGCACGAATTTCCAGAGGTCATTCAACAACCCACCGTGGCCGGAAGCTGCATGGCCTTGCCCGCCAAACAAATAGAAATTCCCAGTAGCGATGTCGGTCCAGGAAACGCTGCCCCAACGCGCTCCCGGTACGGCTGGAACATAGTTGGTGATGACGTCCCCACTGGTCAGGTCCGTATATGTGGTGGAGGAGTTATTAAGACGGCTATCTGAATCCGTAACTTGCAGGGGAACAGTGTTGGCAGTTACCGTGATCAAACCCAATGGCGTCACTACCTTCGTGGTCGGTAGATTCGCCGGAACCCAAATGCCGGTCTCGCCGCCGCCGGTGCCGGCCCCAGGCAAAAACACCCACAGATCATCCATAAAGGAGGGAAGCAATGGCGGACTCGCCCCCTGCGTAGGCAGGCCCCACCCGCCAAATAGCCATTTGCGATTTTCTATCCCTGGTTGCGACCAAGTGACGCCGAAATCTCTTCCTCCGGGGTGTTCAGATCTGCAGCCGGAGCTGGCGGAGGTGGAAGGTTTGAAAGGCCGTAGTCGCCGTAGGTGCCGGCAGTATCTGGCCCGAACATCCATGCCCAGTCGTTGTGCTGGCAATCGACAATGACGCTGTCCACGTTGGCTGTGGCGACTCCCAAATAGTAGAACGTGCTGCACCCCTGAGTCTGGCTGGTCGGTTGCAGAAATACGTTCACGTTGTACTTTCCGTTGTTGGTCACGCCGGTCGGGAAGTGAAAACCAACATTGTTGCCGCTAACAAAGATGTTATCGCCGCCATTGTTGATGAGTTCCGTATATCCGCCAGTGAGCGGAGTGCCGTCGTATTTGAGGGTCACCAAACCGACCTGTGTGCCGCTGATGGTCCAAGCGGGCTGCTGACAGACCACCTGAACGGTGTTAACGGTGCCGGTTATTTTTCCTGTGCCATTGTTGACGAAACAATTCTGCGCGGGGTTGGTGGGCTGGGTAATCACGCTGACGGTATAGGTGGAGTTGATGGGCGCGGGAATGGCAAAATTGAAGTTGACCGCGCCGGTGCCGGTGACAGGAAGCTGGTCGAGCACGGTACCTATGGTATCTTCGAGCGTCAATCCCGAGCCGAGAAGCCCGGATACAGTTCCGCCAACAGTGTAGACGGACCCACAAGAGATCAGGACATTGGTGACGGGGGCGGCGGCCGTTCCCGTGCCGTTTGCGCCGACGGTGCAACTTTGGGCGGGATTGGACGGCTGGGTTTTCACCGTAACGGCGTAGGCTCCTGTTACTAACGATGGGAACGTGAACTTAACACTCCCGGTGCCGACAACGGTCAGACTGTCTCCCCCATTGTCCTGTAACACCAATCCGGCGCCGGTCAATCCGCTGATGGTGCCACCGATCGGGAAACCTGTAGAGCAAGTGATGGTTACGTTGGTGACATTAGCGGTGGCGGTCCCCGTGCCATTGGTGACCTGGCAGGTTTGCGTGGGGTTGCTTGGCTGCGTGAGGACGGAAACGTTGTACGTGCCCGGTACGAGGGTCGGGAAGGTGAATTGCTGCGTTCCGGTCCCGCTGACGGGTAGATTGTCCAGGCCGTTGTTTTGCAACATTAATCCTGAACCGGTCAAGCCGTTTACCGTTCCAGCGATGGAGAATTTCGACGAGCAAGTGATGCTGACGTTCGTGACATTGGCCGTGGCCACTCCCGAGCCATTGGTTATGCTGCAGATCTGTGTGGGGTTGGTTGGCTGTGTCAGCACCGTGACGTTATAAGCGCCACCCAAGGTCAATGGAGTCTGGAACGTGAACTGGACCGTGCCGGTACCCGTGACCGTCAAATTATCTCCACCGTTATTCTGTAGCGCCAATCCCGCGCCACTCAGACCGGTGACCGTTCCGCCGATCGTGACCGTGGCTGTGGCACAAGTCACCGCAACCGAGGTGACGTTCGCTGTCGCCGTCCCTGTGGCGCCGGCCACCGTGCAAGTCTGCGACGGACTGCTGGGTTGCGTGGCTACCGCAACGGCGTATGCCCCGTTCTTCGCCACAGCCGTCTTGAAGGTGAAGCTGACGGTGCCTGTTCCGGGATTGATCGTAAGGTTATCCGCACCGTTATTGGTCAGAACTAGACCGGTCCCGGTTAAGCCGGTCACCGTACCGCCGATCGTATACGTACCCGACGTGGGAGGAGTGGTGCTACCGCCTCCGCCGCTGTTACCACCGGGAATACCGCTGCACGAGGCAAGAATCAGCGGAGTCAGGGTCAAGCAGGCAAGAGCAAATATCTTTTTGGCGGGCATCATAGAGACTCTTTTCTCCTTCATACTTCGCCCCTCACAGGCGATGGCCGGCAACAACGCGTTTCGGTGCGAGCATGCAATCGATGGCGCGACGTCCGGACTCTTCAGGACAATGGCGGGAGCGCAGAGCGAGCCCCAAAAAAACGCGAGCCGGGCGTTCTCCTCCACCGTTAGGACTGAGAGTACTGTAACTATTTGGGGGCTATCAATACACACGGACCGGGCTGTGCCTACATGCGCAATAACTGGTTGCGACAGCGGTACAGGGCCCGGGCGGGCGGGAAAGGACAGGCCGGACTGGACCGTCGGACAGGGGGGAAAGGGGTCGAGTTAAACAAAAAGCCCCCCTGGATTGCTCCAGGCGGGGCTTTTCTTTCGGGCGGAGGGCAATCCGGTTAGAAGCTGGACGGCCGGATTGCAGGAAGTCAGTTGGGACGGAGAACGCCGTCGACCAAAAGCGAGAAGGAATCTTCGAGAGAGAGGCCCGATTCCAAGAGTGGCTGGAGGTAGAGCTGGTGAAACTCTTCGGGATAGTCTTTAGATCCCGTCAAAATGTAATCGAGGGTTTCCAGCTTCATATTCAAATCTTTGTCGATGAGGTCGAGACGGCGGCGGATGTCTTCGGTCATCACGTTGGTCTCATCTTTGGTCTTAATGCGAATCTTGCGGTCTTTCATTTGCTTCTACTCTTTCTTTCTTTGGTGGAGAAATGTTGCTAGCTCTCGCGCGCGGCTTGCGGCGTCGCTTCCGCCTCTGCGCCAGCCTTTGATGGCTGGCACAGAGTCCTCCGCGGAAGCTCAGGAATTACGCAGCGACGTACAGCGTTCGACCGCCGCGATTGACGAGCAGGAGCGGCTCGTCGCCACCCTTCTTAAGCGCGCTCTGGAACTCAGAGACATTCTTTACAGACTGGTGGTTTACTTCCTGAATTACGTCTCCGCGGCGCAGACCAGACTCCGCCATCTTGCTGGAGGGATCCACGCCGTTGACGACAACGCCGGTGGTGCTGGACGGCAGGCCCAGCTCCTTTGCGGTTTCGGGATTGAGGTTGGAAACTTCCACGCCGTCGAGAGCTTTGCTGCCGCCCTCTCCCTGGGAATTTAGCTTGGCGGTTTCCGTGGGCATTTCGCCGAGCTTGACGGTGACATCACGCTCGCTGCCACTGCGCAGGGTCTTGAGCTTGACGCTGGTGCCTGGCGGCATCATGGAAATGCTGTTGCGCAGTTGATTGCTGTCGGTGACGGGTTTGCCATTCAGTTCGAGAATGATGTCGCCGCGCTGGATGCCGTTTTCTTGCGCGGGGCTGCTGGGGGTAACGTCACTGACGACCACGCCCTTGGCTTCTTTTTCACCGAAGGCCTTCGCCATGCTGGGGGTAACGTCTTGAGGCAGGATGCCAAGATACGCGCGGACAACCTTGCCGTTCTTGAGAATCTGGTCCATTACCTGGCGAGCAAGGTTCGCGGGAACCGCGAATCCGATGCCCTGGCTGCCGCCGGAGCCGTGCGAGATGATGGCGGTGTTGATGCCGATGAGCTCGCCGCGATCGTTGACGAGCGCGCCGCCGGAATTGCCCGGATTGATGGGCGCATCGGTCTGGAGGAAGTCCTCATAGTCTTCGATACCGAGCCCACCGCGGCCTTTGGCGCTGATGATGCCTTTGGTTACGGTCTGTCCAACGCCGAACGGGTCGCCAACCGCAATGGCTACGTCGCCCACTTCAACCTTGGAAGAATCGCCAATGGTGAGTGGAGTGACATTGCTGACATCGATCTTGAGAACAGCAATGTCCGTCTTTGGATCGGTGCCCACGACGCGCGCTTTGAATTCGCGCTTATCGGAGAGCGTGATTTTCACGTCGGTGGCGCCATCCACGACGTGATTGTTGGTGAGAATGTAGCCTTCCGGACTGACGATTACACCGGAGCCGAGAGCCTTTTCACGGCGATCCTTGGGAGCTTCCATGCCGCCCTGGCCGAAAAACTGGCGGAACATGGGATCCATCTGCAATTGCTCCATGCCGTCGTCACTGGCTTTGACAACTTTCGACGACGAAATATTCACGACTGAAGGAAGCACTTCTTTTACGATTGGTGCATAACTGCTGGAACTCGGACCCTCTTTGGGATCGGCGAGTTTCAATGTCGCGGGGGGATTCTTTTCCGACGCGGCGCCAACTTTTTGCGCCGTTGCCGAATTCTGAATCGTGCGCGCAACACCCAGGCCAGCGACACCCAACACCAAGCCGAATGCGAGTGCGGCCGTCCTGGACTTCATGGATGACGAAATTCTGGTCATGTGTCCGTCCTTACGTTTGTTGCGCATCCAGCCCTTCCGCAGGGCGAGTCTGCGCGGATTTTGGTCTCCCTGAATCAGACGCGTTTGGGGGGGCGGCCGATTCTCCCTGGCGCTGGGGATATTGCCGCCCGGCGATTGGGTAGGACGTAAGCGGCGGATTTTTATGGAGTTATAGGATGTGGCGTGGCTGGAGAAGGGCTCAAGCGGTGTTCAACGTGATGCAAGATGAGGGACTGTCTCAGGAAGCGCCCGCAGCCTTACTGAGAAACTTGGCAGCGTAATCGTGCGCGAATCGAGAAAAAGAGATTGGCTCATTCCCTGTGAGGTCGCGAACCGTAGATGTGACCAGAGAGGCCTCACCGCGGCGGTACTGTTCGTAGTCTTCCACAATTCCCTCGGCTTGCCACGGGGGAAGACCAAAACTAAGGAGCCCTTCCCGGAAGGCCTCGAGCGGGACGTCGACGTACTTAATGGGCTTTCCTAACGCTGGTGACAGCTGCTCTACCATTTGAGCGTGAGTGAGCGCTTCCGGGCCGGTGATGTCGTAGGTCTTGCCCTCGTGTCCGGATTCGGTCAGCGCACATTCGGCGACGGACGCAATATCACGAACATCGACGATACTGATTTTGGCGTTTCTGGCCGCGGCGAATAGTGTACCTTGCGACGAAATCGCGGATCGGAAATTGAGCAGGCCCTGCATGAACAGGTTCGGACGCAGGAAGGTATGAGCAATGCCGGACCTGAGAATATGATTCTCGACCGCGCCATGATAGCGCTGGAAGCGGCCAGGAGAATGCGTGTCCGCGCCCAACTGCGAAAGCTTCACGATGTGGCGCACGCCGCTGCGTTTTGCCGCATCAACGAAGCCGCGCTGTTGTTTTTCAACCTGCGAGGACGAAGGTATCAGCAAGAAGAGACGATCGACTCCTACCAGAGCGCGTGCGAGTGTTTCAGGTTTCGTGAAGTCGCCCTCAACAATTTCAATCCCGGGAAGTGCAATCGCTCGTGCTTGGGCTCGATTGCGAACAAAAGCCCGGGCCGGAGTTCCGCGCTCAGAGAGTTTCTTGATTAACTCCGCCCCGACATTGCCAGCGGCGCCAGTGATCAAAATCATTGCACCCCCCTTGGATAGAGCACTCGGCGAGCAGATATTTGGATGCGCTGGCGCCGCGGATTGTTTCGTTTGGTTCGTGGTATAACAACACGATCAATCTGGGACAGCGTGGATCACGAGATGATGCCTTTGCGGACGGCGTAGAGGATGAGTTCGGGGATGCCGCGGAGATTCAGCTTTTCCATGATGTTGGAGCGATGCGTCTCGACGGTATAGACGCTCAGGTTCAAAAGATTGGCCACGTCTTTGTTGGATTTGCCTTCGACGATGAGTTGCAGAATCTCGCGCTCGCGAGGCGTTAACAGGTCGTAGGCATCTTCCGCACCGGAGCGCTGCAGCTTGCGCACGTAGTCATCGAGAAGCACTTTGCTGACGGCCGGACTGAAGAACGATTTTCCACCGGCCACGGCATGCACGGCGCGGATCAAATCAGATTCCGCGGAATCCTTCAGCAAGTAGCCCTTCGCGCCGGCTTTCAGGGCACGCAGAACGTAGCTTTCGTCGGAATGCATGCTCAAGATCACGATAGCGGTTCCCGGATTCGCCTGGGTGATTTGGTGCGCGGCTTCGATGCCGTTGAGATTGGGCATGCCGATGTCCATCACCAGCAGGTCGGGCTTCAACGAGATGGCAAGGGCAACGGCTTGACGGCCGTCGTCGGCTTCGCCCACCACCGCAAGGTCTGGCTGCTGTTCGATGAGCGCTTTCAGGCCACTGCGCATGAGTTTGTGATCGTCGGCGAGGAGGATGCGGGTTTTTCTCATGGGCTCAGTGAGGTGACGCAGTGCGGATTGGAAGTTCTGCTTTCACGCTAACTCCCTTCCCGGGCGCGGATTGAATCGTCACGCTGCCAGCGAGCCGGCGCACGCGTTCTTCCATGCCGAGGATGCCCATGCCGCGCATGCGTTGCGGATCGAAGCCGCGGCCGTCGTCCGTGATTTCCACGATGATCTTGTCGGCGGTCTGCACCACGGAAACCTTTGCGTTTTTCGCTTCCGAGTGGGTTGCCGAGTTGTTCAGGGCTTCCTGCACCAGGCGATAGACGCAAACCTTCACTTCATCGGGGAGCTGCTCTGAGACATTTTCGGAATGGACCTCCACTTCCATATTGCCGCGGCGGGAAACCTCACGGCCCTGCCATTCGAGCGCGGGAACCAGGCCGAGATCATCCAGCATGGGAGGGCGCAGCAGGAGCGCAATGTCGCGTATGGACTTCACCGCGGTTTCGGCGGCGGATTTGATGCGGGAGATCTGTCCTTGAACCAGCCCGTCGTCGGACGAGACGAGTTTTGACAATTGGCCGAGGTCGACAAGGAGGACGCCGAGAGTTTGCCCTACTTCATCGTGCAGCTCGCGCGAAATGGAGCGGCGTTCTTCCTCCTGCGCTTCTACCAGGCGCGCGGAAAGCGCTTCTAGTTCCTGCCGGCTGTGAACCAGAGCGCGGTAGCGCAAGCGCCCCTGTTGCTCGAGCCGGAGGATATAGAAGCCGCCCACGATGGAAAGCAGTAGCCCAGCTACCAGGGCGAGAGCGACCATGGACACAAGGCGCGTCTGGGCAGTGCGAAACTGGACAGCCAACGATTGCGTGGCTTCGCCAAAGCGACGCGTGTTCATGGTGGTGATATCGCGGGAAACCTGCAGGATATAGGTGCGGCAAGGAATTACTTCGTCGCGCATGAATTGTTGGGCACGTTTTTCGCGTTCGTCGGAGCGCCAGGTGCTGACAGTGTTAAAGGATTTCTCCTGTTCGAGAATTTTCTGCTCAATCTGGTTGAGCAGGTTTTTTTCTTCGGGATCCATGTCCGCAGGGTAATTGAGTACGGCATTGTGAATGGCGGTGCCGCGGGTAACGACGTCGCTAACTGTGGCGGTGAGCGCAGCGTTTTTTCGCTGGAAGAGATAGCGATCCATCTGGTTGCCGTAGACGTCGACAAGGACGACGATGGAGGAAATGGCCTGGCTGTGCGCGGCAAAACGTTGCTGAGCCTGGCGGGCGATTTCGTCGAGTTGCCGCAGGGAATAGAGCGAAACGATTGCGGCGACGATCATCAGCGCCAGCAGTCCGCCAAATACTAGCGGCAAGATGCGACGCAAGCGCCTCGCGAGCTCTCTGGCGTGCGAATCGTCGGCCAATGCTTCAGGGGAGGGCATGATCATCTCGTGCGGGCGGACACTCGTTAGGATAATGCAATCAGCGCGGGAAGCGATATAGGCAGCCGGTACTTAGGCGGCGACCAGACCGGCGGTGATACGTAAGTATGTTGCAGTGAGAAATTTCAACTAAATGGCTCGGCTGACGGATAATCGAAACACGATGACCGGGGTGATTCACTTTTTGAGAAGCAGGCATTGGAGAGCGCGCGTGAGGAACGCGAGCGTGATCCTGGCGCTGGCATTTGGTGCGCTGATCGCCAGCGGGGCGCCGGAATGGCAGACGCTGGCGCCGGGGATGGAACTGAGGTACGTGACACCGCACGGGGCCAGCGGCAGCAACTCTGCCATCACCATTTTGCGCATAGACCCGAAGCAATGGGAGCTGGCGCTTTTGGGAACCAGCCAGACAGGCGAGCTAGCCGGGCACACCGCACGCGAATGGTGCATGAAGGGGAAATTTACGGCCGCGATCAATGCCGGGATGTTCAATACCGACGGAAAATCTCATATCGGTTACATGCGTAACGGGGAGTACGTGAACAGCAGCAAACGCAACAGCTACCAATCGGTGGCAGCATTTAACCCGCACGACGGCGGTACGGCCGCGTTTCGCATCTTCGACCTGGATGCGCCGGGTGTGAGTTTTGAAGGCATCCTGAAAGACTACGGCGCGGTGGTGCAGAATCTGCGGCTGATCAAACGGGCTGGCGTGAATGCGTGGCCTTCACAGGACAAGAAGTGGAGCGAGGCGGCGCTGGCAGAGGACGACCGCGGCAGAATCCTGTTCATTTTTTTGCGGGAACCTTTTTCCATGCACGATTTGAATCAGGAACTGCTGGGCGCGGGCATTGGCATCGTGGCCGCTCAGCACCTGGAGGGCGGCCCGGAAGCGCAGCTTTATTTCCGGGCCGGAGGCGTGGAGAAGGAAATGTTCGGCAGCTACGGGGCGTCGCTTCGGGTGAACGGTGAGAGCACCATTCCGTGGCCGATCCCGAACGTACTGGCGGTGCGGCCGCGGCAACCGGCTGGTCGCTAATCCCGGAAGGCAGATGAGTTGTTTGGCGGCACGCCGAGCACGAGGCCCGGCACCGCCAGGCCGCGGACGCTACTGCCCGGCCTAGAATATCCTGCGCCGTGAATTGAAGTGACCCTAACGCACTGTAACGCACTGGCTCTCTTCTGCTTTCCCCTTCCATTGCGGTACAGCTCGGGGATATGGGTGTGCTTTACCGGCGGACCGGAATGAGCGTTGCATATTATCCCTTGGTTAGCCGCGGCCGGGGAGACTGCAGAGACATCGCTGAGCAAAAACCCCTTGACTTTCGCTTTTTATTCGCCTACAGTGCGGGGCGGTAGAGGAAACGGGAAACGGGTGGCTTCGGCTCCATTGCCTTCGGGCTCTCCCGAGCCGGACGCCACCCGTTAAAAATACCGCAAAGTGCGCTTCCCTACCAGGAGTTGCCATGGACGCTTGCCAAAACGTCACCCCCGCCATTCTTGAGAGCAGCGGTCTTCACGGGTTGCAGATTTTGTTTGATGACCTGGAAACGAGCCCTCAGCGGCTGAAGCCGGATTGCGGCGTAGGCACTTACGGCACGACTGAAGTTGTGCCCTCCCAACCCGTCGTGGAGGAAAAGCGGTGGTGGGTTCGAGCCATTTGGTATCAGTTGGGCAAAGTGCGGGCGGCTAAGAAGGCGCCGCATATTGTGCATGTGGAGGTGGACGAACTCTTCGCTTCCGTCGAGCAGGTGCTGAGCCCAAAGCTGCGGGGCAAGCCTGTGCTGGTGGGCCGCGGCGTGGTGGCTTCGGCAAGCTGTGAAGCGAAATTGCACGGCGTGAAGACTGGGATGAGTTTGATTGACGCGGTGCGCCTGTGCCCGAAAGCGATTGTCGTGCCGGGGCAGTACGAGCACTACGCGGAGTTTGCCGAGCGCGTGCGGCGCATCCTGGAAACATATGCGCCGGTGGTGGAAACCGCGGCGCTGAATGACTTCCATCTCGATTTTGCCGGCAGCGGGCGACTCTACGCGGACTTTGAAGGCACTCTGAGGCGGCTGCAGGCAGAGGTGCTGGGGCGCACCGGCTTGAACGTGTCCGTGGGGGCCGGGCGCACGAAAGTAGTGGCGTCGATAGCCTCGCGGCTTGCGGGCCCGCACGGCGTCCGCATTGTGGCTCCGGGCACCGAGGAAACGTTTCTGGCGCCGTTGCCTCTGGACAGGCTAGACGGGATCGGACACGCACACGCTGTTGCGCTGGCGGAGCAAGGCGTCACGATGATTGGGGCACTGAGAAGGATTCCCAGGCCAGTGCTGGCGGCGGCATTTGGCGATGAGAACGGCAAGCAGATCTGGACGGCCGCGCGAGGGCTCGATGAACGCAAATCGTCACTGCCGTCGGCGTGCATTTTGCGCGAAACCAGCATCGGAGTCGGCACCGTCGATCGTGAAGTTCTTGGCGGCCTGCTGGAGTACCTGAGCGAGCGGATTGGTGCTGCGCTGCGGGAACAAGGCAAGCAGGCAGGTAGCATTGGCGTGCGGGTGCGTTATGTGGACCAGTCTTCTGCGCGGCAAACCATCCGGCTGGTGTGTCCGACGAATGACGCGCGCGAATTGCTGGTCGCGGCAAGGGAGTTGTTTTCTAAGGTGGTCGCGCGGGGCGTGGCGGTTGGCCAGGTGGGCGTGAGCGTGGCGAATCTCGCCGACGAGCGGCGGCAGGATGAGATATTGCATCCGGAGGCGAGCCGGGGCTGGATTGCGAATCGCGAAATGAGCCGCACCGGTGGGTGTTATGGCTGGGACGCGGTATTGCAGAGTAGTTAAATTTGTAGCTCGCCCGTTCACGGGTGAGGTTACTTCGATCGGGTGGCAAGTATCGGCACGCACAGCGCTGCACATCTCCGAGCGATCACGCCGCGATTTTAGAAAAGTTGCAGGCCTGAAGGACTAAGCTACAGGATTATTCCCAGCGCAGGGTGTTCCACGGTAGAGGTAGCTTGCCAGACACCGACCTGCCGCTAGCTGTTGCTCCCTCCCGGCGGAGGGCTGCATACTTTCCTCATGGGCGCTCTTGGTAAACGCCGCATCTATCTTGGCCTGTTCGCGCTGGTCGCGACTGGGCTTGCCGCGACCTCCGGCCGCGCCGACGAGATTCGTCTGAAGGACGGAAAGAAGCTTTATGGCGTGATCGTGGCGTACGAAGACAACATGTTCAAAGTGAAGACCGACTTTGGTTACGTGTTGGTGGAAAAAGACAAGATCGCGCAGATCCTTCCGAGCACGCCGGCGCAAGGCGATGCGGCCAAAGGCGAACCGCAGCCCACGGCAAAGGCCAGCGCGGAAACGCAGCGGAAGGTAGAACCTGCGGTGGCCAGCTCATCGAGCGCAACGCCCGGGGTGACGAACGCAAGGGCAAAGGACACTGCGCCCGCAGGGCCTAGCAAGCGCGAACGAGCCGCCGCAATTGTGAGCAACGCCAACACCAGGCCCGCGATTCCCACGGCCAACACCGGAACAACAGATCCCCTGGCCCCCACGCTGAAGGCATCCGCCGGCGGGCCGAAGACGACGCTGGCCACTGCGGCTGCTGCACCACCACCGCCAAAAGAAGAGCCACCCGCAAATCGCGAAGAGATTCAGGGCAATCTGTACATCAACCACTCGCACGGCTTCCACATGTACAAGGCGCCAAGCTGGCAGGTGATCGAAAACGCGGGACAGGCACTGCCGAACGCGATTGTGGCCATGGGCACGGCGAACGAATCCACGCTGCTGGTGGTGGGGCTGGAGAAGACCAATACACCGCTCGAAAGCGCGGCAAAAACGGTGGAAGAACGGCTGCATGATGTGTACGACAACTACCGGCTGATTTCGGAGCGCAAGACCGTGGTGAGCGGGCTACCGGGTATCGAGTATCGCTATCGGGGCATGGCCGACAATCACGATTGGTCCGGGACGCTGGTGGTGGTTTCGCGCGGCCCGGATGTGTTCACGGTATTGGGTATGACGTTCGCCGATACCGACCTGATCCAGATACAGGAAAACGTGATTGCACGCTCGATCGCGAGCCTCGACCTGAACGCTAAGTAAACAACTTCAACCTATGGGTATATTCCCGCGGACTCAGCTGGGGTGAGTTTCCTGAAGCTTACGATTTTCGCGGATCATGGTGATCAGCGACTGAACCGCGCGCGGCAGGCTGCGATCGCGGCGGTAGACCAGCGCCAATTCGCGCCACAGATCCACGCCGTCGACATTGAGCAGTTTGACTTCGCCGGACTTCACCTGGTCGCGCGCGAAGCTCTCACTGATGATGGAAATGCCAACGTCGGCAGCCACAAACGTTTTGATCATGCCGATACTGGGGAGTTCCATGGCGATGCGCAGGCGCGAGCGATAGGGCCGGAAAAGTTTGTCGAGCACCTGCCGGGTGTACCCGGTCTTCGGGAAGATCAGGGGCGCGGAGGCGATTTCTTCCAGGGTCGTGTGGCTTTTTTGTGCCAGCGGGTTTTTTGCGCTGACCATAAAGCGCAGACGATCGCGATTGATCGTGTGCATCTTCAGGTTGGGCGATTTCAGGGGCAGGGTAACGATGCCGAGGTCCAGCGTTCCTTCTTCCAGCCGTTGCAAAATCTTGTGACTGAAGTTGCGGTAGATGCTGATGCGCACCAGGGGAAACTTTCTCTGGAACTCCGAAAGAATGTCGGGCAAAAGATACAAGCAGGTGGCTTCGTTGGCGCCAAAGGTGACCGGGCCTTGCACCACGTTGCCGCGGTCGGCGACGACCTGCATGGATTCGTCTCTCAGGTGCAACAAGCGCTCGGCAAATTCAAAGAGCACTTCGCCAGCGGGAGTGAGTTCGACGGATTTCGCCGAGCGATCCAGAAGTTTCGCGCGATAGGCCTGCTCCAGCTGGCGAATCTGCGCGCTGACGGCCGACTGCGAGCGAAATACTTTCTGGCCGGCCTTGGAAAAACTTTTGAGTTTAGCAACTTGCACAAAGGTAGTGAGCTGATCAAAGTCCATAGTTGGATTCTCGTGTAGGAGTATACCCAATACAGGCAACTTTACTAAGGGTCCTGAGCGGCTCAGGCATAGTGCGGAACAGGCCCCTTGGGGAAGGCCAATAGATCGGCCGGCGCTGCAGGCAGCGGATTCGCGGGCTGCGCCGGGAAAGCGCGCCATGCGGTTTCCAGCGTACCCTGGAAATGAACGGGTTGAATGCGCAGGAAGGGCAACCGCGTTTTTTGCAGGAGCAAACGAAACGCCACGGGACTGCCGGTGTGCGCCACGTGCGCCTCCAGCAGCACCCGCAACTGGCGCTCTTCCTCGTCCTCCAGTTCGTAAGCTTGCACGAATTCGAGGTTGAGCACCTGGTCCACTTCGCGGCGCAATACATACGCGAGGCCACCGGTCATGCCCGATCCAAAGTTCAGCCCCACCGGTCCGAGAACCGCGACGATTCCGCCGGTCATGTATTCGCAGCCGTGTTGCCCCAGTCCTTCGACAACCGAGACGGCACCGCTGTTGCGCACGGCGAAGCGCTCGCCAGCCTGGCCCGCGATGAACAATTGGCCGGATGTTGCGCCATACAAAACCGTATTGCCAGCGAGCACATCGCCACGCTTGGAAGAAGTGTGACCTGCACCGATCACGATCGTGCCGCCGGAAAGGCCTTTGCCGACGTAGTCGTTGGCTTCTCCGCAAAGTTTCAGCGTAACACCGCTGGAGAGAAACGCTCCGAAACTTTGCCCCGCGGATCCGTGGAATTCGCGCGTTAGTGGGCGAGATTCCTTCTCGGCCAAGCGGCGGCGCATACGTTCACCGCTCAAATGTGTGCCAATGCTGCGATGGAAATTCTGGATGGCGGCGGGCGTGTCAAGGGCAGTGCGTGGATGATCCAGCTCGCGTTCCACTTCCAGCATTCCGCCATCCAACACAGTGGATTGCTGCGGCAGAACGCGGCGCGCTTTCGACGGAGGAATCACGAGCAAGGCATCCAGACCGGAACTGGTTTCCAGGCGATCGTACCAGCCACGCAATTCCGTAAGTGTGCGCACGCCCAGTTCGGACATGTTTTTGCGAACTTCTTCGCCCAAGGCGCGGAAGTATTCAACCACCATTTCGGGCTTGCCGTTGAAGCGCATACGCAGCGTTTCGTCCTGCGTGGCGATTCCCACGGGGCAGGTATTCAGATGACACTGGCGCGCCATGACGCAACCGATGGCCACAAGCGCAGCGGTGCCAAAGCCGAATTCATCGGCGCCGAGAATTGCGCCAATCAGGATGTCGCGAGCAAAGCGCATGCCGCCATCGACGCGCAAGGCGACTCGCGAACGCAGGCCCGCTCGCAACAAGGTTTCATGGGTATCGCGCAAACCGATTTCCCATGGCAGGCCGGTATTCTTGATGGACGTCAGCGGCGAAGAGCCGGTGCCGCCGTTGTGCCCACTGACGGTAATCACGTTGGCGCCGGCTTTGGCTACGCCCGCGGCAATCACGCCGATGCCCGAGCCAGAAACGAGTTTCACGCCGATGCGCGCGGTGGGATTCACCGCGTGCAGATCGTGGATCAGTTGGGCCAAATCCTCGATGCTGTAGATGTCGTGGTGCGGCGGCGGCGAAATCAGCGGCGTCCCTGGCGTAGCGTGGCGGATGCGCGCGATATATTCCGTGACCTTGCGCGCTGGCAATTGACCGCCCTCGCCCGGCTTCGAGCCTTGCGCCATCTTGATCTCGAGTTCTTCGGCTCGCACAAGATATTCCGTAGTGACGCCAAAACGGCCGGAAGCTACCTGTTTGACCTTGCATGCCGCGTTGCCCAGTGCGTAAAGATCGGGGTCTTCGCCGCCCTCGCCGGTGTTGCTTCGCCCACCCATCTGATTCATAGCGATGGAAAGAGTCCTGTGCGCTTCGGGGCTGAGCGAACCGAGAGACATCGCTTGGGTACTGAAACGACGTAGGATGAATTCGAGCGGCTCAACTTCGGCGAGGGCCACAGGCTGCTCGGGAACCATCTCCAGCAGATCGCGCAAAAATGTGGCGCCCTCGGCCTTGGCCAGTTGCTCGATGGCCGTGAATTCCGTTTGTCCGGCTTTGCGCACATGTGCGTGCACCCGCCGGATAAACTCCGGCGAATTCGCGTGCAGTTCGGCGCCCTTGCGGAAGCGGAACAGACCGTTGTCGCCGAGTTCTTCTGTCGGACCCGCATAGGCCGCCGCGTGCATCTTCAGGTAATCCTCGAACAGGAGGTCGAGCGTCTTCGTGCCGGGATAGTAGCCGGCGTCTTCGAAATACTCGCGACAAATATTGTCATCGAGTCCGAGAACTTCAAACAAGTGACTGTTGCGGTAGCTGGCCAGCGTGGAAATTCCCATGCGCGCGATGACCTTGCGCAACCCGGCGTACATGGCGGCACGCACTTTTTCAAACGAGCCCGGCTCTTCCAATTCGGCGAATTCTTCCGCGAGGTACGGAACGACGGCGCTGGCACCCGCGGCAATCAACATGGCGACGTGGTGGGTGTCGTAAACTTGCGCGGTCTCGACAACCAGGGGCACATCCGCAAGACCCTGCGCCACCATGGCCTTCCATACACCCGACGTCGCCAGGAGTGCCGGAACGGCGGCGCGATCGCAGCTGACCCGGCGATCGGAAAGGAGTAGGACTCCCGGACGCACGTCGCTACTCAGAGGGGTAGTTTTGCACTGCGTCAAACAACGGCGCGCACCCGAGACTCCTTCGTTGGCAGGAAAAGTAAAATCGAGAAGTTTCGCATTGCCGAGCGACGCGGTAAGAACAGCGAGTTCTACGACGCTGATGAGTGGGCCGGCAAGAAAATGACCGTGGCCCAAGGGCACTTCCAGGGACATGACGTGCTGTTCACGCAGCGGATCGATCGGGGGATTCGTCACCTGAGCGAAACGCTGCTTGCAGTAATCCCACAATGGCCGGGCGAGTACCGAAAGAAATGCTGGAGGCGCGTCGTCGCCCATGCTCCAGTCGGCTTCTTTGCCGTTCAGGAGGGGGCGAAACAAAATCTTATACTGATCGTCGGACCAGCCTGCGGCACCCGCAAGGCGCTTCGGTTCTTCTATACGAATGCGGCACGCTGGCGTTTCCAGGTGCACCCGCCTTCGTTGCGAAGCGGCTTTGCGTGGATATTGCTGCGCCACACTCTTCAGGAGTTCGCGCCATCGCAGCAGAACACCCTTGGTCGGGTTCGCGAGAATCATTTCACCGGGGCCCAAACGATGGCGCTCCGCGATGCGCGATTCGTCCAGATCAACAAGTCCGGTCTCCGAACCGGCAATCACCAAGCCATCGTGCGTCACGGTATAGCGCATCGGCCGCAACCCGTTGCGATCCAGCTTTGCGCCCACGGAAACACCGTCGCTAAACACCAGCGCCGCGGGGCCGTCCCACGGTTCAGCTTCATGCGACAACGTTTCCAGCGCGCTGCGCACATCGTCGGAGAGAAAGGGATCGTGGAGGAACGCCGGCGGCACCAGCGCGAGCATGGATGCCTCAACGGTCTTGCCTTCGAGCAGTTCGATTTCCAGGGCGTTATCAAAGCTGGCCGAATCGCTCACGTTTTCTTCGAGCAGATGAAACCATTTGCCAACACCGATACGCTTGCGAATTTCGCGTTCGCGGGCGCGCAGCCAGCGGCGGTTACCGACCACGGTGTTAATTTCGCCGTTGTGGGCGACGTAGCGGAACGGCTGGGCCAGTTGCCAAGAGGGCTCAGTGTTAGTGGAATACCGCTGGTGGAAAATGGCGAAGTTAACAGCAAATTCCGGGCGGCAGAGATCCTCGAAGAAACGAGGAAATTGCCAGGGGGTCAGCAAGCCCTTGTAAACCATGGTGCGGGAAGAGAGCGAGCACAAATAGCTGCGCTCGGGCAGCATGGATTCCGCGCGCTTGCGAAGAAGCGCCAGGCTGCGCTCAAACCTGTCGGCGGCATTGGCCACGGCGTTTTTCGTAGGCAACGGCTCAATGAAGAACTGCCAGATTTCCGGCATGGTTTCAAAGGCGCGCTGGCCCAGGGCATTGGAGTTCACCGGAACCCGGCGCCAACCGGCCAGCCGCAATTTGCCGCGCCCGATGGCGTCTTCCATGGCCGCGCGAGCATCGGAATGGCGCGACGCGGGTACAAAGAGCATGCCGACACCAAAGAGCTCGCCCAAAGTGATCTGCTCTTCGGCCGCCCGCGCGCGGAAGAAATCTGTTGGGAGCGAGGTCAGCAAGCCTGCCCCATCGCCACTGGCGCCATCGGCGTCGACACCGCCGCGGTGCGAGAGGCGTTCTAGCGCCTGCAGGGACATTTGGAGGATTTCGTACCGGGGAGGACCGCTTAGACCGGCGATAAAACCGGTTCCGCAGGCGTCATGGTCCGGGTGACCCCAGTTGGGCTGGCGCCGCTTGGACCTGGCTGCGGGAAAACCACACATAGTAGTTTAATAGTCGGCGCGACGCGCAAAGTACAATGCAGAATTTTTCTGGAATGAATCGGTTTCCTGATGGCGGCAAGAAGGCCAAGTAGCTAGAATTTCGTGACTTCGCTAAATTGGAAATTGCCGATTTTCATGGGCGGAACGACCATTTCGAAGGACTCCTCCGCCGTGGCCCGGTGCGAGGAGCCGAGAAGCTCGACGTTCCGAAGCATCTCTAAAACCGATTGATTGAATCGGAAATTCCGCACGGCAGAACCCACTTTGCCCTTCTCCACCAGGAATAATCCGTCGCGAGTCATGCCCGTCATGATCTTCTCGTAGGGGTCAACCTCGCGGATGTACCACAAGCGGGTAACCAGCAAACCCCGATCGGTCGAGGCGATCATCTCCGGCACCGAAGAGTTGCCGCCGGCGAGGACCAGGTTCATGGGCGCTTCGCCGAACTCGTTGGGAAGAGCGAAGCTGTGGCCCGTGTTTTTTTTGTGAGCGAGCTTTGCAGAGCGCTGGGAATAGACGAGATTTTTCGGGATACCGCGGTCGACGAGGAGCACGCGCTGCCGGGGCAGGCCTTCGCCGTCGAATGGCAAGCCCAACTGCTCTGGATGGTAGACGTCATCGCTGAGCGTGATGTTCCTGCCAAAGAGCGGCTTGCCCACGCGCCCCGAGAGGCAGGAACGCTTGTCGCGGACCGCCGTGGCGGAAAAGTCGTAGAAGAGAAAGCCGACGAGGTCGAGAACAGCGGCCGGTTCTAGAATGACCGTGTAGCGGCCGGGCGCGAGTTCGATGGGATTCTGGGCGCGCTCGGCTTTTTCGCTGGCGGTGATGGCCAGAGCCAAGGGATCGAATTGGCGCGCGTCAGCGGAATTTGCCTTGGCCCAACTGGTAGCGGAGCCGTGCTGCATCGTGACGGAGAACTCCGCCTGCGTCTGCCGGTAGGAAGCGAACAGGCCGCGCGAATTGCCCAGAAGCGTCTGGCTTTGGCCGGTCGAGAATATGCCGGCAGCGACCTGGCCGGAACGCTCGGCAACCTCACAAGCACGTTTCACGGCGCGGGCGCGCTCTTCCGCGGTGACCGAGGTGGTGGCCGGAACGAATCGCTGCACGTTGCGATATTTCTGTTTGCCCGGCATCGGCAAAAGAAGCGGATCTTTCGGTTGGCTGGCTGCGAGTGACAAGCAATCATCCAAGGCGGAGCGGAACGCGTCTTCGTCCAGACGGTTGGTGGTCACGCGAGCGGTTCGGCCGTTTAGCACGGTACGAATGGAAACCACCACGCCGTGCTCGGCAACATGCTGGTGAATGGCGTTGTTGGCGAAGCGCGTGAGCGCGTCAATTACTTCTTCGACGTGAACTTCGGTTTCCGGGATGCCGCGCGCTTTCGCCAGGCGAAGCACCGTGTCAATGATGGCGCGCAATTCTCGCTCTGACCGCAACTGCGCGACGGCCGCGGCTTTGCGGAGCCCCGTGGCCCCTCGTTTTGTGCTTTTTGCGCTCATTCGTTAGAGAAGGCTGTTCCGATTTTGACGTTGCGGAAGCGCGCCGGCGCGGCGCCGTGCCCGGTGCCCATGGTTTGCATAGGCTGGCCCTTGCCGCAATTCGGCGTGCCCCACAAGACCCAGTGGTCCGCGTTGCAAATGGCGTCGCATGAATTCCAGAATTCGGTGGTGATGCCGCTGTAACTGGGATTTTTCAGCATGCGAACTTTTTTGCCGCCCCGAATCTCCCAGGCAATTTCCGTCGAGAACTGAAACTGGTAGCGGCGGTCGTCGATGGACCAGGAGCGGTTTGTCTCCATGAAGACGCCATCGTCCGTATCCGCGATCAAATGTTCGGGGGTCCAGGTGCCGGGGAGTATGCTGACGTTGGTCATACGGATCATCGGCAGGCGGTTCCATCCTTCGGTCCGCACCGTGCCACCGGAGCGATTCAGACCAACCAGATGGGCGGTTTCGCGGCTGGAAAGATAGCCGCGGAATGCGCCGCCCTTGATGATGTCGATGCACTGTGCGGGCACGCCCTCGTCGTCGTAGGCAAACGAACCGAGCCCGGGCCCGTGCGAAATGCGCGCGTCGGCCACCACGTTGACGATCGGCGAGGCGTATTGCAGGTGATTGAGTTTGTCGAGCGTGAGAAAACTGGTGCCGGCGAAATTCGCTTCCTGACCAAGCACGCGATCCAGTTCAATGGGATGGCCAACCGATTCGTGGATTTGCAGGCCCAACTGGCTGCCACCCAGGATCAGCGTGCCGATCATTTCCGGACACTGCGCCGCATCATGCAAGGCTACCGCCTCTTCCGCGATAAGGGGCGCGTGCTTCAGCAGTTCCAGCGATTCCACCAGTTCATAGCCGCCCAGAATGTGTTGCCCGCCGAAACTGTTCGGGTAGGAGCGCTTCTGAATAGCGTCTCCCTTGAAGCAAGTCGCGGCGATGCCGCAACCGGAAGTTACGCGCCGCTGGTGAATTTTGGAACCACTGCTGGAGGCGAACCACGAGTCAATCTTGCGAAACTGCAAATCGGTTTCTGCCAGGGTGACGCCTTTTACTTTGCGCATGGCGGCATCCGCCGCAAGCAACAGATCCAATTGCGTTTCCAGGGGAATCTCGAAGGGATCTTTCTGGCACGGCCCCTGCCAGCTGTCGACGTAGGTTTCCTCAGGCGCCAACTGCACTGCTTCTTTTTTCGCCAAGGCTGAGGCCTTCGCGATGGCTACGGCTTGCGCGGCACACGATGCGACGCCTTCGCGCGTGAGTTGGTCGGTGGAGGCAAATCCCCACGCGCCATTCGCAATCACGCGAATACCCAAGCCGATGGATTCGCTTTGGCCCAGCGTGCCCACCTGCCCGTTTTTCGTCGTGAGGTCGCGCTGGCGCATGTGCATCACGCGCACGTCGGCATACCTGGCGCCACGCAGCCGCGCGGTTTCAAGGGAATGTCCGCAGTAATCCCACATTTGCAGGCACCAAAACTAAGGGACACGCCGTAACGTGCCCAAAGAGATTATCAAATTGCTGGCGTCGGAATGACTTGTTTTAGGTGCCTTCCTGCCAGGAAGCCAGGTACTGCTCCTGCTCCGCCGTCAGTTTGTCCAAATGGTGCCCCATTGACTCGAGCTTGAGCTTGGCGATTTCGCGGTCCAGATGTTCGGGAACCACGTAAACCTGCGGCTGCATGTTTTTGTGGTTTTTCACCAGGTATTCCGCGGAAAGAGCCTGGTTCGCAAAGCTCATATCCATAACCGCGGCCGGGTGACCTTCGGCGGTGGCGAGGTTCACCAGGCGCCCATCAGCGATCAGATAAATCTTCCGCCCATCCTTCAGCAGAAATTCATCGACCAGCGGACGAACTTCCTTTTTGCCCGTGGACAATCCTTCCAACGCCGGAATTTCGATCTCCACATTGAAGTGGCCGGAGTTGCAAACGATCGCGCCGCCCTTCATCACTTCAAAGTGCTCGCGGCGAATCACGTTCTTGTTTCCGGTGACGGTAATGAAGACGTCGCCCTCTTTTGCGGCGTCGATCATCGGCATCACGCGGAAACCGTCCATCACGGCCTCAATGCCCTTGACCGGATCAATTTCAGTGATGATGACGTCCGCGCCGTGACCCTTGGCGCGCATGGCGGCGCCACGACCGCACCAACCGTAGCCGGCAATCACCACTTTCAGCCCCGCAATCAGCACGTTGGTAGCGCGAATCACGCCGTCCAGAGTGGATTGCCCGGTGCCGTAGCGATTGTCGAAGAAATGCTTGGTCATCGCGTCATTCACGGCAATGATCGGATACTTCAGCGTGCCGTCCTTGGCCATGGCGCGCAGCCGGATGACGCCGGTGGTGGTTTCTTCGGTGCCGGCAATGACGTTGGAGACGAGATCCTGGCGCTTGGTGAGCAGCATAGTCACGAGGTCGCAACCGTCGTCCATAGTGAACTGGGGCTTGTGCTCCAGCGCAGCCTTCATGTGATCGTAGTAGGTGTTGTTGTCCTCGCCCTTGATGGCGTAAGTGGGGATGGAGAAGTCGCGGTTCAACGAGGCCGCCACTTCATCCTGCGTGGAAAGCGGATTCGATGCGCAGAGAACGATGTCCGCACCGCCGTCGCGCAGGGCGATCATCAGGTTGGCGGTTTCGCTGGTCACATGCAGACAAGCGGAAACGCGCAGGCCTTTCAGCGGCTGCTCCGTGATGAAGCGCTTGCGGATGGACTGCAGCACGGGCATCTGCTGCGCCGCCCATTCGATCTTGCGTTTACCCGCGTCGGCAAGCCGGATATCTTTCACATCACCCTTTTTGAGTTCTGCCGTAGCCATTCGCACACTCCTCGAAGTTGAGATTCGTTCTGGGGCGGTTGAACTGAATTGTTGCGTCCCAGCAGCAAGCGGGACTCACCTGCAGTTGAGAGAAAAAGTTTTCGACCGGCGCGCTCGGTAACAAACGCGCCACCGGAGCTAGCGGCGAGCCGCGACCTCAGCTTCTGCGCTCAGTCCCGCAGCCTTGCGCAAAGCATCGGCGCGGTCAGTACGCTCCCAGGTGAAACCACCATCGCCCTTGCGGCCAAAGTGCCCGTAGGCAGCGGTCGCCTTGTAGATCGGCTTGCGGAGGTCGAGCGTTTCGATGATAGCTTTTGGAGTGAGCTTGAAGTTCTCGCGGACCAGCGCGGTGATCTTTTCTTCGGGAATGGTTGCAGTGCCGAAGGTATCGACCATCACGGAGACAGGCTCGGCCACGCCGATAGCGTACGCGAGCTGAACTTCCGCGCGCGAAGCCAGACCTGCAGCGACGATGTTCTTGGCGACGTAGCGTGCCATGTAGCATGCCGAGCGGTCAACCTTCGACGGATCTTTGCCAGAGAACGCGCCGCCGCCGTGCCGGCTGTAGCCGCCATAGGTATCCACGATAATCTTGCGCCCGGTGAGTCCCGCATCGCCCATGGGTCCGCCGATGACGAAGCGACCAGTGGGATTGATGTGAAATTTCGTTTTTGCGTCGAGCATGTGCGCCGGAATGATGGGCTTGATCACATGCTCCATGATGGCGTTGCGCAAGTCCTCGTTCGGAACGGTGTCGCTGTGCTGCGTGGAGATGACCACGCAATCTACGCGAACCGGCTTTCCATCGCGATACTCAACGGTGACTTGGGATTTTCCATCAGGACGGAGGAAATCGACTTTCTTGCTCTTGCGGACTTCGGAGAGGCGTTGCGTCAAGCGGTGGGCCAACTGGATCGGCATGGGCATCAGCTCTTCGGTCTCGTTGCAGGCGTAGCCGAACATCAGGCCCTGGTCGCCAGCGCCGCCCGTATCCACGCCCATGGCAATGTCGGGAGACTGGCGCTTGATGGTGCACATGACCGCGCAAGTGGTGGAGTCAAAACCATAGAGAGCGTTGTCGTAGCCGACCTGCTCGACGGTCTTACGAATCAGTTCGTCGTAATCGATGTGCGCGGTGGTGGTGATTTCTCCCGAAACCACAACCAAGCCCGTGGTCACCAGCGTCTCGCAGGCGACACGACCCTTGGGGTCTTGCCGCATCACTTCATCAAGAACGGCATCGGAAATCTGATCGGCAATCTTGTCCGGGTGGCCTTCCGTCACCGATTCGGAAGTAAATAGAAAATTCCTCTTAGCTTCGCTCAAAGCGTCTCTCCTATCTTGTGGCCTTCTCGGGAGGTTGCGGGGCTGACAGACCCATGCCTGCGCGCCCTGCGGGGAGCAGACTTCCTCTTTGAAAGGCTACCATTCGTTCCGATGTGAATCAACGCATTGATTCTCGCCGCCTTAGAATTGCAGCGAATGGACGGAAATTCGGCTTGAATGGCGCTCCGGCCCAGTGTTGGCCGGTGCCTGGCCTAACTGCGTCTGCCAATCCGGCTCAGAATGAGGCGGTGCCTTCGAGATAGGCGAGATCTTTGTCCGGCAAGTTGGCGGCGCGATACTCCTGGGAACATTTCTGGGACAACCGAACGAGGCCAAGCTGATGCCGATGCATCCGCTAGGAGAAATCCTGGCGCAGTAGGCGGGGCTGGCGCAGCCGGAATGGAAGGTTCCGGCGGTGGTGGAATTACGAGAGATGGATGGAGAAAAAGGCACATTTCTGTTTTTGTTCAACCACGGAGAGAATGCGGCCGAAGTGGAGTTCGCGCAGACATTGCAGCGGAGGCACTGAACGCCCGGGAAATTGTGACCGAGAAACGCGGAAAGCCGAGGGAAAACAATTCACGGTGAAGACGGAAGTTCAGCCGCAGGCAGTGTAGTAAAACTGACGGTCGCTGCTTCCGGGGACACCAGAACTACGCAGCGTCGAAATCGTCGTCTGGCTGGACTTCGAGCTTGCCCTTGGTTCTCTTGGCGAGCAAGTACGTGCGAATGAACGGATCAATGTCGCCGTCGAGTACGCGGTCGACATCGCCAACACCGAACTTGGTTCGATGGTCCTTGATCAGGCGATAGGGCTGCATGATGTAGGAGCGAATCTGGCTGCCGAAGGAAATGTCCAGTTTCGATTCATCCAGCTTGTCGGTGGCATCGCGGCGCTTTTGCATTTCCATGTCGTAGAGTTTAGAGCGCAACATCTTCATCGCAAATTCGCGGTTCTTGTGCTGACTGCGTTCTGCCTGGCAGGCAACGATGACGCCGGTGGGTATGTGCGTGAGGCGCACAGCCGTCTCCACTTTGTTGACGTTTTGCCCGCCCTTGCCACCCGCGCGAAACGTATCCAGTTTGATGTCCTCCGGCTTGATGTTCACTTCGATTCGGTCATCGACTTCGGGAATGACGAACACGGAAGCGAAGGACGTGTGACGGCGCGCCGCTTGGTCGAACGGTGAAATCCGCACCAACCGGTGCACCCCGGTTTCTCCAGCCAGCAGGCCGTAAGCATTTTCGCCGCTGAATTCAACCGTAGCGTTCTTGATGCCCGCTTCTTCGCCCGGCGTTTCATCCAAAACGTTGGCGCTGATTCCCTTTCGTTCTGCCCAGCGCAAATACATGCGCAGAAGAATAGAGGCCCAGTCCTGCGACTCGGTGCCGCCGGCGCCAGGTTTGATGGTCATAATCGCGTTCAGATGATCGTTTTCGCCGGAGAGCAAGGTTTGCGTCTCCAGCTCGCCGACATAGGTATCCGCGCCGGTGAGTTCGTGGCTCAGATCCTTCAGCAAATCTTCTTTTTGCTCAGCGTTGGTTTCACCTTTGGCCAGTTCAATGTAGGTTTCAATGTCGCTGGCCAGCGACGCCAGCTTTTCGTCGGCGGCAATCTGGCCTTCCACGCGTTTGCGTTCGCGAAGAACGGTTTGTGCTTCTTCGGGATTGCTCCAAAAGTTGGGATCAGAGGTACGCTGTTCGAGCGACTTCAGGCGAGCACGGTTCTGTTCACCGTCAAAGATAACTCCGAACGAGCGCAATGCGCTGCTTCAAGCCGTCATATTGATGCTGCAGATCTTCAAGAATCATGGAGTGTTGTAAGCCACCTGTGTTGTCGCTCAGGACCGGCCCTACTTTACCTTTCTAAGTGTAAGTATAAACAGAATAACGGAAACGACAACGCACATCCAGGCGAACCAATCGCCAAAACGCGTGTAAATGGTCTTGTCGGTGCGGAAGTCGTAATGAAGATCCGCAGAATCCCGCACATCGCGCCGCATGACGCGCTCGACGTTGCCGTAGGGATCGATGGACGCGGTAATACCGCTGTTAGTGTCGCGCACAATCCAGCGGCGATTCTCGACCGCTCGGACACGCACCATTCGCAAGTGCTGTTCGGCGGCATCGGAGGTACCAAACCATCCGTCGTTGGAAATATTAATGAGCAACTGCGCACCGCGATTGACGAACTGGCGCACTTCGTTCGCGTAAATGGCCTCGTAACAGATGAACACGGAAAACGTGGTGTCATTCGAGAATTTGCCGACGCTGCGCCCGGTTCCCTTGCGGAAACCGCCTACTTCTTCGGAGACGCTGTTGACCACCTGATGGATCAGAGGAAACGGCTCGTATTCGCCGAACGGTACGAGGTGCATCTTGTCGTAGGAAAAAATGCGCTGGCCGAGTTCGTTGACGGCCGCGGCACTATTGTAGGGCGCCACTCCCGTGCGCATGATTCCATTGATCTTCACTGGCTCCGGCTTCCACTCGATGATACCGACGACAACGGGATGGTGGAACTCCCGCGCGATACGGGTGATCACCGGACCGAAGCGGGGATCCTGAAACGAAAAGGGGGCAGGCGCTTCCGGCCAGATCAAAAGATCGGGTTGGCGGCCATCGGAAGAGGGGCGCAGGCTCAGTTGCTCCAGATCCGCCAAATCTGCTTTGTGCTCCGTGTACCAATCGCCCACATATTGTAGGTTCTCCGGGAAATTCGGCTGCACAACGCGAGCGAGATGGTGCGCTTCGGCCTTTGGCACTAATCGCGAACCGGCGATCATCACCGCCAGCATTAGCAAGGTTATGGCGCCCACGATGCCCCATCGCTTCTTCCGCTCGGCGGGTGTTTTGCTGAAGTCGCCCCACAACAGCAGCGCATTAAAGGCGGCGACCAGAAACGACACGCCGTAGACTCCTGTGATCGTCGTTAGCTGCACCACCGCCGGATTTCCCGCCGCCGGATAACCCAGCAGCGACCACGCAAAGCTAATCTCTGGCAGATAGGTGCGAAAAACTTCGGTGGAAATCCAGAGGAATGGCGCGCCTAGCAGCGCCAGCGCAATACTGCGCCGCGACAATCGCTGCACGATCCAGGCAAAAACTCCGATCGCTGCGGCCCATACCGCAGCAATCAAAAGCAAAACGCCCCAACCCGCGGCCGCCGACATGCCGCCATGCACCGACAGAGTTTCTGCGATCCACGACACGCATGTCACCACAAAAGCCATGCCGTGCAGGAAGCCGCAGCCGAAAGCCACGCGAGCCCGCGAGCCGAATATGCTGGCCAGCAGCAGGGTCAAGCAAAACCACGAAAAGATGCCCGGGTGAGCGCCGCGATAGGAAAGAGATAGCAGCGCGCCGCTTATCGCTGCCAGGATAAAGCGGGCCAGCGCGGGAACTTCAGTTGAACGGTGAGGCCGCAGGTAGAAATGCCAGGGAAGCGACGGCATCAGTGCTTAACGTAGAAGGCCTTGAAGCCTGCGCCCTCCAGAGCCTTCTTCGCGGCCTCGGCCGATTTTTGATCCTTATAGGGACCGACCTGCACGCGGTAGAACTTATCTTTTTGCGGAGCGAGCACGGTGGCCGGGAAGCGTTTTTTTTGCAAGCTGCTGGCAATGGAGAGAGCGTCATCCTGCCTGCTGACGGCAGCCACCTGCAAGAGAATCGTGCTGCTGGAACTCGCTGGCACTGCTGCGACCGGTTTGCTGCTCTTCGCTGTAATCGTGACCGGCGTCGCAACTGGCGCGGGAGTTGGCGGTTCGACTCGCGCCAGCGTGTTCACGGATTTTGCAGCAGGCGTATTGCTCGAGGACATGGGAGCAGGGTCGAGGCGCGGTTCGCGTTTCGCCGGAGTGTTATTGTTGTAAAACTCCCAGTCGGATTTGTTGGAGGTAGTGGCGGGATCGGATTCGTTCTCCAGAGGCTCGGCAGGAGAGGGTTTATTCGTTGCGACGTTATTTTTTGTAGAAACAATAGTGTCCGGGGTGCGCGAACCGGTGGTGGCCGCGCGCACCTGTCCATCGTACTGATTGCGCCCCATAACGTAGCCGAGCGTGAAAAACACACCGGAAAAGAGCAGCATCAACAAAAACAGCCCGATGACGTGCTTCCCTTCAAGCACCCGCTCGCCCGCGCTTTTTCTTCCCCCAGAAGCCATATCTACTTATTCGAGCCCCCTAAAGCCTGTGTCCACTTATTTATAATATCGATTGGAAGCGGAAAAACAATCGTTGTGTTCTTTTCGACACCTATCTCGGTCAGGGTCTGCAGGTAGCGGAGCTGGATGGCGGAGCTTTGGGTCTCCAGGACCTTGGCGGCATCAGCTAGTTTTTGCGAAGCCTCGAACTCGCCTTCGGCATGGATGATCTTGGCGCGGCGTTCGCGTTCGGCTTCGGCCTGCTTGGCGATGGCACGCTGCATCTGTTCCGGAATGTCCACCTGCTTGACTTCCACCTTGCCGACTTTGATCCCCCAGGGCTCGGTATCCTGGTCGAGAATGACCTGCAATTTCGCATTCACCTTTTCGCGCTGCGAGAGGATTTCATCCAGTTCGAATTGCCCGACGATGCTGCGCAGCGTGGTCTGGGCCAGCTGCGAAGTGGCGTACTGATAATTCTGCACTTGCGACATGGCCAGGTTGGCGTCGACCACCCGGAAATAGCAAACCGCGTTGACTTTTACGGAGACGTTGTCGCGGGTGATGATGTCCTGCGGGGGAACGTCAAGTGTTTCCAGCCGCATATTGATGCGATACAGCGTCTCAATGGGCCAGAAAACCAGGTTCAGGCCGGCTGACTTTGCCTCAGGTAGCAAGCGCCCCAGGCGCAACACCACGCCGCGCTCCCACTCCTTAATGATGTACAGCGAATTCCAGATCCAGATCAGAAAAATGAAGAAGATGAACAGCAGTCCAATGCCACCTACTTGAAACATGTGAGACCTCCTCCGACTCTGACTCTCACTTTCATTGAAAACTTTACTTCGCGATGGCGGCACCTTGCGCCACTGGCTCGACTTCGAGTTTCAAGCCATTTACACGGAGCACCCGCACTCTGGTGCCTTCTGGCACAGCGTCTTTGGCGAGCGCACGCCACAGTTCTCCGTGGATGCGAATCAGCCCTTCACCACCGGCAGGCAACGGCGTCGTGGCCACGCCTTCCTCTCCCAGCAATTCTTCTTTGCCCGTGGCGCTCTTCCATTTGCGAGATTTCAGGACGAGGCGCATGAGAAACACAGTGATGAAAGCAAACGGAATCGTCGCGGCCAGGGCCACGCCCACGCTCACACCACCCGCGGTCAACGGCGAGCGAATGAGGAACATGGCGCCCAGAAGCATGGCGATGATGCCGCCGAAAAGCAAAACACCATGGCTGGTAAACTTCGCCTCCAAGATAAAGAGCGCCACAGCGAGCAGTATCAGAAGCACACCGGCGAAATTCACGGGCAACAATTGCATCGCGTACAGAGCGAGCACCGCACAGATTCCGCCAATGACGCCGGGAGCGATCACCCCGGGATGGGTGAATTCGGTGTATAAACCGAGAACGCCAACGATCAGCAAGATGAAGAATACGTCGGGCTCTACGATTCTGGCGAGGAATTTCTGCCGCGCGGAAAGTTCAAACTGCGCTACGTTGTAGTTGTCCAAAGATAACTTTGCCGTCTTTCCGTTGAAGCGGGTGATTTCGCGGCCATTCAGCGTACGCAGGAGTTCGTCTTTGTCGGCCACGATCAGATCGATCAGGTGGGCGTCCAGCGCCTCTTTTGCGGTGAATGCCCGCGCCTCAGTGACGGCGGTCTCCGCAAGTTTGGGATTGCGGCCGCGTTTTTCGGTGAAACTACGCAGAAAGGCAGTGGCATCGTTGTTCAATTTGCGGCGGAGAACTTCGTCCACGGGCATATTGAACACGCCAGGCATCAAAATCGGCGTGGAGGCGCCCGTGTGTGTGCCGGGAGCCATGGCCGCAACGTCGGCAGAAAGCAGGATGAAAAAGCCAGCCGATGCTCCCCGCGCGCCGTCGGGCGCAATGAATACGGCTACGGGCACAGGCGAATCCAGAATGTGATGAATGATGTCGGTCATGGAGTCGCTGAGGCCCCCAGGCGTATCCATCGTGATCAGGACAAGAGCGGCATTGCGCTTAGCGGCATCCGCCAGCCCTTCATCAATGTAAGTCGCCAGGATCGGCTCGACGGCGCCATTCAGTTTCAACTCGAGAACGAGCGGGCCGGTCTGCGTTTCTGCGGACGCCGTTGAGACCAGCGCAGCGAAGCCCAGCGCGGCAAGCACCGCGCAACAAAGCATCAGAAATAATGCAGGCCAAATACGATTTTTTCTGTCAGCTCCACGAGCGCTCATTTTGCACCTCCCGTGGGACTGTTAGTTCCCAGATGCTGAAGCAATTCCTTGGCTCCCGCGTAGTTCGGCGCCAGCTTGACCGCTTTTTCTACCTCGGCGCGCGCCAGATCCGGCTTCTTCTGCTCCAGATAAATACGCGCGAGCATGGTGCGCTCGATCGCTGAATCGCGCACCGCCAGACACAGTTGCAATTCTTTCACGGCATCATCCAGCTTCCCTTGGCGGCGATAGATGTCCGCGAGTTCGCGGTGCGCGGACGTATTCTTGGGATCCGCGACGATCACAGCGCGAAATTCCTGTTCCGCGATATCCAGATGCCCGGCGATCAATTGCTGCCGTCCGAGGCGAAGGTGCGCCGCGGGAGTCACTTTGATTGAGGAACCCGCTGTCGTCACGGAGGGATGCAGGGAAGGATTTTCCAGTTCCAAGGGCAACGTAGTGGGATCCAGTTCTTTCGTCACACGTTGATACTTCAGCAGATTGTCGCCCTTGGCATCGACCTTGATTGCCGGCAGCGTTTTGTCACCCAACGCTGCCACGGCGTTCCCGCGCTCCTGGTCGGCTTCGGCATTTTTCCCGGCTTTCTGAAGCGAGTAGATCAGAAAAGCAAGATCTTCCGGATTATCGGGTTCCCGGCGGACGGCTTCGCGAAAGTGAGTGGCGGCGATCGACAACTCAGTCTGACCAAGCGCCAGCAAGCCGAGATTGAAAGGATAGTCGTCCTCGTCAGGATCGAGGTCTCTGGCGCGGCCCACTGCGGTTTGCGCAGCCGCCAGATTGCCTTGCTGTGCGCGCGCCAGCCCCAGGTTATTCAGGATCTCGGGCAATTCCGCGCCGGTAACCAAACTGTGTTGCAATCCCTCCTGCAAGGAAGAAAACACTTGTTCCGCCTGTTCGGCCTGGCCAAGACGCAGGCGGCACACGCCGATTGAGAAAATGGCTTCCACGCTACGAGCATTTGTCGCGGGGACACGGCCAAACCAAGGCAGAGCGGAATTGCAGTCATTGCGAGCGAAATAGATCTGGCCAATCGCGAAGGCAGGATCGGGCCACTCGGGCTCCAGCTTTGCGGCTTCTTTCAAATCGCGTAAACGGACATCGTCGTCACTCGCCAGCAAGCCGCGGATGTATTGCTCAAATGCGGCGAGACTGAGGGACCGCTGCAGTTTGGAAAATTCGACGAGGCTCAGCGGGTAACTGTGGTCCGTGGCCGTCAACAGATGCCAGGTGATTCGGTTGTGCAATTCCATCAGCGAATCCAGCGGACCATGCTCGGTAACGGCTGGCAGCAGCGCCGCGGGATTGATGCGCATCAGACGAGCATTCACGGTGAGGGTTTTGCCGTCAGAAGCGAAGCTGCCGAAAACTGCGTAGTCCGCGTCCATCTCTTGCGCGACGTGCAGCATGGACGCGCGGCTAAGTTTGGCGGAGTCTGGAAGCCCGTAGCGATCCATTTCGTTGACGCGTCCGGAGTGCGAATACACCTGCAGACCCGCGTGGGATAGGCGTTGGATGGTCAATTCCTCCAGACCTTCCCCAATCCAATCGAGGCGCGGAGGAGCTCCGGCGTTTTCAAAGGGAAAAACGAGGTAAACAGGAACCAGTGAATGGTTAAGAGCAGCTGCCGAGGAGGGAGAGGGGGGTTGCTGAGCGGGAAGTCGTGGGGTAAAGAAGAAAAAAATACCCGTCAGAAGCATTGGTGAAGCTTTGCGGAGCCATGGCGGCCGCTGATTCATCTGGCAGATATTCTAGCAGACGGTGCGGCTAAGCAATGCGGAACCTCAGGCTATTTCTGCAGGAAGATCGCGGAACGCGCCCGATCGTAAGCAATGGCGCGAAATCCCAGTGCGCGCACGCCCAGGATGCCGTCGAACGCTGGGTATGAAGCGTCGGGAATGAAGTAGGCTTTTTCCAGGGTGAAGTGTTTTCCGCCAAAGGCAATATCGGGCGCGAAAAATACCTGTACCTCCATACCTTGGTCGGCGACGCTCGAGCCCCTCTGCCTGGTGGTGCGCAGCGCCAGGCGCTTCGTTTCCGATAAGTTTCTCCCCAGGACCGCCACGCGGTCAGAACCTGTGTCCACTAACAAACGCGCCGGTATGCCTTCGATGGTCGCCAGCGCGACAGCAGTGCCAGTGCGCTCATCGAACGATACGGGTATGCCTTCGTCGGAGACCTGGCCAAACTCCATGTGCTTTTTCTCATAGTCCAGACGGAAACTGGACTTCGACAGCACATCCAGTCCAATGATTCCCGCGACGGATATACCCAGATCTCGTTCCAGGCGCGAAAGATCCTGCACTTGTACGCGCAGAGAAACGGCTTGTATGGGACCAAGGTCAAGTTCCGGGAGAACGGCGATACCGGTCGGTATGATCTTGCCCATCGCAACCATCGTGGAAGCCGTCGTCGCTAATCCGAGTTCCCTCACGGACTTTGTACCAATGATGCTGGGAGCCGTGCCGGTGTCCAGAACGAAATTCCGATGCTGCAAACCGTCTCCAAATTGGCCCTCGGCAACCACTAAATAATCGTGGAAAATTCTTAGCGGAATGCTCCGCGGTATTGCAGCATCCGCGGGGCGAGCCGGGTTCGCCGGGGAATTCCCGGCACAGGTTGGCCTCGATGACAAAAGTCCACAAAAGAAAAACAGAGCTGCAATCTTCCGTTTGGCCTTCACCCTTGCCGCACGCTCCTTGGTCGGTGAGGCGCACCTTACGGCGCCGGCAAGGCACCTCAAGAGTTTGCGGGTGGATTGCGGATAGATTGCGTGTGGCCAGCTAACTTACGGTAGGAGCGGCACTTGTGGAGCCGAGGGCAGATGAATCCGATTTTACATTCATACCTTTCCTCAACTTTTCTCCGTCAAATACACCGAGGACACCATGGTTACCCTTAATTCAGATCGAGTCGCCACCCTTAGCTTCGGTGCCTATGAGCTGGATTTACAGGCAGGGGTGCTTCGCAAGGACGGTATTCGGCTTCGCTGCCAGGACCAACCCTTACAGGTGTTGGCCGCGCTTGCCGAAAAGCCGGGAGAGCTGGTCACGCGGGAGGAGCTACGGCGTCGCGTGTGGCCGCAGGATACGTTTGTCGACTTCGATCATGCGCTGAACACGGCGGTCAAAAAGATTCGTGCCACCTTAAATGATGACGCGGATGCTCCCCGTTATATCGAGACGGTGCCACGGCGTGGCTACCGGTTTATCGCGCAAGTGGAGCGGGTATCGTCACCAGGCCTGGTGCCGCCCGAGACTAATTATCCCCAAGACAAGAAGGGTCAGTCGCTAGCCATGATCAGCGCTGCTGTCGTCATTCTGGCGGTAGTGCTCGGAGTCGCATGGAAGTTTGCCCCCTGGCACGGCGCGGAAGCGTCCGCACCCCCCGAATTCCAGCGGCTGACGTTTGACCAGCCGACTCCGGAGTTGACGGATGCGCGGTTCACTCCCGATGGAGCCTCCGTGGTGTACACGGTGGGCGGGCATATGAGCAAGGGGGACATCCACGCCCAGCGGCTGGGTGCAGCCAGTTCCCAATCGCTCGGGATACCAAATGCCGTGCTACTGGGTGTTTCCCGGCAGGGGGAACTCGCCGTTCTGATGGAAGGCGCAAAGCCACTGTTCGAAATGGGCTACCGCACCAACCCAGGAATTCTCGCGCGCGTCCCGCTCGGCGGAGGCGCCCCGCGAGAACTGGTGCCGGACGTGGAGGGTGCTGACTGGTCGCCGGACGGTCAGGTTGCCGTCGTGAGACGAGTTGGGCATAAGTGCCTGCTGGAATTTCCCGTCGGCCACGTGCTTTACGAGAACACCGGATGGATTGCTTCGCCGCGTTTTTCCCCAGCGGGAGACTTCATCGGCTTCCTGGACCATCCCGTAGCGCCGGATGATCGAGGTACGGTAATGGTCGTTAGCCTGCAGGGCACAAAAAAAGTACTCACCGAATTCTGGGAAAGTGAGCGGGGACTGGCCTGGACACCTCGTGGCGATGAGCTCTGGTTTGCGGCCGCGCACTCCGGCGTCAGCCGGTCGATTTACGGCGTGAACTTGAGCGGCCGTACACGCGCTATCTTGAACGTCGCCGGGGGGCTCTCTTTGGAGGACATTTCACGCGACGGGCGCGTGCTGCTGTCTCGCGATAATGAGCGGCTCGGCATCTCGTTCATGGGCGCCGGCGAAAAGGAACCTCGCGAGCTTTCCTGGAAGGATTGGTCCATCGCCATGGACATTTCTCCCGACGGTAAACAAATCCTGTTCGGCGAGGAGGGAGAAGATTCCGGATTCTCTTACCAAGTGGGTTTGCGACCCACCGATGGTTCACCGCCCGTCATGCTTGGTTCCGGCGCGGCACAGTCGCTGTCGCCTGACGGAAAGTGGGCCCTTTCCATAATGCCACCGCCCAACGACCAGATGGTGTTGTTGCCGACCGGAGCCGGAACTGCAAAACCGCTGGAGCGCGGCGCGATTGAGCACTACCAGTTCGACGGGGCCAGATGGTTTCCCGATGCCAAGCGGATTGTATTCGTGGGCTCCGAATCGGACCACGAGCAACGCTGCTACGTGCAGAGCATTGAGACAGGAAAACCCCGGGCGTTCAGCCCGGATGGCGTGGCATTCTGCAGCGTTTCTCCCAGCGGACAGATACTGGCGGTTCGCGAGGATCATCGTGCTTTGCTTTACGCTTCCGATTCCAGTGACAAACCTGACAAGGAGTTCAGCTTAGAACCGGGAGAGTTACCGAGCGGTTGGACCAGCGACGGCAAGTTTCTTTATCTCTCGCAGACCCGTCAGCAGCCAATGACGATCTCGCGGCTAGAACTTGCCTCCGGCCGTCGCCAGCTATGGAGACAACTTCCTGCGCTGCCGGACAACAGCGTGATGAAAAGCGAAGCGGTGGTTATTTCTCCTGACGGCCAATCTTATGCGTACACCTATAGCCATCACCTTTCTGACCTGTACTTGGTTCACGGCTTAAAGTAGTAGCGTGGAGACGCCGGCCGGGCGCAATGATGTTTCACAATTGTAGCTGTGGCGAAAAGCGGCGCTAGGAAGCTTTCAAGGCTGAACCATTTCCTCGGGTCTGGATGCCAAGACTTCCTGAATGGCGGGATCCTTCAGGACCGCGGCAAAGGAAGGATCGGTCTTCGCCGTGGCGTAGTCTTTGTACCCTTCGTCTTTGGCTTTCTTCAGATAGATGACGCAGCGCTCCACATTGCCCGCCTCGGCAAACGATTTTGCGAGCAGAAAGTAGAACTTGCCGCGATCGCTGCTAAGGGAGCGATCCTGGATCACTGTGCCCATGCGCGCGCGGGAATTGTCAAAGGCCGCAGGATCGATCTGAAGAGCCTTGCGGAACGAGGCGATGGAATCGTCGTAGTTCTGCTGGCCGAAATAAGCGAAACCCAAGTTCATATAGAAAGCCGCGAAGTCGTCTTTAACTAAGATGGCTTTCTTATAAGCCCGGATGGCCTTGGGATACTTCTTGCGCTCGTACCAGATAGTGCCGATATTATTTTGCGGGTCGGCATAGTGCGCGTCGAGCTTGGCCGACTTCTGGTAGCACTTCAGGGCAGAATTGAGTTCAGACTGATTTTGATACGTGATCCCAAGTTCATTCCAATAGACGGCGTTCTTCGGCTGCTCGCGGGTGAGCCTGCGAAAGATCGTCTCCGCCTCCGGGTATTGCTTGCGCACCAGCATTAACCGGGCCGTTTGTTCGTCAGTAAGCGGCGGAGAGACAGGCGCGGCGGAAGTGGCAGACGGCGTCTGAGGAGTGTCTGGATTGGACTGGGGATAGGCAGGCAGCAGAGTTGCAAAAGCGAGGACAGAAACGGCTGGAATCGCCAAGCAATACTTTTTCATGGCGAATCTCCTTTTTCCGGTGGCGGTTTCTCCGGCTCTTTCTTCTTCTTACCCCCAAAGATACCAAAAAACTTCTGCAACGGCCCTTTTTTCTTCTCCGGAGCCGTAACTGCTTCTACACCTGAGTTACCGCCCTGCGGCTGTGCGTTGGGATCCAATTGTCCGGGCGTGCCATTCGCTCCGGGAGGCTGAGGCGGCTTGGGTCCTCCACCAAAAATGTGAGAGAGAAAACCGCCGGCCGCGGTGGCAGGGTTGTGACCGCCGTGCAGTTCGCAGAGTTGAGTGGGAGCGGAGCCGCTGACGTAGACTTCTTCGCGGGTGGTGGGGCAACTAGGCGTGGCCAGCTCCAGGGTATCCGTATCGATCATTACGGATTGCACTCCCTCGGGCATCTGGAAGTCCTTGACGTCGCGGTAACCCGGCAGAGCGGTGGCTTTGATCATGAAATCAGCCCAGATGGGCGCGGCCGTTTGGCCACCTTGCAAGCCCAGGTCGTGATTGTCGTCAAAACCGATCCAGACGACGCAGACGAGATTGCTGGTGAAGCCGGCAAACCAGCCGTCGCGCGATGTGCCTGTTTTGCCCGCCGCGGGTAACGTAAATCCCTTGGCGCGGACAGCGGCACCTGAGCCCTTGTTCAGCACATCTTTCATGAGGCTATCGACCAGGAAAGCCACACGCGGGTCCAGCACCGGCTTGTTCGTGGGAGAATATTTCTCCAGCGTGTTTCCGCTTGCGCTGGTCACGTTCTTCAGGAACACAGGTTCCGCGCGGGTTCCGACGGTAGCAAACGCGGTGTACGCGCCAGCCACTTCAACAGGAGTCAGTTCATACGCGCCCAACGCAACTGCCGGCGTCGGACGGATGTTAGAGCCCAATCCCATTTGGCGGGCAATCTGGACGACGCGGCCATAACCAACCATTTCCGCTACTTTCACGGTGGCGACGTTCAATGAATTGGTCAGCGCTTGCCGCACCGTCACCTTGCCCATGAATCTCTCGCCGTAGTTGTTGGGCGTATATTCCTGGCCGTCATACTCAAAGACTGTGGGTTCATCATCGACTGTGGTGGCAGGAGTGATGATGGGCTGGACTCCGTCAATGGCGTTGTTGAATGCAGCGGCATACACAAATGGTTTAAACACGGAACCGGGCTGTCGGTGCGCCAAGGCATGGTTCAACTGGCTTTGGCCGTAATCCCTGCCGCCAATAAGTGCCTTGATTTCGCCCGTGCGTGGGTCCAGCGCCACCAGCGCCACCTGCGCCTGCGGGATCAGTTCCGGGGTGGCCTTCTTCCCTTTCAGCTTGCGCAATTTTTCGTAGCGCTTCTGTAGGAGCGCATCCACATTCTTCATGCCGGCTTCCACGGCGACGGCAGCGGCGCGCTGCAACTGTGGATCCAGCGTCGTATACACGCGGAAGTTCTCGCTCAGCAATTCGGGCCCGGAATAGCTTTCCAGCAGATGGTCCTTCACCATGTCGATGAAATACGGCGCCTCGTTGCCCGCTACGGATGCGCGTACCAGTTTCAACGGAACGGCCTTGGCGTCCTGCACGTCGGCTTCGCTCACGAACTTATTGTCCAGCATCTGCGTCATGACGCGGTCGCGGGCTTGCACGGCTCGTTCCGGATGCCGATCGGAAACGGAGTAATAGTTGGGAGCGCGGATCAGGCCGGCGAGAAATGCACACTCTGGAAGCGTGAGCTGCCGCAGATCGGTGCCGAAATACGCCACACTGGCCTCCGCGAAGCCGCGAATGCCAAAGCTCCCGCGATTGCCTAGGTACACTTCGTTCGCATACATCTCAAAAATCTGCTGTTTGGTGAAGCGCTGCTCCAGTTCAAAAGACAGCATCGCCTCGGCTAGTTTCCGCCGCCAAGTGCGATCGGTGGAGAGGAAATACGTGCGAGCCACCTGCATGGTGATGGTGCTGGCGCCCTGCATGTGCTGACTGTGGCGGACATCGGCCCACGCTGCGCCGAAGATACGAATGAAATCGAAGCCCGGGTGTTCGAAGAAGCGCTTGTCTTCCGCGGAAAGAATAGCGTGAACCAGCATCGGCGGCAGATCGACGTACCGCACAGGCCGCCGCTTTTCTCGTGCGCTATCAAACAAATTCGTGAGCAGCGCCGGTTCAATGTCCGCGCTTCCCATGTCCGGTCCACCCGAAAGCGGCCGGATTGAGCGGATCACATTGCCCTTGAACTCGATAGCGAGCGCATTGTTGCCGGCAAAATAGGACACCTTGGAAGGTCGGATATCCACGGTCTTCTCATTGACGACATACTGGCCCATGGAATTGTCATCTTGAGAGGGACGATAGCCGGCGCGTTGCAGGTACATTACCAGGTCGTCCTGGCTCCAGGCTTGGCCGTCGGAGATGCGTTCGGGAGCGGAAAAAATCTGCGTGGTGTTTTGCAGGACGTGGCCCGACAAGCGCGCATCGATCATGCGCGAGTATTTCACGTAGTAATAAGTGAAGGTACACGCCGCGATTAAGAAGCAAGCGGCGAAGGTGATCAGCAGCCCAAGACCGAAGCGAGAGGTCCAGAAGCCTTTTTCTAGGCGAAAGCGCAAAACATGACTCCCGAGGGTGGACGCTCCTATTGTCGCCGATTGCCGCGCAGGAAGAAAGCGCAGGAGGAGAAAGGCCAAAAGGCGAAGAAAGAGGGCGTGAAGGCCCTACTTCATGATGTCAACCGCCTCACTGGCGGGAGCGAAATTCCAGACGGTCTGGTAGACCACAAAATCGACCGGTGTCGTATAGTCCAGGCTGATGCGCAGGCCGTGGTTGGTGTGCTCCACCTTGATGTCTTCGCGCTTGGCCGGGATGTCAAGGTCCTGAACAGTTTTGAAGATGATATCGCGGATTTGCTCATCCGAGTAGCGGTTAACTACGGCAAAGCGAGCTTGCTCGGCCATCTTGTCCTTCAGTTGATAAGCCGCGACGTACAGGGGAACGATCTTGAACGACATGAATACGCCGACGACCAGAATCGCGGTGTAGATGATGGCCTTGAGCTTGCCGGCACCACGTTGGCTTCGCTGGGATTCTTTGGCTAGCTGAGTCACCGCAAACCTCTCCGGGCACCGCCTTGTAGAGATTGGGCAGCGCAGATTCTGCTTCTATTGATTTACGCTAGCACCGCGCGGAAGGACTGTCGAGATTTCGTGCAGGCAGGTGTTCTTCAGGCGTAACACCCGGGCCGCTATCTCCATTTGCACGCACTTGGCGAGAGAGTTCTCAGTAGGCCCGCGCGAAAATTGCCCGGTCTTTCGCCGGCTTTCCGCAGCGTACACATGTTCCCGTGCCCGCCCCGCCGGCGGTCCCCATAACGGCCGCCGGATCCAGCGGAATGCACCGCATGGTGGCACGAGTCTCTTCCTTAATCTTTTCTTCGCATTCGCCACTGCCGCACCAATGGGCAAATGCGAAGCCGGTCTCGACGGCCTTCTTGAAATCGTCGTAGCTGCCAGGTTCGTGAGTGTTTGCGCGGCGAAAGGCCAACGCCTTGTCATAGAGCGACTGGTGAATGTCTGCCAGCAGCTTTTCGATGGTTCCGGCCAGGTCCGCCAGCGGTGCGCTGACCTTGCCTTCCCTGCCGGGCTTGTCGCGCCGCGCAAGCATGGCCGCCTGCTTGGCCACGTCCTTCGGGCCCAACTCCACACGAACCGGCACGCCGCGCATCTCCCAATCGTTGAACTTCCAACCAGGACTGAAGCCTTCGCGCTCATCGAGGGTCACGCGCAAGTTCGCTTTAACGAGTTGCGTCTTCAATTCCTTCGCGGTTTTCATGACCGACGTTTTCTCTTCGTCGGTCTTGTAGATTGGCACGATCACGACTTGAGTGGGCGCCAGCTTTGGCGGCATCACCAGTCCCTGATCGTCGCCGTGCACCATGATGATGGCACCGATAATTCGCGTGGAGAGCCCCCAGGAGGTTGTCCAGCAGTGCTGCAGAGTCCCGTTCTGATCGAGATATTTCACTTCAAAGGCCTGCGCAAAATTTTGTCCCAGGAAATGCGACGTTCCGGACTGTAGTGCTTTGCCATCGCCCATCATTGCTTCGATGGAATAGGTGACGTCGGCGCCGGCAAACTTTTCCGCGTCGGATTTGGCTCCGGGAATTACGGGAATCGCGGCCTCGTTCACGGCAAAGTCGGCGTAGACGTCGAGCATTTGCTTGGTTTCTTCCACCGCCTCGTCGCGCGTGGCGTGGGCCGTGTGGCCTTCTTGCCAGTAAAATTCCAGCGTGCGCAAGAACAGTTTTGTGCGCAGCTCCCAGCGCACCACGCTGTTCCACTGGTTCATCAGCACCGGCAGGTCGCGGTAGGACTGGATCCACTTCGACCACATGTGACCGATGATGGTTTCCGACGTCGGGCGCAGCACCAGCGGTTCGGTCAGCTCTTCGCCGCCGCCAATCGTGACGACCGCCAATTCCGGCGAGAATCCTTCAACATGATGCTTCTCTCTTTCGATGAAACTCTTCGGGATGAGCAGCGGAAACGCTACGTTCTGGTGGCCGGTGGCTTTGAAGCGCCGATCCAGTGCCTGCTGGATGTTCTCCCACAGCGCCCAACCGTACGGCCGCACAATCATGCAGCCGCGCACCGGTGCGTAGTCAGCCAGTTGCGCCTTCAGCACCAGTTGGTTGTACCACTCGGAAAAATCCTCGGCTCGTGTCGGCAGCTTTTCGTCAGCCATGCGTCTCCCTGTGGTTTCTGTCCCAGTGTGTAAGCTTTTCAGCGTAATGGACGCGTCAAGCAGTGTCAACGCGCGTGCAAGAAGCCTGCAAGAAGCCATATGGATCTTAATAAAAGCCACTATCTGGAATTGAGCTGTGGCATCTGGATTGCCATTGGTTCCTCGTTTACAATCCTGGCCATGCGCGAAGTGGTCCTTGGCCTCGGCATCAGCCTCGACGGGTACATCGCGCGCCGTGACGGCTCCGTTGACTTCCTCTTTATGCCCAAGGACTACTCAATGGCGCCCTTCTTCAAGACAATTGATACCGCCATAATGGGCCGCAAGACCTGGGAAGTTGCCCTCAAGATGGGCGGCTCGTTCGGCGGATCTTCCATGACTTCCTATGTCATGTCCGGTTCTCAACCACCGGGCGAGCGGGGTGGCGTCATCTTCACGAATCAAACTCCTGCCGCGCTGATCGCCGAAATCCGGAAGCGCCGTGGCCAAGATATTTGGCTGATGGGTGGTGGTGAACTGGCGCGTGATTTCCTGAAGGCAGACCAGGTGGATGAATTGTATTTGGGCGTCGTGCCTATTTTGCTGGGAGACGGCCTGCCGCTATTTCCCAGCGGATTCCCGCAACGTGATTTCGCTCTCCTCGAGAACAAAACCTTCTCACGCGGAATGGTCGCGCTGAAGTACAAGCGCCTTCGCTCAAGGGCAAAAAGCAAGCGTTGAGTTGCTAGCGAGTGTTGCTAAATCGAGCTGCCCAGGAACCACTCTTCGTCGGAGGCATGCGAACTGCTGCGGATGAGTAGTTCGGGATCTTTCACCGTCACCCGGCTGTAGGGTGCGACTGAATGCGTGAGCCACACGTTTCCGCCGATGATGCTGTGGTGGCCAATGCGGGTGTCGCCGCCGAGAATGGTGGCGCCAGGATAGATGGTGACGTGGTCCTCAATATCAGGATGGCGCTTGTTGGAGAGGCCGCGAACCAGGTCTCCGTCTGCATCGCGGCGGCTGGTGGGATTGAACGCACCGAGGGTCACGCCGTGGTAGAGCGTCACATGCTTGCCGATCGTGGCGGTTTCCCCGATGACCACGCCGGTGCCGTGATCGATAAAAAAGGATTCGTCGAGTTTTGCGCCGGGATGAATATCAATGCCGGTGTGGCTATGCGCAGTCTCAGTCATCATTCGCGGCAAATATGGCACCTTCAAAAGATATAATTCATGAGCCAACCTCTGTACCGTAATCGCTTCCACTCCCGGATAGCTCAACAATATTTCCTCGTAGCCACTCGCCGCCGGGTCATTTTTCATTGCGGCGCGCAAATCTGCGCCCAGCAATTGGGCTAGGCTCTGCAATTTTGCGTGCAACGCCTCTACCAATTCGCCCGCGAGCTCCGCAAGATTTGCCGGGATCGCTTTCCCGCAGCAGTTAAAATCAAAACGCATGGCATAGACGATCTGTTCCGCCAGCTGCAGATCCAGTTTCGCCTGAAACCCTTCTGCATCTGGGTTGCGTACTTCTTCCCTGGCGTAATACAAGGGAAAGAGTCCATCCAGGTAGGAGCGGCAAAATACCGCCACCTCGTCCTTAGAAGGCAATCGGTATTCCCACATGCTGGCGTCGGCCAGGCGCGCTTCCAGCGCCAAACGGAACTCCCGCGCCAAGGATCGCAAATCATTATTTGGTGTGGTCATAGTAATTTCGGCGCCAGCGAATTGCGCTTAAGCACAGCGGCGATTCAGTTCGTTAATCCTGGCTCTGTCCGCTTCCTATTGTCCAATTCCATCGAACAGAATTGTTGACAGATAGCGCTCGCCGCCGTCTGGCAGCACGGTGACGATCGTCTTGCCAGCGAATTCTGGCAGCTTTGCCAACCGCACCGCCGCCACCGCGGCTGCACCGCAAGAAATGCCGCTGAGAATGCCCTCTTCGCGCGCCAAGCGCCGTGCCATTTCCACGGACTCCTCGTTGGTCACCTGCTCGACGCGATCGACGAGACTGACATCGAGGTTTTTCGGTATGAATCCCGCCCCGAGTCCTTGAATCTTGTGCGGACCGGGCACCAGAGGTTGGCCCGCGCGCGCCTGCGTGATCACCGGGCTTGCCGTCGGTTCCACGGCAACAGAAAGGATTTTCTTCCCCTTGGTGTTTTTGATGAAGCGAGAAACGCCGGTGATGGTGCCACCGGTTCCGACTCCGCTCACCAACACGTCGATCGCGCCGTCCGTATCGTTCCAAATTTCCGGGCCGGTAGTTTTTTCGTGGATATCGGGATTTGCCGGATTGTCAAATTGCTGCGGCAAGAAATAATGCTGCTTATCGGATTCGTAAATGTCCAAAGCTCTCTTGATGGCGCCCTTCATGCCTTCCGGGCCGGGTGTGAGCACCAACTTCGCGCCGAACGCCGCCAGCACCCGCCGCCTTTCCAACGACATGGTTTCCGGCATGGTCAAGGTGATCGCATAACCGCGCGCCGCCGCCACAAACGCCAAGGCAATACCAGTGTTGCCGCTGGTTGGTTCCACGATCTCGATGCCCGGCTTCAGCACGCCGCGCTTTTCCGCGTCCCAGATCATCGCTGCCCCGATACGATCTTTCACCGAGTACGCAGGACCTCGCCCTTCGATTTTCGCGAGCACGGTGGCCTTGGCGCCTTCGGTCACGCGATTCAGTTTGATCAGGGGAGTCCTACCAATACTCAGTGAGTTATCCGCGTAGGTGTTTGCCATGTCCATCCTCAGTAGTGAATTTGCTGTATCGGGAACAGCGCCTTAAGTATAGAACCGCACGCCACAAAACCGCAGCTTCGATAGCATCCAAAACTTGGATGCTTAAAAGCTATTTTTGTGATGAAAGACAATGCTTGCCCACCCAGCGATCTGTGTGAAAGTAGCGCCGCCCGACTAGAGCGACCTCAGGAAATCGATGAGCTTTTGCTGCTCCTGCGTGCTCAGCCGATTGAAATGCTCGACCACTCGATTTGCCTCGCTGCCGCGGCTTTGGTGAGCTCGGATGGCTTCGATCAGATTGGTCGTCCGGCCATCATGCAGGAAGAAAACGCGCTGTCCGACGCCCCAGAGTGGCGCGGTACGGAACTCGTCGGGGCCGGCGCCACCCTGCGTGATGCCGTCGGCAAGCCCTATGCCCATGTGGTGAACGAGCAGGTCCGAAAAAAGATTCGCCGTCTGGTTGGAAAGCGCGGCGCTCGGGCTGGTAGAGGAACCGCTCGCGATCTTTGGACCGGTGGCAAGCGATGGTGTATGGCAGTGAACACAGCCTATCTTTGTGAACGCGGCGTGGCCCTTCTCGCTGGAGGGCGTAGGAGCAGCGGGAGTAGGAGGCGCCAGCATGCGCATGAAGTTGGCGAACGCTTCAATGTCGGAGAGAACTGCCGTGTTGGAACTACCGGTGGCAACGGGAGGCGTGAAGTTGAGCGTGTCCTCGGGAGTAGCGTTAAAAACGCAGCCCGGCGTTTCGTCGCGCTCTTGCTGGAAGAGTTGGTTCGTCACTCCCATCTCGACGTTGTAGGCCTCACTCGCAAAGATCAGCAGCGATTTGTTCTGAGCCTTCCACCCAAAACGCGCCACCGTTCCATCATTCGCACTGCGGTTCACGTTTCCGCTTAAGTGTGCGTTCGCGCGTCCTGAGATACCCAACGCCGACTTTTCCGTTGTGTTGGAGCGCATGTTCGCAAGAATCACCGAGTCGGGGATCGATTCGATCAGGCCCGCCCCAAACACCGGAGTCGGGACGCGGAAAATAATGTTGGCATTCCCGCCTTGGCCCGTCAGCGAATTTCCCGCGGGAAGGAATTTGGGTTGGGCGATGTCGCATCCGGTGGCATCAGTTCGCCCAGTGATCACAAAGAGGTCGTGCACCTCGCCGTCGCTGGTTCCGTTGGCGTTTTGCTTGAAGCGCGCTTCGCGCACCGGACCATTTTTCGTGATGAACCATGGCACCGTGTTCTTCGCTCCATTCAAGGTGGCAACGGCGATCAATGGATTTTCCGAAGGGCTCGATCCGCCGGCACTGGGCTGGGCGTGGCAAGAGAGACATTGGTTTGAATTGAAGCGGGGACCAAGTCCGTTGTTCGCTCCGCCAGTCACGACCTCGACATTGGCAAACCTCGCCTGCCCATCCTGAAAGAACACCGTCTCGTCCGCGGTAAGACCCTTCAGCGGACCGCCAGAACCTGCCAGGCCACCACGCACGCCCGGGTCTACGGGACCCGCCTTTGTTTGAGCCGAGGTGCAGACGCTTGCGGCCAAGGTTAGAAACAGAATGGCGGCAAAACTCTTGCGTGTAATTGCGCGGAGCGTCATCACGATCACCTTCCCGGGGCTGGGAATGCCGCATTGTACATCCGATTTCGCAGCCCACAGACTAGAGAAGGCGGTTGATGGAACGCATCAGCACTTCTCACAATGCCGGCAACTGCGCGATCTTCCGTACGGACTCGCCTTCTTTGATTTCGTAGACGGCGTCAGCAACAACGTCGTGGAACTCCTGGCGCAAACCGCTTGGCCAAAACACTTCGATTTTATTCATGGTCGATTCGCTACCGAGGCCGAAGTGAAGTCGAATGTCGTTGGTGGAATTGTAGCTGCCGCCGGCGTGAACCTCGTCGATTTGCGTCATTTTGGACGTAGTCACGCGGACACGAGCGCCGACGGCAGCGCGGTTGCTTTTCGTGCCGATGAGCCGAAAAAGCACGCGATGATTTGCGTTCTTCGTTTCGTTCAGGAACACCGAAGGTGGAGCGCCCGCATTGAAGACCACTACATCCAGGTTCCCATCATTGTTGATGTCGCCGAAAGCGGTGCCTCTTCGCGAATGCAGTCGCCCGGTATTGAGCCCCGCCTCATCGGCCATTTCCTCGAAAGTGAGATTGCCCCGGTTGCGAAAGAGTTGAATCGGCTCGGCAAATCGATCCTGTTTCGGCAGCGTGTCGAGCAACGACGAAAAGTTGCCGTTGGCCACCAGGATGTCTAGCCATCCGTCATTGTCAAAATCGCCAAAGCCAGTTCCCCATTTCACGGGAGCTTTTGTCAGACTGGCGATACCGGCTTCGCGAGCAACGTCTATGAAATGGTCGCCCTGATTCCAATAGAGGCTGGCAGGTTGATTGTCAGCGCGGGTAACAAACAGGTCGAGTTTGCCATCGCGATCAAAATCCCCGAAAGCGCCTGCCATGTTTCCGTAGCCCTGGCCGTCTGGCCCGAGGCCCGTCCCCGAAGGACTCCCGATTTCTTCAAACGTACCGTTTTGCCGGTTGTGGTACAGGTAGGTCGCCCCGTAGTCGTTGGTCACATAAAGGTCCGGCCAGCCGTCGCCATCGTAATCGCCCCACGCCACGCCCATGCCATGAAGTTTGTCGGGGTCGTTTACTCCCGCTTTCTTGGATACTTCTTCAAACGTGCCGTCGCCACGATTCCGAAATAAGAAGTCGGTTTCTCCCTCCAAGGTGTCAGGTAATTCGAACAGCACTCCCCTGTAGCCACGGAAAACCTTGGCCGGATCTGGAAGATGATTTACATCTGTCTTCACATACCGTGCAACGAACAAGTCCAAATGCCCATCGCGGTCATAATCCGCCCAGGCGGCGCCAACACTAAAACCTCCGGCTTGTACTCCGGCCTTGGCGGTCACGTCTTCGAATTTGCAGCTCCCGAGATTGTGATAGAGCACATTGTGGCCATAGCCCGTCACATATAAATCTGGAAGACCGTCGTTGTCGTAGTCTCCGACAGCGATCGCCATACCCCACCCGCGGGCCGTCAAACCGGATGCTTCAGTTACATCGGTGAAATGCACGGCGGGAGAATTGCCGTCCTGATGGTACAGCGTGATCAGCAAGTCCCCACCCTTGCGGTATTGCTCGATGGTAGAGTCATTCACGACGGCTAGATCCAGCTTGCCGTCATTGTCGCAGTCAAACAGAGCGCTTCCGCCGCCTCCCATCGTCTCCAGGACATAGCGCCGGTCCGTCCGGGAATTGGGCATGGTTGTGACTCCCACCTCAGAGGCAACGTCTCGGAAGAACATGCGGGGATTCGGCGCGGAATTCGCTTTGCCAGTCTGTGCTTTTGCGGCATCGGCTGGCTGGGCCAGAGGAGGGGGATTTTGCAGAGTTAGGCCAGCAATTAATGGAAGGCAAACCAGCATTGCCAAGACAATCAGAACAACTGTGCGCTTTCGCCCCATGGATGCTTGAAATTCTAGCAACTTTTGGCGCGATTGGACGCTGGCAAGGTTCTGCCGACGATAGGGGAGGTGCGCTAGTCAATTTCCGCGGTGTCTGACACTACGGAGCTTTCGTCGAATCATCAAACGTCAAGATGAGCTGTGCGACCTTGTCGTCCGATGCTAAGGACAAGGAAGAGTCTTTCGGTTGGGTGAAGGAGCAATGCACGCCTGCGCTTTAGCCCTCTGCGCCGGGCGAGTATATGAAAGACGTTCTGGCTGAGATGGAACGCCTCAACGTGACGGCGGTGGTTTTCAGGCCAGCCAAAGAGGGTGCAGAAATGGAGGGACGCCGCACGCGCCAGGATTATCCCCGGCACGTCCTTTGAAAACGGGATGGCTCCAGGCCAGCGTGTTGCCCCCGAAGAGTTACGAAAGGATTTCACAACCGGCGGCTTCAAACTGATGGGCGAAATCGGACGCACGGCGACCCTTCAGTCGATGCCTACTTCGCCGTCGCCGAGGAACTGGATATTCCCGTAGGCATCCATATGGGGACAGGCGGCTCAGGGCGAACCAACGTGATGATGTCAAAATTCCGCGGCTCCATGGGGAATCCGCTTCTGCTTGAGGAGCTCTTGGCGCGCCACCCGAAACTGCGCGTCCAAGTGATGCACACGTTGCGGGACTGATCTGGAGCTAACCCATCAGGGAAGTCAATCGTTATATCGAGCGACTTGTGGATGCCGGATTCGCGGAGACGTCCAGCGAATCGCTTCATTGTGACATCCTTCCACCCGCCAATTTGTGGATGGCAGTATTTCGGGTCAGCGCTACGGATAGAATCGCGATTCCCACCAAATGCGAACATCGCTAGCGTTCCCGAGACAAAAATTCCCGTACGCACGATCTGTCCTTATCGGGGTTGTAGGTATTGGCAAAACTACCAATAAAATAGGCGCTGAATTTCAAACGGAATTCTCGTTGCTAAGTCCTCGTTCGGTTGTGAAACCGAAAACTGAACTACCTGGTGATTCCTGGTGATTTGCGCGCATTGCGGTTGCCAACACACTCCGTTAAAATCGCCGCCAGAGGCGCACATGCCGGAACTTTCGCCGAAGCCGCGAGTTGCCTTGGCTGCGGACCACGCCGGCTTCCCCATCAAGGAAACCATTCGACAGTTCCTGCAGAATGCGGGATACCTTGTCGGTGATCTGGGCACATGGTCGGAAGAATCTGTGGACTATCCCGACTATGGCAGGGCCGTGGGCGAATGCGTCGCGGCGCACAAAGATGTTTTTGGGATCGCCGTGTGCGGCACGGGAATCGGCATCTCCATCGCCGCGAACAAGGTGTACGGAATTCGCGCGGCAGTGGCGCACGATGTCAGCACTGCTCGCCTGGCTCGCGAGCACAACGACGCCAATGTGCCAGCCCTCGGCAGGCGTGTCGTTAGCGGCAGTCAAGCCATTAAAATGGTGCAGACTTTTTTGACCACCGCTTTCGGGGGCGGCCGCCACGCGCGGCGCGTTGAAAAGATCGCCATAATCGAGCAAGATGAAAGAAAGAAGAATTAGTGGTTGCTTGCGAGTGCCGCCTCGCTCGCCGCACGCGCGAACCTTTTAGGAGACCCAATGAACACGGAAGCAAACAGCAGAATGCAACGTCCGCTCGATGCGGTCGACCCGGACATCGCGAATCTTCTCCGGGACGAGGCGCGGCGGCAAGCCACGGGCTTGGAGTTGATCCCCTCGGAAAATCTGGTCTCCGAAGCGGTGCTGGAGGCCATGGGCTCCATCTTCACGAACAAATACGCTGAGGGCTATCCCGGCAAGCGTTACTACGGCGGCTGCGAATATGCAGACAAGGTAGAGCAGCTGGCCATCGATCGCGCCAAGGAGCTGTTTGGCGCGGACCACGCTAACGTGCAGGCGCACTCTGGCACATCCGCCAACGTTGCGGTGTACATGGCGTTGCTGCAGCCGGGCGACGCCGTTCTGGGCATGGCTCTCTCCCACGGCGGCCACCTGACACACGGGCATCCGCTGAATTTTTCCGGACGCATGTACAAGTTCACTGAATACCATGTGCGCCGCGACACGGAACAAATTGATTACGCGGAAATTGAGGAGTTGGCGCACCAACACAAGCCAAAGATGATTGTGGCTGGCGCCAGCGCGTATTCGCGAATCATCGACTTTGAACGCATTGCCAAGGTGGCGAAGTCGGTGGACGCGCTGTTCTTTGTCGATATGGCGCACATCGCCGGGCTTGTCGCCGCCGGAGTGCATCCCAGCCCCGTGCCGCACGCCGATGTAGTCTCGACAACTACGCACAAGACGCTCCGTGGGCCGCGCGGAGGACTGGTGCTTTGCCGCGCCGCATTGGCGAAGGAAATCGACAAGCTCACTTTCCCGGGCACGCAAGGCGGTCCGCTGGTCCACACCATTGCCGCAAAGGCGGTTTGCTTGAAGGAAGCGATGGAGCCGTCTTTCAAGGCATACCAGAAGCAAATCGTGGCCAATGCCAAGGCGATGGCCGACGCCATCTCTAAGCGCGGCTTCCGAGTCGTCGCAGGCGGAACGGACAACCACGTATTTCTGATCGAAGTACACCCACGTGGCATTACCGGGAAGGACGCGGAACAGGCGCTGGACCGCGCGGGAATTACTGTCAACAAGAATTCCATTCCGTTCGACCCACTCCCACCGATGAAGGCAGGCGGTATCCGCTTGGGCAGCCCGTCGATCACCACGCGTGGCATGAAAGAGCCGGAGATGGAACTGATCGCCGGCTGGATCGCCGAAATTCTCACCAACATTGGCGAGCCAGAAATTGAACAGAAAGTACGAAAGCAGGTTGCGGAATTGGCAGCTCGTTTTCCGATTTATGAGTCGCGCACGAACGCTTCGGCAGTGCCCGCCCGCGTCTAAGGACGCTCAAAAATGGATCGCGCTTGAAGCTTCTCGTGCTAAACCATTGCTCCGGCAGGGACCGCGCCTTCCTGCAAGCTTTAAGCTCATGACTGCAAGAAAAGCTGATCTTCCCGATATCGTCCGCGCCACTGCTGATTTCGAGAAATGGGCGTCGCGGCACGTGAAGCTAATTCCTTCCGAAGTTAAGTTGAAGCACCGTAACATGGCGCTCTCCGCATTTCCCTTTTTGCGCGCCACGTTCTACCGCTGGGCGCAATGGTGGCCAGTGGTCTGCCCAGAACTTGCCCGCGCGCCGCAAGTTCTGACCGTTGGCGATCTGCACGTCGAGAATTTCGGAACCTGGCGCGACCTGGAAGGGCGGCTCATCTGGGGTGTGAACGATTTCGACGAAGCGTGGCCGGCGTCTTATGCCGTGGACCTCGTGCGGCTGGTGGCGAGCGCCTACCTGGCCATCGACGAACAGCATCTGGCCATAACCCGGAAGGCTGCACGCGAGGCTATGGAGGAAGGGTATCGCGACAGCATCGCGCATGGTGGCCGCCCATTCGTACTTGCGGAACATCACCGCTGGCTGCGACTGGTTGCGCTGAGCAAATTACGCGATCCGGTGGTCTTTTGGCAGAAAATTCTGGCGTGTCCAAAGTACAAGGGCAAGCTTCCCAAAGATGTGCTGAAGCTGGTGCATCGCTCGATGCCGGTGAGGACCATGAACTTTGAATTCAGGTCGCGGATCGCGGGTCTTGGCAGCCTGGGGCATCCGCGCGTGTTGACTTTGGCGACATGGGATGGCGCGCATGTCGTGCGCGAAGCCAAGCAGCTCACGCCTTCCGCGTGGATCTGGGCCAGGCAATTGCACAGCGCGCAAATCCTCAGCCGTAAGCTGATTGAGACATCCGTGCGGGTGTTGGATCCTCACGTACATTTTGCCGCGCACTGGATCGTCCGCCGCCTCGCTCCCGATTGCTGCCACATCGAAATCCATTCCTTGCCCGAAGAGCGCGACGAAGAGCGCCTCGCCTACTACATGGGATGGGAGACCGCCAATATCCACCTGGGATCGAGCAAGGCGATCTCTGCGGTGAAGCGCGACCTCGCCAAACGCAAAGGGCGCTGGCTGCACAAATCCTCCAAAACCATGCTGAACGCCACACTCGCCGACTGGAAATACTGGCGGCGCAATTGGCAACGGCTTCCCGTCGCCGAACGGTGATGGCGCGCCATATTCCTGTAGCTCAGGCCTTCAGGCGAGGTTTGCTCGCGCCGCGGCGTGGTGGCGGTGGGAGCGAAAACCCTCACCCCGGGAGGGGGTGAGCTACAGAATCTGTTACACCTTTTTTACGATTCCATCGGGAATAGAACGACTCCTGCTGCGGTTCCCCTGTGTGAGCGAGCCTAGCTCTGCTCGAAATCAGAACGCCGCTTAGAAAACCAATGCGGGAGGCCGGACCTCCCAAAATTTCCTAGAACGCCAAGTCCTTGCCCCACTTCTGTCCTCCGGGTCAGTAGATTCTAATCAAGCAAATCCGTAGCGTAGTCAAAGACCGGTAGATGCGAACTCCTGCAACATTCTCGCTCCGCGGCTTCCACCTGATGGTTTGCACAAGTCCTGTGCCTGGAAACACCTGCGAACGGTGGGCGGAATGCGAGCGGGATCGGAATCGCAGTTCTGGGCGCTGGCTGGTAGGAGTTCCCTGCTTCCCGGTAGAGTCCACGGCATACGAGGTGGTTTATCATGATGGATACGGAAGCTTTTCGAGAGTTCAAGACCGGCTTGACGTACCTGCGAGATAATTCCGCCGGCCGGGCGCTGCAACACATCCAGCGCGCCGCCGATTTGGAGAAGAACAACCCCTACTACATGTCTTATCTGGGCGTGGCCCTGGCACGCACGTACCAGAAATGGGCGGACGCCGAGCGCATGTGTGATACCGCCGTACGCCTGAAGAGGAATCAGGCTCAGCTGTATCTGAATCTCGCCGAGGTTTACCTCTCGGCGGGACGTCGCGAAGACGCGCGCGAGGCTCTACTGTCAGGAATGAAGTATGCCCGGCGCGATATTCGCCTGAACATCGCCATGGCCAAGCTGACGCCGCGACGCGACCCGGTCTTTACGTTCCTGGAACGCAAGCATCCGCTGAACCGCCACTTCGGGATGCTACGCCACAAAACGCTGCAGGCTTTTGGTAAGGATTAAGTCGCCGGCGGCGTAAACAACGATCTTCCCCAACCCCCAAACGCAGAATGGGCGGGTGGCCACAAGCCTTCCGCCCTTTCTGTTTTCCGAGGATTCGATTGCCGGTGTTATAGGGTCCGGATTACTTGCGCTGGGCGTAGCCGCCGATGGAATATCCGCCCTGGAAGCCCATTTCCATCAGGATTTTAAAACCGATGCCAAACAAGCCGTTCGGCAGATGATCCCGCCGAACCACTTCGGCAAGATACTCGCGTTGCATGGTAGTCGCTTCCTTGGTGTAGGGCATGGTGACAAACAATCGCATGCCTACCTGGTAGCCTTCTTCGCTGGAGTGGAAGTAGACACCGGTGCGCGACATGCTGACGGTGCCGCGAATGTCGTCGAAATGATCGCGCTCGGGGTCCGATGGACGGATGCGCATCAGTTGCGTGATTTTGCAACGGCGACTGGACCGCCGTTCATTTTGTTTGGGGCGGGACTGCGCGCCACCTGGATTGTTTGCTTTCACCATAAAATCGATCGCGGACGCCATAGCCATTCACCTTTTCCAAATCCCGGTGCTTGTTCACGAGCAGAGTATGGGGTCTGGCGGGTTAAACCTATAGCGTGACCGTACCTGGAGAAAAGTAGGACCTCTCCTTTGCATGGTAGTACGGAAGTACAGGGTACGCCAAGCGACAGTCTGAGAAAAACCGGAAGGGCGACCCCAGGCCATGTTTTAAATGGCACTTAAGAAACCGGCTGTTGGTCGATGCTTGACGGTGACATGGAAAGCGCGGTCCCGGTGCTCGCGTGAGACTGCTCGCCGAATCTACCGCGCTGGGCAGGCGTAAGCAGGCTCACGGTTGCAACAACGGCCATGTTACAACACAACGCAATGAAGCCGGCGTTGAGCCCCATGGCGGGATCGTGCTTGCTAAGCGCAAGAGCAACAAAGACGAGCACGCCAGTCACAACTCCCGCGAACACGCCCGGCATGGTTACGCGCTTTGAGTACAGCCCCAACACCACCCCAGGAAAGAACTGTGCTACGCCTCCATATCCCACCAGGAGAAGCGCGACGAGAGTTGGCGAACTGTAGATCGCGGAGCATAGCGCCGCGACGGTAATCACCAACACCATAATTTTGGCCAATTTCGTAACCTGTTGGTCGGTCATGCCGGGCCAGAGAATAGGACGGCACATATTTTTTGCGAACAGCGTTGCCGCGGTAAGAATCATGACCCCTGCGGGAACCATTGCCGTCAGAGCGCCTGCCCCGCCAATCAAGCCGAGGAACCAAGCCGGGAAAGTCTTTCGCACCATGGTTAGCATCGAAAGGTCACCATTGGTAAGGCCGGGCACAACGAGCGTTGCGGCAAGGCCAATGAAGAACATCAGCGGCATGGTGACGCTGTAGAAAGGCATCACGACGGCGTTGCGGCGCAAGGTGTCGCTGCTCTTCGCGGAAAAGCTGGCGCCAAAGAACTGTGGCCACATGTAGAACCCGACCGCGACCAGTACAACCGTGGAGATGTACCAGGAATGCCCAAGATTCGTGGTGGCTCCCGGCATAACCAGGTGAGCAGGCTTGGCGCGCACGAGTTCAGCGAACATCCAGCCAATGCCGCCAAAATAAATGTAAGGAATCGCCACACCTACGAAGACAGCCGAAAACAGCAGCAGCAGATCCTTCAACACGCTGACCCACGCGACACCTCGGATTCCGCTCGTCAGCACAAACGCGGCCACAATTACGAACGAAATGACCATCGCGGGGGTGCGCTGGATGGCTCCGTAACTCGCTACTTCCACGATCATCCCGAGTCCCACGAGCTGAAGCTGCAAATAGGGGATGATGAAGACGATCCCCACCAACGCAACAAACGCCGCAAGATATTTGTTGTTGTACCGCACATGAAAGAAATCGGCTTGTGTCTGCAAACGGTATTTCCGACCAACTTCCCAAACCTGAGGCAGAATGAAGAAAGAAACCACATACATCAGCGGCTGGTACCCAAGAACGTATAGAACCGGTGCGCCTTTGGAGTACGCCCAGCCACTGGCCCCGAGAAATGTGAACGTGGTGTAGACCTCTCCCGCCATCAGCAGCCACATCAACAGCATTCCGAAGCCTCTGTCGCCTACGGTCCATTGTTCCAGATCCATTTTGCGGCGGGTTCCGGCATAAAAACCGATGAACGCCCCTACGAAGACGATCACCGCGATGAATGCCAGGGCCACGAAGCTTGAGTTCACGGCCTGCCGCCGTCTTCGCGATGCGGCTCAGAAGCGCGGGGCGCCTCCAGTTGATATGCGCCCCACATGCACAGCGGCGTGAGGAGCAGCCATGTGATCAGCCAGAAGAAGTTGAACGGCAAACCCAGAACCATGGGATCAATGCGGTCCCACAGAGACACGGAAAAGCAGATTGCGACAAATGGAATCAGCGCTAACAGAATCGCGCCAACGGATGGCTTGCGCACTGATGCTCCTTGCAGCCAGATCCAACCTATGATTCACGCCCGAAGAGGGGGACAGCAATGGCGGTGATTCTCCGTCAGAAAGAGAGGAAGGGCAAGCGGAAAGACAATTCGATCAGTATCTCAGTGTTTCGCCGGGAGAAACGTGAGTGGCGCGACTCACGGGGACGAAACACTCGATTCTTTGGGAGTACGATCGTTGGATCTCGCCTTGGTGGATTTATGGCGCTAAAATCAGCGGACGCTAATGAGTTTTCCCGCAGGGGTTCAAATCGTACGAGATCCTTTCTCTCCTGGGGGCGGGAGGGATGGGCGAGGTTTTTAAGGCCCGCGATTCCAGACTCCACCGCATCATCGCTTTCGAAAACTTTGCCGGCGGAGAAGGTTGCTGATGCCGGCCGTAAGCGACGGTTCCTGCTCGAAGCCCAGGCTGCCTCAAGGCTGAATCATCCCAACACTGTCACGATCTAGGACATCTTTGAAGAGCAAGATGTTTGCTTCATTGCGGTGGAGTATGTTGCAGGGACTACCTTGGATCTGGCAAATAACGGCGGCCTGCCCTTGAAAGACACGATGAAGTATGCCGCTGAGATTGCCGATGCGCTCGCTGCCGCCCACTCGGCCGGTGTGATCATCGCGATTTGAAACCGGCGAACGTCATCATCACCGAAGATGGCCGCGGCTGATCGACCATGGCCGGCTCGGACCAATATGGACCTTGGCACGGCCCAAAGTAATTCCTGGCATTCTCGCCTATGAACCGACGTTCGAACGACGTGACGGCGCAAAGCGCCGCGATTCTTTCGTGGTTGCGCCAGCGCGAGAGCGAGATGGCGGCACTGCTGGCGGACCTTGTCGCGATCCCAACGGAAATTCCTCCGGGTAAAAACTATCGCGCTTGTGTGGATTTTTTGGAGTCCCAACTGCGGCAAGTGGGTCTTGATTGTGAGCGCCTGGGACCCGGCGCTTCGAGAGATGACGCCGCGAATGCTCCTGAGAGTCTGCTCGCGTCCTACGGCAGTGGAGAACGCGCCCTCTATTTTCACGGGCATTACGACGTGGTCCAGTGCGCAAACCTCGGCGCAGTTTCAGCCTCAACGGAAGGATCACTTCTTGTTTGGGCGCGGCTCTGCGGACATGAAGGGCGGAATTGTAGCCATGCTCTATGCCATTCGCGCGCTGAAAGAAATCGCGGTGGACTTGAAAGGCAGAATTGGATTGACGCTCGTTCCCAATGAAGAAACGGGTGGAATGGATGGCACGGCGTGGCTGGCACAACAAGGATTGCTAGGCCGGGACGGCATCGGAATGCTCTTGGCGGAACCAACCAGCGGCGTGGTGTGGAACGCAAATCGTGGCGCCCTTTCCTTGCGCGTGCGCGTGTTTGGCAAGCCTGCGCACGCGGGTCTGCAACATCAGGGTGAAAATGCATTTGAACGGATGCACGCCGTGGTCGAAAAACTTCAGCAACTGAAGCGCGAAGTGGAACAGCGAACAACGAGATTCAATATCCTATCAGAGCAAGCGCGTAACTCCATGCTGATGCTTGGCGGAGAGAGCGGCGGCACAAACTTCAACGTCGTGCCTGCGCAATGCTGGTTCACCATTGACCGCCGGATTAATCCGGAAGAAGACCTTGCCGCGGAAAGAACCAAACTGCTGGACGTTCTGGAGCGCTGCAAGCAAGATGGTATCACTCTTGACTGTGAAATCTTTCAAGAAGGTGCATCAACCTTCTGCGACGAAGACGGACCACTCGGCAAAGCATTGTCCCGAAGCGTGCACGCCGTGACCGGCGAAGCTCCACGTTTTGAGATGTGTCCCGGTCTGCTCGAGATCCGTTTCTACGCTGCGCAGGGAATGCCGGCCTTTACCTATGGCCCTGGTTTGCTCTCCGTGGCGCACGGCCCAAACGAATATGTCGACCTGAGAAGAATTGTCGACACCGCCGCCATCTATGCATTGACACCGATAGAAATGCTAACCGCATAGCGCTGGCCCCTCAGTCTGTAGCCGCTTCCTTGTCGACTACATACCTTGCGCTTCTATGGGTTCTGACCTAATCTATATATAGAAGGTCGAGGTATAAGCGATGGCGCCGCCAAAAACGGATCTCCCTCAAGGCACGTTGGATCTCTTGATCTTGAAGGTTGTCGCGCTTGGTCCCGTCCACGGATACGCGATTGCCCAACGATTGGAGCAAGTTTCGCGCGGTGTGGTCCAGGTTCCGGAGGGGTCGCTGTACCCCGCTCTGCACCGGCTTGAAAACCGCAACCTCCTGGCAGCGGATTGGAAGGAGACCGAGACGGGACGCGAGGCAAAGTTCTATCGCCTGACGGGGAAAGGCCGCAAGCAACTCTCGACGGAAGCGGCCAGTTGGCAACGATTGATCGATGCAATCGCGCTCATCCTCGGAATGGCCGATGGGGGTGCGCGATGAACTGGTTCCAGCGTCTCTGGCAAGGAAAGAAAATGGAGGAACAGCTCGAAAAGGAACTGCGCTTCCACCTCGACCAACATGTAAACGAGCTGATCGCGCGGGGCGACGCTCCCGACCTCGCACAGCGAAATGCCCGGCTTGCTCTTGGCGGTCCTGAGCAAGTTAAAGAGAAGTGTCGCGATGCCCGTGGCACACGCTGGCTGGAGGACTTGTTTCAGGATTTCCGTTATGCGCTTCGTACGCTACGCCAGCGGCCTGGCTTTGCTGCCGTCGCAATTTTGACGCTTGCGCTGGGCAGTGGAGCGACGACCATCATGTTCACGGTTATCAATGGCGTCCTATTGAAGCCGCTGGCTTACCCGGAAGCCGACCAACTCGTCACGCTGCACGGAAAGACGGAAAAGTATGGTGAGCAGTGGGGCTTTTCCTATCCTGAGTTTCACGACTATCAAAGTACGAGCCGCACTTTGCGTTCCGTAGCTGCATGGACATATGGCGGAGGTACAGTAACTAAGCCTGGGGAAGCGGAGTATCTTTTCGGCCGCCACATCTCGTCCGGATTGTTTTCTGTTCTCGGCGTTCCGCTCGTCGCAGGCCGCGCGTTTCTGCCGCAAGAAGACCAACCCGGCGCTGCACCGGTCGCGGTCCTCGGCTACGGTCTATGGCAGCGTCGTTTCGGCGGAAGTCCAGAAACAATCGGGCAGCAGATTGTCGTTGACGGGAAACCGTACACCATCGTCGGAATCGCGCCCGCGGAACTTCGCTTGGATGGCGAAGCCGACATATACACGCCGCTCGGCCAGAGCACCGAGCCGAGAATGCAGAATCGCGGTGCGTTTTTCATTCATGTTCTGGGTCGTCTTCAGCCGAACGTGACGCTCGCGCAGGCACAGACCGAGCTATCAGTGATTGCGCGGCAACTCGCAACCCAATACCCAGAGGACAATCAAGGACGCGACATGCTGGCGCATCCACTGAGCCAAGAGGTGGTCGGAGATGTCAGACCCACACTATGGCTGCTGCTCGGAGCGGTCAGCCTGGTACTGCTGATCGCTTGTGTGAATGTCGCCAGCTTGTTGCTGGCACGGGCGGTTTCGCGCCGGCGAGAACTGGCCATGCGCGTGGCCCTGGGCGCGAGTCGCGGCCGCTTGGTCCGCCAATGTCTGACCGAGAGCAGTGTGCTGGGGATTTCTGGTGGCGCGCTGGGCATACTGCTCGCCTTCGTTGGCATTCATCCGTTTGTATCTCTTTGGCCAGGAAGTTTGCCGCGTGCCGAGGATGTCCAGCTCGATTGGCGTGTTCTGCTTTTTGCCCTCGGCGTGTCGCTGCTCAGCAGTTTTCTTTTCGGCCTCGCACCGGCTTTGCGTGCTCCGCGTGAACTGGAGCGATCGCTCCGCGGCGGAGCCCGGAGCCTTGTTGGAAACACGCGTCGTTTGCATAGCGGTTTTGTGGTGGCTGAAGTCGCCCTTGCAGTGGTGCTGCTGGTCTCGGCGGGAATACTGGGTCGTACGCTGCTGCGCTTGTCGTCGCTCGATCCCGGTTTTAATACCCAAAATGTGCTTTCCGCGCACGTGGCGCTTTCTCCCGCTGTGCTTCAGAGCCCGGCGAAAGCGCGCGCTGCTTGGGAGGATGTCCTGGACCGCGCCCGCCGCTTCCCGGGAGTGCAGTCCGTCGCGCTGGCCGACGTCGTCCCTATGCGTGTAGGAGAGGATTCCGTGGGCTATTGGGCCACACCAGTCCAACCCCCGCCGGACCACACTCCTCTCGCGCTTACATCAATTGTTACGCCAGATTATCTGAGCGTCATGGGGATCGCACTGCGCCGGGGCCGTTTCTTGAATGAACAAGATCGCATCGGCCATGAAATCGTCGTCGTGATTGACGACAATTTGGCGCAACATGCCTTCGCTGGAAGCGACCCGGTTGGCAAGCCCCTGTGGCTTCAGGGAATGGCCTCCAACCCAGCAAAAATCGTGGGTGTGGTGGCCCATGTGCGCCATTGGGGGCTCGCCGGCGATGATCAATCGCGGGTACGCGATCAAATCTACGTTTCATTCTGTCAGCTACCAGACCCTCTAGTGCCTTTCCTTTCTTCGGTAATGTCAATCACCGTCCGCACCAACATCTCGCCCTTGAATGTAGTCGAACCGCTGCGACGGGAATTGCGCGGGCCTGGCGGTGACCAGACGCTCTACGACGTTCATACGATGGACGACCTCGCGAGAGCATCACTCGACCGGCAACGCTTTCTCTTGTGGCTATTCGGCATATTCGCCGGCTTAGCTTTGCTGCTGGCGTGCATCGGCATCTATGGTGTGCTGACGTATCTGACAAACCAACGTGTACCGGAAATCGCATTGCGTATGGCGCTGGGAGCCAGCACCGGCAATGTCATGCGCCTCGTGCTCGGGCAGAGCTTTGGAACGATTGTCGTCGGCATCGGTGCAGGTATTTTCGGCGCTGCAGCTGCGGGCCGTCTTTTGCAACATCTGGTTGACGGAACGCGGCACGCCGATCTATCGACTCTTGCGATCATGATTCCTATCCTTCTGGCCGCTGCGTTGTTCGCGAGTCTCATACCGGCCCGTCGCGCAAGCCAGGTAGATCCAATAAGCGCGTTGCGCCAGGAGTAGCGCGGCATCCACTTCTGCGTTTCTATCCTGATCGACGCGCTGACCAACGAGATCGAGGAGGATCAAACGGACGAGGACAAAAAACCACGCAAGAGGTCGAAGCCGAAAAGCAAAAGGACAAAAATCGCGGCCAGCAAGACGACAAAGCCCAACCACGAAAAAGCCCAAGCCACACAAAAAGCAAGCTGACCCTCGTCCGTGTCTCTTCGGCAGGGCGTGGCGAACCTCGGGCCGGAATCGCAGCCACCAACACTTTGTGCCAAGAGATGACTTCCCCTCCCCATCTGTGCCATCCTCTACCGGAAGTTCGCTCCGGCGAAGGGACCCATGCTCAAACGATTCAAGGATTTGACCGAGAAGGAAATCTTGGCGATTGCGATTGCCAACGAGGAAGAGGACGGCCGCATCTACGGCGAATTCGCGGACGCCCTTCGCGACTCCTACCCGGCCACCGCGGAAATGTTTGAAGAGATGCGCACCGAAGAGGGCGGCCATCGCGACCGATTGCTGACCATGTTTGGCGAGCGGTTCGGCGACCGCATTCCTCCCATCCGTCGCGAAGACGTTCGCGGATTTCTGCAACGCCGGCCGGTGTGGATGATCCGCCCGCTGGGTGTGAAGCAGGCGCGGCGGCAAGCGGAAATCATGGAAATGGAGGCAAGTCGCTTTTATTCGCGTGCGGCCAGCTTGACCCGGGATGTAAAAATCCGCGAGTTGCTGAATATGCTGGCCGATGAAGAGCGAAAGCACACCAAAGCCGCCGGTGAGTATGAAGAGAAACACTTAACCGAACAGGCCAAAGACCTGGAGGAGCAGTCGCATCGCCGCCTGTTCATGCTGCAGTATGTGCAGCCAGGCTTGGCCGGATTAATGGACGGGTCGGTTTCCACGCTCGCGCCGCTATTTGCCGCCGCGTTTGCAACGCAAAAAAGTTGGGACGCGTTCCTGGTCGGCATGGCCGCCAGTATCGGCGCGGGCATCTCCATGGGCTTCGCGGAGTCGCTGTCCGACGACGGCTCCCTCACCGGGCGCGGCTCTCCCTGGATTCGTGGCGCAGTAACGGGCTTGATGACGACGGCTGGCGGTTTGGGGCACACCCTTCCCTACCTGATTCCGCAATTTCGTGTGGCTACGGGCGTAGCCATCATGGTGGTTGCGGTGGAGCTCGCTGCCATCAGTTACATTCGCCACCGCTACATGGACACGCCATTCCTGCAAGCCGCATTCCAGGTGATTCTCGGCGGCGTTCTGGTGTTCCTCACCGGCTGGCTGATCGGTAGTTCCTAGAACAAGCTCTCGGCCCTAACTTAACTTAGTCCGAGTGAACCGGTGCGTGGGACGGGACAGGCTGCTTGCGGAAACCGCGGCGGAGAGCGGACTGCAGCCGGTCCATGTAAATATAAACCACCGGCGTAGTAAACAACGTCAGCATCTGGCTGAGAATCAATCCGCCGACGATCGCAATGCCCAGGGGACGCCGCAGTTCCGCGCCAACGCCGGTGCCCACAGCCAGCGGCAGCGCGCCAAACATCGCGGCCATGGTGGTCATCATGATGGGACGAAAGCGAAGCAGGCAAGCCTTGTAAATCGCCTGGTCGGGTGGCTTCTGCTCTTCGCGTTCGGTTTGCACTGCGAAATCGATCATCAAGATGGCGTTCTTCTTCACGATTCCGATCAGCAAAATAATTCCAATCAGCGCGATGATGCTCAGATCCATGTTCATCAGTTGCAGAGCGAGCAGCGCGCCAATGCCCGCGGATGGAATCGTCGAAAGAATCGTGATGGGATGAATGAAGCTTTCGTAGAGAATGCCTAGAACAATGTACACCGCGCCGAGGGCCGCCAGGATGAGAACCAGTTGATTGGAGAGCGAATCCCGAAACGCCTGCGCAGTGCCCTGGAACGTCGCGTGGACGGTGCTGGGGACGCCTAGTTGCCGCCGCGCTTCTTCGACGTGTTCCACGGCAGGCCCCAAAGACGCGCCAGGCGCAAGATTGAACGACAGCGTGATGGACGGGAAGATTCCCTGGTGATTGACCGACAGCGATGTGTTGGCGTGCTCGTAGTGCGCGAAGCTGCTTAGCGGAACGAGTTTCCCAGACTTCGATGGTGCATAAATCAACTTCAGCGCGTCAGGATTCTGCTGAAATTCCGGCGCAACTTCCAGAACGACGTGGTACTGATTCAGTCCCTTATAAATATTGGAAACTTGTCGCTGCCCAAAGGAATCCCCCAGAACATTATCGATGTCCTGAATGGAGACTCCCAGGCGCCCCGCGGTGTCGCGGTCAATGGAAAGATAGGATTGCAGCCCCTTATTCTGCTGGTCGGAATTGATATCGCGCAGTTCCGGAATCTGCCGCAGGCGATCCATGATGATGGGAGCCCAGTGATACAGATCGTCGAGATTGTCTGCCTGCAACGTGTATTGATACTGCGCTCCGCCGAAGCGCCCGCCGACGGTCACGTCCTGAACCGATTGCAGGAAGAGTGAAGCGCCAGGGATCCCAGAGGTCTTGTCGCGGAGCCGCGCAATGATATGGTCGGCGTCGATCTTGCGCTCAGACAAGGGCTTCAATTGCGCGAACATGCGTGCGGTGCTGGTACCGTTTCCCCCGCCGGTGAACGCGGTGACGGTATCAACCGCGGGGTCTGCCCGAACGATATCGACGAACGCGCGCATTTTCTTGGACATTTCCACGAACGACGTATCCTGATCGGCCTGAATGAATCCATTAATGCGCCCGGTGTCCTGCTGCGGGAAAAAGCCCTTGTTGACGTGCTTGAACATGTAAACGCTCAGGCCTGCGGTAAAAATCGTGACGCAGAGGATCAGGAACTGGTGGCGCAAAACCCAGCGAAGCGAAAGGTCGTAGCCATGGAGCATGCCGTTGAACGAGCGCTCCGAAAGTCGGTAGAAAAATCCATGCTTCTTTTTCTCCTCGTGCTTCAGGAAGCGCGCGCACATCATAGGCGTGGTGGTGAGCGACACGAAAAGAGAAACGCCGATGGCCACGCTGAGCACCACCGCGAATTCGCGGAACAGACGCCCCACAATACCGCTCATCATCAGAATCGGGATGAACACGGCCACCAGCGACGCGCTCATGGACAGCACGGTGAACCCGATCTCGCCGCAGCCCTTCATGGTGGCGTGGTACGGACCGAGCCCGTTTTCCATGTGCCGGCTGATATTTTCGATGACCACAATGGCGTCATCCACGACGAAACCGGTGCAGATCGTCAGCGCCATCAGAGAAAGATTGTCGATGGAGTACCCGAACAGGTACATCAGCCCGAACGTTCCCACCAGCGAGAGCGGAACCGCGACGCTGGGAATAATAGTGGCGCGATAATTTCGCAGAAACGCAAAGACCACGAGAATCACCAGGCAGATGGAGATGACCATGGTGCGCTCGACATCGTGAACCGAGGCGCGAATCACCACCGTGCGGTCGATCAGGATGCTCAGATCCATGGCCGGGGAAATGGAAGATCGTAGCCAAGGCAGTGTGGCTTTCACCCGGTCCGCGGTTTCGATCATGTTCGCGCCCGGTTGCCGGAAGACCGCCAGAATCACACCGGGCTTGGCATTGGAAAGTCCCAGGTTGCGGATATCCTCCACGGAATCCGTCACGGTAGCGATGTCTTTCAAGCGCACCGGCGCGCCCACATGTCCCGCCACGATTAGCGGCTCATATTCATAGGCCTTGAACAGTTGATCGGTGTCAGAGATCTGCCAAGTCCGGCTGCCGTCCGACAACGAACCCTTGGCCTGATTGGAATTGGCCGACTGCAGCGACTTGCGCACGGTCTCCAAGCTGATGCCGTAGCTGTTCAGCAGCTGGGGATTCACCTGCACACGTACAGCAGGGCGCGCGGCTCCCCACACAAACACCTGGCCGACACCTTCCACTTGAGCAATCTTTTGGGCAAGGATGGAATCGGCCGCGTCATAGACGTCTTGGCGCGGAATCGTGTCCGAGGTCAACGACAAAATCAAGACCGGAGCATCCGCGGAATTCACTTTGCGGTACTCGGGTTGGCTGGGCAAATCGGCCGGAAGTTGGCTGCGTGCGGCGTTAATCGCAGCCTCGACGTCGCGAGCGGCCGCGTTGATGTCGCGATTCAAGTCAAACTGCAGCGTGATGCCGGTGTTGCCTAGCGTCGATGACGAAGTCATCTGCGTGACGCCGGCGATGCGGCCGAACTGGCGCTCCAAAGGAGTTGCCACGGAGGACGCCATAGTTTCGGGACTGGCCCCCGGCAAACTGGCGCCCACGCCAATGGTAGGCAAATCGACTTGCGGCAACGGGGCAACCGGAAGAAAGCGAAACGCGATCACGCCCGAAAGCAAGATGGCAATCGTCACCAGCGACGTCGCAACCGGTCGCCGGATGAATGGAGCGGAGAAATTGGATTGAAAATTCATCCGCTAGTCTCCGAGTGCCGCTTCATCCGCAGTGTTGGTTATCCCGAGATGCAGCCGGCTTGCCAACCAGTCAAACGCCAGGTAAACCACCGGGGTGGTGTAGAGCGTCAGAATCTGGCTCAGGATAAGTCCACCCACGATGGTGATACCCAATGGCCGGCGAAGTTCCGAGCCCACGCCAGAACCCAGCGCCAGCGGCAAACCGCCGAGCAGCGCGGCCATCGTGGTCATCATGATCGGCCGGAAACGCAGCAGGCAAGCCTCATAAATCGCGTCCAGCGGCTTCTTTCCCTGGGTACGCTCAGCTTCCAGCGCAAAATCGATCATCATGATGGCGTTCTTCTTCACGATGCCGATCAATAGAATGATGCCGATCAGCGCAATGATGCTGAATTCCGTCCGACACAGAAGCAGCGCGAGGATGGCGCCAACTCCGGCGGAAGGCAGCGTCGAAAGAATCGTAATCGGATGGATGTAGCTCTCATACAGGATCCCCAGAACGATGTAGACGGTGATCAGCGCGGCCAGAATTAGCAGTGGCTCGTTCGCCAGGGAACGCAGGAAGGCCGCGGCAGTGCCCTGGAAGGTGGCTTGAATGCTGGGCGGCATGCGGATGTCTGCGCGCGCCTGTTCGATAACCGTGGTCGCGTCGCCTAGCGAAGCACCGGGCGCAAGGTTAAAGGAGATGGTCACGGCTGGGAACTGGCCCTGATGATTGATGGATAGCGCGGCGCCGCCCGGTTCCACTCGAGTGAAGGCACTGAGAGGAATCTGCTGGCCGTTGGAGGAATGGACGTAGATGTTTTTCAGGGCGTCGGGATTCTGGCGGAAGTCCGGACTGACTTCCATGACGACATGGTATTGATTGAGCTGCGTATAGATGGTTGAGACCTGGCGCTGCCCGAAAGCGTCGTACAGGGTATTGTCGATATCGGCGGGCAAAATACCCAGACGCGAAGCGGAGTCGCGGTCAATCGTAAGCGTGGCCAGAAGGCCATCGTTCAGCTGATCGGTGGCGACGTCGCGCAATTCGGGAAGCGTCTTCAATTTCTCGACGAAGCGCGGCGTCCAAAACGCAAGCTCTTTGGGGTCCACATCCTCGAGCGAATACTGAAACTGCGTGCGCGAGACGCGGTCTTCCACCGTCAGATCCTGTACCGGCTGCATGAACAGGGTAATGCCATTGACCTTGGCGAGCTCCGGCTGCAAGCGCCGGATCACGTCGGAAGCGCTGATCCTTCTTTGCTCCAGAGGCGTCAAGTTGATTTGCACGCGGCCACTGTTCAGCGTGGTGTTCGTTCCATCGATTCCAATAAACGAAGAGAGGCTGGCCACCGCCGGGTCCTTCAAGATGACATCCGCCAGCGCTTGCTGGCGATTTGCCATGGCCGTGAACGAAACGTTCTGCGCCGCCTCGGAAACGCCGAGAATCACGCCGGTGTCCTGCACCGGGAAAAATCCCTTGGGCACGTAGATATAAAGCAGGATGGTTCCCACCAGCGTGGCCACGGTGACGAGCAGGGTGACGGTCCGGAAACGAAGAACCACTTGAAGCGTGCGGCCGTAAAACGCGATCACGTCGTCGAATACCTTTTCGGATTTGCGATAGAACCACGTGTGCTGACTCTCCGGCTGGTGGCGCAGCAACTTCGCGCACATCATTGGCGTCAGCGTCAAAGAAACGATCGCGGAAACCAGGATGGTCACCGCCAGGGTCACTGCAAATTCGCGGAATAAGCGCCCGACGATGTCTCCCATAAAGAGCAACGGGATCAGCACGGCAATCAGCGAGACCGTCAGCGAAACGATGGTGAAGCCGATTTGCTCGGAACCCTTCAACGCCGCTTGTAACGGCGAGTCGCCATCCTCAATGTACCGGCTGATGTTCTCAATCATCACGATAGCGTCGTCGACCACAAAGCCCGTGGAAATCGTCAGCGCCATCAGAGAGAGGTTGTTCAGCGAGTAGCCCAGCAGGTACATCACGCCAAAGGTGCCGACGATGGAAAGCGGGACCGCGATGCTGGGAATGACCGTTGCGCGTGTACTGCGAAGGAACAGAAATATAACCATCACGACCAGCGCCATGGTCAACAGCAACGTGAATTGCACATCAGCCACGGACGCGCGAATTGTCGCGGTGCGATCCGTAAGGGTCGTCACCTGAATGGATGCCGGCAACGCTGCCTGCAACTGCGGAAGAATACCCTTCACCCGGTCGACCACCGCGATGATGTTTGCGCCGGGTTGCCGCTGAATGTTCAGGATGACGGCGGGTTGCTTGTTGGCCCATGCCGCTTGCCACACATTTTCCGCGCCGTCGACAGCAGTGGCCACGTCGCTGAGCCGTACCGGCGCCCCATTGCGAAACGCGATGACGATATTCCGATAGCCCTCGCTGGAAAGCAGCTGGTCATTCGCGCCAATCGTATAGGCTTGCTGCTGCCCGTCAAACGTCCCTTTGGCTTGATCGACGTTCGCGTTTCCCAACGCCGTCCGCAAATCTTCCAGGCTCAGGCCATAGGAAGCTAGCGCAGTGGGATTCGCCTGCACGCGCACGGCAGGCCGCTGGCCGCCGCTGATGCTGACCAGACCAACTCCCGAAAGTTGCGAGATTTTCTGCGCCAGCGTGGTGTCCGCAAGATCTTCCACTTTCGACAACGGCAGCGTCTGCGAGGTAAGCGCCAGCGTCAGAATCGGCGCGTCCGCCGGATTAATTTTGCTGTAGACCGGCGGGTTCGGCAGATCCTTGGGCAAAAGGTTTGAGGCGGAATTGATTTCCGCCTGAACTTCCTGCTCGGCAACGTCGATGTTCAGGTCGAGGTTGAATTGCAGGGTAACCAGCGAACTGCCGAAGGAACTCGTCGACGTCATTTGCAGCAGACCGGGGATCTCGCCGAAGTTGCGTTCCAACGGCGCGGTCACCGAAGAAGCCATCACTTCCGGGCTGGCTCCGGGATAAAAGGTCTGAACTTGAATGGTCGGGTAATCGACTTGCGGTAAGGCCGAGACGGGCAATTGCCGGTAGGCCACATAGCCCACCAGAAGGACGCCAACCATCAGCAATGTGGTGGCGACCGGCCGCAAAATGAACGGCCGTGACGGATTCATCGAGCTGGTCCTCCACCCGGAGAGGCGAAGGGAGAATTGGCGGGTGTTGCGGCGCTACTTGCGCCTGCCGACCCGGATGGTGCCGTGCGCGGCTCTACGTTGCTGCCGTCCTGCAACTTGTCCTGGCCGTCGGTAACCACCACCTCGCCCGGCGACAGGCCCTTGGCGATACCGGTGACGTTGCCGTTTGATTCCGCCACCGTAAGATTGCGTACCTTCACCGTGTTATCAGGGCCCACCGCGAACACATAAATTCCCTGGGCACCTCGCAGGATCGCCGAGGTCGGCACAATCACCACGTTCTTCTTGGTATCCACCAGCAAATGAACGTTGACAAATTGATTGGGAAACAGCGAATTGTCCGCATTGCTGAAAATTGATTTCAGTTTGTACGTGCCGGTGGTCGGATCTATCTGGTTATCAATGGTCAAAAGTTTGCCGACCGCGATCTTCGATGTATTGTCGCGATCGTACGCATCCACCGAGAGTTCCTGCCCCTTCCGGAGCCTCGAATAAACGGCCGGAAGCTGGTCTTGCGGCAGACTAAAAACCACAGCAATCGGCTGCACCTCAGTGATCACCAGCAGTCCGTTGGCATCGGAGGCATGCACCATGTTTCCGGAATCGACCAGCCGCAAACCCACGCGTCCGCTGATCGGCGCGGTAATCCGGCAATACGCAATATTCAGTTTCGCGTTATCGATGTTGGCTTGGTCTGTCTGAATGGCACCATCAAATTGGCCCACCGAGGCGCCTTGTGTATCCAATTGTTGCTGCGGGATCACTCCCTCTTTGAACAGCAGCTTGTACCGTTCCAGGTTGACCTCGGCATCCTTGCGCGCCGCCACATCCTTGGCCAACTGTCCTTGGGCTTGTTCCAACTGCACCTTATAGGGACGCGAATCGATTTCTGCCAACAAGTCACCCTGCTTTACGAATTGGCCTTCTTTGAACGCGACGTTGATCAGTTCTCCGTCAATCCGCGTGCGCACCGTGACCGTGTTCAGCGCCGTCACTGTCCCCAGCCCATTGTAGAAAACCGGCAGATCCCCTTTCGTCGCGGTAGCCACTACCACCGGCACAACGAAACTTCCGGGCGCGGCCCCTGGTCCTCCAGGTCCCGGCACTCCGCCTGGTGTCGCCGAGGAAGCCGCTTGCGGCGCTCGGCCGCGCACGTACCACACACCCGCCGCAATTAGGCCAACAACCACGAGCCAAACCCACCACCGGCTCTTCGGTGGGGCGGTTGACGGTAAGGAAACCGCGGAAGGCGAGGCTGCGCGTGCTTGCTGCGCATCCACTGTGTCGTAAGGGGCCATTCCCAAAAACTCCTCTTTTGAAGCCGCACGGGGCGAGTCATCCGCGGATAGGACCTGGGCTCGCCAGTAAGCGTGGTGGCGGGAAATTACTCCGTAAAACAGACCTGTCGATTGGCAAACATACCTATCAATTGGACGGCCCGGAGGACAAAACGGTTACGGTTCTTCCGGGGATCCCGGCTACAAGCCTTATTTCACCATAGCACAAAAGCCGGTGCATAAACCCTTCCTACGTCGTACACTAACGCTGCTTCGGAGTCCCACGCCGAATTCGTCACGACCATTTCACCTCGAAGGGGAAAATCAAGATGGTCAAGGGGATCATCGTAGGGATTTTACTCGGGCTTCTGCTCGTGCTTGTCGGCGTTTATTACTATTTCTCCTCCGGCCGCGCCCCTGTGGCCGTCACTGCGCCGGAAATGCCGCTTGAGCGCAAATTTGCCAGCATGGCCCTGCACCGCTATCTGGACAAACTCCCCCACCCCAATCCGCCAGTGCCGCAGGAGGAAGCCGCCTTCCTGGCAGGCGCCAAGGTCTATAAGGAACACTGCGCGGTTTGCCACGGGCTGCCCGGCGAACCGAAGTCGGTGATCGCCGCAGGTATGTTCCCCTCCCCGCCGCAGCTCTTCCATGGCATGGGAGTCACTGACGACGAACCTTGGGAGACGTACTGGAAAGTTGCCAATGGCATCCGCATGACCGGCATGCCCGGCTTCAAGGACCGTCTCGGCGAAACGCAGATGTGGCAGGTGAGCGTGTTGGTGAAAAACGCCGACAAGATCTCTCCTGCAGTGAAAGGGGAATTGGCGGCTCCAACCGGGGTGGTCATTGTTCCCGTGGTTCCGAGCGGTACGCCTGCCACGCCCGAGCACGTTCACGATCACGAGCACTGATCGCCACCAACCAAACGGAACCAGCTAGGCGCTGGGCTCGCGCGTCGGTGGGCGCGCACGTGTCAGGGAGTCGGCGCGCCGTAGCTCTGGAAACATGCACGCCCATAAAATCACCACGAGGATCGTCCCTGCACCACCGAGCACGACGGCGGGAACCGCGCCCAGCCACTGCGCGGCCAGCCCCGATTCAAATTCGCCCAATTCGTTGGAAGCGCCAATAAAAATCATGTCCACGGCGTTCACGCGCCCGCGCATCGCGTCTGGCGTCTCAATCTGGATGAGTACGCCGCGAACGATTACGCTTACCATGTCGGCGGCGCCGACGAAAAACAACGAGATCAGCGAGAGCGGCAAGCTGCGCGAGAATCCGAAGACTATCGTGAACACGCCAAAACCAGCCACACACCACAGCATCGTGGCTCCCGCGCGCTTGCGGATCGGCTGGTAGGCCAGCAACAGTGCCATCACTGCCGCACCAATTCCCGGCGCGCTCCGTAGCAGGCCCAGTCCCCACGGACCTGTGTTCAAAATCTCTTTTGCGTACACCGGCAAAAGCGCCACCGCCCCACCAAGCAGCACCGCGAACAGATCGAGCGAGATCGAACCGAACACGATCTTGTGCGCCCAGATGTAACGAAAACCAGCAAAAACTGTATTGAGCGAGAATGGCTCTCGCGGACGTGGCTTCCATTGTGTGTGGATGCGCAGCGTCACTAGCACAGCTAGCGCCCCGGCAAACGCGGCCGTTGCGTAAACCGCCGCAGGACCTCGGAAAAACGCGTAAAGGACTCCCCCCATTGCCGGACCCAGAATGGTGGCGAACTGAAAAATACTCGAGTTCCACGCTACGGCGTTCGGGAACTGTTCTTCGGGCACCAGCTGCGGCAAAAGTGCTCGGCTCGCCGGCATGCTGAAGCTTCGAACCGCGCCAACTAGAAACAGCACCGCGAAAATAGATGTGACCGATCCGGAGCGATGCAATTTTTCCGTGTTCAGCGCCAGGAACAGCAACAGCGTCGAACAAAAGGCAAATCCCAGGTAACAAACGGTCAGCAATCGGCGGCGATCAAATCGGTCTGTAATGTGCCCGGCCACCAGGAACAGCAGCACACCAGGCAGGAATTGCACCAGCCCGGTGAGCCCCAAATCCAGCGGCCGGCGTGTGATTTCATAGACCTGCCAGCCCACCGCCACCGACTGCATCTCGGTGCAGAACACAATGCAAAAGCGGGCAATTTGATAAAGGCGAAATCCGGAAAACTGGAAGGCGGCAGTACCTGCGGTCAGCGGCTGTTCGGTAGTCGCCATTCCTCATTTTGCCACAAGTTGGCCTTAGCTCGAGGCCATGGGTCCGCCAGCTGCTGGTCGCCTTGACCCCGGTTGATCAATCGCTGGCCGCAGAATGGAGTTGGCTGGTATCTCGTTGATTGATGGCGTAAATCGCAAGCTCCAGCCGCGTGGACACACCGACCTTATTGAAGATGCGAAACAGATAATTCCTTACCGTGTGCTCGCTGAGGCGGAGCTCGTGAGAAATGTCGCGATTCGAGAGGCCCTCGGCGACAAGCTGCACGACACTGAGTTCGCGCTTGGTCAAAAGATGAGCGCCCTTGGCATCGACGATCGCGGAGGACGCGCTTTCCGTCAGCGCCTCGATGGCAAACTGCAGTTGTTGGCTGTTTGCCCACACCTGGCCCTCGTGCACTCGTTGTACGCACCGCGCTAGCAGCTCAAAGGAATCATCGCGGGAAAAAACTCCGCGCGCCCCGGATCGAAAAGCCTCCACGACCAGGTTCCGCTCGGAAAACTCCAGTAGCAGAACTATGGCGGCGCTTCGAAAACTGGAGTGAAGTTCACGCGCCACGCGAAAACCTGAATTTTGCCCGTCGCGCAGTGAGCTGCTGATCACGCAAACGTCTGGCCGCACATTTTCATAGGCCTCGATCAGTTCGCTGGATTCCACAACGGACGCTACGACCGAGATGTGATGACAACCGCGGAGGGCTGTCTCCATGAGTTGACAACCCATGCGCGAGTGCTCAGCAACCAAAAGTGAAATGGCGGAACCGTGCTCGTTGGCTTCTTGCATGATGTGCACCCTAGGAGTTGGAGTACGGTCTGGGATTTAGTTTGTTCAACGGGGCCAGGCTCAAGTGAATTAGATGGTCAAGGTTTGTGTGCGTTTGTCCGTTGCGTCTATTTGCCTGTCGTCATGTTTCAAATCGAAACCAAATTTCTACCGCGGACTAAGACATGTCGGTCTCCTTTTTCGAGATAAAGACGCGGTCTCGGCGTGTGGATAGGAACCGGACCGTGAAAAAATGTCCGATTCTCAAGTGTCTAAGTTCCATGTTTTCAAGAACCGCAGCCCCTGGCAGCCAACAAAAGTCTTGGAAGGTGCATGACGGATGCCAATCTCGCTGCAATGTTGTGCAAAAACACGCACGTTCGATTCTGTGTTTCGAAATCTCTCAGCAAGTCCTGTAGTACGAATGTAATTTCGACAATAGAGACGATAGTCCGAAGGCTAACTGAGCATGCTTGTACTCAAGGCGGTGAATTATCCGAGAGGTTGCCCCTTGGGCATGAGCGACTCTACACGGAATCAAACATTCCGCCTCTTGTGGGCAGCGCGACTTCGCGGAACGATGGCCCCGGTTGGAACTCGGTATCCAGGAAACGACTGTGGCACGAACGGCTACCAGTATGAGCAGCAGGAGAAAGCAAATTCGTTATCCGCTGAAAGCTTCTGTCTTCTACCGCTGGATTGACCAGGCTGGCCTGCGACGTCGAAGCCAAAGGCCGCACACGCGATCTCAGCGAAACGGGTGCTTACGTCTTCTCTCACCACTGCCCAAATGAGGGAGATTTCGTCGAACTGACATTCCGTCTCGTTGCCCTGCGGCAGCAACAGATCCCCGGCAATGAAGATTTCGACATGAACGGCAGAGTAGTGCGCGTTGATCGCTCTGCCCGGACCGGGGTGCATGCGGGATTCGCGGTGAAGAGCAGAGAGAACGTGGCTGCGCGTGAAAGCAGCGACCTGTTGCTCGGCGACTGGGAAGCCAGTCTTGCAAATGCCGTGATCGCCAATTGAAGGGCGCGAGTTTTTGAGGCAGTGAAACCGGAGGAAGTCGGGCTCACAGACTGAGGGAAACTTTGGACTGTGAGTCACATGGCGAAGCTACATGCAAATGTACGAAGAGAATTACAGCAAGCACAGCGGACCGGCAGCGTCCCCGCAGTGGAGCGCACTGCACACCCGTTACCAGCATGAACGAACCGTCGAGACGCTGCTAGTTGCGAAAGGATTTGAGACTTTTCTGCCCACCTACGAAAGGGTACGTCGCTGGAAAGATCGCAACAAGAGAATCGCGGAAGCCTTGTTTCCGGGATACCTGTTCGTGGCCAACGTACACGACCGCAGGTTGAAAGTGCTGGGCACGCCGGGCGTGTGCGACCTGGTATCTGTTGCCGGAATTCCCGCGACAATTCCAAATCACGAAATCGAAGCAATTCGTAGAAGCGTCGCGGACCCATCCAAGGTCGCACCGCATCCTTTCCTGAAGGGAGGGGACCTGCTGCGAGTCGAGTGGGGTCCGCTCGCCGGAGTGGAAGGAATCCTCGTGCGCGCCAAAGACGCTTTTCGATTGGTGGTATCGATTGAAATATTGGGCAGAGCCGCTGCGGTTGAAATTGACGCTGCCTGCGTCATAAAAGCATTTCGAGGGCGAACGGGAGCTCCGGCGCTCTCGTTCAAGAACAGCAATTCCACACCGCCTGTTTAGTTCCGCTGGGCGAACTCCCTTGAAGAGGTTGTATGCCTACTGTTGAATGCGAAAGCAAAACAACGGGCCAAGCTCGGTTGCTTGAATACTTTGGGCTGCGAGAGCAGCCATTCGGGGTAACTCCCGATCCTCGTTTTCTGTATTTCAGTCCGTCGCATCGCGAAGCCTTTGCTTCCTTGATTTATGCCATCGAAACAAAGCGTGGCTTTTCGGCATTAATCGCCGAACCCGGGATGGGTAAGACTTCGCTGCTTTTTCATCTGTTGGGAAAAATTCATCCCTCGGCGCGCACCGCATTTCTGTTTCGGCCGGAATCTGATCAATACGGACTCCTGAGAAGTTTGTTGACGGATCTTGGAGTCAAAACGGAATTCGAGAGCGTCTCGCAAATGCACGAGACCCTTAATCGCCTGTTACTCCTTGAATCGAGAGGTGGCAGGCAACTTGTTCTGGTCATCGACGAAGCCCAGGACCTGGATGATTCCGTCCTGGAATCTGTACGGCTGCTCTCCAATTTTGAAACCACTACGTCAAAACTCATTCACATCGTTCTTGCGGGACAACCCACCCTTGCGGACAGGCTTGCCAAGCCGCAGCTTGTGCAGCTCCGTCAGAGAATTTCTGCCTGGGCCGCGCTCGATCCGTTCACGCGCAATGACTGCGCCCGCTACATCGACCATCGCCTCCGAATAGCGGGATTCCGCGGCACAAATCTCTTTCCTGACGCCAGCAAGCTGCTGATCGCGTCGGCCAGTCTCGGGCTTCCCAGGAATATCAATAATATTTGTTTCGCGTGCCTCTCGTTATGCTTTGCGAATCAGCAACAACAAGCGACCACCGGTATCGTGCAGGAAGTTCTGCGCGACCAGAAACTGGAAAAAACAGAGCGCGTTACCACCAAATTGCCGCGCGGCATCTCCCAAACGCCATTTTTGCCGCCACTTCAAGAGCCTCGGGCAAGAAGGCGTTCCGGCCACCTTGGGATTGCCATTTTTGGTTTGGTTCTGATCCCGCTTGCTCTGGTGTTTCTTGTGAGCGAGGCGAAGCTTGATGTTTCGCAGACAAATCCCCCCGGTGTTGCTGAAGAAATTCTCTATCGCCTCACGGGACGTCCGATCCAGCCGGCAGAACCACCGCCAAGCCTACCTCTGCCCGCTCCGCCGATCGCAGATCCGTCGCCGCAAACACAAGACGCTCAACCAGACTCCTCGACGACATCTTCCGAACCTCCAGCCCCGACGGAACACGAGCAAATCGCCGCTGGCCAAACGAGAACGGTCCCGTCAGAACGTGTGAACCCGAGGGCCCACCGCTCTACGCGCGTCGTGGTTGTGACGCGCCAGGAAAATCTGTTCGAACTGGCGATGGAACACTATGGAAGGGCAAATTGGGAAATCGTTGAAAAGATTCGCGAACAGAATCCAGGCATAACCAATTCGTTGTCATATGTGCGCGAGGGTCAAAGCGTGGTCCTGCCCGATCTGGGACCGCAATTTCCTTGGAAGGAAGAAGGCCATTCCTCATCAACTTTTCGGACCAGGTCGTCAACTTTTCGCTCCAGGTAAGGAGGCCGAACAATGTCGAGATTATCGCCGCTTGTTGGAATTTTGGTCGTCGGGATACTGGCCATCCCAACGTCACTGTGGTCGCAGGCTCGGCCTCAATCCGTTAGCGCGCCGGCACAAAACCCGGCACCAGCAAAGGGTGCGGCGAGCGATGCAGACCCAGACCGACCGCAATTGCACGAGCGCAATCCGCGATACCGCCTGGAATCCGGCGACATTCTCGAACTCGCGTTTCGCTATACCCCCGAATTCGACCAGGAAGTTACGGTACAGCCCGACGGCTACGTACAGTTGAAGGGACTGCAGAATGACGTCCACATTCAAGGGCAAACCGTTCCTGAAGTTATCGAAACGCTGAAGAAAGCGTATTCCAACACCCTTCACGATCCAGCGATCAGCGTGGTATTGCGAGAATTTGAGAAACCGTATTTCATTGCCGGTGGGCAAGTCGGCAAGCCCGGGAAATATGATCTGCGCGGACGCACAACGGCGACCCAGGCGGTCGCCATTGCCGGCGGCTTTTCGGAATACTCCAAGAACTCCCAGGTACTCCTGTTCCGTCGCTATAACGATGACCTGATGGAAGTGAAAGTGTTGAATCTCAACAAGGTCCTGAAAGACAAAAACTATCAGGAAGATCTGCAGTTGCAACCCGGCGACATGTTGTACGTGCCGAAAACATTCATGGCCAAGATCGATCGATTCCTGCCTCGAAGTTCACTTGGCACCTATTTCAGTCCGGCACTTCTGTAGCTGTGGCTCGGGAAGCAGGAGGCGTTATGAGCAGGCACGAGATCATTCTTACGGATCGCGGTCTCCGCGAGAATTCGGCGCTGACCACGCGAGACATGGTCGAGGTCGGTGTTCGTCGGCGCGGCAGCTTCATGCTTTCTTTCGCGGTCATTTTTCTGGGAGCCATAGTGGCCGCCGTGATCGTCCCGAAACGCTACGAGTCTGAGACCAAGATCCTCGTTCACCGGGAACGCGCGGACCCGCTGATGACCGCGCAGCAAACCGCGGCCGTCGAACAGAACCTGCCAGGCTTAACCGAAGAAGATATCAATTCTGAGGTGGCAATCCTTCGAAGCCAGGATCTTCTCGAAAAAGTTGTTGTGGCCTGCGGCGTTGAAAACTTCAGGGACAACTCCCTGCTGCACAGTTTGCTGGGCTCCAGGACGGTGGACGACGAGAACCTCTCTGTCCGGAAAGCCGCGGCAAAACTGGGCAACGACCTTCGCATCGACCCGATCAAAAAGTCCTACGTCATATCGGTGCGATATTCCGCCACGAACCCGGAGCTGGCCGCCCGTGTACTGAACACGCTCGGGAACCTCTACCTGGAAAAGCACGCCGAAGTCCACCGGCCGAAGGATGAAGCCGGCTTCTTCGATCGCGAAACGGCGGTGTACCGCAAGGCCATGGAAGAAGCGCAACAAAAACTGGCGGACTTTAACCGCGAGACAGGAATCGTCACCTCGCAATCCGAGCGGGAATCGGCGGTGCCGAAACTCGCGGAATTTGAGCTGGACATGCGTCAAACCCAAGCGGCTATTCCGGCAGCCGAAGAGCACGTGCGATCGCTTCAGGCCCTGGTGGACAAAACCCCACCGCGAATCACCACGCAGTTGCACAATTCGGACAACGGAGCGCTCATGCAACAATTGAAATCTTCGCTGGTCAACCTGGAGGGTCAGCGCGTCGATCTCAGGAATAAGTACGCGCCTGGCGACCGCATGGTGCAGGAAGTGGATACACAAATCGAACAGGTGAAAGCAGCGATTGACGCGCAACAAAGAGCCCCTCTGAAAGAAGAAACTACGGATCAAAACCCCACCTACGGATTCCTGCGCCAGGAACTGGCCAAGGCCCAAGCGGATCTAGCGGCCTTGCGTGCCAGGTCCCGCTCCCTGGAAAACGTCGACCAGTCTTATCGCCAGACGCTGGTGAATCGCGATCAAAAGCAGATTGAGCAGGCAGCGCTCCTTCGCGACGCCAAAACCGCCGAAGACAACTATCTTCTTTATCTGAATAAGCGCGAACAGGCGCACATCTCCGACGCCTTCGACAAAAATAGAATCCTCAATGTTTCCATCGCCCAACCGGCCACCATTCCCTTCCGCCCAACAAACCCAGCCACAATGATTTTGCTTTTGGGATGGATTTTCGCTTGCCTCGCCAGCACCGGCGTTGTGCTGATGCAGGAGCAACTGAATCCCACTCTTCGCAGGCCGGAACAAATCGAGCAATACCTTGACGTTCCTTTGCTCGCGAACCTTTCCGGCGAAAATAAAGAGATCGGTGAATTGTCTTCACATCAGTCCTAAAGGAACCGCGCAGAAACTTCCAACATGAGCAAAAACTTCGAACTGTTACGCCGTGCCGGTTGGGCCGAAGAGTGTCTGGAGGGTATTCCAGACCCTGGCGATACCGCTCGCGAGCGATTTCAGCCCGGCCCCGTTTCCCTGCCCCACGACCCAGACCAGATTTCGATTCTAGTTCAAAGGATTTTTGGCGAGTCCCGCAATCCTGCGATTCGCTCCGTACTTTTCACCGGGGTCGCGGGAAGTCGAGGCGCCAGTACAGTTTGTGTGCGCGCTGCGCAGAAACTCGCCACGAAGGTTCGAAACCGAGTCTGTGTAGTGGACGCAAATGTTCACTCGCCCTCGGTGCATCGGTACTTCGGCCAGCAGAATTCCGTTGGATTGACTGGTGCGGTTGCCGACCCCAAACACGCGGGGCATTTTGTGAAGCCGGTCCCCGGGAAGAATCTGTGGTTTCTCCCCGCAGGTTCTCCCGGTGCGAATCGGCGCGCCATTCTTGCAAGCACCTGACTTCTCTTCCTGCCTCAAGGAACTCAAGCGATATTTCGAATATCTCTTGATCGACGCCACCTTTGCCGTCAACCACAAGGTCGCCGCGTTAGGTCACGTGATAGACGGCGCGGTGCTGGTAATGAGTTCGTCCGGGGTCGCCCCTGACCTTGCGGTCAAAGCGCGCGAACGCTTGCAGGCGACGGATGTAAAGCTTCTCGGAATGGTGTTGGACGATTCCAAGGCTTCCCTTCTCGACCAACTAAGGAACTGAAGAGCAACCCATGTCATCGACTGCAATCCCTCGCGAGTCTGCTCACGATCGCAATCTTCCGGTCTCGACTGAAAAGAATCGTGGCCGATCGCGATCCAGGCTGCTTCCCACGAATCGGGCGCAGCTGCTGGTGCTGGCGGGAGAGGTCGCGCTCGCCTGTCTCTCGTTCGTTTTGGCGACGCTCATTGTTTCAAACGGGCAGCAAGCGAGCTTGTCCTCGTGGGCCCCGGCTTTGCTGATCGCCATCGGTTTCCGGCTACTCGGTCTGTATTGGCTCGGTCCTTTCCGGAGTTCCCTACGCCACGCGGGCGCGCACGAACTTCTGCAAATCGTCAAAGCAACAACCGTCAGCACGGTGTTCATCGCCTTTGCATTAAGCCGCTTGGTATTGGCGGGCACCCGGTTGCCATTGGCATTTTTCGTGCTCGATTGGGCCCTCCTTCTGCTTCTTCTCGGCGCACTTCACTTTGGCGCTCGCCTCTATCGCGCTCAATCGCAACTGTGGCGAAGACCGATCAAGAAAGTAGCCATTGTGGGAGCGGGAGATGCCGGCATGTCGCTGGTCAGGCAATTGGCTTCGGATCCCTCCTCAAGCTGTCAACCAGTCGCCATTTTCGACGATAACCCCAAAACTCACGGAACAACCATCTGCGGCGTGCCTGTGCTGGGCAGCACGAAGGAGCTGGGATCTTTGCCGCGCTACAACTCCGTCGAAGAAGTACTGATTTGCATTCCCAGCGCGACACAGTCAGAGATGGGCCGTATCGTCTCGCTTTGTTGCCAGGCAAGCCTTCCTGTTCGCACCTTGCCGACCCTGGCGGAACTTCTGGACGGAACCGTGTCGCCCAGGGACCTCAGATCCCTGCGCGTCGAAGATCTGTTACAGAGAGAAGAACTCCGTCCTGACCCTAAGCAAATCGAAGAAGTCGTGGGCAACGAAGTGGTCCTGATTACCGGCGCGGGCGGCAGCATTGGATCAGAACTCTCGCGGCAAATCGCGGCTTCCTCTCCCAGTGTTCTTCTGCTTCTGGACAAGTCAGAAAATAGCCTCTTCTATATCCACCGCGAATTGCACGAACGCTTTCCGGCCTTGCCGCTGAAGCCATTTCTCTGCGACGTGTCGCGAAGAAATCTTGTCGACGACCTTTTCCGCACCGAGCGGCCAACCGTTGTCTTTCACGCCGCCGCGCACAAACATGTCGGCCTGCTGGAACTGAATCCGCCCGAAGCCTTCCGCAACAATGTGCTGGGCACGCGAAATGTAGCTGCCGCCGCGCGCGAACATGGCGTGAAACGCTTTGTGAACATTTCCACCGACAAAGCGGTCAATCCCGAAAACTACATGGGCCTCTCGAAGAAAATGACCGAGCTTTGCATCCAGCATTTATCTGCTGGCGGCCACGCAACTCGCTTCATGAATGTGCGCTTCGGAAACGTTGCCGGAAGCACCGGCAGCGTCCTGCGCCTTTTTTGGGACCAGATCCAAAAAGGCGAGCCCATCCATGTTACCGACCCGCGAGCGACGCGCTATTTCATGTCCATACCGGAAGCCGTTCACCTCATCCTCCGCGCTGCGGGGCAGGGACAGGGCGGCGAAACGTTCGTTCTGGAAATGGGCGAACCCATCAATATCTACGAATTGGCCAAGAGCATGAGCCTTCTCGCCGGCTTGGCCCCCGGGAAGGAATTGCCGATCTACTTTGTCGGCTTGCGCGAAGGAGAGAAGGTCACCGAAGAGTTGTGGGCGGATTGGGAAGTTCCTCTCGCAACTCCCCAAAAGGGGATCCTCATGATTCCTGATCGCGACCCCAACGCCGCCGTCATCCTGCAAAAAATCGACGCAATGGAGAGCCATCTCAACGGGAATGACCGCTATGGCCTTGACGAATCTCTTCGTGAACTGTTTCCCGAGTTTGTCAGCAAGCGACGGCAAGCCTCAACAAATGGAAACAACCAGCACGCCCCAGCGAACGGCAACACGTCGTCCACGGAGGTACAAATGCACGTGCCGCTCTCGAAACCCGATATCGGCGAACAGGAAATCAACAACGTTGTAGGGGTGTTGCGTTCCGGGCGCCTGAGCCTGGGGCCGCGACTCCCTGAATTTGAAGAAAAGTTTGCCGCCTATGTTGGCAGAAAGTATGCCGTCGCGGTCAACAGCGGCACATCTGCCCTACATTTGTGCATTCGCGCTTTAGGTATCGGCTCCCAAGATGAGGTCATCACCACCGCGTTCAGTTTCGTTGCGTCTACAAACTGCATTCTGTTCGAAGGCGCGCTTCCCGCCTTCATCGACATCGACCCGGCCACTCTGAATATGGACGCGAATCGGTTGCGCCACTTCTTGCAGCACTGCTGCACGTTCGATCCCCGCCGGAATACACTCATCGATCAAAAAACTGGTCGCCGGATAAAAGCGATTCTCCCCGTTCACGTTTTCGGTGTGCCCTGCGAAATGGATCCCATCCTCGCATTGGCGCGCGAATATTCCTTGGATGTGATCGAAGATTCCTGCGAAGCCTTGGGCGCCGAGTACCGCGGGCGACGCGCGGGCACCTTCGGCGATGCCGCCGCGTTTGCTTTCTATCCCAACAAACAGATCACCACCGGCGAAGGGGGAATGATCGTTACTGATGACGAGGAACTCGCGAGATTGTGTCGCAGCATGCGCAACCAGGGCCGCGGCGAAGATTCCTCCTGGCTCCAGCACGAGCGCCTGGGCTACAACTACCGGCTCAGCGAACTGCATTGCGCTCTCGGGCTCGCACAACTCGAACGCGTCAACGAACTCCTGGAAGCCCGAGAACGCGTCGCGGCTGTGTATTCAAAAGCGCTTGCCGGCATCCCTAACCTGATTCTTCCGTCTGAATTCGCGGACATCAAGCGCAGTTGGTTCGTCTATCCCGTGCAATTGGATTGGCCGGCTCCACGGGCGCTTCGCGACCATCTGCTATTTCGTTTGCGGCAGCACGGCGTCGAGTGCCAGGCCTACTTTCCGGCCATTCACAAGCACCCCCACATTGCCGCATTCTCCTGGTCGCCGCTGGGCCGCCTGCGGTGCACCGAGGAAGCTGCCGATCGTTGTTTCGCGCTTCCCTTTTTCGCCTCCGCCTCCGCCGGGGAGATTGAACATGCAAGCACGACGCTGGGCCGCATTTTGCAGGAAGAGATCGGGCATGCAGCGTTTCCGGGTCCCACATTCGCAGCCGCTTCCGACTAAGTTCAACCTTGTCTTGGAGGGATTTCCTCGGTGACTACCGCAATCGAGCAGCCTCAACAGCAGCAGTGCCCGGACACGCACGCACCATCTGACCCCTGCAAAATGGTCGTCGGCGTTCACAATGGTCACAACGCTGCCGCCGCTTTGGTCTGCGATGGCATGCTGGCATTCGCATTGCAGGAAGAGCGTCTTACCCGCGTCAAAAATCAGGGTGGCCTGCCAAAGCTCACGCTACAGCAAATTGCTTCGGACTTTCCCGCGGATGAGCTGTCGCAAAAATATTTCCCGGTCGCGTTCGGTGGACGGAACCTGACGGCATGCGCCTGGCGGCGCGACGCCATTCTGCAGAGTTACGCCCAGACAACATGCGGAACGGTCGGAGGCCTGAAGAGGCTGGCGAGGCGCAGTGCGTTCATTTCCGACACGATCAATCTGGTCAAGTTTCGCAACCTCGAGAATGAACTGAAACATGTTCTTCCCGGCGTGAACCCGCATCCCACCGGCTTCGATCATCACCTGTGCCACGCCGCAGCAGCCTATTTCGGGTGGGGCAACATGGACGACAAAATTCTTGTCCTCACCTGCGACGGTGCGGGCGATTGCGCCTGCGCGACAGTAAGTATTGGTGAACACGGAATGCTGCGGCCGATCGCCCGCACAGAAGAGAGCCACTCCGTGGGCGCATTCTTTGGAAAAATCACCTACCTGCTCGGAATGATGCCTATGGAGCATGAATACAAAGTTATGGGCCTGGCGCCGTATGCGGAAAACGCCGGCGAAGCAGCCAGGATGGCTGAGGAATTCGGCCAGCTTTTTGAGTTTGACCGACAGAATCTGATGGTTTGGCGGCGGAAAAACGGCAGTCCCTCAATGCAGTTTGCCGTCGATTATCTTTCACAGCTGATTCGCCGCAAAAGGTTCGACCACGTCGCAGCAGGTGCGCAACTATTCGTCGAACAGTTTCTGACGCAGTGGGTTCAACACTGCATACGCCTAACCGGCATTCCGAGAGTCGCGCTGAGTGGCGGCGTTTTCATGAACGTGAAAGCGAACAAGCGCATTCTGGAGCTTCCCGAAGTCGAGGAGCTGTTTGTCTTCCCTTCTTGTGGAGACGAAACCAACGCCATCGGCGCGGCATGGCTGGACTATCGTCAGATGTTTCAGGAAATTCCCCAGCCCCTCGAGCACCTCTATCTCGGTACCGCTTGTTCAGAAGATCAAATCGAACGGGCCATTCAGAACTATAAGTTTACGAATGCAATTCTGATTGAGGCGCCAAAGGACATCGAACGCCGCGTCGCGGACTTGTTAGCTAAAAACAATATTGTCGCGCGCTTCAAAGGCCGCTGTGAATTCGGCGCTCGCGCTTTGGGAAACCGCTCCATCCTCGCCAATGCAGCTGACGCCCACGCTGTTCGCACCATCAATTCGATGATCAAGTGCCGGGATTTCTGGATGCCCTTTGCGCCCTCTGTGCTTGCGGAGCGTAGCGCCGACTACTTTTGCAAGCCCAAGCCGATGCCCGCGCCGCACATGATCATGACCTTCGATACGCACGAGGAAAAGCGATCTGTGATTGCCGCCGCGATTCACCCTCAAGATTTTACCGGGCGGCCTCAGGAAGTTTTCGAACGGACGAATCCCTCCTACTACAAGCTGATCAAGTATTTCGAAGAACTGACCGGCGAAGCGCTCATTCTGAATACCTCGCTCAATCTTCACGGAGAGCCCGTGGTGTGCTCCCCGGAAGACGCTCTGCGCGTGTTCGATGTTTCAGGCTTGCAACACCTGGCGATTGAAAACGTATTGCTGTCGAAAGTCTAAACCCGGTGTCCGAACTCTCAAAAACTGAAGCACTAATTTCCGTCGCCCCGGCTTCCCTTCCCGCTGAAACCAGAGCGATTCTTCGCATCCTCGGGCAAAACACATTTTGGCTTTGGATCGATCTGGGTGCGTTGCGCATCGGAACAATGTTGGCGGGGCTTTTCCTGATACGCTACTTTGGCCCCGCAAATTTCGGCGTGTATAGCACTGCGCTAGCCGCGGGCTGGATCGCCAACTCCGTCGTCGACATCGGCCTGACGCGCTATGCCGCACGCGCGGTTGCCGCTACGCTCGACGAAGCCCGGCCCATTCTCGCTCTCAGTTTGTCCACAACGGCGATTTCCTGCGCCGTCGAGGTTATCGTTTTGATCGTCGCTGTTCGTCTAGGTCACTGGCAGATCGCGTGCCTCGCAGCTGGTTTTGTACTCTGCAATCTCGAAGGCACTGCTAGTTTGTGCTCCAGTATCCTCACCGCCGAGCTGCGTTCCCGAGCGATCCTTCCCGGTTCCGTACTGGGCGCCACGAGCTTGGTCATTCTGACGGCCATCGTCATCTGGTTGCACCTTTCGGTGCTGACCATGCTGATCGCGCTCTGTCTCAAATCTTTCTTCGTTCTCACGCTGCGCTTGTGGCAGTTGCGGCAACATTGGCCCACTCTCGACCACTATCGCTGGCGCGCCTTCCGTCGCGTCGCGCGCGATGCTTTTCCTTTTTTCTCTTACAACCTCACGCAGGTAGGTTACGGCAAAGTGGCAATTCTTTGTTTTGGCCTGGTTGCGCCGCCTGAGCAGGTCGGTTGGTTCGCGGCTGCGTTTGTCCTCTCAGACGTGATCCCGCAGTGGAGTTATGCCTCCAGCGGCGCGTTACTTCCAGTCTGGACCAGGCTCTTCGAAAACGGCCGCATCGAGGAAATGGTAAGCCTGCGCCAGCGCCTTCTAGACATCCTGCTCTTCGCCTCAATCCCCGTTTGGCTTTCGTTGGCGCTTTTTGCTCCTGAAGTATGCGCCTTGCTCGGTTCGCGTTATGTGGCTAGCGCGCCGGTCTTGCGAATTATTGCCTGCCGATCCGTTCTGGCGGTACTGGATGGATTTCTCGGTCACGGCTTTCTCGTGGCAGTCAATCGATTGAAAGAGCGCCAGGTCGCATTGTCACTGAGTTTGGTTTTGTTGGCTGCGCTCAGCACCTTGTTTGGCTCCCTGTGGGGCGCTGTGGGCGTTGCGATTGGCTTGTTCATTTCCGACGCTACGCTCATTTTGCAATATCTGCGCATCACTTCACGAATCGGAATGCAGATTGAGTGGCCCTCCGTTGTGCCAAGTTTCTTTGCCGGCGCGATAATGGTGATCTGGGCGTTAGCGATTCCCCGGCAGATTCCTTTCCCCCTCAGGCTATCCACAGCCTTGCTCGCCTATCTGACCGCACTCATGCTCCTTTCGAGAGACAGACTGATGGGGGCCGGGCGAACCCTTCAGGAATGCATTCGCTAAGTCCCGAACGCATGAACTCGCAACTACATCGATCGTTATCCTGGGCCACGCCGGTGTTACGTGCATCGGCGCTGGTGTTCCTGTTCCTCGGCGGATTTTTGGTTGTGCTTGTTGCCGATCTCGCCGAGCGCATAGAAAATCATGGTCTGCAATTCCTCGGCGGTGTTGGCCCCGTGAGGGCGCTCTGTTTTTTTGTGGCAGGACTCGCAGCGCTCTACGTGCTCGTCCGCTATGCTGAAATTACCCTCGCGCTCTTCTTTTTGATTGGCATGATCAAGGGCGATGAACGCCTGGCCTCAACACCTCTTGACCTTACCGTCGCCGTCGGCGGCATCGTTCTTTTCAGTATTTGCATCCGGCTGATTGCCGGCCGCCAGAAATTGGCGCTTCCTCGCGAGTATTTGCTGTACCTGCCCCTGGTCGCGATGATGGTCATCAGCCTGGCGTACACTCCTGACATTTCGGGTGGCCTCGACAAGATTCTTCGTTTCTTCTGTCTTACCAGTATCGGAATCATCGCCCCGCTTGTGTTGTTTGACTCCGCCAGCAAGCTCAGAAATTTTTTGTTTGCCATTGCCGTTGGCGGCCTGCTGGTGGCCATCAATTCATTGACGATGCTGGGAGGCCAGGACCGCCTGGTCTCTCCCAGCGGGTTAAACACAGAACTCGGCGCCGCTTCCGCCATTTCGCTGATCATCGTCTGGAGTCTTGGGTTCCCAAAATGGAGTTTCTTTAAACGCATGTTGTTCTATCCGATCTTGGGCGTGCTCGCTGTGGCCCTCATTGGCTCCGGCGGTCGTTTCGCCAATGTTTCCGCGGTTCTCTGCCTTATCATCGGCGCTCTGCTTTGCCGAAAACTTTTTAAGGACGTGGCGGTGGTTGCGGGATTGAGCCTGCTAGCGCTGCCGTTCATCTGGATTCCCCAAGCCTCGTACGACTACTTGGCATCGTTGGCGCATCCTCCCGATGCCATGGGCACCAGGAGTGACCTGATGGCGCTTGGCGTCAAAATGTTTTCCGAGCATCCATTTTTCGGCGTGGGTATTCAAGGCTTCCGGTTTCTTTCTCCCAACCCACTCACCTACAACTACCCGCATAATCTGATCCTTGAACTGGGCTCGGAAATGGGCATCATCGCCGCGGTTTCCTTTCTTGCCTTGGCAGCCTGCGCGTTCCACGAAATCTGGAAACAATTGCGCGATCCCGAGCTCGCGGACAATTCGCTGGTGCCCACCGTGTTTCTGCTGCTCATCTTCGTCTTCCTGGATGCCATGGTTTCCGGAGACATCAACGATCTTCGATTCATGTGGTTCGTTTTTGGGCTTCCCTATGTACTCAGAAACGTGGAAGCGTCTCGTTTCGTCGTGATGCTGAACGAAGACATGCTAGGGACGGCCTCGCCAACCAGTTAGTTTTCCAGATTAGCTCTGCCCCTATGACGCCAATCGCAAATCAAGTTCCGGCAGTTGTATCACGGCAGACCGTTCAGCCGGAGACCGTGCAGTTCCACCCCATTCGAGAAATTACTGTCTGCCACTTGAGCCCGGTTGAAAGCCGCCGCGACGAAAGAGCGTTTTCGCGGCAATCGACGCCCTTGGTCGCCTACGGCGTGCATCCAACGATTTTGGGACCGCACTCCGACTACGGCCAGGTTCAAGGAGTGGAGTTCATTTCCATTTCAAAAAGCCCCAGCCGCGCCGTGCGAATCCTATCCGCTTCGCGAATCGTTCGCAGCGCTCTCCAGCAGAATGCCGACCTTTACCACGTCCATAGCCCCGAACTCATTCCCGCCGCGCTACTGCTGAAATTCGTCTTCGGGAAGAAAGTCGTCTACGACACGCGCGAAGATTTTCCGTCCATGATGCTGACGAAGGCATATTTGCCGGTGAGATTGCGAACCTTGGCAAGTCGCATCGTGGCCCTAGTGGAGCGCCTGGCGGCGCGTTCAGTAGACGGCTTCATCACCGCAGATTCGGGAACCTTGCGCCCTCATGCTAAGGCAGGGAAAAGCCGCAAGCTCGTTTTCTACAATTTTCCCAATCTGCAATATTTTCCAGAACCAGCGCCGGTGAACAGGTGTTTTGATCTCGTCTATCGCGGCGGCCTTTCTGAACGAGCGGGGACGTTCGTGCTCTTGAATTCCTTGCGGCTGCTGAAGGACCGCGGCATTCCCGTCCGTCTCCTCATGTTCGGCTATACGGACAATCAGCAAACGGATCAGATGATTCGCAAAGCCCTGTGCGCCCTCGGCATCGAAGAACTCGTCACTCTGCGAGGGGTCATCCGGCATGACGACATGGCCGCCACCTTGAGCCAGGCTCGTATCGCCGTGTGTCCGCTGCAACAAATTCCAAAATTCCTTAACAACATTCCAGTGAAGGTATTCGAGTCCTGGGCGTGCGGCTTGCCCGTTATCGCCACGGATCTTCCTCCAATTCGACCCTTCTTCGGGAAGCGACCGTACGGTGTTTTGGTGAAGCCCGGCGACGCGGAAGAATTGGCAAACGCCATCTCTCAAATGCTTTCTTCACCCCGGTTGCTGGCAGAGTATGGTCGCCAGGCCCGCTGCGCCGTGCTCGAACGCTACAACATCTCATTCGAAAGTCGTAAATTGCTTTCCCTCTACAAGGAAGTGCTGTCGTGTTAACAGGAACTGCCGATATGACTCTCGGTGATGGCGGATCCAGCGCCATCCCAACGGCCGCGACGAACGCTGCGGCTTCTGTAAGTAAACGATTAATCGTCAACGCGGACGATCTGGGACTGAGCCACGGAATCACCGACGGAATCCTTTTCGCGCACCGCCATGGAATTGTCACCAGCGCTTCCTTTATGGTCAACCAGCCCGCCAGTGATTACGCGGTTGCGCGGCTTCGCAACGTTCCTGGTCTCGATGTCGGCATTCATCTGAACCTCTGCCAAGGCAAGCCGGTTTTGCCGCCGCCCGCCGTTCACACTCTTGTGGATGCCGACGGAAACTTTTTGTCGCCCCCGCAGATCGCGAAGAAACTCACCTACGGGCAAGCTTCCCCAAAGGAGATCGCAGCGGAATTCCGTGCTCAGATTGACCTTATGCTCTCCATGGGACTGAAGCCCTCTCACGCCGACTCGCATCATCGCTTTCACATTTACCCTGCCGCGGCCATTGCGTTCGATCGCGCCGTCCGGTCGCGCGGAATCTACCGCGCACGTGCTGCCGCAAAGAAGTTCTGGCCCTCTAGTGGAAATTTCACGAACGCCCACGCCGGCTCCTTCCTGCGTCGCGCCGGCGTCTATTTCTATAACTATTTCCTGCAGAGCGTGGTCTTCCGCAATTTGAAGCTGCCCGATGCCGGCGTGGCATTTCATCCGGCCTTCCGCGGAAAACTGGACAAGTTGCCCGATGCCTGGAATTTCACGCTAAAAAACATGCCCGGCGGCACGTACGAAATCTGGTGCCACCCTGGCTTTCCAGAAAAAGGCTTTTCCGAAACGGATCCCCTCAGGGAACAGCGGAGCCTTGAACTCGGAATTCTCACAAGCCCACAACTGACCGAAACCATCCATGATGCCGGAATTCGCTTAACAAACTTCAACCAACTCTGAAATGAGCACAAGAAGGAAAAAGGTTGGAACTTTGCTGCTGAATTCGGCGGGACACTTGGATTGAAGCCGCAGCCGCTGAACGCATCCATCTCGTGTGAACCCCTTGCCCTCACTCGTCGTACTTAAACTTCACGCAACTGGACAGGTGCTTCGATGAGAATCTTCATTGCAGGTGTGGATGGTTATCTTGGATGGCCGCTCGCGCAACATCTGGCCTCTCGAGGCCATGAAGTTTGCGGCGCGGATGCGTTTTTCCGCCGATCTTGGGTGCAGGAGATGGGCTCCTGGAGCGCAACGCCCATCGCCCTGATGGCCGAGCGTCTGGAAGCATTTCGCTCACGGTACGGCAAGGATATGAGTTTTTGGCGAGCGGACCTGCGCAACTATGCGGTCGTCGAACAAATTTTCCGAGAGTTCCAACCCGATGCCATCGTCCATCTCGGCGAATGCCCCTCCGCTCCTTACTCGATGATCGACGTGCGTCATTCCGTTTTCGTCCAGACCAACAACATCACCACCACGTTCAACCTGCTCTACGCCATGCGCGACATCCGTCCAAATGCTCACCTCGTTAAGTTAGGAACCATGGGAGAGTACGGCACACCGAACGTAGAGATTCCCGAAGGCTTTTTCGAAATTGAGTTTCGCGGACGTCAAGCAAAACTGCCTTTTCCCCGGCTGGCTTCTTCCTGGTATCACTGGTCGAAGGTTCATGGCTCCAACAATATTATGTTTGCCTGCAAGATCTGGGGCTTGCGAGCAACCGATATCATGCAAGGCGTCGTCTTCGGAACTCGCATCGATGGCACGGAAAAGGACTCTCGCTTGCTGACGCGTGTTGATTTCGACCAGGCCTTCGGAACGGCCATCAATCGATTCTGCTGTCAAGCTGTGATTGGCCAACCGCTTACCCCGTTTGGCAAAGGCCATCAGAAGCGCGGATTCTTGCCGCTGCGCGATTCCATGCAATGCCTCACACTCGCGCTGGAAAATCCCGCTTCCGCAGGAGAGTACCGCGTGTTCAACCAATTCCAGGAAGTCTACGATGTCACCGATCTCGCGCACATCGTCCAGGAGACCGCGTGCAATTTGGGAATTTCCGCGGAAATAGAAAATCTGGAGAATCCTCGCAGTGAAGCCGAAGACCACTATTACAAAGCCGACCACCAGAATCTTTTGGATCTGGGCTACCGCCCTGCTCACGATGTGGCAACCGAAGTTTCCATCATGCTGAATGACCTCACGCCGTTCCGCGAGCGTATTCTCAGAAGACAGCGAGCTCTTACGCCAGACATCCGCTGGGATGGCCGCCGCGAGGAAGTGCATTTCCTGAAAGCGAAAGCGGCGGTCGCTTAGCAGCAGGTCGTCTCTAGTTCACGGAGGAAGCTCCTATGTTTGAATCCACACTCCGGGCCAATAGCGCGCGCCTTCAACGCGTTTATGACTTCATGCCCTACCCCTTGCAGAATCTGCTGACCACCACCCGAGGCCTGTTCCTCGCGCAGAACCGTTACTCCCGCGAAATGGACGCATACCTCAAACAGTTGCGCTCGCACGAGTCCTGGACTGCCGATCACATCGCCGCATATCAATGCGTCAAGCTCGGGCAACTCCTTGAGCATGCTCGCAAGAATGTTCCTCATTATGCGGGCTACGCCTGTGCACAATTTCGTCACGCGGATGAACTCCAAAGTTATCCGGTAATCACTCGCGAAACGGTGCGTGGCGGCGCCGATCGCCTGGTTTCACAACTCGTGCAGGACGCCGAGCGCGTTCACGTCGGAACCACCGGAACTACCGGGGCCAGCCTGCGCGTCAGTTACACGGAAGCCGTTGCGCGGCGCAATTGGGCTTTTCACATGCGGCGCTGGGCTTGGGCGGGAGTCCGCCCGCGCACTCCGCGGATCACTTTTTTCGGAAGCAGGGTGATTCCGCCAGATCGCAAGGAGCCTCCTTTCTGGACTCACAATTTCTCAGAACGTCAAACGCTCGCAAGCATCTTCCACCTTTCCGAATCGAATGCTCCCGAATATATCCAGTTTCTCCGCGGCAATAGCGGCAAAGTGCTCGAGGGTTTTCCGTCGGTGCTCTCTATTCTGGCGGATTTCATTTGCAGAACAGGGCAGCCGATTCCCATGCGCGTCGTATTCACAGACGGAGAGCCGCTCTATCCTCACTTGCGCAAATCCATTGAACAGGCATTTGCTACGCGAGTCTTCGATCTGTACGGCAATACGGAGTTGTGCGGACTCATCCACGAATGCGAAGCCGGCCGCATGCACGCCGCGCCTGATTATGCTTTCCTGGAAATCCTCGATGAGCGTGATCGGCCGGTTCCGGATGGCCAGGAAGGATATCTGGTCTGGACGGGCTTCATCAATGACACCATGCCACTGATCCGATACCGCATTGGCGACCGCGGATGCCGCGAAGACCGCTCGAGGTGCTCCTGTGGACGCGCTTTCCCGCTGGTGGTTCCAACCATCACTCGCGATAGTGACCAATTGCGCTGCCCCGACGGGCGGATATTCTCGCCTCGCGCTTTGAACCAGGCTCTCAAAGGCGCCAAAGGACTGCGCTTTTGCCAAATCCTGCACGAGCAACCCGGCCACGTCGTCATCCGTGGCGTTGCCAGCGACACCGGCGGATTTGATGACTTGATGATGATACGCGCAAACCTGCAGACAATATTGGGCGCGCAAATCTCGGTGTCGGCAATGTTGGCGGACGCTCCTATCATTCGCGCAGGCGGTAAGATTCCATTAATCATTCAATCGCCGCCGCCGAAGCCATCGGACGCGGCCACTTCGCACGCGACCTCGGCAGCTGCGCTGCACGCCCACACGTAATTGTTTCGCCTCCACCAATTCTAGGGCAGTCACGGAACGCCTAGGGTAAACGCAATGGAATTCGTTTTTTGGCTATGTCTCTCGCTCATCCTCTATGTTTACCTGGGTTACCCATTGCTCCTTCTTTCCGGGTTTCTGGGACGACGGAGAATTGTTCCCAGAAGAGGTATTCTTCCGTCGCTCAGCATTCTTGTCCCTGCTCACAATGAAGAGCGCATGATTCGCGCGAAGCTGCAAAACCTGCTTTCGCAAGACTACCCGCCAGACAAGTTGGAGATCCTTGTCGGCGATGATGGTTCAACGGACGCAACTGCCGGCATCGTTCGCGACTTCCAGCATCGCGGTATTCGCCTGTTCAACTCAGAAATCCGTCGGGGCAAGAGCGCGGTGCAAAATCAGCTGGTCGCGCGTGCCAGCGGAGAAATCCTGGTGTTTACCGACGCAGACTGCTTGCTGCCGACAAATGCCTTGCGTGTCATCGTTGAACACTTCGCTGCGGACGACGTGGCTCTCGTAACCAACTGCGCCACCATCCTTAACAACGATGAAACCGGGATCGTCAAAGGCGAGGGATTGTACTGGAAGTACGAGCGCTGGTTGCGCTGTGAAGAAAGCGATCGTGGCTTGCTGGCCATGGCCAGTGGCTCGTTATTCTCGATGCGCCGCTTGTTATGGACTCCGCTCGACCCCAACGTTGGCGATGATTTCGTCTTGCCTCTCCGTGTGGCGAAGGCCGGCTTCAGAAATGTTCTGGAAACCCGAGTCTCTGCCGCGACGCAACTCACGCAAAACCAGGCCCACTCCATGCTTCGGATGAAAATGCGCATCATCAGCAAAGACCTTTACGGTCTGTTGTGCAATGCGACGTGCCTGAACCCCTTCCAGGTTGGCCCGGTGGCTATTAGCCTGTGGTCCCACAAGCTCCTTCGCTGGGCGGTGCCTTATTTCCTGTTGGGATTGTTCCTCAGCAATATCTTCCTTGCGCGACAGAATTTCTACTCGCTCTTCCTCGTGGCGCAACTCACGTTCTATCTGGTCTCTGTGGCTGGCCTTCTTTTTCGTGGACTGCAATCCCGGTTTCCCCTTTCAGCTTTTTCGTCGTTTTGCCTGGTCAATTTTGCGTCGCTCTTAGGAACTCTGCATTGCATCACCTCCGGCAAGGCAGGCCAGTGGAAGACCGTACGATAAGGTTTAGAGTCGCAAAACAATTTCCATATGAATCCGATTCCGCAATTCGCTTTCCACTTCCACGGGTGGTTTAACGGCCTCGTTGCTCTTCTTGTCTGCGCCGGGACCCTCCCCGTGGTTCGCTTTCTGGCCACGCGATGGCGACTCCACGATCTTCCCGGCGAGCTGAAAATTCACACCGTCCCCACCCCCAGGCTCGGCGGTGTCAGCATGGGACTGGCCTTGGTTGCCGGTCTATCCGTCGGCAGCCCGGGCCTGTTCGTGCAGGCGTTGAATGTTTATATCGCCTTGCTGCTGCTTTGGTGTACCAGCCTGGTTGACGATCTCAAGGCCCTTTCGCCGTCCATCAGGCTGGTCGCTCACTGCATCGCGGGTCTCCTCGTCGCGCAAACGCCATGGGGCCTCAGGTTGTTTGACAGGCCTCTCCTCGACGCGGCCGTCACTTGTATCTTCGTGGTGTTATTCATCAACGCTTTCAATTTCTTCGACGGCGCCGACGGCCTCGCCTCCGGCGTCTCCGCCCTGGTTAGCCTCGGGTATGTCTTGTTGTATACATCCAGAAGCGCCACCGTGGGCGCCGCCGTTGCGTGGAGCCTCCTCGGCACCTGCATCGGCTTCCTCCTTTTCAACTTTCCTCCGGCGAAAATCTTCATGGGCGATTCAGGTAGCACGGTTCTAGGGTTTCTGGCCGCATTTCTCGGACTCGACTTTTATCGTGTGCACCACGCCCTGGGAACAAATCTTCTTTTGCCCCTGGTTTTTGCGGGCCTACCCTTGCTCGATCTTGTTCTGGCAGTGTTCCGGCGCCTCAGAAAATGCACATCACCCTTTGCAGGCGATCGCCGACATTTTTACGATCTTTTGCAGCAGCGCGGCTGGTCCGCTCGTCCCATTGCGTTAGGTTCTTACCTTGCCACTGCCGCCTTGGTCGTTCTCGGCCTGTGGTGCGACCGGCTGAATCCCACGCTGGCCTTTGTAGCGCTCAGCCTGACCTTCGGTTCCTTGTTCATAACGGCTGTCCGGCTAGGATCGCTTCGCTAACCGCAGGTTTTTCTCCGTAGGGTCCGAACAATGCTTCTCTGGCAAAACAAAAACGCGCGCGTCGCCTTTCGCATCGCCATCGCCGGTGATTATCTTCCGGCAGCGGGACTTCACCCTCCTGCCGCGCACGGCTGGACAAGCATGGCGGCAAACCTCTCGAACTATTTTCAGGATGTGGATCTCTCGATTGTGAATCTGGAATGTCCGCTGGATGTCGAGTCTTGTGCCGTGCGTCCGAAGATTGGGTTAGGAGACAGTTTTGCCGCTCCCTCGGCGTCTCTCGAATATCTCACCCCGCTGCGCGCCAGGGTCGTCGGCCTCGCGAATAATCATATCTACGACTATGGTGAGGAAGGCCTGCAGCGCACCAAACACGCCGTCGTTCAACACGGAATCATTCCCCTCGGCAGCGGCCGTTCCCTCGACGAGGCTGCTGACGTCTACGTGGCCACGACTCCCCTCGGTGTTCGCATCGGTTTTTGGGCTGCCGCTTGCAATCTTCCTGAGCTTGCTTCGCGCACCCGCAGCGGCGTTGAGCCCGCGACGCGAGCCCGCGGCCGCGACGCCTTCGCCTCGCTCAAACGCCTAGGCGCGCATCTATGCATCGCGTTCCTGCATGCCGGAATCGAGCACACCAATCGCCCGGATCCCAACGATGTCGCACTCATGGACGATATGGTGGGCTTTGGTTTTGATATCGTGGCAGCCTCTCATTCGCATCGCATCGCTGGTTTTCGCTCGACGATCAATAAAACCGCCCGCGCCGCTTTTTGTTTCTATGGCCTCGGCAGTCTTTCTTCAGGAATTAGGTACTCCAAGCTGGAGCATGAAGGCATGCTTGTCGTCATCGGTCTCGATCGCGACGGTGATATCGCGCAAGTCGAAATGCGGCCCATCCAGCTCTCTGCGGACGGCTGGGGCACGGTCGCGGATCCCGCAACAGCCGACCACATCAACAACCACTTTTTGCTGTTGTCCGCGGAAGTGGCTGACGGTTCTTACAAACAGCACTTTTATCACGACTCCGGCAAGGATCTGGTCGAGCGCCAGTACCGCAACCTTCAAGCCGCCTACCGTACCGGCGGAATTCCCGGCGTGGCCCGCATCCTCTCGCGCATTCGCATGCGCCACCTGAATAGGGCGTTCTACAGGGCTCTTGGTGTGTAAATGTTTCTACTCCGTTCTTAGACTATTTGTCTGCTCCTGAATGAAGGAGGGGCTCCGAGACATGTGCGGCATTGTTGGTTGCGTCCGAAAAGGCTGGCCTTTGGACCAGGCAGCCTCGCTGCGCATGCGTGACAGCTTGCTCCATCGTGGCCCCGATGACGCTGGTCTCTGGAGTTCTCCCACAGATGGCGTGATGCTTGGCAGTCGTCGCCTGGCCATTCTCGACCTGTCTCCTCGCGGCCATCAGCCCATGCGCGACCACACCGGAAACTTGATCATCGCTTTCAATGGCGAAATTTACAATTGGATGGGGCTTCGCGACGAACTCAAAAGTTATCCATTCCGCTCGCGCACCGACACTGAAGTGCTCCTCGCTGCTTACGCTCGCTGGGGAACAGAGTGCCTTACCTTCCTGAATGGCATGTTCGCGTTCGCCATTTGGGATGCCAAGCAGAAGCAGCTCTTCGCAGCTCGTGACCGCTTCGGTGAAAAGCCCTTTTACTACTTTCGCCGGCACGGCACATTTCTTTTTGCGTCGGAAATGAAAGCCCTCTTCGCTTCCGGCCTCGTCCCTGCGGAACCAAACCTCGGCAGCATTTACCGGTATCTTGCCTACAGAGAGACCGATGCGTCCGCCGAAACTTTTTTCCGCGATGTCACCGCGCTGGAACCCGCGCACGCGCTGCTCTATTCTCCCGGCAGCGATTCGCTGAAATCGTGGCAGTACTGGGATATTGATCCCAACGCCAAGGTTCGCTATCCGAATGAAACTTCCTACTCCAAACATTTTCTGCATTTGTTAAGCGATAGCGTGAAGCTTCGCTTGCGTTCCGACGTCACCGTTGGCTCATGCCTTTCCGGCGGGCTGGACTCGTCCACCATCGTCAGCCTGATTGCCGCGCAACGAAACGGCGATCGTCAGGTCACTTTTTCCGCCCGGTCCGAGGATCCCGCTTCCGATGAAGGATCCTACATTCGTTCCGTTTCCCAGCGGTTCTCTACGACGAATGTCCAGGTTTATCCCGATCCTCTTCGACTGGTCGATGAGATTGACTCCTTCGTGCGCCATCAGGAGCATCCCTCTTTGTGTGGCAGCGTTTATGCCCAGTGGTGCGTCATGCGGCTGGCGCGCGATTCCGACGTCACCGTGCTTCTCGATGGTCAGGGCGGCGACGAACATCTGGCGGGCTATCAGGATGCGCGTGGCGCTTATTTCAAGGATCTCTTGTTCAGTTTCCGCTTGGGGGCGTTAGCCAAAACCGTTGCAGCCCATCTACGACAGTGCGGGCCCAAAAACCTCGCAGCGGTCCTTGTACCCCATCTGCCGCAGGCCCCGCGGCGAGTCATCCAGTCCGTGTACGCGTCCCTTTCCATTCACGACGATTTTGCCAGATCGGCTTTTAGCCCGCCCACCGGCGTTCCCGCCCGTTTCGCCAGTTCCGTCCATAACGAACTTTATCGTCAACTGCGCTCCTCCATGCTTCCGAAGCTTCTGCGTTTCGCCGATCGCAGCTCCATGGCTTTTTCCCGCGAAGTTCGCCTGCCGTTTCTGGATCATCGCATCGCCGAATATCTTTTCGCCGTCCCCGAAACTCTCAAAATCAACGGCACAACCGCAAAAGTTATTTTGCGCCAGGCAGCTCAAGGCAGGATTCCGGACAAGGTTTTGGAACGCAACGACAAAAAGGGATTCGAGGTTCCGCAAGGCGCCTGGTTGTCTGGCCCGTTGCGCCGCTGGGCTGAGGGCGTCCTCAACTCTTCAGAATTGCGGCAGCGTGGTTGGATTGATCCGGCGATGGCCCAGCAGGTCTGGAAGCAGTTTCTGAATCGGCCCGCGAAATACCACAGCCTGATCTTCCGCTGGCTGTCTCTGGAAACTTGGGCCAGAGTATTCCTTAAGCCGGGGAACTCGTGGCTGGAACCAGCGGTTCGTAATCGCGGCAAGTTCGACTTTCGCGCCGCAAGCGATGCTGTCCTGATTTCCGAATCGTGAGAGGACTTTTCGTCGAAGCTCGTGCTGAAGAAAAACAACAGATGATACATTCCAACCATCATGCCCTTTCTCTCCGCTGGCTTTACACCAAGCATCACGCTTGTCGCTTCGAATGGATACGCGCGAAGATTCCGTCCCTCGGCAAAGAAAATCTATCGATCATCGAACTGGGCTGCAACGATGCCCGTTCCTTGACGTATATCCCCGTTTCGGTCACCCGCTATCTTGGTTTCGATGCTGGCTGGCAGAGTGGATGGAAGGATGGTACGCCCTTCGGTTTCGAAGCGGCCCGGACCTGCTTGCTGAATGACCCGGCCGTCGAAGTGCGCAAATCAACCTCTCCGCGCGATATCGAAAGCCTCGACGAGCAGTTTGATGTGGCCCTGGTGATGGAAACTTTCGAGTACCTCGAGCCGGCCAGCCTCGACTCATACGTTGCCGCCATCGCCCGCAAAGTTCGCCCCGACGGCTGTCTGCTCTCCACCATGCCCAACGAAAAAGGGTTGCCCTTGCTGGTCAAGGCTCTGGGCTCGAAAATTTCCGGCGTTCCGCGCAGCCAGTACACCGCTCGGCAATTCTGCGATGCAGTCCTCGGCCGCATGGACCGCGTCCCTCGGGCGCCCCGAGGCCGCAAAGGCTTCGACTATGCGCTCATCGCTCGCCTCCTGGAGCGCCATTTCCCGTTCGTGCGGCTCGAGAGCGTCGGCCTAGTGAACCTCCCGCTCCATCTCAGCAGCAATATCGGGATCGTTGCGTCAAGGGTGCCTGTACCTGCGCGCCCGGAAGTCCCCTCGTCGTCTGCGGCAGCGTAAGGCCCATAGACGCATAAACGAAGGTGCAACCATGAGTACCAAACGCTTCCTGTTTTCAGTGCTCGCCTTTCTGTGGCTCATGATGTTAAGCATGGCTGCTCCCTGCCACGCGCAGGAAACTCAGCGCCAGAAGCAAGAGCAGAGTCCGCAGCAAAATCAATACCGCGACGAATTGCAAAGCACAGCCCAGCAACAGGACCAACAAGACGTCCGCACCTTCGCGGGAAAGATCACTCAGAAAAATAGTCGATTTTTCCTGGAAGAGGCGGTCCACCGCACTCCGTACCTGTTGGCTGACACTTGGAACGTCAAGCGCTTCGTTGGAAAAAAGGTTCGCGTCACCGGCACGCTGGACCAGGATCGCAACATTCTGCACGTCAAATCCATCGGCACGGTTCCGTAGACAGACCGGCTCGCCCGCCCATTCTAGCGCTCCCCGCTTGGAGAAATACAATGTTCCGCAAATTGCTTCTCCTCTTTCTTTTCGTTCTCTCAGCCTCCCCTGCCGTCTACGGCACAACGTTCTACGTCGATTCCACAAATGGAAATGACGCTAACGCCGGAAATTCTCCATCATCCCCCTGGAAGACTCTCGCAAGGCTCGCGTCATCGAAGTTCATGCCGGGCGACATCATTCTCCTTCGAAGAGGCAGCGTGTGGCGCGAACAGCTGAACTTTCCATCTTCCGGGTCCGCGGCCGCCCCCATCGTCATCGATGCCTACGGCACGGGGGATCTCCCCGTGATTAGCGGAGCGGATCTCGTCCCCGCTGATTCTTGGACAGCCTGCGACATTTGCAAGTCTCATGTCTGGCAAGCCAAAGTTGCCACCAAGGCGAACGTCGTCATCTTCGACGGTACCAAGGGCAACAAAAAATCTTCGCTTTCCGAATTGTCGAATCCCGGCGACTGGTTCTGGGATTCCGATTCGCTCTATGTTTTTTCCAGCGACAAACCGTCCAACGGCTACCAACATCCAGGAATCGAAAGCGGGGCGCGCCTCTCCGGCCTCAATCTCACCGGCATCTCAAGCGTCACCGTAAAAAACATTGCCGTCAGTGGCGCAAATGCCATTCCCTACGGCGAGGGTGCGGGAATCTGGGCCATCACTTTCCATCTTGAAGGCCCCACGCCCGACAGCCTGCACATCTCTCATGTCACTGTCAGCAATGGCGCGGGCGACGGCATTCATATTGAAAACGCCAATCACTGTTCCGTCGATTCCGTGCTGGTTCACGATAATGACGGCGCCGGTGTCGAGTTGTACCACAGCAACGGTAAATTTCCGGTCACTTCCGGAAGCATCACCAACAACGAGATTCATCACAACGCCTTCAACGGCATCTTCGTAGTTGGCTGCCCGCGCGCCGAGCGATGCCGGTCCGTCGTCTATCCCGATGGGCTCGTTGTCACTGGCGTGCAGATCACGGGAAACACAGTTCATGACAACGGAGCCGGGATTTACCTCCACGAAACCAACGAGTCTCTCATCTCCGGCAACGTGGCATTCGCAAACACGAATACTACGCGCAAGGGCGAAGGCTATTGCGTCGGCCTGTCCGGTTCCAGTTCCAACATCGTCGAGAAAAATAATTGCTACAAGGCTCGCCTCTCTGGAATCGAACTGTCCATCGATACCGGCACTCCCCCATTTGGTTCGAGCGAGAACGTGCTTCGTTATAATGTCGTCCACGACGACGGCACCCACGGTATCTTCACAAATTACGTGCCCAGCCAGCACAATCAGATTCTTCACAACCTCATCTACAATCATCCCAACGGGGCCTGCATCATGGCTAACTACATTCACCACGAAATTGACAGCAACACTTGTTACAACAGCCGCATCGGCATCCACCTTTACGTCAGCTCCACCACACAGCAAACCGGAGACATCGCCATAAAAAACAACATCATCGTCAAAAGTTCCCTCCACCAGGTATTTATCGAACCCGGCGTCGACGGTCCGTTTGATTTTTCTGATAACGACTACTATCCCGACGGTCCTGCGGCTTTCAACTGGAAGGGCGCGCGCTTCAATTTTTCAGCGTGGCAAAAGGAAGCTGGCCAGGACAAACATTCTGTGGCGGCAGATCCAGCATTCGTTGCCCCTGTCCCGAACCAGCCCTTTGATTTCGTGCTTCGCCCCGGTTCTCCAGCCATCGGAAAGGGCGCGGACTTGCGAAGCAACAAAGACGCGCCACCCTCGACGAGCATCTCTGGCCGCCGCGAATGAACCTCGCTCCCAACGCCTTCTCCTCAAGTAGCTGACGCCTCGCCCCTTTCCGCACGGAATGACGCCCCGGCCCGTCCTGGCCGGGAATCCCGGCCTCCGATCGAACTCCAGTTTGAAGCGGTGTACGTGACCGTAGGCCGTGTTGTGTGCCGCGGGAGGGACTTCCTAAACAATCCGAAAATACCTTACCATGGTGGCACCACGTCGAAGCCGCGCATGAAACCACGGGGTGACCTCGCAGTGAAGACCGCACTCGTTCCCGTTGGCAGGCCGCCCCTGCTGCGTCAAACCAATGCGCAAATTTTATTGAAGCTTTTGCGTGAAACGGGGCCCTGTTCCAGGGCCGATCTGGTGCGAGCATCCGGCCTCAGCGCCCCTACGGTCACCAATGTTGTTGCGTACCTCGGTTCCGCGGGACTGGTGGAACCGATTGGCGAGGGAGACTCCACTGGCGGCAGACCTCCGGACATCATCCGTTTCCGTGCAGAACGTGGCTGCGTAATCGCGGTGGATATCAGTTCCGCTTTTCTCCGTTTTCTTCTCGCCGATTTGCACGGACTTGAACTTGCCAGATCCAGGATCGCGCTCTCCTGGCAATCGTCGACACCATCCGAGGTCTGCGCGCAGATCGCGGTGGAGGTGCGCAGCCTGCTCCGTAAGCAGAAACTGTCAAAGGACCAATTGTTCGTCCTGGTCGCAGGAGTCCCCGCTATCGTTAATGTACGAGAGGGAATAGTCTCCTCGTTCAGCGCCCTGAAGGAATGGAACAATGTGCGGTTAGGAGCGCTGCTTCGCAACGAACTGAAGTGCCAGACCATTGTGGAGAACGACACCAATCTGGCCGCCCAAGGCGAATACCATCGTGGTGCGGCGCGCGGCATGGACAATTTTGTGTTCATTACCATCGGCGAGGGTGTGGGGGCCGGCATTTTTGTTGATGGCAGCATCTATCGCGGCTCTCAATGGTCGGCCGGCGAAATCGGGTACCTTCGCGTGCCTAATGTTTCTAGAGCTCATCCCACCTTACTCGGGTATGGAAAGCTGGAAAAAGTGCTGGGCGCTTCTGGAATCATGCGAAGCTGGCAAGCCGCCCGCAAGCGCGCACGCTCGCATCCCAAAATCCGGCGCGCCACCGACGTTTTCGATCTTGCCGCCGCGGGCAATGCACAGGCCAAGCGAATTCTCGCGCAGCGCGCCACCATTTTGTCGGACGTCATTCTGGATCTGGCGCTCATTCTCAACCCCGGCGTGATCTTGTTGGGCGGAGAAGTCGGCAGCCACACCCGTCTCCTTCAAGAAGTTAAAGCTCAGCTGAGGGGAAGTGAATTCGCGGTGGTGCGCGTGGCCGCGGGCGCGCTAGGCTCCTCAGCGCTGTTGTGGGGCGCCGTTTACAGCGCAATCGAGTCTGCCGTTCTCGGTCTAATTCAGCCGTCCCACTCGGTTGACTGAGCGGCCTTGCAGTTCGCGCCATTCGATTGACGGACTTTGTAAATAGCGTTAACTTAGTCTTAGATTCGGCTCATCTCAACCATGGCCAAGAACAAATTCGCGTCGCACCGCCCGCGCAATCGCGCATTGACGAAACCGCACGGCGCTGGACACGTGATCGGCATTGACATCGGCGCTAGCAACTTGCGCGTTGCTCTGGCCAACACCAAGGGCGAGGTCCTCCTCAAGTGGTCGACGTCCACAAAACGAATTTCCTCTCCCAAAATGGTCATTCAGCAGATCCGTACTGGCGTGAACCACCTCCTGCAACAAGCTTGCGTGCCCCGCAGTTCCCTGCTGGCGGTGGCCGCTGGAGCGCCTGGCATTACCGACGGTGAGACCGGCATTGTCTTCGCGACGTCATTCCTCAAAGGCTGGAAGAATGTTCGGCTCGCCGATCTGTTGAGGTCCGCACTCCACGTTCCTGCGGCCGTCGAAAATGATGTGAAACTAGCCGCGATCGGAGAACACTGGATGGGCTCCGCGCGCGGCAATAGAAATTTTGTCTTTCTTGCCATAGGAACCGGCATTGCTGCTGGGATTTTCGTCAACGGACAATTGGTTCGAGGCAAAAATTGTGCCGCTGGAGAAGTCGGCTACATGGTTGTTCCTGGCACACCGGAGGCACCTGTCAAACGGGGCATGCCGGGCTCGCTGGAAAGCGTGATCGGCGGCGGTGGGATTGGCACACAGTGGCTGCGCGCTCGTAACGGGAAGTACAACTCACCACTGCAAAATCTGACTGCGAGTGAAATATTTGATCACGCCGTATCCGGCGACCGCGTTGCCAGGACCGTGCTTGATCATTCCGCGCGAATCTTGGCCTATGCGGTGTACAACATCTCCGTCGTCCTGAATACCTCGCTCTTCGTCTTGGGCGGCGGTGTGGGCATGAGCGCGCCGTTACTCCACGCCACGCGAAAAATCCTGAAGCAATACGACGAGCCGGTACTCCCGAAGCTAATTACCAGCAGGTTGGGCCAGGATGCGCAGCTGATGGGCGCCATTCGTCTGGCGCTCGACAAGGCAGAGTCACGCGCCAATTCGCAGCGCTAGCGCCCTAACGCCGTTTTCGGTGCGCTGATGCTCTCCAACTCGCGCCCGCGCGTCTCCGGCACCACAAAGCGCACGAACACCAGCGTCACAATACTCAGCACTCCGTAAAGCGCAAACGTCGAAGCACTTCCCACAAACTTGATTAGAGACAAAAATGTCAGTGAGACCGCGAAATTTGCGAGGCCCGAGAACAGTGTTCCGACCGCAACGCCCCGCCCGCGAACACGCAGCGGAAACACTTCTGAAACCAGGATCCAGGCGATGGCCCCCAGACTGAACGCAAAACATGCAATGTAAAGCATCAGGCAAACAATCGCGATCATGCCCATCGACGCACCGAGCGTCGCCATGTGACTGAACGCAAACGCCAGCGCGAACAGCGCCACTGTCATCCCGCCCACGCCGACATAAAGCAGCGGCTTCCGCCCTAGCCGGTCGACGAGCACGATTCCCACCACTGTCGCAATCACATTCACCACCGCCACAAGCAGCGTCGCAAAAATCGAATTTGCATGCGAGGCGATTCCCGCAAGCTCAAATATCTGCGGACCGTAATAAATAATGGTATTGATCCCGGTCACCTGCTGAAGCACGGTCAACCCCACAGCGATGAACAGCGAACCCCGCACGGCCGGCGTCCACAGTGCCCTCCAACTCTGCTCCATTGGCGTCTTCAGACCCTCCTGGATGTCCGCGAGAAATTGTTGAACACCATTGTCGTCGGTATAGCTGCGCAGCACCGATTCTGCATCGTTCCGCCGGGCGTGCGCAAAGAGCCAGCGAGGACTTTCGGGAACAGTAAGAATCACCGCCAGGAACAGCACCGTCGGCAGCACCGCGAGGCCGAACATCAGCCGCCACGCCTGTTGTGCAGCGAGCCAGTAACCGACCAGGTCGGCGAGCGCGATCCCGAGAGTGAGCGCGAACTGGTAGAGCCCGATCAGCATTCCGCGCGATTGCGGTGGTGCTAGTTCGGAGACGTACACCGGCGCGGTGACCGAAGTGAATCCAATTCCGATGCCAATAATCGCGCGCGCCACAATCAGCACGACGACATTCGGAGCAAGCGGCGCGAGTAGCGAGCCGGCAATAAAGATCGCCCCTGCCCACACCAGCGTCGCGCGCCGGCCGATCCGGTCGGCGATCGCTCCTCCCGCCATCGCTCCGGCCATTGCGCCAATCAGCACGATGCTCACAACCAGTTCCTCCATCAGCGTCGAAAGCGCAAAGGTGTGCCGAACAAAAATGATGGCGGCGGCAATAATGCCCATGTCGTAGCCATAAAGCACGCCGCCGAGTGCCGCGATGAACGAAATCCTCGCAAGAAAGCTTTGATTCACCTGCGGCTTCGGAAGGGACTGCGGAACAGTCATGTCTTCACCCGGCATCATGATATCGTAATCTTTGTTATGATTCATGAGAAAGTTCGTCCCTGTTACCTTCAAAACTGACTGTCGATCATCTGGGGCCTTCGGGCGCTTATCCTGCGATGCCCTAGCCAAAAATGATAGAAAATAGGCACTTCGATCTCCGAGGAGCACTATGGACAAAATGACAAACAAGGAACGCCGCTGGATCGCCGGCATCAAGCCACCAGACGAAATGCTCACCATGAGCATGACCGCGATCTTCGAGAAGGAATGCCGGGAACAGCCCGAGCGGCTCGCTCAAGTGTTGAACGCCTATGATCGAGATCAATCGATCCAAAAGGAGCTTCACCAACTACGACAGCTTGCTCTTTCTCCTGGCCCCGTCCTTTTTCTGGGCATGGGCGCTTCCTATTGCTCTTCGATTGCAGCTTCCGTGTGGCTGCAATCCTGCAACCGATCTTCTTTTTTTGCTGATGCTGGCGAATGGCTGCACTACGCCCCCGCGCTCTTGGACCAGGTTGCCGTTTCCGTACTTACCACCGCCTCCGGTGAAAGCGCAGAACTCGTGGAGCTGTGTAGGATCAAGACGCAGAAGCCTGTCGTTCTAATTTGTAACAACGAAAAAAGCACCTGCTGGCCCTTGATGCAGATCAAGCTCCCCATCTTAGCCGGGCCGGAGTATGGTAGCGCAACCAAGACTTACACCAACGCCACCGCGGCCTGCATCGCGCTGGCTTCTGCCATGGCCGGCCATTCATGGCCGGCAAACGCGGAGAGATTGCTGGCAGTCTATTCGGATACCCTGAAGCAAGTATTTGGCGTCCGCGGCGAACTGGAGAGATTCTGTCGCGGCGCGGCCAACATTGAAGCCATTGGGCGTGGCCCCGCGTACGGCGGCGCCATCATGGGCTCCTTGTGCATGCGCGAGATGGCCGGTTATCGCGCTTCGGCGCACTCGGGGGCCGGGTTCCGTCACGGGCCGTTGCTCGACGTCAACGCCTCGCATGTTGCCATTATTTTCGCGCTCGGCCGCACGGCGGATCTCGGTGTGAAACTTGCGCGTGACTGCAATGCCCGCGGTGGCAGAGTCATCCTAGTCGCAACCGACCAGCACCTGGCTTCCGAGAAATTGTTTCCGATAAAGATCAGCGCGGTGCCGGAGCCTTGGGAAGCCCTCACCTCCGTGCTCGTCCCGCAGGCGCTCACCCTCGCAATGATGGAGCGATCGGGTGCCAATTTGCCTCCACGCTTCGAGTACGGAGTCATGGAGGAGTAGCCGCGGCCGCGCAACCACTGCGCCAAAATGCAGCAGCACTGCGGCAGCACCGCGGCGATTGCCTATCGCGTTTCTGCGGACTAAAATGCCGCAAGGGGGACCAACCTATGCATCGTCGCGAATTTATTGGCGCGGCCGCGGCATTGACGGCCGCGTCCGCATTGGGGGCGCCGGCGTCAACAATGCTGCCCAAGCGCCCTTACAAAAATGGAATCGACCTCTCGATCATCGCTATGGGTGGAATCGTCGTTTGCGGCATGTCCCAGGAAGAAGGTTCGCGCCGCGTCGCTGAAGCCTACGACCGTGGCGTAAATTATTTCGACTGTGCGCCCTCGTACTTCAATGGCGAAGCGGAAATGAAACTCGGCGAAGCCTTGCGCCCCTATCGCAGCAAGGTTTTCCTCGCCGAAAAAACTATGAGCCGCGACGCCAAGGGTGCCCGCGCAGAGTTGGAGCGCAGCCTGCAGCGTTTCCACACCGACCATGTGGACCTTTACCAGTTTCACGCGGTCAGCTCCATGGAAGACGTCGACAAGATTCTCGCTCCAGGCGGCGCCGCCGAAACCTTTTTCGCAGCCAAAAAGGAAGGGAAGACGCGGCATCTGGGCTTTTCCGCGCACAACGCCCCCGCCGCGCTGCGTTTGATGGACGCTCTGGAATTGGACAGCGTCTTGTTTCCAGTGAATGTCAACGCCTGGGAAAACGGTGGCTTCGGCCCGCAGATCCTCACCAAAGCCAAGTCGAAAGGCATGGCGCGCATGGCTTTGAAAACGCTCGCCTTTGGAAAGTGGCCCAAAGAAATGAAAGAAAGCGATCGCAAGTACCCGAAGTGCTGGTATGAACCGATCGATGACCGCGAAATGGCTCGCGCGGCTTTGCGGTTCACCTTGAATCAGGAAGTCACCGCGGCCGTGCCGCCCGGCGACCAGCATATTTTTGACTTGGCGCTGGAACTGGCCGCAGCGCCGCTACCAGAGCTCAGCGCAGCCGAGCTAACGGCCCTAAAGACCAGAATTTCTTCCCTCGAGCCAGTGTTTCGGGTGTGAGTGGGCCTAAACCGCAAAGTCAGCCCGGATCCTTATTTTCCAGGGGAACCTTTTGCCGGGTCTCTTCTTTCTTGATTTCCTCAATCACTTCCGCACGGGCGCTTCTGGCGCGCTGGCCTGCGGCACTGTCCGGATCTAGTTCCAGGTACATGTCAATATCCTGAAGCAGCGCACGATATTTTTTCTCACGCAGGTGGATAACGGAAAGAAGCTGGTAATTAATGGCAGCGTTCGGCGCCAAGGAACGGGCCTGCTCGGCGTCGGCTTCCGCTTGCGGAAGCCGGTCGCGAAGAAGTTCAAGCCTGGCAAACTGGTAGTAGCCCATCCAAAAACTCGCGTTCAAATCGATTCCACGCTGGATCCTTTTTTCGCCGTCCGCCAGGTTTCCTTCATCCACTAGGACCGTCCCCAGCGCAACTTGCGCTTCACCATAGTTGTCTTTGCTTAGGCTGATTGCCTTCACGAAACGATCCCGAGCTTTCTCTTTCTCTCCAAGATCCAGGTACGCCATTCCGATCTCATAGTCCAGCTCGTAAAAGCCGGGTGCCTTTTCTTGTGCGTGACGAAAATCGTCCAAAGCCCCCTGCGGATTTTTCTCGTGATACAGCTTTTTCCGGCCTGCTGCCAGAAGTTCCTTCGCTGCGGAGGGCATCGCTAATTCATGACGAGAAACGCTGGGCAGATTCGCCGTTTTGGCCGCATCAGACGGAATCCGTTTCATGTAAATGAACGTAGCTGGCTGGGATCCAAACTGCAGATTCACGCGAACCTTCGCGGGTTGATAAGAATCCGCCGTCACTTGGAGAACGTATTCATTTCGCCGCAAGCCGCGAAACGCAAAATATCCGCCGCCGCCCGCGGCCCCTTGTTGGATCAGATTTCCGCTGGGATCACACAAATTCACCATGGCGTTATCCAGCCGCTGTCTTCCGTCCTCTGAAAAAATCGTTCCGGATACGGCCACGACATCAGCGGGGGTTTGGAGCGCAGGGAAGTTTTGCGCAAGGGTGTGGGAGGCGAAAACCAAGACACAGAACAGTGACAGCAGGCAATAGCAGCGCCGGCTCATTGGACACCTCCCACCGGCAGAGGCGCTGATACTATCACCCGGAATAAGACCAGGGAAGATATCTTTCAGCTGACTCAGCTGATGCGTTCTAACCCAACCATTCCGGGTGCGCAGCGGTGGAATCGAAGCCAGGCGACGTCTTGAACGGCTCAAACTTGCCGTCGGCCGCCACCGCAGCCGTTTTTTGCAGAATCTTGGCAATGTCCGACGGGCTGACTGCTGCAGATGTCTTGGCGGCCTCGAACGCCTGGTCCAGCACCTGTTGGCTGTCGATGCCGGTGATCACCACCGAAGTCGGCAGGCTCAGCGCATAATGCAAGCATTCAATCGGCGTCACCGTCTTGCTTTTCAAAATGAATCCGCTACCCATGGACTTCATGCCCAGCACCGCGATTTGCTTCTTCACCAACACCGGCACAACCTCTTTCCCAAAACTCCGAAAATGCGCGTCCATCACATTCAGCGGCATCTGCGCCGTATCGAAGTTGAACATATGTTTTTCCGCCAACTCCAGCATTCGCAAGTGCACGCTGGGGTCCTTGTGCCCGGTAAAGCCGGAATACCGGATCTTCCCCTTTTGTTTTGCTTCAAGCACCGCTTCACACGCGCCGCCATCGGCGAAAAACCGGTCCGGATCTTCCAAACGGATATTCTCGTGAAATTGCCACAGGTCGACATGATCCACCTGCAGGCGTTCCAGTGACTCGTCGAGTTGCTTCAGGGCCGACTCCTTGGTTCGTCCGTCGAACTTCGTCATCACGAACACCTTCTCGCGATAGCCCTTCAACGCCTTCCCTACTCTTCTTTCGCTTTCGCCGTTGTTGTAGTCCCACGAATTGTCCGAGAAATTAATTCCTCGATCCACGGCGGCGTGAAACAGCTTGATAGCCTGTGCTTCTGGGAGTCCCGCTTGCCCCAGGTGATATCCACCCAGCCCAATGCACGAAACTTTTTCGCCGGTGCGTCCCAGCGTCCGATATGGCATGTCTCCGTGGCTTGCCGTTTGTCCTCCCTGCTCGTTCCCACTATTTCGGACGGTCAATGAAAGGGCTGCTAGCCCTCCAATAAAGTCGCGTCGTTCCATTTCTTCCTCCCCATCCGCCTTTACAGGTATTTAGCCGTATAGCGTTAGGCGAAATCAGCCAGACCGCAATCGAGATAATCCTGTAAATACTTACGAACAAATGAGGCAGTCGCAGGCATAGCCGGCGTGACAAATGGTACGATGCCCCTTCTATTTCGCCGCTACCGGAGGTTTCATGCTTCGCTCGCTTCGTCTCTTTCTCGTTTCTCTCCTCATTCTTGCCTTCCTGCCAGCTTTTGCCACAGCTCAGCGATCGCCTTTCGCCGTGGGCACCGCTTCTGCGGCGCCAGGCCAGAAAGCGAACGGTTATCTCGAAGTCCCTGCTGGTGCCGATACCGGAACAAACATTCCTGTGGTCGTCGTGAACGGCGCCAATCCCGGTCCCGTCCTTGCTCTGGTCACCGGCGCGCACGGCACGGAGTACGTTTCCATCATCGCTGTCGAAAAGTTGATCGCCGATCTCGACCCCGCCACGATTTCCGGCACCGTCATCCTGATTCCGCTGGTCAACATTGCTTCCTTCGAACAAAAAGTCCCGCACGTCAATCCGGTTGACAACAAAAGTATGAACCGCTTCTATCCCGGCAAAGCCGATGGAACGCAAACTGACCGCGCCTCCTTCGTCATCACCAAGCAAGTCATCGATCGCTGCGACTACTTGATCGACTATCATGGCGGCGACCTCGACGAGAGCCTCCGTCCCTACGCCTACTGGGGACCCACCGGCAACGCCTCACAGGACCGCGTCTCCAAAGAAATGGTTATGGCTTTCGGCCTGGATCACATCATCATTTGGCACGAGCGCCCAACCGATCTCGCCGCCAGCCGCTACCTCGATAACACCGCGTCTCTCCGCGGAAAGCCTTCCATCGTCGTCGAAGCCGGGCATGCCGGCACAGTCGATCCCGATGACGTGGCGCTCCTCGTAAACGGCACACGCAGCACCATGCGCGCCCTGAAGATGCTCCCTGGCGAGCCACACTACATCGAAAATCCAGTTTGGCTGGAGAAGGTCGTCGACGTCATGTCCGACGGCCCCGGCATCTGGTATCCGCTGGTCAAGCGCGGATCATACGCACAAGCAGGCATGAAACTCGGTTACATCACCGATTATTTCGGAAAAGTGATCCTCGAACCACGCGCCCCCGAAGCCGGTGTGATCCTTCATGTGAATGCTGTTCCCTCGCTAAAAAAGGGCGACAACATCGCCGATCTCGGCGTGGTGGCATCGAAGCCACCACAATAGTGCGAAGTGAATCGGCGTTCAGGTCTAAGCGAAGCGATTGATTGTATAAAAAGAAGTTGACGGATGAGCTTGTAAGCCGGATTCCGTCCAGCCCAAACAGGCAACACACGGACCAGTGGGTTCTAAGCCAGGAACCCCAAACGATAAGCGCCCCTAGTAAAATTGTTGCACGGCGTCTCCTTAAACAAGCAGAGTGGTGCGAGAGACAGTGAGCGGCTGTGCAGCGTTCTTGATTACGTCCCCCGGGTCATGATACGGGGGTAAGACGCGACAGGATAGAAAGGAATCGTCATGAGCGGCAACTTACTGAATTCGTCGGCAGTCGTGGCTTTCTTCGCAATTCCGAGCACGGTGATTTGGTCGTATCTTGCCTTTGGAGTGGTTCTCGCCATCGGGCTGGTCACGATCTTTCTTCGTGGCGATTGGCAAAAGGCGCGAGGATGGGACAAGTTGATTTTATTCGGGCCACTTTTCTACGCGGCGCCACTCGCGGCTTTCGGCACCGAACACTTCACGCTGACGAAGGCCATCGCGTCGATCGTACCGCGGTGGATTCCGTGGCATCAGTTTTGGGCGTACTTCGTAGGCGCTTGCTTTATCGCAGCCGCGCTGAGCCTGGTGACGAAGATCGAGGCGCGTCTCTCGGCGAGTTTGCTCGCCTTGACGTTTTTCCTTTTCGTAGTGCTGATGGACGCCCCAGGTTGGGCACACAATCTGCGGGATCGGTTTGGTCTGACGTTGACGCTGCGGGAACTATCCTTCAGCGGCGGCGCTCTGGCGCTGGCAGCCAGCCTCGCCGAGCAGGGGCGCGAGCGCAGCAAGCACGTCCTTGCAACGATTGCACGATACTGCGTTGCCATTCCCGTGCTGTTTTACAGCTTCGAGCAATTCATGCACGCCGATCACGTTCCCGGGGTTCCGCTGGAACGGCTGACTCCCCAGTGGATCTTCGGACACGCCATTTGGACGTACCTGGCGGCTGTGGTTTACGCAGTCGCGGGTATCCTGTTGCTTGTCGGCAAGAAAACCCGCGCAGCAGCCACGTGCATCGGCCTGACCGTGCTCTTCGTGGAGTTAGTCGTCTACGTGCCGATCGCAATCGTGGAACGCGCCAGCCTCGACAACGGCCTCAATTACATGGGGGATACACTAATGTATTGCGGCGCCATTCTTCTGCTCGCGGGCGCCATGCCGCACGAAGCGGAGCGGCGGGAATCATCGCCCGATCAGTGGTCCCAACGAAACCCGCGCCTGCCCAAACTAGCAGGCTGATTCAGTTCGACCGCGACTGTACGGTCGCGCTGCGCATGCCGGCGCGATACACCTTGCCCATCCCGCCGGCGCCCAGCCGCGACTGGATCTCATCAGGGCCGAGTTTCGTGCCAGGAATAAGTGCGATCCGTGCGCGTGACTTATAGCCGAGCACGGTCCGTTGCAGGGACGCCAACGATTCTGGGTATGTCGGCAACACGGAAGTAATCGAAACGAGATTCCCCGAAGAGTAATGGGAAGTCGGCTTGCCTACAGCGATTGGTTGGTCACTGCTGGCGCGTTTAGCGATACTAGTCTTCCGAGGTAGCTCAAGAATGGTGCCGCGTCGGCTCCTGCCATAAGCTTTGTTGTAGAGACAGCAATTTCCGAATCGGCGACAAGCCGGGAGACGCTGACAAGAGCATGATTGAAATGTTCGCCTTGATAGTCTTCATCTTGGCGGCGATAGCCCCTTCTGATTTTCCGGGCAGACTAGATTTTTCAGGGCCGGTCGCAGTAAGATCGGAACTATTGGTACCCAGACCTCAACGTTAATTCTGCAAGCTTCTTTTGCAGCTTGCGCCCAGAGCAATTCTCGGGACTCAGCCTTGAGGTGATTCAGCATGGACGATCCAGTAGACCTCCCTGAAGACAAGCTCAAGAGTGTTTCGCGGCGGAATTTCATTAAGGGAGTGATCGCCGGAGGAGCAGGGGCATCTTCGGCGAATTATCTTTTCCGCGCCTCCTCTCTGTTCGGACAATCGCCCGGTCCGGGCGAGCGGCTCATCACGTTGGACGTGAATGGCCAGCAGCGCCGCGTGGACGTCGCGAAGCAGGAAACGCTGGCTTGGACGCTGCGCTACAAGTTGGGGCTCACCGGGACCAAGCTCGGCTGTGATCGCGCCGAGTGTGGCGCTTGTACGGTGTTGATCGATGACGTGGCGCACTATTCGTGCTCCATCCTGACGCACACCGTGCGCGACCGAAAAGTGCTGACAATTGAAGGACTGGCGAAGCCCGACGGCACGCTGCATCCGGTGCAGAAGGGCGTGATCGACGAACAGGGATTTCAGTGTGCGTTCTGCATGACCGGCTTCATTATGTCGGCGGTTGGATTCCTCAAGACCAACCCCAATCCCACTCGCTTGGAGATGGCCCATGGACTCTCCGGGAACCTGTGTCGCTGCCAGGACTACGACAAGATTCTCACCGCCATGATGCGCGGCGCGGAAAACATGAGGAAGGCGCAACATGTCTAATGCAGAGTGGAAGCCGAATCAGCAGAAATTCGGTGAGAAGTACAAACTGATCGGCAAAGATTATCTCACGCCCGATTTGTACGCGAAAGTGACCGGAAAGGCGAAGTTTGCCGAAGATTTCCGGGTCGACGGTATGCTTTTCTGCAAGCTGCTGCTCAGTCCGGTGCCGCATGGCCGGGTGAAACATCTCGACGTGAGCAAAGCGTTGGCGATGCCCGGAGTGAAGGCAATCCTGACCCAAGACGATCTGCCAGCGCCGGCTGACACTGTGACCGACCTGGGTGTGGTGATCAAGGCGAACAAGCTGGGCGAGAAGGCGCTCACTTGGGAGCCGCTGTATCACGGCGAGCCGGTGCTGGCGGTTGCGGCGGTCGACGAATACACTGCGGCCGAAGCGATTGAAGCCATCGACATTGAGTTTGAGCACCTCCCGTTTGCCGTGGATCCGCTGGACACGCTGCGTCCCGGTGGGCCGAACCCGAGGATCGGAGGTAATGTCTGGGTACGGGAGCAGATGCCACCGTCGAAGCCCGGCGAGAAACCACAGAGCCCGCCAGCGCCGCGGATTGGAGAGCTGAAATGGACCAAAGCTGATTTCGAAGAAGCCAAGCACGGTCGCTTGCCTATGGGCAAGCCGCAGGATGAATGGAGCTTCGGCGATCTGGATGCGGGCTTCAAGAATGCTGTGCTGGTCCTCGATGAAACCTTTGTCACTCCCGATACCAGCCACGAGACGCTCGAGCCGCGCTCGACTTTGGCTTATTGGCAGAACGGAAGAGTATTCGTGCACATGGGCACACAGAGCACGGTGCAGACCTGGGCCAGCCTGGCGCGCTGGCTGAATATGGATCCCAACCAGATCGTGCTGATCAGCGAATACACCGGAGGCGGCTTCGGCAGCAAGGCGACGGGCTACATTTTTGCGATCATCCCGGCGCTGTTGTCGAAAAAGGCGAATGCTCCGGTGATGATGCGCATCAGCCGCGAGGAAGAGCATTTTATCGGGCGTGCGCGGCCGGGTTTTCAGGGACGCATGAAAGTGGGCTTCGCCAAAGACGGCCGCATCAGCGCGCTCGACATGTTTGTCATCTGCAATAACGGCCCGTATGACGCGGTGGGCGATGCGGGAACATCGGGCACGATCGTTTCGTTGCTGTATCAGCCGCTCGCCATGCGCTGGCGGGGAACGACCGTTCTCACCAACACTCCTCCGCGAGGCGCGCAGAGTTCGCCCGGCGGCATGCAAGGCATCGTGATTACGGAAACGATCGTTTCCAAGGCGGCGCGCAAGCTGGGGCTCGACCAAGTTGCGATCCGCCACGTTAACTGCCCGGAAGGCAAAGCTCCGGTGGGGCCGGTGAGAAACGGCACCCGAGTGCATTCGACGAGCGCGTTCTTGAAAGAAGCGTTTGATCGCGGCGCGGAGCAGTTCCAGTGGAAAGAGCGGATCGCGCGGCCAAAGCGCAGCGGTACCAAGGTGCGCGGTATAGGCGCCTCTTCGAGCTGCTTTGTTGGAGGATCGGTCGGCTATGACGGCCTGTTCGTGATCCAGCCCGATGGCCGGATCGCAATTCAGTCCGGAATCGGAAATCTGGGAACTGAATCGTTGCTCGACGTTCACCGCGTGGTCGCCGAAGTTTTGGGCGTGCCTTGGGAAAAGTGCGATGTGACATGGGGCAACACGTCGAAAAATCTGCCCTGGACGTGCGTCTCCGGAGGAAGCCAGACCACGCATGCCATGACCCGCGCGGCGCATGCGGCTGCAATGGACGGGAAGCAGAAGCTGCAGGAAATCGCTGCGAAGACGTTGGGTGGCAAACCGGAGCAATACGAAGTCGCCAACGAGCGCGTCTTTCGCAAAGGCGGGGGCCGAAGCATGACTTTGGCGCAAGCCGCCCAGAAAGCGATTCAACTCGGCGGCATCTACGACGGCCACGAAGCTCCGAAAGACGTGAACAAGTACACGAAAGCTTCGATTGCCGCGCTCGCCGGGCAGGGCCTGATCGCGGCTGCCAAAGATAAATATCCGCATGACGGCCAGACGTTCTCGTATGTGGCCAGCTTCGCGGAAGTCGAAATCGATCTCGAAACCGGCAAGTACAACATCACGGATTTTCTTGCGGTAGCAGACGTGGGTACCGTGATTCATCCCAAGTCGCTTTCGGGGCAGATTCTCGGGCGATCGACGCTGGGGATCGGCCACGCCATCGGTCAGAAGTGGGTGTTTGATCCGCAGTATGGCCACACGATTTCGCTGCGTTTTTATCACACGAAACCGCCGACCATTCTGGATGTACCCGTCAACATGCAATGGGCGGCGCTCGACATTCCTGATCCGGAAACTCCGGTAGGCGCGCGCGGCATTGGAGAACCGCCGGTGGGCGGCGGCTGCGGCGCGATCTTGAACGCACTTTCCGATGCCCTGGGGGATGAGATTTTCCGTCGTGCACCCGTCAACCTCGATACGATTCTGACGTCGCTCGAAGCCGGGCGGCCGGTGCAGGATCCGCTGACGGCGCACATCTAGTGGACTTGAAACGGAGAGCACTATGGCAGTCATCCGAGATGTGATGCCGGCATTTCAGTTGTATCAACCGACCTCGGTGGCCGATGCGCAAAGGCTGCTCGAACAAAACCGCGAGGACGCGCTTGTGCTCGCCGGCGGCCTCGACAGTATGGATTGGCTGAAGGATCGGATCCGCAAGCCGAAAGTCGTGGTCGATCTGAGCGGGATCGCGGAGCTGAAGGGCATTCGCACCACGAACGATGGAATCGCGATCGGCGCGATGACGACGCTGACCGAGGTGCTCCGGCATCCGGTAATACTGGAGAAATATGGATTGCTGACGCAGGCCGCCGAACTGGTCGCGTCACCGCAGATTCGCAACCAGGGAACGCTGGGCGGCAATGTCTCCCAGGATGCGCGCTGCTGGTACTACCGCGCGGGTTGGCCCTGCTATCGCGCAGGAGGAAACATCTGCTACGCCGACACTCCGGTAGGCCGGAATCGCGAGCACGCCATTCTTCACGCCGAGCGCTGTGTGGCTGTGAATCCCTCCGATACCGCGCCGGCTCTCATTGCGCTCGACGCCAAGTTCGTCGTCGCCACGCCAAAGGGCGAACGAGTGGTGGATGCGGAAGACTACTTTGTCGGCCCCGATCTCGACATCACGCGCATGAATATTCTGCGTCTCGGATATCTGCTGACCTCGATTCGCATTCCTGCCACCTGGGCGAGCGCGCAGTTCTACTTCGAGAAAGTCCGTGACCGCAATGTGTGGGACTTTCCGTTGATGAATGTTGCTTCAGCCGTGAAGCTATCCGGCGGCACGATTCAAGACATTCGCATTGCGGTGAATGCCGTTGCCGCCCGGCCGCTGCGCCTAAAGAACGTCGAAGACTCGGTGCGTGGCAAGGCGCGCACCGCGGCGACCGGCGAAGCAGCGGGAAAACTGTCTGTGCAGGGAGCCGTGCCGCTGCAGTTCAACGCCTACAAGATTCCGCTCATGCGCAACCTGGTCAAGCGCGCCGTCGGCGGAGTCGAGGAGGCGTCATGGGCATCCTAGAGTGGGCGACCAGTCCGTCCGGGCAACGAGTTCCCATCCATATTGCTTGGTTTCTGATCTATGTTGCGCTGATGGTGGGCCTGGTGTTTCTGGTCGTGCATGCAATCTACGTTCGCTACTTCGCCGACCGCAAGGAGTTCACGGCCGATTCTTCCGCTGGCACCCTCGCGCAGCTTCCCGCGCGCATTCCGCGGCATTCGCTGGCCGCGCGATTGTTTCACTGGATCATGGCCGCGGCCATGTTCGTCTTGCTGTTTACGGCGTTTCTGCCCAAGGTCGGAATCCAGTTCAACTGGGTGACCTATCATTGGGTCGCCGGGGCGGTCCTTACGCTTTCGGTCCTGTTTCACATCGTGCATGCGACGTTCTATCTTGATTTCTGGTCGATCTGGCCCGACCGAGCGGATCTCGAAGATGCACGGAAGCGCCTCCAGCGGTTCATGGGAAAGCCGACGGCTCTGCCGCGCAAGTTCGCAAAGTATCCGCTGGAAAACAAGCTCTATCACGGCGTGGTCATACTGACGGGGCTCGCCGTAATCGCGACCGGCATTTGCATGATGTTCCGTGTGCGCACCCTCTTTTTCCCGCGCAATCCTTACCTGTTTAGCGACATGACCTGGGGCATGATGTACGTGCTGCACGGGCTCGCCGGAGTCTCGCTCATCACGCTGACGATTGTTCACGTGTACTTCGCCATCCGGCCGGAGAAGCTGCCCATCACCGCCGCCATGATCGTCGGCTCCATGAGCCGTGAGTTCTATCTGAAGGAGCACGACCCGGATCGTTGGGTGATCAAACCTTTGTCCAATCCGCAGCGAGGCTTGTCCGATGGCGACTGACTTTCTTGAACGCTGCGAAGTCATCGAACAATGCTATGAGTTCCTGCTGGCCTACGCCGGACAAGGGCTGCCTACCGACGAAGGCAGCTCCACCGGCGGCCAAGTGCGCAGTTTTTTGGACCGCGCCGGTCAGGTCCTGCGCGGCTTGGCCGAAAGTTGCGGGCAGGCAATCAAGGATAACGAACTCGAACCTGCCGGGAAGTACTCCGCCTTTTGCTCCATGCTGGATCGCGACGTGCAGGATTCGCTGGCCGCCATCGATCTGGTCCTAGCCCAGCCGTCGATCAGCTCGCAACTCATCGACAACCTGAACGCGTCCAGCCATCTCCGCGCCCTGCTGACCGATCTTTTCCTCATTGGCGAAATCCTAAGAACGCGAGGCCATACCGCGGTTGTCAGCACGAGCGAGTGATTGAGTCCCGAGCACTTCCATTCCTCGGCGGCCTAACAGTGCCTCCACCCAAAAACAGGAAACCCTCCGGAAGCTCCTGCGCCGGCATCCACGTCTCTCCATCGACCACTTCCCTCCTATGCCCCGGAACTCAACCCCGATGAATCTGGCCAAGCGACAACGGGCCAACGGTCGGCCCGATGACCTCGATGAGCTCATGGCGGTTGTCATCAGGACGATGGAGAGGATCCGAAGGTCACGCACAAAACTACGCGGCTGCGTCCTGCAATCAGCACTCCCCCTTTTTGTGCTAGTCATTGCATTTATTTAATGTGAGACCAATAATCCGGACTGGAAGCCGAATGCCTGTCGATCTATTCCTTGTCTTTTGCACTCTAAGTCGGGACCCGTGTGCCCAACCTCCGGTCCAGGTTGAATGCCGCGCTGATCAATGCGAGATGGGTGAACGCTTGCGGAAAATTGCCCAACGCTTCGCCTTGCGATCCTGTTTGCTCTGCGTAAAGGCCGAGATGGTTGGCATAGCCCAGCATTCGTTCGAACAGGAGCATGGCTTGATCCAGTTTATCAGGGATGTTCTGGCTTGCGCGTGTTAACGCCTCGACGAGCCAGAAGGAGCACATATTGAAAGTGCCTTCTTCGCCCGGAAGGCCATCAATCCTCGTGTGCGGAGGGTAGCGGTACACGAGGCTGTCGCTGACGAGACCACCCTCGCTGGGGCTCTTGAGGATAGCATCGATGGTGCTGAGCATGCGGGGATCGTTCGGTGCCATAAAGAAAACCAGTGGCATGATAAGAAGCGACGCATCCAAGTCGTCACTCCCGTAGAACTGTGTAAACGCACGACGTTTCTCGTTCCAGCCACGGGTCATCACTTCCTCGTAGATGCGATCACGCTCCTGGATCCAATTCGCACGGTTTGCCGGCAAAGCGCGTTTGTCCGCCAGCCGCACACCGCGATCCAGAGCAACCCAGTTCATGACTTTGGAGAAGACGAACTGCTCTTCCCGATTACGCATCTCCCAAAGTCCAGCGTCTGGCCGTTGCCAGTTTTCGCAGATCCAATCCAAACGACTGCGAATCCTTACCCACGGATCGTATGCGATGGGGCTTACGTACTTGTTGTACAGGTAAAACGCGTCCATGAACTCGCCATAGACATCAAACTGGAACTGTGAAACGGCAGCATTGCCGATGCGCACAGGGCGCGAGTCACGATATCCCTCCCAGTGGTCCAGCGTCTGCTCGGGGATCTGACAGTCGCCGTGGATGGTGAAGAGAACCGGGACAGGCTCATTCCGGCGGAGGTGCTTAGAAGCGTAGTTTTCTACCCAATTCATAAATTCCACAGCCTCTTTTCTGAAGCCGATGCGAAGGAAAGCATAGACGGTAAAAGCTGCGTCCCGTACCCAGGTGTAGCGATAATCCCAATTCCGAGAACCGCCAATGACCTCAGGCAAGCTCGTGGTGGGGGCGGCGACGATTGCGCCAGTGGGTTCGAAGGTAAGAAGTTTCAGGACCAACGCAGACCTCTCCACCTGCTCTCGCCAGCGCCCTTGGTAAGTACAGGAGGAGAGCCAGTTGTGCCAGAACTTCACGGCGGACTGAAAGAGCTCTTCCGCTTCCATTTCGGGGGGCGCGGAGGGAACGGTGCCATCGGGGCCGTTAGCCTTGAGAATGAAGACTTGGGATTTTCCTTCCTCGAGTGTGAATTCCGCGGCCACGCCTCCCTGTCCGTCATACTTCAGGGGCACGGCGGAGGAAAGAGTGAAGGTCAAGTTGCTGGTATTAAAGCTCGCGCCGTTGGGGTCTAGCAACGTCTCGTGGCTCTGACGTCCGTAGTCGAAGGCGGGACGGCAAATGAGCGAGACGCGCACTGTACCTCTGACACAGTGGATGCGGCGACAGAGGTGGCGATTCCAGGGCGAATCGGCGGCAAGCCCTACGGGCATGAAATCTTCCAGTTCAGCGATACCGTCTGGAAGCAAGAATCGCGTCATCAGGATGTTTGTGGAAGGCCAATAGAACTGCTTGTGCCGCACTTGATCGCCGACTGGGCAGATCTGAAAGCGCCCCCCCTTGTTGTCATCCAAGATTGCCCCAAAAAGGCTTGGGGAGTCGAAGTGGGGGTAGGAATACCAGTCGATCGACCCGTTCATGCCGACCAGCGCAACTGTGCGCATGTTACCGATGATTCCGTAGTTCTCGATGGGCTGATAGGGCACCGGTGTGTCCTCCCGTGAACGAACAGCGAAGGCGACCAATAGTACCCAACTCTTGTGGTTCAAAGGAAGAGGTATGCTGCTGGCAAAGACAACCGAACCGGCAGCCTCGCGAATACCAACGGCTGCGGAGTTTATCCTCGGCTGCCGTCTTCGAAAAGCAGGTCGTGACGACGCTGGAGCCGGGCACACGCGCCCTCATGCTCCCCGGAATCGTGTTCCTGCTGGTAACGTGGAATCGTTGCGCCTCGGGCCTAACGCTGACCCGTTGAACGCATCGCTCGCTGTGACATCCCGCGCACCACTCAGCACCCGTTCGCTCTCAGCCGAATGTATGGCCCAATGCGCGTCACTAGATTTCCTCCTGTGCGTATTTGCATTTCCCTCTACAAATTTCACGTGGACGTATAGTGCGGTTACCGGAAACTGCCCCTGGAGTGTTTCCCAATTTGAAGAGGCTCTCACCCTTGCGGGCGAGAGCCTCCCAACTACGACAGAATGCGAAGCCTGCGCTCTCATCCGCCCAGAGAGAGCGCAGAGCAAACTGCCGCAAATCCACGGCTTTGTCCGGACACGATCACGCTGCAGGCATCGGAATTCATTCAATTTCGCTGCGAGATTAGTGTGTGGCGGAAGAACTGTCCATCCCGTCTCGAGGGTATTTAGAGCGCGTTTCACCTCGGGTAATCGACCACATGCTTCATCGGGACCCTCAGCAGAAGAGGAATGTTATGTCCGTGCTGGGCAAATTGCGCAGCGGAAGTGCGATCGAGCTTCGCAGCTTTGCGAAATTGCTGTACAACTAAAACCGAAGGAGATCCAGTTTCACCTGAATCTGGGAGGGTATATGCTTCCGCAGGGATGCGCGAGAAAGCTTTAGATAAGCTGGACCACGCCTTGGAATTGTTCGCCGAAGACACACGATTAAAGGATTAAAGCAGGCGCGCAAAGTGGAGAGCCGTCGTGCGCCTTTATTGCCTTTCTTCGGACGCAAGCATATCTTGAATCGTGAACTTGGGAAATTGCGGCACCGCATATTGGAGGGTTTGGGCAAGTAAGAAGGCTCCTACTCTGATGCGGCGTAGCAGAGTTCCTAAATCGAATGCACAGCAAGACAGGTTTACGGGCGCTTATCCTACAGGGGGTGCCCTTCTTTGTTCCTGGAATTCTTACCATCAGTGGCACACACCTCAAGAAGGCATGCCGCTGCAGCTACGGCTAAACAATTCATAACGCTACCGACTTGAGACTCAATAAAAGTTCCACACGCCATGCAGATTTCCCGGCTGTGACTGCCGCAGCTACATACCGCGGCAAACAAGATGTATTGGGCCATAAGATGCAAGTGTTGTGACGGAATGATTGTGTATCTCGACGAACAAGGAACGACAGTTGAAGAAGAGTTTCCCAAAGGAACAACTACGCACCGGTGCGACCACTGCGGGACCGTTAGTAATTTCAATTTGCGTCAATTTCGGGCGTTTTCCGCACGGTGCGTTTTAAGAATGAAACCATGGAAACTACGGTAACTACCAGTGCGGTCTGCGGTGGTCAAGCGGAAATTCAAGCACCAACTCCGTCACTTAGCTTCGGACTCCCTCTTAATCAGTCTTATCAATTCCTCGACATCGAATGGCGGCCCGTCATACATCACCCCGGGCCGCCTCCCGGTCATCGGCACGATTGCGAGGGCCTTGAAGACAGCATCCTCAGGTTCGCCATCGTGTATCCAATGAAAGGTCAGATGATCGGCCTCGCTCAAAATTTGCAGGTGTCGTAGCCACGACAACCGGTAAAACACGTCCCCGAAGTTTGCTCCCGGACTCAAAACACCTTGCTGGTCAAATCCAATCCCCATAATCACGCCCTGCCAGCCGTATTGCTTCTCGAGATCATTTTGCAGTTTCCAAAGGGTCTTAAGGTCAGCGGGATTGGCGGCTGGAATCGAATTATCGGTCAACCAAGGTAGTTCCTTCCGCCTATCGTCCGGCGTTTTCACAATGCCTCCGACCCACAGCTATCGGAGTCTGGCCATAGAGCTTTGGAGAGCTTTGGAGCGGTTTGGCGCACGCCTGAGTGTCGCCTGACACGCCGTATAGACGAATGGTACGTGAGTCTATCTGCAAGCATCGTTAGGAGGGCGCTCGTGCAGCACTACCGTTTAGTACTAAAGTCCTATTGGTCGTTTTCTCCCACGAGCGAAGCATTCGACTGGGGATTCTGTTTTCTTTGGGGCTTTATGAGTATCGGAAACCGAAATGCGGCCATCCTTTCCCACCGGTATTCGTGATGGGGGCCGGCGAGAACAGCGTGAGCCACGACCATGCAGTCTTGGGCCAAGGAATGTCTCCCGTTTTCTTGCGGCGGTAGGTGCTCGCGCGGGCGTGCGCAACACCCGCGGCCCAGAAGGTTTGAGCTGCTGATCCACCTCTGTCGAGAAGATCGAATCACGGTCCCGGATCAGGAAACGGTAGGAATAATCGCTCGAAATCGCTTCGCGAAACTGTTGTAAGGTCCAGACTGCCGTTGGATACGCGTGACGTTTCAATGCACGATGCGCCTCGCGCCAGCCTCCATGAGGATGAACACATAGAGAGTTCGAAATTGAGTGGTCACCACAACCAGGAAATCGCAGACGACGATGTTCTGCGAATGATTGCGGACAAACATGCTCCAGTTCTGCGGAGAGGCCCTCCGGTGGCCCCGTCCCTCCGGCTTGGGAGGCCAATAGGCACACACAGTACGTGGAGAAACATTGGCCGACTGGCTTGCGACTTCCCTTTCCAGAACAACTTGAAGCCCTTGCGATGCCGGCCAATCAGCGTCTCGGGTTTGACGATTACCAAGGCCTCTTTCCAATTGCAAAGACGAGACCAGACGATGAGAGAGAAACGAGCGGAGTCGTTCAATCGCCTTGGTTGGACCTGCCTCTCCTCATAGAAGGCCAGTTGCTTTCGCAGGAATAGGACCGCTGCGCTCAGGGATGTGCGCGAGCGGAGCAGGAGACGGAAGAAAAGAACTCCATCCGCGACCAGACCGGTGATCAAGTTAAGGAGAGAATCCAGTTACCGCTTTGCTTTCGGAAAGAATCGAAACTTGGGCCGTCAGGATGGCACAAGGTCGGTACGGCTGAGAAGTACTTTCCACCAGCGGGGCTGGTTTCCTCGGTTTCCTTGCGTAAAGCCGAACAAAATAAGTGCCAGCATCTCTATCAGATGGGAGCGGATACAATTCTTGCGTACCACAGGGGAAGATGGAAGACCCCCAGGAAATACACCATCAGATAACGACAACTAACCCGTCTTGATCAGAGCGGGGTCGGTCATGCGTGGCGCTGGCTTCGCGCTTCGAAGGCAAAGAGGCTCAGTGCCAAGAGGCTCAGTAGTCCAGTGCCCAGGAGCACGATAGAGGACGGCTCTGGCGTGGTAACAACTTTCCCGGAGATGCAGGCTTGCGCGTCACCGCAGAAAGCGACGGTGTGATTGTCAGACTCATAATTACCGATGGCAGGATTCTCGGTGACATCGATCTCGTCGAAGAAACCGACTGTGTCGACAAAATTGACGTACGCATAGGGTTGCCCGGAATCATCCCCTAGGAACGGTGGGTTCGGATTGCCGCAGTATTGATTGCTCGCGCTGCACGGGCCAAGAGCAGCGATCAGATCAGCTGGGGTGAACGTGCCAACCACCGTACCGCCCTTTAAGAACTCAAGCTGGTTACCCGTGTCGAGCGCAGAGAGCCAATAGCCGAAATAGTTCACGCCGGGGGCGGCGCCGCTGGTGGACAGCATGATCGTGTAGCCGGCGGTGCCCCCAATGGCATCGACGAATTGACCAGCACCGCCTGCGCCACCAAATTGAGTAGCAGACCTAATGAAAGCGCCTGAGGAGTAGGTACCAGTGATGGCACCTCCGGTACCATAATTCGTGCTAAAGCCGCCGAATCCTGGTATCTGACTGTCAAATGTCTCGGTGCCGAGGACATTGGCGCCAGCCATGATCGCACTGTCCGGCGTCTGCACGCCCGGAGCCCCGTAAGTTATGACAAAGGAGTCGGCCTCGGCGGGAGGGCCCAGGAGCGTTAACGCTGCAATGGCCGTAAACACGAAACTCGAGGTTCGCATATGAAATCACCTGTTCTGGCCTGTTCGGCCACCGACGGCGGCTGGTATCTGGGCGGGATGACAAAGAGTAACACGGTCGCAAGCGTCTACGCATACGCTTACGAAGGATGAGTGTCGTAGAAGCGTGCATCGGGATAGGGGTGCAGGACGGGCCCCCAGAACTCCTGCCGTGTATTGAACAAGAAAAGTGAGTATGTATAGGACCGCAGCTACGTACATGCACCACGGCGCGCCAGATCTGAGTGATGCCCCAAAAGAGGCCACCTTGTTATCACCAGAATGGCTACAGCCAGAAGTACGGCCACACCCGTTACAGCTCCATCGAAACGTTCAAGGTGCTGACGGTTTGGGCCAGAGACTATACGATTCAGCTCAGCCGAAAAAAAACCCGTTTCGTTCGCGTCCTAGCACGGAGACCAAGTTCGCTTTCGGGTCCGGTGGTACGTCCGACTGGAATTGGAAGCCAGGCTGTTCAGCGGACCAGCTAATCGTGGCGCCACGCGACAATACAGCTTCCGACTCGGGAAATCCTGGTAAACGCTAGCGTTAATCAGGTGTTGGGCCCTGCGGCAGAGACATGTAAGTTGCTAAGCCTTTGGGGCTACTTTTCTATTTCTTCAATGGGATGAATCTCCCACCAGTGAGTGCCCACTTTGGCGTCGTATCGGGTGATACCCTTCACTGTAATAGGCTTACCGACTTGTGGCACATCGCAAGGAATTTTGGGTATGCACTTGGCCACAATGCAACGTGCGCGATCCATCCCCTCTATTTTGGGGTTTTCGCAAATACGAATGTCAGTGTCGCCGTCGTTTCCTTTTGCCACCTGAGTGACGAATCCGCCGACCGCAGCATGCGCAGACATTTTGTCGGACCAGCGACTGGGGTCCTCAGCAATCAACTCACCGATGGTTAGTTCAGCGTATGCACTTTTGGTGGATTGCTCCACCGGCTTAGAAGGTGCGGCGCTTGCGGCCTTTGTGGGCTTTGCGGAGGCGGTAGAACTCTTCTTGGAAACAGGCTTGGGCTGTACGTCCTGACCAGCGCACAGCGCGGGAATAGCCAGCAACGCACACAGTAAGATCCAAAGGTGTTTTATCATTTGAACCTCGCAAAAGGCTCCATGAGGGAATACGTCTATCATAAACGTTGGCTGCGGCATGACAATCAATTGTGACGACGATAGACCCTAAATGGTACCTGGACGTGAGGACAGGAGAGACGAATGTAGGCTGATAGGGCACACATCCGATTGCAGCTAATCAGCAGATAGCAGCCGTAACTCCAATCGCATAGACGCCACAGCAGCGCGAAGTTAGTATTTGATTGACCTTCCAGACAATACTTATGCCACACGTCGCAAACTTACCTCAAATCTAACTACTCCGTGGCTGTCTGGTTACGGCGGTAATTGTTGCTACTTCTCCCGGCCGAAGGCATCTCGAAACGCGACATTGAGGTCATCGAGTGCGCGGGCGCAGTCACCGGTGAAACTCGAGCCGTGCATGATGGCGAGCGTTTTTGGTTTCAGGTCAGCAAGTTTTTTCAGGTTCTGAGATGTGAGCGGCGTGTACGGAACGTAGTCCGCAAGGACGCCCGCCTGATATTCCTTCATAGCCCGATGCGAGCGGCCCACGACATCAGCGGAGGTGAGCGGCTCGACGTCGCCTACCTGATGAAAAAGGTCGGAACAGAGCAGCGTTTTTTGCGTCTCTTCGAAGAGCACGCCAGCGTCCCAGCCGTGCGGCAGATGAGGAGTCTGGCAGTAGCGAAAGCGGTACTTCCCTGTCACAAAGGTCTGACCGTCAGCGAGGGCGCGCGACTCCCGCCCAATGAAGTCGTTCACGCTCACCAGCGCACCGACTTGGCTGCAAATCACGTCGGCGCCGGGCGCTGCCGCCAGCCACTCGTTGAGCGAGCCACACTCATCGGATTCAAAGTGGCTGAAGCTGATGTGGCGTAACTCAGAAAGGCTAATGAGCTTTGAGACCGCTTCGCGAATTTCAAGGTGCATTCCTCGCAGCCCGGTGTGGAACAGCAACGGTTCATCGTCTTTCACCAGGAAATGGTTAAACTGCAAATTGCCCCATTGAGCAAAGACCGAGATGCGATAGATGTTTGGCGCGATTTCAGTGGTGACCGCCATGCTAACCTCCTCAATCCGCGTACGGCGTTTACCAGTACTTATAGATTGAAATCGTTTCGGTTTTTGCTTGGATGAAGTCAGATATATGCAGACTTCGCTTGGCGAGCAAAGGGAACGGATGCGCGAATAGTGGTTCCCCTTTTAGGACCGGCATCGATCAGCAACTCGCCTCCAACTAACTTCAGACGCTCTATCATGCTCACGAGTCCGAGGCCGCTCCCCTTTAGTGCCTCCGCAGGATTAAAGCCTCGGCCCTCATCACAGATTGTCAGAGCAATTTGATTTGTGCATTCCGTGAGAGACACCTTGAAGTGCTTAGCTCCACTGTGCCTGAACGCATTCTGAAGAGCTTCCTGCAACACACGAAACATAGATATCGCAACGGCTTCAGGTAGTTCCCTAGCGATCCCTTCGCACTGAAAATCAACCTCGACGTTTTGCTGCTTCGACAACTCTCGACAAAAACCCGCAGCTGCAGCGGCGAGGCCTACGGTGTCGAGTTTAGAGGAGTGCAGCCGGTGCGACATCATGTGAACATCACTTACGATATCTGAAATCTGTTTGATCGCCTTTCCAATGGCCGACCGCATTTCCCTTGTAGTAGTGCGTAAATCTCCTCTCTGGCGATCCAGCCCCATGGCCACTAGCGCGAGTCTCTGGTTTATGTCGTCGTGGAGTTCCCTGGCGATCCGACTCCGTTCCTGTTCCTGCGCGTCGATCAATCGGCGGCTTATCGAAGAGAGGGCTTCTTCGGCCAGCTTCTGTTCGGTGATATCCACACAAGAGCCGATGTATCCGGCAAAGGAGCCATCTTCATGAAACCTCGGCACCCCGATGTCGAGCATCCAGCGGTATTGTCCATCGTGTCTTTTCAAACGGCAGTCTTTAGCAAAGGGTTGCCGTTGATCGAACTCTCGACAATAAATGTCGTGACATTTTGAGTAGTCCTCGGGATGAACAATTCCGGCCAAACCACTCTGAAGATCGGCCTCCGATTGATGGCCGGTGAAGTCCAGCCAAGGTCGATTGAAATAAGTAGGGCGTTTGTCCAGCCCTGACATCCAGATCATGACCGGTGCGCTGTCGGCCACCAGCCGAAAGCGTTGTTCGCTTTCTTTGATAGCTTCTTCCGCCAGCTTGCGCTCGGTAATGTCGCATACCATCGCAAAAGCCCCGTCAAACTCACAATCCTCCTTGACCACAGGGGTGGCGGACATTCGTACCCACAATTCCGAACCGTCCCTTCGCCGGAGCCGTTCTTCAAGCTGCTCACGCACTCCCTGCTCTCGGCGCGTCAAGACTTGCCTTTTGTAGTCGACATCCTCGGAAAAGTAAAAATCGAATACGCTTCGTCCAACCATGTCTCCCGGTTCATACCCTAGCATCCCCGCCATCTGTCGATTCACATAGGAAGTGTGAAGTTTAGAATCGAGGAGCCATACTCCTTCGTTTGTGGTCTCGACGATCCTGCGATAACGCATTTCGCTTTCCTTGATAGCTTCTTCCGCCCGCTTGCGCTCCGTGACGTTTGTCACCAGCGCGATCAAATGTGTTGGTTTCCCCCCTTCGCCATGCAGAACAGAAACGAACTTGCGAACCCACACCGGCTCACCGTCTTTGTGCATGTATCGATTTTCGATCTCAAAGGAGGGAATTTCTCCGACTTGCAGGCGGCGAACATGCACCAGATTGGCTTCCCGGTCCTCGGGATGAATGAGTGACACAAAGTCGATGGTCTGTAGTTCGTTTTCGGTGTAACCGAGCAAGGCGCAGAAGGCGGGATTGCACTCCTGAAAAACGCCCTGCCAATCCGTGATCGCGATTCCCGTGGCGACTTGTTGGTATATCTTGCAATAAAATTCCTCAGTCCGTGGGATGCGGACCAATTCCTTAGAGGTTGTGGTGCCGGATCCGGACAGAGACAAGGACTTCACTCCATTGGCGCTTTACTTAATTGCAAGAGATTGTGACCCGGTTCGACCGGGTACCACATGATACTGGATTCCCGCGGTTGTGCAACGATTAGCTGAACCGAGCGGTCGTCTTTATCTTGTTCCCATGGCTCTCGACCTATTTCAGAACCAATTTGTGATGTCTCAAATTCTCAAATCGACAGTAACAATTTCAAACCTCTAAGTACGCTCATGCCTAACTAAGATTCCATCAACGTCCTGCCCAAGACTTTTTGAAAGGTCACTCAAATCCACAACCAAGATCCGACAGTTTTTCGACTCAACGATCCTACCTTTAAGAAAGCGGTTGCGAAGACACCGATGCCTGAGTGCCCACGTTGCGGGCGCGGCGTGGGCCTTAGTTGCTAATGGGTGCCCAGCGCCTGTTGTGCTCCGCAAAGGCTCCCCAAGAGCCGAAGCTCATCCATGTAACATGTTGCACGGCCTCCTTGGTTGCTATTCATTTCAAATGCGCTCTTATTGTAATTCTGGCGAGGCATAGGAGTTCAACCCAATGGATACAGCCAAGAACGGAGAACTGGACGTTCATCAACTGACGCAATCGAAATTGCGGCCGAGTCCATTCCTGAGTGCAGGGAAATGGCCCGGGATTGTGGAATAGGCGCAATAGACGCGTTCAGGCACCAGACGTTCGCACCCGTTCAACTTTGCGCGCGGGGAGCTCCCAGTCGGGCCTTACATAGTGGCACGTATAACCGTGCGGATAGCGCTCCAGGTAGTCCTGGTGTTCGGGTTCGGCTTCCCAGAAGTCTCCGGCGGGCTTCACCTCCGTTACCACTTTGCCCGGCCAGAGCCCAGATGCGTTCACGTCGGCAATCGTTTCTTCCGCAACCCGCTTTTGCTCCTCGCTCGTGTAAAAGATGGCCGAACGGTAGCTGGTTCCCCTGTCATTGCCCTGGCGGTTGAACGTGCTCGGGTCGTGAATCTGGAAGAAATATTCGAGCAGCTTCCGATAAGAGAGTTTCGCGGGATCAAAAACGATCTCGATGGCTTCCGCGTGAGTCCCATGATTGCGATAAGTCGCGTTACGCACATCGCCGCCGCTGTAACCGACCCGCGTCGAAAGAACGCCAGGGTAGCGCCGGATCAGATCCTGCATCCCCCAAAAGCATCCGCCTGCCAGAATAGCTCGTACTTGAGTAGATGACATGCCTTACTCCTTTTCCTTATGCTCGAACAATTTTCGGTACTGGCCGTAGCCCTCGCTCTCCAATTCGTCCAGCGGAATGAAGCGCAGTGAGGCCGAGTTGATGCAGTAGCGCAGGCCGCCTTTGTCACGGAGGCCATCATCGAAGACGTGACCCAAGTGGCTGTCTGCGTGGCTGGAACGCACCTCTGTGCGGACCATGGCATGACTCGTGTCTACCCGCTCTTCCACATTCTCAGCCTCCAGCGGTTTTGTGAAGCTCGGCCATCCGCAACCGCTCTCGAACTTGTCGAGGGACGAAAATAGCGGCTCTCCGGAAACGACATCAACGTAGATCCCCGGCTCGTCGTGATCCCAAAAAGCATTCTGAAACGGCCGCTCCGTGGCGTTCTGCTGCGTAACCCGGAATTGTTCGGGAGTGAGCCGGGCGATTGCTTCCTGATCTTTACGATATGTGGGCACCGAACACCCCTCCGATCAGTTTACTTGCCGCCTTCGAAAGGCAGACCATTAGATGGCGCAGACCTCCAAAAGTTTCAGGCACCTTGGCTCTGGGTGGAAGCCCGGGACGCGCTTATGGAAATACTTGAAGAACCAGGTAGCCCAGGACTCCCAGTTTTTCTGCGGGAATCTTTGCGATGTCCGCGTCACTGAAGCCAAGATGCGCTTTCACCAGTGCCTCGCCAGAATTAAGAGCGCCATTCAAATGAACAACATACAGCGCGAGGATGTAACACTACATGGTCCTGCAGGAGCGGCGATGAGCCAGACCAAGATTTCGGTAGGGAAACCAGTCGGTCTTTACGTAACGTGCTAGAAACCACTCAAACCAATCGCTGCATTCTCCTCAGGAGAAGCCATCCAGTAATTGTGTTGGGAGGCGAGGTCCCGCAAGCGCTGCATATCTTGGGGCGTCGGCGGCCCCAGCGGCTGATCCGGATGGAAGGGTTTCCCTAGTTCACGGAAAAAGCGGTATATGTTTGGTGTAGTAGTGAGTAACAGAGTGACAGTGGCCGGCGAGGTGTTGCGAAGGGCATGCCTGACGTCACCTGGTATGCAGACGATCTCGCCAGGCCTTGTGGTTACCCAATGGCTAGAGTCGCCTTCGTACTGTAGGACATTGAGTTCCCCTTCGAGTACAAAGAGCACTTCCGGATCAGCATGACTGTGCAAAGGAATGGCCACACCGGGTGGGACCATGCCCCGCATCAGGGCAAAGGCTTGGGAAGACTGAGCGGGTGTGACAAGGAATTGAAGAAGCGGGCCGAAGATGTCGAACAGAGGCTCGTTGCTCGAATGTATTACTTGTGTTTGCGTCGGCATACTGATTTTATTTCCCTCGCAGTTGCGAACAAGAGCTTCACAACTTCTATTGAATTCGGCCAGCGAATCGCAATGCGGTCGCCGGGCTTGCAGCCCCGGCGTAGAAACAATCGGGCGAGAGATCTCGTTGAATGATCCAGCTGCTCATAGGAGATGCTCTCGTTTTCGAGAAATGATGGCTGCCTTTCCAGGGTTTCGCTCCGCCGAGGCGCTCAGTAAATTCCCGAAATTCATTGTTGAGACCCAGACGAATAACGATTTGGCCGCCTTCTCGCAACTCAATCAGGAAACCAAATGGCGAAGATTGAGTTGTGTCTAAACCTATGCCTCTGGGTCCAAACCTTCGTTAAATCTTTATGATGACCGATGCATCCAATTGACAGTAAGGAGGGTGAGACAAAGATGAGGGTTGCAGCGTACGAGCTTGGCTCTGCCAGAGAGCCGCACATGTAGTACAGCATGGGCAGGTTCTCGCCATGGCGCTCCGGCCGGGTTCCATTGAGGTGGGCTTACGGCGTTCTGAGATGACGAGATCTACTTACGATACGGGCGAAATGATCCTGCCGCGCCGGCACGTGGAAGAGTGGGTCAAGACCGACGACGTACACCTTTTGGTTCTGGAGATTTCTGACACTCCGCTGATGGCAGCGTGCGATGGGACAAACGCGGAGGTAGAACTGCGCTACGAGCCGACGCTGGTGGACACCCGCGTGGGTGCGCTGGTCGCGGCAGTGAATGCGGAAAGAATTGCGGGGTTTCCGACCGGCCGCCTGTTTCTGGATTCCGTCGAGCAGGCGCTTGCCGCTGCGCTGGTCGAAAGGCATGCAGTACGGCCACGCCCTGCGCCGATCCATCGAGGGGGGTTAACTCCCGCACGCTTGCGAAGGGTTACGGAGTTGGTGCATGCAAAGATCGAGGACGAGCTGAGTCTCGATGAAATGGCAGAATCCGCGGGACTCAGCACGGCTCATTTCTCACAGATGTTTCGCAAATCGACGGGTGAGAGTCCGCACCAGTTTGTCTTGCGCCACAGGGTTCAGCGTGCGAAGGAGATGCTGCGAGCGGCCGAGGTTCGGATGCTGGATGTCGCCGTAGCTTGCGGCTTCAAAACGCAGCGGCACTTTGCGCGGGTGTTCCGCCAGCTGTGCGGAGCCAGCCCTACTGAACATCGGCAAGAACTCTTGCGCTAGAAGCGACTTGTGTTTTAACGGAACACGCAACGAAGTCTCGTACGGGCTAGCGACCAATTAATCGCGATCGCTCCACGTCCTGCAATCAGCGGCTGCGCCTTTTGCACCCCCAAAGAAAATCGTGTGAAGCACCGGAGTAACAGACAACCAGTAAGGTGCCGTTACTGTCCTGGCCTATGCGACATCGGATTCGCGCGTCATTACTGTCGTTCAATCGAGACGTTGAGTCTAGCGAAGCCACGGAGAACATTATTAACGATGCGTTCCTCATGCTCTATATGGAATCGCCTCACCATTTTTGCCAGTGAGCTGAAGATGGCGTTCATTTCGAGACGGGCTAAATTAATTCCCGCGCACACGTGGGGCCCAGCGCCAAACGCCAGGTGGTTGATAGAATCGCGGGTTATATCAAACCTGTGGGGATCCGGAAATTTGCGTCCATCTCTGTTAGCGGCACCATAGAACAGAATTGCACGCGATTCAGCGGGAAGCATAATCCCATCCATGTCGTAGTCGGAAGCGACATAGCGAGAAAAGCCTTGGATGGGCGCCTCGAGCCGAAGGATCTCGTTGATGGCGTTTGGAATAAGAGAGGGCGATTCGCGCACTTTGTCCCATTCTTGGGGGTGTTTGGCGAACAACCAGACTCCGCTGGAGATACCAAAGATTGTGGTATCGAGACTCGGTCCCATGTAGTCAATCATCAGCACGGGACATAGAGATCGATCAACCTCGCCCCGATCGGCCGCATCAAGGACTGCGTCGGCCCAACTCCCCGGTCTCACTTTTCCGCGAACAGCCTGAGTGGTCGCATAGTGCATCATTTCTCCAAGGACAGGCAATGCCTGACGCGTGCGATCATTCTCAGGCCCAAAGCAGTCGAACATCTTGTCGGCCCAAACAAGCATTCGTTCTCGTCCTTTCTCCGCAAGTCCGACTTCGTTTGACACCACCGATATTGGTAGATAGGCCCCCAAGTCTCTAGTCGCACAAAAACTTCCTTGCGAGACCAAACGCTGAACAAGCTCATCAGCTTCAACGGTCACTCTTTCCTGTAATGACTTGAGCGCCGATGGAGTAAGCGGCTTCATAATGATGCGGCGAAGGCGCCTATGATCTTCACCATCGCTACATAGAGTATTGCCCCGAAGAACGTGGTTCATGTGATCATTCATCATCACGCCGAGAGACGAAGGAAAGGACGACGGATCATGAAGGGCCTTCGAGACGCTGTCATAACGTGTCAGTGCAAACATCTGACACTTTGACAGCCAGACAGCCGGGCCAGCATCCTGCAATTCACCGTAGGTGGGCCAGGGATCGATTAATGCGCGATCAGAGTATGGATCAAGGTGGGATATTGGCGTTTCGACGCTCATTACCGAAGTCATTTTGAGGAGCTCCTTTGATGGTGTTCCTTACAACTCAATCAGAAAACCACGGGAAGGAGATTGCATTGTGTCTGAATACTTGCCGCTGGACCGGATTCTTCGGAATTCTTCAGGATGAGACATGCATCCAATGCACTGAAGAAAGACAAAGATCACGGACCCACAGAAAGCGGTCGGACTTACAGAGAGACAGATGCTCAGTGCAGCTTCACTGTCTGCTGTCGAGACGGTCATGATGTCTGCAGGAAGCGCCAGATCGCAGAGCCGTCGTACAAAACGCGAAACGATCCAGGAAAGCCTGAGCTGATGCGTTAGGATTGTTTTCTGGCGACGAACAACCATCTTGAAGGTTCGGAGGAAGGATGTTTCCACCCCTACTACCCAGCGCGCTCGATGCCCGCACACAAGCCTTTCCGGTTCTTTCCGTTTCCCAGATCGACCGCATTCGCTCCTGTAGCCGGTCCCGGCACGTCGCCGCAGGCGACATACTGTTCGAACCCGGGGATGAGAACGTTCCTTTCTACGTACTCCTTTCCGGAAGAATGGAGATCGTGCAGGAGGATCTCGCGGGCGAACACCAGATTGCAAAACACGGGCCGGGCGAGTTCACCGGGGAAATGACCACGATCTCCGGACGCCGCAGTCTCGCGCGCGGCCGCGTAACGGAAGCCGGCGAATTCCTGGAACTGACGGGCGACGACTTGCGTTCGCTTGTGGCCAGAGACGCTGAGCTGAGTGACATTTTCATGCGGGCTTTCATTCTCCGCCGGCTGCTACTCATCAGTCAGGGCCAGGGCAACGTCATCCTGCTCGGTTCCCGGCACTCCGCGAACACATTACGATTGCGCGAATTCTTGAGCAGGAATGGATACCCCTACAGGTACGTGGATCTGGACGCGGACAATACTTCCCAAGAGCTTCTCGACCGGTTTGCAGTAACACCTTCCGAGATTCCCGTTGTCATCTGCAGCGGTCGCTCCGTCCTGCGCAATCCTTCCAATCAAGAACTCGCTGATTGTCTGGGATTCAACACCACCATCGATGAATCGCAAGTGCGCGACCTGATTATTGTGGGAGCGGGTCCCGCCGGCCTGGCAGCAGCCGTCTACGCCGGATCGGAGGGTCTCGATGTGCTCATGATCGAGACCACGGCACCCGGAGGGCAAGCGGGATCCAGCTCCAAAATCGAAAATTATCTGGGCTTCCCAACAGGAATCTCGGGCCAAGAACTGGCGACACGTGCGATCGTGCAAGCCGAAAAGTTCGGAGCAAGGATGATGGTCGCGCACCGCGTAGTGCGATTGGAATGCGCAAGGCGGCCCTTCAAGCTGGTTCTGGACAACGGGAACAGTCTCGCGGCGCGCGCCATCGTCATAGCCACCGGCGCACAGTACAACGAGCCGTCGCTCAGCAATCTGGATAAATTCAAAGGCCAGGGAATTTATTATGGTGCGACCTTCATGGAAGCGCAGCTCTGCGAACGAGAGGACGTGGCGGTTGTCGGTGGCGGCAACTCCGCGGGACAAGCGGCTGTTTTTCTTTCGCAAACGGCGCGCAAGGTCTACATGCTCGTACGCGCTGGCAAGTTGTCGGATACGATGTCGCGCTATCTCATTCAGCGCATCGAAGAAAATCCTGCCATCGAGCTGCACTACAAGACCGAAATCGTCGGCCTTGCGGGCGACACGCACCTCGAGCGCATCACGTGGCGAGACAAGGAAAGCGGCAATACTTCGGATCACGAGATTCGCCACGTGTTCATCATGGCGGGAGCTTCGCCGCGAACAGAATGGCTAACGGATTGTCTCGCCCTCGACAACAAAGGGTTCATTCTCACTGGCCGCGACTTGGACGGCATAACGGGGACGCTCGCGTGGTCCGGAGCGCGTCCTCCCTACATGCTCGAAACGAGCCTTCCCGGAGTCTTCGCCGTGGGCGATGTTCGCTCCAGCAACGTGAAACGCGTGGCTTCCGCAGTCGGGGAAGGAGCCATTTCCATCTCGCTCGTTCACCGCTCTCTGGCGGAACTGTAATTGTCCGTGCAATCCGCTCGCTGACCCGTTGGCATAAAGTCTTCCACGAAGCCGCAGAGTCAAGAGGCACTGGCTGTTTCGCTTAGAGTTCTTTCCTGCCCTTCGGATCCCACTTTCCGAAACCTGCTGACCGAGGCGTCTGCTCTTCAACCAAATTGTGTGTCGACCCTCGTTCCAAGAAGATGCCCCAAGTCAATCGAAGAAGGCATTCACCATTTCGACGTTCGAAAGATAGGTGGATATTGGGCATATTTTTTCATTTCGGAGGAGACAAACCGTCGCGAGATGCTCGTCGAGGATCTGGTTTCCTGTGCATACCAAAAATCCCATTCAGCGGCTTTCACCAATGGAACATTGTTACATTGCGCTCAAAACTTGCCACAATATCAATTCGCCAGGGACACCATCAAACACCCTCTCGGCTGTGGCGAAGATGCTCGCGGACGCGATTGAGTCCGTGGAAAGGCACTACGCGCTCCTCACGAAGGAACTACGGGGCCGGGTGCTGCTAGACCTGATCGACAAGGCGAAGATTTGGAGAAAACTGACCGCGCAAAAATTGCACAGCCAGAGCCAAGAGAAAGGATAATTCATTGATTCCAGAAAAATTAGTGACGG
>CAVTMR010000014.1:0-127335 GCA_963735825.1 Candidatus Acidiferrales bacterium
AGAGCAATTGTAACTGCATGTGTCCGGTCGTTAGCCCCCAGTTTATCCACCAGATTTTTGATGTGAACGTTGACCATGTTCTCCGAGATAGACAATTTGTCGGCGATCTGTTTGTTCCTGTAACCATCCCGAATCAGCTTTAGGACTTCCAGCTCCCGGGTCGTCAACTCTTCCTCGCCTAGATGTTCGGCGAGACGAGCTGCCACATCAGCCGGTACATATCGTTTGCACCATGAACCGACCGGATGACCACCAGCAGTTCGTCTTGCGGCAGGCTCTTCAGGACATTCCCTGAAGCTCCCGCACGCAGCGCGCGTTGAATTTCGCCGTCGGTGTCCGAGCTCGTAAGCATAATGATGCGAGCCTGGGGGAACCCCGGGGGGAACTCCCCCCGAATCGCTATCAAAGTATCTGTGCCATTGGTGCCGGGCAGGCGCAGGTCCATTAAAGTGATGTCGTTTGACCCCAGTTTTGTTGTAGATGCTCTTAATTTGGGAGCGGACTGTGTTCTCCGTGACGCCGATCTTACCTGCAATCTCTCTAGGCACTCGACCGTCGCTCGACAGGAGCGCCACGCGACACTCGGCCCGCGTAAGTCCGTGCAAGCTCCGCAGCAGCGTGTCTGCTGGTCTTTGAGGCCTTGACGGATCATGGATAAACACAGCTACGGCAATTTTCCCCGATAACCGAAGCGTCGAAGGACGAATTGGGGTGACAAGAACCTGAAGTGGTGGGCGGGCGCGCCGCGAAATAAGGACGGTTCCTCCAGCGCAGATGCCTATGCATTCAGACACGGCCGCTGCACTCTCCACGGTTGCCGACAGGAACGCCGACTCTGCCGATAGTTCAACTCAAGAAAACTGTACGGAATAAACGAATCATCTCCGCGAACGCCAGGTCCGTCGCATCTGGATCGAAACGCGGCCCTTCATCCCGCGTAAACGCATGCTCGGTTGGATACAGCAACGTGTTATACCGGACACCTGACTTCTTCAGCGCCCGGTCAATCGTCTCCCGTCCCGCGTCGGGAACGTGTGGGTCGTTGGTCCCGAAGATCATCAGAAGTTCACCGCGGACTTCTCTTGCGCGGGCCAACGATCCGGCATCGGCGTCCTGACCGAGCTTGCCATCATGGATGCCCGTGCCGTAGTAGCAGACCGTTGCGCGGACATCGGGCTGGAACGCCGCTCGAAACGCGAGGTGCCCGCCGATACAGAAACCCACGACACCGATTTTCCCTGGCGCGACTTTCGGATGTATGGAAAGCCAGTCCAGGCCAGCGCGGCAATCGGCATCGAAATGCGCGACCGGAGTCTTTGCAGCGTCTTGCTGGCCGCGGGTCCGTCCGGCGTCATCGAAGGGGATCACCGTTCCCGGCGGCTCGATGCGCCGATAAATTTCCGGCGCAGCAGCAACAAATCCGTACCCGGCCAGCCGCACGCAAGTGCGCAACAGTGGCGGAGTGAGCTGAAAAATATCCGAGTAGCACCATATGCCTGGATACTGACCTTCGGCCCTGGGCGCAGCGACGAAGGTTCGCATCGGCGAAACCGGCAGAGAAATGTCTACGTATTCGGTGGTGACTACCATGTGCTTGTGCGCGAAAATTCTGGCCGAGACGCGCTGGCCAGTCAACCCCTGAATTCACGCGACGGCCGGTTGTTGATGAAATCCTTCCGCATTCCAGCTCAGCAGTTCTGCAAAGTTGTCAAACTCTTCGCTCAGCAGCCATTGTTCAGCTGCTTTCGCTTCCTTCTTATTTTCCAAGACATCAGAAATGGCCTGATTGACCACCGCCAAAAACAAGCGCTTTGCTGCTTGCGGATGGAACTCCTCAGATTCAAATGTCATGTGTACTCCTCCCCTTTCCATTCTTAGAGTCCCTCACCTGCATCGCTACGTGGGAAGCACGCGTAAGCCCAAAACAGCCGGATGCTAAATAGTTGAAAGCAAACGAGAGTATCTTTGTCGCGTCTCTTTTTTCTGGTAATCCCTAACTACTTTTTGACACTCCTGCCAATCCGCGGTCAGCGGTCTACCGGGCTTAGCCGAGTGTTTCCTTCTCGGGCAGCGTTCACCTCCACTCCAATACTGGCCCGCGAATGTCTGTGTACTAATTACTGACTTTATATTAAGAAGATTCGGAATCATGCGACTGTTGACAAAATCTTCACAATTGGCACGGGAATATAGAAGTGCGTGTCTGCCCCAGCGGTAAATCGGTAGACCCGAAGTTCCTGAGTTCTAACGACGTACTCGCACGCAGTCGGATTGTGAAAGAGTATGCGTCCATCCGGGAGTTGATTTCTGCGCTTCAGCCTCGGTGAGCCCCGTCCCCACTCGTCGCCGAAAGTCATGGTGCTCAGTGACGCTTCGCAGACCCGCAGTCCGATCTTGCCAAGTAATCTGTATGTGCTTCTTTCATGATTCAGCAACTCAGGAACGTTTGCCTTCATTCTCGGTTGTGTACCGTTGTGGACGGCGTCCGGCGCGGGATCGGTGGCGCGTCAAATCATGGGCACGATCGTAATCGGCGGCATGCTGGCAGCGAGCTCCGTCGACATCCTCATCGTTCCAGCGCTGTTCGTTTTGGTCGAGCGTCTGACGAAACGCGGTGACGATCACGATGCTGTTCTTGCCCAACCCAGCCCGTCGGAGGCGGACTGACGTGAGAAGTCTTATCGCACTTTCCCTGGTCATGCTCCTTCTTTCGGGCTGCACTGGCGGACCCAACTATAAGAGGCCGAGCGTAAACGTTCCTGACACGTACCGTGGAGCCGTGCCGCCAGAGGCACAGCAGCCTGCGGCGGAGTCACTCGGAGACCAAAAATGGTGGGAGGTGTTCCAGGACAAACAGCTTCAAGACCTGATCCACACTGCGCTCCAGCAGAACTACGATGTTCGCATTGCGGCAACACGAATCGTGGAAGCCCGGGCACAGGTGGGCATCGCGCGGGCCGACCAATTGCCTACGATCAGCGGCGGAGCCCAGGCTGTGAATGAGCGCAATCCGCGCGTAAAACTCTATCCTCAATACGAAACGAGCTCAAACCAAGTGGACCTCTCGCTGGCCTGGGAACTCGATTTCTGGGGAAAGTATCGCCGCGCCACCGAGTCCGCACGGGCAAATTTGTTAGCGACAGAATGGGCTCGTAAAGAGGTCATCGACACGCTTGTGAGTGACGTTGCCGCAGCCTACTTCCAACTTCGCGAGCTCGACCTGGAACTCGAAATCTCCCGGCGAACGCTAGCTTCGCGCAAGAACTCGTTGCAACTCACACAAACGTTGGCCAACGGTGGGGCTACATCGATGCTTGATGTCCGCCAGGCGGAGCAGTTAGTGTTCACCGCGGCTGAAACCATTCCCGATCTGGAGCGCCAGATCGAGCAGCAGGAGAACTTCATAAGCACTCTTCTGGGAAACAACCCTGGCCCTATCGCGCGAGGAACAAAGTTGACGGAGCAACCGCATCCGCCACAGATTCCAGCGGGGCTACCCTCCAGCCTGTTGGAGCGGCGGCCCGACATTCGCGAGGCCGAAGCACAGCTGATCGCGGCGAACGCTCAAATTGGAGTAGCAAAAGCAGATTACTTCCCCCAAATCACCTTGACCGCGACTGGCGGATATCAGAGTTCGGCACTTACGAGCCTATTTACCGGGCCCGCCGGATTGTGGAGTTTCGGAGGATCACTGGCACAGCCTATCTTCGAGGGAGGAAGAATTCGCTCTAATGTAAGGTTCACGGAGGCGAGACAACAGGAAGCAGCGCTGGTCTATCAGCAGACCATCCAGCAGGCTTTTCGTGGGGTTTCGGACGCGCTGGTCGGATACAGCAAAGACAGGGAGTTCCGAGAGCAGCAGGAGCAACTCACATTTTCCGCTCAAGACGCGGCCCGGCTTTCGGAGACGCGCTATCGAGGTGGCGCCACAAGCTACTTAGAGGTGCTGACGAACGAAACCAACTATTTTGATGCTGAGTTGGGACTCGCTCAGGCTCAGTTGAATGAGCTTGTTGCGCTGGTTCGCATTTACAGAAACCTCGGTGGAGGCTGGCAAGAACAATGATTGTCCGGAAATCGATGCCTAGTCTGAGCGATTCGAATATCTATTCAGCGCCCAAGGAGCTCCCGACAAAGTTTGGGAACAAAACCTCCGGAACAGGGCTTGCGATATTCCCGTGGTAAACCCCACCCCATCGCCTGTAGCTTGCACTTAACGTTCATTAAGAGGAGCCATTTAGCGCGCTCCATGCAGCTAATGAGTCCATGTAGTCTCTCCAATGAACGATTTTTCTGTTCTCAATCGTGATGACCGAAATGAACCTGTTGTCGTAGGGCGCACCGCCCGAGAGAATTTTCCCGTGCACTTCGTATTCGAGGATCACGACGCGACTATCCTGAGAGCGATGCACAACAAGTGCGTCGCCGGAGTGAAGCCTGATCGTCTTGCCGTATCCCGAGTAGCCAGCCATCAGATTGGCTCGCCCTCGAATCGTCAGCGGCCAGCCGGGAAATTGATATCGGAACTCGAAAAATGCGTCTTCGGCAATGGTGTCGAAATAGTGGTCGCCATCAACAAGTCCGCGTAAGCCTTCCATGACGACTTCGAAGAAAGGATTGAGAGCTTCAAAAATCTCGTATTCGTCTTTCCGCATCACCAGCTCCTTTCAGTTCACGGACCATCGCAAGGAAAAGCCTCACGCGCGTACAGCAGTGACACTCCGCTCGTTCCGGACAATGGGCGCCACTTGAGTGCCGAGGATTTCTATGGCGCGCAACATTTTTTCGTGTGGTAGCGTGGAGACACCCATTTGGAATGTGACGCGCGAAATGCCACCGAGAACTTCATTCACGTAAAGGATCTTTTTCGCGACCGTTTTAGCGTCGCCGATTAGCAGCGCGCCGGTAGGTCCGCGCAGGGCGTCAAACTGAGCGCGCGTGGCGGGTGGCCAGCCGCGCTCCTTGCCGATTTCGGTAAAAGTGTGCGCATAGCCTGGAAAGAATATTTCGGCGGCTTCGTCCGTGGTGTCCGCGAGAAAGCCGATGGAATGAAGACCTACGGTGAGTTGCTCGGGAGAATGACCGGCGCGACGCCCAGCCTCGCGATAGAGGTCAATAAGAGGCCTGAAGCGTCTGGGCTCACCGCCGATGATGGCAACCATGAGAGGAAGTCCGAGCATTCCTGCGCGAACGAAAGATTCTGGCGTGCCACCGACACCGACCCATATGGGGAGCGGATCCTGCAGTGGGCGAGGGTAGATTGCCTGGCCGGTAAGCGCGGCGCGGTATTTGCCGGACCAGTGCACTTGCGTGCTTGCCCGGATCTTCAGTAGAAGATCGAGCTTCTCGGCAAAAAGCGAGTCGTAATCTTCGAGACGCAGCCCAAAGAGGGGATACGACTCAACGAACGAACCGCGACCGGCGACAATTTCGGCGCGGCCCCGCGAGATCAAGTCGAGAGTCGCGAACTCCTGAAAGACGCGAACGGGGTCGGAGGCGCTGAGAACCGTGACTGCGCTGGTGAGACGGATATTCTCCGTGCGTGTGGCGGCAGCGGAGAGGATCACAACCGGAGCTGAGTCGAGGAACTCCGCGCGGTGATGTTCGCCAATGCCGAAGACGTCCAGGCCGACCTTATCGGCGAGCTCAATCTCTTCGAGTAGATGGTGCATGCGCTCCACCGGGCTGAGCGTTAACCCTGTGGCCGGGTCGGAAATAGCTGCTGCGAAACTGTCGATTCCAATCTGCATTTACGTCACTTCTCCAGGACAACTTTCATTTCGATTGATTGGCGCACTACACCGCTATGTCATCGTTGGATTAAACACTTTGGATTGACTCCAGTCCCCAGACTCTCGGCGCGCTTGCCAATCTTTTTCAATGTCGTTTCAAGAGCTCGCAACTCTTTCGGGCTCGCATCGGCAAAGACTTTCCTGATTTCGGCTACGTGTTTGCGAAAGACCGGCGCGATCAATCTCTTGCCTTTTGAGGTGAGCGATACGACGCGGACGCGCCGATCCTCAGGACTCTCGACCCGGCTTACCAGGCCCCTTCCGACGAGGCGGTCAACGGCAGTACTGATCGAGCCGGGCGTAAGGTGCACCTTTGGCCCGATCGTATTCACCGGCAAAGGCCCTTTGTTCAAAAGGGCCTCAAGGATCCGGAAATCGGTGTCGTCGATTCCCGTCTCCGCTAGTCCCGCATAGAGATATTTCGAAGCCGACTGAAAGGCCTTCACCAATACCAGCCAACAGTGAACCGGGTCTCGCGAGGTCTTATCCATGACGAAACTATTTTGCCCTTTTATATAACCGATGTCCAGAAGAATATATCTATATCAATAGAAGTGTCATCAATAGATAGTGAAAGAGAGGCACACTGCATATGGAACGCACAAATAAGAAACTGATCGCCGTAGTCGGCGCAACGGGGCAACAAGGAGGCGCCGTAGTACGCGCCCTTCAAGCCGGCAATCAATTCAAGGTACGCGCTCTGACTCGCAATCCGGCCAAGCATCGCGAACTCGCAGACGAAGTCGTCCAAGTGGACTTGAATCGCCCCGAAACCCTTACGGCTGCATTTGAAGGGGCGCATGGCGTATTTTTAGTCACCAATTTTCGGGAAGAAGGTACCGACGAGGCCGAGCAGGCAACCGCTGCGGTACTTGCCGCCAAGGATAAGGGCGTTAAGCACTTTGTCTGGTCCACGCTGCCTGATGTGGAAGCGATCAGCGGAGGCAAGTTTCACGTTCCCCATTTTACCGGCAAGGCCAAGGTTGATCGGGTAGTGAAAGAAGCCGGGTTTGCGAATCATACCTTCGTCGTCGCGCCTTTCTACTATCAGAACCTTGTCGGCGTTCTTGCTCCGCAAAAACAGACTGACGAATCCGCGGGCTGGGCTCTCCCGCTTGATCCAACTGTGCGGAGCATTCACATGGGCGACATTACGGAACTTGGCGACACCGTGGCCGGAGCATTCGCGCACCCCGATCAGGCCGGCCATGGCGAGTATCTGCCCTTAGTCGGCGATTTCATGAGCTTCAATGAAATTATCGATTCGCTAAATCGACAGGGTCACAACTTCTCGTTCAACCAAGTGCCAAAGGAAGTGTTCGCGGGTCTTTTTCCTGGGGCCGCCGAGATAGCGGAAATGTTCAATTACTTTCAGGCGCACACGTACTTAGGTTCCGATTCGCGTGACCAAATTGCGCTCGCAAACAAGATCGCAGGCCGGCAGCCAACGAAGTTTTCGGCGTGGGCCCACGTGAATTTCCCGGCTCCAAAGAACGCCCACTCAGCGGCACGCTGATTGAAAAACGAAAGGAAATCGATTTCAGCCGGTGCAGACAAGCTTAGTTTGCGCGGTTGCTCGTAAGCAGATTCAACAAGCAAAGGGAGGAAGTGCATGGCAACGAATTCGATCGTAATTTCCAAAGATGTGGGGGCAATAAGCTCTTGGCAGGGAGCGGTAGTCGTTTGGGGACGGTTTTTGTTCGCGCTGATTTTCCTGATGGCTGGAGCCAATCATTTTAACAAGCAAACCATCGGCTATGCGGCTTCGCACGGCGTGCCTTTGGCTGCGATCGCGGTTCCACTTTCCGGCGTGCTGGCCATTGCCGGCGGCTTGAGCATCTTGTTAGGTTATCGCGCAAAACTGGGCGCCTGGCTCATTGTGCTTTTCCTGGTCCCTGTCAGCTTGATGATGCATAAGTTCTGGACCGTAACCGATCCCATGATGGCGCAGATCCAAATGATTCTGTTCATGAAGAATGTTTCCATGCTCGGCGGCGCCGTGCTGATTTCTCACTTCGGAGCAGGACCGTTCAGCCTGGATGCCCGCCGCGCGCGCTGAACGCGCCTAATAAAAGGAGAGAACCAAATGCATAGTCAATCTGAACCTCGAACTCTTGCCGCCGTCAAAGCACCGATCTCACGGGAGGCCCTCGACCAGCTATTTCGCGAAGCGCGGACCCACTCCACGTGGCTTCCCGAAACCGTGCCAGTAGAGCTCCTGCGTAAGGCGTACGAATTGGCACGTCTCGGGCCGACCAGTGCCAACGGATCGCCTGCCAGGTTCGTTTTTCTAACCACTCCAGGCGCCAAGGCGCTCCTCAAGCCAGTTCTCGCGCCTGGCAATGTCGACAAAACCATGGCTGCTCCTGTAACCGTGATCATCGCCTGGGACACGGAATTCCATGAGCATCTTCCCAAGCTCTTTCCGCATGGTGATCTACGCTCCTACTTCGCCGGAAATAAACCCCTGATTGAGGAGAACGCTTTCCGCAACAGTTCCCTCCAAGCGGCATACTTCATCCTGGCTGCACGCGCTTTGGGTTTAGACTGCGGGCCGATGTCCGGTTTCGACACAGACAAACTGAATGCGGCATTTTTTCCTGACGGCAAGTGGAAGGTCAATCTTCTCTGCAACCTGGGCTATGGAGACTCAAGCAAGCTCCACCCTCGCAATCCTCGGCTGAATTTTGAGGAAGCCTCTGTGATTCTGTAGAGGTCGCAAAGCCCGAAATTGAGATCACGGCGAAGGTCGCCGGAAACTCAATTTGTTCGTTAGACCAGTATTGGAGGTTGACATGAAAATCGGTGTGAGTGGCGCCGGCGGCCATTTGGGCAGGGCCGTTGTTTCGGATACAGAGCGGGGTAAGGGCCGCGAGAAGTGAGGAGCACGTTTTTGACATCGGAGGATACTTCGAGGAAACTAACAGTCTGGCCACATCGAACCGGAAACTCACCGCGTGAGATGCTGACTCATCATGGGTGAGCTGCCCACGCGATTGCCGAGATTTTCTTGGAAACCGCGTTGCGGAGATCTTTCTTGCAGGAACCGAGTAGAATAGGGGGTCTTATGCAGACTTCCCCAATTGGCGGATTGAATTCGGAAGAATCGAAGGAGGTTTCGGGCGTCGCAACTCCCGTCACGCTGCCATCTTCGGAAGGGTCGCCTAGTCCGCCGAATCTCACCCTGGAGTCGCCCGAGCTCTACATCAACCGCGAATTAAGCTTATTACAGTTCCAGAGAAGGGTTCTGGAACAGGCACAGGATCCGGGAAATCCGCTCTTGGAGAGGGTAAAGTTTCTCTCGATTGTCAGCTCCAACCTAGATGAATTCTTCATGGTGAGAGTCGCGGGTCTGCAAGAGCAGGCGGCGAGCGGCCTACAAGAGGCCAGCGTTGATGGCCTGCCAGCGGCGATTCAATTGCAACGGATTCGCCAGGAAGTGCGGCAACTCGTTGAAGAGATCCAAGATTTCTTGCGCGATACACTTCTGCCGGCCCTTGAGCGCGAAGGTGTGCGCATCGCGGACATTTCCTCTTTAACTCCGGAAGAACGGTCCGCGATGGACACGTATTTCCTTCAGCATGTGTTCCCCGTTCTCACACCCTTGGCATTCGATCCCGGCCGCCCGTTCCCGCATATCTCTGGCGGCAGTTTGAATCTGGCCGTGGTCGTAGGGGACAACCAAGGCACGGAAAACTTCGCTCGTGTGAAAGTCCCGGACTCCCTGCTCCAGCTGGTTCCGGTAATCTCGAGTTCGCGTCATGGGAAGACTTCCAAACCGTCAGAGTCCGAAAGGGTATTCGTGTGGTTAGAGCAGTTGATCACTGCCAATCTCCATTTGCTGTTTCCTGGAATGGAGATCGTGGAGGCTTACCCTTTTCGGGTAACTCGCGACGCGGAAGTTGCAGTTCAGGAACTGGAGAGCGACGATCTGCTGGAAAGCGTCGAAGAGGCCATCAGAAAGCGGCGGTTTACCTCCGTAGTCCGTTTGCAAGTAGACGCAAACATGTCCGAGAAGATTCTCGAGATTTTGGCCAGTAATCTTCCCATCGACAAACAAGATGTCTACCGCATCCGGGGCTCGATCGGCCTCGGACGGCTCATGGAATTGAGTACAATTGACCGCCCCGATTTGAAGGATAAGCCCTTCTTGCCATCCGTTCCGCCCAGTCTTGGGGTCGATGCTGACGAAGACGTGTTCTCCGCCATTCGCCGCGAAGATCTCCTTCTCCATCATCCTTACGAATCCTTTCAGCCAGTTGTGGAATTCCTCCAGCAGGCCGCGCGCGATCCAAACGTGTTGGCCATCAAGGTGACGCTGTATCGCGTGGGCCGCAACTCGCCGATTGTGGCCGCTCTCCTTGAGGCCGTCGAGCAGGGAAAACAGGTATCCGTCCTCGTCGAACTGAAGGCGCGGTTCGACGAGGAAAGCAACATCGAGTGGGCGCGAACACTGGAAGATTCCGGCGTGCATGTTGTCTACGGATTGGTTGGCCTGAAGGTCCATTCCAAGGTTGCCCTGGTGGTCCGCCGCGAAGGCGAAGTCATTCGCCGATACGTGCATCTAGGAACAGGCAACTACAATCCCACGACCGCGCGCATCTACACCGACTTCGGTTTTTTGACGTGCGATGAAAAACTCGCGGATGATGTCACGTACTTTTTCAACTCACTGACAGGATATTCCCGGAAAAACGAACCCCACGAGCTCCTGGTGGCGCCCGTCAATCTACGACAGCGCCTCGAAAAAATGATCCTCCGGGAAATTGCGCTTCAGGAGAAGGGCGAACGTGGCCATCTGATCTTCAAAATGAACGCACTGGAAGATCCGCAAATGATCAGGCTGCTGTATCGCGCCTCGCAAGCGGGAGTGAAGGTTGACCTGCTGGTACGAGGACTCTGCTGCTTGCGGCCTTTGGTTAGCGGATTCAGCGACAATATCCGCGTTACCAGTATCGTGGGCCGTTTTCTGGAGCATAGTCGGGTCTACTATTTCCGGAACGGGGGCAACGAGGAAATTTATCTCGGCAGCGCTGACCTCATGCGACGCAACTTGAGTCATCGCGTCGAGATCATTTTTCCAGTCGGCAATCCCAAGTTGCTTCGTCGCTTGAAACACATTCTCAATATTCAGTTGGCCGATGATAAGAAATCCCATCATTTACAAAGCGACGGTCATTACATCAGAAGCAGCAATAGTGGACAACCGGATGCAGTTGATAGCCAACTCCAGTTTCTGACCCACGAAGACTTGCCTCTCAAAGTTGTTAAGGGCTCGGCAGCTTTGTCGCGCAAGGGCCGAGTCGCGGATCGCCGCGCTCACGGGCGGACAAAAGCTTGATTCTTGATCTGGATACCCCTGGCTTGCATCCGAGTAGAGGAGAACGCAGTTAACATTCACACGAAATCGCAAAGCTGATCGGCTCGCCCCCGGGATATCTGGGCCACCGCGAGACGCACGCGCTGATCACCCAGGAAACGCTTTCATCGTGAAACTGTCATTTTCTCCTTTTCGACGAGATCGAGAAGGCAAGCGACGCTCACGCTGGGCGACAACCGCCGAATGGATTTGTCGCAGACAGCGATCTTCCTCACCTCAAAGCTCGGCGGGGAGAAATCACAGAGTTGATGCAGGGAGGCATGGGATTCGTTCAGCCGAAGGACAAGCCAACCGCAGGATTGGACGAGGAAAGCGTTCGACAACCCTGCGATGCAGCCTTCTCAATCTCGAACCCTGCGGCCATCGCCATCTGGTGGAGCCAGAGCATCTGCTTGTGGTTGTCGCAGACTGCAGACTGCTTGACCCACGGTCTCCAATTCAGCCGCATGTGTCTCTGGGTAGCCGTGTCTACAAGCTTCTTAAGATCCAAGAGCGCTTGATGCGCCTCACGTGTGACCAAGGCTGCGTTTTGCATCTCTCGTGAACCCATAAGCTTGCTCCTACGGAGAACTATCGTTGCTCGGGCGGGTGGGCCATTCAAAGAATGTTAACTCCGGCTCACTCGCTTGGCCAGCAAGTGATCTACAAGGTCGGTCGAATGCCTGTAGCGTTTCCGCAGTCTTTGTCATCCAACTAACCACAGCTTACTTATGCTGTGCACGAAAATGGCCCCCACTCCGTCACTGACGACAGCGGACTACTCCTCGGTCCTCCTGGCGAACGATACCAATCCTGCCATTCCGGGCCGCAGCTGCACGGGGTAAGGCATGCGATTCGGGCCTTCAAACGGCCATACGCCACTGACGATTGATCTCCGAGAGTATCTGGACGGGCTGTACAGCTACGCTTTGGTTCTTTCCCGAAATCAAGCGGAAGCCGAGGATCTGGTACAGGAAACGTGTCTTCGCGCGCTTCGTGCGATGGAGAGGTTGCGGCCCGACAGCAATGTCAAAAGCTGGTTATTCACCATCCTGCGCAACATCTGGCTGAACCAACTTCGGCAACGGAAGTCCGATGTCGTCGACTTGGATTCGGACGAGTATGGCGAGAATCGCGCGGTGGATTCCTCAAAAGATCCCCATGCGGCCTACGTAAGCGATTTGGAGCGCGAACAGGTCCGCCACGCGATCGAGCAGCTTCCCCTGGAGTCCCGCGAGATCATTCTATTGCGGGAATATGAAGAGCTCTCCTATGAGGAGATTGCAGCGATGCTGAAGTGTCCCGTGGGTACGGTCATGTCTCGACTCGCCAGGGCGCGTTCCAAGCTTCGAGATCTACTTGCCGCGACAACTGTGGCGCCGTCAGGAACGAAGGCCGACGACGCAAAGGACTCCCAGCGTGGGATCAGGCAACGTAGGTGAATCGCCGCGACTCCTGTCGGCGGTAATGAACGAGCTGGAAAGGAAGCTGCAACTGAAAGGCAGTGTGCTTTTATTGCTAAGGTCGGGAATATTTTCCTCCTTCGCGTGTTTTGTAATAGGTACTGCGGCTCTGATGACCCGACCATTTTGAGCAGCTAAGGATACCCAATGAGCCCCTGCGATGAGGTCAGTCTAAAGGCGCTGCGTTATCTGGACGATCGCCTCCAGGGCCAGGAACTGCGTGATTTTCGTGCACACCTGGAAGTCTGCCCGAATTGCCGGGCGAGCGTAGAGACTGAGCGGGCTCTCTCGCGGCTTCTACATCGATCGCGACCATTGTATTCCGCCCCACCTGCGCTTCGCGCCCGCGTGGCTGTGGCGGTTGAAAAGCACTCTGGCCCGATACTTGCCAGCGAAAACTTCTACAAACGTCTCTTGCGCAGTGTGGGGAACGGATTCGCTGACCCGGTTCGGCGCGTTGTGAGGCTCAGATTGCTAGCGGCGACGTTGGCTGTCACGGCAATGCTTCTCGCGTTTGTGCCTAGTGCCGTGCGCCAACTGCGCGCTGCGGACTATGTGGAAACGGCGGTGACTACTCACCGCAGCTATCTGGATGGCAATCTTGCTCTCGGAATCCGGTCGGATTCTCCTGAACAGGTGTCATCATGGTTCACGGGCAAGGTCCCGTTTCAGTTTCGATTGCCGCAGTCCACACCCGGCAGCATACCTACCTACCAGCTCGCAGGCGCAAGCTTGGTGAGTTACCGAGGGAGCCCGGCAGCCCTGATAATCTACGAAAAGCAGAAAGAGAGAATCAGCCTTTTGGTTGCATCAAGCCAGTCTGCCGCGGTGGCTGGTGGAGATGAAGTCCGTTCCGGCGCGCTGACCTTTCACTACCGGACCGACCAAGGCTTTAAGGTAGTTACCTGGAGCAACCATGGTCTCACCTACGCCTTGGTTTCTGCAGTGGCAGGTTCGGCACGAGAGTCCTGCATGGTATGTCACCAAAGCATGGCTGATCATCAGAATTTCCGATCAAACCGCTGACAAGCTCTAAGCCGTCGAGCTTTCTTCCTTGGGCGGTCGCTGGTTGCCCGCCTCGCGTTTAGTCGGTTTCAGACTTCAAGCGGCGGACGTGGTCACTTCTCACTTCCCGGTCTCCTCAGCGCGCCTAACTCGGCCTAATCCTCGAGTGTCGGCAAAGCCTTCAGCACTTCAGCCGCCCTCGGCCGGTTGATCACCGGATCATCTTTGCGAATCCTACCGTCGCGGAAAACCAGCACTCGTTTGGCGAATTGTGCGATGTCGTGCTCATGCGTCACCAAAACAATGGTCAATCCCTTGTCGTTCAAATCCTGAAGGATCTGCATAATCTCCACCGAGGTACGGCTGTCAAGATTCCCGGTAGGCTCGTCGGCGAGCAGGATTGACGGACGGTTGACCAAGGCTCTGGCAATAGCCACGCGCTGTTGCTGTCCCCCGGACATCTGCGACGGATAGTGCTGCGCGCGTTCGGCCAGACCGACCAACGCCAGGGCTTCGGAGGCACGTTTTTCGCGCTCTGCTTTGTCGATTTTTGTGTAGAGCGTCGGCAGCTCAGTATTTTCAAGCGCCGTGGTCCGCGCCAGCAAATTGAATCCCTGAAAAACAAAACCGATCTTCTGGTTTCGAATCAGCGCCAGGGCCTTCTTATCGTGTTGTGAAACGTCGATTCCCTCAAGCAAGTATCGTCCCGCGCTGGCGCGGTCGAGACACCCAAGAATATTCATGAAAGTTGACTTGCCGCTGCCGCTGGCACCCATGATGGCCACGAATTCGCCGCGCTGGATTTCGAGGCTAACGCCGCGCAGTGCGTGGACGCGTGTTTCTCCCAATTCGTAGTATTTGTGCAACTCTTCGACGCGTAACACCGCACTGGCTGCCGCGCTGCTTGGCGTAGCTTGGATTTGGTCAAAAGCTGGCATCCATTCCTTCGTGTCGCTTCGCGTTGCTGATCCTTACCTCCGTAGTCCCCCTAGGCCCTGAGATTTCGCTGCTACCGACCTAATAATAACGTCATCCCCTTGCTTGAGTTGCCCTTTGAGAACCGCCGTTACTTCTGTATACGCATGATCCGTGATTCCCAGAGAAACTTTCACCGGCTCCGTTGTGTTGTCGGGATGGAGCTTCCACACTACGGCTGTGTCTGTTTTGGGCACTCGGGGCGGATTCTGCGGTGCGGAACCGCTAGTAGCGATAGGGTCATCCGCGGCCAGTCTTTCTCCATTTCCTTCGATTGCGTATTTTTTGTAAATTGCCAGAATCTCTTCCGCGGTCATCGGAGGCTTGTAGCGGAGCGCGGTATTGGGCAGCTTCAAGACATTCTGTACCGTAGCGACGGGGATAGTCACGTACGCCGTCATTCCCGGAAAAAGTTTCAACTCCGGGTTTGCGAATTCAATGATCGTGTCGTAGGTCACCACGCTTTGCACCGTCGTTGCGTTCATGCGTACTTGGCTGACCACACCCTGAAACGTGTCCTTCGGGAAGGCGTCCACCTTGAACGTCACCGGTCTTCCGATCTTGATGTTGCCGACGTCCGACTCGTCTGTCTTGGCGTAAACCCACATCTTTTTGAGATCTTGCGCGATGGTAAAAATTGTTGGCGCTTGCAGGGATGCGGCGACAGTTTGCCCCACGTCCACATTACGCGCCACGACGGTGCCGTCGATTGGAGATCGAATCACCGTATAGTCCAGATTCGTTTGGGCCACGGTCACCGCTGCCTCCTTCTGACTGACCTGGGCTGCGGCTTGCGTGACGTTGGCGTCCGCCGCTCCCACCGAGGCATTGGCTGAGTCATAGTTCGATTTGGCCAGGTCCAATTGCTGTTGGCTCGTAACGCCCTCCGTGGTCAATCGAACAGCACGGTCGTAGTCCGCCTTGGTCTGTACCAATCCGGCCTTCGCTTTTTGCAGGTTTGCGCGTGCCGCCGCGAGATTGGCCTGCGCGTTTTCTAAATCCGCGGTGGCCTGTAAAAGGGCGCCTTTGAACAAAGCGGGATCGATGAGCGCGACCACATCACCCTTATGTACTCGTGAATTGAAATCAGCATTCAGTTTGGCGATAGTCCCGGAAACCTGCGATCCCACCTGGACAGTGATCACCGCGTTGATTGTTCCCGTCGCGTCTACAACGTCGTTGATCTCGCCGCGTTCCACCTTCGCCGTGAAGTGCTGCGCTTGCGTATTGCGGTTCAGTCCGAACGCGACGACTAGCACGCCTACGATCACAACCCCCGTCGTGATCAGCCACCGACCTTTTGTCTTCATGTACCGTCCCTGAAATCGCAATTCGACGATGCTTCACTCGTACCGCAGCGCTTCAATGGGGTCGAGCAGAGAAGCCTTCCGCGCCGGGTAGTATCCAAAAAATACGCCAACGGCGACTGAAAATGCCGCCGCCACCACGATAGCTTCGGCGGACATCTGTATCGGCCAATGGAGCGTTTGGCCAACCAAATACGACCCAACGATTCCGAACAGCACTCCAGCAGCCCCGCCAACCAAACTAAGCATGATGGATTCACCGAGGAACTGAAGTTGGATCGCTTCTTCAGTCGCGCCCACTGCCACGCGCACACCAATCTCGCGCGTGCGCTCTGTTACGGAAACAAGCATCACGTTCATAATGCCGATTCCCCCGACGATCAGTGAAACTGAGGCGATCGCAATCAGGAGGATGGTCAGGGTTTTGCTCGAATCGAGTTGCGCCTGAATTATGTCCTCGGGATTGCGAATATTAAAGTCATCTTCTTGCTCGGGGCGCAACTTGTGGCGGTCCCGCAGCAACGCGGTCGCTTCCTGTCCCGCGATCTTGACGGCGTCTTGCGACACTGCCGAACACAAAATGTCGTCGAGCCAGGTAGTCCCCTTTATTTTCTTTTGCGCCATGGTGTAAGGCAGGATGACGGTATCGTCTTGGTCTCTTCCGTCGAGGGACAGTCCTTTGGGATGAAGGGTGGCCACAACTTTGCACGGCAGATTATTGACGCGGATCACTTTACCGATAGGATCTTCCACGCCAAAGAGCTGATCGCGTACCGTGCGCCCAATCGTGCAAACATCCGCGGCGCGGTCCACGTCATCCTGCGAGAAGATAGCGCCCTGATCCACATACCAGCGCTTTATTTCGAAATACTCGGGTGAAACTCCCCGGTAGGACGTGTGCCAATTCTGGTTGCCGTACACAACCTGCACGGGATCATCGACGTTGGGTGAAACGCTTTTGATCAGCGAGATCTGATTTTTAATTGCGATCGCATCGGCCATAACCAACGTCTTTGTATCGTGCGTGCCCGTACGGACTCCGTTGACCGCACGGCCCCCGGCTTCAATCCAAACGAAATTGTCCCCGAGATTATTGAGTTGCTGTTCGACGCGCGCTTGCCCCGCTTTGCCGATGGCTACCACACAGATGACCGCCGCAATTCCGATGGTGATCCCCAGGACCGTTAGAATGCTTCGCATCTTATTCCTGAGCAGCGCAACCAGCGCGGAGCGAAACAGCGCAGCGTAGTTCACAAGTACCTCCCGCAGGCCGGGCTCGTGCAGCCCTCTTCCACTGTTATCAAATCGCTTAGAACCAGGTCAAAGAGACTTCGTCCTACCATATGTTTGCCCTAGAGAACCTTCATGAATCGATTTTGCATGTGGCTGCGTCGCCGGAAGTCCTAAGCCAACTGCTAAAGTGTTCGTCCGAACCAGGCCAAAGCGTGGCGGAGCGGTTCCCTTATAGATTTTACGAGCGCAGCTCGAAACCACCTACTGAAGTTTTCCGGAATGTATCGTCAGGATGCCGCCAGGTGATCTGGAAACCGCGAGCCGGGAACCGGCCATCCATTGTGCCGCCATAAAAACGCCCTATAAAAGGGCATGTCAATGCGGCAAATCGCCTTCCTGGTAGAGAATTGTGGCCAACTCGAACTTGATGGTTGTTTGACGGCTCCCGATTTCTTTGCTGATCGCGAGCGATTCCGTCAACTTCCGTTTGGATACAACCAGGTTGACCCTGTCAAAGGCCCTGATATTACGGGATGGTCACGCCCTTTTCTCAGTGTGTCGTGTCTAAAAGGAGCTTTTGCACGCGCCAATTCAGGATTTCGGCAACGTAAAGTTCATTTTCAGAGGGACAGGCCATTTCGTGAATCCACCCGAACTGCCCGAGTTGCTTTCCTGACTTGCCGAACATGCCCAATAACTTTCCGTCCAAGCTCAACTTATAGATGCGACCAGGAAAAGCATCGGAGCTGTACAGCACCTGGTGCGGTGGAGGAGTGATGCAGACGGCCCAAGGCGCCCCGGGCTTGCGAGCGCCTGCGGGCTGGGCGGGTTTGTTGCCAATGGCCGGGCGTGCATCTGGATCGGCCGACGCGTCGATCACGATCTGGCGAAGGAATTTGCCGTTACCATCGAACACTTGTATGCGCGCATTGCCGCGATCAGCCACATAGACGTTTCCTTCCGCATCGAGCGCGATACTGTGCGGCGTGCTGAACTGCCCCGGCTTGTCGCCCGGCTCGCCCCAGGATTTCAGCCAGTTGCCGTCTTTGTCGACCTTGGCAACCCGGGAATTGATGTAGCCGTCGCTGATATACGTGTTGCCGTCAGCATCCCAGGCCACGTCGGTTACCTGCCGGAACATTCCATCCTCGGGCGGCAGTGGCGGCTGGACCTTTTTCAGGGGGCCCGTTCCCTCATCGGAAGCCTCCTGCCTGCGGCCGAAAACCATGGCGACGCGTCCTTCCGGATTGAACTTGATGACCATGTCCGAACCCTTGTCGGTTACCCAGATGTTGTCCTGCGGATCGACCTTCACCGTATGCGCGTAAGACCAGGCGTACAGGTTGTGCCCAATCTCGCGGATAAATTTGCCGTCCGGGGCGAATTCCAAAAGTTGTGCGGAGGCCGCTCCGTACGCCGGCCCGGTGGTGTTGCCACGCGAGAAAACAAAGATGTGTCCTTTGGAGTTGACCGCGACTCCAGCAACTTCTCCGAAATACAAGTCGGGCGGCAGTTTGAGAAAGTCAGGCACGGAACGGTAAGGTATTTCAGGGATTGCAGGTTGCTGAGCCCAGAGGGAACTCGCCATCAGCAGCAAGACGAGAATGGAACGTGTCATGAAAGTCTCCGGCGAGAAAAAGATTGTGACACTATAACGCACAAAGGCGTCTCTTAGGCGAAGCCCCGTCGAGGCGCACCGCAACGGTCGAGCGACCGACGACCCTGCCTTGCGTCCAATGCCCTTGCCGCCGCTAGTTCGCCTGGAGTGTATTAACGTAGTCGACCAGGGTTTGGATGCGCTGATTCACTTTCACCGGATCATGCGGATCGCGGATCCAGCGAACCGAACAAGTTGCCCCATACCGGCATATCGCTCGACCCATGCGCCAGAGCGGGCGCGACAAATTGCAGGACGGCCCAGCGATGGCTGGAAGGAAACTCACCGTGGTTGATCTTTGTGAGTTGCCTCAGGTGCGATGTCGAAGCGGTCGGAAGTGCCGGGGCCTGCTGCCTGCGCCGCTGTTTCCGTCTTCGTGGGATCCGTCAGCAGTTTTCATGCATGCACCCCGGACATTTGCGCCAACACATCGAACACCACTGCAAAGTCTTTTTCCGCCAGCCCCATGCCGCGCGCGGCGGTCAGAAATTCGTTGGTCGTGGCCGTTGTGGGCATGGGCACGTCCAGTTGCCGCCCAAGTTCTAAGGCCAGAAGCAGGTCCTTCTGCATCATGTTGACGTCGAACCACGCTTCTTCCGGCTGCTTCAGCACGAACGGCCCGCGATACTGCACCATCGGCGACGCAATCACGCTGTGCGTCAGCACATCCACCGCCGTCTCCCGCGCAATCCCGCTTTTTTCCGCCAGCAGCACGCCCTCACAAAAGGCCAGCATCTGCACGGCGAGGCTCAGGTTCGTTGCAATTTTAATTACCAGCGCCAGGCCGTTTTCCCCGACGTAGGTCACCTTGGGCCCAATATCCAGCAGCAGCGGTTTTACTTTTTCGAATGTTTCTTTGCGCCCGCCCACCATTACCGAGAGCCTGCCTTGCTGCAGCGTGATCACGCTTCCGGACACGGGCGCGTCGACCATGTCTCCGCCCTTTTCGCGGATTTTGTTGGCGATCTCCCGGCTGAATGCCGGACTGACCGTACTGATGTCAACGAATATTTTTCCTGGCGTGACTGCTGAAAGCATGCCGTCAGGCCCATTCATGATGGCGCCCAGAGCTGCGGAATTCGTCACCATGGAAAAGATCACATCCGATTCCACCACAGCTCGCGGCGAATCGGCCCACTTCATTCCCTTCTTGATCAGCCGTTCCGCTTTCGAACGCGTGCGGTTATACCCAGTGACGCTGTGGCCCTTGCTGAGCAGCCGGTTCACCATCTCGCTGCCCATCACCCCGAGTCCGACGAATCCTAGCTTAGCCACTGAGCTTGCCTCCCGAATCATTCTGCCCGCCTGATTCTTTTCAGTCTTGTCCGCTGGGTGCCCGCCGTGAATCCTCGCGTACCTGCCTCAAGTGTGCTTTCATCGCTTCCCGCGCACCCACGGGATCCCGGTGCTCAATTGCCTCCAAAATCCGCTTGTGGTGATACTGACCACGCTCCGGGCCGCCGTCGACCTGGAAGATTCCCATGCGCTGCTCGCGCAACAGGCCCACGATCGAGTCAATCAGCGAAAGGATAATTGAGTTATCGGCGGCTTCGGCGAGCGCCAGATGAAAATCGAGGTCTGCTTCGATGTATGCCTCCGGATCTCCCTTGGCGGCGTCCATTGCGGCCACCTGTTCCCGCATCGCCTCCAGATCTTCTTCCGAGGCTCGCGTCGTTGCGAGCGCTGCAATCTCTGGCTCAAGAATTTCCCGTACCTCCGCAAGCGAGGTGAAACCTTCGTGTCCGGAGCGCATCATGCGGTCCAGAGACTGCCGGATGGTGTACGAGCGTCCATCCGTGATGAAGGTTCCCCGACCCGGATATGCTTCTACGAGACCTTTCTCGCGCAATGCCTTTACTGCTTCACGGACCGCCGTTCGGCTAACTCCGAATTGCTCGGCTAGTTCACGCTCAGGAGAAGTTGATCTGGTTTAGCACTTTGATCCCGGCACATTGCTCGAGCCATGCGCCGGAGTGGGCGCGCCAAATTGCAGCATGGCCCAGAGATGGCTGGAAGGAAACTCACCTTGGTTGTTCTTTGTGAATTGCGTCAGGTTCGCCGGAGCGGCTTTGAATTCACTCGCGACCGGGCCATCGCCCTTGCCGGAGGCACCGTGACACGGGGCGCAATAACTTGTGTACATCGCCTTGCCCGAACTCGGATCGGATTGCCCCATGGGAGCCTTTTTGATGACCTTGTCTTGGGCCATAGCGACTGGCGCGGTGGCAGAGGTCAGCAGCAGGGCACGCAAACTCCATCATTGAAATATGGCTAAATGGAGTGTTTTCCGTATTCACGTCACACTCCTTTCCTCTTAGCCCGCGCACCCTTCAAGCCAAGTAACGTTCCGGATGCAGCGGCAGATTTGTCAGCCGGACTTTTGTGGCGTCGAAAAATGCATTGCCGATTGCCGGCGCAATGGCCATGATCGGCGTTTCGCCCGCACCAGCGGACGGAATGTCGGTGCGATTCACAAGAATCGCTTCGATCTGCGGAAGATCGCGGAACCGCGGCACGCGGTAGCTGGAAAAACGCGCGTTCGTGATCTTGCCATTCTGAAATTGAATGGCCTCGAACAGCGCGCCTCCCATGCCTTGAATCATGGCGCCCACTACCTGGTTGCGCAGTCCATCGGGATTGACAATCGCGCCGCACTCGAACGCTTCCACGAGCTTCTTCACCTGAACGACGCCGGCTTTACGATCCACCGAAATCTCCGCGAATGTGGCAACGTAGCTGCCCTTCTCGCAACCGGCGGCGACGCCGAATCCCTGCCCCTCCGCGCCCTTCTGCCGCGGCCAACCAAAGGCCTTCGCTCCCGCCTCGAGCACCGCGCGCATGCGCTGATCCGCAAGATTGTGCAGACGAAACTCCAGCGGGTCCATGGATGCTACGTGCGCGAGCGTATCCATGTGCGTTTCTCGCGCGAAATGGTTGGCGGTTGCCGCAAGGCCGCGGTAGGAACCGCTGCGCAGAACCAAGGGAACCTGGTGGTACTGCGTCAACTGATTGGCCACCACGTAGGGCGTTTCAATCGCCGACATTCCGGAATGATAGTTGTGGAATTCCCACGCCGTGAGTTTGCCATCCGCCGCGATGCCGCTTTTCACCTCGATGACGCCTGCAGGGCGGAAATAGGCCCAAGTGAACTCTTCCTCGCGGGTCCAAACAAGTTTCACGGGGCGGCCGCCGGCTGCGCGAGCCAGTCGCGCCGCTTCCAATCCTGCGTCGCTAGTATGCTTGCCACCGTAGGCCGAGCCAGTGTCCGGCACAATCACGCGCACATTCGCTTCCGGCACGTGAAATGTGTCCGCCAGATCATCGCGCACGGCAAACGGGCGCTGCGTTCCCATCCAGACGGTGAGCTTGTTTCCAGCCCACTGCGCGACAGCGGCGCGAGGCTCCAGCGGTGCGTGAGCAATGTACGCGACGTTGTAAGTGGCATCGAGCTTGCGCGCGGCGGAAGCCATGCCGTCGCCGACGGAACCTTTTGTTTGACGGAAGCGCTCCTCATTGGAAGGCTGCGCATTCTTCTTCAAATACGAAAAAATCTCCTGATCGGAGATTTGCGGCACTTCTTTCCACTGCACGTGAATGGCAGAGAGCGCCTTCTCCGCAGCGGCGACGGTTGGAGCTACGGCGCCAACAAAATTGCCGTCGTGCACCAGCACAACATCGGGCTGCCCCTTCGCCTCCGAATCATCGTAAGCAATCAGCGCCGCGCCAAACGAAGCCGGACGCAGCACTTTGCCGTGCAACAGTCCTTCCGGTCGCAAATCCGTGCTGTAGAGATGGCTTCCCGTAACAAATGCTCTGGCGTCCACCTTCGGGATGGGTATACCCGCGACGGTCCATTGCGCTGCAGGTTTAATCGGATCGCTGGCCGGAGGGCTGTTGTGGTCGATCACGTCTTCGTGCGCCAGCTCCGAGTAGCGAAGAGCGCGCCCCGACGCGGGATCGGTAATTTTTCCATCGCCGGCGATCAGCTTGTCGGCCGGCACGTTCCACTCCTTCGCGGCTTTCTTGCGCAGTAGATCTCGCGCTGCTGCCGCCACCCGACGCAATTGCGGCGTGATGGTCGGCGTGGTGCGGCTTCCGAACGTGCCCGCGTCCCACGGTGTGAGCGCGGTATCCCCCAGCACCATGTGCACGCTGTCGAAAGGCACTCCCAACTCATCGGCAATGGTCTGTGCGAGAGTGGTGCGCACGTTCTGACCGATTTCGGCTTTGCCGACGAACCCCGTGACCGTGCCGTCCTCCCCGATGTGCAGCCACGCGCCGATTTCCTTGGGCAATTCTTCGCTGTGGAAGCCGCGAGGCCCGGGCGCGGTCTCCTGCGCAGAGACATCCTTGGCGATGGCAAACACCGCGATTCCGGCGCCCAGGACCTTGAAGAAATCGCGCCGCGCCAACGCAAACTGGTGCATGGGAAGCGCGCGGAATTCATAGCGTTCCGGTTCGAGAAGAAATGGTTCGATTCTTGCAGGCTTGTTCATTTCGCAGCCTCCTGCATCCTGGCCGCGGCTTGCTGGACCGCTTCGACGATTCGCGGGTGCGTGCCGCATCGGCAGATATTTCCTTGCAGCGATTGCGCAATCTGTTCCGTGCTGGGACGCGCGTTCGTTTGCAACAGAGAAACACAGCTCATGATCATTCCGGAAGTGCAGTACGCGCACTGGAACGCTCCGGCATCCAGGAACGCCTGCTGAACCGGATGCAGCTTGCCGTTTTTTTCCAGAGCCTCAATCGTTGTGATGGGACGCGAAACAGCGGCACGGGCTGGAATCTGGCAGGAGCGGCGCGCCGCTCCTCCAATCAGAACCGTGCAGGCGCCACACATGCCTTCGCCGCAGCCGTATTTCGTTCCAGTCAAGCCGAGTTCGTCGCGCAGGACGTGCAGAAGAGGCGTGTCGGGAGGATAGTTCACCGTAAAACGCTTTCCGTTAACTTCAAGTTCAATTGCCATGGCCCAGCAGTTCCTTTCCAAAAATCGCGCCTGAATCAATGTTTGTGACAAGTATCGCACGAGGATTTGGCGTGATTCTGCTCGTGACAGTTCAGGCAGCTGTACATGGTGGTCACGCTGGTCACTTCAGACATGGCGGACATGTCCGCGACCGTGCCGTGACACGTCTCACATTTTACCCCTGCCGCGAGATGGGGGCGGTGGCTCCAAGCGACGCCTGGGAGAACCTTGTAGACTCGCACCCACGGAATGGGTTCGTTCGAACTTGCGAACGTGGCGAGTTTCTGGATGGCGGGCTTGTCCTTGGCGATCGTCACATGACACTGCATGCACTTGGAGGTCGGCGGAAACGTCATCAACGTGCCGGGATCGGGATTCGTGTGGCAGTCCTTGCATTGCAAGCTAAACGCTAGGTGCTGCTTGTGACTGTAAGGAAGGGGCTGTTCCGGCGCGGGATGCGGGCTGGGATTATCCGGAACCATCCGCTTGGCGGCTTGCTGACCCCGAGCGATTCCGCAAGTACAAAGAAGCACGGCCAGAATTGGCGCAATCATTCTTGAGGTCTTGCCCCTCTCGCACCCCATCATCCATTCTCCTCAGGTCCAAAATCGAAACTTTCCGAAGCCTCACGCTTTCTTCGCCACTACTTCTTCAATGGAAGTTCCAAAGTCTTTCAGCATCACCGTGGCGGCGTTGCGACCCGGGCCTCCGGTGACAGAGCCGCCAGGATGAGTGGTAGCTCCCGTCTGGTAAAGGCCAGGAATGGGCATGCGATGTTGCGCCCAGCCGAGCATGGGCCGCATTGCTCCGGATTGCGCGGCGTTTTGCGCGCCGGCATGGGCGCTGCCATGCCAAAAGTGCGGATTCATGCGTTCCAGATCGAGAGGACTCTCCACGAAGCGCGCCAGGATTTTGTCGTCCGTCAGATTCGGCGCGCAACGGCGCAAATATTTCAGGTTGGCATCGGAAACGTCGTACTTGATCTTGTCCCAGTGTTCCGGGCCTTCCCTTAGTTGATAAGGCTGCCAGCCTAGAACCTTCAATGTGTGCATTCCCGCCGGCGCGCGTGTCGCGTCCGCCACGCTGCAACAGATTATTTGCAGCGGCGGTTGCTCCAGATTGACGGCGCCGCGGGCATCGTCGTAGCCAAAACGCAGCGCGCGGTAAGGAGACGCCAGAATTCCCGACTCCACCGGCGAAAGTGTCCCGCCGTCCACTTTGTAAATCGGCGGCTCGCTGGTGGCATAGTGCGTCACGAACATGGCGTTTTCCGCTTGCCAGGTTTCCACGCCAAAAACAAAATCCTCGCCCCACAATTCCTTGGGCGCCATATCCACAAGATGCTTGATGTGAATGGTAGACACCACGGCCTTCGAGGCGCGATAGGAACTGCCGTCGCTGCACTCTACGCCAACACATTTTCCATTTTCGATGATCAGGGTCTTCACCCATTTGTTGACCGAAATCACGCCGCCGTGCGCTTCGATGAATTGTCCCAGCGCCTGCGTCAACGCTCCCGAACCGCCCTTCGGCAAAGGCCTTCCACTATGCTGCTGGCGCGGCGCGCCATACGCCAGCCGGCCCGTTACCGGCGCATCCGGCGGCTCCGCCGCCAGGTGCGACATGTACAGCATGAAGGTGCGGCAGTGGTCGTCTTCGAATGTGTCTTGAATAATGTCCCACGCGGACATCGCTAAGCGGCGCTGCCACAATTTTCCGTGCGGCACTGCTGCCAGTTGATCGTTTAGAGGTTTCGCGAAACCAATTGGCGTAAAAGAAGCTCCCAGCAAAATCGGCCGGACGGAGTCCAGCTCCGCCAGCATCTTTCGATACGCCGCCGCATCTTTCTTCGAAAATTTGGCGAATTCGGCGCAGGTGCGATCCAGGTCGCGCCACTGCGTCAGATAGGTTCCATCGGGAAAAGGAATGTGGAAAATGGGGTCGGGATCGATGTACTCCAATCCATACTCGCGGAGATTCAGCTCGTTGTTCTTGATCAGCGGGTTGTCCTGAATGAACACATGCGCGGTAGAGCAGCAGTCATCATTGAAACCCTTCAGCGTCAATTCTGCCGTCTTTACGCCGCCGCCGATTTTGGGCCGGCCTTCGAGGATCACGCAGCGATAGCCAGCCTTGGCCAGATACGCCGCGGTGATCAGGCTGTTGTGTCCCGCGCCCGCAACGACGATGTCGAAGCGGTCGGAAGCGCCGGCGGCCTGCGGCATCGCCACATGCTTCAACGCCAGCGGTGCGATGGCCGCGCCTTTCACGAATCGGCGTCGCGTAATCTTGCTCATTCGTTCTCTCCCACTACGATTTCGCTTTCACCACTTCCTCAAGGCTCGAGCCGAAATCCTGCAGCATCACTGCCGCGGCATTTCTTCCGGGTCCGCCGGAGACCGATCCTCCCGGATACGTTGTGGCGCCCGTCTGATACAAGCCTGTGATCGGCATGCGATGCTGCGCCCATCCGGGTACCGGGCGCAATCCGCCGGTTTGTGCGGCATTCTGCGCTCCGCCGTGGCACGTGCCGTGCCAATTGTGGGCGTTCATGCGTTCGAGATCGAGCGGGCTCTCCACGATTCGGGCAAGAATTTTATCGTCGGTCAAATTCGGCGCGAAGCGTCGCAGATACTTCAGATTTGCATCGGAAACTTCATCCTTGATCTTGTCCCAGTGCTCAGGGCCTTCTTTCAACTCATAGGGCTGGTTCCCGATGATCTTGATCGTGTGCATGCCTTCGGGCGCTCGCGATGGATCGGCTATCGTGCTGCACACAATCAGAAGCGGCGGATCTTCCACATTCACTGCGCGGCACGCAAAATCATAGGAAATGCGCAAGCCGCGTTCCGGAGTTGCCATCGTGCCGGATGCGACCGAAGAAATTGTGCCACCCGCCACTGGGAATTTCGGAGGCTCTTTCGAAGCGTAATGGGTCACAAATAAGGTAATGCCCGCCTTCCACGTCTCGACTCCTTCGAGGAAGTCGTCGCCGAACGCTTCCTTGGGCGCCATGTCCACGAGATGCTTGATGTGGATCGTGGAGAGCACCGCCTTTTCAGCGCCGCAGGAGCTGCCGTCGCTGCACTCCACGCCAACGCATTTTCCGTTTTCAAGCAGCAAACGCGTTACGGTTTTGTTGGTGAGAATCACGCCGCCATGCGCTTCGATCAACCGCGCTAGCGCCTGTGTCAGAGCACCCGAGCCACCCTTCGGAGTCGTCCAGCTCCAACGCTGGCGCCCCGCGCAAATCGAGTACGCGAGTCGCCCGGTGACCGCGGCGTCGGGAGGCTCCGCGGTCTGATACGCCATCCACACCATGAACGCGCGGCAGTGCTCGTCTTCAAAATTGTCGCGAATGATCTCCCACGCGGACATGGCCAGCCGCCGTTGCCAGATCTTGCCCTGGGGATGTGTCGCCAGGCGTTCGTTCAGAGGCGTCCCAAAGCCGATGGGAGTGTAGGAGGTTTCAGCGAAGAGCGGCTGCACTTCTTCGTACTCGGTCATCATGCGGCGGTAGGCAGCCGCATCTTTTTTGGAGAACTTGGCGAACTCTTCGCACGTGCGATCCAGGTCGCGCCATTGCGTTAGGTAGGAGCCATCGGGGAAAGGGATGTGAACCACAGGGTCGGGAAAAAGATATTCGAGACCGTACCGGTTGAGGCCTAGTTCATCGTTGCGCAGAATCGGACTGTCTTGGATCAGGACGTGCGCGGAAGAACAGACATCGTGCTCGAATCCGCGCAGCGTTAATTGCGTGGTCTTCACGCCGCCACCGACGATGGCGCGGCTTTCGAGCACCAGGCAGCGATAGCCTGCTTTTGCCAGGTAGGCTGTCGCAAGCAAACTATTGTGACCCGCTCCAGCGACGATGATGTCGAATTGGCCGGGCATTTTGACCGCGGTGCTCCTGAACTTAGCCCGCGCCTGGCTCTGTCAAGAGAGATGGACGTCCGTCGCGAAACGGGCCCGCTGAGCGGACTAGAGTGCCTAAGACTGAGCCAATAGGTATGGTTACTATGCCACCGTATCGCTGGCTAGTCAAGATCTCCTTAGGTGTAAAGCGTTCAGATTCATTAACTCAGGGAGGTTGCTGCGGCGTGGTATCGTGGTCCAACCATAGGCTAGTGTCAATCTCGCTGACCTTTTCGAACACTTCTTCAATGCTCGTTCCGAAATCCTTCAAGATCACGACGGCAGCGTTTCGCCCCGGCCCGCCGGTAACCGACCCGCCGGGGTGGGTGTCGCTCGGTTTGATACAAGCCGGATCGGCTGCGTGCTGCGCGTAGCCCGGCACCGGCCGCATGGCTGATTGCGCCGGCCCGGATCACCAGGTGACAACTTATGAATTGTGGGATTGGCGCCAGATGACGGGCTTTGTGGTGCGCGCAGAATTTGTCTTGTCAGATTTGGGGAGTAGTGGCGAAAGAATTGAGATTGGCTCAGACACGTGTGCGCGAGTGGCCAGCTGCGGCCCTCTCAGCTGGTAGGCTGATCGCCACAACTACGGTGCATTCCAGGCGCTGGTGGGGTCGGAGGGTGCAGAATACGTGCAGCGGGGACTCTAGTCACGCCCGTGCTAGGTAGCTTGCGCTGGCGCGTTGGTTTTGGCATAAGAGATGCACTTCCCAACGCGCTACCACCAGCGTGGCCACGCCGTTTCCAATCATGTTCACCACCGCGCGCGCCATGCTCATGAACCGGTCGATCCCCAGCAGAATCGCCATGCCCGCCACCGGAATCGTAGGAATCACCATCAGCGTGGCGACCAGCGCGATGAACGCCGCGCCCGATACGCCGCTCGCTCCCTTGGACGTAAGCACCGCCACCGCAAAAATCGTCAGCTGCTGCCCGAAGGTCAGATGAGTGTTGGTCGCCTGCGCCACGAAAAGCGCCGCCATCGTCATGTACAACGAACTGCCATCCGTGTTGAACGTGTAGCCGGTCGGCACGACCAGGCCCACCAGCGATTTCGAGCAACCCAGCTTCTCCATTTTTTCCATCAGTGTGGGCAAAGCCGGATCGGAAGAACTCGTCGCCAGCACCAGCGACAATTTCTTCCTTGATGTACGAAGAAAGCTTGAAGATGTTGAACCCCGCCATCGCATCCCACCAGGCCAAAGATCACGCCGACAAACAGAATGCTCGTCACCCAGAACACCACGATGAACCAGCCGAGCCTGCCCAGAGATGCGATTCCGTAGCGGCCCACGGTAAATGCCATCGCTCCGAACGCGCCGACGGGGCCAGCTTCATAAGGATATTGATCGACGCCGAAAACCGCATGCGTCATGGCATCGAACAATTCCAGCCACCGGCTTGCACTTCGGGCCAACCATCGACAACGCGAACCCGAACAAGATCGCCACCAGCAGCACCTGCAGAATATTTCCCTTCGCGAAGGCGTCCACCATCGTGGTGGGAATGATGTTCATCAGAAAGTCCGTCACGGTGACCTGGTGCGCGGCCTCCGGCATAATCCGCCACCGATTTGGTGTCAAGCGTCGCGGGATTCACATTGAAGCCGGCGCCGGGATTCACAGATTTCCTACGAGCATCCCCATGAACAGCGCAAACGTGGATACGATCTCAAAGTAGCCAGCAGGGCCTTTCCGCCGATCCGGCCCACTTTCTTTAAATTTTCCATGCCGGCGATACCCGTGACGACGGTGCAAAAAATAATCACGGTGATCACCATGGTGATCAGGCTTAATAAATCCATCGCCAAGCGGCTTCATCGTTCACCGCCGACGCCGGGCGGAGATAACCTAGATGCGGCGCGCAGCGACGCCGATCAGCACCTGTAGGCTGTCGAGGTTGGCTTAGCGAGGTCGCGAGGCTTCCGAGGGACGGGGTTTGTTGTGAGCGTATCGCTCATCGTTGATTCTCCTTGAATCGAGCGCATTCCACAGGCGGCACTGCGCCGCAAACCAATTGTGTTCAGGCAGTGGGTCTTGCACCGAGCTGGGTCCGGCGGTGAGCAGAATGGCGGAGACCAGATCGTTCAAGAAATGCCGCGGCCTGCGCGCCATCGACGACGCGATGGTCGCTGGAAAGCGTGATCGTCATCATCGGGCGAACGCCCGGCTGGCCGTCGACCGCGACCACGCGATCGGCGATGCGTCCCACGGCGAGAACCGCGGCCTGCGGCGGCGTGATGATCGCGCTGAACGCATCGACCTCGTACATCCCCAGATTGCTGATGGTGAACGTCCCGCCGGTAATATCGGCGGGCCGCAGACGCCCGGACTTGGCGCGCTCGGCAAGATCCTTGCGCTGCGAAGCGGCGATCTCCGCGATGTCTGCTGATGTGCCGCGTTAGGAATCACCGCGCCGACCACGCCTTCGGGCACGGCGATCGCCAGCGCAGATGTTGACGGCGGGATTGCAGGCGAATTCCGCTGCCGGTCCAGCTCGCGTTCATCTTGCGGATGATCGTCCAGCACGCGCGCCGACAGCGCGATCAGGAAATCGGTGATTGTTGGCGCGGAACTCGTTGCGCTTCCGCTGCTGAATTTCTTCGCGCGGCGATGCAGCGCGCTGGCGTCGACGTCGCGAGCCAGGAAGAAGTGCGGACGCGTGGTCCAGCTTTGCGTGGTCCGCTCGGCCATCAGGCGCGCGACCTGGCTGAGCGATTCGCGTCGTAGCGGCAGGCCGCGGTCGCATGTTCCGGGCTGACTCGCGGCCGCCAGAACGTCCTCCGCCGCTGATGGTTCCGTCCGGGCCCGGTCCCGCGGATCCGGCGTGATGTCGACGCCGTGCTCCTCGGCGATCCGGCGGGCCTTGGGCGAAATTCGCGGCGCCGCAGCTGGACGTCCTCCGCTGCGGGCGGCGCAGCGGAGCGGCACACGATCGGCGCCGCGTTGCTCGCCCAGGCCGGACGCAGACGCGGTATCGGCTTCGACCGGCGGCTGCTCCCCGGCGCGACCAGCCACGCGATGATCTGCCCCACGGGAACCACGTCGCCCGTCTTCGCCGCGACTGCCGGCGAGAATCCGTCGGCCGGCGCTTCGAGCTCAGAACGGCTTTGTCCGTTTCGATTTCGAGCAGCGGCTCGCCCTTGGCGACGGTGTCGCCTTCCTTCTTGCTCCAGGCCAGAACCTTGCCGGTTTCCTGCGCCAGCTCGAGCGCGGGCATCACGACGCTGATGGCCATAGATCTGTAAGCCGGAGGCAGCTTCGACTCGCCGACTTCTTCCGCTTTGCGCGCTGGCTTCGACCATTTCGACGACGCGCTGGCTGGGCGGCGGATCGTGCTCGCGCGTGGTCGGCAGCGGTCCGTCCACGGTGATGTATTGCGCGCCCGCGACCAGAAGCTTTTCGGCCGGGAAGCGCGTGATCACTTCGTGACCGGTTTCCGTGACCACGATTTCTTCTTCGATGCGCGCCGCGCTCCAGCCGTCTTTCGAAGGCCAGAAGGTTTCGAGCGCGAACACCATGCCGGGCTTGATCTCGTAGGAATGCTCCAGCGAAACCAGGCGGCTGATCACCGGCTTTTCCCAGATCGCCAGGCCGATGCCGTGGCCGAACTGCAGCGCGAAGGCCGCTTCTTCGTTGGGGAATCCGAACTCCTGCGCCTTCGGCCACACCGAGGCGATCTCCGCAGTGGTGCGTCCGGGCCGGATCAGCGAAATCGCCGCATCCAGATAATCGCGGCAGCGCTTGTAGGCGTCGACCAGCGCGGGCGATCCGTAGCCGATCGCGAAGGACCGGTAGTAGCAGGTGCGATAGCCCATGTAGGAGTGCAGAATGTCGTAGTAGACCGGATCGCCGGGACGCAGCACGCGATCGGAAAACACGTGCGGATGCGGATTGCAGCGTTCGCCGGAAATCGCATTCACGCCTTCGACGTATTCCGAGCCCAGATCGTACAGCACCTTGCTCGCCAGGCCGACGGCTTCGTTTTCGCTGAAGCCCGGCCGCATCGCGCGGTACAGCTCGTCGTAGGCCGCGTCCACCATCATCGCCGACGTGTTCAGCAGCGAGATCTCGTCCTGCGTCTTGATGACGCGCGCATCGGACATGAGCTGCTGGCCGTCGACGACCGTGATGCCTTCCTTCTGCAGCGCAAACAGAATCGGCGGCTCGACCATGTCGATGCCCAGCGGCTCCTTGTGCAGACCGCGCATTTCGAGTTCGATCTTGATCTTGCGCGCGACATCTTCGGCGCGTCCCATTTCCGGCGACATCGCGCCGCGCAGCAGCGAGATTCCCGCCCGCGAGCGATCGCCCAGCCAGGGGCAATTGCAGCTGATGATGCCTCGCGGCCGAGCCGAAGTCCCACAGGATCGGCTCGTCATTCTGCGGCAGCAGCGTGAAGCGGCTGATCTTGTCCTGCGCCCAGGTGCCGATGTGCGTCGCGGTGAGGTAGCGCACATTGTTCATGTCGAAGCACAGCAGCGCGCCCATCTCGGACTTCGCCAGCAGCGCCTTCGCGCGCGCCAGCCGCTCTTGCGCAGCCGGTCGAAGTCGATCCGCTGCTCCCAATCGACCGCCATCGTTCCGTAAGTTTTCAGAGCCATATTACTTCTTCCGCAAAGTCTATCTTCCGCAAGTGCAGGCCGCTTCGACACACCGTTCGTTCCGTCGGCACGGTCGCGTCTTCCAGCGGCGGCGAGAACGGAATCGGCACATGCATCGCGCCCATCCGCTTCACCGGCGCTTCCAGATCGAAGAACGCGTTTTCCTGGATCACCGCCGCGAGCTCCGCGGTCACTCCGTAGCGTCCGTAGCCTTCGTCGACCACGATCACCCGCGAAGTCTTCTTCGCCGATTCGATCAGCGTCTTCTCGTCCAGCGGCCACAGCGTTCGCGGATCGACCACTTCCGCGCTGACGCCCATGCTCTTCGAGCAGCTTCGCCGCGCCCAGCGCCACCTGCACCATGCTGCTGGTCGCGATGATGGTGATGTCGTCGCCCTCGCGCTTCACGTCCGCGACGCCCAAGCGGAATCGTGTAATCTTCCTCGGGCACCGGACCCTTCAGCTTGTACATCATCTTGTCTTCGAAGAAGACCACGGGATTGTCGTCGCGAATCGCGGATTTCAGCAGTCCCTTGGCGTCGTACGGCGTCGACGGCATCACCACTTTCAATCCCGGGATGTGGCAGAACCACGCGTGCAGCGATTGCGAATGCTGCGCGGCCGACCGGCGCGTCGCGCCCAGCGTGGTCCGCAGCACCATGGAGCACTTTCCACTTGCCGCCCGACATGTAGTGGATCTTGGCCGCCTGGTTCACCATCTGGTCCATGATCAGGCCAGCGAAATCGCCGAACATGATGTCGACCACGGGACGCATGTCCGGTCATCGCCGCGCCGACGCCGATCCCCGTGAATCCGGCTTCCGAGATCGGCGTGTCGAGCACGCGCTCGGTTCCGAACTCCTCCACCAAGCCGCGCGAGAACCTTGAACGCCGTGCCCGCTTCGGCCACGTCTTCGCCCATGATGAAGACGCGCGGATCGCGCCGCATCTCTTCGGCCAGCGCTTCGCGGACGGCTTCGCCCAACGTCAATTCGCGAACGGCTACGGCGGTCTCAGGCATACACGTCCTGCTCCACTTTGTCGACGTTCGGATACGGCGCCGCCATGGCGAACTGGACGGCCTTCATCGATCTCGGCCTTCACTTCGGCCTGAATCTGATCCAGCTGCGCGCGGTCGGCGATCTTCTGCGCGAGGATCACGTCGCGTCAACACCTTGATCGGATCGCGCTCGGCCTTCCAGGTCTGCTCTTCCTGCTTCGAGCGATAGTATTCGCGGCTGATATCGCCCACGTGGTGTCCCATGAAGCGATAGGTGTTGCACCATCAGGAACGCGGGACCTTCGCCGCGGCGCGCGCGCTCGACCAAGCGCTTGGCGACGGCGTAGACCGCCCGCACATCCTGCCCGTCGACGCTTTCCGAGTGCACGCCGAACGCCGGGCCGCGCGCCAGAATATCGCCCGCCGCGGTTTCCGAGAAATGCGTGTACTCGTTGTACATGTTGTTCTCGCAGACGTAGATCACCGGCAGCTTCCAGAGCGCCGCCATGTTCATCACTTCGTAGACCACGCCCTGCCCCAGCGCGCCTTCGCCGAAGAAGCAGACCGCGACGCGTCCGTTGCCCAGACGCTTCGCCGAAAACGCCGCGCCGGTCGCGATTCCCGCGCTGCCCGCCGACGATCGCGTTCGCGCCCAGGTTGCCGGTGTCGCGGATCGGCGATGTGCATCGAGCCGCCCTTGCCCTTGCAGTAGCCGGCTTCCTTGCCCAGCAGTTCGGCGAACATGCGGTCGATGGCGGCGCCTTTCGCCAGGCAATGCCCGTGGCCGCGATGCGTGCTGGTGATGTAGTCGTCGGCGCGCAGCGCTTCGCAGACGCCCACCGCGATCGCTTCCTCGCCGATATACAGGTGCGCGAGGCCGGGCATCAGCGCGCGCGTGTAGAGATCGTTGACCTGCTCCTCGAACAGGCGGATCATCACCATCGCCGGTACATGCGGAGCAACAGTTCGCTGTCGATCGCTGTCGTCATCGTGACTGCGTCGCCGTCGTTCATGCTTCACTCCCGACATTCGCGCGAGCACTTCGAACAGGATGGCGAAATCCTTCTTCGCCAGGCCCATGCCGCGCGCCGCCGTCAGCATTTCATTGGTCACCGCGGTGGTCGGCAAAGGCACGTCCACCTGGCGGCCCAGCTCCAATGCTAGCAGCATATCCTTCTGCATCATGTTGACATCGAACCAGGCTTCTTCGGGCATTTTGAGCACGAACGGACCGCGGTATTGAACCATCGGCGACCCGATCACGCTGTGGGTCATCACATCGACCGCGGTCTCGCGCGCGATGCCGCTTTTCTCCGCGAGCAGCACGCCTTCGCGAGAACGCCAGCATCTGCACGGCAAGGCTCAGGTTGGTCGCGATCTTCATCACCAGCGCCAGGCCGTTGTCGCCCACGTGGGTCACTTTCGGGCCGATGTCGAGCAGCAGCGGCTTCAGGCGCTCGAAGGTTTCCGGGCGGCCGCCGACCATCACCGAAAGTTTTCCCTGCTGAAGCGTGATGACGCTGCCGGAGACCGGCGCATCGACCATGTCCGCGCCCTTTTCGCGAACTGAGCCGCCAGCGCGCGGCTGACCGCCGGACTCACCGTGCTCATGTCGACCAGGATCTTGCCGGCGCTCAGCCCGGCCAGCATTCCGTCGGGCCCTTCGACGATTGCGCTCGAGGGCCGCGGAGTTGGTGACCATGGAAAACGTGACATCCGGCTGCCGCCACCGCGCGCGGCGAATCGGCCCACTTCATGCCGCGGTCGATCAGCCACTGCGCCTTCGACCTGGTGCGGTTGTAGCCGGTGACCGTGTGGCCCTTGTCGAGCAGCCGCGCCACCATGTCGCCGCCCATCACCCCCAGGCCGACAAATCCCAGATTCGCCATCCGAGCTTAGTCTCCTGAACGATTCTGCTTGCGTGCTCGCTTTTCAGTCTTGTCCGCTGGCTGCCGCGTGAATCCTCGCGTACCTGCACAAGATGAGCCTGCATCGCTGCGCGCGCGCCCTCCGGATCGTGACGCTCGATCGCATCCAGAATCCGTTTGTGATGATGCTGCCCGCGCTCCGGGCCGCCTTCGACTTGGAAGATCCGCATGCGCTGCTCGCGCAGCAGTCCGACGATGGAATCGATCAGCGACAGAACGATCGGATTGGCCGCGGCTTCGGCGAGCGCCAGGTGAAAATCGAGGTCCGCTTCGATGTAGGCGTCCGGATCTCGCTTGGCGGCGTCCATCGCGGCCACCGCTTCGCGCATCGCCGCTAGATCTTCTTCCGAGGCTCGCGTCGCTGCGAGCGCTGCAATCTCCGGCTCAAGAATTTCCCGTACCTCCGCAAGCGAGGTGAAACCTTCGTGTCCGGAGCGCATCATGCGGTCCAGCGACTGCCGGATGGTGTACGAGCTTCCGTCGGTGATGAACGTTCCGCGACCCGGATACGCTTCTACGAGACCTTTCTCGCGCAGCGCCTTTACTGCTTCGCGCACCGCCGTCCGGCTAACGCCGAATTGCTCGGCTAGTTCACGCTCGCGGGAAGTTGATCTCCCGGTTTCAGGGCACCTTTGTGAATGGATTCCTCAACTTGTTGCACAATTTGCTCGTACAGGCGAGAAGAACGAACGATCTTGTACATCGGATCCTCCCGGGCGGCAGAATGTTTTTCGACGCGCCTATCTGAATAGCAGGGGTCTGAATAGCAGGAGCGTGGGACACGCCGCCAGCGTAGGGCGAAGCAGACCGAGCCATGGTCGAGTTGTCCGACCAAAGTACCACCAGCCCTTCCTGTCGCGCAACGGGTTATTGACCCACCTCCGTCCACACCATCTTCACGTTCTAAACTCCCTGATTCCAATGGCTCCCAGCTCTCTTCCGTGCCCGGACCACTTCAGGCCGCCAACGGAACGCGCGGATCGGATGCCACCATGCGATTGATGAACACCATTCCGGCCTCGAGCTCCCGGGAGCCGATCAAAAGTGCCTGGAAAGCGCCTTCTGGAAAACCTGCACGGCGAAACAGTTCTTCAATCAGCAGCGCGCTTTGCGGAACGATGGAAGCGTGCTTCAGCAGTCCGACGTTTCCGGCCATCAGTGCGGGTGCCGCGAATCGCAGCACCTGCCAGAACGGAAAATTCCACGGCATTACCACCAGGACTGGCCCGAGCGGCTGGTAGCGGGTGTAGCTTCGCCTTGCTCCCGTTTCCACCACTTCGTCCGCCAGAAAGTGTTCTGCGTTTTCTGCATAATACTGGCAGACCCACGCGCACTTGGCCACTTCGTCCACGGCCGAGCGGAAGCGTCTTGCCCATCTCCGTGGTCATCACTTTGGCGTAGGCTTCTTTTTCCTGCTGCAAAATCGCGGCCGCGTTCAGCATCCATCGTGCCCGATCTCCAAAAGGTGTCTTGCGGTAGCTTCGGAACGTCTCCGCGGCGCGCTGAAGCTTGGCTTCGATTTCAGCGCCATGCAGCGATTCGAATAACTTGATCAGTTGTCCTGTGGACGGGTTGACGGTGGCAATGGCCATGTCTGATCTCCGAATTGGTCTTACCACTATACCTATTGGGCTTCCCTTTGTACAGCCTAACCATCCTTATTTCTGATTCATAGAATTTAGATATTGACACTCAAGCAGCTCCAGTGGTACAGGGGTCCTACCACTCGACGCTTGAGCTACCTCTCGTGCCCCTCGCCAGCTTGTTGGCGACCGGGCCGGCGCAGCTCTGGGATTCGCTCGAATATTTGGGTACTTCCGGTAAGCGAGTGTTCCGGCCGGCCCGGATCCAAGGAGCAGCGCATGAAACCACGCAAGCCGCTAGCTGCAAGAAAATCCAGACCCAAGACCGAGCAAGATGCTGGAAAGCGTTCATGCACCCCGACGCGCCGAGACTTCTTGCGGACAGCAGCGGGCGCCGGATTGGCTCTAGCAAGTTCGCCTTTGGCGGCCTTGGCCGATCATCACGGCCATCCAAGCCCAAACAGCATCTCCTATCTGGACCGCCGCTTGTACATCAGAAACATGGAAATTCTCGCCCACTTCGGGCCCGGTCAATCGCGTCACGGCAAAATGCAGATGATGTCCGCCGGCGACCGCCGTTACATCTTCCAGCAAGGAGACGTTATCGACGTAAGCGACGTGCGCAAACCCACCATGTTCAACAAGGGAGGGTTTGAAGGGTTCCAGGTCCAGGTTGCTTACAACCAGAACCTGAAGAAGTGGATTCTGATGGCCGGCGCGCAAACTCCCATCACCGATTCCACTCCCGAAGCCCCGATGGGCAAATATGATGATCCGCATCTCGATGACAAAAGAAAGAACTACCAAGGCTTGCGGGGCGTGCGTTTCTACGACGCCACAAATCCCTCCAAGATCGTCAAACTCTCTGAGTTCAGCACCGGAGCAACCGGCCAGGGCACGCAGCAGGAACTACTATGACGGCGGCAAATACGCGTATCTTGACACTGCGCCGGACGAGACGTTCATTCATTAACCGTCTTATTTTCGCGAACTCGTCAATGGCAACATGATCGTCGACGCGTCCGACCCGAGCGCGCTAAAGAAGTGTCTATGTGGTGGTTTCCCGGTTCGCGCAAGGGCGAAGAAGCGGAATACAACAAATGGGTTTGGTCAAAACTGCGTCCCTGTTTACGTTCCCAAGAAACTGGAAGACGGCGGGAACCGCGGCTACGGCGCCTTCGGGTGCAACGGCTTTATCATCCTCGACCTTTCAGACCCAACACATCAAAAGGAGATTGGACGCTTTGAGCCGCCTCCGCAATATTCCGGAATGGGCATCGCTTTCCACACAATTTACTGCGGCATCCTCGAGCGCGGATTCGTCCTCACCAATGGCGAAACAACAAACTCCGACTGCAACCAGATCTATTTGCCCAATTGGGTGGTCGACATCCGCGATGAAGAACATCCCGTCCCCGTCGCTCAGCTTCCTCGGCCGGTTCCTCCACCGGAAGCGCCGTATCGCGATTTCTGTTTCAAGCGCGGACGTTTCGGCGCGCACAACCCCCCGCACCTGAAAGCACCGGGCAAGCCTCGACAGGAATTCATCGCTTACTCCTACTTCATTGCCGGACTTCGCTGCTACGACATCGGCGATCTGTATAAGCCCGAGGAAGTGGCCTATTTCATTCCTCCGCAAGGCGGCGATCTGAAGAAATTCGGAAGCTATGACCGCACGGTCGATAATGTGTTCATCGAGTGGGACCGCAACGTCATTTGGACCGCGACGGACACTGGCCTTTATGCTCTGAGCTGCCCGGATCTTGGCAAGCCCCGGCTGGATCCCATGCCGGTCACGGAATGGTCGCTCGACAAACTCAACGAAGGTGCGCCGTGATCTCGCGCGGCCAGGAGAATGCCATGAAATCAATCGTTTCTTTCCGCTCATTCATCGTTCTGTGCGTCCTTGTGCTTCGGGTGTGTAGTGGAACGCACGCGCAGAGCACGTCCCCGCAGAAGATCCACGTCCTCACCCTGCTGGGACGGCCGGCGCAATTTGTTGTCGCCGATAAGCTTGGCCTCTTTGCGAAATACGGACTCGAAGTCGAAAACGACAATAAGAAAAACTCCGACGAGTTACGCGCTGATCTCGCCGCCGGAAAAGGTGATATTGCCTACTTGGCCGTGGACAATGCCGTCGCCATGGTCGAACTCGCTCACCAGGACGTTGTCATCCTTATGGGCGGTGAAGGCTCGCAGAACGAATTGATTGCCCAGTCGGACATCAAGTCCGTCTCTCAACTGCGCGGCAAGACACTAATCGTGGATGCCCCCAACACCGCTTACGCGCTGCAGATGAAAAAGATTCTGCTGCTCAGCGGCTTGACCCTCGGCAAGGACTACCAGATCAAGCCATTTGGCGCCACGCCGCAACGCCTGGTTGCGATGAGAGAAAACAAGGATCATGCGGGTTCCATGCTTGGGCCTCCGATTTCGCTGGTGGCCAAGCATGAAGGGTTCGTCAGCCTTGGATCTGTGCAGCAACTCATCGGTCCGTATCAGGCGGCGGGATTCTTCAGCCAGCGTGCCTGGGCGAAGGACCACCGCGAACTGGTCATCCCATTTCTCGCTGCTTGCATCGAAGCCCAGCAGTGGCTGCTCGCTCCCGCGAATAAGCAGCAAGTCATCGACCTGCTCGTCAGCCACTATCATCTGACTCCGGAAATCGCCGCCGAGGATTATGAAGTCAGCATGACTCGCCCCGGAGGCTACGCAAAGGATGCCCAGTTCGACCTTCGCGGATTCGAGAATGTGCTCAAATTGCGCGCGGAAGTCGAGGGCCAGTGGGGCGGTCATCCGCCGGCAGTGGACAAGTATTACGATCCGTCTTACTACGACGCAGCGCTCGCAAAAGCAACACACACACCATGAGGAGAACTTCTTTGCACCACGCAAAAGTCGTCTATCTGCTCGCGGCAGCTTTTCTGTTCATGTTCTCGCCCAAGTTGCGCGCGCAGCAGCAAACCGAGCGCACTTTGCAGGAAATTAAAGCGGAGGCCATCAAACGCGCGGAAAACGGCATGTATCCATTAATCGGCCTCGATCCCGCCGACGTGCGCGAAGCCTTCGCGAAAATCAACACCACCGACAATGACGAATGGGCGGCCGCGTTCAGCACCGTCGCGGACCGTTACCTGACTGAAGGCAACTCTCTGAAATCCAGCAATCCCGCGAAGGCCGACGCCGATTTCGTGCGTGCTTGGCGCTTGTATTCCTTTGGACGCTGGCCCGTCCCCGCTTCGCCGGGCAAGAAGCGCGCCTATGCCAAGGCACTGGAAGCGTTTCTGGCTCATGCGCAATTCATGGATCCGCCATTGGAAGTAGTGCATATTCCCTTCGAGAACTCGGAAATCGTCGGCTATCTGCGTCTCCCCAAAAACGCCAAGGGTCCTGTGCCACTTGTGATTGCCATCAGCGGCCTCGACAGCCGCAAAGAAGATCTGAGCGAAAATTTCGGGGTGGTCCTCAACTACGGCATCGGGTTCATCGGCATCGACTCACCGGGCACGGGCCAAGCTCCCATCAAAGCCAGCGAAACCGCCGAACGCATGTTCTCCAAGGTCATCGACTATTTGCAGACTCGCCCGGAAGTCGACAAAACACGCATCGGCGTGGATGGTCAGAGTTTTGGCGCTCATTGGGCCACGAAATTGTCCATCATCGAACACGCCCGCCTGAAGGCTGTAGTCGCGCAGTCGCCGCCGGTCGATGCCACTTTCCAGAAAGACTTCGTGATGCAAAAAACCCTGGGAAACAGGGAATATCTTTTCGGGCTGGGGCCGGCGCTGATGTCGATCTTTGAAGGGGCGAACACGGTCAGCGATCTGGGCGTGATCCTGCCGAAATTATCGTTGGTGAACCAACATCTTCTGGGGCAGCCGACCACCTCAATGCTGATCATCGCCGGCGCGTTGGACACCCAGGTGCCCGTTTCCGATGCCTACCTTCTGTTGAGCAACGGAGATGGGCCCAAAGAAGCGTGGATTAATCCTCAGGGCGGACACTTGGGACGTCAGGTGAAAGTCTGGCCGGACCCAGTAATCTTCCGCAGAGTGCTGGTTCCGTGGCTAGTGCGCAATCTGGAAGTTGCGCCGCCGGCGGAAAGTCACCCATAAACGTTAGAACTACGCCGCGTCGGACTCGGAGATTTCCGGCGGCTTTTCCATCACACGGCGCATTTTCTCCACATCCAATTCGCCCTGCCACCTGCTGACCACCAGCGTGGCGACGCCATTCCCCACTACGTTGGTCAGCGCGCGGCACTCGCTCATGAATTTTTCGATTCCCACCAGCAGCGCCAGCGACTGCACAGGAATCGATGGCACCGCCGCCAGAATTGCTGCCAGTGTGACGAACCCGGTTCCCGTCACGCCCGAGCCGCCCTTCGAAGCCACCAGAGCAAACAGCAGGATGCCCGTGATTTGTCCCCATGAGAGATGCGTGTTGGTCGCCTGCGCCAGAAACAACGCCGCCAGTGTCAGATAGATGTTTGTTCCGTCGGTGTTGAACACGTAGCCCGTGGGAAAAACCAGGCCGACCACGGATCGTGAGGCTCCCAGACCTTCCAGTTTCCGCATCATGTCTGGCAACACGGTTTCCGAAGAGCTTGTGCCCAGTACGATCAGCAATTCATCCTTGATGTACGCTAGAAACCGGAAAATCGAAAAACCCGCCATGTATGCAATTGCCCCAAGAACGAACAGCACGAACACGACGCTCGACAGATAGAAGGTCCCCATCAGTTTCAGCAAGTTCGTTAGCGAGGCCACTCCATAGCTGCCCACCGTGAAGGCCATGCCACCCAGAGCGCCGAGCGGCGCAGCACGGACAACGATTCGTACGATTCCGAAAACAACTTTGTTTGCGATTTCGATTGCGTCCAGCGCGCGCTTTCCCCACTCTCCCATGCGCGCGATCGCCAAGCCTGTCAGAATCGAAATCAGCAAAACTTGGGGCACCTCGCCCTCCGCCAGCGCCCCCACAAACGTTCGAGGAATGAATCCCAGCAGGAACGGAATGAAGCCGGTTTCTTTCGCCCGGCCCACATACACCGCAGCGGCCTTGGGATCCAAAGTAGCGGGGTCAATATTCAGCCCGGCTCCCGGATGAATCAGCAATGCCACCACGATTCCAATCATCAGCGCCAACGTCGAAACCGCTTCGAAATAGATCAGCGTCTTCACGCCGACCTTGCCGACCTTCTTCAAGTCGCTCATGGATGCAATCCCCTGCACAATTACGCAGAAGATCACCGGCGCGATCATCATCCGAATCAGCGAAACAAATGCATCGCCGAGCGGCTTCAGGGCCATGCCCGTCTTGGGAAAGAACCTGCCGATCAAGCTGCCGATCACCACGGCAATCAGCACTTGTAGGTAGAGAATGGTGTACCAGGGCCGGCTTTTTCTTACCGTTTGTGCTTTGCCCAATTGAGTTTCTCCGTGTCACACAAAGCCCACATACTGTCCGGCAGAACGTATTTCAACTCAAGCCACAACATCCCGTGGCGCCTCGCTCCCAGTGAAAAACCGCGCAATGTTTTGCCAAGCGGACCGGCAAAGAAATGTGGCGGATTGCCGCGTCACTCCGGCGATATGCGGCGTGAACAAAATGCGCTGCGCCGCTTCGCCTTGCAGCGAGAACAGCGGATGATTGGGCGCCGGCGGCTCGGTGGAATACACATCCACGGCCGCTCCGCTCAACCGTCCCTCTTGCAACGCGTCGGCGAGCGCCGCTTCATCCACAACACCTCCGCGTGAAGCCTGGATCAGCACCGCGCCAGGCTTCATCATTGCTAACTCATCAGACCCGATGAGCCCGGTCGTTTGTGGAAGTAGCGGCACATGCAGAGTGACCACGTCCGCTGCCCGCAAAAGTTCTTCGAACGAAGTTGCCTTTGCTGCCAGGCCTTCTTCGCCACGCACATCGCGTGGTGCAGGATCGTAGTAGAGGATCGCGCAAGCGCGTCTGTGAAAGGCGGTAGCCACAGCAACTCCGATGATTCCAAATCCCACGATCCCAACGGTCAGGCCATCGAGCCCCAACAGGCTGTCCGCGATCGTCCGTGCGCGAAAATCGCGGTAGTTCCCGCGGCGAATTTCCGTATCCGCCCAGAAAAATCGCCGCAAGAGCACACTCGCCGCCGTGACCGCGTACTCAGCGACCGCGTCGTTGCTGCCTCCCGGAACATTGGCCACGGCAATGCCGCGCTGCCTCAGAAACGGCAAGTCCAGCCGGTCCAGCCCAGCCCCAGTCACTTGGATGAATTGAATGCTCGTTCCTGCGAAGAATTCTGCGGGCAATTTGGGTCCAACCGCGGGAATCACCAACGCGCGCGCCTGCTTCATCAACTGCGGAACATCGGCGTCGTTCGGGTCACGGTAAGCGACTTGTAGCGAAGCAGGCGGCAACGCACCCACGCGCTGAAAGTCCGCTTCGGGGCGCAGGCCTAGCACATCGAGGCTCATGACTTTTCGGAAGTCCCGGGAGTAACCCCTGGTTCTTGCGTAGCCGCGGTGATATCCGCAACAGGAAAGAAGCACAGCAGCACCAGCGGCTCGCTGCCCGTATTTCGCGTCACATGCTTTTCTCCCGCGGGAATCAGCAGTGTGTCTCCGGGCTTCAGATGGAATTCGCCGCCGTCGGCAAAGGTCGTGCCTTGCCCCGAAAGCGTGTACATGCATTCCTCAAAATTCGAATGACGGTGAGGCGTGCGCAGCGTATCGCCGGGCTGAAGCACAGGAATCTCCACCAGCCGCAGCGTCAGTCCCTGCGCGCCTCGTTCGCCAGAAACAATCTCCAGTGCCTTGCGTCCGGGCAGCCCAAGTTGCCTGGCCTCACTCTGCTTAAACAGCCGGGCCATTAGCGCACCTTGCTCACTTGGCGGATTTCTGCGATCCCTCCCTGAATACGGTCCAGTTGTTTGAAAATTTCCGCGGATTGCGTGGCGATGGAGTCCGCGACGCTGTTCACCATTTTCCGTGCTTTTTCCGCCGTTGCGTGTTGCGGACTACCATACCAACCCGTGGGCGCAATCGAACGCACGTCCGTCAGCACTGGCTGGTAGCTGCGCGTGCGCCGCAAGGCGTCGACCTTGCGCCCGTGGGCGTGGTCTGAGGAATAGTCGATACGGTCCAGGTGCACCAGGTCCGGCCGGTACGCCAACACCGCTAGTGCTTCGATCTCGCCTCCGTGCGTCAGTCCGCCGCACTCCTTGCCAAATATATCTTCGGCCACGAAGCACGCCTGCACCGTCAGAACTGTCATGCCGTGCTCGCGATGCAGCAGGTCCGCGGCAACTCCCAAGGGTGGGATATTCAGTTCGTGCCAGTTCAGGATCAGCAGATATTTCGCGCCGTGCTGGGCCGTCGACGCGCACGTCTCCATCACCACGCGCATGTACGTTTCCGGCGAAAGCGTGATAGTGCCTTCAAACGGCATGTGCAATGGCGTTACGCCCAGTGGCCCGCCGGGCAGCACCAATCCATCCATGCGCTCCGCCACTGCATGTGCAATCACATTCGAAGCGAAGATATCCGTGCCGGTCGGCAGATGCGGGCCGTGCTGCTCCACGCTTCCCTGCGGCAAAATCACCAGCGGACTTTTCTTCAGCTGCGCCGCAATTTCCGGCTGCGTCAGATCCACGAAATACCGGCTCGCTAACATCGGGCCTCCTGTCAGACCGCTACGCGGCTCTGGGCGTCCTTCAAAACATCGGAAATCGCTATGCGCTGGCCGTTTTGTTCGATGGATTTCAGCGCCGCGTACACCATCGCCACCGCCACATTGCCATTGTGCGCGCTCAACTCATTCGATTTTCCCGTGCGGCAGCTTTCCGCGAGCATTTCCAGCTCCGCGCGGAACATATCGCTTTGCGGAACCTTCAGCTCTTCGCGCTTGGCGTAGCCGTCGGCGCCGCGTTGAATATAGAGTGTCGATTTCTTGTGCAACTGGTCCGGCGTGTCCCAGGTGTCGAAATCGATTTCGTAATGCATCAGGCCCTTCGACCGAAGACGCGCACCGAAAAGATGCCCGGGGAAGTCCAGCACGATCCCACATATCCAACTTTTCCGTCGGCAAATTTCACCAGCGTCATGGATTGATCGTCGACTTCCGCACCGACCGGAGAAAGTTTCGACGCAATCCCGCTCGCTTCCACCACTTCGCCGCCGAGATAGTGCAGCACGTCGAACTGATGAATCGCCAGCTGCGACAGCGGGCCGCCGGGAGCTTTGTCTTTGTACCACCGCCAGGTTTTTGGCGTGAGTTCCAGCGCGCGATGGTTCGAGAAATTGGCCTCGAGACGGACCGCAGGCGAGAAGCGGAAGGAGAAGGAGGCGGGAGAAACGGACGCCCCAGGGCGGACGCGGAGGGGCGGCAGGGGCGCTCGTCGGCACCGTCGATCGCCTTCGATCGACGCTCTGCAAGACGCGTCCATGTGGGAGCGGCGCACTCCAATCGGCCTGAAATGCTTCGCGCTCGGATTTTCAGTTTCTCGGATTTGGCCGACGCACGAGTCAAGACCCGGGCCCAGCGGCCGAGTCCCACAATGGCAAGCTTGACGGGAGACGAAATCAAGTAATCCTCGCAAAGAAACGTGGTTGCACACAAAATAGTATGGTAGTACTGTATTACGAGAATATGACCAAGTTAAGCCCTTTGCCTCCTTCTTTCTCGCTTCTCTCGGCTATCCACAAATCGGCTGCGCCTCTGCGCCGCCAAGTCCTTGATGAACTGCGCCAGTCCATCATTTCCGGTCGACTGAATCCCGGGGACCGGCTTCTCGAACGCGAACTGATCGCCATGATGGGAGTCTCACGCACCGTCATTCGCGAAGCTCTGCGTCAGCTGGAATCCGAGGGCCTCGTTGCCATCATCCCCAATAAAGGACCAGTCGTTCGCGCCCTGACGGTGGAAGAAGCGCGCGATCTTTACACCATTCGCGCTGTCCTGGAGGGATTGGCGGCTCGCCTCTTTGTGGAACAGGCCAACGACGCGCAGATCGCGCGGCTGGAGCAAGCGCTCCGGGTCGTGGAAAAGGCTTACGATTCCGGCAATGCCACGAAAATGCTCGAGACAAAAAACAGTTTCTACGAAGCCCTTTTCGAAGGCGCCAAAAGTTCCACTCTTTCGTCTATGCTCGGCTTGTTGCACGGAAGAATCTGGCGCTGGCGCGCGCTGGGACTGACCCATCCGAAACGCTCGCTGGAACGCGATCGCGAAAGCATGAAGAATCTTCGCGCGGTGCTCAAGGCGATCCGGGCACGCGATGCCAATCTGGCCGAAAAAACACTTCGCGAGGAAATGAGCGAGGCGGCCGCGGAAGTGAGTCGTCTGCTTAAGGATGAGGCGGCTCCGTTACCGGGAAAAAGCTTGCGAGCCAGTTGATTTCTGATTTCTGCTAACGTTGAGGTCAAGGAAAATGCCAACGCACTTTATTGTTCACGACAAAGTCGACACCGTCGGGGTGATGGTGGTCGAAAATTCTCAAGCCGGCCAGGAACTGACGGGCTGGATCATGGAAACCGACGAGACCATTTCGCTGAAGGCGCTCGACGCCGTTCCCCTGGGTCACAAGATCGCTCTGAACCCGATCAATCCCGGCGATACGGTGCTGAAGTACGGCCACGATGTCGGTCGCGCAGTTTCGGCAATCGGCAAAGGCCATCACGTGCACGTTCATAACATGAAGACGAAGAGGTGGTAATGATGGAGCGCCATCAATTTTTTGGTTATCGGCGGGAAAACGAAAGAGTCGGCATCCGCAACCACGTAGTGATTCTTCCTCTCGATGATTTGTCCAACGCCGCCTCCGAGGCCGTCGCCAACAATATCAAGGGAGCGCTGGCGCTGCCTCACGCCTATGGCCGCCTGCAGTTTGGAGAAGATCTCGAACTCTTCTTCCGCACGCTCATCGGGACGGGCTCGAATCCTAACGTTGCCGCCTGCGTGGTTATCGGCATTGAACCCGGCTGGACTGGGCGCATCGTGGATGGCATCGCGAAAACGGGGAAACCTGTGGCCGGATTTGCCATCGAAGGCAACGGTGACACCACCACTATCGCCAACGCGTCTCGCAAGACTCGCGAGTTTGTGCAATGGGCCAGCGAAAAGCAGCGCGAGGTCTGCTCAATACAGGATCTTTTCGTTTCCACGAAGTGCGGCGAAAGCGACACCACATCTGGCCTGGGGTCGTGCCCAACCGTCGGCAACCTGATCGATAAACTGGATCCTCTTCGGGCCACCACCTGCTTCGGTGAAACTTCTGAGTTGACTGGCGCCGAACTCGTCTGCGCAAGCCGCGCTGTCACCAAAGAGGTTGGCGAGCGTTTCCTGCAGGTGTTCAATGCCTATCAGGAAGTCATCGAACGGCACAAGACCAGCGATCTTTCCGAGTCGCAGCCTACCAAGGGCAATATCATCGGTGGACTGACCACCATCGAGGAAAAGGCTTTCGGTAATTTGCAGAAGATCGGCAAAAAGGCAAAGTTCATCGACGTCCTGAAACCAGCGGAAGCCCCTTCCAAAGGTCCGGGCCTCTACTACATGGATACTTCTTCCGCGGCCGCCGAGTGCATCACGCTGCAAGCAGCGGCTGGTTTCGTGGTCCATCTTTTTCCCACCGGCCAGGGCAACGTGATCGGTAATCCCATTGAGCCGGTCATCAAGCTCACGGCAAATCCAAAGACAGCCAGAACGATGAGTGAGCATATCGATCTGGACGTCTCTGGAATTCTGCGGCGAGAACTCACGCTGGACCAGGCTGGCGATCAATTGATTGACATCATGCTCCGCACTTGCAATGGGCGATTGACCTGTGCGGAGGCTTTGGGACACCGCGAGTTTGTCATGACCAAGCTGTACCAGAGCGCGTAGTCACTCAATACGGGTGTGAAATAGGATTTCGTTCCGGGGCGCTGCTCTCTGGCAACCATCATCACCGTGTCGCCAAAATCGAACACTTCCGCGGAAAGCAGCTCCGGCGGCGAGTTGCCACGTTGCTTTCCCCTTTGGCGAGACTCTCCGCGCCGGCCAGATCATCATTGCGGGCTCCATCAAGCCGCCAATCTGGGTAGCACCTGGAAAAACGATGGGGTTTCATCTCCAACTGCTGGAGCCGATTTTCCGTGATTTTTTGCCTTAGGCACTGCTCCCCAAAAACAGCAAACCACCGAGGGTGGTAACTAAATCACCCTGCGTCTTCTCCTGCATTTCTCGAATCCATAGCTGTGTTCTGCGACCTGCTTTCTTCCGTCTGAAAGAATCGCAACGTGCGGGTTTCCCACAATTCTGGGAGCCAGCCTTTTGTTATCAACTGTTCACAAACCAATAACCGACGATATTCCAGGGCCTCACTTACCTCGGCGGAATCGAATACCATCCAGAGCCGGCGGCACCTGCGCGGGCGACACCAGGTACATCTGCGAGGCTACCTTCGGCTTCTGTGACAAAATCTGCCACGGCGAAAAGCGCGGGCTCCAATGGGGTCTGCAATACTCTTATTTCTCCCGCTACGCTTGGTCCGGCAGCAACGGCATCACTTCTGCCACCACCTTCACCCCTGATGCTATCGGCAAGATGATCTGGACCTCTCTCCGTTACTACCTACCCTAGCCTCAGGGCTTCTGCATCCCGGCAAAGGCCAGCCGTCAGTCGGCTGCCCTTTTTTTTGTCTATCCCCTGTGCATATTTCAAGCAACCCCTTCTTTGCGAAAGCTTTAGCGTCCCTTGGCCATTGTTTCGGATTTTTAACAAACTCTCCTCTGCTTGTAACACTCCCGTAATGGCCACACCCCACACTGAAGGGTAATTGAACGCCCCACTCTGTCCAGGAGATGATCTCATGAAACGTCTTACAGGTTTGTTTGTCGCGGCACTCACACTTGCCGCTATCGTTTGGGCTGATAACGACCTTTTGATCAACGGTGCAGGCGCTACTTTCCCTTATCCGATCTATTCCAAATGGTTTGACGAGTACCACAAGAAAGACGCCAAAATCCAATTCAACTATCAGTCCGTCGGTTCCGGTGCCGGCATCAAGCAAGTGACTGACGGCACTGTCGATTTCGGCGCCACCGATGGTCCCATGAACGACGACCAGTTGAAGGCCTACCAGGATAAGCACGGTTTCCCGATTCTGCACTTCCCCACTGTCCTCGGTGCTGTCGTTCCCACTTACAACGTTCCCAGTGTCAGTAGCGCGCTGAACTTCACTCCCGAAGCCCTGGCAGGAATCTACCTTGGAAAAATTACCAAATGGAATGATCCGGCCATCGCCGATGCCAACAAGGGCGTCAATCTGCCTGCCACTGACATCATCGTGGTCCACCGTTCCGATGGCAGCGGCACTACCTATTGCTGGACTGACTATCTTTCCAAGATCAGCGAGGAGTGGAACGGCAAAGTGAAGAAGGGCACATCCGTCAATTGGCCCGTCGGCCTCGGCGGCAAGGGCAACGAAGGTGTCACTGGATTGGTCAAGCAGACGCCCAACTCCATCGGCTACGTCGAACTCATCTACGCCGCGCAAAATAACATTCCCTACGGCGCGGTAAAGAACGCTGCGGGGACTTTTGTCAAGGCCGACCTGAAAAGTGTAAGCGAGGCTGCTGCCGGCGCCGCCAAGAGCATGCCAGACGACTTCCGCGTTTCCATCACCAATGCGCCGGGCAAGGGTGCCTATCCCATCTCGACGTTCACGTGGCTGTTGATCCCGGAAAAAATTTCCGACGCCGGAAAGCGCGACTCTATCAAGGGTTTCCTCAAATGGATGCTCGCCGACGGCCAGAGTTATACCGAGCAACTTTCTTACGCGAAGTTGCCCAAGGAAGTTGTAGAAAAAGAAAAGAAGGCCATCAACGGCGTTCAGTAACACGCCAGGGGAACTGTGGTTACAACAAGTACAACCTACGGGAGCACCGGGCCCGCTGCGCGTTCGCGCTCATTTCTCTCTAAACTCCGCGATGGTGACGAGATTGCTCGGCTCGTCACCTTCCTTTTTGCTATGAGTGTTGTCCTCATCACCGTCCTTCTCGTCTACCAGCTTTGGGTCAATTCCGCCCTCCCTCGCCACAAGTTCGGCTTGCACTTCTTCGCCACCGAAGTTTGGGATCCCATCGCCGATGAGTACGGCGCCCTCCCCTTCATCTACGGAACCCTCGTGACTTCCGCCGTTGCGCTCCTCCTCGCCGTTCCCTTGGGCATCGGCGCCGCGATCTTTCTTGCCGAACTCGCTCCCCCGCGCATCTCCGATGCCTTGCAATTCTTCATCGACCTTCTCGCTGCTGTTCCCAGCGTCATTTACGGCTTGCTTGGCGCTTTTATTGTCGTGCCTCTCATGCGTACCGTTATCTATCCCGCTCTGAACAAACCCCTCGGTTTCATGCCAATTTTCAAAGGTCCCTCCTACGGAGTGGGATTCTTCACCGCGGGCATCGTCCTCGCCATCATGGTGATTCCTTACATCATTTCGGTTTCCCGCGAGGTGTTGCTTTCTGTTCCGCGCGATCAACGCGAAGCCGCTCTGGCTCTCGGCGCCACCCGCTGGGAATCCACTTGGAAGGTGGTCGTTCCTTTTGCCAAAACCGGCATCATGGGTTCCATCTTCCTCGCTCTCGCCCGCGCTCTGGGTGAAACCATGGCGGTTACAATGGTCATCGGCAATACCCCCAAAATCGCCGCATCGCTCTTCGCCCCCGGCTACTCCATTGCCGCTGTCATCGCCAACGAATTCACCGAAGCTACGGGAGACCTTTACCTGCAATCTCTCATCGCCCTTGGTCTCGTGCTCTTCATTCTCACCTTCGTCATCAACGGACTAGCTCGTCTACTCATTGTTGTCACGACTCAAAAGGGAAGCGGGGTCACCCGATGAGTGGCGCCCGCGTTCGCCGGAGAAAATTTGTCAGCAACTTCATGATGACTATGACTGGTCTCTGTGCGCTCATCTCCGTTAGCGTGCTTTTTTTCATTCTTGGCTATCTCGTTTACAACGGCGGCACTTCCATCAACTGGGCTTTCTTTACGCAACTTCCCAAACCCGTTGGCGAAATCGGCGGCGGTATGGCCAACGCCATCGTGGGCAGCGGCAAACTTTTGTTCGCAGCTTCACTCTTTGGCGTGCCTATCGGCTTCCTCGGCGGCGTCTACCTCGCTGAATTCAGCGGCAGTTTTGTTGCCTCCGTCGTTCGCTATGCTGCCGACCTTCTCAATGGCGTCCCTTCCATCGTCATCGGCATTTTCGCCTACGCCATGGTGGTCTTGCCCTTCAAGCACTTCTCTACCTTCGCTGGTGCGTTCGCTCTCGGCCTGATGATGATCCCCATCACACTGCGCAGTACCGAGGAATTCCTCAAGAACGTCCCAAACAATTTGCGCGAAGGCGCCATGGCCCTCGGTGCTAGCAAATCCAAAACCATTCGCACTGTCATTATTCCCGCGGCCTATCGCGGTATTCTCACCGCCATCCTCCTCGCCCTTGCTCGCGTCGCTGGTGAAACTGCTCCGCTGCTCTTTACCGCCTTTGGCAACCGCTTCTGGAACAACAGCTGGTCGCAACCCACGGCTTCGCTGCCCGTCATGATATATACCTATGCGGTCTCACCCTATGAGGATTGGCATCGCCAGGCTTGGGCCGCAGGTCTCGTCCTGTTAGGACTCATCCTAATCATCAACATCGTTGCCCGCACCATCCTCGCGCGCGGCATCGCGGTTCCGAGGTCTTAGCCATGGAAGCGTCCACAAAACCGAGTGTCTCCTTGAACATCGCCACCAATCCCGGCGCTGCTGCGGCTCGCGAAGGTTTTGCCAGCCTGCCCATGCGCATGACCGTCTCCAAACTCAATTTCTTCTATGGCGCCAAGCAGATTCTCTTCGACATCAACATGGGCATCGCGGACAAAAAAGTCACGGCTCTCATCGGCCCTTCCGGCTGCGGGAAATCCACTCTCCTGCGCATCCTCAACCGCATGCACGAAACCGTCAGCACTTCCCGCTTGGAAGGTGACATCCTTCTCGACGGCCAAAATATTCTCGCGCAAGACGTCACGGCTCTCCGCCGCAGCGTCGGCATGGTCTTCCAGCGCCCCAATCCTTTCCCCAAATCCATTTTTGACAACGTCGCCTACGGCCCGCGCATCAACGGCGCCAAAGGCTCCATCGCCGACGTTGTCGAGAAAAGTCTCCGTCACGCTGCCTTGTGGGAGGAAGTGAAGGATCAACTCCACAAATCCGCGTACGACCTTTCTGGCGGACAGCAGCAGCGTCTGTGCATCGCGCGCGCCTTGGCCGTTGAACCGGAAGTCTTACTCCTCGATGAGCCGTGTTCCGCGCTGGATCCCATCAGCACAGCGAAAGTCGAAGAACTTCTTGTCGACCTCAAGAATCTCACCACCATCGTCATCGTCACTCACAATATGCAGCAGGCCGCACGCATCAGCGATTTCACTGCCTTCATCCTCACCGGCCAAATGATTGAGTTCAGTTCCACCCCGCACCTTTTCACCACTCCCGGCGATCCGCGCACGGAAGCGTATATTACTGGCAGGTTTGGATGAGATTCGTTATTGCTTTGGTTTCGCGTCGCCGCCACTACTTCGACGCATAGGGAAAGGCTGTTATGGAACGCCACTTCGAAAAGGATTTGAACGAGCTCAAGGAACGCCTCCTCTGGATGGGCAGCCTCGCCGAGCGCGCCGTTCATCAGGCGGTTCACGCCGTCCTCGATTCCGATGAACAACTCGCCAAGCGTGTCCTTGATGAAGAAGACGCTATCAACGAACTTCAGCTCGAAGTCGACGACCGGGTCGTTCAGCTCCTCGCTCTCCACCAACTCATGGCCGCCGACCTGCGCTTCGTCCTCGCCGTTTCCCGCATCAACAATGACCTTGAACGCATCGGCGATCAGGGCGTCAACATCGCCCAAGGTGCGCTCCGCATCCTTCGTCATCCCCGCGTCAAGCCCTACGTCGATCTGCCCCGCATGACCGAAGTAGTCGAGGAGCAAGTCCGGAATTCTCTGAATGCGGTGGTTCGTCGCGACGTCGAGCTCGCTCAAAAAGTCATGGCTAGCGACGACCAGGTCGATCAATACCGCGATCAGATTTTCCGCGAACTCCTGACTTACATGATGGGCGATTCCAGTGTGGTTTTCCCTGCATTTGAACTCATCCTCGTCGCCAAAAATCTCGAACGTATCGGCGACCACGCTACCAACATCGCCGAGGACGTAATCTACATCGTCCAGGGCCAGGACATCCGTCACCCCTCCGTCGACCGCCGCTGATCTTGTGGAGTGCGGCGACTCGCCGCATTTACAACGGCAACCGCACCCCAACTGGAACTTGGAAGGGGGGCATACCTATGCCTTTGTAGGGACCACCTTCTGAGGCGGTCGGCCAACCTAACTTAAAGCATGCTGTCATCCCGACCGGAGTGCCGCGCCTTGTGCGGCACGAAGCGGAGGGATCGTGGCAAGATCTCAACCCAAACGTATCTAGCGACGCAGGTGTGCCCTTGCGCGCAGGCTCTGGGGTCTCCTAATTTCCATTTTCCATTTTCCGCTCTTGCCCCACACCATTAACCCAACCACCACCATCCCCGCAATCACGCTCACCCATATCCCCACCGTTCGATCCACCGTCCGCGCAAACCACACCCGAATCACCGAGCTCCCTCGCTCCACCGGAATCACCATCACGTTGAAATCATCCATTCTTTCCGGCGCGATGGCCCTTCCATTCACTTCCACTCTCCACGCTGGATAATTCAGCAGCCGTAATGCCACCCGTGCCTCTTCTTTCGCATCCACACGAATTTCCTTCTTCTCCGTCTTCCACTCCAGCACGTGCGCCTGCGCCTCCGGCACACCGTCCTTTCTCTCAGGCAGTATCTTCACCAGTGGCGCGCGCACCGGCAAATCCGAATGATCATCTCCCAGCGGATCGTATTCGTCCGTCCCATCGAATCCCGTACCGCGCTCGATCGCGGCGTACTGCGTCGGCATTTCATCCGTGTCCCACCAGCTATTGCTCACCAGAAGATGCCCCAAAGACACGCTCACCACCGCCATCACGGCAAACAGCAGCCAACCCCTTTGTCTCTCGCACACAGCGGCCGTAAAGCACGCAAAGATCAGCGCCACTATAGACATCCATCTCCACGGAAACTGCACGAACCGCAGCTTCGGCAGATGATCCCAGAGCGGGAGCGTGAACCGCATCATCAACACGGTTGCAGCTGTGCCCACCACCAGCAGTGCCATCCACACGCTTCGCCAGCCGCCGCTCGCCTCTCCACGCTGCCCCAAGCGCGCGGACAATAGCGCCGAAACTCCAAGCAACAGCACCAGCATCAGCGCGCACGTCGACGCGATCCAATTGAACCACGTGTGCTCCACATCTTCAATCGCCGTAAAAAGGAAGTTCTGCCAGGGCAGCAGCCCGCTTGAGAGTGCCTGACCGATGTTCACCCAACGCTGCTCGTACGCCGCAGGTATCAGGTACAAGCCCGTCAGGCTCAATCCCAGCGCCAACCCGCACGCGCCGCGCACCGCAATCTTCAACGACCGTTGGGTAATCGCGGCCCAGGCCATTAGCAAGGCGATCGAATAACTCCCAATCACTCCCGCTGGAGCATTCGAAAGCCACACCCCGGCGAAGGGAACCGCAAAATAAACGATGCTCGAAGGCCCCGATTCCGAATCCTCCAAATAATTGCAAACCCTAAGCGCCCCTAGCAGAACTAGCGGGAACATCGCACAGGCCAGTTGCTCCGCAAAATCGCTGCGGATATAAGTCATCAGCAGCGCGTTCGGATTCATCACGTAACACGCTGCTCCTAAAACGGCCGCCCGTTCACTCGCCAACCGTTTCAGCAGCAGGAACGCCGAAAGCCCGGCGAACGTTTGCGTCAGCACGATGAACACCACCGGCACCCACGCCGGCGCCACCACGCGCGTCAGCACTGCACCCACCATCCACGAAAGCGGCGGATAGAAAATGAACCGTGGTTCCCCGTAGCCATAATTGGTCCACGCCGTCCACCGCGGGTACAGCACCCCTTCTTTCCACTGCAGTGCCGCGTCGAACCACGAATCAGCGTGGAATACGAAATCGTGCCCCGACGCGCTGCCATACCAGAAAAACGGCAGCACAATCACCACGGATATCAGCAGCGATAGACCCAGCGCCAACAACCATCCAGGGATTCTGTCTCTACCTGCCGCCTTTTGCGTTACGCTCGGCTGTGTCATCGGTGCTTCATGAAATTGTAACTGGACACGCGATCTTCTTCCCCATGCTCTCTTGCTCGTAGGCGAGCGCACCTGACTTGAGCGATAATACACGCGCCCATGAGCACCGTCACCACAGCAACCGAGCCCATTATCGAAGCGCGGGCACTCGAGAAATTTTACCCGCAACCCGATGGCAGCCGCATTCAGGTCATCGCTCCCACCGACATCGCCGTTTACCCTGGCCAGATTATTTGCTTGCTCGGTCGATCTCGTCGATCTTATTTATCGCGCCCTCACTCGCCAGGATCATCCCGAACGGACTCCGGAACACGTTCCGGATCATGAGCTGAACACGCAAAAGCGTTACCTCATGCTTCCCCCACACGCGCCCGGGCGGCATGGCTGGTCTGCTCGAAATTCTGGTCGATCAAGGTGGTCGTGCCGATTTGCACGTGCTGGCCGATGAACTCAGCCTCGAAGTCGACGCTCTCCTTCCCACCGTCGACACCGCCGCGCTCCTTGGCTTGCTCAAAGTCGAAGAAGGCGACACCATCATCACGCCCGAAGGCCTGGCCTTTGCCAAAGCCGACATTCAGGAACGCAAGGCTATCTTTCGCAAGGCTGCTCTTGCCAACGTCCCGCTCCTTCGTCAAATCGGCTCCATCATTCTCATTTTCACCGGCCAGGTCTGGAACATCGCGTTCAGTTTTTATTCTTCCCTGAAAACCATTCCGCGTGACTTGCGCGAAGGCGCCATCATCTACCGTTTCAGCCCGTGGCAACGTTTCCTTGAACTCGATCTTCCGTTCTCCACCATCGGCCTCGTCGTTTCGCTCGTATCGCTCAGCCGCTGGTGCAACTGGCCGCTTCCATTGCCGCGACCGCGTTGTTCCCGGTCATCCTTCTTTTCCTGATTCACTTGCGTGGCGGCGTGGAAATTGCCGCTATGGCTCCCATGCTCCTCGGCACCCAATCGTCGCGGAGTATTTTCATTTTCAGGGGAAAATCGTTCAGGCTCCCGCACTGGGCAGCACCCCGGCCGCTTCGACCTGCTTCTAGCCTCCACGCTGATCATGGCCACCGTCGTGGTCCTGATCAATCGCCTCGTCTGGCGCCGCCTCTACCGCCTGGCCTCCACCCGCTTCAAGCTCGAATCCTGAAGCGCTGGCCGTTTTGGGTTGTGAAGCGGCCGCCCGAGGCGAACGTTCTTCGGTTTGTAGCCTAGGCTTCAGCCTGGGCTCTTGGGTTCTCCGCTTGCGGCTGACCCCGAAGGGACCACTTTCTGAGGCGGTCCGCCAACCCCTACTTCTTCCTCAACTCCCGACCCAAATAACTAATCTGTCCCACGTGACTATAAAAATGTACCGCGCACCGCAAAAATATCGTGAATCGATCCTTCGCTTCCGGTTCTCGTTCCCCGGTATACGGCAACGTCCAATCCTTTTCATTCTGTTCTTCAATCGTCGCCGCCACCATTGCAATCGTTTCATCCAACTTCCGCAGTGCTTCTGCCTTCGATGGCCGCCGCGTTTCCGTAAACTCCAAATCCCTGTGCCGCACATAACCCGTACCGGCAATCTGTGCGCCAATGTAATAACTCAGGTTTCCCGTCAAGTGCAGCACCAGATGCCCTACGCTGTTCCCGTATTCATACGGATTCATCCAAAACTGTTCTTCATCGAGTGGGTCCGCCCATTTATGCAATTCCGCGGCCCGCTCGCGGTACTCGCTCGCCAGCGCGTTCTTCACCACCCTCGATAGCTCGCTCATGGTCGCCTCCTTGCCCGGCAAAACCGATTCACTGGAGTTTGTCGTCAGGGCTTGGCTTCACAGCTTGCCGAAGCTTTGATTTGTCATTCCGAACGGAGTCTGCGAAGTGGGAAATCTCTCTTCCGACTTCAACAAAGAGAAACCCCCAGTTTCTGTCCTACTTCGCTTTTTCGTTCTTGAAGATCACGCCTTCCTTCATCACAAAAAACACTTGCTCCGTCACACGTATGTTTTGCAGGGGATCTCCCGGCACCGCCACCACGTCCGCGAATTTCCCCGTTTCCAGCGCCCCAATTTTGTCCGCCATCCCCAGCAGTTCCGCATCGGAAGATGTCCCCGCCTTCAGCGCATCAACCGGCTTCATCCCTAAATCCACCATCTGGTGAAACTCCTCCGGATTTCTTCCGTGTGGATATACTCCCGCATCCGTCCCCAATCCGATCTTCACGCCTTTCGCCAGCGCCCGCTGAAATGTGGAATGAATCGCATTGGTGGCCGCGTGCGCCTTCGCCGCAATCGCTGGTGGAACGTACGTCCCGCGGTTGAACCGCTCCTGCAGCCCTTGAATCGCCATCAGTGTCGGCACCAGGTACGTCCCGTGCTGTTTCATCATGTCCAGGGCTTCGTCGTCCAGAAAGCTGCCGTGCTCAATCGAATCGATCCCCGCGCGAATCGCCCGTTTCGCCGCCTCCGCCCCATGCGCGTGTGCCGCAGTCTTCCTGCGCAGCGCGTGGGCCTCATCCACAATCGCATCCAACTCCGCCTGCGTCAGTTGCGGCGTGTCCACGTCGTCCGTCGGAGACAGCACGCCGCCCGATGCGCACACCTTGATCATGTCGGCGCCGTACTTATGATCCAGCCGCACCGCGTATCGCGCCTGATCCGCTCCATTAATCACGCCGTCCAGCGGATTCGATTCGTGCCCGAACAACCCTTCCCGGTATCCATCTTCGTGATCGCAGTGGCCGCCCGTCGCGCCCAGCGCGTGCACGGTCACTAGCATTCGCGGTCCCGGCACAACTCCGTCGGCAATCGCGTTGCGCAATCCCACATCCATGTAATTAGACGAACCCACATCCCGCACCGTGGTGAATCCCGCCATCAGCGTCACGCGCGCATTCGCGGTGGCGTCCAAGGTCATTTCCGCCACGGTTTTTTGCAACGTGTCCAGCCGCGCTTGCTTGAAGTCCTCCACATACATGAACGTCAAGTGCGTGTGCGCATCAATGAATCCCGGCAGCAGCGTGGCATCTCCAAGGTCGATCGTTTCAGCCCCCGCAGGAATCGCCGCGCTCGTCCCCACTCCTACAATCTTGCCCCCTGTCACCACAACGACGCCCGGCGTAGTCAGCGCGTTGCTCTTGCCATCGAACATACGCGCAGCCTTCAGCACGTATGTCTTGCTGGCTGGCTTTTGCTCTTGTCCATATCCCGGCGCCCAAAAAATTAGGATGGTCAAAAAAATCAGCGCGATTCGGCGTGGCATGCGACTCTCCCTTTTCTGTTTGGCTTTCTTGGTGGAAGGCAGACTCTATCCTGCCAGTACAGAATGTCAAGGAGCATCGTCCGCCCCTAGCGACCGCCTACTGTTGTTTGTACACTAAACTCCCGGTCATCCCGAGCGAAGCGAGGGATCTACTTTTTCTCGAGGACAAATCCCCTTGGCAACCTTCCCGTCGTCTGCATCGTAACGGCAACCGGCAAGCATCCTCGGCTGCCAGCCTCCCCTTGCGCATCATGCGCATCGCTCATGCCCAGCCTTAACAGTTGCCCGGTGCCCTGTGAACCTCCCCAGCGACCCATTCGCATCCGTCCCTGCATCTATGTCTGTGGCGACCACTGCGACATCGCTTCCATCAATGGCGTTCTCGCCAGCGGAACGCGCGCGGCCGAAGCGGTGTATTCCGATCCCTCTCGGTAACGCGTCGCACCAGAGGAGCCTCTATGTGGAACCGAGCCTGCCCCATCTGCTTCGCCAGAATCACTCGCTTCTTGGTTCTAACTTATTCATATGACATTACTTGCCCCACATGCCATTCCCCCCTCGAGCTCTCCCGCCAAAGCCGCCTCCTGGACTCTCTCGTCGGCTTCCTTGTAGCCCTCCAGGTCTTTCAGCTCCCTCTTCCACCTTCCGGCGCGAACTGGGTTCTCCGCCTTGTCGCCACGGTTCTGGCTTTCTGTTTTGGCTCCGCGCTGTTACTTTTCTTCGCCGCCGATATTGTGGTTCGTCCCAGTCCGCTTTCCACTCCTTTTCCACATCCACATTCGTAACAGCCCGTTGGTACTATTGACCCGCTAGTTAGCCCCCTACAAACTCGCTTGAATGGCGTCTTATTCGCAGTTTCTCGGCCGCAAGGTCACCGTGCAATATCGTGTGGGCGATATCCTGTTGCCCGCTTCTGGCCTGTTTGCCGCCGATTCCGGACGCTCCATTTTCCTCGAGCAGCACATTGAACAGCGCGGCAAGCGCAGTTATTTCCGCTGGGAAATTCCTTACCAATACATCCATCGCATCGAGGAAATAACAGACTCCGAGTCTGAGGAGAACCCTGCGCCTGCGGCTGAACCTCCCTCGCACCCTTCTGACTCGCCCCAATCGCCCAATCCTCCAACATCTCGCGCTGCCCATGCCGCCTCCGGCTCGTCGTATCTCTCTTCTTCCCGCCGCCCCGGTACTGTCTGACCTCTCCCGCGACGTCTTTCCCAGAATCGGCTACAATTTCTCTGCGCCACCGCGTCTTCTACTTCACCCTCTCCTCACAGGAGGCATTTCGTGAGCTCTCCCCGCAAAATCGGATTCATCGGTCTTGGCCTCATGGGTCGCCCCATGGCCATGAATCTTCTGAAAGCTGGCCACTCTCTTACCGTCTGGAATCGCACCTCATCTCGCGCGCAAGAACTTGTCGCCGCCGGAGCCACTCTCGCTAAAAGCCCGCGCGAAGCCGCCGCGGCTTCCGACATTTTGTTCACCATCGTCAGCGATCCACCCGCCCTCGAAGAGGTTCTCTGGGGACACCAAGGGAACAACGATGGCGCGATGGCCGGACTTCGCCCCGGCAGCATTTACATCGACTCCAGCACCGTCGCTCCTGCTCTCACTCGCCGCGTTGCTGCTGCCTGCGCCGAGCATGGTGTGCGTTATCTCGACGCGCCCGTCACCGGCGGCGATTGGGGTGCTCGCGAAGGCAATCTCGTTTTCATGATTGGGGGTGAAGCCGACACGCTTCGTGAAGTCGAACTCGTTCTCGGTGTCCTGGGCAAAAAGTGGTTTCACCTCGGCCCGAACGGCGCCGGTCAAACCGTCAAGCTCGCCATGAACGCCATTCTCGCTCTGCAAGTCGCCGCTATGGCGGAGGCCCTCGCCCTGGTCAACAAAGCCGGTCTTAAAGGCGAACAGCTTATCGAAGTCATGCAATCCAGCATGGCCCGCTCCGGCGTCCTCGACATCAAAGCTCCCCTCATGGTTAAAAGTGATTTCAAGCCCAGCTTTCCCCTTCGCCTCATGCACAAGGATCTTGGCCTTGCTCTTGATCTCGCCAACCAGCTCGGCGTTGCCCTCCCTGCCACCGCCGCTGCCCGCGAGGTTTACAACTACGTCATGGGCGCGTCCCCAGACGACCTCGACTATTCCGGCGTAATGCGCTTCTGGCAAAAGTAATCCACTAGTTTTAACTGCCACTCGGCCGTTCTTGGAAGGTTATCTCTCCATAAGAAAATCCTCGGTGGGACTGCTGACTCCCCACAAACAAAAAAACGGGGCGGCTTCTCGCCCACCCCGTCTCAATCCTCTTGCTTCTTGATAACTGATCCCTGCTCCCTGATAACTGCTTCCTATCTCACATTCCTCGGCGGAAAAAATCCAATCGCCAAATCCCTCGACGTCCGCAATCCCGACGGTGACTCCAATATCGACGGTATCGAATTCACCGCTACTGACGCCGTGGCAATGTCCCCGTGCGATCCACCCGGTATCACCAGGCTGATATTCGGATGTCCTTGCAACTCGATCGTGTCCGAGGGATCTAACGCCCCCACATACATCTGCAGTTCCATGTAAATTAATTCCTTGCCCTCGGAACGTCCTCGCGCAATCTGGTGTACCCCGGCGGCCTGTCCCGCTTCCACCGTCAGGAATTCCGTCTGCACTTTTTCCGTTGCCACCTTCGGCTCAATCGTTTCCGTAATCTCATCCACTTGCAGCCCCAGGCTGTCCGCCACCATGGCCACGGATTCCGGCAGGCCTACGTGCTTGATAACGCCTTCCTTCACCTTGGTGCGAAACTCCTCCACGCTCATTCCTGCGCCAATCTTCTTCTGCAGCGGCAACCGGCGCTTCGCCGCATCCACGATTCGCAGCGCCTTTACGTGTTCGACCCTCTGCGACACCGCCGCCAGCGTCACCACCAGCTTGTCCATCACGAATCCCGGGTTCACTCCCGTTCCCACCAGCGCTACTCCCGAATCCTTCGCCGCTTTGTCCAACTTTGCCGCCAGTTCCGGGTGCGTCCGCCACGGGTAGGAAAGCTCTTCGCACGTCGACACCACGCACGCTTCCACGTCCAGGCACGCCAGCAACTGGTCCATCACCTTGGGCAGCGATGACGACGTCGTATGCATCACCACATCCGCCGATTGCGACAGCACGCCCTTCGCGTCTCCCGATACTTTGATCCCCCACGGCGCGTCGCTCGCCCCCAGTACTTCTCCCAGGTCCTTACCCACTTTCCCTGGATCTGTGTCGATGGCGCCCACGATTTCCACCGCTTCTTTTTCCCGTAGCAGCTTTACGATCGACGCCCCAATCGGTCCAATCCCGTACTGTATCGCCCGAATTTTCTTTTTCACAATGATCTCCGTTCCGACTTGTTCTTGCGCCGCAGCTACAGCGCAAAATTTCTGCTCCACCGAACCTCTTAGCCTACTGGAATTCTCCACCTCATTCAATCATCCGCCCCATCATATAGCTCAGGGCTTATTTCTCTCTGTCCATCGACGGTCATCTCACACAAAATTACACCCTCCTCCGTAGATGACTTGCCAAAAGAAGCAAGATATCTTTGAAGGCTCGGGGCCGTTGACCTTCCCCATCGCCCTCGCTGCCCGGTCAACGCCGTCAGCCGCATCACTCATGACACTTCCGCTAACGCAAAGGAGTCGACCCTTGGCGCTGCAAAGGGACAATCTCTGGTACAAAGACGCCGTTATCTACCAGCTCCACGTCCGCACCTTCTATGACAGCAATGCCGACGGCGTTGGCGATTTCCCCGGCCTCACCCAAAAGCTCGACTACCTTCAGCAACTTGGCATTACCGCCATTTGGCTTCTTCCTTTCTACCCCTCCCCTTTGCGCGATGATGGCTACGATATCGCCGACTATACTTCCGTGAATCCAACCTACGGATCGTTGGAGGAATTTAAGACATTCCTCAACGCCGCCCATACCCGCGGCATCCGCGTCATCATCGAACTCGTTCTCAATCACACCTCCGACCAGCACCCCTGGTTTCAGGAGGCGCAAAGCTCCCGCGACAATCCCCGGCGCGATTGGTACGTATGGAGCGACACCGACACTCGTTACAAGGGTGTCCCCATCGTTTTTGTCGATACCGAGGTCTCTAACTGGGCCTGGGATCCCATCTCGAAGTCTTATTACTGGCACCGATTCTTCAGTCATCAACCCGACCTCAACTACGACAATCCCGCCGTCTTCGAAGCCTTCTGGGACGTAATGAGGTTCTGGCTGGATCTCGGTGTCGATGGTTTCCGTCTGGACACGGTCGCCTTTCTTGTCGAGCGCGAAGGAACCTCGTGTGAAAACCTGCCCGAAACCCACGCCATCATTCGCGAATTCCGCAAGCGCCTGGGCATTTCCTATCCCGGCACCATGCTCCTTGCTGAGGCCAATCAGTGGCCTGCGGATGTCCGCGCCTATTTTGGCAACGGCGACGAATTCCACGCCGCGTTTCATTTTCCTCTCATGCCCGGAATGTTCATGGCCGTAAAGCTCGAGGATCGCAAGCCCATCGTCGAAATCCTTGGGCAGACCCCCGAAATTCCCGAAAGCTGCCAGTGGTTTATTTTTCTTCGCAATCATGATGAGCTCACTCTGGAAATGGTCACCGACGTCGAACGCGACTACATGTACGACGAGTACGCCACCGACAAAACCATGCGCATCAATCGTGGCATCCGCCGCCGTCTCGCTCCCATGATGAACAACGACCGCCGGCGCATTGAACTGCTAAATGGCTTACTCATGCCCATGCCCGGAACTCCCATCATCTACTACGGCGACGAAATCGGCATGGGCGATAATATTTACCTCGGCGACCGCAATGGCGTGCGCACTCCTATGCAGTGGAGCCCCAGGTTGAACGCCGGCTTCTCCCATGCTGCCCCGGAGCGTTTGTACGCACCCGTAATTTCCAATGCCGTCTGTGGCTACCAGGCCGTCAACGTCGACGCCCAGGAACGTTCCGAGCACTCCCTCCTCAACTGGATGAAATCCTTGATACCGGTTCGCAATGCCTTTCGCGCATTCAGTCGTGGCTCCCTCCAGTTCCTGGATCCTGCGAATCCCCGCGTCCTCGCGTACACTCGTCAATTCGGCGACGAGATTGTCCTGGTGGTGAATAACCTTTCGAACTCCGCTCAAGCTGTTGAACTCAACGTGCAACGCTACAAGGGCTACGTCCCCATCGAGATGTTTGGTAGAAATCTGTTTCCCCGGTTTGGATATTTGCCCTACTTGTTGACTCTGGGGCCATATCAGTTCTATTGATTTCAGCTTCGCCGGCTTTGAACCTGCAGCGTGATGCGCCTACGCTGCGGATCTTTGCGGATAATTCGGCTGGAAAGTGAGGCTTGCGCATCTTGGCTGAGGATACTTTTTTAGCGGACGATTTGCTTCGCCAGCTCATGAGCGTCGGCCAAGTGGACCTCCTCGTGGGTGTCTCCTCCCACAATGCGGCCGACAAACTGGGCGAAGCCGTGCAAGCAATTGAACGCTGCTTTCAGCAGTTCTTTGTCAGGCAACGCGTGGTGATCGTCAATATCGACGGTGGCGATAAGGAGCCGCCACAGGATGACCCTGCAGCCTCCCCTGTTGCGAACCCCGCGCAAACCGCCCAAACGATTGTCCCTCGCCAGGGCATCACTTCGCTCCGCACCATCAACCGCGTCACGGCGAATTATTCCGCCCCGCCTTCTCCAGGCACCGCTTTGCGCACCCTTCTCGCCGCCGCCGATTTGTTGCGTGCGCGAGCCTGTGCCGTCGTTGCCCCCGCTACGTGCAGCCTCACTCCCGACTCCATTGCCAAGCTCCTGCGCCCGGCTTATCAGGACAAGTTCGATTTCGTTGCGCCGCTCTACTCTCGCCACAAGTTTCAAGGGTTGCTGGCGCGCAATCTCGTCTACCCCATGTGCCGCGCTGTCTTTGGCGCTGCCATCCGCGAACTCTATACCGACGAGTGGGGTTTTTCGGGTCGCCTCGCCGCCTCCTGCCTCAATCAGAACGTCTGGCACGAGGAAGCCATTCAGACGCGACCCGAAGCATGGATGGCCCTTTCCGCGATTTCTTCCAACTTTCGCTGCTGCCAGACTTTCCTCGGCGAAAAACCTCCCGCAGCGCGCGGTCCCGCAACGGACATCGTCGAAGTCCTGCGCCAAACGGTCGGCACTCTATTCTGGTGCCTTGAAACTCGCCCATCGCTTTGGCTGGATGCCGAACCATCGCCGTCGGTGACCACCTTCGGCCCGGATCACGAACTCACCACTGAGCGGTCCGACTTGGATCCTCACAGAATTTTCGAAATGTTCCGCACCGGCGTCACGGAATTGGAGCCCATCTTGAGTTCAATTTTGCATCCCGACACTCATGTAGAAATCAAAAATCTCGTTGCCATTGAGGAAGGCAAATTCAGGTTCAAGCCCGATCTCTGGGTTCGCACCCTTTATGATTTTGCCGCTTCCTACCATCATTCCGTCATTAACCGCAGTCACTTGGTACAGGCTCTCGCGCCCCTCTATCGCGGCATGACCCACTCCTTTCTTCTGGAACATTCCGATTCCTCCCCCGCGGAAATGGAGGCGTCCAGCGAAATGCTCTGCTCCGAGTTCGAACTGCAAAAACCGTACCTAAGGGAGAGATGGAAGACTAAAGTTGAGGTGACATCATGAGACAGATCATCCTGCAAGGCCTCGAACAGGTCTACAGCAAGCTATTCCACATGATTGCTGAATTCCTCCCGCGCTTCCTGGTCATGCTCATCATTGTCTTGATCGGCCTGCTCGTCGCTCTCGTGCTCCGCTACATTCTCGGCGGGGTTCTGGGCCTCACCAAACTCGATCGCGTCGCCGAGCAGTCTGGCGCCTCGCGCGTTCTTCGCATGGCCCATCTTCCTTCCATGAGCGCGCTGCTCAGCCGCTCCATTTTTTGGGTCACCTGGCTTGCCTTTCTCTTGGTTGGCATCAGCGTCCTCGGCATTCCCGGTTTTCAGGAACAAATTTCTCGCCTGTTCCGCTTTCTTCCTGAGGTGTTCGTCGCCATCTTGATCATGTTCCTGGGCGTGGCCATCGCCAATTTCCTATCCCGCACCGCGCTTCTTGCGGCGGTCAATGCCGGCCATCCTTCCGCAAGAATTCTTGGCTGGTCGATTCGCTTTGTAATCTGGATTCTCGCCATCACCATGACCCTGGAAGAACTCGGCTTGGCCCGGCAAACCGTCATTTCCGCCTTTTCAATTCTTTTCGGTGCCACCATGCTGGGCTTGGCCATCGCTTTCGGCTTGGGCGGTCAGGATCTCGCCCGCAAAGCGCTGGAGCGATACTTCGGCGACGCCAAAAAGGATAGGGAAAAGGACAAAGAACCCCAGCCGTTGTGAAATTAACCGACGTCCCCATCCGCTGGCCCTCACTCAGCCTCTAATTGAGCGCCAGCCTGGGCCCATGTTATCGTCAACTCCATATGGCTTCCCTCCGGCCAGTTGGCGATCTGTTGCGCGAATGGCGTTGCCGCCGTGGTTTGAGTCAGCTCGATCTCGCTACCGAAACAGAAATTTCCACCCGGCACCTCAGCTTCCTCGAAACAGGCCGCTCCTCGCCCAGCCGCGACATGCTTCTGCGTCTCGCCGAACAACTGCAAATCCCCCTGCGCGAACGCAACGTTTTACTGGCCGCTGCGGGTTTTGCCGCCGTCTTTCCGGAACGCGAGCTCGCCGACCCCGCCCTTGACGTCATTCGCAAAGCCATTGACGTCATACTCACCGTTCATCGTCCCTTCCCCGCGTTCGTCGTCGATCGCCACTGGACCCTCGTCGCCTCCAACGACGCCTTAACTCCGTTCCTCGGGGGCATCGATCCATCTCTCTTCGAGCCGCCGGTCAATGTCCTCCGCCTCACTCTTCATCCAGGAGGGCTGGCGCCTCGCCTTGCCAACTACCATGAATGGCGCTCCCATGTTCTCGACAAATTGCATCACCAGATCACGCGCACTGGAGATCCCGTCCTCGCCGAATTGCGTCAAGAGTTGCGCAGCTATCCCGCGCCATCCGGAAGCGGTCTCGCCACCACTCCATCGTCCCTCGATCAGCAATGCCACCGGATTGTCGTCCCTTTTCAGCTGCGCACTGATGGCGGCACTCTTTCCTTCTTCAGCACCACGACCATTTTTGGGACTCCCATCGATATCACGCTGTCGGAGCTCTCGCTCGAATCCTTCTACCCAGCCGATTCCGCGACGGCAACCGCCTTGCAAAAAGCCGCCGACGCTCGCCAGCAGAGCAGCCCCAACTCCGCAGCCCCCCACGCCGTTTCTCCTGTAGCTCACTCCTTTTAGGGGTGCGGGCGTTGCCTTGCTTTGTAAGCGCAGCCTCCCGACGCGGTCCGTTCACCACAAAAGCTTGGCCTCTCGCAGCCCTGGTTCGATCCGCCTCGAGCTACATCACTTTACCTCCCACGTAATTGACCCTCGCCCTCCTTGCCGTTATCAATAGGACGGTCGCAGCTTCAAAGGAGCCAGCCATGCACAGGCGCGCTGTTCTCAAATCCGTCTTCTCCACTTTCGCCGGCGCGGGGCTGCTGCTCTCTGCCCGCGCTGCCTCGGCGCCTCCAAGCGAAACGCAAACTCCCACCTCGAAGACCAAGGGCCAGCCAACGTCGTTCCTTACCACCAGCGATGGCACCGCCTTGTTCTACAGAGATTGGGGCGCTGGCAGCCCGCTCGTTTTTCTTGCGCCTTGGGGGCTGCACTCCGACTGGTGGGAATACCAAATGGCTTTCTTATCCGCGCACGGGCTGCGTTGCATTGCCTATGACCGCCGCGGACATGGCCGTTCCGTCGAATCCGCGGCTGGCTACGAATTCAACACCCTGTCCGACGATCTCAGCGCTGTGATGCAGCAACTTGATTTGCAAGGAGCCACGCTCGTTGCACATTCCATGGGTTGCGGTGAACTGGTCCGCTACTTCTCTCGACACGGGGGCCGTGGCGTTGCTCGCATCGTGATGGTTGCCCCCATCACTCCGATCACCGTAAAAACACCGGACAATCCCACCGGGGTCGACAGCGCCACTCTGGAGAAAACTCGCGAGGCCTTCTGCAAGGACCGTCCGCACATCATCGCCGGTGCCGCGCCTGCCTTTTTCGGCGCACCCAAAAATACTGTCTCGGCTGAAATGATGCAGTGGTGGACCGACATGCTTCTTCAATGCTCCATGAAGGTGCTCCTGGAACTTCACCGCGTGTTCACCACTACCGATTTTCGCCCGGACTTGCGCGCCATTTCCCTCCCCACGCTCATTATTCAAGGCGACTGCGATACCTCCACCCCGCTCGAACTTACCGGACGCAGGACCGCCGCCCTCATACCCGGAAGCCAGCTCCGGGTCTATGAGAACGCGGCGCATGGATTGCCTATCACTCACGCCGATCGCCTCAACCACGATTTGCTGGCCTACGCCTCCAGTTGATCTCGCATCTCTCGCATCCACGGCAATTGACACCGCCCACTATGGCGATACACTGGAGGCGCCGCCAGCGAATTCGCCTGCCGAATTCGATTCAACTCATCAGACGCGGCTATGAACTATGAGCGCCTCAGCCGTTTCTTCCGAATCACGCACGAATCCCGTCATCCAGTGGCTCCTCGAAGGAGATCCGTCCATTCGTTGGCAAGTCTTGCGGGATCTACTCGGCACCGCTCAATCCGCCGTCGAACGCGAACGCTGCAAAGTCGCGCGCATCGGTTGGGGAGCGCGTCTGCTCGCGAAGCAGAACGCGGCGGGCACCTGGGCTCGCGGCGGTTCGTCCGACGGCGGCCTGTACTCGCCTAAGTGGATTTCCACCACCTACACCATGCTGCTGCTCCGCGATTTTGGTCTGCCGCCCAGGGCCCGCGCCGCGCGAAGGGCCTGCGAACTGCTCCTCGATGGAGGCCTTCAGCCCGACGGCGGCGTCAGCTACGGCACCTGGGCAAAATGGACTCGTCGCGGCGAAACCTGCGTCACCGGAATGGTCCTTTCCATCCTCTCCTACTTCCACTACGAAGACGCTCGTCTCGACACCCTTGCCAATCACCTGCTCGAGCAGCAAATGCCCGATGGCGGTTGGAATTGCCGCCGCTACCAGGGTGCCACCCATTCCTCCGTCCACACCACCATCAGCGCGCTTGAGGGTTTGCGCTTCTACGAATTGCATTGCCAAGGCAATGTCCGAGAACTACGCACGGCGCAAGATCGTGGCCGCGAGTTCCTGTTGCTGCACCGCCTGTTTCGCTCCCACCGCACCGGCAAAATCATCACGTCTGAATTCACTCGTTTTTCTTTTCCGCCCAGATGGCACTACGACATTCTCCGCGCACTTGATTATTTTCAGGCCGTCAACGCTCCTCGCGATCCGCGCCTCGCTGAGGCCATCGAAATCGTCCACAACAGCCGGCTAGAAGATGGCCGCTGGCCCCTGCAGCACACCTACAGAGGGAAAACGTATTTTGCGCTTGAGCATCTCGGCGCGCCCAGCCGCTGGAACACTCTCCGCGCCCTTCGTGTACTCCGCTGGTGGCACAGGCGGCCCGCTGCGCAGGGCGCGTGATTCCCTGTAGCTCAGGCCTTCAGGCCTGAGGTTTGTTCGCGCCGCGGCGTGGCCGCGGTGGAAGCGAAAACCTTGCCGCTTCCTCGTGCCCAACGCATAATGGTTCCTCCCACTTCCGGCCCGCCACAGGAGGACTTCCATGAAAGCGCAAAAACTCACCGACGCCGAAATCCAGGTTCATCTCCAATCCGCCAACGGCTGGACCCTCGTCAACGGCAAATTGCACAAAGCGTTTGAGTGCAAGGATTTCGTCGCCGCTTTTGGCAGGATGACCCAGATCGCACTCATCGCCGAATCCATGAATCACCATCCCGAGTGGTTTAACGTTTGGAACAAGGTCGTCATCGACCTCAATACTCACAGCGTTCAGGGCATCAGCAATCTCGATTTTCAGCTCGCCTCGAAAATCAACGAAATTTTCTCCGCCTGATTCCCGCCCCGGTTCATTTCCGGAAGCGGTTCCGTCCCCCACGTTCCAATCTGCCCCCTTTTGCGTGTACGGCTTCCTTCTTCGCGCTATCTTCAGAAGCCCTACATCCCCACGGCCCTAGACCGCGCCGTCCGCGAAATCCTAGACGCCGCCCGCCCCTGCGTCTCCGCCTGATCCCCTTAGACGAGGTCATCCCGACCGAAGGGCCGAGCTTTCGGCCGCCCGAATTGGAGGGATCAGGACAAGATCTCAATCGGTAGGAAGGTCGGTCGTTTTTCGCTAGTAAGGCGGCTTCTTGTGTTCGCTTCGGCAGCGCCTGCCCGATCCTGTTTGACACCCATTTTCGTCTCCGCCGCACCCTCCATTTCAATAGTATTTAATCGTTTTTTCAGTACTCACCACCCACCTTTTCTCGTTGACACGCGCAACCCCCGGTGTTAATAAATCCCAAAGACGAGCCCTATGGTGGTGAGTCTCCTTACGTAATAGCAATTGCTGTTTCGCGAGTGAGATCGCAGGCCTGCCTGGCAGGGCAGGCGCTGCTGTTTCGCCAAGGGCTTTGTTCGCAACACCCACCCCACCCCGGGAGGCGAAAATCACATTTTCGCCTCCTTTTTTTTGCTCCTGTCTTAGCCTCTGTCGGGACGGCCTTCTGAGGACGCCCGCCGACGCAGCCTATCTCGGCCCAAGCCGTTCGCCACGAGTTTCTTTTGGTTTTACCGCAATCGTGGCCGACGAAACCATCCTTCGGGTTCCCCACCCCTGCAAGGTAAACTCTCCCAGATGACTCCTCCGCTCCTCGACCTACACAACATCACCGTCCTCCGCGGCCAAAACGTTGCCCTTGACCGCCTCTCCCTTCGCATCACTGTCGGCGAGCACGTCTGCATCCTCGGCCCCAACGGCTCCGGCAAATCCACTCTCATTAAGACCCTCACGCGCGAGTGCTACCCTCTTCTGCGCGAAGATTCCTCCATCTCCATCCTCGGCAGTTCGCTCTGGAACATCTTCGACCTCCGCTCCTCACTCGGCATCGTCTCCCCTGATCTCCTCGCCGCTTGCACCACCGAAGCCACCTGCCTCGACGTCGTCCTCTCCGGCTTCTTCAGCAGCACCCGCATTTTCCCCAATCATCAGCCTCATCCCGAACAGCATGCCCGCGCCCACGACGCCTTGGCCCGCATGGGCATCACCCACCTTGCCCACCGCCCGGTCCTAGAAATGTCCTCCGGTGAAGCCAAGCGCACGCTCATCGCTCGCGCTTTGGTTCACGATCCTCACACCCTGCTCTTCGACGAGCCCGGCAACACCCTCGACATTGCCGGCCAACTCGAGCTCCGCCACTCCATGCAACAGCTCGCCCGCGCCGGGCTCGGCATCCTCCTCGTCACTCATCATGTCTCGGAAATCATTCCCGAAATTGACCGCGTTGTGCTCCTCCAAAAAGGAAAACTGCTCGCCGATGGACCCAAAGATCTGGTCCTCTCGAGCGAGCAGCTCTCTGCTCTGTTTGAAGTTCCTGTTCGCCTACATCGCGAAGACGGCTATTTCCATCTCCACGCTTGAAGCGTCCGCGATTTTATTTGGCGATGCTGTCCGCGATGTCCGCGACGATCGGTACACGAAACGTCTCGTGCTGGTATGCCTTAACCATTAGCATGATCCACAAAATCACGCCAACCAGTGCGAGGATCGAGGACAGTCCCCAGCCAAAAAATCCTCCAAACAGTCCGCCCATAAACGCCAGCGCTATCCGCAATACCGTCAATCCACCAAACACCACAATGGATTGCGCTGCCTGGAATTTCACCCACGGCCTCTTATCGATCAGCAAAAATATGATCCCTGTGACCCAGCCCAGCAAGTAGCACAACAGCCCCGCAACATTTTCCTGCAACCCTTCCGTCGGCGACGCAGCTGGTGCTGCCGGCACCGCCGCCGGAGCCGCCGCCGTTCCCTGGCTTGCACCACACTTCGGGCAAAACGTCGCCGTCCCAATTTCCTGGCCACACGCTTTACAAAATGCCATTGGACACTCCCTCCACAGGACTGCTTTCGCGGGCAGCGTAACAAACGCTCGTCCTCCGCGCAATCAAATTCCCGGGGCCCTCTCTCGCTCGAAGCGCACTCCTCACTTGCGTCTTTGTAGTTGCCGTCCTTCAGGTCGGTTCGTGAGCCGATTTTCTTTTCGCCGGGTCCCCACACGCTGTCTTTGTGTGTGGGTTCCTGGGTTGTGCAGCGGCCGCTTTCTGAAGCGGGCGACTTTTCTTCGGGTTTACCCCGCCATCTTGTTTTGCTTTCCCCTGCTCTTGCCTTTTGCCGTCCTTGCGTTTGCTCGGTTCGCCTTTTCTCGTTTTTGCCTCCGCGGTTGCCTGCCTCTTCTTATCTCCGTCCTTTCCCTGTCGTTGTAGGGGCGGCCTTCTGAGGCCGTCCGCCGAGTCAAATGCTTGCCTCGCTGCCGACCTTGGGCACCTCTTCCGACTTCCGATTTTCTAACTTCCATGCTCCTGTTCGTCACATCCCTTTCGGCCACCGCTTCGTCTCTTCCAATGCTTGCCCGGTCTCCAGCAAACTCTTCAGGCTCGACAGAATCATCGGCCATCCTCCCGAAACCGCATCGATCAGCTTCGATCCGCCTCGCTCCATCTCGTGGATTACTGTCAGCTTCACCGACTCGCCCTTCTTCTCGATTTCATATGTCATCCGCGAATAACCTTCCTCGCGCAGTTCCGGCATAAACTCGTTCCGCCACCGCAGCACCAGCCTCCGTTGCGGCTCGATTTCTACAACTTCCCCGGCGTCCGCCACTCGTCCGTCGGGAATCATCAACCGCCACGTCGCCCCGGGCTTCCATTCGCAGTCCTGCCACGTCTCGTTCCAGAATCGTCGCGTAAATTCCGGATCGATCAGCGCCTTCCACAATTTCTCCGGCGTCGTGCGAATATATGTCACATAAACGAATCGCGAATCATTCATGGCTCTTTCCCTCCAGGTTCTTCTTCAGTTCCGCAAGGACGCGCAGCCTTCCGCGCTCATATTTCCCGATCCAGCGCTCGGCGATCTCATGGATTGGCACCGGGTTCAGGTAGTGAAATTTCTCCCGGCCCCTCCAGATCGTTGCCACCAGCCCGGCCTCTTCTAACCGCTTCAGGTGCTTCGTCACTGCTTGCCGGCTCATGTCCAGATGCTCGCAAAGTTGTCCCAGCGTCTGTCCGTTGTCTGCGCGTAATCGGTCCAGCAACAACCGCCGCCCCGGATCCGCCAGTGCCTTGAACACCTTGTCGACATCCCCATCCATCCCCACCATAATATGCAACCAAACGGTTGCATGTAAAGCACTGTCTCGGCACACCCACCCGCAGGGCCTGTTGCGTGTGGTCTTCAGGGGGCACGGCGCCACGGCTCGCGGAATCCTCGCACTCGGTCATTCCGAACGGAGTCTGCGGAGTGCGAATCTCTGCCGCATCGCACGCTTTTGTGCGACGAATCTCTCTTTCTCAGGTTTTCGCGGCGCCGTTGGTAAGTGTGTTATGCGGGGAGGACACGGCTTCAGCCGTGCCGAAGCATCTCGGGAAAATGTGGGCTTTTAGCCCCTGGGGTTCCGAAGTTCCCCTGCTGCAATTTATGAAATGAGGTTTACTTAGAACTGAAACCTGACAACTAACAACTTTCACTGTCCGTACTTGGTCTGATCCACAAACTGCGCCACAACTCCCTTGGCTCCCACCGCCCATCCTTTTCCATACGAAAAGTTCAGCGCATTCAGGTTCGGTCCGTCGATCGCTTCCCACTTTTCCCCGTCTTTGCTCGTTTCCGCGCCGTTCGGCCCCACCGTCAGGAATCCCGCGTCAAACGTCTCCACCGCCGATCGAAATCCCATCGGCAGCTTCGACGAAAGCCGCCACGTTTTACCTTGGTCGACGGAATACGCTGCGGTTTTCTCACCGTGCGTCGGCGCCGTGTAGTCCCCGCCAACGGCCACCACCGTATCGCCCGCTCTCACAATGGAAAAAATTCCCGCCGATACTTTCCCGCTCAGAATCGGGGTGTCGCTGACCGTCCAGGTCTGCCCCATATCCGTGGAGTGAAAAACGCGCGCCTTCCGTCCGCCCGTGCCGAAGTAAAGTTCGCGATTCTCGAAAACCAGCAGCCCGGAATTACTCGCCGCAAAGGCTCCTTCTTTCGGCAGCGCATTCGGCATGTGCTCGCTCGGAATCTCCTTCCAATGCTTCCCATCTTCCGTACGCAACAACAAGAATTTTCCTTCCACCGGATCGCTCAGTGCCACGCAGTGCGTTTCATCGCTGCACGTGATCGCATCCAGAAAGAAAGACTTCCGCGTATCCTTATATTGCTGCTCCCAGGTCTGTCCCCCATCGGTCGTCTTCCAGATGCCAGACTTCTCGCCGTCGCCGGTCGCCATCACGTATGCCGTGGTGCCGTCCAGCGTCTGCACCCCTCGAAAATCGCGCGTCTCTCCATCAGGGATTGCGCATTTCTGCCAACTCTCTCCTTTGTCCGTCGATCGCAGCACCGTTCCCTTCGAACCCGTTGCCCATATCGTCGTCTTCCCGTGCAGCACCGCCACCGCCACGCCGCGCAGATTCGCATCCACGCTCGTGGATTTCACCAACCACCACGACTCGCCTTGTGGCACCGCCATCAGCAATACACACATCACCAGGTAGCGCATAGCCCAGAAGTTTACCACCTGTAGCTCACCGCTTCAGGGTGAGGAAGTGCCCCCTGTCGCGCGGCCACCTTACCAGTTGAGCGGGACACCCGACAAGGATGTCCGAAGAATCTCAACTTCAGATGCCACTATCACTGGAATTGGTTTTTCTGGGATGACTTCGATTCGCGTTTGAAGACGAAACTCGCTATCTCTTGATCGGCGTCGGGATACTTCTCGCGTCCGGATGCTTCGGAGACCAATCTTCCGGCGGAAACGTCACCCGCCAGAATGTCGGCGACGGTGCGGAAAACTCCAATCCAATTTCCGCTTTACCGGACCGCACCGGACCAAGGAAAGCCACGTGGCACTCCTCTTCCTCTTTGGTCGCGTTGTGGTGCATCAGCACCTTGGCTCCGCTCGTCAACCGCGTCTGCAAAAGAACCAACGCGCCGTGCGCATTGATCGCCAGCGTAGCCGTCTCTTCTTCAAATGCTTTGCCTTGCACGTCCTTGCCGCGAATCCGTACTGCCACTTGCATCAATACTCGTTGACTCCGCCGGCGTGGACCTGGGTGAGTTGGGGCATTCTGCGATTGGCCCATAGAACCTCGTACTTTTCAATATACCCCGCGGGAAAAGAAAGTCGAGTGGCAAGAAAACGCGCGTATACAAAAAGGCTACTCGTTCGCAAGAACAGGCCTGGTACGCAAGTACTAATAAAGATTTGAATCGGCAGTGAACCTGCCCCGGCGGCTTAGGAGCGTTGTTCCATCGGAATGTACGACCGTGTCTCGTGGCCCAAATAAATCTGCCGCGGCCTGGCAATCTTTTGTTCCGGGTCCAGCAGCAATTCTTCCCACTGCGCCAGCCACCCCGACATGCGCGGGATCGCGAACAGCACCGGGAACATCGTCATCGGGAATCCCATCGACTGGTAAATCAGGCCGGTATAAAAATCCACGTTCGGGTACAGCCTGCGCTTTACGAAGTAATCGTCTTCCAGCGCGATCCGCTCGCATTCCAGCGCGATCTCCAGCAGCGGATTCTTGCCCATCAGCTCGAATACTTCGTAAGCAATCTGCTTGATGATCCTCGCCCGCGGATCGTAGTTCTTGTATACCCGGTGGCCAAATCCCATCAGCCGTGTTTCCCCCGCCTTCACGCGGTGGATGAACTCCGGCACCTTCTGCACGGAAGCAATGTCCATTAGCATGCGCAGCACTTCTTCGTTGGCCCCGCCGTGCAGCGGGCCGTATAGCGCCGCAATCGCCGCCGCCGTCGCCGAATACGGATCCACGTGCGAACTCCCCACGCTTCTCACCGTGTTCGTCGAGCAGTTCTGCTCGTGGTCCGCATGCAGGATGAACAGCACGTCCAGCGCGCGCTCCAGCGTCGGGTTCGGGCGGTACCTCGTCTCGCTGGTCCGGAATAGCATGTTCAGAAGATTTCCCGGGTAACTCAAGTCATTGTCCGGATATACATACGGCATCCCCAGCGTATGCCGGTAGGAGAACGCGGCGATTGTCGGCATCTTCCCGATCAGCCGGTACATCTGCTTGCGCCGCGAAGCAGGATTAAAAATGTCTTTTGCGTCGTGGTAAAAGGTCGACAGCGCCGCAATCGTCGAAATCACCATGCCCATTGGGTGCGCGTCGTAATGAAATCCGTCCAGAAATTTCTTGATGCTCTCGTGGATGAACGTGTGGTGTGTTACGTTCCACTGCCAATCCTTCAATTGCGACGCCGTTGGCAGTTCTCCGTGCAGCAGCAGGTATGCCGTCTCCAGATAGGTCGATTTTTCCGCCAGCTCCTCGATCGGGTATCCCCGATACCGCAAAATCCCCACATCGCCATCAATGTACGTAATCTTGCTGATGCACGAAGCCGTGTTGTTGAACGCCGGGTCGTAACTGATCATCCCGAAATCCGCTGCATTTACCTTGATTTGTCGCAGGTCCATCGCCTTGATGGTGTCGTGCTTGATGGGGATCTCGTAGCTCTTCCCGGTACGATTGTCCGTAATCGTCAGCGTTTCGCGCCGCGTTGAGGCATCCTCATTATTGGTTTTCGCTTGCGTTGCCGGTAGTGCAGAGTCCATGCAGATTACCTCAAAAAGTCGGCCTGGCGCGCCAACAACCCGTCGGTCCACTGTACACCAAAGCGGGGCAGCGTGGAAATCCGCCACCCGCAGTCCGGCTCGTCGCATTCCGCGGTGCGCCGTCTAACCGCTTCAACCCGCGCGACATACCGGCCGTTTCTCGCTCGCGGAATGCGCCTCTTGACAATAGTCGTTATAACATGTATTATCTCTTCGACGCTTTCAGGAGGCTCCATGATTTTCATCCGCAAAAGCAATGACCGCGGCCACGCCGACCACGGCTGGCTCGACAGCCGCTTCACTTTCTCGTTCTCCGATTATTACGACCCGCAGCATGTCCAGTTCCGCACCCTGCGGGTCATGAATGACGACCGCATCGCCGGCGGTGGCGGTTTCCCCACGCATCCGCATCGCGATATGGAAATCGTCACGTATGTGCTCGAAGGCGCGCTCGCTCACAAGGACAGCATGGGCAACGGCTCCGTCATCAAGCCCGGCGACGTTCAATACATGAGCGCGGGAACCGGTGTTGCGCACAGCGAGTTCAACGCTTCGGAGTCCGAGACCGCGCATCTCTATCAAATCTGGATGCTTCCCGATCGCCAGGGCTACAAGCCGGTGTACGATCAGAAGCATTTCACCGACGCCGACAAGCGCGGCAAGCTGCGCCTCGTCGTTTCGCCCGACGGCCGCGATGGTTCGGTCGAGATTCGCCAGGACAACGAACTCTACGCCACGGTTCTCTCTCCCGGTGAATCCGTCGAGCACGCGCTCAAGCCCGATCGCCACGCGTACGTGCAAGTCGCGCGCGGCAGCGTCACGCTGAACGGCCAGCCGCTCGACGCCGGCGATGGTGCAGCAATCTCCGCGGAGAAGTCGCTGCAACTCACGGGCGTAAATGACGCGGAAGTCCTGCTCTTCGACCTGGCGTAACGCAAGCGCCGCGCGGCGGTTTTCTTGATTCCTGAATGTAGCACTGGCTTTTATGCCAGCGCTCTTGGGTTTTTCTCAAACAATCCACCACGCAAACGAAAAGAGGCGGGAGCAATCCCGCCTCTTTTCTTTTCCGTATTTGAATTCCCAATTTCTACTTTCCAATTTCCATTTTCTACTTTCTATTTTCCACCGCGCGACCACGCCGGCGCGGCGAGAATCACGCCAAGTCCAATCGTGGCCAGCAGCACGACGAGTGAAGGAACCAGTGGCGTCTTCGCGGTCATCAGGTAAACAATCCCAATCGCCAGCATGGTGCGCATGCGGATCAGCGTCGGTATCACCGGATCCTTCACCAGCGAAAGCGCCTCGCCCCCCAGCGCCGCCGTCCCCTCCGCCGGCAACGCCGCGCGCAGCTTCTTGAACCGCGGCAGCAGCATTCCAAATCCAATCACCAGCGCCAACACGATCCCAATCAGCGTGGCGATCACCCAGCCTTCTTTCGTCATTTGGTTGACGCCGGCCATGTAAAACCCGGTCAGGAGCAGCAGCAGCAGTCCTGGCCCGCTTACCGGCAGCGAGGCGCGATAAATCCGCAGCCACGACCGCGCCTCTGCCGCCGTCGTGGCTCCGCGCAGTAGCGTCGAGGCAGTCCACTCCAGCCCGTAGCCGATAAACAGCGCGGCCATGCCCACAAAATGCAAAAACAGCACTATCAAATAGCTGTTCATAGGGAACCTATTCTACCCGCGAGTGCGCTGAAACTCCCGCATAAATCCTACCAGCGCCTGGACCGCGTCCAGCCCCACCGCGTTGTACAACGAGATGCGCATCCCGCCTACCGAGCGATGCCCCGGCGTCCCAATCAATCCCGCCGCGATGGCCCGCTTCGCGAATTCCTTTTCCAGCGCTTCGTCGCCGTGGGCCGCAGCGCTTCCGCCCACGCGAAACACCACGTTCATCAGCGAGCGCGAGGCCCTCTCCACGGGGCAGTGGTAGTAGCCGCTGCTCCCATCAACCGTTTCGTACAGCAGCTTGGACTTCGCTTCATTTCTCTCCTGCATCCCGGCCACTCCGCCTTCCGCCGCCATCCATTCCGTCACCAGGCTCAGGATGTACACGGCAAACGTTGGCGGCGTGTGGTACAGCGACTTCTCCTTAATATGAGTGCGGTACTGCAGCAGCGTTGGCAGGTTCTTGTCCGCGCGCTCCGCCAGATCTTTCCTTACGATCACCACCGTCACGCCGCTCGGCCCCAGGTTCTTCTGCGCCCCGGCGAAGATCAGCCCGAACTTGCTCACATCGATGGGCCGCGACGCGATGTCCGACGACATGTCCGCCACCAGCGGCGCGTTCGACGCCGGCATGTGGTGATATTGCGTGCCTTCAATGGTGTTGTTGGTGCAGAAGTAGGTGTACGAAGCGTCTTCCGACAGCTTGACCTCCTCCGCCCGCGGGACGCGCAGGAATTTCTCCCCTTCCGTCGACGCGGCAATATGGTGCGGGATGCCCTTGTTCAATTCGCCGATGGCCTTCGCCGTCCACGCCCCGGTGTGCAGCACGTCCACAGGCTTTCCCGGCAGGCACAAATTCATCGGCACCATTGTGAACTGCATGCTTCCACCGCCTTGCACGAAGATCACCGCGTACTCCTCCGGGATCGCCAGCAGCTTCCGCAGGTTCTGCTCCGCCGCCGTGTTGATGGCCTCAAACTCCGCCGAGCGGTGCGACAGCTCCATCACGCTCATGCCCGTTCCGCGGTAGTCCAGCAACTCCTCGCGGATGCGCTCCAGCACCGGCAACGGCAACGCCGCCGGCCCGGCATTAAAGTTAAACGCCCGCTTCACGCGGGTTGCAGCAGTGGTCGTGCTCACAATGATCATGCCTTTCACAGAAGGATTGCGGCGCTTCCGTAGCGGATAAAATGAGGTTTGCTCCGCTCCATAGAATACCAGATGAGCCGTGCCTCGCGATTCGTGACACGTGCCTCGCGAACGTGCATGGGCAGCCAATTTGGCGACGGAAGAGAAGTGGCCAGTGCCCGGCGACCAGCGACGGTGCTGGCGTTTTGGTTTTGTGGCCGATCTTCAGATCGGTGATTTCCTCTCCTCCTTTTGGCGGTAACACTTGAGATTGGCCATTTCCGTTATGCGGAGATATAACTAACGCCATAGGTAATACTAGGCCTGCAGTCGCACTAGCAACCACCCGCCGCTCTGGAAAAAGCTCTGCAAATCAGGCTGGCACTACATAGGCACTACATAGGCGCGTTGACGCAGGGACTGGTCGCAGATAGACTCGCGGCTGCTCTATGGGGGCGGGGACCTGGCGGGGTCCGTGCCCGGGCCATTTCCATCCACAAAAAAACTAGAGGAGAAACCATGCGAAAAGCTCTATGGGCCATTCTGTTTGTTGCGACGCTGCTGACCGCGTTGCCAAGCCGGGCGCAAAATCCGAACTATGACGTCGGGCCGGTGTGGCGAGTCACCTATTTTCATCTGAAGCCGGGTCAGGGTGAAGCGTTCTGGAAGGATTTTCGCGAGAACCTGAAACCGGTCTACGATGCGGTGAAAAAAGAAGGCATGATCAGCGACTACAAAGTGTGGACCAACGTGACCACCGATGGCCCAAACGATTGGGACGTTGCGGTGGGGCTACTGTTTCCGAACTGGGCGGCGCTCGATCAGATCGATGCGAAAGCGGCGACCATTTCGGCGAAGCACTACGGTTCGCGTGAAGCCATGATCGAAGCAGGGCAGAAACGCAATGGGATACGCGAGGTGGTGATGAGCAAGTTGGCACACGAGGTGATGCCGAAGTAGCGGCGCCGGCGCAGTGCAAAACCAGCCCAGCCCCGGATGCGTTCTTTTGGCAGAGCGTTCGGGGCCGCTCGAGCGGGAGGCAGGAATGAATTCGCTAGGTTAAGTGCGCGTAACCAATGAGCTAGCCGGCGATGGATCAAGCCCCGATCCCTCGCTGCGCTCGGGATGACAAATCATGGGAACGGTGAACACAAGACCGGACCGCCTCCCCGGCGGGGTTGGCAGAAGGTAGTTCCTACGGAAGGCTTAGGAGAACCCAAGAGGGCGCGATGTATCGTGCCCCTACAGACGGGAGATACGTGCAACTCGGCAACGTTGACGGGGTGCGCGCAGATAGACTCGCGGCTGCTCTACGAGGGCGGACCTGGCGGGGTCCGTGCCCGGCCATTTCCATCCACAAAAAACTTGAGGAGATGCCAATGCGAAAAGCTCTACGCCGTGCAAGAACAGAAAAAAGAAGATGAAAAGGTAGGAGGACGATCGTTACGGCATCATCTTGGGTGCGTGGAATGACGATTACGCCGCCGCTCCCTCTTCCTTGCCGAAATCTGCGAAAGTCTTGCCCTCCAGAGCAAGTTGCTGTAGCAGCGGGGCGGGCCGCCACGTTTCTCCGTGCTGGCGATGCAATTCGCAGACTCGGTCGTAGACCTGTTTGAGGCCGACGGTGTCGGCATACCACATCGGGCCGCCGCGATACGCTGGGAAGCCGTAGCCATTCAGATAAATGATGTCGATGTCTGACGCGCGCAGGGCGTAGCCCTCCTGCAGGATGCGTGCGCCTTCGTTGACCAGAGCGTAGATGCAACGGTCGGTGATTTCCGAGGCCGAGATTTGACGCTGCGCAATGCCCGCTTCCTGGACCCACTTGCGAACCAGTTCATCCACTTGGCGATCTGACATCGCGCGGCGCTGCTCATCATATTTGTACCAGCCCACTCCTGTTTTTTGTCCGTATCTGCCGAGTTCGCAGAGCCGGTCTTCAAGGATCGGCTGACGAACGCCCGGCTGTTCCAGATGACGATATTCCTTCCTGATCCTCCAGCCCACATCGAGCCCCGCAAGGTCGCCGGTAGCCAACGGTCCCATGGCCATTCCGAAGTCCCTGAGCGCCTGGTCAACCGCAGCAATCCCGGCGCCTTCTTCGACCAGGAACTGAGCCTCGCGGCGGTATGGATGGAACATGCGATTGCCGACAAAACCCCGGCAGTTGCCAACCAGTACGCCAACCTTGCCGAGCGCTTTTGACAATTGCATACATGTGGCGATCGCTTCCTTTGAAGTATTCTTGCCGCGGACAATCTCCAGTAACCGCATGACGTTCGCAGGACTGAAGAAATGCGTACCGATGACACACTCCGGCCGGGAAGTTGCCGAAGCGATCTCATCGATGCTTAACGTCGATGTGTTACTGGCAAGAATGGCGGCTGGTTTGCAAACACGATCTAGTTCCCTAAAAACTTCTTTTTTGAGGGCCAAGCCTTCGAAAACGGCTTCGATCACAAGGTCCACTTTTGAGAAATCGTCGTAGCTCAGTGTTGGGGTGATGCGCTGCAATCGCTCTTCGCCAACTTGCTCGGAGAAACGACCGCGCTTGACGGAATTCTCATAATTCGACCGGATGGTGGCCAATCCACGGTTGAGAGCGCCCTGGTCCGTATCCTTAATAAGCACCGGAATACCGGCATTCGCCAACACCATGGCGATGCCACCGCCCATCGTGCCTGCGCCAACGACGGCGGCAGATTTTATGGGAATCACGGGGATGTCTTTGGGAATGTCAGGAATTTTGCTGGCCTCGCGCTCGCTGAAGAAAACGTGGATGAGTGATTTGGATTGCTCGGAAGAAAGGCACTCTAGGAAGAGCTTCTGTTCCACCTTGCAGCCCTCCTCGAATTGCAGCCTTGTGGACGCCTCAACTGCATCGATCGCGGCAGCCGGAGCCAGCAGACCACGTTGCTTCTTGGCGGTCGCCTCCCGTGCGGAGGAAAAGATCTGCGCGTTCTCCGTGGCGCTCCCGAGTTTCTCGTTGCGCTCGCGGGTCTTTGGCGCGGGCTTATTCGCGACTTCGCGCGCAAACGCGACCGCTCCGGCGAGGACATCTCCTTCGATGATTCGATCGACGATGCCAAATTTCAAGGCCTCCTCGGCCTTAATCGGGTTCCCGGTCGCACACATCTCGACCGCTTTCGCAACGCCAGCGAGCCGCGGCAGACGCTGCGTGCCACCGGCGCCAGGGATCAGTCCGAGTTTCACTTCCGGCTGGCCAACCTGCGCACTGCCAACAGCCACGCGATAGTGCCCCGCCATCGCCAGTTCCAATCCGCCGCCAAGTGCCGTTCCGTGGATCGCTACAATCACCGGCTTGCTGCTGTCTTCGATCTTCAGGAACAAAGGAAGAAGTCCAGCGCCGCGCGGATTGCCTGGGTCGGACGTCATCTTGCCGAATTCCTTGATGTCCGCGCCGGCCACGAAGGTGCGGCCGCCGCCGATCAGCACCACTGCTTTGACGCCGGCATCCTTGGCGATCTGGTCTAACGCTTCGGAAATGCCTTCAGGGACACCCGGGCTCAGAGCGTTCACCGGTGGATTGTTGATCGTGATGATTGCGATGTCGTTGTCGTTTGTAAGTTGCACGAGGTCAGTCATAGAAGGGCTTCGTATTGCGTGATCGATGCGAACGCGGGTTCCGATACCTGCGCTCGGCGCACCACAGTATAAGGATAAGGGGGAGTTCGTGTCGATTCATCGCGGAGGGAGGCCGTCACGGTGAGATCTACAAGGTTTTCATGCTCCAATAAAGAAACGGAGAGGGCTGAAACGGCCCTCTCCGTTCTTTGCTGTCGTTAATTCTGCGCGGTCCTTGTGCGAACCGCGGAAGTGGGTTAGAAGCGTACGCGCAGACCAAGCTCGATCTTTCGTGGGTTGTTGACCTGCCCCTCAAGAGCCCAAGCCCCGAATCGCCTGGTGTCCCCTGAGGCGTTGTACGTGGGATCGTACAACTGGTTGTGGTTGAAGATGTTCGTAAAGATGGCACCGAACTCCGCGCTGACACGTTCGGTCACCATGACGTTCTTCTTGATGCTGAAGTCCACGTTCCAGAAGGGCTTGGCCGCGGAGATTGCCAGCACCGCCGTTGTGCCCATTGTCGATGCCCAGAATCGGGTTGCGGAAGCAGTTGTAGGCCGCTTGCGGATCCCGGAACAGCGACGGCCCGTAACCGTTGCCGCCCTAGGTTGGAAGGAACAGGGTTATTGTGGCGGGAGCTACCGAAGGCATTCGACGCACACATGTTGATGGCATTTTCATACGAGCCGAAGTTGGTGGCATCCGATGCGCCGAAGCTCTGGCCGCCACCGTACAGACCGCCGTCAGTCCAGAAATTCCCAGCCTAGACACCTAGCGGCAAGCCGCTGCCGCGTGTCAAGAATCGGCGCGAAGCTCCATCCCCCAAGAGGTGTCCAACGAGACCATGCTGGCTCTGGAAGAAGGGCGGTTGGTAGACAAACCAGATGTTGAACAGGAACTTACGATCCCAAGGTTGCAGACCGTAATTTCTGCTGTAATCGAAGGGATCGGAAATCGTGTATTGGCTGGTGGCCTGGACTTGCGATCCCGTGCCCAGCGCTTTTCCGTAGGTGAAGTTTGATTGCAGAGTCAGTCCGTGCCATTGCGACATCTTCTAAGACACGAACATGGCATTGTAGTTTCCGTAGCCGAAGCTGGTGTTCATGCCCACGCCGGATGACAACTGCCCGCTGTCTCCGAACGACGAGCCAGGGATTGATGTGTTCATCATCGACCGTGGGAAGTTGAACGCACCACCGTCGAGATCACTCCAGAGGCTCCACACGTTCGCTACGCCGATGTTGCCCGTGCCGTTGTTTCCTTCTTTGGCTGCCACAGCTTGCGTGCAGCTCGCATAGCCGGCACAGTAGGCCTTATTCAAAGCCGCCTCAAAGAAAGGTTGGGGGGTAACGGCAGCGAGATTTCCGGCGCAGTTTCCTCCGGCCATGCCCTGGTTGCCGCCGCAGTATTGCCAGACCATCTGGCCATAGGCCTTGTCGAACCTTTGGCCGCCGAGGGTCATCATGTAGGGCACGGCGTTGATGTTGATGGGCTGGAATTCGTGGGTCATGTGCCGCCCGATGTAGCCCACTTCGATCGACATCTTGGAGTTGATCTGGCGCTGCACGGTGAAGTCGTACTGTTGGTTCATGCTGGGCCGGAAATTGGGATCGATGCCTTCCCCAGCGCCGGCGGCAATGGCGTTGAAACCTGGATAATCCGGCTGGGGCAGAGTCGGGCTGGCGGCCGTAAGTGGCGCCACCAAACCATCGAAGCCACCCGCAGTCGGACCGATGCGCCAAGGCAGTGTTTGGAGTCGATCCGCCGTTTCCCGCGCAACTGCCATTCGCTAGCGGACTGACGCACTGGACCGCCTGAATGAGGCCAGTGCCCAGCAACGGCACTAGCACCAGGTCCACACCGTTCAGGCGACCGTAGAGGATGCTGTAGCCGCCGCGTACGACCGTTTTGTTTCTGCCCGAAAATCGAACCCAGCAGCCCACCATCGAAGCTTGGATTCCAAGCGGCAGCAACCCGCGGGCTGAAGGATTTGTAGTAAGGGATTGTAGGGATACTTCGGGTGGCCGGCCACATTGCCGACCAAGGCAGAAGCCAACCTCCGGATTGTAAACCTGGCCGGCCAGCGCCGCCTGTTCGCGCGCGTTCAGGTAGGCTTGGGTATCGATGAGCTTATCGTTCTGGTCCACCAGGGCAATCTGCTTCCCTTGCGCCTCCACCGGCGGCATCTCCAGCGTCCAGCCCAAGCCGTAACTGAGGGTGAAGGACGACTTCATGCGCCAGGAATCGCTGAAATACAGGTTGTAGAAGGGAATGGTGCTCTTGTCAAAGGCGGGTGTGTTCGGCGGATTCAGATGTCAGATTCTGGCCCGTTCGGGTGTAGGCAATCTGCGAAACGCCGGGAACGCCCAGCGCGATCGCGTAGTCGCGCGCCCAGTTTGCAGGTGAGTTGCTGCAGCGCGTTACATGGCAGCGGGTACAAAGCCCGATCATGTCCATGCCGTTCGTGGTTCCGACGCTAGCCCCTAGCCAATAAACCGTCTTGATAGTTGATGCCACCGCCGTTGTCGGTGCGCTGGTGATAGTTCCAGTTGTGCTGATAGATTCCGCCAAACTGGAAGAAGTGTGTGCCTTTGGACCAGGAAAGGTCGTCGCGGATCATGTTGTCCTGGCCGTCCCAGAAGCGAGTACGCACATCCTGCGTGTCCAGGTTGTAGGGTGCCAGTACGTTGGTGGCGGATTCGCCATTGGGTTCTATGCGCTCCGCCCAGTCCGGCCACTTGCGGTGGCTGCGCGTTGGAAGATCGCGCCCAGTAATTGCGCAGGTAGCTGTAGTGGAAGTCATTGGTAAGGTTGTTTGTTATGTTCGTCGTTAGCCCAGCGGTCAGGTACCAAGGCACGTGATGGACGACTGGCAATCGATGCGGGCACACCCAACTTATCTCCAGGGAAGAAGCCGCCGATGTCGACCTGGTTGGTGGTGGCACGCTGCTGGTTATAGTAGCGGTAGGTGGAGTAGAAGTGCCACTTGGCACCGAAGTCGTGGTCCAGGCGAACCACACCAAAGTTATCATTCCAAGGCAAGGACATGTTGGCGCGGAAAGGCCAAGATGTTCAAACGATCGCAACGGCTAAGGCCGCCGCAGGACGATATGTTCGATGCCGGCATGTACTGCCACAACGGCCTGCATCGTTGGACTGATTCCCAGGCCACGCGGGTCCAAGCGTCTTGCCCGAACCTGGATAGATCGTGCCAGGAACCAGGGCACCGACAGCCGGCGCTGTCGACCAGGGTAAAGCGTCGGCCCCGGATTCAGATTGTAGACCGTGCCTCCGAATTGCAGCAGCCCAAGTTTCATCCCGTCGGAGGGCACCGCTTTTGTGACGGTGGTGGAGTTCGGCCAGCGGAAGCCTTCGTAGTTGGCAAAGAGATACCACTTCCCGCCAAGCACCTCCTTCGGGATGACCGGCCCGCCGACGGAGCCGCCAAAACGGTTGTAATGGTAGCTGGGCAGGGGAGTCGCAGCATTGGCATTATTGTCAAAGGTGTTCGCCGTCCAGTTATTGTCTAGGTAGTACTCAGTATCCCGTCCCGTGCCACTGGTTGGTGCCACGCTTGGTCACCATTTGTACTTGCGCCCCGGCGGAGCTATTGAAGTCGGCCGTTTGGTTGTTGGTGCCCACCTTGAACTCTTCAATGCTGTCTGCAGGCGTCGGCATCACGCCTGTCGGACCACCGCCGCCTGGGCTGCCACCGGGGGCCGTCCCCGTGACTTGATTGTTTACCAAGCCGCCCGTGGGGTCGCTCGGCAAAACTGGCGCGTGTAGGTATTCTGCGTGCCGTCCATGTCGCTGGAGTTATTGCCGCCATCCAGCATGAACGAGTTCTGGTCCTGGTTTGCACCGGCCACGCTGCCGTCGGGCGCAACGCCAGGCTGAAGCGTGACGAAGGTGCTCACGTCGCGTCCGAAACCGGGCAGGGAATCCAAGGCAACTCCGGTGATCGTTTTGCCGACCGTGGCGTTCATCGTTTCCAGTGTCGCGTCGGTGGCATAGACTTCGACGGTTTCCACGTTTGAACCGATCTCCAGCCTAGTGTTCAAGGTGAGCGTCGCGCCGACCGTGACTTCCTGCTTGGGGAATTTTGTTACGCGAAATCCCGCCTTGCTGACGGAGACGTCGTAGAGCCCAGGCGGAACGTTCGCGAAAATGTACCGCCCGGTGTCATTCGTAGGTGCTGTTCGCGTCGTGCTCGTGGACGTATCGGTCAGTGTGACGGTCGCATCTGCCACCGCAGCGCCGGCAGGGTCGGTCACCGTTCCCTGCACTGTGCCTGTTGCGATCGCCTGGCCAAAAATCTGAGCTGGTATCAAACTACAGATCAAAACGAAAAGGACCACCCGCGTTCCTTTTGCGAGGACACCCATACACACTCCTTTTTGGATGAAAAAAGATTTCCCCCACAGGGCCTTCGCCACCACCGAAAAGTGTCTCACTCTTTACGCCTGCGGACCGCTCGGTGTCAAGATGTTATTTCTTCTTCATCAAAATTATTTTTCCGAACCGGCCCGGCACGGTTCGCCGGTGAACCTGGAGGCTACAGGGATTCGTGTAGTTGCTCTTGCACTTTAGGATCGATACTCTGCTGGAAGCTTGCGTTGCCGCCTTCGCGGGTAGCAATTTCCCCTATCGACTTCGCAGGCTCGAGCCATATAATCCCGTCGGCAGTAGTGGCCCGCTGCTCTGTACCAGCCGCCCGCCCGAACGCGAATCGGCCCGAGTGTTAATCTCATGAAGGAGCACCGCAATGAAAAAGATCTCGGTTTTTGTTGTTGCAGCGCTGTTCTTGGCAACCTATTCCTTTGCCGATAATAAAAAGGACGTGGACCGTGTGGAAAACGCCGGCAAAGTGATGAGCGAGATTCTAAATGTTCCCGAAGATGTCCCCCAGGATCTGCTCGACAAGGCCGACTGCGTCATCGTGTTGCCTTCGGTCGTCAAAGCCGCTTTCATTGTTGGTGGCAGCTACGGACGCGGCGTCATGACCTGCCGTACCGGGGAGAACTTTAATGGCAAGTGGAGCGCGCCCAGCATGATCGCTCTGGAAGGTGGCAGCTTTGGTCTGCAGATTGGTGGTCAGGCTACGGACTTCGTTCTTCTGGTGATGAACGATCGCGGCGCACAGGGAATTCTCACCAGCAAGGTGAAACTAGGCGCCGACGCTTCAGCTGCTGCCGGCCCGAAGGGTCGCGAAGTTTCCGCCGCCACCGACGCAACCATGCGCGCGGAAATCCTCAGCTACTCTCGCGCGCGCGGCGTTTTCGCCGGTGTCTCGCTCGAAGGCTCAACGCTTCGCCCGGACAATGACGGGAACAAGAACCTGTACGGCAAGGAACTTCCGGCGAAGGATATCGTGCTGAAGGGCGCAGTTCCGCCGCCACCTGCTGCGAAACTGCTCCTCGAGACGCTCAACAAGAAGTCGCCCAAACACAAGTCTTGATTCAGCGCCGCTAGTTGGCGGCCGACGACACCGGTTCTGTTTTTCATCGCAGGACGCGCGCTCCTTCTAGCTCGCGTCCTGTTTTTGTGTAGCGCTGGCGTCGTGACGGCGGCGATGGGCTAGCATAAAAGCTAGCGCCAGATTGCAGACGCAAGCCTTCGAGGGGCCGTCGGTCTGCGCAGCCGCGAATCATGAATCACGAATCACATCTCACCAGCTAAGAAGCGACGCGGGATTCCGTGACGACGTGCAGACCGTGGCGGGGCCGGAGGGTGATGGAAGCCAATGGAACAACCGGGTGGCCGGCAAGCAACTGGAATCGAAATTGTTGAGCAATGGTGGTTAGAACCAGGTTGGCCTCCATCAGCGCGAAGGAATTGCCGATGCATTGCCGCGCCCCGGAGCTGAAAGGAAAATATGCGAAGCGAGGAATTTTCTTCAGCAGTTCGCCTTCCCAGCGTTCCGGAATAAATTCATCGGGTTTGTCGTACCAACGAGGATCGCGATGCACCACCCACGGGATGGCAGCCACGCCGGTGCCTTTGGGAACCGGATAGCCGGCGAGTTCGTGATCCTCGATGGCCAATCGCGCGACGGCCCATGCGGGAGGGTACAGGCGCATGGACTCCGAAAGGATGTGGCTCGTGTAGGCGAGTTGCGGAAGGTCGTCAAGAGTGGGAGTGCGCCCATTGAGGACGGAATCGAGTTCCGCGTGGAATTTTTCCTCGACTCGTGGATTTTGCGCCAGGAGCCACCACGTCCACGACAGCGTGCTGGCGGTGGTCTCGTGTCCGGCGAGAAACAGGGTGAGCGCCTCGTCGCGGAGTTGTTGCGGGGTCATTCGGGAACCATCTTCATCCTGCGCCTGCAGAAGCAAGGACAGTAGATCGCCGTTGTCTTCAGTCGATTCCCGGTGCTCCTGAATAATACGGTCGATGATTACGGTCAACTGGCGAACGGCCCGCTTCGCCTGCAAGTTCTGTCTCGTAGGCAGCCACTTGGGAGTCATCATCAGTCGCCGGAAATCGGCGGTGTATTCGAGGAGGACATGGAGGTTTTCACCGACCTCCGGGGCATCGCGTTCCACGTCCGCGCTGAACAGGGTCTTGCCGACGACTTGCAGGGTGAGACGCATCATGGCGTCATGCAGGTCGATTGGCTGGCCGGACTTCCACGATTCCAGCAGGCGCGTCGCGCAGGCGGTCATGGTGGAGGCGTACTTCGCGATGCGCGAGCGGTGAAAGGCGGGCTGCATCATGCGGCGTTGTCGAAGCCAGAAGTCGCCTTCGCTGGTCAGCAGGCCATTGCCGAAGAGGTGCCGATTGGCGCGGAGGACGCGGCCCTTAATGAATTTTCTGGAGTTGTTGATGAGCACGTCTTCGATTTGGTCGGGATGCGTAATCACGAAAGTCCGAATATTGAAGAAGCGCAGGCCTACAATGTCGCCATATTCGCGCGTCACCCGCGTCATGAACGTCAAGGGATCCCGGCGCAGCGGGCTGCGCAGGCCGTCAAAAAATCCCTGTTCGGGGCCAGGCGGATATGGAGGCATGGCGAAATGGTACGGGGGAATTTGCGGAAACCCAAGCGGAAAGCCGCAATGTGCAGAGGTCTTTGGTGGAATTCCCCCGGAGGTCGCTAACCGGGCCCGGGCCCGTTCACGCCACTCAGAAATCCGCCGAGATGCCCCGTCCACGCTACCAGCAATACCGCGATTCCTTCGATCGGCAGCCGGAAGTTTGGCAAGGGTAGCGGTGGATGACGGCGCGCACGAAGGTGGATCCAGAAAACAAGCCAGATCAGCACGCTCGAGATGCAACCGACAATCAGGTGCCCCAACAGAATACCTTTCAGCTTTTGGCCCTCCAGCGCCAACTGCCACGCAGCAACACCGGTGACCACGACGGGCACAGTGGAAACGTGCAGCCAGTAATAGATTGAAGTATGCGGCCGCAGCTAGCGCGAGGTTCTTTGTCCAGTGCGCGAAAAAGTCGAACGCCACGGCGGTGATGAACAGAGCGATCGGGAAGTGAATGAGCACCACGTGCTGTGCGTGCTTAGCCAGCAGCACGGTCTTGATGTCAAACGGGTTTGCGTTCATCGCTTCTTCACTCGACCACAACTTTGCCAGTCATCTTCGGGTGCATGGAGCAGAAGTAGGGAAAAGTTCCGGCCTTGGTAAATGTATAGGAGAACTTTTCGTCTGTATCCAATACCTTGGACTTGAACACACCATCTGTGCTGACAACCGTGTGCGGAATATCATCGCGATTGGTCCAAACAACGGTCGTTCCGACGGCAACAGTCACCGTCCCCGGCCCAAAACTGAAATTATCGATCTTCACCTCCGCGGTTGCCGCCGCCGGCTGTTGAGCCTTCGCCGCAGCGTTGGGCGATCCGGCTAGCAACACCGCCATCGCCACGATCGTCACTGCCAAACCTGCAATACACACACGCGTCTTCATGATCTTCCGTTCCTTTCTGGATTTTCTTACTACGGATTCGTTTTACGGGGATCGATTTAAGCGAGTGTTGAATCCACTACCGCCAGGGCATGCTGACCCCTAACGTAGTTCACGTCGGTAATCCCCAGCACGCTCTTCAATTGTTCCGCAGGAACCTGCATCGGTCCTGGGGAGTCCGCTTTGCCGGGCTGTGGTTGCGGAAATGCCGTAGACGCCGCGGTGTGAAACGTCACGTTTCCTTCGACCTTCTGCATCGTTTGGTGAATGTGGCCATTCAGCACCGTTACCGAGCCGAATTTCTTCAAGTACGCCAGTGCCTGCGCGCTGTCTTCGGTACCCCAGCCCCAATCCGGATAGACCGTCCATAGAGGAATGTGCGCGAACACCACCACCGGCGTGCTGGATTTCAGCTGCTTCACGTCATTTTCCATCCATTCCAGTTGCTCGGGACCCAGCGTTCCCAGTCCTCCCGCCTTCAAATTCAACACGTTCACCAGACCGATGAAATGCACGCCCTTCTTGTCGAAGCTATACCATCCCGCGCCCTTACTGCCCTTTCCATAGCGCTCCAGATACTGCTCGCCGTCATCGTTTAGCATGTCGTGCTCGCCGGGCACAAAGAACACATCCTTCGCCACTGCGCTCTTCAGGATTTGATCCACGGTATCGAACTCTTCGGGTTTCGAGAGGTGGCTGATGTCGCCTGTATGCAGCAGGAATTCTGGTTTTGTCGATAGTCCGTTGATTTTGTCGATCGCTGCCTTCATCGTACCCACAACATCCGGATTCGCCGCCTTGTTGAACCCCATGTGGCTATCGCTGATCTGCGCGAAGCTCAACTCGCCCGCCGGGGCCTTGCCTCCCATCTGCGACATCTGGCTCAGACTGTAGGACTTCAGCACACCGCCCTGCATGATGCAGAACGCCCCAGTCCCCGCCCAAGCCATGCATTTCAAAAAACCGCGACGGTCTATTCCATCATTGTTGTGATCGTACAGCAGTTCGTCTTTTGTCTTTCCCGCCATAATTCCTCCTCGACCTCATGATGCTGCTTACGCATGCTGACTCTCGCCCGGATGAATCTTTCTGAGGCAGGCGGCGCAGGACCGACAAGATCGGATCGGCACCTGCGCCGCGCGTTCGGGCGTGTTTCATCTATGTAGACCTGCAGATAAACGGGGTTTATTCCCGCGAACGGGCTTTTCTGGAAACAGCAGCTGGGTGGGAATAAAACTGTCGCCGACGCGGTTGTTACTATAGGAGCTGTTGCGCCTGAACCGAGAAATGTTCAGGCTGTGCCCGGGCTTGCAATCCCTGCCGCCATCAAGCGAGCCTCTGCTGCTTATTTCGGCCAGCCAATCCAGGAATACTGCCACGCCACCGAAACATTCTGAAAGTTGCCGCCATAGTAGATGTACGCGCCGTTGTTGTAACTGAATTTCAGCGATTGGTGTTTGGAGATGGGAATCGAGGCGGTAGCGCCGATCCGGGAGTTCCGCTCCGTCGTTTTTGCATTCGGAACCCCGCCCAAGCTCGTCTCGCCTCCGTACCAAAAATTTCCGTCGAGCGAGACCCACAGGCGCGGCTTGAAGTCATAACTGAGATGGCCTTCAAATACCACGATCGGACTTTCCGATTGTGTCCGTGTCCCGGGAAAGAATTGGTTGCGGGAAAAGAATTCCGGATTCGTGGTGTAAAACCATCCACCCAAATACGCATCCACCAGCCAGTTCTTCCGTCGTCGCGAGTAACCAACTTCCGGTTTGAACGCCCAGCGGTTATTGCCCCAATTGATCAACTTCGTGGGATCGTATTGTCCGGTGGGCGCCACGACCCTCAGGCTCACCCCAATCAATGTCTTCTGGCGCCATTTTCGAATCTCTTCGAGCGGCATCGCCGGTCCGCCCTTCAGGTTTACGGAAAAGCGGTAAACCGAATCCAGCAAACCAGATCGGTACAAATGGCCCTCCGCGCCCTGCACCATTCCTTGGAGATTTCCCACGCCATACGGCAGAGTCGCGACGACGTTCGCAGAGCGCCCGAAGAAATTCAGTGCATGGTAGTAAGTGAGGATCGGAACGCTTATATTGGCCGTGGCCCCTGTGATCGGCACTGCACCATCAAACTGTAGCCCGCCGGTATAGTAGGTATAGGTCAGCGTAACCACATTCGCGTGCAGCGGAGTAATCACATAGGCTCGAGGCGCAAGATCCTGTGCATACGCCGCGGCACAGGTCCAGGTTATAAGCGCAGCCACGATCACGAGCTTTCGTAGAATTGGCATCCAGCCACCCGATCTGGCGCGAATCGAATTCTCCGATACTTATTCGCATACTTCCGTCGATCGATTGTTTTGCAGGAGCGGTGACAACGACTCGGCCGGTTTCGCAACGTGGGCGTACGCTGTTGGATCGGGAGTCCTGCGTGCTGCTTCCCGCGGCTCCCGGAGCCCGCAGGTCAGTGCTGGAATCTTACTCTTTTATTTCAGGAAATTCGTCATATTCCGGTGCGTTCGAAGCGCAGGTTCAATTCCACAAGAACAGCAGGCTGGCAATGAGGGCAAGGGGCATGGCGATTACAGCAATTTTGAAGAACTCCCAGGCTGTGATCTGAACTTTTTCACGCCGCAGCGCAATAAGCGTCGCGAGCGATCCGCCGGTTGACATGTCTCACCGAGAAGGCGACGGAGGATTGGGGAGGATTGGCGAGTATGTTGTGGCACACACGGAACCTCTCATACAATTAGGCACAGCGCATGGAGTTCCGGTCGTATACACGCCATGCCATAACGCCCAAGGAAGGTTATGCTAAAACCCATGACTGCTCTCATCACGTCTGGTGCCCTCGCACTGGGTAGCGCCAACACACCTGCGGTTTCCGCCGATGCGAAATTCGGTCCATCGAACCCGTTTTACGCTCCGAGCACGCTGCCGTTCCACGCGCCTCCCTTCGACAAGATTAAGGATGAGGACTATCAGCCGGCAATCGAAGCGGGCATGGCCGAGGAACTCTCGGAGATACAAGCGATCGCAGACAATCCGGCGCCGCCAACCTTCGAAAATACGCTGGTTGCAATGGAGAAGACCGGACGTCTATTGCAACGAGTGAGGGCCGCATTCGGCGCCGTTACCGGCGCGAATACCAATCCCTTGCTGCAGAAAGTGCGGACCGAAGAGGCGCCGAAACAAGCGGCGCACCACGATGCTATTTACCTGAACGCAAAACTGTTTGCCCGCGTGGCTGCGGTCTACCAGCAGCGCGCAACGTTGAAGCTCGACGGGGAATCTCTGCGCCTGCTGGAGGTCACCTACGACAATTTCGTCCGCTCGGGAGCAAATTTGTCCGAGGCCGACAAAACTGAGTTGAAGAAACTGAACGAAGAAATTTCGACATTGTCGAATCGCTTTTCGACAAAACTGTTGGCCGCCACAAAAGACAGCGCCTACGTGACTACCGACAAGGGTGCGCTCGCGGGGCTCAGCGACGCACAGATCGCCGCCGCCGCTCATGCCGCCGAGAGCCGCAAACAGGAAGGCTATGTACTCCCGTTGCAGAACACGACGCAGCAGCCCGAGCTAGGCTCTGTAAGTGTCCGGGCCACCCGCGAAGCTCTCTTTGAGAAATCCTGGAACCGCGCTGAGCGCGGAGATGCCAACGATACGCGCGACGATATCGCGCATCTGGCACAATTGCGTGCGCGCCGGGCACAACTTCTCGGCTATCCCAATCACGCAGCATGGAAGCTGGGAGACCAGATGGCAAAAACACCGGAAGCGGCGTTGAAATTCATGGATGCGCTGGTGCCCGGAGCGACCGCTAAAGCAGCGAGCGAGGCCAAAGATATCCAGGACGTGATCGACGCACAGAAGGGCGGCTTCGCACTGCAACCCTGGGACTGGGACTTCTATTCCGAACAGGTGCGCAAGGCGAAGTACGATCTGGACGAGTCCGCGGTGAAGCCGTATTTCGAGTTGAACAATGTGCTGGAAAACGGTGTGTTCTATGCGGCCAGTCAGCTCTATGGGATCACTTTCCACGAACGCAAGGACATCCCGGTATATCAGCCGGATGTGCGCGTCTTCGAGGTCTCGAACGCGGACGGCAAGCCGCTGGCACTGTTCTATTGCGACTACTTCAAGCGTGACAACAAGCAGGGTGGCGCATGGATGGGCAGTTTTGTGGAGCAGTCAAAGCTGATCGGCACCCTGCCGGTGGTCTACAACGTCGCGAATTTCCCGAAGCCAGCACCGGGCGAGCCGGCGCTCATCAGCTTTACCGACGTGACTACGCTGTTCCATGAATTTGGCCATGCCCTGCACGGCATGTTCTCCGACACGGAATATCCCAGCTTGTCGGGCACCGCGACAGCGCGAGACTTTGTGGAGTTCCCCTCGCAATTCAACGAACATTGGGCCCTCTATCCTACTGTGTTCGCGCATTACGCCAAACATTACAGAACCGGCGCGCCCATGCCGGCCGATCTGGTAGCCAAGATCAAAAACGCCTCGAGGTTCAATCAGGGATATAAGCTCACGGAACTGGTTGCGGCTGCGCAGCTCGACATGCAGTGGCACACGCTTCCGGCCAGCACACCCCTGCAGCAACCGGATGCCTTCGAAAAACAGGCGCTGGAGAAGACGCATCTGCTGCTGAGCGCCGTGCCGCCCCGTTACCGCTCCAGCTATTTCAGCCACATCTGGGGCAGCGGCTATTCCGCCGGCTACTACGCCTATCTGTGGTCGGAGATGCTCGATGACGACGCCTACGAATGGTTTGAAGAGCACGGCGGTCTGACTCGCGCGAATGGCGAACGGTTTCGCGCCATGGTGCTGTCACGGGGCAACACGGAAGAATTGGCAAAGATGTATGCAGCGTGGCGCGGCAAAGACCCGAGCGTCGAGCCCATGATGAAGTACCGCAGCTTGCAATAAGTCCGCACACCGCATAGAGCCGGCAATGGTCGTACCGTTGCGCATCATGCGAAGCGGGACGACACGACCGCCGGGAACTATGAGTGGTTCACGCCATTGAATGCCCAAGAAAGCAGTCGAGTTGGGAGCCGTCGACCATATCGCTCCGCTCTCGATGATCTTCAGTCACATCTTGATGTTCTCGCACCGCGGAAAGCCCGTGGGTAATAAGCATTTAGCGGCGCGCAGGGAGCGTTGCGTCCCACCTAGGGTCGGAATAAGACTGGGTCCGATTTTGCCAGGGTTCCCGTGAAATACCGTTGAGGTCCCACACCATCAGTCCATTTCGGAGTTCTCCCTGTTCAAGAACTTCCCGATTCGCGAATCGATGAAGTTGCAATTCCGGGCCGAGCTCTTCAACGCCTTCAACCGGCGTCAGCTGGGTACTCCGGACGGAACAATCAGCCGTTTGATCCCAATCAGTTGGGTACGTTCGGCACCATCTCGAAACCATTGCCGACAATCGCGATATCCAATTCGACCTGAAACTCGTCTTTTGATTTTCCGCGTCGGTAAGTTGCCGCACTCCGCCGGCTGGAGGGGGGATCGAAATCCTCCCTCCGGTCATTCATAATGCAGCATCATGCAGCATCTGAATTCAACGCGCCCAGGCACGACGGTTCTCAACTGTGACCCGACATGTCCGAAGGAGTTTCCATGGCTTCCCGAATGAACTCGCAAGCAATCACGCGCCGCAACATGCTCAAGTCCAGCGGACTGCTGGCGCTGAGCTCCACAATTTCTTCGCCGGTAATCAGTAGTTCGGCTGCGAGTCCGCCGGATCCCAACCTCGATACGAACATCTACGAATCCATCGGCGTACGGCCCATCATCAATTGCCGTGGAACCTTTACCATCATCTCCGGTTCCCAGTCGCTGCCCGAAACCAAGGAGGCTATGGATAAAGCTTCTCGCCACTACGTCCAAATGGACGAGTTAATGGAAGCAGTAAGCAAACGCTTGGCGGAGCTCACCCAGGCGGAGTGGGGAATCGTGACGGCTGGATGCGCCGCAGCAATCACGAATGCCACGGCCGCCTGCGTTGCCGGCGCCAATCCCGAACGCATGCAGCGATTGCCGAATCTCGAAGGACTGAAGAACGAAGTGATCATGGCCAAATATTCGCGTAACGAATACGATCACGCGACACGCATGATCGGCGTGAAAGTTATCGAAATCAATTCCTACGAAGAGCTGGTCAACGCCTTTAATCCGCGCACCGCCATGGTGCTTATCCTTTCCTCTCCCGCTGCCGAAAAAGGCCCTTTCAATCTGGAAACCACTTGCCGGGTTGCCAAAAACAAAGGCGTTCCTGTGTTCGTGGACGCTGCTGCCGAGAACCTTACTATTCCCAATATTCATTTGCAGCGGGGCGCCACGATGGTCGGGTACAGTGGCGGCAAATGTCTGCGCGGCCCACAATGTGCCGGCTTGTTGCTTGGGAAAAAGGACCTGCTACAGGCCGCCTGGCTCAACAGCGCTCCGCACCATGCGTTTGGACGCTCGCTAAAGGTTGGAAAAGAAGAAATCATGGGCATGCTGGCGGCCGTGGAAATGTGGACCAAGCGCGACCATGACGCAGAGTGGAAAACCTGGGAGTCTTGGCTGGCCGCCATCAGCGATCGCGTGACCAAGGTTCCCGGCGTCAGCACAGAATACATTCAGCCCGAGGATCTTTCGAACCACGCTCCTCACCTTCGTATCAAGTGGGATGCCAAAGCGTTAAATATTACCGGAACCGAAGTATCAAAAACTCTCGCCGACGGGTCGCCGCGCATTTTCCTGGCAGGCGCCACTGGCAGACGACCGGACGAAATGGCCAGCTCGGTAACCGTCATGCCCTACATGATGATGCCTGGAGATCACAAAATCGCCGCCGATGCGCTGTTTCAGGTCCTCAGCAAACCACCGAAGTTCGAGGATCCCGTCATTCCTTCAGGCGCACCAGGAAAGATCGCCGGCGTGTGGCAGGTGAAGTTGACGTATCTGGTTGGCACCGGAACGCACCGTTTCATCGTTGAGCAAAACGGAAGTGCCCTCTCGGGACTACATGAAGGCGAGTACTTTCACGGAAATCTGAAAGGCACAGTCCACGCCGATCAGGTAAGGTTCACAAGTTCTCACCGCGCTGAGGGTACGGTTCTGCACTACACTTTCGCTGGGAATGTTTCCGGCGATACCATGTCCGGCTCGGTTAGCCTCGGCGAATATGGCACCGCGACTTGGGAGGCGCATCTCGAGTCCTTCAGCAGCTAGTATTCGTCCTGGGTGGATTTTCCTGCAAAATAAAGGACACCCGACGGGCTAGGTGTGGGATTAAAGGTGACATTCAAAGAATGCGAGTTCTCTCTCTCGGAATCGCGGTCCTTCTATTATCGGTATCAGGTCAGATCGCTACACCTGCGCAGGATCAGGTCACAATTCGAGTCAACGCCGCCCAAAAAATAGCATCATTTGAACCGCTATATGCATTTTTCGGTTATGACGAGCCGAACTACACGTATTCAAAGAATGGCAGCAAACTCGTCGGAGAGCTGGCGGCGCTCACAGACACTCCTGTTTTTCTTCGGACGCATTTCCTGTTGGCGACGGGAGACGGCACGCCCGGGCTGAAATGGGGCTCGACGAATGCGTATGTGGAAGACGCTACCGGCGCGGCGGTGTACGACTGGACCATCGTAGACCATATTTTCGATACCTATCTACACGCGCATGCGAAACCTTTCGTTGAAATCGGTTTTATGCCCCAAGCGCTGTCCACCAAGCCGCAGCCGTATCGTCCCAGTTGGATCCCTGGGGCCGCGAACAAAGACTACTCCGTCGGCTGGGCCTACCCGCCGAAGGACTACAGCAAATGGGGTGAACTGGTTTTCGAGTGGGCGCGGCACACCGCGGAGAAATACGGTAAGGAACAAGCCGAATCCTGGTATTGGGAAGTATGGAACGAACCAAATATCTTTTACTGGCAAGGGACTCAAGAAGAATATTTCAAGCTGTACGATTACGCCGTAGCAGGTGTCAAACGCGCTCTCCCAAACGCGCGCGTAGGAGGACCGGCCTCCACGGGGCCGTCAGGTCAACAGGCCGCGGAATTCCTGAAGGCGTTCCTTAGCCATTGCGCTGAGGGAACGAACTACGCCACCGGAGGCCAGGGGGCTCCGCTTGACTTCGTCAGCTATCACGCCAAGGGCAGCCCGCAAGTAGTCGGCGGCCATGTGCGCATGGGTATCGCGCGGAATCTACAGGATGTAGACAGCGGGCTGAGAATCGTTTCCAGCTATCCGAACTTTCGCAAGTTGCCAGTGATCTTGAGCGAGTCCGACCCGGAAGGATGTGCCGCTTGCTCTGCCCGAGTATATCCGCAGAATGCCTATCGCAATGGACCTCTGTATGCCTCCTACACCGCTGCTGCACTGAAAGGCATCATGGACTTGAGCGCCAAAAATCACGTCAGCGTCGAAGGGATGTTGACGTGGGCATTCGAGTTCGACGCGCAGCCTTATTTCGATGGTTTCCGGACTCTTGCGACCAACGGCGTGGACAAGCCCATTCTGAACCTCTTCCGTATGGCCGGGCTCATGCGCGAGGATCGCGTGGAGGCATTTAGCAGCGGCGCGATTCCTCTTGACGAAATGCTTGCCAAAGGGGTCCGCGAGAATCCGGACGTGGACGTGCTCGCAACGCGCGACGACCGCGGCGTCTCCATTTTGATCTGGAACTACCACGATGACGATGCTGCTGCGCCGAACGCCGCGATCGGTCTTGCGGTGCAAGGGCTGCCGGGGGGTGCGCAGCGCGTTTTGCTGTCGCATTACCGGATCGATGCGAGCCATAGCAATGCCTACTCCGTGTGGAAAGCTATGGGATCTCCGCAGAATCCCACGCCCGATCAACAGCGGCAACTTGAGGCAGCAGGCCAACTTCAGTTGTTAGATTCGCCGAATTGGTTGTGGAACCAGTCCGGAACCGCATCCATCAACTTCGACTTGCCCCGGCAAGCGGTGTCGCTCATCCGGCTAGAGTGGTGAAGATAGTTCACTACTCCGCAGCGAACATCAACCACTGAGCACGCGCCGATCTGCGTCGAGGTCCTTGGCGATATCGTGTTGTTTCTGGTATTCCCTCGATTTCAATTCGCTTCTGCCCGGCCAGAATCGCAATTAAGCTTGCGCACCGGGGACGAGAAAACCCCGGTGCACAGGAGCGGTGGCAACTGAGATTAGAGAAGCTTGATCGAGGTGACTTTCAACGTGTCGCCTTGCACATCCCCGCTGACGTCCACGCGAAGATGATCTTTCTTGTCCGACGCTTTGAGCGCGTCCGCAATCTTTGCGTTGCCCTCGGCATCGAATTTCAGGAATTGCTTGTCCTTCGTGACGATGCCGAAGCCACTTGCCGCACACTTCAGTGCGCAAGCGCGCGTGTGGGAGTCAGGATCCGCGGCCACCTTCGTCGAGCAGTTGACATCCACCACTGAAACATCTTTATACGTCTCAACCGCCGCCAAGGCAGGCATCGCAGCCAATCCAAGCAGTACCAGAAACGAAACAGCTTTCCTCATAGTTCCCTCTCCTTAAGTTTTGATTTCCAGCGTAACGCCGTATCACCGCAACTACGAACTCTACGTTGTGACTGCCATATGTTTTCCCGTTGCTTGTTCGCGCACGGCCGTCAATTGCGAAAGCACAAACGCTCCTATCGCAATCTCCACATCTCGCATGGCTAGGTCATAGAACATGCCAGTTGTCAGCAGGTTCACCGCGATCCCCAGCAGCCACAGCATCACGATGTAAGCGCCGATTTTCGTCCACCGGCTTAGCACGATCAGTCCAGCGACTATTTCTACGGCCCCAACGATATGCATGAAGGTTGCCGGACTGATCGGAACCACTTTTGTCGCCATCGGACTGAGATACATTCCCCAGTCCGTCAGTTTATTGAAGTACTTGTCGATTCCCGTGATGATGGGCCCTACGCCAAGACCGATTCTCAGCGCCCACCACCCGGCATTCAGGCGGCTATCAAATTCCACCATGTTCCCCCCTACCCAAAAGAGTGGTGAGCGGGCGATTGGATACACAAGTTTTGGCAAATTTGCGGTCGCTGACTCTTTCTACAGGCAAACATGTATCCTTTAGCGGCTTTGCAGCTCTATATAATCAGAGCCATGGAAATCGCAGGCATCTCGGAAAAGACCCGCGGCGCAGGTTGCACCGACGAAGAGATCGTTGAGCGGGTGAAATCTGGTGATACCGCGCTATATGAGGTCGTTATGCGCCGGTACAACCAGCGGCTGTATCGCGTCGCGCGCGCGATCTTGCACAACGATGACGAAGCGGAAGACGTGATGCAGGCTGCTTATGTCCACGCCTATGAGCACCTTCACCAGTTTGCTGCACGCGCGCCCTTTTGCACCTGGCTGACGCGCATTGCGGTTCACGAAGCGCTGGCCCGAGTGCGAGTGCGCGGCCGCAACCAGCAACTCGAAGACACCGGGAACGAGGGAGATTTCCCTATGAAAATAGTCGACACTTCGCCTGATCCAGAACTGAGCGCGTCCCGAGCCGAACTGAGCCAACTTCTCGAACAGGCACTGCTTGACCTTCCACTACAGTATCGAACCGTAGTGATGTTGAGAGATATCGAGGATTTGAGCACCTCGGAGACCGCCGCCGCCCTTGACCTCACCCAGGAAAACGTGAAAATTCGGCTGCACCGCGGCAGGGCCATGATGCGCGGCTGGCTTTATGCTCGCGCTGGTACAGAAGCAAAGACTGCGTTCCCTTTCATGGGTGCTCGTTGCGATCGCGTCGTTCACGCCGTTTTCGCCCGGCTTTCAGAGCTGCGCAACAACGATTCACAGATTCAGTAACAGGTTTCCGGCCCACCAATCAGGCCCGCTCGAAAGCACATGTAGCGAATCAGGACTTGCAATTCTTCTTTCGAAGTAGAGTGGCGCGCTTACGGATTCTTCTTCGCGATCAACACATGCATGACACTGACCGTGGTGACGTGTGAAATAACGTGATATCCGAGCGCCGACAGATCCATGCCTGCCAAGAGGCACTCGCCGGAGCCAAGAAGAACAGGCGCGTAGGCCAAGTGCATCTCATCGACAAGTCCATCTCGGAGGAATTCCCGGATTGTGGCAACCCCGCCGCCCAACCGGATATCTTTTTCTTGCGAAGCCTCTCGAGCGCGCCGAAGTGCAGCATGGATGCCGTCCGTAACGAAGTGGAACGTAGTACCACCCTGCATGGTCAAGGAACGGCGCGGATGATGTGTAAGCACGAAGGCAGGAGCGTGATACGGGGGATCGTCGCCCCACCACCCCTTCCAAGTGTCGTCGGGCCAGGGGCCGCGTACGGGTCCAAACATGTTTCGCCCGATGATCCACGCGCCGATGTTGTCGAAGCCACGCGCGACGAAGTCATCGTCAACGCCAGATGATCCGCCATCTTTGCCGTGCATGGCGTGAAACGTGCGCGTATTGAAGGCCCATTCGTGCAGCGCAAGCCCTCCGGCTCCGAGCGGGTTGTCGAGGCTTTGCCTTGGGCCGGCGCCGTAGCCGTCCAGGGACATCGCAAAACCGTGAACGCGAAGCTTGGCCATTGGGCCCCCTGTCTCGTCCCACTTCCGTCTTCTGATAATGAGTATCGCGCACCGCTACTGCTTGTGAACGGCATTCTGTGATTGTTTCGCGGTAGCGGATCAAAATCCTCGCCTAAAGTCTGTAAAGGCTTAGCCCGGGCTCTGTCCGCCACCTGAGAGAACTCGCAAATCACTGCGAAGCGGGTCGGATCTCACGCGTCTTCTCCCTCCAAGTCGACCTTTTCAACACAGAGGCGCATTAGGTCAGTTGCTCTGTCGCTCATGTTTACCCCTCTTTCGATTACCGCGGGAGTCTAGGCTCGGCGTGGCTGCAAAATAGAGTTGAAGTTATTTAGGTTTACGTTAGGGCCGAAGCTGGGGACATTTTTCTCCTACCAGAGAAGTTTCAGACCGAACTGAATTTGGCGTGCGGTTGTCGAAGTTCCGGTGATGGCGCCGGCGGTTCCGGAAAGTCCCGACGCATTGGTAGCAGTCGGCGGCGTGAAGACGATCAGGTTTGGCGTGTTGAAATTGGCTCTGTTCAATAGGTTGAAGATTTCCAGGCGAAACTGAAGTTGCAAGCGCTCGTGGATCGTTGTGTTTTTCAGGACAGAGAAATCCCAGGTGGCAAGTCCGGGTCCGGGCACGGAACTTCGTCCTGCGTTGCCGTAAAACCCGCTATTGGAGGGAGGAGCAATAAACGCCGCGGGATTGAACCACTGATTCGGCTTTCCCAGAACGACGGGGCCTTTGAAATCCGGGTTGAGAAAAGGACGGACCGGATTGCGCGTATCGCCATTGTTAGAGGGGTTGTAACTTAGCTGGGGAGTCAGCGGAAAGCCCGATTGCAGCGTGACAATGCTGGTGAGCGACCAACCGCTGGCGAGTTGCCCCTTCCAACCCTCGAGATCGCTGGCATATTTTTCGCCGTGCCCGAAGGGCAGCGAGTAGACCGCATTCAAGACGCCCAGATTCGTAGCGTTGAACGTCGCGAGCCCTTTATCTGCGCGCAGATTGTAAGGATTCGATACGAGGCCGGGAGCATTACCGGCGGTAGTCTGATTCATTGAGTCACCATCGTCGAGAGTCTTGGAGAATGTGTAAACGCCCCGGAAAGAAAGGCCATGGCTGAAGCGCCGGGACACGTCCACCTGCAAAGCGTTGTAGGAAGTGGTGCCTTCGGAGAACCAGGTCCAGGTGTTGGCAATCGCTGGATTCGCTCTGGGCGTGGAAGGTGCAATGAACGGGATGTAGTACGTTCCCGCGGGAACAGGTGCGCCGGCGAGGGGCGAGCCAATAGGGAAACCAATCGTTGGGGAATTCGTGGCACTTGTCGGCTGGCCGGGATCCCAGGTCGGGTACACCGATGGGCACGGCGCGGCCGGACAAATCACGGGTACAGGTTCATTTGCATCGACGCCGATGAGTTCGTGATAACCATGAGAGCCGACATAGCCGACGGTCAGGACAGTGTTGGGAGAAAGCTCGCGCTGTACTCGAAGTGTCCAGGAGATCAGCGTGGGAGTCTGCATATCGGGTTGCACGCCGCCGGGGACGAGCTTCGCGCCAGCCGGAAGTGGAGCGGCGGTATCAATCGGAAGTTTAGACACCGGATAGTTAGACAAGCTGTACACGGGATTGAACGGGGCATTCTGGTCGGCACGATAGCCGAGTGCGTCTTGAAGATCGTTGTACATGCCGAATCCGGCGCGCAAGACAGTCTTCGGTCCAAGTGGGCTCCAGGCAAGAGCAATGCGGGGTTGCGGCAGGAACTTTGCATTGTTCACCGTAAAAAAGTTGCTACCGATATGGGGATCTGAGGAGATCACACCATTAGGATATGTGTAGTTGGCAGCGCGCCCGTGCGCCTCGTTCCAGCCAGTCGAGATTTCTGCGCGGAAGCCGAGCGAGAGAGTGAGGCGCGGATCGAGACGAATCACATCTTCGGCGTAGAACGCGCTGAAGAGCGAACGCCAGTTCATTGCCGTGGGAGCAGGGTCATAGAGGAAAGAACTGGTGACGCCGGTGTTGATGAATTGCGCGACGCTGGGGAAGGTGGCCTGACCATATTGACTCAGCGCAATTTTTTCATTGGACTGAAATTGCTGGAACCACGCGCCGAAACTGAACTGGTGACGCCCGCGCGTAAGGGTAAGGCGATCTTCGTAGGTGAAGATATTCCTCGCGATGGGAAGATTGCTGCCATTGTTGCTGCCCGCGAGGCCGATTTGCGCCTGCGGATTGGAAGCGGCACTTCCGCCGACTACCACAGCGCCTACCTGCAAGCCCGAGAGAAACCCGGGAACGCTGGCCGCAGGTGTTCCAGGCGTCGGTTCGCCCGTGAAGAAGTATCCCGCGCGCGAAAAACCGAAGCGCGCAGTGTTCAGGACGGAAGGAGTAAAGATGTGAGTCTCCTCCACGCTCAGGACTTGCTCACGCAGGTTCAGAATGTCTGTGCTGTAAGGATTGGCGGGAGTGGCCGTAACATCGCCTCCGTCATCGATGGTATAGATCGCCGCCAGCGAGTCCGAAGGTGAAAACGTCTGATCCACACGCAAGGTCCCGAAATCCTCCCGAATCGTCTGCAACGGACTGCTGAATACCTGGGAAATGCCAAACGGCTGGCCTGGAACGTTAAGCTCCGGGGTTCCAGCCGGTGGCGTGATCCAAAGATTCAAAAGCGGTTGGACACTCGGAGCTGCCGCGGCCCGGGCCGCCAGCCCTGGAACGAATGCCACAGACGTCTGGTTCAGGTCCTGGCGAAATCCCTCATAGTTGCCGAAAAGAAACGTCTTGTCCTTGCGAAGCGCTCCGCCGGACGCAGCGCCAAACTGGTTGCGCTGGAATGGTGGCGCCGAACCCACATCAAAAAAGTTAGCGGCGTCCAGCGCATTATTGCGCACGAATTCGTACAGCGAACCGTGCCATTCATTGCTGCCTGATTGCGTAACCATGATGACCTGGCCGCCCGGGTGCTTGCCATACTCCGCACCATACGAGTCACGCTGCACGTTGAACTCGCGAACTGCGTCTACGCCCAGCAGCATTCCGCTTGCACCGCCGGGGGTCATGTTGTTCTCCGCCGCTCCCGTGTACTCCACGCCATTTAGCAGGAAGATGTTCTGTTGCGGGCGATTTCCGGAGACTGAGAAGTTGTTGGCGGTGGTGGAATTGGAGATACCGGTACCGCCGGTCTTTTGCGAAGTGAAATTGACGATTCCGGGATTGAGAGTGAGCAGGAGGTCGTAGCTGCGGCCGTTCAGCGGCAGCTGCTTGATTTCCTTCGCGCCGACCAGGCCGGAGATATCGCTTGTGGTGGTGCTGACAATCGGAGCGTCTCCGGTGACGCTGACGGCCGCTTTCACGGAACTCACCTGCAGGCGCAGGTCGATCGTCGCCTCCTGGTTAAGGTTCAACTGGATGCCTGTGCGGGTGGAATCTTGAAAGCCGGTTTTTGAAGCGCGGACTTCGTATTCACCAACGGGCAAGGCAAGAATCAGATAGTGGCCGGCGTTATCCGTCAGGGAACTGCGCAGGACGCCGGTCTCTAAATTCTTGGCGGTCACGTTGGCGGAAGGAACGGCAGCGCCCGATGGATCGGTTACGACTCCGGAAATGCTGGCCGACACTTGCGCACGGGCTGGAGAGATGCACATCCATATCAAGAAGACGGCAAGCAGGGGCCGGCAAATACGCTGCCGATCAGGCCCGCGAAGCTCCGATCGAATCCGACCAGCAGAATTGAACCAGGCAACAGACATCGCACGTGAAGCCATATTTGCAACCCCTTTGATGACACGCGCGCTAGGCCGCGCTCACACTTCAAGCAAGGTTACCCGCAAAACACGACAATTCAATATGGTTCGTAACGTTATGTCAAACCGACTTAATCCGAATAGCCCATGGGTGAATCTATGCGAATCGCAATCTATAGAATCGTTTGGCAGGGAACCTTAGCAATGAGAAATGCTTAAACCTGATTCCGCAAGATCATCACTTGGGAAGATTTCACCAGAGCTACTACATTATCCCCAGTCTTGAGATGAAGATCGGACGCCAATTCAGATGAAATAATGGAAGTTAGCCGGTATCGTCCGACTGACATCGTCACTTGGGCGACCACGCCATCGACCTGGATTCCAAGGATTCGACCCGCCAACTGATTACTCTCACTGATCATCCGCGAGCTTATTGTCCAATTGTCGCGACTTTCATTACCTAGCGTCGCTCGCAGATATTTCGCAATGTCCGCCTCGGGTATGCGATGATGCCCGCCCGGGGTCCTCACTGTCCGCAACTTTCCCCTGTAGATCCACTTCTTGATGGTCGGAAAGCTGATGCCCAGAATTTCTGCGGCTTCTCGAGGGGTCAGTAGTCGGAGCCTCTTCATTTGGTGAATCACTGCGTTCCTGCGAATCTTATCCATGTGAATGCTCGTAGTCAATTCGCAAGGAAAACAAACCACTCTGGACTCCTGGAACCTGGAGGCGTACTCTTTGTGGCGTGACTCTATCCGCTAGGAATCGCCTCGAAGGGGAAATCGTCGAACTCCACCTTGGCGGCGTAATGGCACATGTCGTTATGCGCGTCGGTGAAAATCTCATCGAGAGCGTGATCACCAAGCGTAGCGCGGACGAGATGAAACTCAAGGTGGGCGATAAAGTTTCAGCAGTGATTAAATCCACCGAAGTGATGTTGGAAAAGGATTGAGCTTAGTTCAAGCCCACAGACCCACGGAAGAGTCCCGACAATGCATCGTAACGCTCGAGCCTTGGTTCCCATATTGTTGGCCACCGGGTTTGGCCTACTTCTTGCACTGGCACCAAATGCGCGTCCGCAAGCGACAGCGAGCGTTGCAGAACTTCGAGTCGGCGGCGACGTTTCCACCCCTCTGGTTCTAACTGTGGCAGACTTGAAGAAAATGCCGCGGAAGACCCTCTCGGTCGTTAATCCCCATGATAAAAAGACCGAAACATATGAGGGAGTCCTTCTCGAAGACGTACTTAAGAGAGCCGGAGTCCCACACGGGGAACAACTTCGAGGACCTTCGATGGCCACGTATGTCATCGCCGCAGCGGAGGATGATTATCGCGTGGTTTTCTCTCTGGCGGAACTCGATTCAGGAATTATCGAATCTGACGTAATCGTAGCGGACACAATGGACGGCGCACCGCTCGCTCCCAAACAAGGCCCATTTCGACTTGTAGCACCGCACGAGAAGCGCCCGGCGCGTTGGGTCAGAATGCTGAAGTCAATCACCGTCGTCCGCGCCACGGTGCAATAGACGCCGGACCACCCTAGACCTGCGAGCGGTTCACTCACCCTACGAGCTACGATTGGGAATTTGTTTCGCAGGCTGGAAAAACCGGAGCAAATGATCGCCATCCATGTCGCCCGCGTGGCAGGTGTACTCCTGCGCACGCTGACTGAGATTCAAAGGGGTTAGCCTACCTTCGATTCTTCAGCCGATCGGCGGGGAGCAGTGTTCAAAACATTGCGAACCTGTTCAAGGAGGGTCGACCGGGAAAATGGCTTCTGCAGGATGCTGGCATCTATCAGCACCTTCTGCCCGTTTTTGTCGGAAAACTCCGTATAGCCGGTCATAAACGCGACGCGAACTCCCGGCAGGGTTTCCCTGACCTTTTGTGCCAAGTCGATTCCGTCCATTCGCGGCATCACGATGTCAGTCAGCAACAAATCAATTGAACCCTTATGATGCGCGGCAATCTCTAACGCTTCTGCTCCATCGCTGGCCTCAAGCACCGAGTATCCCCCAGCTCTTAAAAACTCTGACGCCAGTTCGCGGACACCGGTTTCATCTTCGACGACAATTATTGTCTCTTTTCCGCCCGTGAACGGTCCGACTATGCCTTCAACCTCCGTGCTGGAGGCGGGCTTTGCCGAGCGGGGCAGATAAATCTCAAACGTTGCTCCTTTGCCCGGAGCGCTATCTACCCAAATGAAACCGCCGCTCTGCTTAACGACTCCATAGACTGTTGCAAGCCCAAGACCCGTTCCTTTTCCTACCTCTTTCGTCGTGAAGAAAGGCTCGAAGATGCGCGCCTTAGTTTCCGCATCCATACCATGTCCCGTGTCAGAAACTGCGAGTAGTACATACTCTCCCGGGGACATCGGCGGCCGTTTCCGGGCGTCATTCTCATTTATCGCTACGTTGCTTGTCCTTACTGTTAGCTCCCCGCCATTCGGCATGGCGTCGCGTGCATTCACCGCGAGGTTCAAAAACACTTGCTCGACCTGTCCGGGATCAGCAAGTATGGTGCCAAGTTTCGACTCGGGAGTGAAGCTAAACTGTATGTGCTCTCCGATGAGCCGCGGAATCATCTTGTTCATTTCGGAGATCGTCGTGTTCAGATCAAGTAGGCGGGGTTGCAATACCTGCATGCGGCTAAACGCCAACAATTGACGTGTCATTGAAACCGCCCTGTCTGCCGCCTTTTGAATCTGCCCTAAATACTTCACTTGCGACTGATCCACACCACCGCGATCCAACAGCAAGTCGCTGTTGCCGCGAATCACAGTTAATAGGTTATTGAAATCATGAGCAACGCCGCCCGCCAACCGCCCGACTGCTTCCATCTTGTGGGCTTGACGCAGTCTGTCCTCAAGCTGCTCCTGCTCGGCAAGCGTGGCGCGCAGATTGGCACGCATCCTGTCGAAAGCACCGGCAACTTCGCCCACTTCATCGCCGCCGCTTTTATCGAGTGGGTACTCGTAGTTCCCTTCAGCCAATGCGCGCACCCCCGCCACGAGGTTAGATAGCGGCTTGGTAAAGGTATGAGAGATCAGGAAAACGAGGGCCCCGCCAGCAAACACACTGATCAAACCCAATCCGAGTAGGATGCCATTCAGTCGGTTGAGGAACTCCGTTGCTTTGTCTAGGGATTTCAGAACAACCAGCGAAACGGGAATCTCGCCAATTGAAGTTAGACTGAGGGTCATTCCTAGATACCGCTCGCTCCCTATTTGCAACTCCTGTGGCGATGCCGAAGGGGCAGCAGTTGCGGTTTTGCTCGTTGCCAAGAGCCCGCTCTGTTCTTCAGCAGGCAGCGTACTCGCAACTATGGCGTCGCCGCATTCAAAGGCAATTTCGCTCGAGACTACATTACTGAAATCGTGTGCCGCATTTGTTCCAATTTCATACCCTACGCCCAAGACGCCAATCACTGTGCCTTGCCCGACCGCTCCAAAGTAAATCGGCTGGAGCCAAACTTGATAGAGGCGCCCTTTTACGTACCACCAGTTCCGCGCCTCGTTGCGCTGTACTGCGCCGCGTATCAACTCTTGCGCCTCCTCCCTAGTGAGCCCCTTCGATTTGGATTGGAGTCCTAGGACCTCTCCAGATCGATTCCCGAGAATCAGGATCTCGCCGCCGGAAAGCTTCCAGATGCTTTCCGATCCATCTTGAATGGTTGCCGCATCCTCCGTGGTCATCAGCGCACGAACGATTGGGAGATTGGCAACCAGCTTGGCAGACCGGGAGAGCGCTGCTTCTCGCTGCTGGTCAAACGTTTCGTATATCTTTACAGAGTTGCGCAGTTCATCGCGAAGCGATTCCCTCACTCGTCGCTCCACGCTGTAACTCACCACGAACAGAGTGGCTGCGGTCAACCCAGCAGAGATCGCCAGCAAGGAAAGGAGAAACTTCGTCCTGAGTCGCATGCCTCTGTACACGGAAACCTACCTCTAGCTAAATTCTCTGAGAATGAGTGACGAGAGCCAAGAGCGCGCGGTTCTGTTCTGCTATTTTCAAGCTACCATGCAGACCAAGGACCCATCACTCGCGGTACGGCGGAGTGTCGAAAGACGTATTGCTCTTCAGAGGCAAGCCCGTCAAAGCCTAGGAAAGATCCCCGTGGGTTGAACTACTGAGGCCTGGATCTGGTCAGAACTTCATACCCAGGCTGGTTGTCAAGGAAGTGCAAGCTTCATTTTCTTGAGAGATTACAGCCGATGCCACCGAGCAGTACATTAGCGCTGGGAGCGGACTTCTTTTTAGGCCACAAAGCGCGGCCTGCTAGGCGCATTCTGGGGGCACGGAAAGAGAAAGGCGCAGTGCAACGCAAGCACACAAGTGCGACAGTGCCCCCTGGAACTGGCGGCGGTGTCCGTAATCTCCACGGAGACAGAATAAGTCACTACGTTTGGTTGGCCTGAAGGGTCCACGCCCTCGATTTGGGTGAACCTGAGAGCACCAGTCATTACGGGACGACCAAAGCTGCGAACGCCAGGCTTGGTCGGTGTTCCAAACAAGATTGACGAAGCCATCAGCTCTCGCCACGGGGCAGTATCCGCCGAATAGAAAGACTGCACGAAGAAACCAGCAAGTAGCAAATTGAGAAAGACATTACGAGCGTTTGGTCACGACAATCGGCGTGGCAAGAGGGACTGCCGGGCCAAGTAGTCTCTACTAGCCAGTCCTGTGAAGTTTCCGCGCACTCTGCCCGTCCCTAAGAAGTGGCGGCAATGGAGGGAGTCGATGACATAGATTTCATGGAGAGTCCGCTGGCAAATGGAAAAGGCGGCCGCAGGGCCGCCCTTTTCCTGGTTGGGATGCAGCGATTCTCAGTGGTTGCCGCCGTTATCATCACCGTCGTGATCACCGTCGTGATCGCCGGCGTGGTGTCCGAAGTCGAACAAATCAAAGAGGTCGCCGATGGCCGGGGAATTGAGCGGCACATAGGGGTTGCCTTTCTCGGCGACGGGGTTCGGGAAATTGTCGCGGCTGCGATGGGTGAGCGGCTTCAAATTCCAATTCCTCTCGATGAACTTGAGAATCGAGACGTGGTCGGTGTAAGCGTGGCTGATGTGGCCGCCCCGGCTGAACGGTGAAACGGCGATCAAGGGGATGCGCGGACCGTCGCCGAAGAAGTCGATCGGCTGAATATAGCCGGAGTCGTAGTAGCCTCCACCTTCGTCCATGGTGATAAACAAAACGGTTGATTCAAACAGTTCCTTATTAGCGGTGAGATGGTCAGTGATTTTCTTGACCATGCCCTCTAAGAGGTCCACTTTAGAAGATGCGGGGTGGCCGTCCAGCAGACCGTCGGGCTTCACGAAGGAGACGGCGGGCAAACTGCCGTCGTCAACGGCGGCGAAGAAATCCGTTGCGTCCTTGATGTGAGCGGTCCGCTGCGCTTGGTCGCCCATAATCGCGTTGGTATAGGACTCAAAGTTGCAGATATTGCAGTAGGCCGCGCCAATTAACACCGTCGGATCGGCGGTAGTCCCACCTGCCTCCTTGACCTTCGTCAGTTCCACCGCCGCGTTGTACGCCCCACCGTAATACGCCCAGGAGATGCCCTTTTCATTAAGGGCTTCACCGATGGTACGGACGTTGGATGGTGGGACGGAGCCACCGCTTGCAATTCCCTTGGTGTCCACGGTGCCGTCCGGCAAAAAGCCCGGGTTGTCGTTATTGACCATGTAGAAGCGACCACGCTCGCAGTTCGGCTTCGGGTCGTACGGTAGGGACTCGAGATAATCGCGAATGGGCTTGATGCCTGGCTGTTTGGGATCGGCGCATTCGGCGAAGTTGCCGTCGAAATTGATGTCCACAGTGTACTGGTTGTTCGAATCCGGCAATGGGTTAGGATTGGCAACGTGGGAGGGCGGAGTGATCGGATTCCCCCGGCCATCGCTCCAGAAGATGGCGTCGCCGCTGCCCAGCATGACGTGGTTAGCTCCGGTGCCTCCCATGAACGATTGATGAAAATTGTCGCTCATCGAGTATTGGTCGGCGAGGCTCTTCAGGAACGGGACATCTCCCTTCTGCATGTTATAGAAGGCCATAGAGTTACCGCCGCCATTGTCATCCACTTGGTGGGCAATGGGAAAGCTGTTGGGATCAAGTTCGCTCGTATAGGTCGTGATGACAAACGGATACAGGTCGTTCAGGCAACCCGAGGGATTCCGTCGTGTAGCATTGCGGACATTGCAATCCGATTGTTGCCACATCTCGAAGAGCCGGTGTGTGGTGTCTCCGGTATAGGAATCGTAGGGGAGGTCCGCGCCCTTCAGCGGAAATGGTCCGTTCGGCAAATTATCGAAATTGTCTACTCGCGAATCGAAATCGGGGAGTTCGGCAGTTTGTGGGGCCCCAGAGGCGCCGGTGGTCAGCAGGCTGAGATCGCCATTTTCAAGCGAGGGCTCGATTGAGGCCAGGAAGGCGGTCGGCGTGCCCGCCGGAAACGGAGGCGGCTCGCCTGTGGCGGGGCTGGGGGAAAAGTTTAGGGTTGGTGCGGGAAGTATGTCATATGGAGTCTTATCGTCGCCATCGAGACTGATGTAGTAGGTGGTTTTAAACGGCGGTACGGCTTGAAATTGCTGCGCCTTCTTGAATTGCCTGCCAGGAGTGCCATCCGCGTTGATAATTCCTTCCGACAGTAGATTTTTAACGGATTCGCTGCCCCTGGGGACGTAGGTGGCGAAGAGGTGATCAAAAGTGCGGTTCTCACCTATGAGTACGATCACGTGCTTGATGGGCGTACGAGTGTGCGGTTTCTCTTGAGCCTGAAGAGATGTTGTCAGCGGTCCACCCAGGCTAAATTGGAAAACCGTCAAAGCGATGAACCCAACTCGAAGGCCATTTGAACATGTTGAAACTACATTCTTCAATAACATTCATTCTCCTTTGTCGAACGGATGTGCTAGGCGCGCGGGAGTAAGGCGTGGAGAGCGTGAACTACGTACATGACGGCGATGTTGCGTTTAGGTAAGAGGAGAGTGAATAGAAAAGCCCATCCTAGCCGCCGTTTTGGGATGAAGATTAAAAAGATCCGGATCGGAGGCATGGTAAAGGCGAAGAAGCGGGCTGCGAATTGTCTACGACTTCTTTCTCACGGAGCAGCAGATTCGGTTGATGACCCTTTACGACAAAGACGAGGGCGCAGACCGCACGCCAAAAGAAAAGGGGATGCTGAAAGAGGCCACTCTAAGACGGGTTGAAAGTTCCATGGCGAAAGGAGGAACCCGAGACCGCGTTAACGCTGACGACGGCTTACTGCCCGGCATCCGACGCTGCTAATATGGCTCCACAAAAATCCACTTGACATGAGCTGAGCGAGCGCGTATTCGTCGTCAACCCAGCCACATCCCCTAAGGTCTGTTGCCTGCAGAATACGCGTATCCGTGGAGGGGATTCGATGTCTATTTCAAAGGTGGATTCAGTTTGTGCAGCCGCGAAGGTTGTTTGGAAACTACTCCGACCGATTAACACTGTGCTACCAGAAGGGGAACTACCCAGCCCAAGATGGGCTCCTGGGCCTCTTCTGAAGCGAAAACAACGAACGCAGATGGAGACGGGCGTCCCGAGGAAAACGTTTTCTCTATGCCCTGACTGCAATCGTGAAGCCGTAGAAGCATTTCTTCGCGGTGAACGCGACGTCGCTGATTTCCGCGATCAACCAGGGATCGTTGAGGCGGAGATCGTTGAAGACGGAAGCCGTATCCTTATGCGGAAGTCGTGTCAGAGGCATGGACCGTTCGAGGATACCCTTTCCAATCACCCTGATTTCTTTCGAAAGATGGAAGGCCTTGCGTTCGGTAAGGACTTCGAATGTGTCGGCGACGGCCAGGTGCACAATCACGGGCCGAACAGCATCAGTTCAGGCCGCGGATCACACCTGATCGTTGATCTTACCAACCGCTGTAACATGATGTGCTCTCCCTGTTTTATGGATGCGAACGCTGCCAGCTACGTCCATGAATTGAGCGTGGAACAGGTAGCAGACGCTCTTCCGCAACGCCGCTTCATTTAAACCTCAACGCGAAATCAACGTGCTCTTCTCCGGTGGGGAGCCTACGCTTTCCCCCATTTTCTTTGAAGCTCTTCGACACGCGAAAAGCATGGGTTTCCACCGTCTCCACGTTGCCACGAATGGTTTGCGCTTTGCCGAGAGCCTGGACTTTGCCGTCCAAGCCAAGGCAGCCGGTCTGCACGCCGTTTATCTGCAATGCGACGGGGCCTCGGACGAAAAGAACAAGCACCGCGGCTTGGGAAATTACATGGAAGTGAAGCTCAAAGCACTAGAGAACATCGCCGCGTCTGGAATGCGCACGACCCTCCAGGTTACGGTGGTGAACGGCCTCAACAACGACGGGGTAGGCGAGGTGGTACGCTTCGCGGTTCAGAATATAGACAAAATCCACGGGCTTCTGTTTCAGCCCGTGATGTTCACCGGTAGGGACGAGAACATCTCCACGGAAGCGCGATATGCTCGCCGGTACCCGCTTTCGCAACTCGCGTACGATCTGCAGGAGCAAAGTGCCTTTGACTGGCAGCCCTTGCGCGATTGGTTCCCTGTCTCGACCTACGGAATTTTTGCCCACCTGTGCGATGTTCTAAACCCTTGGGCGGAGTTGGGTAGCCTGTTCGTGGATAGCCATCCTGACCACGGGATTTTTAGCCCATTGCTGGTAGACACACAGAATAAGGAGGTCGTCCCGATTCCAGTCTTCTTCAACTTCGAGCAATTCGCACGGGATCTTGTGGAAATCACGGATTCAGCGAGGGGGCCCAAAGCAACTAAGGCCCTCGCCACGCTTTCCTTACTCCGCAATTTCGATTTCAGGAAGGCTCCCACCGGTTTCGGTCCTGAGCAGTTTCGTGGGTTACTTGAAGATTGTTTCTACCGGGTTGCCGGTAGCGGCGACGATTGGTCCGAGAAGGCCTATTCCTATCACAGACGCTGGAGAATTATGGCGTCCGGCGCTATGTGGTTTCAAGATGCCTTCAATTATGACTTTGCGGCGCTGGCAAGTTCGTCAACCCCGGTTGCCACCCGAGAAGGTGAAATAAGTTTCTGTGCTTACAACGGCGGCGGTTGGCGAAAGGTCGTGGAGCATCAAAGCCAGACGGCTCTAGCGCAATGGTACAGAACGCGGGGTCGTCAGGAAATCTATTCAAAGGGCAAGAAGGTGGACCTTGAGCCGCCGCGGCATAGCCTCGGAACCGAATTGGTCCAGATCGGGAGCAAGACTGACCTCGAATAAAGTGGGACATATTCTCAACCATGACGTCGAAGCGTCGAATCCAGGGAGGCATGAACCGTCAACGATTGAACCAATATGCACAGACGCTAGGTAGAGGATGGTCCCGTTTAGCAGCAGGAGTTGTCGAAATCCGAGATTACGATCCGGACTGCGACGAACACTAACTACAGCTTCATTTTTGATAGTCACAAGGAGCTCCTATGACGATCGACAAGAACTCAGGCGCATCCTTTCCGCCCGCTTCGGAATACATTCTTGACAACTTCGAGCCAATTGACCGGATCGCGATGCTGGTGCTAAATCGCGACCTCGGCGAAATCCTTCAGCGCATCACCAGCGCACTGAAAGCGTCGAGTCCCGAGTTTCAGGCGTGGCTGCGCTACAAAAACGTGACCGGGTCAGACATTTACATAGGGATGAACCCGCTGCGAAGACATGCCTTAACGCGAACGAAGAAAGACATTAAATCCATCCGGCACGTCTACCTCGATCTGGATCACGGAGGGCAGGAGGCTCTGAACTCTGTTGAAAACTCGAGCGCGGTGCCGAAACCGAACTACGTCCTCACCAGTTCGCCTGGGAAATTCCAAATCGTTTGGAAGGTCGAAGGAATGGGTCTTCGTGAGGCGGAAGCCCTTCTGCACGCGATGGCCTGGGAGTGCGGCGGAGATCCCGCTGCCACTGACGCGACGCGCGTGTTGCGTCTGCCTGGTTTTGCCAACAAGAAATATGAAACAAATTTCTTTGTCGAGGTTCGCAAAGAATCCGCGCAGATCTATCGCCTCGGTGACTTCAAATTAGACATCGACTCTCAGGACCCGCCGCGCTACAACCATCACGAGGGCGCCAAACGAGCCGGTTCTTCGCGGGCCAACCTGAGCCAGTCCGAATACGACTGGGCTTTTGCGAAGCGCGCACTCGCTCGTGGCGAAACCCCCGAAGAAGTCATCCGCCGGATTGCTCAGTACCGAGCGACCTACAAAAGCGACCCACTCTATTACGCACGGCATACGGTTATGAAGGCGGCGAAGCTCTTTAGACAACACTCCTCCACCGAGAACAAAAAGGATGGGCGCCGAGACTCAAAGGAAGAGGTTCCCTCCGAGCACTGAAGTCGAGCGTGTCGTATCGCACTTACGACCCGCGATCGAATCAACGCCGCTACGGCTAGAGCCGTTTGTCTCCCCCCGAGGCAACACAGCCGCCGTCATCCCTATACTTTGTGCTGCTGCGCTCCAGCCTTTACAGAATACAATCGTAGGGGTGTGACATCCTTACTGCACCAGGGCCGTCGGAACTCACAAAGGGCGCAACCGTGAACGGTAGTGCTGAATACAAGGAATTGAGAAAACTGGTAGGCCCGTGGGGACTCGAGCCCCAGACCTCTACGGTGTCAATTTAAGGGCCGCCTGACTACAAATTCCCACCTGGAGCGACTAAGTACATCGACTTCAAATATATCCTTCGGTTTTGCACATGGACAATCTCCTGGTTGGCACGCTGTCTCTCCCGCAACTCAAATAGGAGAGATAGCTTGCCTTCCGGGGCATCGCGATCACCACTCCGACGATCAGGATCAACTGATCGGGATCACCCCGGAACGAGTGATCGGCATCATCCCGGAATCGTGGTCGCCATCACCCCGGAACGGATGATCGGCATGCCCTGGAATTCTTTGGCCGGGAATTGCGAGTTCTCTGGGTAACGCCGAGTGACTGTCCGGAGTCGCTGTCCTCTGATGGCTTATACTCCACACATACGCTGCGAGTGCGGAGACTTGGTCAGCTGTGAGCTGTGCACCGCCCATCGCTGGCATCGGACTCCTATAGTTCTTAGGTTGTGACACACCTTCCGAAATCGTCTTCTTGATTCCGGCGTAGCTGCCGTCGCTCCACAACCATTTCTTACCTGTCAGATCGGGACCCAAAGGCGAGCCCTGTCCCTTGTCGCCGTGGCAGCCCGTGCACGCCGCTCCGCCCACTTGGCCGCGGTAGATCCGTTCGCCAAGGGCAACCATCTCCGGCGTTGCCCCCTCAGGAAGTGCGGCCGCTGCGCCTGCGTCCGGATGCGTACCTTCCGGTGGTCCGGTTGGTCCTTCTACGATCTCGCCGGCCGGCGCAGTCGCACTCGGGCATAGCGTCACACCCGCAGCGTCGCCAACAGCCCCGCCACGATACGCAATCCGATAAATCCGTCCACGAACATCATCGGATACATAGAGCGCTCCGTCCGGACCAACCGCAAGTCCGCTCGGACGATGGACTGCCTTGTCGGGCGATTTCACCGCGCCCGCAAAACCATCGGCGAAGATTTCGCACTGGCCCGATGCACGGCCACCCGCCATGGGCTGAAACACCACGTTGTAGCCACCTTGCGGATACGGCGCCCGGTTCCACGATCCATGAAACGCGATAAACACGCCGTCGCGATAGTGCTTCGGAAATTCCTTTCCGTCGTAGTGAACCATGCCGTTCGGCGCCCAATGCGCGGGAAAAGCCGCCGCCGGTGCAAGTTTGCTTGCGCATAGGCCGGTCTTCTTGCCGTCACCGCCATATTCCGGCGCCAGAACCAGCTTTTTCACAAACGGATCGTAGTAGCACTCGGGCCATCCATAGTCACCGCCCTGCTGCAACAACACTAGCTCCTCTGCGGGCAACGTCGCTTCCTGGTCCGGCTTGTAAACATCCGGCCAATTCGTATGCAGTTGATCTCGTCCGTGTTGCGTCACAAACAAGCGGCCGCCTGCATCGATGGCAAAGCCTTCGCCATTGCGGATTCCGGTCGCGAAGCGGTCGGCCTTAGAGAAAGTCTGGTTCGTTTTAGTCGCGTCGTACCGCCAGATGCCTCCGCGCGTCTCCAGTTCCTCGCAGGGATCAGCACCAGGCGATTTAAGCGTTCGGTTTTTCAGTTGGCAGGAATTGCTAGCGCTCGCGACATCAACATACATTGTTCCGTTGGCATCAATGATGAACGGATGCATGGGATGATCGCCGCCTAATGGCAATCCCGAAACGATCGTAACCGGAGCATCCTTAGGAACAAGGGAGCCCGCCGCCAGCGAATACCGCACGATTCGATCATTGATTTCCGCAAAGACGGAGCCTTTGTACACGCCGATACCTGTGCCGCCAGCACCGCCGCTCTGTACCGTTTCACCAAAGCGCTCAACTACGTTTGCCTTTCCTCCGCCGGACGTGTCTTGCAGCGCGACGAGGAATCCGCCGGCGTGGGGAGTGTCATTACCGTAGTACTCGCCCGACCATGTGTTCACGTAGACCACTCCGCTCGGCGCCACCACCATGTGTCGCGCGTGACCGATTTCGTCAGCAAATATGGTTGCGCAAAAACCGGGAGGCAACTTCAGATCGCTGTCATCGTTTGGGCATGCTTGGCTCTTGGGTTGTGCAGGAGGACTTGACTGGGCCGATGCTGGCAAAGTGACAGCGCATAATGCGCCGAGCGCTAGGATGACGAGCTTCGCAAGTTTCGAAATAGGGATGAATTGCATGAAATCCTCCGAAGACTAACAGCGAGAGTTTATGGCGATGTCTTTCAGCCGATAGCAGAACTCAGATCGCGACGGTAAGAAGCCTCAATGCGTGACAACTGGGCCAGCTGACACGGCAGCCCGGCCGAGGGCTAGATTGGCCTATGGCCGATGGAAACGACCAACCAACACGCCTTTCATCAAAATATGTCCGTCCATCGCTTGCATTACGTCAGCTTGCGTCGCGTCCGGACCAAGACTGAGCTTTGTGTCCAGGGCGAAGAGTTCGAACGTATAGTGGTGATACGGACCGACTGCGGCAGCTCCCATTCCCAAGTAGCCGACCTTCTTGCTTTGATTCAGACTCTGAATGGAGCCGTCGGGCAGTTGCGCTTGGGCTGGGACTCCCTCTTGAAGGCTCGTAGCCGTTCCCGGAATGTTGAAGATCAGCCAGTGCAGGACCTCATCGGTTTTTTTCATCAGCGAAGTGTCCGGGTCGCGCAAGATCAGCGCGAAACTTGCTGTTCCGTCCGGCACGTAGCTCCACACCAGCTTCGGAGACACCGGAGTTCCTTCAGCGGCCTGCGTAAATTTGTTCGGAATGACGCCGCCGTCTTCAAACGCATCCGTTGTCAGCGTCAACCTGGGTTTCGTTGGGGCGGGGGCCGGGGGAGTTTGCGTTTGTTGCGCCAGTGCTCCACCCGCCAAAACCAATGTAAGAGTTGTGATGCAGAATTTCATGTTGCTCTCCCTACGCTCGAAACATTGAACGGACCGGACTTTGCCTCGGGCGGCGCCAATTGTAAAGGACTTAGCGGAATTTCGCCACGAAAGTAATCCGTATTACCACGATTTAATTCCGATGTATTCGTGAGAATTTGGCGGTTCACTGCGACTACCTTGCGTGGAATGTCGGGTGTCGGTACGATGCTCATTCGTGCAGCGCGAACGAGATTTTTGGAGGCCGAGATGGCGGTGAAAAAAAACAAGCGAACTGGCAGGAACAGGGTCGCAGAGTGCTTGATCCTATTTCTTCTCTTGAGCGCCGGATCGTTGGCACAGAATCCGAGTTTCCACAACGCGCCGGCTTCGGCCAAGACGGAGAAGAATCCCTACCAGGGCCAACCAACGGCGTCTGGCCAGTCGGCGTTTCAACTCCGTTGTGCGGCCTGCCATGGTCCAACCGGAGAAGGCTCGGGAAACATACCCTCTTTGGCCGGCGAGAAGACGCAGGGGGCCAGTGACGGTGAGCTCTTTTGGTACATCACCAAGGGTGACGTGAACAACGGGATGCCCTCGTGGGAATCTCTCCCCGAAGAGCAGCGATGGCAGATCGTCAATTACCTTCGAGTCCTGGGCGCTTCCAAACCGGGCTCCCCGCGGGTACGCCTTTCGTCCGACGAAGCGGTTAACGTCGGTATCAACGCGCCACCGCCGAAGGCTCCTTTTACCGATTATCGGTTTGAGAAGCCCGGCACGATTCGCAAGATCACGCTTGGGGATTTACCGGCTCCACTCGCAACGACATCGGCTGGCAATAGTCCGCAACTTGTGGAACGCCCGGAAAAAGCTTGGCCTCAGGTGCCTTCCGGTTTCGAAGTCGGGTTGTACGCAACCGGACTCGATCAGCCGCGGCTGATCCGTACTGCACCCAACGGCGACTTTTTCGTCGCGGAAAGCAAGCTGGGCGAGATCCGCGTCTTCCGCGGCATCACAGTGGAAGGCAAGCCGGAACAAACAGCCACGTTCGCCACAGGATTGAAACGGCCATTTGGAATCAACTTCTACCCGCCGGGCTCCAATCCGGAATGGATCTATGTCGGCAACACCGATTCGGTCGTGCGCTTTCCCTACAAGAACGGTGATTTGAAAGCCCGCGGTCCGGCCGAACACCTCGCAGACGTGCCCGGCGGCAACGGGCATTGGACGCGAGACATTCAGTTCACGCCCGATGGCAAGAAGATGTTCGTGTCGGTCGGTTCGGCTTCGAATATCAATGACCCGGATACGACGCCTGAGGAGAAAAATCGCGCGGACGTTCTGGAACTCAATCCGGATGGTTCAGCGATGCGCGTGTATGCGTATGGCATCCGGAATTGTGTCGGGATGGCGATCCAGTCGAAAACAGGTGCGTTGTGGTGTTCGGTCAACGAACGCGATGGGCTTGGTGACGACCTGGTTCCCGACTACATTACTCACGTGCCGGAAGGTGGCTTTTACGGCTGGCCCTGGTGGTATATGGGCAAACACCAGGACCCGCGTCACGAAGGAAAACATCCCGAGCTCAAGGACAAAGTCATCACACCGGATGTGATCCTACATCCGCACAATGCATCGCTTCAATTGACTTTCTACGATGGCAAACAATTCCCGGCCGAGTATCAGGGCGACATTTTCGCCGCGGAACATGGATCCTGGAATAGAGCGGTTCGCGTGGGATATGAGTTAATTCGTGTGCCGCTCGATAAGTCAGGGCACGCAACCGGCGAATACGAGGACTTCATGACAGGATTCGTCGTGGATAACGGGCATGTTTGGGGAAGACCGGTTGGGGTCACGGTCGCGCCCGATGGTTCGCTGCTGGTGACCGATGATGGCTCGAAATCCATCTGGCGGATAAGCTACACAGGCAAGCCGCCAGTCAGCCGCTGAACACTGGCCAGACTCGACCGGTTCCGACGTGCTGTTCGTTCAGGTTCCGGCGTCTTCGGTGAAGTCGCACATACTTTTCGGAAATGAACGCTTCTCGGTCGACCGCGAAAAGCAAAACCGTCCATTCTCCTAGAGGCCTGGGAACGTACTCGACAACCCTCGACAGCCATCTGATCCACATCGGTGGCCCACGCGGTCAAATATAGGCGTCACTTGAACACCAATGGCTCGACCAGTTGCATCAGCGATACCCTGAACCCAGTGGGGTCCCTCTTGGGATGGCAAGGATGGGAGTCGCGGGGTGGGACTTTAACACTGGGATGCTGTAGACAGCGGTGCGCTTGCCGACCTATTTCGTGGTCGGCCAGACGTATCTCTCACTTCGCACAACCGGACTTCGGGGATCAGGCAGATTTCATCAGAGCATAAGAGACGCTGGTGACGTCATATGTCCCAAAACGTTTCACAGAACTGACAACCAAGCGCCTCCTCGTCAGCTCAGGATCGGTGGCCAGCACCAGCGCCAACGGACACACCAGCGCCAACGGAGCTTGACAGGCCGTATGGGTCCATCGTAAGGGAGTGATTGATTGATGTGGACGCTCAGCCGATGGGATTGCTCTGCTTTTCAGGAGGTACTCGATCACCATGCCCAAGAGTGTAGCCGTACTCGGCGGTGGAGTCGCGGGATTGAGCGCCGCGCATGAACTGGCGGAGCGCGGATACGACGTCACCGTATACGAAAAGAAAGACATGTTCGGAGGCAAGGCACGAAGCCTCTCTGTGCCAAACACTGCAACTGCTGGCCGCAAGGATCTCCCAGGCGAGCACGGATTTCGGTTCTTCCCGCGATTTTACAAGCATCTGCCGGACACCATGATGCGGATCCCTTTTCCTGGCAATGGAAGTGTCTTCAAGAATCTGATAAATGCTACCCGCATCGAAGTGGCGAGGGCGGGCAAAGCTCCGCTGGTTCTGACCGCGCGGATTCCCCAGGACCCGCAGGACTGGGCGGTTGCTCTTCATACCACGTTCACCGGCATTGGGGTCCCAGATGACGAGGTTTTGTTTTTTGTCGATCGGCTCCTTGTCCTGCTGACGAGTTGTCCGGAACGGCGGCTAGCGGAGTACGAGAAGATCCCGTGGTGGACTTTTGTGGGCGCCGAGACGCGATCGAAGGAATATCAGACTCTGCTGGCCGAGGGACTCACGCGATCACTCGTGGCCATGCGCGCAGAAGATGGCAGCACGCGGACGGTGGGTTATATGCTGCTGCAGCTGCTCTTCGGTCTTCTGACAACCGGCGGGTTCGATCGCCTGCTGAGTGGCCCTACGAACGAAGTGTGGCTGAACCCGTGGCTCAGTTACTTAAAACAACGCGGCGTAACCATGAATGCGCACGTGACAGTGCAACAGATTCATGCTGGGTCATCTGGGGTTACGTCTGTCAGCGTAGGACGCAATGGCCAAACGCAGGAGGTAACCGCGGATTACTACATTGCGGCTATGCCAGTCGAGATCATGGCTGGGCTCGTAACGGACGAGTTAAAACAGCTGGCTCCGTCCCTAGCTGCCTTGAATCAGCTTCCGACCCGGTGGATGAACGGGATTCAATTCTATCTCAGCCAGGATGTTCCGCTCGACTATGGGCACACTCTTTACGCGGATTCGCCGTGGGCACTAACCTCCATTTCACAAAAGCAATTCTGGCAACAAGCGAATCTCGCAAACTACGGCGACGGTCGCGTGGCAGGCCTGCTTTCCGTCGACATCTCAGACTGGGATGCCGTGGGCATTCTTGTGGGCAAGTCCGCGACGCAATGCACGGCGGACGAAATCAAGAATGAAGTCTGGGCAGAGTTGAAAGCCCATCTGAACGTGGGAGGAGCACAGGTACTACGGGACGACAGCCTGCTCTCTTGGTTTCTCGATCCCGACATTCAGTTTCCCAATCCCTCTTCTGCCACTAACGCCGAGCCACTTATGATCAATAAGGCCGGGACGTGGCAGTATCGCCCCGAGGCGACAACTGAGATCCCAAACCTATTTCTCGCTTCCGACTACGTGAGGACCTACACGGACATAGCCTGCATGGAGGCTGCGAACGAGGCGGCGCGACGAGCGGTGAATGGAATCCTGGCGCACTCCGGATCCAGCGCCGAGCCTGCGGCCCTCTGGCCACTGCAAGAGCCAGAGTTCTTTAAGCCGATGGTCGAGTTCGACCGGATGCGCTTTAATTTAGGCCTGCCCCACAGCAGCCGGCCGATTTGAAACCAGCAGGTTATGGATTAAAAAGGGGCAGAGGTGCAGCACAGGTCTTGGGATCATTGAAGAGCAATGCTTACACGATTGTGACGACGGGTTGTTGATGGCATCGGAGATAACAGGAGATCTGAAGCGGGTGGGGCCTCGCAATGGCCCTGTGAATCACCAGAATGTCACAATGCTACATTGCGTCTAAATCTGCTGGAAAACTCTGGCCAGCTGTGAAATCAATAACATAGCTGCCGTCCTCCAGTTTCGATCTCGTGGATTGTTGATCCTGCGAAATACCGGGGAGTTAGGGTTTCTCTGTGTTAATGTCCTTTTTTGGTCCCAGCGATTTCAGGTACCGGACGAGTTGCCATCGCTGCGCTTCCGGTAGCTTGGACCAGACCGGCATTCCCTTCCTAGCGACTCCGCTCGTAAGCAGCCAAAACAAGGTACCGGGAGTTGCATCCTGCACTTCTGTTGCTCGCAGGCTTGGGCCTTTCTTACCACCAACGCCTGAATCTCCGTGGCACTCGGCGCAATGATTTTCAAAGAGAAATTGACCGGCGACCACGGCGTCGGGATCATTTTGAAGAGGATTCGCGCGAACGCGCGCCTTCTCAGGAGCTTTGGTCAATTCAGAATAGTCATGAGAAGTGTCTCTTGCAGGTTTTTCCGTCTCTGGTTGGTTCTGCGCGAAACACAACGAAACGACAAAAATCAACGCGAAGATTCTTGCTGAGATCAAACATGATTTCATGAGCGGTCTCTGAACACTTTTTTGACCATGTCGCCGAACCCGGATATCTCTTTCGCAATCCCCCAGCGGATCATGAATTGATGGCTGTTCCCGTTCAGACCAAATGTCGGGGAAGCACGTAATGTCCAGCCAGAGGGCATGTTCCATACAAGAACTGGAGCGAGGTATTGAGATGTTTCATTCAGACCAAAGCTGGACGTATCACCAAGGCCTCCATACATTTCCACTCCGGCGACAAAATTCTGTGGACAGAAGTTGCATCGTTTTGCCGAGGCTTTGAGTGCCAGAGGCCGACTCGCCCCAACGGCGTAGCCAAATTCCCAAGGCTCACCGGCGAGATTCTTTACGAACAGGAAGTTTTCAGATACGTTCCAGCCCTTGAAATTGCTCCCTAGAATCAGCTTTAGCTCGAGTTCGTTGTTGATCTCCCGGCGTGCTTCGGCATTCGGCGTCAAGAAATCAGATTCCACATCGTGTCCTTCGATCTCTTTGAGTATCTTGTCCGCGCCGTTTACATGCTCATATTCCACATAAAGAACCGGATTGATGAAATGTTCCCGTTTGAGCGGTCGAAAGCGATTTTCCCAGCGAAAGCCGGTAGAAACCGTGCTGTCGTGAAATGTGGTCTGCGCATCCAGATAAAATTCTGTAGTCCACCACGCTGTCGCACCGTACTCGAACTCGAGCCAGAATGCGTGAAAGTCGTTGCCACCCCGTTGCGTTCCGTAGGTGGAAAAATACTCGATTTCAAGATTACGGGGCTCCTCCAGAAATTGGTCGTAAGTCACGATATAAGGATTTTCTTGTGCGCGTACGGCTCGGGGCAATAAATGGGAACAAAAGACGAGGAAAAGGGCAGTCGCAAACAACCGGGATAACCGTGGCAATGAAATCTCCTTGCAAATGATTTGCAACAGCAAATCAAGACTAACTTAGTCCGATATCATATGCAAATGATTTGCAAAGACGATTAGGTGGAAATTGGGCCTGATTGTACCGGACTCAGCTTGAGGGATCGAACGGCCATGGGAACCTCGGTGTGGAAACCGGACCGGACATGCCAACGAGCGTGGCGGCCTACCTCGAGGAAAACGTCGATGTCTGGGACCGGATCGTCGCGACGTACGGTCTTCGCTCGCGGAACCTACGGCGCAGGGGATCAGCACGCGGACTTCGCGTTCGCTTGCGGCGCCCCGGAAGGACCTCGAGCCTTCGTAAGCACCATCAAGCTGCGCCAGGCTGGGTTCACAAGGACGATTGATACCGAGGACTCGTTCCGTGACGCGCTGCAGTCCCTGATCGACCAAAAGCTCCGGCCCCCCGCCGCGAAGTAATTGCGGATAACGTCTCCGGCGTTCGGATGCGACTTCTACAGGGCAAACAGGTTGTGCTCGCCCACCATAACGGACCGATCCTTCCCTCCCGCAAATTCAGGTAAGTGGCGATTGCTGTTGGAGTTGGGTTCTTTTAACGTCTCTTGGTGTAGTCATGTAATGTATATATATGTGTTTACAGAAGATGTATTTGTGATAGTAAGTAGGTATGTACATCTCCTCAATCCCCAATCGCAAATCACCCCCCGCCGTGCTCCTCCGCGAATCCTTCCGCGAAAACGGCAAAGTGAAAAATCGCACCCTCGCCAATCTTTCCCATTGGAATCCCGCTCGGATCGAGGCTCTCCGCCGCGCCCTGCGTGGCGATTTCGATCATGTCGAACCTTGCGAAGCTGCGCTGGTCCCCACCTCGGCATGCTCTATGTTCTAAAACAAATCGCCGATGCCCTTGGGATTCCTGGCGTGTTCGGCAACACGCGCCTGGCCAAGCTGGGTTTATTTTTGATCCTGGCCCGCGTTGCGCATCAGGGCTCGCGTTTGTCGGCAGTGCGTTGGGCCGCGGACCACGCCGTCAGCGAGTTCTCGGCCTGGGTTCGTTCGACGAAGACGATCTCTACGCGGCGCTGGACGATCTTTTCGTGCCCGCCAGGAAGAGATTTAAAAGGCAAGCACTGTTCCGGCTGTACCTGCGCCGGAAAGCCGCGCCACCGCGACTGTTTCTCTACGACGTGACCAGCAGCTATTTCGAGGGGGAGCGGAACGAACTGGGGGAGTTCGGCTACAACCGCGATGGTAAGCAAGGCAAACTGCAAATCGTCATTGGCCTGATGACCGACGCCGAAGGTGAACCGCTGGCGGTGCGTGTGTTTGCGGGCAACACCTCGGATCCCGTGACGGTCCTATCAGATCAAAATTGTCAAAGAGCAGTTTGGGGTGGAGGAACTCGTCTTTGTGGGCGACCGCGGGATGGTGAAGAGCAAGGGCCTCCAAGCGCTCGAGCAGGCGGAGTTGCGTTACATCGCGGCACTGACGGATCCGCAGATCCGTCGTCTGCTGGGGGAGCGGATTTTGCAATGGAGTTGTTCAGCGAACAGATCTGCGAGGTGGAGGACGTCGGGGCGCGCTACGTGCTCCGCAAGAACGAGAGGGAAGCGGCACGCGAGCGGCACCGGTTGGAGGACAAGCTCGAGAAGCTGAAGGAAAGATCGCCGCGCGCAACGAGGAGGTCAAGGATAAGCCGCGCTGTCGACCGGAAGCGGGGCAGCGCCAAATGGAAGTGTGGGCCGAACGGCACAAACTGACGGGGTTGGTCGAGTTGCAGCTGGACGGCCGCACGTTGATGCTGGAGCGCCAAGCGGAGAAGATCGCAACGGCTTTGGAGTTGGCGGGCTGCTACGTGGTGACCACGAACGTGTTGAAACCGAGCATGAGCGCGCAGGAGGTGCACGACAGCTACGTGAGCCTGCAGACGGTGGAGCGCGACTTTCGGGCGATGAAGACGGGTTTGCTGGAAGTGCGGCCGGTGTTTGTGCGCAAAGAGAGTCGGACCGAGGGCCACGTGCTCACCTGCATGTTGGCGCTGAAACTGAGTCGAGAAATGGAGCGTCGGCTGCGGGTCGCGTTTGCCACCACCGGCAGCAATCCGCACGCGGTCACGCTACCGGATGCGCTGGCAGCGTTGAGCCGCCTGTGTCTGTTGCACTATACGGTCGACGAGAAAACTACGGTGACGAAGCTACCGCAGCCGGATGGGAACCAGAAACAGATCCTGGCGGCATTGGGCGTGTCGCTGCCCACGACCGCGTAGGCAGGCAATTTCCCTTCGCGGGTTGCAACAAAAGCCGCGACGTCAAAAAGTTAACAGGAAAACCACGACTGACACTGGGAGGAAGATCC
>CAVTMR010000015.1:0-120307 GCA_963735825.1 Candidatus Acidiferrales bacterium
GCTCAAGTCCAGACAGGCGTGCTCGTCTTTCGGCTGCTGCCATCTTTTTGCTCGGCCTTACGTCTGCTCGCGGCGCCTGATGAGAATAGAGGTATTGCATGACACAGCAATCGGCGGTGCTTTTGATAGCGTTCTTGGCCGGGCTTGTAGTTGCGGCTGTCTTGTTGGGAACCGCAAGACGGAATGTTCTACCCAGGTCTGCAATGGTCATCGCAGCACTGGCGATCCCGATTTGGGTAGTCTATTTTGCTTCCAGCCAGGGCCGTTCCTTACTTGCTTCCAAAGGATTTCTAGGTACCATGCAGAAGCGCTTTGGTTTGGCTTGACGTTTGGCGTCTTCACCGCGGGCTTATTTCCTTGCCCTCGGATATATTTATGGGGACGCAAAAAGGCGTCAAATGCCTGCTTGGGCCTGGGTGATTGCCGCTTTCCTCATACCCAATTTGATTGGATTCATCCTTTATTTTGTGTTCCGAGGGCCTCTCCTTGGGCCTTGCAGTTCCTGTGGCAAGCCTATTCGAGGGGGAGAAGCATTCTGCTCACACTGCGGATGCTCGCAGGGTTCCAGTATCGGACGCATCACAGCTGACAATCGCACAATCTGAAGTAAAAAAGGTGGTAATAACCTTGCATCGCACAAAACGGAGGACGGTATGAAACGTGAGCGCGCCTTACAGGTAGTGTTGGTGTTGGTGGGCTTGTTTTATTGCTTTTGGGGCTATCTCCTGTTCGACGATCTGTGGCACTCTAGGTGGCTTAGCGGGCATAGTGACGTCATGCCGATGTTCCTGAGCCTTAACACGGCGCTTGGGGTCTGTCTGTTGGTGGCCGTTAATCAGCCGGCCAAGCATCGCTTGATGATCGCCTATGGGGCGTGGTCAAGCCTTGCCCATGGGTTCACGATGACAATCATGTCGGCGCAGGCCGTGGCCCACGGGATGCACAGGAAGGATAGCCCCCAGGACATTGTGATCTTTGGCGTGATTGGAGTCACGCTGCTTGCACTCCTCCCGGCAAAACAACCATCGCCGGCCGGCGCGCCTATCAGTGAGCCGCGCGTTGCCGAACGCTAGAGGACCTGGTCCACCGCCGCGCGCATACCGAGATGCAGGGACTCCTCACGGAAGCGCGGCGATTCGCTTCGTTGACTATATGCTTGGCCTTGCCGCTGTGTTAATTCTGCATTGTCGGCTAAAGGGGAGCAATCCGTTTCATCGATCACGCCGCCCCCTGGCGGCGATTCTTCCGCTGTTCCTTCGCCGCGTCCAACTTCCGATCCCGCTCGGCTTGAATCTCCTGCTGGTGCCCGGCGAGCATGTCCTTTGGAGTGATGTAGCCGATGGCACTGTTCAGGCGAACGTTGTTGTAATGCTCCACAAGACTCACGCAGATCCCAATGCACGAGGAAACGACTGAATCCATCCAGAATGCTGCACAAGTAATAGAAGGTCTCAGTCCACGGAACCATAGTCGCGTATGCCGTCGAAAAGTGGGATAGTCGCCAGAACAAGTGGACGACTGTTGAGTCTGGGGAATCTACATTTTGTCGGACCCATCCGCTCGGAATTATTTTGGAAGCGCATTTGTTCTCAACTCTTTTGTGGCCCGGACAGAGTATCTCAACGACTAAAGAAGCCACTTCAGCGAGACATGTTTTTCAAATCGGGGATTATGCGCGGTTCTCCGTCTTCTCTGGGACGGTCAGAGATGCGGAAACACTCTGCCTACTGCTGCGTTTCGCATTGACGAACCTGGGAAGATTGGGGATTGGAGAAACGCTTTACCAATAGCAGCGTTCCGCGTGGATGGACTCCGTACGTACGCGCATATTCGTCATGTGCTTGATTAACGCCGTATCTCGTCAATGTGAAGCACTACTTCACATCTCCGATTCGCGACTAACCAGGCATCTGGAATTGATTCATGTCTAGCTCCGGCGCTTCCCACTCGGTGCTCAGGGCAGATGGTGTAGCGTCAGCGTCAGCGGAGAGCCACAAAGAGGGCCGGTGCGCCCTGAAGAAGAAACGCACATTCCGAAGCGCTGTACGCTAGACTCTTGGCATGGATCGCGGATCACTTCTCTCGCTGTGCGCTGTATCGGCAAGTTGCCTGCTCTTCTCCGTGTTCGCCGTGACGCAGATTTCTCATGCATCTCAGACTGCGGCGAGGCCGACGTCCGAGCCTCCAACAAGTGTCGCGAGGACCGACTATCCCGATTGGCCTTGGCCGAGGGGCGTACACGAGCCTGCGAAACCCGACGATGGCCAGCTCTTCCATATTCCCGGAAGCACGAAGAGCTACACGGATACTGAGATTAACCGCAGCACCAGCACGGTAGATTGGTTCCCGGAGCTGCACCCTGCGCTTCCGGCTCCGGTAATTTCGGGCAAGCAAGGCGCGTACAACGCGTGCGGGCAATGTCATCTCATCGACGGGCGAGGCAAGCCCGACACAGCCGATCTTCGGGGACTTCCGGTGGCGTATTTTCTGCAGCAACTTGCCGACATGAAGGATGGCAAGCGCCGTGGTTCCGTACCGCACGCAACCGTCAACGACATGATCCCTGTTGCGAAAGCGATCGACACGGACGCGAAGCTCGCCGCGGAATACTTTCACTCCGTGCCGGCGGTTCGAGGTGCTCGCGTCATCGAGACGGATACCGTTCCCGTGACACATCCCGGAGCGCATAACGTTCAGCTGGTGGATGCCACCGGAACCAAAGAACCGATCGGGATGCGCATCATCGAGGTGCCGGAGGACGTCAATCGGACGATGTTGCGCGATGCCACGTCCGGGTTCATCGCATACGTGCCAAACGGAAGCATCAAGAGGGGCGAGATGCTGGCGAAGACCGGCGATTCCGGCCGCACCGTTCCGTGCGCCACGTGCCATGGAGAGGGCTTGAAGGGAATCGCAGACATTTTCCCGCCCCTAGCGGGACGCTCTCCTGCTGCTACAGCCCGGCAACTGTATGACTTTAAGAGCGGCGCTCGCGATGGCCCTTATGCCGCTCTCATGAAACCTGTCGTTGCGCACCTTACGGATCAGGACATCGTCGACCTCACGGCCTACATTATCTCACTGCAACCCTGAATCACGATTGCAGCCGAGTGCGTTGCGGGCGTGCGGCGTCACTCTCGGTCGGGAAAACTCGCACGTTCGGCTCGCTGCGTCCCGAGATATGCATGGTCATTGTCAGCGTCTTCCCGTCGGCTGACACTTCCACTGAATGGCAGGCTCGGTGAATACTGAATACTCGACCGGAGTCGTTCTCCCAGTTAGAATTTTTCTCCTCATGGCTGAATGCTCAATCGCCGTGTTCGATCTCGGCGGCGTTCTAATTGATTGGAACCCACGGTATTTGTATCGCAAGCTCTTCGATGGCGACCCGGAAGCGATGGAGGAGTTTCTCGCCACAGTGTGTACGGAATCCTGGAACGAACAACAGGACGCTGGTCGCCCGTTTGCCGATGCCTGCGCTTCACTGAAGCTAGTTCATCCGCATAAGGCAGAGCTGATCGATGCCTGGGTCCGACGGTATGACGAGATGCTAGCCGGGCCGATCTCTGGCACTGTTGACATTCTCACGAAGCTAAACTCTCACAGAGTTCCCTTATATGCGCTGAGCAATTGGTCTGTTGAGACCTTCCCGTCCGCTCTAAAGCGGTTCGAGTTCTTGAAGTGGTTGCAGGGGAGTTATGCTTTCTGGCGAAGTGAAACTGCTGAAACCCGATCCACGCATTTTCAAGCTTTTCTTGGAAACTTTTGCAATCGACCCTGCCTTGACCGTTTACATCGATGACCGCGCACCCAATGTGGAAGCAGCGATTGCCTTAGGTATGCGTGGCATCCTATTTACAGACGCCCCCGCGCTTCGGACTGAACTAATAGGTCTTGGGCTGTTCCACTAGCGCGCTAACGATCCAAGTCGAACAGGCTGACTCCGCCACTGGATTGCATAACAATGTCGGCTCCTCGACCCGAGTAGACTGTGGTTATTCGACGACCGCAGGCTCGGGAGAGTCGGAGTAGGGATCACAGTTGCCCATGACCCCCTCCGCGGATCCGGACGAGCGGATTTCCCGCATCCGGCTCTTACCTTAGGTAACAACGCCCATGCGGCGCAGAGGATAAGGATGATAGATGCGAACAGGATGCAGCCAGCGAGCAATGAGCCGATGCATTCGATCCCATGGGACATGGCCGTTCTGACTGCGCCGTGATAAAGCACGATGCCACAGCCGTCCTACTTGGAGTCGAAAGAGATGCAGCGCAGCGTCGTTCATGGGCACACCGTAGTAGCGATTGTGTCCATCATTCAACATTGACATTTTTGACTGGGAACAGGAAAAGACGTGTAGCTGTATCATTACTGTGGTACAGTGACAGCATGCTGATACGCCTAAATCCGTCCTCAGGGGTTCCGATTTATTTGCAGATCGTCGAGCAGATCAGGCACTCGATTGAAATTGGCGCTTTGGTTGAGGGAGACCAGCTGGCCGCGATTCGCACGTTGGCCGAGGAGCTCGTCGTCAGTCCGAACACGGTCGTGAAGGCATATGACGAGCTCGAACAGGAGGGCCTGATCCGGCTCCGGCACGGGGCTGGCGCATACGTCGAGAAAGGCAACCGAGCAAAACCGCGGCTCCGCAGGTTTCGGGAAGCTTCCGTTGTCGTGAAGGAAACTGTACGAAAGCTCAGGAGTATGGGTTTTAGCGGACGATGAGAGCCGTCGCCTGTTTGAAGCGGAATGGATCGAAGAGGCCGCGAGACGATGAAGGCTGCCGTCGAAACGAGGGACCTTACCAAGCGATTCGGGAATAGTTATGCGCTGGCAGGTCTGACGATGACAGTTCCGCGAGGGCATATCGTGGGTTTCCTAGGCCGGAACGGTTCGGGCAAGACCACTACAATAAAGATTCTTCTCGACGTGATCCGTCGAACGTCCGGTGAGGCGACGGTACTTGGCGAGCCCGCGGGTCAGTCTCAGTTCGCCGCCGCATCGGTTTTCTCGGTGAGGACAAGCGACTCTACTCGTACATGACTGTGCGGGAGATAATTGCGTTCACCCGTCCGTTTTTTCCGACATGGCGCGTCGAGACCGAAACACGACTGCTCTCGGATTTTGAACTTCCCCTCAATCACAAGGTCAGTGCTCTCTCAAAGGGCATGCGCACGAAGCTGGGCCTTCTACTCAACCTCTGCCGCCATTCGGAGTTCCTCATCCTTGATGAGCCGAGCGAGGGTCTCGATCCCGTAATGACCGAACAGATGCTACGGAGCCTGGTGCAGCAGGCGGCTGACGGCACCACAATATTCTTCTCGTCTCATCAGGTTGCGGAGGTTGAGCAAATCGCCGATCACATCATAGCCATCGAAAAAGGGCGAGTCATCCTCGAGGGCTCGCTAGACCACCTCCGCCATGAGTTTCGACGTGTCAATCTCGTATTCGATGATCCTCCTCCTCCGGAAGCATTCAGGCGGGAGGGTGTGGACCGGGTCATCGTGCAAGGCAGAACTATAAGTATTCTTGCGAGCCGTAACATTGACGAGATTGCCGCGCTTGGCCCACTACTCGGCGCGAAAGCTGTTGACGTGCACCCCGTCGGCCTGAAAGAGCTGTTCCTCGAGAAGGTGAAAGAAGACCATGCCGCTTCGTAAAGTCTGGCGCGAATCGCGCTCGCGGTTTTTCTTCATCCTTGTCGCACTGCTGGTGGTGACCAGTGCCAGCGTGTTCTACAACGCCAAGGCCGAGAAGGTGGTGATCGAGTCGAAGGACTTTCACGAGGCAGGAGTGCGAACAATCCGGGCGCGCTCTTTCTATTCTGGGGTTTTTCCGCCATGTTCCTAGGACTCGGCGGTCTTCTCCGGGAGCGGTCGGTTGGGACTGTGGACTATACCTTATCCTTGCCGGTTAGCAGGACCAGATGGTTTCTGTATCGTTCTGTGAACGGCGCTCTTCAATCGATGGCTGCCGCCCTCATCCCTGCGCTTGCGGTTCCCGTCATCGCCGCACTGTCCGGTGGCGACTTTCCGGTCGGTGACGCGTTCCTTCTTGGCTTGCGTCTCGGACTCGGGGGAATGCTCTTTTACTCGATTGGGCTGCTGGCGTCAGTGCTTTTTGCTGGAGATTTTACGAGCGCCGGAATCGGAATTGCGCTCGTCTTTGCGGTGAATAATAGCACACGCGTCATTGAGTCCTTCAAGGGGCTGAGTCTGCAGGATGCGATCTTTCCAATGCCCACGAAAGACGAATACACCTACCTGATTCGTGGGCACATGCCGTGGGGCGGAATCGCTCTCAGCTGTGCTCTGAGCCTCGTGTTGTCAGCGTGTGCCTGGAAGGTCACACGGGAGAGAGACTTCTGAGCGGGTAGTTCTTCTGCACACGCTGGTTTAGCGCCTGATTAACAGCGCTCCCGTCAATGTGAAGTATTACTTCACATCTCCGAGTACGCGACTATATGATTGGATCAAAGCTAGGATTCATTCGTTTTTGAGATTGAGACGAACTGCGGAGGCATCGACCCAATGAGTGAGAAGCAGAACCGGCCCTTTCGGCTCTCCTTCAATCCCTCGTTGCAAGGCGATTTCCACGGATTGCGGGTCACTTCAGACGGTGGTCTGTTGCAGGTGCGCGATTTGTTCGGGAGTCTAAATCCGTGAAACGTACAATTCTCTGCTTCTTGGTCGTTGTGTCTCTTACTTCTGTTTGCGCGCAGTCGCAGACGCGCCGCAGGGTAATCCTCGACCAGGATGCACGCGGCCCGGCGACAACCGACCAGCAGTCCATGTTGATGGTGCTGCAATCTTCGCAAATTGAGACTCTCGGTATCACCATCGTCAGCGGCGATCAGTGGCGTGATGAAGAAGTCGCACATACCCTGCGCATGCTGGAACTTACCGGGCACCCCGACATCAAAGTCTTTCCGGGAGCTGTGTTTCCCCTGATCAATAGCAAGGAAGAAATCCAGCGCTGGCAGAAGCTCTACGGCGTGGTGAGTTACCAGGGCGCCTGGAACGAACATAAAATCCCCTCTTCCACCGGCTCTACGCTTACGGGCGCGTGGAACTCCGGCGTCTATCGGGAACCCTTCGAGGTTCCCAATCCGCTGCCGGAAGGAAATCCCACGCTTAGGCCGGAGAGCGAAGACGCGGCGCACTTCCTGATTCGAATGGTGCACCAATATCCGCACGAGATAACCATTTATGCCGGCGGGCCGCTGACGAACCTTGCCCAAGCCATCAGTCTCGACCCGACATTTGCAGAGTTGGCGCAGGAACTTGTGGTGATGGGCGGCAGCATTGCTCCTGTGCTTCCGATGAGTTGGGCGCAAGCCAATCGCCGCGAATTTAATTTCTGGTGGGATCCGGAGGCCGTGCACATCGTGTTGCGCGCGCCATGGTCAAAGATTACGGTGACCACCGTCGATATTTCGGTAAAGACGCGGCTGACCCAGGCCATGATCAATCAGATCGCCAAAGCCGGAACACCCGCGGCTCGGTACATCGGCAAATGGGCAGACGAAGAATACCTGTGGGATGAGCTTGCAGCTGCAGCTTGGATCGATCCCAGCATCATCACAAAGGAAGAGTCCTTGTATATGGACATCGACATTTCTCATACTGCCGGGTATGGCAATACGCTGGTGTGGGTTCCCGGGAACCAGCCCGGGCTGGGAGAGCGGCTCGTGCATGTGCAGACCGAGCTGAGCATCGAGAAATTCAACAAGATGGTGATCGATCTGCTTTCCCGCCCAGCCAAGTAGAGTGGCAGAATTGGTCAAGAGTCCGTGAGTTTGAGCGGCGTCTATGCGGATTTCTTCGAACGGTATTTTCCGAATCTTCGCGAATACGAGTCCAATTGCAGACCAGCACTGGAAGCCATTTGCGCTGCCCGCGAGCCTCTGGAGCGCCGTTGGAACTTACGGTCCGGCGGGCTAAGGACTTTCCCCACCAAGGTCACGAGTAACGCTAGTGCTTTACCGGATGCGCGTTCTCGCTGGGGAGTGAACGGGGGCGAGGAGCTCCTTGCGCGTCCGGTAAAGTCGTTTGGAGGTGGCCGCCCGGGGTTGCGGCGGACGCGGGCCTTATGCAAATTCAATTGTGGGAAGAGACGGTTTTGAGGTCTGCCACGGCTGCGCTGTGGAGCATGACCTTTCACACCGCGGACCGAGAAAATGGCTACGGTGAAACCGTGTTTGTGAAAACTGTGGTTGGAGAGGCGGCAAGAAGGAATTTGTTTTCTGGCGAGCCGAACAGGGGCGTAGCGCGCAGAAGCGCGCGGAGTGTTGGAGTTGGAGAGTGCAGTTTCATGCCGCAGAGCTGATCCGTGGTGGAGAACGAAGTTGGATTTCGGCGGCAGTGAGTCGTTCGATGACCTTCATTGGTCCTCCACACTTGGGACAGCGATAAAGACTGGGAACGTCTTCGGTGGAAGTAGTGTGTTGTTCGTACGCTGTCCAAAGGTCCGATGCCATCCCTGTCCGACCCGCGCATTCTCGCGGCGGCTAAGGATTCACATATTGTTCTCGACACTGCAATCCGCTTTGGGGCCGAGGGGGATGAAAACGCAGCGGTGACGAAGCAACGTGGACTCGCAACAGATATTTTTGCCTTGCTCGGTGCCGGGGCGCGTTCCGTAATTGGCGCTCATCACAGTCCGAAACCCTTCGCCCACGCAAATGTCATGCACTTAGAAAATGTCTTGCGTGGATCTGGCGACATTGGCGCGATGCTTTCGACAGCGTGGGGCATTAAGCAGATCGATCGGGACCGAAACGTAATTCATGTCGAAAACGTGAAGGCACGCGACTTCGAGCCTCCTCTACCTTTTCAGATCATTGGACGGCCGTTCATTGATCGTTCGGAGGACTTGGCACTTTTCAAGAGACCCGGGGACTGTGGATCTCTCATGGATGAGTTGCAACCTGATCGAAACAAACGGGGAGCGCCAAAGAGCGAGAAACGGCAGGAGCGCATTGCCCTCGTGAATAAGCGGCTCGAAGAAGATCCAGAATAGACACACGAAGATCTGATCCAACGGTTCAAGGATTTGGGAATCGAGGTTAGTTACGTCACTGTGAGGAGCTACAGAAGTGCCAACGAGGGTTCCAGTTGATTCTTTGAGGTGCAGAAACTATCCGCCAACCGGGGCGCTTTGGGATAAGCCCCTTCCGGGGCGTTATCCGTGCCGGTGGATACACCTGCTCAATATCATTTCTTTTTTAAGGGGTTACTGAGCAGGGAATGATCAGCAAACAGTTACTGAGCAGGTTGCTGAGCAATCTTGGATTCTGAGTTGAGCGAAGCCATAGAGCATCTCGGAGAAGGAGTAGTCAGGGTGGGCAGGGAGCATGAGCGGTTGAGCGATGACAACGGTAGCAAAACTCGGACAAATGACGGCGCGTGAATCCACAGCAGAACCTGCTCCGATGCAGGCGTTTTTCTCAATCGCGGAGCTTGCACAACGCTGGCGCTGTTCACGCGGCACTGTTTACAACCGTCTTCGTTTGGCTGGGGGCAAGGTGCTACACTTTGGTGTCGCAGGTCGAAAGAGCAAGAAGCTTGTCCCTGTTGCCGTAGTCTTGCACCTGGAAGCTAAATACACCAAGGCCCTCCCATGATTACTACCGAAAATCGCACTACGTCTGATTCACAAACTGGAAACTGCCTTGGCCCGAAGGGCAAGATTCTTCGCTATGGCAGGAGTTGCAAACGCTTCTCCCTCAACGCACCTACACAAGCTTTTCTGAGCACGCTGGCGTTAAGCCCAAGCAACAGCCCACATGGGAAGACTTGACGTCTGGCTTCTCTGTGTTCCGAGAACAGCGGGTCAGGCTGGGAAAGCTGGCGCAGTCGACGTCTGACCGCTACGATCTCACCATCCATGAGCTTGGTGAATTTCTGGCCACTGAGAAAACCACGCTGCTGCAAGACATCAGCAAGTCGCTAGTGGAGCGCTTCAAGGTCTGGCGCGTGGAACGCATCAACAAGAGGAAGCATTCCCGTGGTGCCACAGGTCTCGTGCTAGATGCTGCCGTCTTGCACCGCGTGTTCTCTTTCACTGTTGAGAATGAAATGCTGGTAAAGAATCCCGTTCGCATGGAAGGCAGGCCGGGCGAGAACCCAACGAACGGTGCAGAACCGTTTACAGCCGCCCAGCTTTCCAAAATGCGAGAACAGGCTGGCCCAGACTTGCTCATGTTTCTGCTTCTCCGGTGGACTGGGCTTCGCGGCGTGGACGCGGTGAAACTCACTTGGTCTGAAGTCAAGCTTGACCAAAAGGAAATTGAACGTGTCACTCAAAAGCGAAGGAAGCGTGTCATTCTGCCTATGCACACTGAGCTACTTTTCGCGCTGGAAGCAGAGCACGAGAAACTCAACCCGGAACCATCAGCACAAGTGCTACTCAACCCGGCCACAGGCACTCCGATGAACCGGCCAAGGCTCTATACCCGGATGCTTGCTCTTGGGAAGCGTGCTGGCGTTGCATGTGCGCACCCACACAGGTTCCGTGACACTCTTGCCGTAGATATGTTGAATCGTGGTGCCTCTTTCTACGATGTAGCCAAAATGCTGGGAGACACCATTGATACAGTTGAGAAGCACTACACACCATTCGTTAAAGAACTGCGTGACCGCGTGCGGAACCTTCTTGAAACTGGTACTGGGATCGAAGAAGCCGCCAAAATGCCTTCAGAAGCACATCAGAACGCGCAAAGAAAGCCCAATTAGCCACAAGACTTGAAATCACAAAGAAAACACCCCAAGGCCGGGGTGTGTTTGAAATCCGGTTTGAATAAGTGGCGTGATTTCAGCAGAAAGTCTTGCCACAACCTTGCCACAATCGCTGACCATCAAAAACTAATTGCTTTTTCTTCAAATACTTTATGGCGGATGAGCCTGTAAGCCGGATTCTGTGCGGTGCACCACTTTGCAGCAGTGCTCCGCGACGATCATTCCTCTAGCCCCGGCCTCGCGGCCGGGATCCAGCAACCTACCCGAGGGTTCATCCTTCCCGGCGGCTTGCGCCACCGTGAAGGGAGCGCTCTCGCTTTCGCGAAAGCACTCATCGAGCCGGGCCAGCTCTCCCCTCCTATTTGGTCTTGCACCACGCGGGGTTTGCCATGCCCTCGACATTGCTGCCGAGGCGGTGGGCTCTTACTCCACCTTTTCACCCTTACCCACATCGCGTACCATTCGAAGATGTCCCGAAGGTTTTCCTCCGGGCTATCACCGGGTTACGCGCCGCAGGCGGTATATTTTCTGTGGCACTTTCCGTGAACAATAGCACAGGCTTCAGCCTGTTTCTTTCTCGGCGGCGTATTTCTAGCCGCGTCCCGCCGAAGCATCACAGACTCAAGTCTGTGCTACCGCCCCCCTGGCGTTACCAGGCGCATTGCCCTTCACCCTCAGGCCTTACGGCCCAAGGGTATTCTCTGCTCGCGCAGAGTGGTGTCCGGACTTTCCTCCCGCCCAGTCCGCTTGCGCGTTCCAGGCCAGCGATCGTCCAGCCCACCCGCCATCCCTATTATACCGCGAGCCACATCTTCGGGAATGGCGTTGTTGCGCAACTGTCCCCGGCATAGAATCACGCCATGCGCGGCCGCGAAGCCAAGGATTTTCTTGTGCAGCAGACTGCCGAGCAGGCTGCAGTTGATAACGTGCCCCTCTCTAACATCGAAAAGCGAATGAGGTACTTTACTGAGACAGGTGAATGCCCGGAAGATCCCATCCCGCTAAACGATGCTTTCGAAGCCGAACATGACCCAACCGGGTAGAAAGAAGATTTCTCTCCTGATGGCTCGAGCCTATCGCAGGATCGAGCGAGAGAACCCTGAAAAACTGCGGCTATGGAATGACGCGTTCGGCGTTCTCAGCAGAGACCATTACATCCTCTTATTATTCTGGCGGCAGAACGCGTTTATACGATTCCAGCGAATGTGCCAACGTATCTTCTCGGCGTTCTAGTCGCCATCAGCCGATATTTGCTCACGTTGTTCCTCTTCGGCAAGAGAGCAGGCATGCGGCGCGGAGAGCAGGCACCAGTCGACAAATATATTCCGAACTTGAGCCCCCTGGTTCAACACACCCCGCAACTCCTCTTTCTGCTGGCGTTGCTTTTCGGGATCTTTCCCCGGCTTTTTCCAGAGCTCATCGGATTTTTGCAACGTTTCGTTCAATCAACCGCGTCGGCTCGACGAAAAAAGTAGAGTTGCAAAGCAGTTATTTGATCCCCAGCAGCTTCTCGAATTCGCCTTCCGTCAGCACCGTCACTCCCAGTTCTTTCGCCTTGTCGTACTTCGATCCCGGGTCTGCGCCCACTACCACATAGTCCGTCTTCTTGCTCACTGATCCGCTGACCTTCCCGCCGTGCTGTTGCACCAATTCGCCAGCGTCTTCGCGGCTGCGATTCGCTAATCCACCTGTGAACACAAACGACTTCCCCGCCAATTTCTGGCTCTTCACTTCCCGTTTTTCCGCGGTCGGCCGCACTCCGGCGTCGCGCAATTTCTTCACCAGCTTGCGATTAGCAGCCTCGGAAAAAAACTCCACAATGCTTTCCGCCACTTTCGGTCCCACCTCGGGCACCTGCTCCAATTCTTCCTGCTTCGCCGCTTCCAGCTCCTCCAACGTCGAAAAATGTTCCGCCAGCAACTGCCCCGTCCGCTCACCAACAAAGCGCATCCCCAAAGCAAAGATCAGCCGCGATAGCGGATTTTTCTTGCTCGATTGAACCTCCTGCACTAGATTCTGCGCCGATTTCTGCGCCATCCGCTCCAGTCCCGCCACTTTTTCAACCTTCAGCGCATACAAATCCGCCACGTCTTTCACCAGCTTCTGTTCCACCAACTGGTCCACAATCTTTTCGCCAAGCCCATCGATATTCATCGCATGTCGCCCAGCAAAATGCTGCAGCGACTCTTTCAACTTTGCCGGGCAAGCGGCATTCACGCAGCGATACGCCACTTCCCCTTCCGCCCGGTGAATTGTGCTGCCGCATACCGGGCAATTTTTCGGCATGCGAAAAGGTTTGCGGTCCTTCCCGTCTTTCACCACTTTCAACACATGCGGAATCACTTCGCCCGCGCGCTCCACCAACACGGTGTCGCCGATGTGCAAACCCAGCCGCTCGATCTCATCCATGTTGTGCAGCGTGGAACGGCTGACCGTCACTCCCCCAACTTGCACCGGCTGCAGCACCGCCACCGGCGTCAACGTTCCAGTTCGCCCCACTTGCACTATGATGTCGTTCACCACCGTCGTTTCTTGTCTGGCGGGGTATTTGTAAGCAATCGCCCACCGTGGCGCTTTCGATGTGAATCCCAATTCGCTCTGCAGCCCCGTGGAGTTCAATTTGATCACCACGCCGTCAATCTCGTAGGGCAGCTTCTCGCGCTTTTCGTCCCAATCCGTGCAGTATTCGATGACCTTCTCGATTCCGCTACACAGTTTCCAGTCGCTGGAAGCGCGAAACCTCAGTTGCTTCAGTGTTTCAAGCGAATCCGAATGCTTGGCATACGGCACTCTGCCGTCGACGAACAAATAGTATGCAAAAAAGTCCAGATTGCGGCTCGCCGTGATCGAAGGATCCAGCACGCGCACCGCTCCTGCCGCTGCGTTGCGTGGGTTCACGAAGATTTTCCCGCCCGTCTGCTCCTGCTGACGGTTCATCGCCTCAAAGGCCTTTCGCGTCATCAGGATCTCTCCGCGCACCTCGAACGTGGCGCCAAGCTTCGACTTCTTCAGTACCGCCGCATCCACGCTCAGCGGAATCGAACGAATCGTCTTCACGTTGGGCGTTACGTCTTCGCCCGTGGTGCCGTCGCCGCGCGTCACGCCGCGTACCAAGACGCCATCCTGGTACTGCAGCGAAATGCTCAGCCCGTCAAATTTATGTTCGGCAATGTACTCGATGTCTTCGTGACCGCTGCCTTGGCGAACGCGGCGATCCCAATCGCGCAGCGCATCGTAGGAGAAAGCGTTGTCCAGACTCAGCATCGCGCGGGCGTGCCGCACCGTCTGGAAACCTTCGCGGGGCGTTCCACCCACGCGCACGGTCGGCGAATCCGGCGTGATCAAATCCGGATGCGCCGCCTCCATCTCCTTCAGCCGGTTCATCAGTTGGTCAAAAGCGGCGTCGGAAATCTCCGGGCCATCAACCACGTAGTAGAGGTACTCGTGGTGGCGGATGTCTTCGCGCAACTTTTCCGCCTCTTTTTTCAACGCCCCATTCGCTTTCGCCGCCGCCTTCGCCATCGCCTCTAGCTCCGAGTGCCACAAATCGCAACGTATTATACGCGACTGCCATTAGTCCAGCGACCAGGCCCCAGAAGGGAAAGGGCACGTCAGACGGAGCGTTTTTCCTTCGATGTAGCGCTCACTTTCATGCTAGCCCTCGTTTGTCACCACTCTACCGCAAACGATTTCCCCTCTGATCTGTCCGTCAGCTTTAATGCTACTTTTCGTCTTCACTTCGCTATTTCCTTGCTTCGTTCCCTCTTTACATCATTACTCCACGTCTTCGTATAGAATGAAGAATTGGTCACAACCTCGGGAGACTATGGACACCCAGTTCCGCAACGCGCTCTTGATTCACAATCCCAACGCCGGCACCAGGGGCAACGCCCGGCGCCGCCTGCTCGACCAGGCACGCCGTATTCTTTCCGCCAAAGGTATTGAAGCGGACCTGGCCGAAACCACAGGACCCGGCCACGCAACCGAAATCGCGCAAAACGCCACACGCAACCGGCGGCAACTCGTGATCGCCTGCGGTGGCGACGGCACCTTGAATGAAGTCGTGAACGGCCTGGCTACTTCTAAAAATGGGCACCGCGTGCCCCTCGCCCTGCTTCCCGGGGGCACCGCCAATATTCTCGCCAAGGAACTGCGTCTTCCCTGGAACATTCTCCGCGCGGCCGAAAAACTGCCGACGGGAGAAGTCCGCGAAATCGCCCTCGGCTTGGCCACTCCCGTCCATGAGCCTGAAAAGAAGCGCTACTTCCTCAGCGTCGCCGGCGCCGGCCCCGATGGCATGATCGTTTATTGCCTGGACCTCGGCCTGAAGGCGCGCTTCGGCACTCTCGCCTATTGGTGGCAAGGATTCCGCGAAGTGGCGCGCTACACATTCCCGCGGTTTCGCTTGCGCAGCGGGGACAAACGAGTAGAAGGGTCGCTTGCCATCGTGGGCCGTACCAAGAATTACGGCGGACCGTTCAAAATCACCGATCGGGCCAGCCTGTTCGAGGATCAATTTGAGGTGCTCTCCCTCGAAACGCAAAGCGGGTTGCGCTATCTAAGCTATCTGCCGACCCTGTGGATGGGCAATCTTCGCAAGGAATCAGGCGTGCATTTCTGGAAGGCCGATACGCTGATCTGCGAGCCCCTCGACGACAAGCCGGTTTACTCGCAGGTTGACGGCGAGCCGTTCGTTCACCTGCCGGTGGAATTCTCGATTGTCCCCAACGCGCTAAAATTGCTCGTCCCGCATGACGCTCTCGCGGCCAACGCAAAGCCCGCTTCTCACTGACCATGGACATTCCCACTCACGCGCTCACGTCCTTCGCGCTTGCTCGAGGATTCTTCCCGCGCCGCGGCTGGCCGATTGTCGTGGGCATGCTGGTCGCCGGGACCATTGCGGACGTTGATCAACTCAGCATACTCTTCGGCCCTGCCGCCTATCTCGCAGCGCATCGCACCTGGACGCATTCGATTCTGGCGACCGTCTTCGTTGTGGCCATCGCCGCGGCTGTTACCTTTTATCTCGACAAAACAAAGGCAATTCCCCTGCGCACGATTCTGGCTGCGGCCGCCCTCGCCGCCGCCGCGCACATCCTTATGGATCTCTTCCAGTCCGCCGGCGTAACTCTGCTTTGGCCTTTCCGTGCTACTCGCTTCGCCGCCGACTATCTTCCCCGTATCGATCCATGGATTCTCGCGTTCCTGCTCGCCGGAATCTTGTTGCCTGAACTTTTTCGGCTGGTCAGTTCGGAAATCGGCGCCAAAGATATAACTCCGCGTGGCCGCAACGGCGCGCTGATCGCTCTCGCCTTAATCGTCGTGTACATCAGCGCGTGCGGCGCCCTGCATGGCGACGCCACCGGCGTGCTCGACGCTCATTCCTATCGCGGCGAATCGCCCCGCCGCCTTGGTGCTTTCCCCGACCCCATTTCTCTATTCACCTGGCACGGCATCGCGGAAACACAATCCCTCGTTTGTTTGGCGGAAGTCCCGGTGCATTCCGGCAGAGAATTCGACGCGGAAGCCGCCAATTGCCAGCATAAGCCCGAATTTTCACCGGCATTGGATATGGCGCAAAAAACGGTGACGGCGGAAAAATTCCTGCAGTCCGCGCGTTTTCCCCGTGCGGCGGTCGAAAAAACGCAGGACGGCTACGAGGTAACAATCCGTTCGCTGCGGGATATTGTGGAGCAGGACACTCATAGCGTGGCCGTGCGAATCGTTCTGGATGCAAAGCCGCACGTTTTCAGCCAGGAACTCGTCTGGGCTAAGGAACTAAGGTTGCGTTGATGTCACGCTAGTTCAAACGGGCTGGTGCTGCCTTTTGCGCAGGATGAGCCGCGAAGCCACGTAGCTCAGAATCACAAATGCTACCAAAACCGCCGCCGTCTGCAATTTGTGTTGCCGCAAAAACGGCAACGCATCATTCCCGTAGCGGATCGCCAGATAGCCAATGCCCAAATAGCGGATCAGCCGAGCTAGTGTAATCGCCGACGTGAAACTCACCAGCGGCACCTCAAACACTCCCGCGGCGAGCACGAAAATTTTGAACGGCGTTGGCGGAGGTAACAGCGCCGCGACCAGCATCCCCAAAAATCCGTTCTGTTCCACCGCGTGACGAATGGCGTGTGCTCGCGCTCCCGCCTTCTTATGAAAGAAAGCCTCGTCGCCTTTGCGTGCAATGAAGTACAACAGCACGCAGCCAAGCACCGACCCCGTCGCCGCCATCAGCGCGTACAACACCATGCGCGCAGGATGCTCGATGGCAAGTTCAATCAGCAACAGATCGTTAATCACCGGGAATGTCAGCACCGACGAGTCCAGAAAAGAAATCAGGAAAAGCCCGGGAGCGCCCAGGACACCGGCGAACGCGACGATTTTCTGTTTCCATGCGCTCAACGGACTAGTCAAGAGAAAGCCCCCCGGAAAAGTGTGGAATTCACAGACGCTCTCACGCGCCCTAGAGCAGCGTCTCGATCGCTTCAACGATTACATCGTAAACGTGGTGCAACTCCTCGGGCTCGATCACGTATGGCGGAAGTACGTACACAACATTCCCCAACGGCCGGAGCAGCACGCCACGCTCCAGGAAGAAGCCGTAGAGTTTCGGTCGCAGTCCCGAGAGATATCCCGGATCGTCGGCGCGCAATTCCACGATGCCGATTGTGCCGATCTGCCGCGTCTCCCCAACTTGACGCATCTCGCTCAGATGCCGTAGCCGCACCGCATGAATTCGCGCAATCGTTGCAATGCGATCGAATACCGTTTCGTCGTCGAAGATCTGCAAATTCGCAATCGCGGCCGCGCAAGCCAGCGCGTTTCCCGTGTAGGAATGCCCGTGATAGAACGTGCGCAAGCGGTCCTCGCTGCGGAACGCCGACTCCACGCGATCGCTGCAAAGAGTCACTCCCATGGGAAGGAATCCCGCGGTGATTCCTTTCGAGATGCACATCAAATCCGGCGTCACGTTCGCCACATCGCAGGCAAACATTTTTCCGGTGCGCCCGAATCCGGTCAGCACCTCATCGGCAATCAGCAGCACATCGTGCTTGCTGCACAACGCGCGAAGGTTCTGCAGAAATTCCACGGGATGCACGATCATTCCGCCCGCGCCTTGCAACAACGGCTCCACGATGACGGCGGCAATCTGCGTGCCTCGTTCCGCCAGCAATTCCTCCAGCTGCTGCACACACTCAATGTGGCAACTCGCGCGCTTCAAACCGACCGGGCAGCGGTAACAATAGGCCGAATGCACGCGGTGGACGGAATACCGCATCGATTGAAAAGGATCGGTGAACGGCGATTCGTCGCTTACCGACATCGCTCCCGCGGTATCGCCGTGATACCCATGCGCCAGCGCCACGATCTCGCGCTTCTCTGGCCGCCCCGTATTTCCAAAATGCTGCAGAGCCATTTTCAACGCAACTTCCACTGCTGTTGAGCCGTCGTCCGAAAAGAACATGTGCGTTAGCTGCGCTGGAATCCACTTGCGCAAGCGTTCAGCCAATTCTTCAGCCGCATCATGCGTAAAACCTGCCAGGATCACGTGCTCCAATTTCCGCGCCTGCTCGGCGATCGCCGCGGCAATCCGTGGATTCGCGTGGCCATGCAAATTCACCCACCACGACGAAATCGCATCGATGATCTTGCGCCCATCGGCGGTGTACAAAAAGACGCCTTCAGCCCTGGCGACACGAATGGGCGCGGGGTCGAGAACACGATTAGTGAAGGGATGCCAGATTTGAAGCGGGGAATTCATTGCGCAAATGCGGACCGGTCAAAGTGGTTCAGGAACACCTGCATGAGGGCGGTGCGATGAAGATTGGGCAGTTTGGGGACTTCACCAATCACGCGGACGTGTCCAAACTTTTCAATGGTGTCGCGATTCTCGCGGTTTTGATCGCCGATCAGCACCACGCCATGCACCGGCAATTCCGCCGCGTGCAACGCCGCCAGCGTCAGCAGCGTATGATTGATTGTGCCCAGGCCGCTGCGTGCCGCCAGGATCACCGGCAATTTGAACTTCACCATCATGTCCAGCATGAATTGTTTTGGATTGATCGGTACAAGAACGCCGCCGGCACCCTCCACAATCAGCCAGTCATTGATCAGGGTCGTCGGCAGGTTGATTCGTCCCAGATCGATTTCCACGCCGGCCCAACGAGCTGCCAGATCGGGCGAAACCGGAGGGACAAATTTGTAAACTTCTTCCAGCGTGCGATCGGTGCCGATGCCGGCCAGACGCATCACGGTCACGCGGTCCGAACCTTCCAGCGTCCCGGTCTGGATCGGCTTCCAGTACACCGCATCGAGCGCCGCACACAGCAGAGCAGCGAGTGTTGTTTTCCCGACTCCCGTATCTGTGCCTGTAATGAAGAAATGGCGTCTCATGCGCGTTTCGCCACCGCCACGCTGGCCCGCAAAGAACGCCACGAGATCAGAGACTTCACCAGTCTCTTCAATTCAGCCTCCGGGATCTTGCTGGTCAAAGACAATCGCAAGCGCGAGCTCCCATCCGGCACTGTGGGCGGCCGGATCGCCTTCACGGCAAAACCATCGCGTTGCAGATAATCGGCCGCATCCAGCGTATCGGCGACATTTCCCAATATTACGGGAACGATCTGGCTGGCACTGCCGGCCGTCTTGAATCCTGCCGCCTTCAGCTGTTCAGCAAGTCGCGCAGAGCGTTGCACCAATTCCTGCCGTTCATGATCCATCGTCATCGCAATGTCCAACGCCGCTGCAATTTGCCGGGCAAAATATGGCGGCAGCGCCGTGCTGAACACAAACGTCCGCGCGTGGTTCACCAGATAATCCTTCAGTACCTCCGGCCCGCACACAAATCCTCCTGCCGAACCCAGCGCCTTCCCGCACGTATGAATGCTCGCCAGCACTTGCCCCGCAATTCCCGCGGCAGCCGCCAATCCACGCCCCGCTGGCCCATGCACGCCGGTCGCGTGCGCTTCATCGACAATCAAGGCTGCGCCGTATTTTTCCGCCAATTCGGCCAACTGCCCCAGCGGCGCCAGGTCGCCATCCATGCTGAATATGCTCTCTGTAACAATCACTCTGCGCCACGGAGCGCCCGAATCCTGACGAAGCGCATGTTCCAAGGCTTCCAGATCAAGATGCGGATAGATGACTTTTCGGGCCCCAGACAATCGCATTCCGTCGATCAGGCTGGCGTGGTTCAGCACATCGGAATAAATCACGTCGTCCTTGCCGACCAGCGAGGCCAGCAAACCCAGGTTCGCTGCGTAACCTGTCGTGAAGAACAGCGCCGCTTCTGTCCCCGCAAATTCAGCAAAGCGTTCTTCCAAGTCTTGCCAATCCCCGGTTTCCCCGGAGAGCAGCCGAGAGCCCGTTCCTCCCACGCGACTCGCACGGCCGACAGCTTCCACGACTGATTGCCGCAGGGCTGGATTTTCCGCCAAACCCAAATAATCATTTGAGCAGAAATTTATTCCGCGAATTTCCGCCAAAGTCCGGCACAGGTTGCGCTCTTCCAGCGCGCGCAGATCTTTGCGTAATACGGCTTTCCAGACAGATAGGACGTCAGACGGCATGGCGCTCCAGCGGCTTCATTCCCAGGCTCTCCAACAACTGTTCATCCTCAGCGGGCCCAGGGTTCGGTGTCGTCAGCAGCTTTTCGCCGACAAAAATGGAATTCGCTCCTGCCACAAAACATAGCGTCACGGCCTCCGGCGACAATTGCTGGCGTCCCGCCGCCAACCTGACGCGTGATGCGGGCATGGTGATCCTGGCGGTAGCGATCGCACGCACCATTTCCAAGGGATCCAATGCGGGCATTGATGCAAGCGGCGTGCCCGCGACGCGTACCAGCATGTTGATGGGCACGCTTTCTGGATGCGGCCTCAGCGTCGCCAACTGCTGAAGTAATCCTACGCGGTCACTCTCCTTCTCGCCCATGCCCAGAATTCCTCCACAGCATACGGTGATTCCGGCTTTGCGCACCGCCGCGAGCGTCCGCAACCGTTCGCCGTACACGCGTGTGGTGATAATGGAGCCGTAAAATTCCGGCGAAGTATCCAGATTATGGTTGTACGCCGTGAGTCCCGCGTCCTTCAATCGTACGGCTTGCTCTTCCGTCAGCATCCCCAAGGTGCAGCAAACTTCCAGGCCAAGTGCCGAGACGCCCCTGACCATCTCCAGAACTTTGTCGAAGTCCCGCCCGTGAGGAGCTTCGCGCCACGCCGCTCCCATGCACATTCGGGTTGTGCCGCGTGACGCCGCGTCGCGCGCCACGGCGATCACGTGCTGGGGGTCCAGCAGCCCTTGGCGCTCCACATCTGCATCATAATGTGCACTTTGCGGGCAGTAGGCGCAGTCCTCGGGGCATCCACCAGTCTTGATGGAGATCAACTGGCAGGTCTGCACGCGGTCGGTTGCATGAAACACGCGGTGCACGGTCTGCGCGCGATATACGAGTTCCGGAAGTGGAGTTCGGTAGATAGCTTCCACTTCCTCTTTCGTCCAGTCGTGTCTGAGTTGGGTATCCGTCTGCCGGGCCGCTGCCAATTCGGTCGATTCACTCATCATTTTGTTATTTCGCCTGGTTCAGGTTTGAACTATCTCTTAGTCGCAGCTCTTCATACTATCATTGGTATTCCATTGAAACCATTTTACCTTCCGTCCATCTTGAATCCGATAACTCCCCCAATGGCCTAAGGTCCATCTTTTCATTGCAAATCGTTTGACCACCCGTTAGCAAGATGTTATAAATCAATGCCTTCTGTTGCCTGTCGCTTGGCACGCCGGTTCGGGGTAGGGTGGACCCGCTTGGGGTCCGGGCCATAAAGGGTCGAACAGTTCTCGTCCTGTCACAACTGCGGGTTCTCCCCCCAGGTTCTCGAGGAGTGTTCTGCCCTCGGGGTGAGTGACTTCGTTTTCCGTTCACTTCGCTCAAGTTGGATCGGAAGTGTGGTGTTGTTCGACGGGGAGCCGAACAACCATTTGGTTGTGCGCTCAGCCCCCGTGATTGAATTGACTCAATCTGGAGGAACCTTCATGCGTACCTGGCTGACCTCGGTGTGCTCCATCGGCGGTCGCTTCATTTCAAGAATTTCTGCTGCTCTCGTGCTCGTGCTTCTCAGCGGTGCCGCGCTTCTGGCTCGGCCCGCGGAAGAAGCAGGCGGCGAAGCAGGGCTCAAGCTCCCGGATCTTTCCCAGGTTACATTCCTGGGTATCGACGGTCACAAGTTGCTGTTGTTTGGCATCGTGATCTGCGTCTTGGGTCTGCTGTTCGGCATGACTATTTTCACGAAGCTAAAGAACCTGCCGGTGCACCACTCCATGCGCGAAATCTCTGAACTGATCTACGAAACCTGCAAAACCTATCTCGTGACGCAAGGCAAGTTCCTTCTGCTTTTGTGGGTCTTCATCGCCATTGTAATCGTGCTGTACTTCGGCATGCTCGCCCCGGTCCCGGGCAAATCCGTCCTTCTTACGCTGCCGATCATTCTGCTGTTCAGCCTGATTGGCATGGGCGGTAGCTACGCCGTTGCGTGGTTCGGCATTCGCGTGAACACCTTCGCCAACTCGCGGACCGCCTTCGCCGGTCTCCGCGGCATCCCCTACCCCATCAATCAAATTCCCCTGGAAGCGGGCATGAGCGTCGGCATGATGCTCATCAGCGTCGAACTGCTGATGATGCTGATCATCTTGCTGTTCATCCCCGGCGACTATGCCGGGCCGTGTTTCATCGGCTTTGCAATCGGCGAGTCGCTCGGCGCTGCCGCGCTGCGAATTGCCGGCGGTATTTTCACGAAGATTGCTGACATCGGGTCTGACTTGATGAAGATCGTTTTCAAGATCAAGGAAGACGATGCGCGCAACCCCGGCGTTATCGCCGACTGCACGGGTGACAATGCCGGCGACTCGGTCGGCCCCACCGCGGACGGCTTCGAAACCTACGGCGTCACCGGCGTTGCGCTGATTACCTTCATCCTGCTGGCCGTGAAAGACCCCACCATCCAGGTTCAATTGCTGGTCTGGATCTTCGTGATGCGCGTGATCATGCTGATCGCCAGCGCCGCCGCCTACTTCATCAATGGAGCGATCCAGAAAGTGCGCTACGGCAATGCCAAGGACATGAACTTCGAGGCGCCGCTCACCTGGCTCGTATGGATTACCTCCTTCGTGTCCATCGCTCTCACCTACCTGGTTTCCGCTTTTATCATTCCGTCTCTCGGCGGCGACCCCTCACAATGGTGGAAACTCGCCACGATCATTTCCTGCGGAACGCTCGCGGGTGCGGTGATTCCGGAGTTGGTCAAAGTGTTCACCTCCACGGAATCGCGCCACGTGAAGGAAGTGGTCATCTCCGCGCAGGAAGGTGGTGCATCCCTCGGCATCCTCTCCGGATTTGTGGCCGGCAATTTCTCCGGCTACTACCTGGGGTTGGCGATGGTCTCGCTCATGTCCATCGGCTACATGATCAGCACGCTCGGGCTTGCCAATCTCATGGTTGCCGCTCCGGTCTTCGCGTTCGGACTGGTGGCCTTCGGGTTCCTGGGTATGGGACCTGTGACCATCGCCGTCGATTCCTACGGCCCGGTCACCGACAACGCGCAATCGGTGTATGAGCTTTCGATGATTGAGCAGATTCCCAACATCAAGGCGGAGTTGAAGAGGGACTACAACTTCGACGTGGACTTCGAGCGTGCCAAGCACCTGCTGGAAGCTAATGACGGCGCCGGGAACACGTTCAAGGCCACCGCCAAACCAGTGCTCATCGGAACCGCGGTGGTCGGCGCCACCACGATGATCTTCTCGATCATTATGGCGCTGACGCACGGTCTCTCGGAAAACGTTAACAAGCTTTCCCTGCTGCACGCGCCGTTCGTTCTTGGACTAATTACCGGCGGCGCCATGATCTACTGGTTCACCGGCGCATCCACGCAAGCCGTGACCACGGGAGCGTATCGCGCCGTGGAATTCATCAAGAGCCACATCAAACTGGAAAGCGCGGAAAAAGCCAGCGTGGCCGACTCCAAAAAAGTGGTGCAAATCTGCACGCAATATGCGCAGAAGGGCATGCTGAACATTTTCATCGCCGTGTTCTTCGCTACACTGGCGTTTGCGTTCGTCGAACCCTTCTTCTTCATTGGCTATCTCATTTCCATCGCCATCTTCGGTCTCTATCAGGCCATTTTCATGGCCAATGCCGGAGCCGCTTGGGACAATGCCAAGAAAATCGTGGAAGTGGAGATGAAGCAGAAGGGCACGCCGCTTCACGACGCCACGGTCATCGGCGACACCGTCGGTGATCCTTTCAAGGACACTTCCTCCGTCGCTCTCAACCCGGTGATCAAGTTCACCACACTGTTCGGCTTGCTCGCCGTCGAGTTGGCCGTGAAACTGACCTCGCAAACCGGCGGCACGCTGTCGCATCTACTGGCCGCCGCATTCTTCCTGGTTTCCTTCGTATTCGTGTATCGCTCGTTCTTCGGCATGCGCATCAAGGGCAGCGCCGCAAACTAGCTATATAGCAACTGGCTCATAATCAACGAGGCGGCCCGCAACCGCCTCGTTTTTTGCGCAAACAGACTTTTCGACGCCACTCGAATCAGCCTGTGGCGGTGCTAAAATCCACTTGCTGTTCTTAGCGAGGACCCTACCAATGAGAAGATCGGTTTTCTTGAGTTTTGCTGCGCTTGCGGCGTTCGCAATTCCCTGTGCGTCTCTAGCTCAGGCTCCCATGAAATGGAAGATTCACGATATGGACCGCCCGGTTCCCCCGATTGTCACCCCTGGAACGCCGAGCACCCAGGATGCACCCGGACGCGCTCCATCTGATGCTGTGGTGCTCTTCAATGGAAAAGACCTATCGAATTGGATGCAGGACGGTGATGGAAGCGCAGCAAAATGGAAAGTGGAAAACGGCTATTTCGAAGTGGTGCCGAGGGCCGGAGGCATTCACACCAAGCAACCCTTCGGGGATTGCCAGTTACACGTGGAGTTCTCCGAACCAACGCCTCCGCATGGTGAGAGTCAGGACCGCGGCAACAGCGGTGTCTTTCTGATGGGTCTGTACGAAGTACAGGTGCTCGATTCTTACGAAAACAGAACGTATGCCGACGGTCAAGCCGCCGCGCTCTACGGGCAGTACCCGCCGCTAGTGAACGCTTCACTGCCTCCGGGCCAATGGCAGAGGTATGACATCGTGTTCCACGGCCCTCGCTTCGACGCATCGGGCAAAGTCCTCCGCCCGGCGCGTGTCACCGTCTTTTACAACGGGGTTTTGGTGCAGTACGAAGTTCAGCTCACGGGACCCACGGCGCACGGTGAGCGCCCGCCGTACAAGCCAACGCCAGAAAAGTTGCCGCTGGGGTTGCAGGATCATCACACGTCGGTGCGCTATCGCAATATTTGGGTGCGCGAATTGAAGGAGTCGGCGGATTGATTTGGACATGGATCGGTTCACGCGAGATTTGGACGTTTGCTTGAAGTTGGGGAAAAGCCCCATCCCCAAAGGGATGCGCTACAGAATCACGGAATCTGGTCACCTAAGAGCGCATTAGCTTCAGGAATTTTGCAGGGTTGTTGTCGAAACCGGGAAACACGGCGTTCAGTTGTTTCACACCGTTGTGCTTCGTGAGGATTTCGCCGACGACGGTTCGAAAGTCCGTCGTTAGCATTAAATCGCGTCCTTCATTCAACTGTCGGTCTTCCAGCCCAGGCCATTTTCCATACACGCGGCCACCTTTCACGTCGCCGCCCATCACGAACATGCAATTCGCGTGTCCGTGGTCGGTGCCTCGGTTGCCGTTTTCTTTGGCGGTGCGCCCGAACTCGCTCATGGTCACGACAACCACCTCGGCCATGCGGTCGTCCATATCCTGATGAAATGCCGCCAGCGACTGGCCCAAATCCTTGAGCAGGTTCGATAGTTGCCCCTGCACCCCACCTTCATTCACGTGATTGTCCCAACCGCCGCAATCGACGAACACCACCTCCGTGCCGATCTTCGCCTTCAGCATCACGCCAATCTGCTGCAAGCGTTGGCCCAGCGGGCTCTTCGGATAATCCGCGCCATTCTCCGGCGGGTATTTGCTCATATCAATTTTCTTCAACAGATCGATGGCTTCAAATGTCTCGGTTCCCGTACCGTGCAAGGCATGATCCACGGACTGCGCGTACATGGCCTCAAATCCGCCTTCGACTACGTTGGCCATTGCGGCGGACTGCGGCTGTACCTTGAATTGCCGCAGATCCGGCAGCGCAATCGCACCGGTGCTGCCCCTTAGCATTCGCGGCAGGTTCGGACCCACGGCCACGGCGCGAAACGGCGAAGCATTCTCTTCGGGAATGGTGCCGATGGCGCGGTCCAGCCATCCATCTTCGGTCGCTTTCACGCCGGGAGTGCCGGATTCCATGTAATCCTGCGCGTCAAAGTGCGAGCGCGTGGGATCCGGCGAACCCGCGGCGTGCACAATGGCCAACTGGCTTTTCTGAAACATCGGCACCAGTGGCGCCAAGCTGGGGTGCAGGCCGAAAAATCCATCCAAATCCAACGCCGCTTCCGCGCCTCCGCGCTTTGGTTGCGGGATTGCGATCGTCGGACGCATGCGGTAATAGTTCGGCTCGGCAAATGGGACCACGATGTTCAATCCATCGGCGGCGCCGCGCTGGAACAGAACCACCAATTGCTTTTTGCCTTCCGCGGGCGTCGATGCAATCGCGCGCTGCAGGAACGCCGGGACGGTGCTGAGCCCCACCATGGCGATGCCGCCTTGCTTCATGAAATATCGCCGCGAAAACTTCGCGCGCCTCACGCCCTCGCAGCACTGGTTGTTCATAGAGGACTCCTTTGGGGTGCGTCTGGTTGCCAGCGCTCGCTCCAAAATCTACCGCCGCTGAAATTCTGGCGCGCCCAGCACCAAGCCGGTTACCACTCCCAAGTCCGCCTGCTTCACGGCATCATCCAATCTTGCCTGCAGCACCTGTGGGTTCTCCAACTGCCTCTCCAGGGTCTCCACCGTTGCGGGTGCAGCCTGCCCGCCCAGGAACACCTGGACCGCGCGATCCAACGCGGCCTTGGCATCGCCGCCTGTTTCGCTACCTAGAACCGCGAGGACGTCGCTTCGCGAGCCGCGCACTTTGTTGCCAGCGAGGGCCAGGGAGAAATTCAGGCGGCTCAGCAGCGCGCCGGTGTTGACCCAGGTTTCCGCCTTATCCGAATAGCCGGTGGGAGGCTGGCATTGATAAAGCGGTTCGCCGATACGAGCGACCCATTGAACCAGGGGCATGGGCGTGTCCACATCGGTGCCCAGCGCGCGCACCGAGCTCGCGACGAGTTCGTATGGCGTTTTGACCTTCGCGCGGTAGGCTTGGCGCGACCAGAACTCCGGCGAATAGATCATGGTGCGCATCACCTCCCGGATGTCGCCATCGCTTTTGTGAAACGTCTTGGCCATGCGCGCAACCAACGCTGGCGGCGGATTATCCGAAACGAAGCGACGCGCCAGCTTTGTCGATATGAATTTCGCGGTGTTCGGGTTCTTCGAGAGCAACTCGATCACTTGCTCGCCGTCTTTCATCCCGCCGGAATGAATCTTCTTCCCCAGCACAACTTTCACATCTGGGTCGTGCAGCTTTTCGTCAAACTTGAAGACGGCAATCTCGCGCGGCTTTTCGATGCTCCACCCGGTGAAGCACCGCGCCACCTCGGTGACGTCTTTTTGCGTGTACCCGCCGTCCACGCCGAGGGTGTGCAATTCCATCAACTCGCGGCCATAATTTTCGTTCAGGCCGCGTTCCTGTTTTTTGGATTTCTGCGGATTCGCGGGCGCGGACGGACGCCTGCCTCCTCGTGGCATTTGGCGCATGGCGCGCTGCGCTGCCAGGCGCTGCGCCGCCTTCGGGTCCGCGCTCAGATAGTTGTCCAGATAGAACAGCATCGCCGGGCTTTTTGCCGTGGCCGTAACCAGGTCCTTGAATTTTCCAAGCGCATGCGGCTGAATCACGTCGCGTTCATAGGAGGTCAGGTACCACTTCACTTCGCCCTTTCCGGCAAAAACGTTGAAGTGATTGAGCCAGAAATCATCCATGACCTGCTGCAATTGGCGCTCGCTATAAACCGCTCGCGTCATTTTGGCCATCGCCAGTTCTTCTACCACGCGTTGCGGCCTCTTGCTGTCGTCGGAAATAGCCGGCGGAACCGCATTCGGGTCCACGCTCAGGGCATCTTTTCTGCCCGCTCCGCGCGTAGGTGGATTGAGCTTCATCGGAGAGGGCGTATCCGGAGACGCAGCCGCGACGGTGCCGTTATTCGCGGGCATCGTGCCATTCGTAGAAGTATCATTCGCGTCCAGATCGCGCGCCATCGCGTTGATCGCCGTATCTGCCTGTCTCTGCGCTTTCTGCTCGGGCGTTTCTTCTCTAGCCTGGGCGTTTTGCTTGGCCGCCTGCTGTTTTAGGTTAGGATATTCAGCCATCAACTGGGAATTGGACATCTTCAGCGTGGGATAAATATTCAGGCGCGCCTCGACAGCGCTGTCGTCAATGGACTTGGGATTGAGTTGCAGCTCAATCCATTTGGTCAGGCCCATCTGCTTCACGCGCTCCACGTCTCCAGGGCGCGGCCCGTACCCCAACCGGTTCAACGCATGCAGCACAGCTTCATCGACGCTCAGTTCAGTAACGGGCAAGCCCTTAAGAACAGCGTCTTGCTGCTTCGGTTTGTTTTCACTGGAATTCGCAGCCGCCGCGACGGGCAGGTCGCCCTGGACACACACCAGGCTAACGGCCAGGACCGATGCAAAAAGAGATCGAATTTTATCGGAGTTTTGGCGGTTCGGGATGCGTCCCGAACCTGCCGTACGGTTTGAGGGCGGACAAAAAGAGGGGTAGCGCCTCATAGCTCAGACTAACCCGGCTGGGCACAAAAAGTTGCTTACCGTCGAGCTCGATGTTCCTTATCGGTGGCCTGGCCGGGCTCGCAGAACCTGCCGCCCGCCGCTAGTCCATCAGGGTGATTTCCGTTTCTCTTTGCGGCGCTTGGTTCCCTTTTTCGTCCGCCGCCAGCAACACCAGACGGTAGGTTCCCGCCGGCAGGTCCTTCACGGCGATTTTCAGCGCAAAAGGCACCACCGGATTGCCTTTGTTTATGAACTCATCCAGCGGCACGACGCCGGTGAAGAGAACCTGTTTGTTGGTAGCCTTGTCGAAAATCCGGTATCCCGCTCCCACTCGTGGTGGCGCTTCTGACTTCAGCAAGGGTGCATAGAGTTCGGAATACAATACGAGGTTGTCTGACTTCTTGAACTGTTTGATCGCTGACGGAGTGAACTGCATGCCCTTGGCAATCAGCGGTGTGTGATCCTCCAGCAGAGTTGCATCCACGTCTGATGAGATCTGGTCCACACGCTGAAAATCCGTCGACAGCACCACGCCGCCAAGCGTGAACTTCTTGCCATCGTATGGCTCGATCACCAGGGGCGCCTCAAACCTTCCGAAGCTCTCACCTCCTGTGCTGAACACCACGGTGAGTTTGTAGCTGCCCGGCGCGGCGTCAAACTGATTTTCGTAGAGGTATGGATGCTTGGCAAAATCCTTGGCTTGGTCCTTCTCCATCTCCAGATCCAGCGTGTCGCTGAAACGCGCTCCGACGGTTCCATCGGGTTTATAGGCAATGCCCAACACGTTTACGTTCGAATGATACTTCCCTTTGTCCTTGTTGAACGCCAACGCTTCTCCGGGGACTTCCATCGCCAGGTTCACGCGCGCCACATTCGGTCCCGAGTAAAAGTACGGAGCTTGCATCGTGCCATGAATCGAACCCGCCTGGTTCCCGGCGGCTTGCATTTCCATCTGCTTTTCCATAGGCTTGCCGATCAGTGGGTCGGCTGGGCGCGCATTGCAGTAACCGGTGCGCGAGCGCACTTCGGTTCCACCGCGGCTAAGTTTCACCTTCAGAGTGTGACAACTTCCCTCCGCCGATGCCTGCGGCACGTATCCGAGAACGTAGAATTCATTACCTTCACGCGCGATGCGGTCCAGTCCCCCCAGCAAATCGTTGGTATTGTAAATCGCGAAGCCGCCGGTGCCTTCGGCGATCATTTGCAGAATTTGCTGGTTAGTGGCTACCGAAGTTGGCAACGGCGGCACAATCGTCCGCGGCTGATTCATGGGGTTGTTGCCGTAATAATTGCCATAGTTTCCCGTGGTCCCACCGCCGGTTCTTCCTGCGCCCGGGTTGCCTCCGCCGGTACCGCCTTTACCTCCACCCGCCGCGCCTCCGCCGGTACCGCCTTTTCCACCACCGGACGTGCCACCGCCAGTGCCACCCGTTCCGCCTTTGCCTCCACCGGTTCCCGTACCTGCGCCTGTACCTCCGCCCGTACCTCCGCCAGCGCCTCCTCCCGGCCGGCCACCACCACCCCCGCCACCCGCCCCTCCTCCGCCACCTCCCGGCTTCTGCGGTTCGAGTGAGGAGGCGAGGGTATAACTCGCCATTACGAGTCTCGGTTGCGTCGAGCGTGCACCATTGCGAACCATCGCGGTCTGCCTGTGATTCCGATCATTCGGTCCCGTTAACCGGACCCCGCTGGGCGCCAGCAACCCGCGAACATCGAGCGAATAGACAGCGATATTTGCCTTGTTGCAGGCATCAATGGTCGCGGTCAACTCCGACAACCGTTCTGCGTCCAAGGGAAATCCCGCGGAGAACAACACCAGCATCTTTCGGCCGGGCACTGCGCGCAAACCTTTTGCCAGACTCCGGATGGCCAATAGCATCGAACGCGCGCCCAAGTCCGAGGCAGCGTTGTTCAGGGAAAAGGGAGCGGTTGAGGCCACCATAGCGGACTGCAAGTTGGGATCGGGATTTGTCTCCAGGTATGGTGTCTGCACCCCGCTAACCGCAGCCTTCAACTGTTCTGCGTTGGCCGTGAAATTCTGCTTGATCATCAGGCTGCCGCCAAATTCAGCGATGGCCATCATACGATCGGGCCCGGCCGTCTTTTCGATAAAGGTGCCAGCGGCTTTGCGCGCCTGAATTTGATCGGCTTTGTCCATCGAGGAGTTGTCAAAGAACAGCACCATGTAGCGTTTTTGGCCTTTTTCCTGAACTCCGGGATCAGAGCCGAACGAAAAACTGGTGATGGCCTGTTCCTTGTTGTCTTCGTAAACCTTAAATTCTTGCTGCTGCACATCCCGAATGTAATTGCCTTTTTTGTCCGTCACGACAGCGTCGACCAACACGATGCGCGATTCCGTTTTAATCACCGGCACCGGCGCCGTTGCGGCGACCGGTTCATTCGCAGGCGCAGGCTTGGACGGCTCCGGCGGCGCCTGCGCGCGCACCAACGGGCAAACAACGGCAGCCCCACTCACCGCAAGCATCGCCATCCAGTTATTTTTCATCGGAGTCTTCCCCCACGAGCGCACGGCCTGCTCCTCAGTTCGGTATATCCACAGCGCCATTGCGCGCCGCCATTTGCGATCCTTCGGAATCCCGGATTACCTGGCGCACCAGGTATTTCCCGGGACTTGAATCAAAACTTCGTTTTACTGTCACCACGTGCACTTGCACTAGGTTTAAACGTAGTCTAAAAGTGGTGCCGGAATCCTGGACGGTGACTTCCGCGTTTGGATCATTCTTGGCTGAGGGGTCCGAGCTCGATGTGGGACTCCGCTTTGGTTCGGAAGTTGTGCGCTTAACGGTACTAGCCCTGCCACCACAGCCCCAGTCACAGCCATTCCGACAAGCAGACAGCGCTTCCTGATCGCGTGGAACCGTGTGTAAAGCATTCCTCGCCCTGCCCCCATTCGCGAGCTGGCCGCACTTCTGCTAGTAACCCACTCAGCTCCCTGCGGGTGGGACACCCTGACTATACCCCGGGGCATTCGTTTGTCAACGAGGCTTCTTCTTCGCCTTCAGGTTGTCGCGGGCCATTTCCAGTGCCTTTTTTACACTTTTGCTCCCGGCGCTTCTAAGGCGCACGTGGGTGGCTCCGCTAAGTCCCCATTTACCTGTCACCGGCGTGAATGCTTCGGGCTCTTTTTTCACGAACTCGGCTTGCTGCTTCGGCGTCAACTTCACCATTGCCCATTTCTCATCCGGATAGCCCAACGTTGCAAAGATGTGCCCGTCGGCGCGGAAGTCGGGATGGTCCATGTGCTCCCGTTGCTCCGCGCCAGGCAAGCTCAGCGCTAGTTTTCGGAACGCTTCGGGACCCATATGCTCCTCCTCTTCGGTCGTAGCTTTATTCGACGTTTAAGGCTTCTCGTCCGTCCTCCTCGCATTGCTACGGAAACCTTCTATACTCCACACATCCTGGGCCTCCATGTGACGGAGCACATAGTGATCGCCGTTCGCAACGACTACCCGAAAATAGGTTTCTCCGGGCGAATACCAGCGGTCTTCCACTTCAGCAATCTCCAGGACTTCCTGCTCCAGCCTAAGGCGCAAGGGCCGTTCGTCCGCTCGGTAGCCCGCGTAGCTCTCGACCTGCACTGTTTTCATCGAGCTTCCTGAATTGCCTACGTGCCTCTGCCGTAAGCCGTTTCCGCATTCCATGCCGCTCCCAGGAAAACGATCACCGTGGAAATCTGCATCCAGATCATCAATCCGATGACGGCCGCCAGACCGCCATATACCACGTTGTACGGCATTTTGCGCACATAAAAACCAAACAGGGCGTTGGCGACCCACCAAAGCAGCGTCGCCAGTGCGGCTCCCGGCAAAACCCCTCGCAGGCTCACTTCCTTCGGTCTGGCCACCCAATAGATCACTGCCAAGGCCGCCATCGCCAGAATCATTGCGGCCACGGGGAAGAACACCAGCCACATTCCATGCACCGGAAGGCTCCGGCCGAATTCACGGGTGACCCAATGGCGAATCGGCCTGCCGAATACCCCTAAGATTCCGGCGACCAGCAGTGGCGCCATGGTGATCAGAAGCAGCAGCACGCCGCGCGCCTGGCGGTGAATGAAGCCGATGCGTTCGTCGTCACCATAGATGAGGTGAATGCCATCCATCAGCAGTTTCATCACTTGAGAGCCCCCCAACAGGGTCCCAGCCCATCCCAGCAATGCATACTTCCATAGGTCAGGCCCGTGGGTCGTCAGGAAGTCCGAAACAATTCCCTGGCTCCCAGGCGGTAAAAAGCTGACGAAATCACGAAGGGCTTCGAGCAAGTCGGTTTTGCGGCCAAGCCAGCTGGAGCCAAAACCAGCCGCGAGAAGCAAAGTGGGGAAAAATGCCAGAAACAAATTGAAAGCAATCGCCTGCGATACGATGCCGCAGCGCGGAAATACCCGCGCAAACACCTTCCAGACTCTTTTCGCCAAGTCCGACCTCGCTCCCATGCCGCATTATATCTATTGCTTGCCATGAGGCTTCGCCTATTTGATGTCCTGCCGGGTTCTGGCAGCGGCGCGTCTGGTCCCACGAGCCGCTTTCTTCGCGGAAACCCCTTACCTTCTCTGCAACCGTCGTTGCTATTGTAAGCGAGCGCGCCTGCTCGCCCCGCTATACTCGTAGTCGGAGCCCGCACGATCTGCTCTCGTTAACGATAACTGCTGAGCGAGGTCCGTTCATGAGCAAGATGTTCATTTTGAGTCTGCTTGTTTGCCTTTGGCTGGCACCGGCGGCCGAAGCGCAACTCACCGCGGCTGAAATGAGAGAGAAGGCCGCCGCGGAGGAAATGCAGCGCCAGGAGTTGGTCAACTTGCAGGGTGAAACGGTGCGCGCCATTCAAATGAACAACACGGCCTTCTTTCGCCGTGTGTACAGCGACGATTTCATGGGCACCTTACCCGGCGGCCGCGTGCTCGACAAGGCGGCGCTACTTTCCGTTCTGCAGTCCTCCTCCAGCTCCACGAAATACACCACATTCCTCGCCACCGACGTCCGCATTCGCATCTACGAAAATACCGCCGTGGTCACCTGTTTATGGTCCTCCCGGGGAACCTCCGAAGGGCATAATTTCTCGCGGCAATCCCGCGTAACCACGGTCTACGTGTACGGGCAACGCGGGTGGCTGGCCGTTGCCAGCCAGGAAACGCAACTTCCCGGATAGCTGGCTTGCGAACATCGCGTCGCGAATTGCGCGGGTGAGTTTTCTGCATTCTGCGCCGGATCCCAATGGCAAATAAAGGCACCGCCTGGCCGTCGCTACACGATTAGCGGCTCCTGTCGTACACTTTGCTTATCTTGTGGATTTGAGGATGATGCCCCATGTCGCCAGCTGCTGCGCCCGGAAGTAAAGCTGCTCCCCTCGATTTCAAAAAAGCGTTGCTGGAAACGCTGGCTATCAACGAGAAAGCCAACCAACTTTTTCTCGGAACCATTGCTGACGCGCGCTTCGGGGGCACAGCAGGGAGCGCCGCCGCCAAATGAAGCGAGGCTTTCGTCATCTCTGGCTCGTTGCCCAGTGCGCTCTTCTCTTGCTGACACTCGGTGGCTTCGCACGCGGGCAGGCCGACGCGGGGAAAAAATCCACGTGGCAATCCATTGAATTCGGGATTGTTAAACTCAATGATGCGGCGCCCATTTCCTGGAACATCTATCACTCCGATAAAAAAGGGGTGCTGCTGGTGCACTTGTGGAAGAGGTATTTGCTGGTCAGAGCGCAGGACGAAGAAGTCTACGATATCGATCCTCAGAAAATTACAGTCAAGGGCAACTCCGTCGAATGGTCGCTCGCCGATGTGCCAGAGAAACCCATTGAAACGCCGGAGTGGAAAGATCGCAACGTCGGTCTGGTCCAGCGGATACGGTTCCGCCTCGGCCGGGATGGCCATTTCCTGGAGCTACAAATCCCCGTTGCACCCAATGGCCGGCCCATTTACTGAGATCTTTTTCCCGCAGCAACGCTTTCTGTCGCAGGAATCCAGGTTTCTCACGAAACCCAGTTCCCTGTATCACTCGCACATGACGACGCTCTGTCATCCTGACGGGCGCGCAGTCTGCTGCCCGGGAGGATCTGACGCACTGCGAAATTTCAGATTGTAAGGCTCGTGCACGGAAGTGATTCTGCGATTCAGCTGAGACACTCAGGCTAATTCTGCCGCGAAGTGCCGCCACTCGGGCCCCACGACGCGCCGTTCGGGCCGCCCTGTCGATATACCCCATAAAACCACGGGATCCCCAGCGCGCCCGGCTCGACCCCAACCACAATCTTGTCGCCTTCATGGAACCGGTCGAAATCATCCGAATCCACGGCCAGCCGCTCAACCCGCCGACCCGGGCGCCACGAATCGACAAACACGCGCCGTGTGCCGCGGACTACGCCTTTCATCTGATAGCGGCCCTCCACCACGCTGTTGTGGTACGCCACGTTTTTGGCCGAATCCAGCCTGCCATTCAGAAATAGCGCCATGGAAAAAATGAATGGCACTGGTATCAGTCCCGTGAACAGGTGCCGGAGCAACTGCAGATCCTTGCGCGCCCTGGCGCGGCGATCCAGAAAGACAGCCATCGTCAGCGCCACAAAAAACACCACCCCAAAAAACACCAGCATCGCGTCGATATCCAGTGGCGCATAAAGCTGGCTGACGTAGGGAAACAGCAACGACCCGGCAAGAAAAATGGCCGTCTGAACCAGCAGGCGGCGCCGAAACACCAGCTCAGCTGCGGCAGGGGTCAGTCCGCATGCAGTGCACTGAGCACCGTTCAGTTCCGCACCACAGTCCAGACAACGGGTCATGAGAAATAGTATACGGCGTGTTAATTTCCCGCCGCTAGTTTCGCGAGCAATTCCTGGAAGCGCTCTTGTTGGTCCTTAGGGACGGCCACCGTCACGCCCATCCCATGTCCCGGCTCTACCCGCTTCACCGAGCATTCCAGCCACAGGGCACGTTCCGCGCTCATGCGCGCGCGAAATCCCGCTCCTACCCAGAGGAGATCCTCTGATTCGATGAACATTCCGCCGGCGCTGATGTCTCTGGTGCGACCCTTCAGCCAGGCAGAACCCCATTCGATTTCCAGCGCAGCTTGGTAGCGGTACCGTGGGGCGCGACGCTTCTCATTCCGGCGCGATCCCTTGTTCCCTGTAACCATGGACTCGACGCTCCCCTCAGAAAACCAGCGGCGCGCTTAGTCGAGCCCGTGCAGCGTGCCTCTGTCCTGAAGATACGCCGAGGAACCGTTACAAGTGTATGACGCCGGGTCATGGTGTTTTGTTCCAGCCATTTGCCACTTGGGCACATCTGTACGGTGAGCGTTGTGACCGTTTTCGTCCATTCCCGCATCCGCCGCGCACCCTCGAATGCGCTAGAATTTTGAGCACACGCACCTATGCGCGAATCAGGGCTACTCCACCATCTCATCGCGGAAGAATACTCACGGGCAAGCCTTGCGAAAATCGAGGAAATCCTGGAGTCCTATCGCACCCACGAGATTCTCCCGACCGCTCATGAATTGTTCACCGCCAGCCCCAGCCAGGCCCTGGAATGTCCTGAACTTTACTTCCTGAAGCAGGGGCGTTATGTTCCCAATGCCCACACCCCGCTGGCGTGGACGCAGGCAAACCAGGCGCTCGCTCTCCATCTGGTGAAAAAATCCGTCGAGGTATCCCGATGAAATTTTCTTCAAATGGCAAGATTTTGCTGTTGATCTGTGCTGCTGCATTGCTTCTTCCGGGCACATCGCTTGCCCAATTGCAGCGCGATTCCCTCGCTCAGACTCCTCCCATGGGTTGGAACAGCTGGAACAAGTTTCAGTGCAACGTTAGCGAGGACTTGATCAAATCCGTCGCCGACTCAATCGCGACGAATGGCATGAAAGACGCCGGCTACGAATACGTGGTCATCGACGATTGCTGGCAGATGAGCCGCGACGATAACGGCAACATTGTCGCCGACGCGAAGCAGTTTCCTTCCGGGATCAAAGCACTCGCGGACTACGTCCATTCGAAAGGACTGAAATTCGGGATGTACTCCGATGCCGGAACAAAAACGTGCGCCGGCCGTCCCGCCAGCCAGGGGCACGAATATCAGGACGCTCTGCAGTACGCCCGTTGGGGCGTTGACTACCTGAAATACGACTGGTGTCACACCGAGACCCGCAACGCCGAAGAGGCCTACAGCACTATGAGCAACGCGCTGCTCTCCACTGGCCGCCCCATCGTCTTCAGCATGTGCGAGTGGGGTACCGCCAAGCCGTGGCTATGGGCCAAGGGCATCGGGAATCTTTGGCGCACCACCGGCGACATCACCGATCACTTTGAAGGCAGGGGCAAATGGCCTGACGGCAACTGTTGCTGGGTCGGCATGGTCGATATCGTCGAAATGCAGAACGGCATCGAAACCTACGCCGGGCCGGGGCACTGGAATGATCCGGACATGTTGGAAGTCGGCAATGGTGGCATGACCAACCCCGAATACCAGGCGCACTTCAGTTTTTGGGCGATGCTGGCCGCGCCGTTGATGTCTGGGAACGACGTACGTTCCATGACGCCCGAAATCAAAGAAATTCTTACGAATAAAGAAGTCATTGCCGTTGACCAAGACAAGCTGGGCCGCCAGGGACATCGCGTCAGCAAGAATGGCGACCTGGAAATTTGGGCACGGTCGCTCAGCGATGGCGGACGCGCGGTGATTCTGTTTAACCGCGGCACCTCGGAAAGTGAAATAAGCGTCACATGGGAACAGATTACTTATCCAAACCATCTTTCGGCGAAGGTTCGCGACCTTTGGGCCCACAAGGATCTCGGCGCGTTCCAGGGCGGGTATTCCACTAGAGTGGCGCCCCATTCCGTGATCATGCTGAAAGTCTTGCCGTAGTTTCCACAACCGGTAAAACAGGCAAAATTCAATCTTGCAGGGGCAAAGCCGGCGTGCTAGCCTGAGCGAACAAAAGGCGAACGACTGGAGCTGCCTCGATGCCCGATTCTCTCGCTGTCCGCTTGGCCAAATTATCGCCCCCGGAGCCTCCCCGCAACACTTCCTCGCCCCTAGCCCGCGTCTCTCAGGTGCTTGATACCTTCGCTTCGCGCGATCACACGGGCGAGGTACTCACCGCCGTTCGACACTACCCCGCCCGCGAAGCGCAGTGGGCTGATTTTCCTGAGTGGCTCAACGTGGACCTTCGCGCTGCTTACAACGCTAAGGGCATCCGCCAGCTTTACAGGCACCAGGCCGCCGCCGCGGAAGCCGCCCATGCCGGAAAGAACGTCGTCATCGTCACGCCGACCGCCTCGGGCAAGACTCTTTGCTACAACCTGCCAGTGCTCGACGCCATTCTTGCTGACACGGACGCGCGCGCCCTTTACCTGTTCCCCACCAAAGCCCTGGCGCAGGATCAACTCGCCGAACTTTATGATCTGAATCAGCGTCTCGAGAATCGCTTTGGGGTGTTTACGTATGATGGCGACACGCCCAGCGACGCCCGCAAATCCATCCGCGAAAAGAGCCACATCGTCCTCAGCAATCCGGACATGTTGCACACCGGTATCCTTCCTCATCACACCCGCTGGACTCGCCTGTTTGAAAACTTGCGTTATGTGGTGCTCGACGAGTTGCACACCTATCGCGGCGTCTTCGGCAGCCACCTTTGCAATGTGCTGCGCCGGCTGCAACGCATCGCGCGCTTCTATGGACGCGAACCGCAATTCATCTGCTGCTCGGCCACGATCGCCAATCCCGGGGAACTCGCGTCCAGCCTGATCGAAAACGGAGTGGAAGTGCAATCCGAGAACGGCGCACCTGCCACGGAAAAGACATTCGTGTTCTATAACCCGCCGGTCGTGAACCGCGCGCTGGGCATCCGCCGCAGCTACATCAACGAATCTTCCCGCGTCGCGCAGGAATTCCTGAAGCACGATCTGCAGACCATGGTGTTCGCCAATTCACGGCTGTACACGGAGCTGATCCTCACTTACCTGCAACAGGCCAATCCGCAGCTCCCGGGAAAGCCCGAAACGATTCGCGGCTATCGCGGTGGCTATCTACCCAGCGAGCGCCGCGAAATCGAGCGCGGCCTTCGGGACGGGCGCATTCGCGGCGTTGTCACGACTTCCGCCATGGAATTGGGCATCGATGTTGGCTCGCTGGACTCCGTAGTGATGGCCGGCTATCCCGGCACCATCGCCGCAACCTGGCAGCGCGCCGGACGCGCCGGGCGTCGCAGCGGAAGTTCTTGCGCGGTCCTCGTAGCTTCGTCGTCGCCACTCGATCAGTTCATCATTCGCCATCCCGACTATTTCTTCGGCAACACGCCGGAGCACGCCTTCATCCAGCCAGACAATCTGGAAATCTTGATCAATCATCTGAAGTGCGCGGCCTTTGAGCTGCCCATTCATCCCGAAGAGAAATTCGGCGCCGTGGATCTCCGCGACCTATGCGCGCGCCTCGCTGAAGCGGGCTATCTGCATCTTGCGGGAGAGAACTACCACTGGACCAGCGACGCCTATCCCGCGGATACCATCAGCCTGCGATCCGTCACCAGCGATAATTTCGTGATTATCGACACTACGGGCGAGCCGCTGGTCATTGGCGAAGTCGATTTCGTCAGCGCGCTCACCACCGTCCACGAAAAGGCGATTTACATTCATGGTGGCCAGCAATACCACGTGGAGCATCTGGACTTCAAAGAGCGCAAGGCGTACGTCAAGCAGGTGGATGTGGATTACTACACCGACGCGATTCGCTATACGCAAGTCTGCATCCTGGAAATCGCCGGCACCGCATCGTCAAGCGTTGCCGGACCATCCAGCCCTCACGGTGTCATCCTGCCTGCCCTGGGCGATGTCAGCGAAGGGCGCGAAGCGAAGGATCTCAACGACAGCATCTCCACGGTCCCAACCGCCGGCGCGCACTCCCGTTCCCATGGCGACGTCCTCGTCCGCTCGCAAGTTGTCGGCTTCAAGAAAATCAAATTCTTCACCAACGAAAACGTGGGCGCCGGGAAACTCGAGCTTCCCGAAAACGAAATGCACACCACTTCCTACTGGATCACGCTGGGGCGCCCGCTGCTGGAATCGCTTCCCTACTCCATCAGCGAACGCCAATCCGCCATGTTCGGGCTGCTCCATGCTCTGGAAACCGTGGCCACTCTGCTGCTCATGTGCGACTGCCGCGATCTCGGCACCGCCATCGGCGAGCGTCCACCGGCGCCGGGAGTTGACGCAGAGGAAATGATGACGGTGCGCATGGAAGATGCTGCCGGCGGCAACAAAGAATTCTTCGAGCCGAATCTGTACCTGTTCGACGCTTATCCCGGCGGCATTGGCTTCTCCGACCCGCTGTTTCGCGCGCACGATTTGCTGGTGCAAAAGACGCGTGAGTTGATTCGCGCTTGCCCCTGCGAAGCCGGCTGCCCGTCCTGTGTCGGCCCTGCGGGCGATCTCGCGCCGAAAACCAAGGAAGCCGCGTTGGCCATCCTGGATCGGCTGCTGGTGTGAAATCAGGAGCACCATTACGCCCGTGAATGCCTCGGACAAATTCGCCCGCCTCGCCGCATTGAGGCCCGCGCACGCCCTGCCGTCACCGCCCGCGGTTCTGCGCACGCCGAACGACAATGACGAGGTTGCACGGCTCCTCGGGGCCGGTGTCGCTTGCAACCACTACGGCGAACACCTCGCTGTGCGCAACTGGTTTTCTACCCCGGAATTCTCCGCGCCTTCCTCCGTCGCGCTGGAACTGCTCTGCCGCACGCGCGATGAAGTGTCGTCTCGGCGCACCCGCGCGGCGCTGGAAAATCCGGATCGTTGGCTCTTCCTCGACACCGAAACCACCGGCCTCGCCGGCGGCACCGGCACCTACGCTTTTCTGATCGGCCTGTCCTGGTGGGATGCCGGCGGCTTGCAGGTCGAGCAATTGTTTCTTCGCGATTTTTCCGAGGAATATTCTCTGCTCCATGAACTGGCAGCTCGTATCGCGGAGCGCCCCGTCCTGGTCACCTTCAACGGCAAGACGTTTGACTGGCCGCTGCTCGAGAGCCGCTTCACCATGACCCGCTCCATCAAAGTTCCGCAACTCTCGGCGCATCTCGATTTGCTTCATCCCGCGCGCGCGCTTTGGAAGCTTCGCCTTGGTTCTGTTCGCCTGGTGGAACTCGAGCGCCACGTCCTGGATGCGTCGCGCCTTGGCTGGCATCGCGAAGACGAGGTCATCTCTTCTCTGATCCCGCAGCTTTATTTCGACTATCTTCGCGGCGGCTCTCCTTATCCCCTCGCGGGCGTCCTTAAGCATAACCAGATGGACCTGCGTGCACTCGCCGCGCTCTACGGCAAGATCAATTCGCTGCTGGATGAATGCAAATCCTCTCTCGCAGAAACCGATTCCCTGGATCTTTTCGGGCTCTCCCGTTTCCTCGCCCGCCGCGGCGAAACGGACCGCGCTCATTCGGTATGCTCTCAAGCCAGAGACGCTGGCCTGCCCGCTGTCTTTCGCTCTCAAGCAACACGCGAGCTCGCGTTTCTCGCCAAGCGCCGTGGCGATGCCGAAGCCGCTTCATCCCTCTGGCACGAACTCGTCAACGATCCCCAGGACGGCATCATCGCGTGCGAGCAGTTGGCCATGCACTACGAGCGCCGCGAAAGAAATTACGACCGCGCCATCGAGTTCACGCAACTCGGGCTCCTGAAACTTTTTTGCCAGCGCCTCCCTTCCCGCGACCCGTCCAGCATCGTCCGGACCGCCCGCCTGCAGGACAAGCTGACGTGCCGCCTGGACCGGCTGCGGCATCGTATAGAGAGGCACCGAATGGCCACTTCGGAACCCTTGCTCGCTGATTCGGCCGTGGCGAGAGCCGGCGGTGCCCGCCGGTCAGGTTGATTTTCTTTGTTTCCCCGCAGAACCTTTTCTAATTTGGAGGTATAAATCGGATGGAATCTTCAGCCACAAAACAGCAAAGTATTGTTGAGGGAACAATGGCCAGCACACAAACTTCTTACTTCCACACAGAACTGGAACTGCGGCGCCAGCGGTTGCTGGCAGCGACACGCGCCGAGGCGCACGATGCCTCACTTCATCAGCTTCTCGCCAGCGTCGACGACGCTCTTTCCCGTCTGCACGCCGGCACCTTCGGCATTTGCGAATCCTGCCATGACAGCATCGAGGCCGACCGCCTGCTGTGCAATCCTTTGCTACGCTTCTGCCTTGACCATCTCTCTCAAGACGAGCAGCGAGCACTCGAACGCGATCTCACTCTTGCTGCGGGCTTTCAGCGTACGCTTTTGCCGCGGGCTGACTGGTGCATCGACGGCTGGCAGGCTCGCTATCACTATCAGCCCGCCAACCTGGTCAGCGGCGACTACTGCGACCTGATCGAATCCGACGGCTCGTTCCTGTTTCTGCTGGGCGACGTGGCGGGTAAGGGCGTGGCTGCTTCCATGTTGATGAGCAATCTTCACGGAACATTTCGCACTCTCGCCGGACAGCACCTACCGCTGTGCGACCTGGTGTCGCACGCCAATCGGCTGTTCTGCGACAGCACTACCGCCGGGCAATTCGCCACCATGATCGTCGGCGCGGCTTATCCGGACGGGAAAGTCGAATACGTCAGCGCCGGGCATCTACCGCTGCTTCACGTTTCGGCTTCCGGGGTGTCTTCGCTGGAGGCCACGGGGGTGCCCCTGGGCATGTTCTGCACCACGAACTTTCCTGTGCGCGAACTGAGCCTCGCACCGAGCGATAAGCTTCTGCTCTACACAGACGGGCTTACCGAGGTGTTCAATCGCGCGGGTGATGAATACGGCCTGGGCCGCGTGCACTCGCTCGCCAAGCGCCACGTGGCCAGTCGGCCCGAGGCGCTACTTTCTGCGTGCTTGGACGAAATCCACAATTTTTCGGCATCCGCCAAGCAAGAGGACGACCTTACGCTCCTGGTCCTGCACCGCTCGCACTAAGTTGCGGGCGCACGCCGACGCTAAAGGGAGACCCTGTATGGGCCTCCTGGCACATTCTCTGAATTTCACTTTTACCTAGAAGTTTTGATTTGCGCCCCAGCGGGCTTTTGTTCGGGTCCAGACTCGGGAAGCGCTTCCCACCCGAGATTTTTCATCCATTGCAAATACTGCGCCCGATCGCCGCCTTCCAGCGTCACGCACTCGCTGCCGACACATCGCAGGAAAACTCCACCTCTCACTGTATCGAAGGTGAAAAGGTTGGGCCGCCGGTATAGGTTACTGCGGTCGACATACTTTTTTTCCAACGCCTCCGAGTACTGCCCGAAAAATCGTTCTGCCGCTTCGGGAGTCGCAAGCCGTATGCGGGTCACTAGCAGCAACCGCGTGGCCGTTCCTTTCCACTCATACGTTGCGTAGATATCTCCATTCCAATCCGCCGAAAGACTCTTCGCGCGGTCTTCGTCCAGAAACTGCTTCAAAATCTCTTTCCAGCCGAACTCGCCCATATAGTTCTGTTCCAGCAGCGTCCACGGCTTGCCAGGAAAATCCGGTGGCAATTCCAGCTGAATTGGGGGCGCCACTTTTCCTGCTCGATACAGCTCCGGGTGCATGATCTGCTGGGTATTCGCTGGCGGCCTCGCAAACACCGCGGCAAATCCATTCCAGCCGTCCGCCTTCAGCACGGACAGGGAAAACGTCAGCCCGCTGAAATACGGGAACATCAGCGAGTCCTTGATGAACGGCGGCGCCTTCTTCAGCATGGGCGTCTGGCTCAGATCTCCCACGAATATCGAGGGATCGATGTCGGGCAGTTCGCGCAATTTCAGTCCTTTGTCCCTCAGCGTGTAATCGAGCATGCCCGCCATGGCGCTGCCTTCCAGAACCGATTCCCGCGCCAGTTCGGCGTCGTCATTCGGGCGCGCGGCTTTCACCCAGAGCTCAATCTGGAATTGTTGATCCTGAAGCGCATGCGTCAGTTCATGCGACATCACCATGCGCTGGTCTTCCGGAGCGATCCAGTCCGCGATATAGAACTCGTGGGCCTTTGGATCGTACAAACCGGCAATCTGTTCTGTCAGCAGCTCCACCAGGAAATTCTCCAGGTCGAATCCCTTTGGTATCAAGCCGAAGGCTTCGGCGCTGCGCGTGGAGGCATAACGTTCCTTGGCGTCCTTTTCATCGTCCATCTGCTTAAGCACATACGCGTGGATTTCTTCCCGCGAACGCATCGTCTTCTTCAGTGGCGTCTTCAATTTCCAGCCGGTAATCTCGCTCATGTCCTTCAGGACTTCGTCAGCGGTGGCCACAAATTCAGGATTGTTCTTCTCGAGAGCGGGCGGTGACGGGGCAGGCGTAGCCTGTTGCGCCTCAAGCAAGGGGGTTGAAACCAGAAAAAAAGCAAGAATCGCAAAGAATCGGACAAGGCAACGCCGAAAATCGTGTCTCCGAGGCATACCTTTAAAGGATAGCAGATTCGTTTGGCGTTCTCTGGTATTGAAGGTAAGCGCAAGACTCCCCTATGGGGGTGTCCGTGATTCTTGCAGCCAGCTGCCTTTACCCATATTTTTCACAGGCTGGCGCCCTGTTCGGTAATTTCGGACATGGCCACGACCAGGTCTTTTCGATGGAATCGGCGACTTCGCAAATCGGCCTTCAGTCCGCACTCGTCACCGATCGTGCTTCATTCACGGAGGAGCGGGGCGGCGGCGGGCGCTAATTTCTCTTCTTTTGACCGGCTTCCCTTGCGGGATGGCAACTCCACCCGGAACGTCGCGCCACCGGTCGGCTGGTTCTTCACTTGAATCGTTCCGCCATGTTCCGTAATGATTCCATAACAAATGCTTAGCCCCAGGCCGGTGCCTTTTCCCACCGGTTTCGTTGTATAAAACGGGTCGAACACCCGCGAGGCATCTTTCACGCCCGGTCCGCTGTCGGTAAATTCGATGAACACCACGTGTTCTTCTGAGTCCGTGCGAACCCACAAATCCCCGTCCTCGCCATTTTCCAGAATGGCATCCAGGGCATTGTTGATCAGGTTCAGAAAAACTTGCTGCAACTGATGGGGATCGGCGCTGATCTCCGGCAAATCGTGCAAAAGGTCGAGGTGTACACGGATCTTCCCCATGCGCAAATCGTAATCGCGCAAAGCCAAGGTATCTTCCAGAATGGTGTTCACGCGAACCGGCATGCGTTCCGGCTTGTGTTGCCGGGCAAAGCTCAGAAGATTCTGCACGATGCGGTGAGTACGTTGCGCTTGCTTGTATATCTTTTCGGTGTATCCGATGGCGAGCGGTCCCACCTGACCACTGGAGGTCAGCAACTGGCTATACCCCAGAATCGCCGTGAGTGGGTTGTTCAGCTCGTGCGCCACTCCGGAGATCAATTGTCCTACGGCCGCGAGTTTTTCGCTGTGCAGCAATTGCTCTTGTGTGCGGCGCAAATGGTCATAGGCCTGCCGTGTTTCTTCGTACAACAGGCTACGCTCCACAGCACTGGCCACCTGGCTTCCCACCGCGATCAGCAGGCTGATGTCCGCCGTGGACATTTCACGCGCCGTGCGGCTTCCTACCCCCAACCCACCGACGATTTTGTCTTTGGACCACAACGGAACGATATAGGCCGATACAATTCCTTCTCTCTTTTGCACCTCTCGGGCAGCTGGTGGCAGCGGCAATCCGGCGGTCGACAGAAACGTTGCACGCACCGAACGGATCTGCTGCAGCAACTCTGCCGGCATGGTCATCACTGGCAAGCTCTTGGCAAACTCCGGCCGGTGCCCAGCCGACGCGACTCTTTTCAGCGTCACCCCATCGCGGTCGAACAGGTACAACGATGCGGCGTCCAACCCGAACAGGTCCAGAATTTGCCGCAGCGTTTTCTGGATGGAATCGTTCAGTTCCAGCGTGGAGGCTAGCGTCTCAGCCAGTGAATTCAACACCACCAATTCACGGTTCCGCCTCCGAATTTCGTTTTCCGCGTGACGCCGTTCTGTCACGTCCAGCAGGAACCCCTGGTACGCGGTCACGTTCCCGAAGGCGTCCCGCACCGCTGTCGAAGACTCGCTCACCGTCCGCAATTCTCCGTCCTTCCTCTTGATCTCATATTCGAAATCATTCACCGAGCCGTGTTCACTCAACAATTTCCTCAGCCGCTCCCGCTCTGTGGCATTCACGAACAGCGCCGGGCCGATCTCCACCTGCATCAACTCGTCGCGGTTGTCGTACCCGGTAATCCGCATCAACGCGTCATTGAAATCCAGGAATCGCCCCTGGACAGTGGAAATGAACACGCCTTCCTGTACGCTGGCCACCAAGGTTCGATATTTCTCTTCGGCCTTTTTCCTTTCGGTTATGTCCTTCAAGACGTGAATGGTGCCAAGCTTGTGACCGCCATGGTCCGTGAATGTCGACGTCGACGCCAGAAAATATCCCTGCAGCCACGGGTCGGGATAGTCCGCGTCGCCAGAGAGTCCCTCGCAGTAGGGGCAAGTGGTAAACGCATTGGCCAGCGGGCTGAACAGGTCACGCACCGCGCGACCCAACATGGCGTGTGGTTCTCTGCCCAGCAGATTTGCCAGGCGCAAATTTCCACGGACAACACGACCTTCCAGATCGTGCACCAGGATGGGATCGCCGATGGAATCGAACGTATACACCCATTGCTGCTGGACCGTTTTCACCTGCTCAAAGAGATTTACGTTTTCAACCATGGTGCCCAAAAACTTCGCCACGTTCACAAGGTACGCCACTTCATCCTCGTGAAACTTCTTTCCCGGCACCGCGCCCACATTCAACATCCCTACAGGCCCTTCCTGCCCGCGCAGCGGAATGGTCACCAGATGGGCGATCCCCGATTCCGCCATGATCCGCCGAACCTTGGAATCTTTCTCGTCTTCAAAGCGGGAAATCCGGTAATCCTCCTGTAACACCTCGTGCAGCCACGGATCCCCCAATGCAAACCTGGCGTGTTGTTTCAGGTAAACTTCACTGAAGCCCACCGACGCCCGCGCCACGAATTCCCGGGCTTCGCCCTTTCCCTCCAGCAAGCGGATAATGCCGTAGCTGGTGTTCAGGCTGCCGGTGATTTGGGCAAGAACGCGTTGCAGCAACTCCGCTAAGGTTAACGACTGGCTGCCCGTAGCCGTGAGCATCGTGAGCTGCCGCATTTTTTCGCTGATTTCTTCCGTACGGGTGCGCGCGGATTCCAGCAGCAGCACGATCATTCCGATTCCCAGACTGGCGTTTAGAAAATGATCGAAGGCGAAGCGGAAAAGGTGAAGCTCCTCCAGCTGCCACTGTGGCCGGTCCAGGTTGTTGAAGGCCAGCAGCGTAAATGCGCCTGCAAGAAGTTTGGCTCCGTGTCCACGCGCCGTCAGCGTGGCTCTCCAGAGTAGCCAGCCCGCGGTGATGCAGATGGCACTCTGCAGCACCGCCGTTCCCCAACGCCAATCCGTCAATCCATTGCCGTTACTCTCGTAGTAACAGGTGGTCAGCGCCAGCAGCGCGGCAAGCCACAGCACCGGCCAGAACGAACGGTTCGACTTCGACGTCAGCTCCACGATGGAGGCCAAAAAGAGCACCAACGCGGCCATGTCGGCGCCCGACACCACCAGGCGGAAGGCGAACTTTATGGTGAAAAGCATGGCAAGTTCGCTGAACGAGGAAATCGTCAGGCACACCCATCCAAGCAGCCACAGCTTATAAAACGCCGTGGCGTTATCCCTCTTCAGGTGAATGAACAACACCAGCAGGGTCAGGCACGCCGTTGCTTCAAAGAACGCAATTGCCTGTAGGCCTTGATTGGGAACCACGGCCATTCCTCCGGCGTTTTCCTGAATAAATGAATGGATAGAGGCGTCCTTCGCGACGACGGTATGGACACCTCGGCTAGCTTGACGCTAACACGCTATTTTCTTACTGGGCAAGGGCCACACATCTGGCATGTGACCTCACATATAATGATGCTTGGGAGATCACCATCGTGGACACAGCTACGGCTCATATCCTGGTTGTTGACGACGAAGAAGCGATTCGCGAAGTGGTCTCCACAATGCTGGAGTCCCGCGGTTACCATTGCACCACTCTCAGCAATGGCCGCGCCGCTCAGGAGTTTGTCCGCAAGCAAACGCCGGACCTGGTCCTCAGCGACATGATCATGCCCGAAATGGACGGCATTCAGCTTCTCGATTGGCTGCGCGGTTACGACCCCGAAATTCCCGTTATCATGGTTACCGCGATCCACGACATCTCCACCGCTCTCCAGGCCATTCGCCGCGGCGCTTATGACTACATCCTGAAACCCTTCGAAAAAGATCAACTCTTCCATGCCGTCGGACGCGCCTGGCAACATCGCCAACTTGTCACTGAAAACAAGAATTACCAGCTCAACCTGCAACAGGAAGTCGAGCGAAAGACCGCGGAGCTGACCGACGCCCTCGATCTTTTGACGCAGTCGTACGACGACACCCTGGAAGCACTCGGCAGCGCTCTGGACCTTAAGGACGCCGAAACCGAAGGGCACTCCCAGCGCGTCACTGCCTACACCATTTCCATTGCCAAGAACGTTCCCGTTCCTCTCCCGTATCTCACCGTGCTGGCTCGCGCCGCTTTTCTTCACGACATCGGCAAAATGGCCATCCCCGACAAAATTCTCCGCAAGCCAGGCCCGCTGGACGACGCCGAAAAAGTGATCATGCGCACTCACTGCGAGATCGGCTATAACATGCTCACGCGCATTCCGTTTCTGCGCGACGCCGCGGAGATCGTCCTCGCGCACCAGGAATTCTTCGATGGCACCGGCTATCCTCGCAGCTTGCGCGGCGAACAGATCCCTCTTGGGTCACGTATCTTCTCCATCGCCGATGCCCTCGACGCGATGTTGAGCGACCGCCCGTATCGCAATGCTCTTCCGATGTCTCACGCGCGCGAAGAGATTCGCCGCTGTGCCGGCACGCAATTCGATCCCAAAATTGTGGAGGTCTTTCTCTCCATTCCCGAACACCACTGGATCGATCTGCGTGAAAATCTCGGCTCACCGTTCCGCGTCACGCACTTGAAAAACCTGGGGCTGGTCCCACAGTAGGTTGGCGCCAATCTCTTCGATCCATCTGCTCGCAGCTGCCTCTGCGACATCGTGGCTTGCGCGTTATTCTTCTCCGTGCGATGCTTCTCTTGCTGTCGGAGAGAACCTATGCCCCTGGTCCCAATCAAAACCTCTTCCGAAACCGGCTACTGCGACTGCGTTTGCGGCTGCTATGAACTCGCTAGCCTTCGGGATGAGGATACCGGCAAGGGATATTGCCCGGCTTGCGGCAAGGATCATCTCGACTGGAACCTCGGCGTTGGCGTCCCCGTCCCTGCTCCCGCCAAAGTCTCGCCGAATTCTTCCGCTGGCCAATCCACTAGCCAACTTCCTCCTGCAGCGGACCCGCCCGCCCGCCTCCGTTGATGCGCGCCTTGCTTAGCCTCGCATCTCTCTTGTAGCGGCCGCCATCTGTGGCGGGCGGCTTGTTCGTCTTGTCGTCCGATGGACTGTTTTCCAACCACGCCATATAAAGAAAAGAACGCGCCGCGAATTGAGCGCGCCCTTTTTCTGTTGGCGTCCGCGGACCTCTAGAACTTCAGAGTCAGCGACATCTGCAAAATGCGTGGATTAGAGATCGTAGCGATGCTTTGCCCAAACTGCTGGCTGTTGATGTCCATAGAGGCATTGCCGTTGGTGTCGACCGGCGGCGCAAATGTCGGATGATTCAAGACGTTGAACGCGTCGGTGCGGAAGCTCAGGCTGACCCTTTCGGTAACGTGGAACAGCTTGGTTGCCGAGAGGTCCCAGTTGAAATAGGACGGGCCGTTGAATGCATATAGTTGCAGGTTCCCCACCTCTCCAGGCTGTGGATTGCAGAAGCCGCCCGGAACAGCGGGAGCGCAGTCCAGTTGCGGTGATGCCGGTGCCCCAGTTCCGTCGGAACTGACCAACTTCGGATTGATGAGGTAGACCACCCCGCCATCTTGCTTGAAGACACCTAGATCGTTGCTGATCTGTCCGTGACCCAGCGTCGCGACCGCCGTATTGTGGGAAGAGCGCAGCCCCGAGCGATTCAGCGTCGGCTGTCCCGAAATGATGGAGTAGGGCGCTCCCGATTGCCACGTAAAGATTGCGCCTGTCTGCCAACCGTCCAGTAGCATGCGCATAAACTTGTTGTCCGAGGACAGTTTGTGACCTTGGCCGATCGGCAGTTCATACGTGAAGTTCGCTTTGAACTGCTGGGTGATGTCAAACGGGGCGCGGCTTTTTTCAAACCGCGGGTCTGCGTTGTTCAGGTAGGGCAAAAAGCGGCTCTGGTCGGTTCCGGTGGACGTTCCGGTGCCATAGTCCGTCATCACCTTGCTAAACACATAGCTCGTCTGGAAGTACAATCCCTTGCTCAAGCGCCGCTGCAACTGCACGACTCCGGCGTTGTAACTTGAGAACGACGTATTCTTCAATAAGTCTCCGCCCCGGATGGGATCGCTCGGAGCGAAGAAATTAGGAATGGTGTTCCCGGCGCTGTCGGAGGGATTGCATTGCGAGTAGTGGTAAACGTCCGCCAGATCGCCAAATGCGCCAGTCAAGATGTCGTTGTTCAGGAATGCGAGCCCGTTCAAGTCAGTGGGACCTATAAATCCCGACTGCCCCGGTCCGCAAATACTCGGAAAGATGCTTAGCTGCTGGCTGCCGGGAAGATTGGGATTGTACAGCGGATTAAACTGCCCGCATTGCGTCGCTGTACCCGCTCCACCGCAACGCGGGTCGGTCGCTGAAACACTCTGCGCGATGAACCCGTTCTGTCGCGCCCGCTTGAAGTCCGCCAGGAATCCATTCTGGTTCAGGAGTACTTGATTCACGTCGACGGCACGGAACAGGCCTACACCGTGATTCCCCACATAGCTCACAGTTAGTGAGGTACCCGCACCCAGGTCGCGTTGCACACTCAAGTTCCATTGCAATACATACGGCGGTTTGATGTTCGGATCGATCGAGTAGCCAATGTTATTGGCAACTCCCAACAACGCCGCATTCTGTGAAAACGTCGTAGGAATCTGGAAACTCGGCACTGCTACGCCAACCGGATTGCTGACTGTCGGCCCGTTCAAGCCGACTGGATCCGCGGTGGCCGTTGTCGCCAATCCTGCGTTTCCCGTGACCGCGTTCTGCGCTGCCGTAAAGAACGCATCGTTCACATAATTCATACTGAAGCCTGCGCGAACGGACGTTTTGCCATCGCCAAATGGGTCCCACGCCACTCCGATGTTCGGAGAGAAACCTCCCAGAAAGGAGTTGTACAAACCCCGCTTGCTCGGTCCTCCCGCGAAGTCAATCGTGGCATCGCTCAGCAAAACCTGCGCGGGCGTCTGTCCTAGCGGTATGACTGGTAATAGGGTTAGTCCCTGCTTCTCGTTGACCGCGCTGAAGTCTTCCCACCGCACCCCAAAATTCACGGTCAATTTTCGCGTCGCTCTCCAGTTGTCCGCAATATACAGCGCGAAGTCGTTCTGACTGAAGTTGTTGTTCTGCGGCGCCCGGTTCACGTATCCCGAGGTCTGGCTGGTGACGTTAAACGTTTGCGAGACGTTGTTCAGAACTCCCGCAACGCTGGAAAGCAGTGCGCTTCCATTGTCGAAATCCGCCGTGCCTGCTTGCGTTCCTGGTGGCCCAGGGAAGTTGGCTGGACTCGGACCAAACGAATTGTTCGGGGCGAACCCCAACTCAAGCGTCGGATAGATCCCCAGTGAATTCGTCACGAAAATCGTCACGCGTTCGAACTGCCCTCCGAATTTAAACAGGTGGTTACCGTGAATCCACGTGGCATTGTCCTGCCACACCCAGGTATGCGTGTTTCTGCCTTGCGGGAAGAAATTAGGATTCGGGTTTGTGAACGGCAGAAAACCCGGAGTGTCGAAGCTGTCAATGACAGTTCCCGAGCTGAAATTCTGGGTGGTGAGGAAATAAGCAGGCGCAAAATTGAATCCAAAGCGCACCTCATTCGTAACCGTCGCCTTTGGATTCCAGCGCCACGCCGTGGAAAGAAAATTGATGTGGTCATCATTGCTGATCAGCGGTACGGTACTGAAACTTGTGTCAAGGTCTGGGCGGTCCACAAAGTCGCGATTCCAGTTATAGGTTGCCGAAAAGGTATTGCGATCATTCAGATTGTAATCGACGCGAACTCCGGTGTTGTCTCGAGAGTTGTCGTTGCGCTTGTTGAATTGATAGCCCAGAAGGTTGACCCCATCCCCTACGCGGTTGTTGTTTGCAGTCGCCGGTACTGACTGGATCAGTGCCAGCATCGTCGGGTCCACTGTCCATCCCCCCGCAGGACCACCCGGAATTTGCAGCAGGTTGGTGGTCACGGGATTCCCCACCGGAGATCCCGTGGTGGCGTCGACAGGCTGATAGGTAAACGGCAGCGTCGGATTCGGGGCCGCCAATGCAGCTTGTATCGCGGGACTCAGAATCGTCGTGTTCACCGGCGTGGTCGCACGCAAGCGCAGCAACTCGTAATATCCATAGATGAAGAGTTTATTCTTGATGATTGGGCCGCCGATGTTTCCGCCGCCCTGATTCTGCAGGAGGAATGGAACCGGCACGTCACTCGCCGCGTTAAACCAGTCGTTCGCTTTCCAGCTGTTGCTCCGGTAATACCAGAAGGCGCTGCCATGCCAGTTGTTCGTGCCCTTCGGAGTAACCAGGCTGACGCTGGAAGAGCCGCCCTTGTCCACGTCTCCGTTCTGCTGCGTCACTGTGAACTCCTGAGTCTGGCTCAGAAGTGGCTGGTTGGGGCTGAAATCCAAAGTATTCTCGCGGATGAAATTGTCCTGAATATTGATGCCGTCCAGCGTCAAAGTGGAGAAACTTGAGCGCTGCCCGTTAATTGTCGTCACCATCGAACCGTTCGGTCCGCTATTCGCCACACCAGGTTGCAGGCTCAATAGGTTCAGCGGATTGCGATCCAGAATCGGCAAGTCGTCGATCTGTTTCTTCTCCACTGTGCCCGTCTGTTCCGCGTTCGTGGTGTTGACAACTTCCGCTCCACCCTCCACCGTTACCGTTTCCGTCTTCGTCCCCACTTCCAATTTGATCGGCGGCACAGAGTATTCCGTTGCCGCGTCCAGCTTGATGTTCTGTACCGCTGCGTTCTTGAATCCTTCTTTGGAAGCGCTGACAAGGTACATTCCGTCGCCGATGCTCCGGAACTGATATCCGCCATTCGACCCGGTCACCGCGTGGTACAGGTAATTTGTGCCCTGATTTGTCAGCGTCACCGAGGCGCCTTCTACCGGCAGTCCCTGTGGGTCCACCACCGTCCCCACGATGGAGCCTGTAGGCACCTGCGCCAGGACCAAACTCCCACCCACTCCGAGCAGCAATCCAACTGAAATTGTTAAGTAAGTAAAAGTCTTCCTGAATAAAACGGACACAAATAGACTCATCTTCGATCCCCCATGTGACCAGCGTCGGCGGTAGCGGTTTTAGAACAGACTATGCAGATGTAGACGCACTAAGTGCTGGCGGGTAAGCAGATTTTGAATCACTTCCCCCGTAAATTCTGTAAGCACTCCTGTTCCACATCTTAAGCACAAGCAGCCCGAAATTTCGCGCGACTCTCGAAAGCAATTCGTATCAGTCATCTGCTTGATCAATGCGACGTTGCTCGCGGCCACGCACACCCAGATTGGCTCGTTAGCTACGTTCTCTCATACGGTCTACGAATTATGGGACGGGAAAGTTCCGCGCTGTCTATGAAATGTTGGCAAAGAAAGCGCCTTATTTACCTAAATAAAGCAGGGTCAGAAGAAACAACCATAACGCATCGAGGAAATGCCAATAGTAGGACGTGACTTCTGCCGCCACAGACCTCGTCACGTTTGCTTCCGAAAAATTCTGCCGCGCCACATAGCCGAGCGCCGCAATTCCGCCAATCAAGTGCAGAGCGTGGGCGCCGGTAAAAATGTAGAAAAAACTGCTCGCGGGATTGGTGGCGAGGTAAATCCCTTGATGGGCCAACTGCCGCCACGCGACCACTTGGCCGATCAAAAATCCAAGGCCCAATGCCGTGGTTAACATCCAATACGTTTTGAATCCCGCGCCGTCCGCCTTCGCCAGGTGCTTTCTCGCTAGCTCCAGAGTTCCGCTGCTGATCAGGAGTACCGCGGTGTTAATCCATAGCAGCGCCGGAATGTGCACCGGAACCCAATCGCCGCTCGTCCCCTTGCGCACCAGAAACGCGCTCGCCAATGCCATGAAAAACATCAGGATCGAGACAATCCCGACCACTATTCCGGTGAAGTACCGCTTCGAAGACGGCTGCCCTTTTCCCGGTTTTTTTCCGCCACCTCCGTTGCCGCCTCCATTGCCTCCTGCGGGCGGCAAGTTTCCGCCGCCACCGCCTCGCCTGGTGTGTTCGACGATCAGCTCAATTTCTTTTGTTGAGGTCGCGCTTGGCATTTTTTTCTCCGGCTCCTCTTCCTTCCTCTTCCTTCCTACTGACGCTCTTGCGTCAACTGTTCCGGTGAGAGGTGCTGCGGCGTAAAATCCTTTTCGTCTTCCGCGAGGAATTCATAGGCTCCCCGATAGACCACCGGAGCGATGCTGCCAAAGTTGTCTTCCGGCGCAGGCGAGCCCACACTCCATTCGAGAGTCGTAGCCGCCCACGGGTTGTCTTGCTCCACTTTTTTCTGCCTGAGCAGCGTGCTGAAAAAATTGAACACGAACACTCCTTGGGCTGACACCGTCCAGATCGTCGCCACGGTCACGAACGTTCGAATCGACGCACCTGCGGACGCTAGCGCCGCCCGTTGCTCTTCCGCGAACAAGTGCGATTGCGTCAGTAATCCCAGCCAGTGCATGGGCATAAAAATCGCATAGACACCGGCAAACGTCATCCAGAAGTGCACTTTACCCAGCGCCTCATTCAGCCGGCAGCCGAACATTTTCGGGAACCAGAAAAACAGCGCGCCCAGAATCGCAAACGTTGCCGCCACCCCCATCACCAGGTGAAAGTGCCCGATGACAAAGTCTTCGCTGACCGATGCCATTGCCATATCGTGACGCGCCAGAAACAGGCCGGATAATCCGCCCGCCACGAACAGAGAGATAAATCCGATCGCGAACAGCATCGATGTGGTCAATCGCAGCCGCGCGTTCCACAACGTCCCCAGCCAACTGGCCAGCAGGAATGCTGCGGGAACTCCCAGCGACGACGCGAGCACAGCAAAAACCAATGGCGCATAGGGATTCATCCCCGTGGCGAACATGTGATAGCCCCACACGCAAAATCCCACGACGCCCACGCCACAAAGGGCCAGTACCACCAAGCGCTCTTTCCACACGGGCTTTCGGGAAAACGTCGCGATCAAGTGGGTGGTAAATCCAAAACACGGCAACATCGCCACGTACACTTCCGCTTGCGCAAAATACCAGAACAACCTTTGCCACAGGATCGGCAAGCTTCCTTGCCTCACCAGGTTGCGCGGCTGGTGTGCCAGAAACGCGGTGGCCGAAAAAAAATCCGAGCCCAGCAGGCGGTCCGACAGCAGCGCGCAGCATCCGGCCAGCAGCACGCTGAAAATCAGCATGCTCAAAATCGCGTTGATGAACCACGCCCAAACCGTTACCGGCATTCGCGGCAGGGTCATCCCGGGCGCGCGCAGTTCGATGGCAGTCGTGGTGAAATTCAGTGCGCTAAACAGCCCCGCCAGGCAAAACACCGACGCGCTCGCCAGCCACACGTTTACTCCCTGATCCGGCTGCAGGAAAAACGCGTCGGTCATTCCGCCCAGTGACGCGAACGTCATCCAGAACGACAGCCGGTTCAGCGCGGGAAAAGCCATCTCTCGTGCCCCGATTTGCAGCGGCAACAGAAAGTTTCCAAATCCCAACTGGGGCGCGGCCGTCAGCACAAAAAACACCATCAGCGAGCCGTGCAACAGCCGCATGGAGGCATATCTTTCTGGTGCATTCTCGATCCCGGCCAAAAACGGTATCGCCGTGTCGGGCCATGATGCTTGCATCCGTAACAACGCCGAAAGCACCATGCCCACCAGGACGCTGCCGAGCGCCAGCCACAGGTACTGCAAACCAATCGTCTTGTGATGGGTAGAGAACAATACCCGGCTCAGAAATCCTGTCTCTGCGGAGGGTTGCGAGTTGGTGCCATCGTCGTAACTGATCATTTTCGAATTACTTCCGCTGAATCGGGCTCCCTCAACCGGATTCCGTATCTTACCGCCTGCTCCGGGAATTGCAACTTTCCGCACCTCCGCGAATCTGCCCCTCGTCCTGCCAAAGCAGACCAAGTTACCGAGCCGTGGGCGCCAGTGATATCCTCGACGAGAGAATAATTTCCCATGGAAAACCGAAGCAATCCCGCCGCGATGTGGGACGAACGTTTCAGCAAGGCCGAGCCTGTGTATGGCGAGCAACCCAATAGCTATCTACGCGCACAGGCCCAGCGCCTCGCACCCGGTGCTTCCGTGCTGGTTCCCGGCGATGGCTACGGACGCAATGGTCTATGGCTGGCAAAGCAGGGCTTCCGAGTCCACACCGTCGACCTCTCGCCCATCGGGGTCGCGCGCGCCCGCAACTCTGCGCGCGACGCCGGCCTCAGCCTTACGATTGAACAAGCCGATCTTTCCACCTGGGCGTGGCCGCGAAATCAGTTCGACGCCATCTTTTCGATTTTTGTGCACTTATTCCCGAATGTGCGCTCGATCATTCACGCAGACATGTTGCACGCGCTGGTAGCTGGCGGACTTTGCATCCTCGAAGCCTTCACTCCTGCGCAGCTGAAATTCTCCTCCGGCGGCCCTAAACAAACCGACCTTCTCTACTCCGCCGAAATCCTCCGTCAGGATTTTGCCGCTGCTGAGATTCTTGCTCTTGAGGAAGCTACAGTCTCGCTCGATGAAGGCCGCATGCACAGTGGCCCCGGCGCCGTCGTTCACGGTGTTTTCCAAAAAAAATGAAGCACTAACGGTCTCTCAAGGCAGGACGGCGTTGCGTGCTCTGGACGCAATTTTTGACGACCTTCCCACTTGAAATTATCGCCCTTGATGAGAAACAATTCGGCACCGGAGGCGGCATGTCCCGCACCAACGCGTACGATCTCGTCATCATCGGTGGCGGCATTGCTGGTTCCTCGCTGGCTTGTTCCATGGCCAAGGCTGGTGCGCGGGTCTTGCTCCTGGAGAGCGAGATTGAGTTTCGTGATCGCGTTCGCGGTGAAATTCTCTGCCCTTGGGGAGTGGCAGAAATTCATTCTCTCGGATTGTCCGAAGCTCTTCGAAATAGCGGAGCGTGCGAGCTACGCTGGCTCGATCAATATATGGGGCCGCAACAGATTGAACATCGCGACCTCCCTGCAACTACTCTCACCAGGACTCCAATCTACACCTTCTACCATCCGCGCATGCAAACTTCGCTCCTGCAAGCGGCTGAATCCGCTGGCGCCGAGGTTCGGCGCGGCACGAGCGTCTGTGCTATCAGCCAGGGCGCTACGCCGAGCGTAACTTATCGCACCGACGGATCGAACGACGAAGCTGAAGCTCGCCTCGTGGTCGTCGCCGAAGGACGAAACTCACAATTTAGGAGGCTGCCCGGTTTCCACGTGCAACGCGAACAGCAGACTTTCTGTATCGCGGGAGTCCTTATGGAGAATGTTCCGCTACCCGACGACACCTTCCACCTGTTCACCAATTCTGCTCTCGGCGAAGTCATAGCGTGGGCTCCGGAAGGTCAGGGCCGTATCCGCGCTTATTTTTGCTATTGGGGTGAAACGTGTCCGCGATTTCAAGGGCCTTCGGATTTCGCCCGTTTGCTAGACAGCTTCGAGTGGACTGGAACCTCGCAAAGGTATTTTTCTGCTGCTAAGCAAGCGGGCCCGCTGGCCACTTTTGAAGGCGCCGACAGCTGGGTGGAACGTCCCTATGCCAATGGCGTGGCGCTCCTAGGCGACGCGGCTGCCAATAGCGATCCGTCCTGGGGGCAAGGCCTCTCGCTTGCTTTGCGCGGTTCTCGTACGCTCCGCGACGCGTTACTCAGCAACGGGGACTGGGACGTCTCCGGCCGTTCCTATGCTTGCGAACAAAACCGCTTCTATACCATCATTCGAACCGTGACAGGTTGGCTTCGCGAGTTTTTCCTCGTCACCGGTCCTTCTGCCGACGCTCGCCGCGCTCACGCCCTGCCGCTCATCGGCCAGGACAAGACCCGCGTCCCCGATTTGGTTTTCAGCGGCCCCGATTCCCCTCTGGCCCCAGACGCTCGAGCCCGCTTGTTCGGCGAGGATGTTGCTCCGGCTTGACCCTCGGCGTTGTCCACTATTGGAATTGTTTTTGGAACGCGGCGAACTGCTGTCGCAGTGTCTCCAGCTCTCTTCGTAACTCGTCGACATCCATCTCGAGTTGCGCGATTCGTTCTCCGTTGCCCGGTTCGGTGCGCACCGTCCCCATTGCCGGCCCCGCGGCCTGCGCGATAGCGGCACCCGGCGCCACATCCGTGCTTGGCGCTGTGTCGCCGGCCAACAGATGCATGTACCGCGACTCCTTCGTTCCCGGCTGTCTTGGCAGCACTTTCACGAGTGCCGGCTCTCGCCGCATCAGCAAATTCAGCGCGGCATGCACAGCTTCCAAATCTTCGAACGCGTACATTCGCTCTGCCCGCGTGCGCAATTCTCCAGGGGTTTGCGGGCCGCGCAGCATCAGCACGCACAACACCGCGATCTCGTGGCGGTGAAAATTGTAGAGTTCATTCAGGCGGTGCTCGTACTTAGGCACCCGAGAATCTCCTCCCGCCGATCGCACCAGCGCCTGTTCCGACATCGAGCGAAGCGCCTGGCGCACTGCCTCCTCGTCCAGCGTCATCACCGACTCGCGATTCGACTTCTGGTTGCACGCGTTCATGAGCGCGTTCACCGAAAGCGGATAGTACTCCGGCGTGGTAATTTCCTTTTCCACCAGCGCGCCAAGAGCGCGTACTTCCGCTGCAGTCAGTTGCAGTGCCATGTCTTATTCCCAGGGAGGATTTGCGTGTTCTGTCGGCCCGATCAATTCCACCGGCCTGACCCAGCATAACACTAGAGCGCGGCCCAAAAAGAGAAGACGGCCCGGTTAGAGCCGTCTGGAGTGAAGGTGAGAAATGTTCTCTGTACGAATTAGCCCTAGGTTATGGCCGGAGATTCCGTCCGTCCATCGGGATCATCCTGTAGGTCTGAAAGGCTTGGCGGTGGCAGCGATCAATGTTTCTGATCGAGAAGCACTCTGACGGTACTCAGCAATTGGTCGATGCCACCACTGGATTTTGATAGCACCTGTTTGATTCCGATCAATTCCGCGTACTTCGAAAGTTCCCTGGAATCGTGCATTGTGAACAGGACGATGTCAACACCCGGATCAAAACTGGCTATATGTCGCGCGGCATCCAGGCCGTTCATGATCGGCATAGCTAAATCCAGAATAATCAGATCAGGATGCAGCTCCCTGGTTTTCTCAATGGCAACCTGGCCATTTTCTGCCTCGCCGCATACTTGCCAGTCCGTATTGTGTTCAATGCTCGAACGGATCGAACTGCGCAGAAAAGGGCTGTCATCGACGATTAGGATTTGGGCCAACATGCAAACCTCCCCAGACGCCCTGGTAGGTTGCTGGCCGAAGCTCGTCAAACCACGGTCGGCGACGGACAAAGGTATCTGGTTTGGAGTCTAACGGCGGCACAAGTGGGGGCAATACCCGGAAAGCCGTACGCTAGCGTACAAATTGACATGAACCCCGCCGGAACAATATCTCCCAGTAAACACGCGGTCACCTTGCAATTGGTATCGTGGATTCCACACGAGGCCGGGCCCGCCGGATTAGCCGGTGCTCGCCTCGCTGCGCCACTTCTCCGCCAAACGCGTCATTGCGTCGTAGCACTCGCACGCGGCCGCTTCCAGTCCCCGCCGATCATCAATTTTCACGTCGCCACGCCGATAAGTAATCAAGCCGGCTTTTTGCAGGATGCCTGCCGCTTCTGTCACGCTGGCGCGTCGCGTTCCCAGCATGTTCGCCAACGTCTCCTGCGTTAGTGGCACCACATCTCCCGCGAGCCGGTCCTGGCTCATCAACAACCAGCGGGCCAACCGCTGGTCCACCTCGTGCAGACGATTGCACGCTGCTGTCTGCATTGCTTGCATTCCCAGTATCTGCGATAAGCGTTGCAAGTTCCTGTCCAAACTAGGACATGCTTTCAAAGCTTCCTGGAAATCCACGGGGCTGATTCGAAATCCGCTGCCGTCCACTTGCATCACTGCTCGCGACGGGCTGGTGCTGAAACCAGCCAGCAGTGGCAGGCCAACGAATCCCTCTTTGCCAGTCAGTCCCACTTCCACGCTCTTTCCATCGGCCATCACATTCAGAAAGGACGCCAGGCCGGAGTTGATGAAGTACGCCCACTCGATGGGTTCCGCGATTTCGTTCAAGAGCGCGTGCTTGGGAAGATCGACGAAGACCAGCTTTGGGAATAGCGCGTCGAACTCGTCTGCGGCAAGGCTCAGCAGAATTCCGTTCTGAACTTTTTGACTATTGGATCCATTGGAGGAAGGTGCGACATTCTTCGAGCGTGAAACAGATTTGGACAGGGTGATCAAAGCAGCCTCGGGAAAACATCTCCGTCTATTGCGAATGGGACTTATGGGGTAACTCTACTCTCATCTACCGTTGGCGACTAGTTGAAACCGGTAGCCGCCTGACGCTACACTTTTCGCATTGCAAACCCATGTACGCTGGCGTACAGTCTGGGGGGGACGACGATTCTTTCGCTATCAAGGCTCTGATTCGAGCATGCCCAAAGCCACCCAAAAATCGAAGCCTTCCTCTCCGGACTGGGCGAACCCAATTCGGGAACTGCGGCATAAGCTGCGCTTGAATCAGGTGGAACTTGGCCAGCGTCTGCATTACTCCGCAATGGCCATCTCTCGCTGGGAACGCGGCGAGCAGGAACCCACCGATCGCGGCTACATTGAGTTGGGGAATCTCGCAGGAGATCCCGACTGCTGGTATTTCTGGGGCCGCGCCGGACTCCACAATGAAAACCTGCTGCGCGTCATGCCGGTGCTGCGGGAGCGTTTGCAGAAAAGCAGGTTCGCGGATTTCGAGGTTGTTCGAGCGGGCGGCGGTGCGCGAAAACTAAGCCCGGAGAAGCTGCAGCTTGTCGCCATTCCGGTTTTGAAGGCGATCGCGGCCGCGCACGGCGAAAGAGGTGGTCATCCGTCCAGCTTGTTGGCGGGTCCGATCGAAAGCATGATCGCGGCGCCAAAGGACTGGTGCCCCAATCCAGCCGCAACCAGCTGCCTTCGCGTGCGCGGCCAATCGATGACTCCACTCATTCCCGATGGCTGCATCGTGGCCGTGGATTCTTCGCAAGCCGACCACATGAAATTGGATGGGAAAATCGTGGTCGCCTGGCACAAAGATCAGGGCTTAACGGTTTCGCGATTCAAACGCTACGATCACACCGAAATTCTCGAGCCGGAAAATCACGGATACCAGTCCATTACTCTGAGCGCCAAAGAGCGGTGGAAAATTCTCGCCAGGGTGCTGTGGTGGATCGGGAAAGCGCCCTGAACATTTCTGCATGGGGTCCGGATTGTTTCGTTGTCGATAGTTCTGCTGAGGGTTAAAGAAGTGACGGGGCGTCTCTTCCGCGCGAAGACGGCGCCCCGACCTTTATTTGCGCCACCTCATTCGTACATCGACAGCGTTAATTTCGTCTATCGGGTCTTTTCTGTAATGTCGTTTGCGATCGGCGAGATCGCGAAGAAGATAACCAAGGAAGAAGCTAACTGAACAGGTTTACAGGTCGGGGTGTCGCCCCCAGTCAGACGCCACCCCGGCCCCCCATGCTCAAGCGAGTATTTTTTGCCACGAAATCCCCCGCTTAGCCATCAGGCAAAATGTGTATTTTAGAAACGCCGGTCACGGAATCCTGGAACCCGCTGCAGGAAGCTCATCAGTGCGCCAGCGTGCTTTAGTGGATCGAGAGGAATCTCGACCGCACAGTTACTTGGATGTCGCCGCGTGAAAATGAATAGAAACTGTTCTACCGCATCTCGTTTTGTCTCATAAGGCTTTAACCCTAGAGTAAGGGTTCCCGCCCACACCTACATTAGTGAGGAGGCTAGCTTCCTAGCTCGCGGCCCGTAGCGGTGATAACGCGCGAGACGAGGCAAGCAGAGGTTGATCGGGTGACACAATGCGTACTCTCCTCTCCATTCACTGGCTGTTAACCACACTCGGAATGTTGGAGGCGCAGCGATCGGCGCAGGAAGTTGCGAAGCAACAAGACTCGGCTCCTGGACATGGCCTTGCCGTTGAAAGTGATCCTCTTGAGCCTGTCCTCCAAGGGAAAACCTATGAGCCCCACCAAACGAAGGCCGCAAAAACGGAAGAATGAGAAACTAGAATCCGCAACTCCTCCGAGTAACCAAAACTCCAAAATCCCGACAAAGATAAGCGAGCTCCCGCGCCCAACGGAAACCTAAAGAAACTTCCTGATGAAGCCTTTGGTCACACCGAATCCCCAGAAGCAACAGAACTTGTAACTGGTGCGGCGTGACGATGAATCCCGGTTCCTTCCGCGCTTCTCCTCTCCAGGTGAGGTTGGGTTTCCCCGCAATTCCGGATCGCGGCTGATTCTGAACCGAGAAAAACCGCATCCGAGCGACACTATTCAAGAGTCCCCGGCGATCAATACACGCGATGGGCTTCTCGTTGCTTGCGGAAGCGCTGCTGGCCGCGCACCTGCAGCATGCTTCCTGGACCGGGCTGATTCCCAAGTTTGGTTATAGCGTCGGATTCCTGATCGTGATCCTCGGGCGGCAGCGGTGTTTTGGGGATTTGGGCTGTCATTCTAGCCGCAAACTATCACGCCCCCCGGAGTCGCGCGTGTGTTGCCGATTCGCGTCGAAAAATTGCCATAACCGCAAACGCGGCCGATTTCAAGTTCATGAAAACAAACGAAAAACGCTATACAGAAAAAACCTGATTCCTTTCAACCCAAAGTGCAGAGTAATTATTTCACCATGGTCGGCAAGATTCGCGAATGTCCCCGCTGCGGGCAAAGTTATCTTTTCCGGTCGCATCGTCGGCCCATGGAGAAAATGTTCCTCAGCCTGCTTGGGTGGAAACCCTACCGCTGCGGCACGTGTGAATTCCGCTTTTACCTGGAGGCTAAGCCGGATGCAGTCGGGCAGGTGCCTGCCTCTTCGCTCGTCTCTCGGCACGAATCGGCACGCTAGCCTCTTAAACGAGCAGCGGCTGCCCGGATTCTAGTTTTCCGTGGAAGCCTGAACCGTCCTCTGCATTTCCCGCGCTTGCTGCAAGTGCGATTGCAACGTTGGCAGCGTCTTGGACGCAAATTCCTTCAGCGATGGATCCTTGCCGCTTATCGCTTCCTTCTGAAATTCCGCCGCGTCTTTCTCGTGGTCTTCACTGTCTCGTTCGCGTAGGCCTTATCGAATTCCGCGCCAGATAGTTTCGAGAGGATTTCGAGACGTCCGCCGGCGGCGTAATTAACGATTGGATTGCGAGACTCTTCAACTCGTCCCCTGCCTTCGAGTGGTCCGTAACCAACCTCTGGCCAAACTGCCTCACTGAAGGGTCTGTCGGTGCCCTTCGGCGCACCCAGGTCCCAATCAGGTTTTGGATGTACATTCCCCGGCTTACATCCCATCCTGTATTGCCCCGCCGGGCTCACTTGTCGTTATCTGCCAAAGAGAGCGGGAACCAGCTACACGGACCGTATGATGGAGACAATTCCCGCCGGAGCCGCTGACAAAACAATGAAGGCACGATGGACACACTTGGCCCTGCACGTTCGCAACCTGCAGGCCAGCATTGCATTCTACGAGCGCTTCACGAATCTCCGCGTGATCGACCGGCATTCTCGATGCATCGAGCACCGGCATGGAAGTTGTGTGGCTTAGTGATCGGCCCGCATCTGACGAAAGCGGTTTCATGCTCGTGCTGCAGGAAGGTACGCCGCACTCCATCCCCGGTGCAAAGCCGCAATCACCATTAGGGCCGATCAGTCATTTCGGATTTGCGTTACCGTCGCGAGAGGCCGTGGATGCCGTCGCCACCGAGGGGGAAAATGCGCGCTTGCTGCAATTTGGCCCCGCTTTTCTGAATCCCTATGCCGGCTATCTCTGCATCATCCGTGATCCCGACGGCCACAACGTGGATCACACGGTCAAGCCTTGGGAAAGCCGTTGGACCATACGGACGCGGCGAACATAGCTCGGTGAATCGTTTTGCTGCGTGTGAAAGGAAATATGGAGCGACTTATGGCGCAGGGGTCCGCTGTCCGGCATGCGCATGCTCAACTATTTCATCAATCGCGCCGGCCGCAGCCTATCGCGCTCGCGCCGCCCCGAACTGGAGAGCGCAAAGTCCCTGCTCTCGAAACGGATCCGCGGCCGTAACTCTGGAAGCACACGCAAGAAGCAAAAGTAACCGAAGGAGGTGAAGAATCGTGTTGTTTCAAATGTTGTATGTCATCGCCATCACGCTTGTCGCCTTCGCTATGGCGCCCGCGGTGGCGCACATGCTGGAGTTACCCGGCAAAGTGCGCCTTCCGAAACAGACGTATGTGACCATGCAACAGATTTAATGCCCCGGCTTCACGATTGCTGGCGTCGGTGAATTTGCCGCGTTTATCGCCGTTGCGCTCCTGCTTTGGTCCACTTCGCGTGGCACCGTGGCTTTCTGGCTCGCACTCGGTCGTTGCTCGGAGTTCTCGCCATGCAAGCTGTCTATTGGATCGCGATTCACCCAATCAACAAATCCTGGCTGCAGGGAAAAACTTTAAGCGCGACTGGCTCTCGGTCTTTCTCATTCGATCCCACAAGTCGCAAACAGGATCGATCGAGGCAGCCGTACGATTGGACCCGTCTTCGTGATCGCTGGGAACTCTCTCACCTCGTGCGCGCGGTACTGGCACTGGTAAGCCTGGTGCTTGTGGCGGCCGTGAATACCTGGAGCAACAACACAAAACGTTTGCGAGCCATTGGCGCGGCAACCCTCAGCGTCCAGAGACTTCCGTCAAATCGGCCAATCGCTTCAAAAGTTTTGGCGTGAGCTGTTTCTCCTCGAAGCGCCAGCGCCAATTCCCTTTTGCGCGTCCCGGCGAATTCATCCGTGCCTCGGAGCCCAGTCCCAGCACGTCCTGCAGGGGAACTACCGCAATCTCAGCCACCGACGTAAGAATTGCCTGAATAAATGACCAGTGGATTTCCCGGCCATCGTTTTGCAAGTACGCCTTAACGCAATTCAGTTTCGCAAAGTCTGCCGAGCGCGGCCGACTTCGCGCTACCCGCCGCAAGGCATTCCACCAGCCACGCGTCGTGTCGTTGTCGTGCGTGCCCGTGAACGTCACCAGCTCTCGCACGTAGTTATTCGGTCGGTGAATTCCGTTATCATCGAACGCGAATTGCAGAACGGCCATGCCCAATAAACCGAATTGGCGGCGAAGATCCTCGACTTCCGGCGTAATGATTCCCAGGTTCTCCGCGATGAAGGGAAGGCCGCCAAGTTTCTTGCGGACAGTCTCAAACAGTCGAGCACCAGACCCTTTTTTCCAATGACCATTTCTGGCCGTCGACTGATCCGCCCGAACGCTCCAGAACGCTTCAAATCCACGGAAATGATCGAGGCGCAGGAAATCAACCAACTGGAGCACCGCGCGAAACCTGTCGATCCACCACTGATAACCCTGTTCTTCCATTTTGTCCCATCGGTACGTGGGGTTGCCCCACAGCTGACCATCCTTGCTGAAGTAGTCTGGCGGGACACCGCCGACAGTTCGCGGTTCGCCATCCTTGTCAAGGTCGAAGAGTTCCGGATGACTCCACACATCGGCGCCGTCGTGCTCCACGTAAAACGGCACGTCTCCCATGATGGAAATGCTGCGCCGTTGGCAGTGTTCCCGGAGGGCATGCCATTGCCTGAAAAATTCGTATTGAACGAACTTGTGATATCGAATGCGCTCTGCCTTAGGCTTGATCGCGGGGTCGAACCGGTTCCACGGCACGTCGCCATTCGCCTCGCGTAGCGCCAAGAACAAGGCAAAGCGCTGGAGCCACAGACGATTCTTGCGTTCGAACGCGAGATAGTCTTTGTTCTCCGAAAATTGCTCGAAGGCTTTTTCCAGCAGGGACTGCCTGTAGCGGCGAACGGCGGTAAACTGCACACGTGAATCGGAGAAAAGTGGCGGGGACAGCAAATCCTTTCTGGAAAGATACCCGTGATGCACTAATTCTTGCGGGCTGATCAGCAGAGGATTGCCCGCAAACGCGGAACGAGATTGATACGGAGAATTTTCCGGCCCCGTCGGTCCCAGCGGCAGCACACACCACAGTTTTTGCTTTGCTTCCGCCAGGCAATCGACAAACCAGCGGCTCTCCTCCCCCAAATCGCCAATCCCGTAGCGGCCCGGAAGAGACGTTACGTGTAAGAGAATTCCACTGCTCCGTTCAATTTTCATAAGGAACCCAGACTTGAGTTACGCGGGCTTACCAGACTCGGTTTTCTTTTTCAACGTCGCTATCTTCACAAGACCGCGGAGCACCTCGGCGACGCTCCAGCCTTGTGCAACACACCCGCGATGCGTATAAGGCGGTTCCGCATCAAATATCTCTCCGATAGATCCTACCGCGTTTTGCCCCAGGCGATCTTCAAATGCCTGCAATAATCTCTCCGCACGGTCCAATTCGTCAGGATGCAGCTTAAGCCACGCATCGACATAGGACCCGATCAACCACGGCCACACTGTTCCCTGATGGTACGCGGCATCGCGCGCGCGAAGATTGCCGTAATATTTTGCTTTGTACTCCTTCTCGCCGGGAGCCAGCGTCCGCAGACCGACCGGTGTCAGCAATGTCCGTTCGATACATTCCATTACCCGAGCCCACTTGTCTTTCTCCAGAACCGGAAAATCCAGCGAGACCGCGAAAATCTGATTGGGCCTCAAGGAGGAGTCATCGCCAGTTTCCCCATCCACCACATCGTACAAATAGCCTCCGGCCGTATACCAGAAACGCTTCTGGAATGAATCGCGGCAACGCTGCGCATGCATCCCCATTTCGCTTGCCTTCTCCGTCTCTCCCTCCTCTTGCAGCCATTGCTTCATGTAACAGAGCGCGTTGTACCACAGCGCATTAATTTCCACCGCTTTACCGCGGCGCGGCGTGACCACCCACTCTTCAACCTTCGCGTCCATCCATGTGAGTTGGTATCCTTCCGCACCCTGCCGCAGCAATCCGTCATCGGGATCTACGCCGATTCCGAAATCCGTGCCGCGCAGGTGGTACTCGATGATCGCTTGCAGCTGCGGAAATATTTGCGGAAGAAACAACTGGTCGCCGGAAGCCGCCAGATATCGGGCGACCGCATGAAAAAACCACAGTGTTGCGTCGGCGGTGTGGTACAGACCCTCATCATGGCCTTCGGGAAACATGTTTGGGATCAGCCCACGCCGGATGTAATGCGCGAATGTGCGGAGGATGTATCCGGCTTCAACCGTTCGGCCGGTCGTGAGCGTAAGCCCCTCCAAAGAGATCATCGTGTCGCGTCCCCAATCCGTGAACCATGGATAACCAGCGATGATGGTCCGCACTTCATCACCGGCGGCTCGCGCGCGCAGCGTGTCTTCGCCACGTCCTTCCGGAACAATAATGAATTGATCGGCGGCCAGAACCAGTTCTCGCGCTATTCCTTCGGCCGGCACGTCAACTGCTCGCGCCTGCAATCGTTTACGCCGCAAAGACTCAGCCCTCTCCGCATATTTTGGGCTGACCGCGCGAATGGCGTCCCAGGATTCCACCGACGCGACCAGCGTGACTGGTTGATCCGGCGTTAGAACGACGGAAAAATATCCGGGACTCCATAAATCGCCGTGCGCCGCATAGCCCCGGCTTTCTTCGATGCGATACACAATTTCCTGAAATCGCGTGCGGTCCATGGTTAACGATTTTTCTTTTCCGTGCAGCATCAGTCGCAAGGCGGGAATGTTCGTCTGCGCCGCGATTTCAAACGTATCTTCGATCACTGTGAACGCGTAATTTCCGGCAAGCGGCGTGCTCACTGCCGCCTCGTGCGGCCGGAAATTCACCGATGGGCGCAGCGTCATTTTCACCGCCGTCCCGCTCTTTAGCCGGTAGTTGACGTGCACCGTGTTCTGGCGATACACCATCAGCACTCGCTTCTCTAGCAATATTTCACCAAACCGGAAGATCCACACCGGGACGCCGTCTTCCAAACAAAATTCTTCAAGATACTCGGCACCTTGCGCCTGCAATGGCGTGTTCACGCGCTCCTCTCCGCTCAATTGCACCGATTGCCCATCTGGCAAGCCGACTTTTTCGATCAAGTCATTCAACATCATCATCCGGCCGAGTGGTGTCGGTAGCGCTGCCACCAAATAGCCATGGAATCCGCGCGTGATCACTCCCGCTAGGCTTCCGGATGCATATCCACCCAGGCCGTTGGTAACCAGCCACTCTTTGTCCAACAGAGTTTCACGCGTCTCTGCTTCGGACTTGCGATATGCTACGCGACGCAGCACGCCATTCAAGGTTTGTGATTCCCTTCCTTCATTTTCGCCGGCTTCAATACTACGGCTGCATGAGCCGGGATAATCCAGTTGAGTTCGGAATCCAGTGGCGCGGTCCCGGTGCCGCCGTAGCGCGGATCCTCGGTTGACCACTGAACCTCCCATTCCATAGTTGCGGGAGCTCCCAGCAAAGGTTCTGGACACGGATTTAGATGTAGTTCCACACCGAGATTAACGACCAGGAGTCGGTCATCGCGGTATCCCTCCGAAAAGAACCTCGCTACGAACGCCTCAGGCCCCAGAATCGCCCCGTCAAACTGCCGGTCCTGGAGCTGAAATACCGCATCGCTTTTCCTTAGCTTAAGAAGGTCGCGGTGGAGAGCATAGATCTCTGCATGCTTTTCCCGCTCCGATAAATCGAGTTTGCAGTTCTCAAAGCGTTCCCGCGAACAAGGATCGTCGAATTTCAACTGGCCCGTAGCAAGGCTGCGCCATTGACGCAGGAATTCCGCGCGTCCGCTTCTAACCTTTTCCGCCAGATCGCCATTGTGGTCGGCAAAAAAGACAAACGGCGAGGACGACGCAAATTCCTGGCCTTGGAACAGCATCGGCGTTCCGCGGCCGAGCAAGCAGACTGCAGTCATCGCTTTGTACTGCCCATAAGAGCAGAGTCGATGAATTCGCCAGCCGTGACCGGAATTCGCGATCTGGTCGTGATTTTGCAGAAACGTCACCATTGCGGCTGGATTGCTGCCTAACGTGGACGTGCCTCGCCTTTGCTTCTGCCAGGAATACCACTGCCCTTGATAAAGGAAGCCATACTTCAAGGAAGAAAGCAGTTCCTGCGGTGAACCCAAATAATCGCCGAAATAGGCTTCGCGGCTTCCGGTAAGCGCCACCGTTGCAGAGTGGTGAAAATCGTCATTCCACAGTCCATCGAAGCCGTAGCCGCCTTCTTTTTCGGGACGAATCAGCGTTGTGTCCTGCGGTTCGTTTTCCGCCACGACGATAATCCCACGCGGGCCGGCGGCTTTTCGCGCGCTGCGGTTGATCTCTGCGAGGATATGGTTCTTGGATTTGTCATAAACATTTTGTGTCGCGTCCAGTCGCAATCCATCCAGATGGAATTCTTTGATCCAGTAAGCGGCGTTCGCGGTATAAAATTCGCGCACCGGCGCTGAATGTTGGCCATAAAAATTGATTGCTTCGCCCCAGTCCGTCTTGTGATCTGCAGTGAAGTAACTTTCGGAGAACTTCCTCAGGTAATTGCCGTCGGGGCCGACGTGGTTGTAGACCACATCCAACAGGACGGCGATTCCGCAACGATGCGCCGCATCGACGAATGCACGGAAATCATCCGGAGCCCCGTAAATGCGTGTGGGTGCGAACAGGTCCACGCCGTCGTATCCCCAGCCGAAGGATCCGGCAAACTCCGCTACGGGCATCACCTCAATCGCGCTGACCCCCAGCTCCGCCAATACCGGTAGCTGTGGACTTGCTGATGGCCATGTTCCTTCGCGGGTAAACGTACCGATGTGCAGTTCATAGATGACCTGATGCGCCAGCTTGATTCCCTGCCACGCCTGATCGGTCCAGGCAAAATGGCTCGGATCGATGATCTGGGAAGGCCCATGCGGACCTTCCGGCTGATAGCGAGACGCCGGATCAGGAAACGGCCCTTCGCCGTCCAGCAAAAACCGATATGTGTCGCCTGCTCGAACTTCCTTTACGTCCCCAGCAAAATAGCCATCGTCTTCCAAGTGCAGCGGGTACTCGCGATTTTTGACCACAACCGAAACTGTTTTATGATCGCGCGCCCAAACGCGGAAGGCCGATCCATCTGCATGAAGCTGGGCACCCACGGGATACCACCATGGAAATGGAGATGTCATTTTGTCAGAAGAATAGCGGGTGGTGAGGGCTTGTCTCCCTGCAAGCTTACAAGTGTGACGGCGATCCAGTGCGGCTCTTAACTCGTTGCCAATGGCACTACCCGCTTCACAGTCAGTATCAGACTGCCATTTTTGATTTGCGCACTCGCGGTCGCCGGGTCGACCGGGGCGGGCCAATCCGCGGCAAGGAAAAGCGACTCACGGCTGAAGCCTGGCTGCTGCGATTTGCTGCGACCGTCCGCGGTATCCTGTGTTTCCGCCAAGACCAGGGTGCGATTCGCATCCACGCCTACGTAAATCTCATCCGGCTTGAACCCTTGCACCGGGACATTCACTGTGTAAGAAGAAGACGTCTCGCGGATTTCTGCAATCTTGGACAATATCTCTGACTCGGCCTGCAACCAATGCCGCATGTCATTGCCCTCGGCCCGTCCTCCGCGTTCGAACAATTCATAAGCGCGTCGCGCAACCTTTTGCTTCAGGCTGTCGACTACGCGCCGGTTTTCATGGTTGACCGGAATCGTCGTGGGAAAATCTCTTGCGGTTACTGCTCCAGCTTGGCTTGACATCGGGGGACCTACTTTCGTGCCTTGAATTGACTACTCTTCGAGTTTATAGGCGCACGAGGGAATGCGAACAATACAGTGGACTCTGTACTGAGTTGCGAAATTCTAGCTCCGCTGTGCCCCGAATCGGCTGACCGGGATCAACACCGCCACGGGAAGACTAGCGAATATCTCGGGGAGGTCGATGGCGCCGTTTTCCGAGTGCACACTCCTCCCCATAATCACATCGCGCCAGTGAAGCACATCCGCCCGGATGCCCAGATCAAGCTTGATGCCGCGATAATCCGGCGGTTGCAGCCGCGCATCTAGTGAGGCCGCCACCAAGCAGACTCCTCGTTCCGCCGTTCTTAGATACGCGCACACCCGTGGTTCTTCGCAGTCCTTACATGATAACGGTTCGTACGCGCCCGTCTCGAATAAGCCACGATGGTCGCGTCGAAAATTCAGAAGCACCGCGAGCAGCGCAAGTTTGATGCGCCCGTCGTGCCAGTTTTTAAACAGCTGCGAGAGTGAGCACGCACGGTCCTCCGCGGAGAACTCGCGCACACTCTCCAGCAAACGGCCTCGCATTGCGAAATCCACGGGCTGGCGATTGTCTGGATCGGTCAAATTTAGGTCCCATAACTCGCTGCCTTGATAAAAATCGGGTACACCAGGCGAAGTGATTTTCAGGACCATCTGGACGAGCGAATTGTGAACTCCCATCCGGGCGACACGTTCATGGAACGGCAGAAAATTCTCCAGAAATGTGCCGGACACTTCGGGATTTAACGCATCGCGAATGAACTCCGTCACTGCTTTCTCATACTCGGTGTCAGGTGAAATCCAATTCGAACGGACGCGTGCCTCGCGCAGCGACTTCGTCATCGCCGCCTGCAAGCGTTCGCTGTACTCGGTCAGCTTTGTTGTTTCCAGCGCCAGCGGCGGGCTCAATTCCGCCGGCCAACTGGCAATCAAGTTCTGAAAGAACAGGTATTCGTCGTTGCGTGCCGGGGGAGCTGTCCCTTCTACATCTCCATGCCTGGCGCGCAGAATGCGGCTCCAACTGGTGACTTTTGCAGCCCATTCTTCCGGCACCAGCGACAAGGCAGCAAGCCGCGCGCGAGCATCTTCACCGCGTTTCGTATCGTGGGTGGACGTGGTCAACAAGGTGTGCGGCCATTTTTCGGCTCGCACCTGGTTCGCCTTGTGGAAGGAACCTAGCGGGAAAGCGAACTGTTCGGGCGAGCCGCCCACTTCGTTCCGGGCCACAAACCGGTTGTAGCGGTAGAAAGCCGTATCCTCTAGACCTTTGGCCATGACCGGCCCGCTGAATTGTTGCACTTTCATGGCGCATCGAATCACGGCCTGCCTGTCAAATCCGCCGCCAGGTTGCTCCGCCATCCGCGCACTCAGCAGCTTTTCTAGAAACGCAAACACGCTCGCATCCACTTCTTGCTCGTTTTTCGTCGCTTGCGTGATGGCCCAGTGAATGTACCGTTCATCCGCTTTGTCATGCGTCACCCCGCCGACATACGTTCGATAAACCGGAAAACACGCAATCGTTTCCTTCAGCGCGCGGCGCAAAATATTCTGCGTGAAATCCGTGGTTCGGGGATTCTGGCTGGCAACTCGCACGGCTGCCCGCGAGAGGGCCTCCAACTCACTGCGCATCTCGTTTTCCATGATCTTGACTTTGGATTCCCGGACGATCTCCGGAAAAGCCTGCCACTCGCTGGTAAAGTCCAGATAGAATCGGGTAAACGCGTCCTCGGAGGTTCCGTCGACCAGCAAACCGGTCACTTGGCTGCAAAATTCGTAGCCGGTCGTCCCCTCTACCGGCCACTCTTCCCGCAAGGTTTCATGGTGCGCCAGTATTTTCTCCACAACCAGGTAGAACGGAGTCATGGCCCTCGCGCGAAGCCGCTCAAGATATTCCTTGGGATCCAAAAGTCCGTCCACGTGGTCGATGCGCAGTCCCTGCAGACTCCCTTCCCGCAACAACTCAAAAACGAGCCGGTGTGTGTGCTCAAACACTTCCGGTAGTTCCATCCGAATGCCCGCCAATTCGCTGATGTTGAAAAAACGCCGGTAATTGATGTCGTCCGCGGCGACCCGAAAATGACTCGGGCGCCAGTATTGCTTGTGGATCAACGCATCGAGCACGCTCCAGGAATCCAGATCTCCCGCCCTGCCGCGGAACCGTTTCAAGGCACTCTCTAATGCTGAGCGCACTTCGTTGCTGGCAGCCACAGACTGTGCCAACTCAGACTTCAATCGGTTGGTGTTCGACAAAAGGTCCATCCGGTGGTTCTCGAGGCCAGCGAATTCGTCGGCTAATTTTCGTAGTTCGCCGTTCCCGTTACCGAGAATCTCCGCATATGTCAGCGGCGACACTGGCAATTTGTGCGTGTCATATAGCCAAACATTGAATTCGCCGCGTTCCGCATCGAACTTTAGTTCGATGCGGCCGGCCTCAAGTTCGGCCCCGTATTGGTCTGCCAGAAAAGGCACCAGCAGCTTGCCGTTCAGGTATTCGGGATGAGAGTTCCAGTCCACATCAAACCAGCGGGCATATCTGGAATCCTCGCCCCATTCCAACACATCCAGCCACAGCGGATTGTCCGCTCCACCGACGCCCATATGATTCGGCACGTAGTCGAGGATATGTTCGAGGCCATTGTCGCGGAGCGCCCGCACCATTCGTTGAAACGCATCGTAGCCGCCCAACTCCGTATTCAGCGAATTGTGGTCCGTGATGTCGTAACCGTGTTTGCTGTGCGACCGGGCCTGCAGGTAGGGCGACGCGTACAGATGACTGATACCCAGCTGCGCCAGGTACGGTGCCAGCGCAGCGGCATCATCAAATCCAAACTCCTTTCCAAATTGCACGCGGTAGGTAGCACGAGGAATCATGAATGCATGCGCATGTTTCTTGGCTCCAACCAGCGGCTGCCAGCCAAATCAATTCATCGAATACAGGCTGACGGTTCGATCAATCAGTTCCACCACTTCACCGGGCTGGAAGGTGCGATCCATTTGCGCGCTTTCCGTCGTGTCCAACATCCATCGCCATCCCGTGGCCTCCACGACCTCAGGCATCACAAACTTTCCGGCTTCCGCGCTGCCGTTAAAGACCAGCAACAGTGTGGCCTCGCTTCCGCGTTCGTGCAGACCTGTGGGTTGTGCACGCCCGTCGAGCAACATCCCGAAGCAGCGCAACTGGTTGTCCTTCCACATCTCTTCGGTCATTTCCACGCCCGACGGATGAATCCACGTTACGTCTTTTACGCCCAGGGCTTCGTCGCGAACACCGGTGAGGAATCGGCTACGTCGAAGCACGGCATATTTATGTCTAAGCGACGAAAGCGTACGCACAAAGTCAATCGTTGGTTTGTATTGTTCCGCCAACTTCCAGTTCACCCAGCTGATCGCGTTGTCCTGGTTGTACGCATTGTTATTTCCCTTTTGCGTGCGGTGAAATTCGTCACCCGCCAGGGTCATCGGAAGACCCTGCGCCAATAGCAGCGTCGCCAGTATGTTGCGAATCTGTCGTTCACGCAGACGATTGATTGCAGCATCTTCCGTGGGACCTTCGATGCCGTGATTCGATGAGTGATTGTTCGGAGTTCCGTCTCTGCCGTTTTCCGCGTTGGCTTCGTTGTGTTTTTCGTTGTAGCTGACAAGATCGTATAAAGTGAACCCGTCGTGTGCGGTGACGAAATTCACCGAGGCCCAAGGTTTGCGGCCTTGCCGATTGTAAAGATCCGCGGACGCACAAAGTCGTTTGACCAATTCCGCAACGGAAGACCCGCCGTTCCAAAAGTCGCGCACCGTATCGCGGAACTTGTCGTTCCATTCAGACCACCCCGGCGGGAATTCGCCAACCTGGTATCCTCCCGGACCGCAATCCCAGGGCTCCGCAATACGCTTCACGCTTTCCAAATCGGGGTCCTGGCAAATTACCTTCAAGAAACCACTCTGCTGGTCGAAGCCGTTCGGTTCGCGGGCCAGAATCGTTCCCAGATCAAAACGAAATCCGTCGACCTGCGTTTCGTCTTGCCAGTAGCGCAGGCTGTCGGCGACCAACTGAATCACGCGCGGATGCGAGAGATTTAGAGTATTGCCGGTGCCGGTGTCATTGATGTAGTAGCGCGGTTTGTCGGGAATCAGGCGGTAGTAACTGGCATTGTCGATGCCTTTAAAGCAAAGAGTGGGGCCAAGTTCATTGCCTTCGGCTGTATGGTTGTAAACCACGTCTAGGATCACTTCGATTCCCGCATCATGAAACCGCGAAATCATTTCCTTGAACTCGCGCAAATCATTCTGGGGATCGGCGGCATACCTCGGTTCCGGCGCGAAAAAACCGATAGTGTTGTATCCCCAATAGTTGGTCAGCCCTTTTTCCACCAGGTGGCGTTCATCGATGAACGTGTACACCGGCATCAGTTCAACGGCCGTCACGCCCAGCGACTTGATGTACTCAACGACTGCCTTGTGCCCCAACCCTGCGAACGTGCCGCGCTTTTTCCGCGGAACTGCCGGGTGTAGTTTCGTGAACCCTCGCACGTGCAATTCGTAAATGATGGTTTGATTCCATGGCGCCGCGCGGCGGCGCGTCGTGGTGGAACGCCAACGAAATACCGGATCCACAACCACTGACTTCGGCACGAACGGCGCGCTGTCTCGCTCATCAAAGCTCAGGTCCGCCTGCTCGGCGCCAACCGTGTACCCAAAACAAGCGTCATCCCAACGCAGCGAGCCCACGTGCGACCGCGCATAGGGATCCAGAAGTAGTTTGTTGGGATTGAAGCGATGCCCCTTCTCCGGCTCATACGGACCGTTTACACGAAAACCATACACCGCGCCGGGCCGCAATCCGCGCAAATAACCGTGCCAGATTTCATCGGTGTACTCGGGAAGCTCGATCCGTTGCCGCTCTTCTTTTCCCGCTTCGTCAAACAGGCAGAGTTCCACCTTTGTGGCATGCGCGGAAAATAGCGCGAAGTTCACACCCAGGCCATCCCATGTGGCCCCGCGAGGATACGGACTGCCCTCTCGAAGTTCAACGCTCTTGGGAGTTTCTGCCGGCTGGCTCTGCGGAACAACGTCGAGGCCCACAGTGCCATTTTGGCCGAGGAGGTCAGTCTCACTCATATGGTTTAGGGACTCCGTCATCTGGGAACAAACACCGTTCAGGCAAAAAAGTATCCTGCGAAACTGGGACGTCCTTATCAATGAAAGGAACTCTGTAGCTCCCTAGGGGAAACACTGTAGACAAATTTCGCTTAGCCCTTTACCGCTGCTCGAATCTTGGGTGTGCCTGCGATTCCGCTCTGGATTTGTTTGTCGTTTTTTATGATGTCCAGCAACACGCGCGTTATTTTGTCGTCCACCTCTGAAGCATTGCGCAGGTCCACTGGGTAGCGCACCGCCAGTTCGAGTCCTGCATCCGCAAATTGCAAGTGTTGGTGAGGGAGCGGAGGAGTGACGCTAATTTCTACTCCGTGTTCCAACTCGGGCTGGTACCTGCCCAGCGGCCGCCCGGAGTCCTTGCAAGCAGCCTCAACGGTTCCCAGGACCGTCTTCTGCAACAGACCAAAGTCAGCAGCTGGGGCGAGCGGTAAAACCACCTCGTGCCAAGTGTATTGCGTGCCCGGCAATTGTTTGAACAACGGCGTCGTCGCTTGAAACAGCACGGAATTCGAAAACACCGCAATTCTCCCGGTTGAGTACAAGTCCACTCCCGTACCCGCGAGTTCCATGATGTACAGACGCACCAGGCCGACGTCGATCACATCTCCGGTTACTCCGGCCACGGTGATTCGATCGCCCACGCGAATTCCGTAACGTCCAATCACAAAAAAGTACGCCGCCACGGAGAGCAGCACGGTCTGCAAGCCCACGGCGATACCTGCGGTTACAAATCCCGCAAAGGTGGCCAGCGAACTGAATTCACTCACAAATCCAAGAATCACAACAATGCCGATCAAAAACCCCATCACGAAACGCCGGAGCAGCAGGAACTGGCGGCGGCGGCGAGGATCGTGCACGTAACGAAACGTCAAGCGGCGCCAGGCCTCTGCGAGGCCCAGAATCACGCCAAGTGCGATCGCGATCCCTAAGACGCGAAAAATCAACGAACGGAGCATGACCGCGGATTCATTCGCAAGGGACCTCTTCCATTCCAGAAGGTTGGACCGGCACTGATCCAGCACTACAATTTCCTGGCTTAGCGGAAGCAACGCGGCGGAAAGTTGGTTGAATCGTGCGATCAGCGCGTCATATTGCTGCTTGGGGACGCCCGTTTGATTGGCGAGGTCCTTACCGCTCTGCAGCGTGGCTGAAAGTTGCTTGCGCAGAGGCTCGCGCAAGTCGCTGGCTATCTTGCGGACACTTTCAGTCTCATCCACCAACTGATCGGCCGCGCGGATGTTCTCCATTTGACCGTACAGCATCATGAGTTCGCCGATCAGGCCTGACGACGATTGTGCCTTTGCAGGTGCGGCCATCACGGCTGCGGGCGCGGCAACTACAGCGGTGTTGTTCTTGGCGTCGCCTAATGTTCCAAAAACCTCCGGCACCGATCGTGCCAGGTCGTTGATGCTTCCTTCCAGACCGGTTCCACCCGTGTTCGTGTTCTCGACGAAATTCTTCATCTTCTCAACCGCTTCCAGCGTGGCCTTGTCCAGGTCCAGCTTCCCTTCCAACGCTTGCTCCTGTTGAACAAGCGCGTCGCGATTCTTCCTCGACACCGAGCTGATCTGTTTCTTCAGGGCCTCAATTTGGTTCTGCTCGTCCGCAATGCGCTGCGAAATCTCACTTTCCATTTGCGCGAACTTCTGCGAACTTGGACCGGCGGTTCCGGATTGATCCTGATTCGCCTGGTTCGCGTTCTGTCCATTCTGTTGGTTCAGCGTCACATCGGCGCGAGCCGATTGAAACCCCAGACGCACCGCTTGCGCCCCAAGATTTTGCGCATTTGTTACATAAATCGCGTCGCTCGGTTCCTGCCCAGCCTTGATCTTTGTCGTGCAGTCTTGGTACCAGCGAATCACCGCGTTCAAGTGCCTCAGAACCTCGTCGCGGTCATTCGCCTGTCCGGTTTGCGTTGCCGCTGGAATGGCAAACATCCCGGCAATTAAACTCACAATAACAAAGGTGGTGGCTCTGGCGTTTTTCGCGCCTTCCATGATTCCCAAGGTTCGTTTTCAGCCTTTCTGGTGGCGTTGGTGGCAGGTCTTTCGGCCTACGTATGGCGCTCGATTTCGGTCGCACGGACGTGGGAACTGTAGTGTAGAAAGGAGCCTTCGGCGCACTACATACCCCCAACCTGGTAGAACAACGCGTAAGTTACAGTAGGAAACTCCCGGCTGCGTTTATGCGTCTGCTCGATTCCCAGCTTCCGCCGCCCCCTGCGTTTCTCTTTGCGTGTTTTCAATTTCCAGGCGTCCATGCCGGATGTCCAGCCGAAGCCGCCCGAACAAGCTCATATGGCTCAGGCAGTATTCGCAAGTCAGCAGATAGAAGAACTTTCTCTGGTACAAACGTCCGCAAGATTTGCTCATGCTGGTCATCATCAGGGTGATGCACATATTCACCACCGGCACACAGGGAGGCAATGCGCATCTGGATTGATGGTGTTCCTTGCACTTGCGGAGAAACCTGACTCGGGGGAGGTTCCCAGAGCATTGCCCCTCGTCAGGCATATCGGTTGTATAACGATTCCGGAACACCACATGTTGACCGCAAGCTCTCTGTTCTTGGCATCACCGAGAGAAAGTTAGGTCGCCGTCATAAGCCAGAGAACGAGGCGTGGACTCCGACTTTTTAGACTGAAACGCAATCACGGTTAGAAGTGAAAGTCAGTGGGTAGTTTCGCCCTCAGAATCTAAAACCTCTGCGCCTTTCCTGATTTGTTCCAATTGTGGCAAAGGAACAACAATCTCTGTATATCCGCAGTCCAAGCAGACCAAGGTCTTTTGGCAGACATACACGGGAGACAGGTTTATTTTTTCCTTCCCAGTGAAGGCAACGGTAAGCTCGCCCTGAAAGTCTTGTTGGCGCGAGGAACCACACTGCTTGCATGGCATGTCCCCCTCCTCGATGTAAATTCTAACACCAAGCCGACGTTGGCAAGGGGCCCTTGTCCTGTCACTTTTGACAATGTTCGTCGTCTGATCCAAGGCTCACGCTCCATAGAGAGGACTGACCTGGTCCGTCAGAGATGTGGGTCCCGGACCGTGACCATGTAGTTCCTTGTCGTCCCACCCCGCAGGTGTGGCAGCAATGCGAAAAATGCGAGTTCTACTGGCTGATGACCATCCGGGGCTGCTCGCGGCTGTGCGAAGCCTATTGACAACAGACATGGACGTTATCGCTTGTGTGGACAATGGCGAATCTCTGTTCGATGCAGCCGTGAAACTGCAACCGGACATCATTGTCACTGACATTTCGATGCCGAAACTCAGCGGGATACAAGTGGCCCATCGGCTGCGGGAATCGGGCTGCCTGTCTAGGATCGTGTTTCTAACAGTCCACACTGACCCAGATGTCATTCGCGCTGCCCTAGAAACGGGTGCGCTTGGATACGTTGTGAAGGCGTCACTTACCGCGGACCTCTTGTTTGCTATCCGCGAGGCTTTTCAGGGCCGGACTTTCGTATCCCTTGAGACCTCAGCCGAATGATCGGGAACAGGAGAACAATCACCCGAAATAATCCGAGCTTAAATAGAAATGATCTTGTGCCTGACGGCGTACTGCACCAGGTCGGCGTTAGTCTTCAACTGCAGTAATTCCATTGCGGCATATTTGTGGGAGGCCACAGTGCGCGTGGTGATTTTCAATATGTCAGCTGCTTCTTTCATGGACCGCCCTTCCGCCAAGAGTTGGATGACTTCCCGCTGGCGAAGAGTGGGTTCAGCAGTTGTTTCACGCGCTTGAGGTCCCCTCAGAAAGATATTGGCCTGTCCTTTTGCGGCGCGTGGCGTCACATAGGAACCACCCCTAAGCACTTTTTCAACCGCGTCCGTCAACTCGAGCACCGCTGACTGTTTCAACAGAAACGCCGAGGCTCCCGCCCGAAAAGCCTCAGCAACAAAGTCAGGGTCTTCATGCATTGTTAGGAAGATAAGTTTTGCTTTGGAGTCGGACTGTTTGAGACGACGGGCGGCGTCCAGCCCATTTAGATCAGGCATGGCAATGTCCAGCACAATAAGGTCGGGCTGCAAGGCGGAGGCCGCTGCAACAAGTGCTCGTCCGTCATTCACTGTGCCTACAACTTCGCAGCGAGGCTCCAGAACGCACTTCAACGCATCCACCAACATCTGATGGTCGTCAGCCACCAGGACACGGGGGCGCTTCATAGCTGGTGCCGCTTTATTCGATAGGACGTTTATAGCTACCTCCAATGGAGAGCTCTGCCCCGGTTACAGGATCGGACCAGTTGGCACAGGATTGAGGACCGTCTTGAAACAGCGAATCGGAATAGTAGCACAGTGCTTGGTTCGCTAGGTTACAGAGCTATCACATTTGGACATTTAGGACCGGTATTTTCGGGATGGACCGGGTGTGCTCTGGACGAAATGAAGAGTTGAACGGGGGTGGAGCAGTGAACTAAGTAAGGACCCAGAACAGCTTCAGTCTTAGCGACGGAAAAGGAAACCACGCGTTTTGTCCACCGTTTCAGCGCATAGGCTATTCATCGGATTCTCGGCCAGCAAATCCGGGTGTTCAAATTAATAGAGAAATTTCTGAGGAGGCAGGACATGAAGAAATCGATATTGCTGGGTGGACTGATTGTTGGCGTTGGATTCGTCCCACAAGAATTGGTTGCGAAGGGAAACAAAGCCGGAAAGCCAGTAGGGTTCCTGAGGATCGCCGGAAAAGGTTTTTCTCCTCTAGCTTAGCTCCTAAGCTAGGCACTCCCAGTCCGGCGCGGAACCAGCGTAACAACAAGTGCTCCATGAACCGCATCATCGGCTGAATCTGCGGAAAAGGCGCTAAAACAGCGGTTTTTGTTCTAGTGCGTTTTGAACGAAGAATCTGGTCGGGTTTGTGTTACCAATCTATTGCCAATGGTGCGCGTTTTTCGATTCCCAGCGCCCTGGCAGTTCCCAATCGTTCCCTCGAAAAATGCCGTATTTATTGGGGAAATAGAGACTTGCGCGGATTTACTGCAGCCTGAAAAAGATATGGTGCGGTCGAGTGGATTCGAACCACCACGGTATTGCTACCGCCAGCCCCTCAAGCTGGTGCGTCTGCCAGTTCCGCCACGACCGCACAGAGGTGAGACATCATTGTAGCCGCGCCTCAGAATTCCGGCAAGGCGCGCTTCCCAGGTATCCCAGGTGAGCTTACGGTTTCTTGGGATTCGGCGTCGCCGGTGCAGGCTGTGGCTGCGACGGTGCGGACGACTGCGGCGCCGCCGGCTGTTGTGTAGCCGGAGCCGGTGCACTGTTCGCTGGCGCTGGCGTCGTCTTCGTCGCTGGCTTCGAGAACTGCTGCAGGATCGATCCCCCGCCCTCGCCGTTTTCTACGCTGCGATCCACACGCACAACCATCGCCAAAGCGCACACCATGAACATGATCGCGCACCACGTGGTCGCTTGCGAGAGCACCGATGCCGCCCCTCGCGGCCCGAATGCCGTCTGGCTACCCGCTCCGCCGAACGCCCCCGCCAAATCCGCGGCCTTGCCGCTCTGCAGCAGCACCACGATGATCAGCACCAGGCAGTTCAACACGAAGAACATGGTCAGCAGCCATCCCGCCCATCGAAATCCCACAACAATGATCCCGAAGCCCACGAGCAACGCGATCACCCATTTCATCCAACCTGGCATTTCTGCACCTCAACTCAATTTTTGCTTCACCGGCCATCCGCCGGCCTTACCTGCGTTACCTTGGCCATTCCTTCACCAGGCTCGCGAACGATTTGGCGTCCAGGCTCGCCCCACCCACCAGCGCGCCATCCAGCTCCTCCTGCGCCATCAACCCTTTGATGTTGTCAGGCTTGACGCTTCCGCCGTAGAGAATCCTCAACGCCGAAGCAAGCTGTGCGGAGAACTTCCCCGCCGCGCACTGCCGTACGAACTTATGCACCGCCCCCGCTATTTCCGGGGTGGCTGTGCGCCCGGTCCCAATCGCCCACACTGGCTCGTAAGCTATCAGAATACGGGAGAATTCCTCGGCGGTCAACGCGCCCACGCTGCCCTGAAACTGCGCCTCAATCACCTTCTCTGTGTTTCCGGCTTCGCGGTCCGCCAACATCTCGCCAATACACACAATCGGCGTAAGTCCTGCCGCCAGAGCCGCTTTGGCCTTCTTCAACACCGTCTCATTGGTGTCCCCGAAGAATTGCCGCCGCTCCGAGTGCCCCATGATTACGTACTTGCAGCCCGCCTCCACCAGCATGCCCGTCGAAATCTCTCCGGTGAACGCGCCTTCTTTCTCCCAATACACATTCTGTGCGGAAATCGCAATGCGCGTGCCTTTTGCCGACTCCACCGCTGCCGCAATGTCCGTGAACGGCGGCGCGATCACCATGTCGCAATCGCTTACTCCTGCCACCAGCGGCTTCACTGCGGCAAAGAATGCGCGCGTCTCCGCTTGTGTCTTGTACATCTTCCAATTTCCCGCGATGACGCGGCGACGCTTTGGGGTGCTCATTTGTTTGTCAGGGCCTCCACGCCCGGGAGCTTCGTCCCGCCTAGAAACTCGAGCGACGCTCCGCCGCCCGTTGAAATATGCGAAATCTGCTTGGCCACACCGGACTGGTGCACCGCCGCCACGGAATCTCCTCCACCAATAATTGAAGTGGCGCCCGCCGTCGTTGCCGCCGCCACTGCTTTGGCTACTTCCAGCGTGCCCTTCGCAAACGCCGGCATCTCAAACACGCCCATTGGACCGTTCCACACGATGGTCTTGGCCTTGGCAATTTCCGCCTTGTACGCCGCAATGGTCTTCGGTCCGATGTCCAGCCCCATCTGATCTGGGGGAGTTGCCCCGGCTTCCACCACCTTCGACGGCGCATCGGCCTTGAACTCTGGCGCAATCACATGATCCAGCGGCAGCAGCAACTTGAAGTTCTTCTGCTTGGCCTCCGCCAGGAGCCGTTTCGCCAGATCAACCTTGTCCTGCTCCACCAGCGACTTCCCTACCGGCAGCCCCTGCGCCTTCAGGAACGTGTACGCCATTCCTCCGCCAATCAGCATGGCGTCGGCGATTTTCATCAGGTTCTCGACCACTTCAATCTTGTCGCTGACCTTCGCCCCGCCCAAAATCGCTACAAACGGTCGTGTCGGATTGCTGATGGCTTTCCCGATGTAGTTCAGCTCCTTCTCCATCAACAAACCTGCCGCCGCCTTCTGCACGAACTTCGTGATGCCTACCACCGAAGCGTGTGCGCGGTGCGCCGACCCGAACGCGTCGCACACAAAGATTCCGTCGCACAATGCTGCCAGTTGCTTGGAGAATTCCTCGCCGTTCTTTTCTTCCTCCGGATGGAAGCGCACATTTTCCAGCACCAGCACGTCGCCATCCTTCAGCGCCTTGCTCTTCTCCTCCGCTTCCGGACCAACGCAGTCAGCCGCAAACGCCACGGGCTTCCCCAGCAACTCTTCCAGCTTCTTCGCCGCGGGCTTCAACGAATACTTCGGGTCTGGTCCGCCCTTGGGACGACCCAGGTGCGACGCCAGCACCAGCCGTCCGCCCTTTTCGATGGCCAGCTTCAGTGTCGGCAGTGTTTCCCGAATGCGCGTATCGTCGGTTACCACGCCATCCTTCAGGGGCACATTGAAATCCACGCGAATGAATACACGCTTACCGCGCAACTCCAGATCTCGAATCGTTAGTTTGCTCATGGTGATTTTCCATTCTTGATTTGAGATATCAGATATCAGCAATCAGATATCAGCGATCAGCGAATCAGTACCGGGCACAAAAGGGACGATGAGCGCCGCGCTCTTAGTTTTTTGAGATCGAGCGGTTTTTCTTTCTCTTCCTACTCTGTACCCTTTGTGTCCTCTGTGGTGAAGGTTCTTCTTGGGTTCGCTGACCCGTGGCCCGCCAAAGCGGGCCACGACTCGTCGTTTAAAACTTCGACGCCATCAACTTGATCAGGTCTCGCACACGGCAGGAATACGCCCACTCATTGTCGTACCACGACAGCACCTTCACGCACTTGTCGCCGACAACCTTGGTGTAGTCCGCATCCACGATCGACGAATTGGAATTTCCCTTGAAGTCGGCGGAAACCAATTCCTCTTCCGTATATGCCAGGATTCCCTTCATCGCGCCGTTCGCCGCTGCCTTCAACGCCGCGTTAACAGTCTCTTTCGTGGCCGGCTTCTCCACGAACACGGTCAGATCCACCACGCTCACGTTCGGCGTCGGTACCCGCATCGAGTAGCCGTCCAGCTTGCCATCCAGCTCCGGAATCACCAGGCGCAGGGCTTTCGCCGCTCCCGTGGTGCTTGGAATCATGCTCAGGGCCGCTGCGCGCGCGCGCCGCAGGTCCTTGTGCGGTAGATCCAGCAGCTTCTGGTCGTTTGTGTACGAGTGAATCGTCGTCATAGTGCCGCACACGATGCCGAATGTGTCGTGTAGCACCTTCGCCACGGGCGCCAGGCAGTTCGTGGTGCACGACGCATTGGAAACCACGTGGTGCTTCGCGGGATCGTATTTCTTGTCGTTTACGCCCAGCACAAACGTCGCGTCAGGGTCGGTAGCAGGCGCCGAAATGATTACCTTCTTCACTGGCCCACGAATATGCTTGCGCGCATCCGGACCCTTCGTGAACAGCCCGGTGGACTCGACCACAATGTCCGCTCCCACGCTGGCCCAGTCGAGCTCTGATGGATCCTTGGTCTTGAATACCTTGAAGCTCTTCCCGTCCACGCTGATGGTGTCATCCGTGTGCGTGATGGTGTTCGACAAGTTCCCAAGGACCGAGTCATACTTCAAGAGGTGCGCAAGGGTCTTGGCGTCCGTGATGTCATTCACAGCCACAAACTGAATATCCTTGTCATTGAGGGCTGTGCGCATGATATTGCGACCGATGCGGCCGAAGCCGTTGATTCCAACCTTAATTGCCATTACTTCCTCCGGTGAGGTGCGTAGATTGCGGCGACACTGACGGTGCTAAAAACGCCGCAGGTAGAACTAAAAATGCTAGGGGATAGTGTAGGGAAAAGTCAATGTATCTCGGTGTGTCCCCCGTCACACCCGTTCCGGCACGGCGCACGAACCTGCCGTGGATAATCGTTATTCTCGGGCTTCTTTTGCGATGCTAACCGCGCCAATCGGGAGATTGCGTTCCCAGAACTCTAACTCCTTTGTTGGCGGAAAATGTCGGCGTGTAAAGAATATTCTCTTACGTAGGCATTTGGTACACACTGTTGAGCAAGAAAAATTAGACCCACCCCCTCTTTTTTGCGTGTGCAGGGAAACAAAGGGGTTACGGGCACTTTTGGCGTACGTAGCGGAACTAAAAACTAGAGGAGTTAGCGATCTCTCTACGCTTCCCTACTGAGGGTACTGCTTAATCGTGGTGACCTTTTCGCCTGTGAAGTGCACAAAAATCGTCTTGTCGGGCGGGTGCCCGTAGATCCAGTCTTCGGTATCGTTCCCCTCGGTATCGCGCTCTCTGACCTTGCGGTCGGGCTTTCCGATCGCGGCCACCACTTCTTCGCGATCCATTCCCTTGATTGCCTTGCGATCGGTGATGGCTTTCTTCATCTCCGGCGGCAACGTATCAATCCAATGGACCGAAGCGGATCGCTCCTTGTTGAAATCCAGGAAGGGCGCCAGCAACTGCTTCAGCTGCTCTGGGGTCATGTCTGGAACGTGCTGGGGAAAATCGATGAAGATGGTTCCTCCCATTCCGGGTTGGAATCCCGGAGGTCCGGGATCCTGATTGGTCGTTGGGGCGGTCGACTGCGGCATAGGGTTCGTGCCACCCATGCTCACCTGGATGCGGTCTCGCCATTTCTTCTTGGGCCGCCCTCCACCATTGATGTCGACAGCAATGGTTTTTTCGTGGAATTCCAGTCCGGTGATCTGCACGTTGTCCCCGGTATTCACTGCGGCCCCGTGGGTCGCAACGGTCCGGTCCAGATATTCCTGATTCAGTGGCTTGTCGGAATAAATAATCACACCCTCTTTGCCGCCGGGCAGCGGTTTTCGCGCCTTCGCAAATTCCCCGGAAACATAACGGATCAGCGCCAGCTTCGAGGACTCCTGCAGCGCTGCTGTCCCGGGCTTTGGTGGTGCCGTGTCGGTTTTCTCTTGCTGCGGGGCGTCCGTAGTGACCACGTCGGGGAACAGCGGAATATTTTCGCCAGGGGGCAGCGACTCGTGCGAAGCAGGTTGCGGCGCTCGCAGTGCCGTCCCGAGAGGAATGTCTCCCCAGATGAAGAACAGGGTCGTAACTGTTATCGCCAAGCGGTAATGCATACACATCCTGCCCTGCCATCCACGGCAGGCCTTCCTCTATTCTATGATGCAATTCCGGGATTGAATAGCTACGCCTTTATATTTTCACTGGGACACGACGGTGACGCCCTGACGGTCGATTTTCATGGGCAACAGTTCCCCGCCTGCGTCCAGTACTGCTTTCTCCACGCGTTCCCGCGCATCCGGCTCGATCAACAGCACCACACAGCCGCCGCCTCCGGCTCCGCACACTTTTCCGGACAGCGCACCGCTACGTCGCGTGCTGGCGATAATCCGGTCAATCATCTTCGTCGAAATCGTCGGCAGGCTTTTTCGGCGGAACTGCCATTCCATGTTCATCAACCGTCCGGTTTCCTTCCAGTCGCCCGTTTCCAGCGCTGTGCGCATGGCCTGGGCAATTTGCGAGATGCGCTCCAGGTTGTTCTGCACCGCGCCCTTATCATCCAGATGAGCCTTGAACACTGCCCAATTGTTGATCGCAGATTGCCGCGGCTTTCCCGTGTAGCACACCACCAGCCGCCGTTCCAATTCATCCAGGTTCACGTTCAGCTCGATGCGCCGCTCTCCTCCCGGCATCAACTCAATCGCCGCCGCCCCTCCGAATGCTGGTGGGTAGTGATCCTGCATGCCCGTCGGGATCCGGATCACGATGGCCTCCGCGTCGCGGCTGATGTGAATCCAATCCACTTTGCTGCGCCCGGTTCCGGTGAAGCGGTCCAGCGCCGCGCAAATCGCTACGGCCATGGCGCTCGATCCGCCGATTCCCGCCCCCGCGGGCGCTTCGGAATTCGTGGTCAGGGTGAATCCTCCCTCCGGGTGGAAGAACTTCACGATCTCCGCCAGCAACGGAAGGCGATAGCGCTTCGTGCGCGCCAGTTCCGCGAACGACGCAAATTCCTCCGAGCGGTTCGTGTCCAACGAAACCAGCTTGATGCCTTCGCCTCCGCCCGTCTGTGTGTCGATCACGCAGTGGGCGTAGCGGGAGATCGCCGCATTCAGCGTCACCGCTCCGGGATGGAAAAGATACAGGGGCCAGATGTCCAGCGTTGCGCCCGCAAAATCCACGCGTGTTGGTGCCTTCGATTCGATGCGCATAGGTTTCCTGGAAATTCAGATTTATCCCATTGCCCGGAGCCGGCAGTTCAAGAAGCGGCCCGGTTGCTGCGCGGCAAAATCTGCGGTCCGGTTTCGTGCCGCGCTTGGGCTGGATTCGGTTCAAAACAGCGCCGGCAGCGCGCTTCATATGCGCCGCCCGCGCCGACAACAATTAATTCTTCACTCTCCACAAGCCGCTGGGTGTGCACCGCCGGATTTCCGCAGCGCACGCAGATCGCCAGCAATTTAGTGATCTCTTCCGCCACGGCCAGCAACCGCGGCATGGGCTCAAAAGGACGTCCGCGATAATCCGTGTCCAAACCCGCCACAATCACGCGCTTCCCCAGATTCGCGAGCTTGGTGCAAACCTCCACCAGCTCGTCACCCAGGAATTGCGCTTCGTCGATGCCCACAACTTCCGTGCGCGGCTGCAGCTTCTCCATGATTTCGGCTGCCTTTCCCACGGTGTCCGAGGGAATCCCCAGCCCCGAGTGCGACACAATCTCGTTCGCGGCATATCGCGCATCAATCGCCGGCTTGAAGATCTGTACGCGCTGCCGGGCAATTTGCGCGCGACGCAGCCGGCGAATTAGCTCTTCGCTTTTGCCGGAAAACATTGGGCCCACCACCACTTCGATCCAGCCCATGTTGCCTTTGACGATATCCACGCGCCCTCTCCTCTATGGTTCCTTACTTAGCATGCTCGCTTCCACCCGCTTCGCACAAGCCATCATTGGCTTCGCGGCGGCGATGTTACTCTGCCGCGCTTCTTGCGGCCAGATACAGATGGCGATTATAAAAGGGCGCAAATGCCGCCACCACCGCCACGCGGAACGACTCCTGCCGCGAAATCAGATTTCCCGAAAGCACCCCCCATGCTCCCTGGGCATCTCGGATCCCCGCCTGCCCGGCAAACTCGTCGATCGCGGCGGCCAGTTCCGTGCCTCGGACCACCACTTCTTCTGCCAATACTTCTGGAATCTCAATGCTCCCGGAACATCCGAAGTACCCGCGTTTCCCGTCCGTCGCGTAAGCCCAGCTCTCCAAAAACACGCGGCGCTTACCTTGTTCCGCTACCACGTCCAATCCGCCTTCCAGGCCCACATAAAAATTTGCTGGCTCCGTACTCGCAGCCAAACGAGTCACGAGTGCTTCGGTCCGTTGGCGCGCTCCCTGCATCAACTCTTCGCGCGACAATGGCGTGTGGCTGACGCCACTCTCCACCTCGTACCCGCGCACTTCGATTGTGGGGTCCGCGGAAAAGTGGCAGCGGAAAAGATCGGCGGCTTCTTGAACAGCATTCAACTTGGGGCGCCGCGTACTGCCGGCGGCAATGCGGCACAAAGGCATCGGCAAACCTAGGCGCAAATTGTATCGGTTATTTCTGCGAAAGTTCAGCGAGAAATTCAGGAGCCTGAGGAAAATTCTGCAAAATGGAGCGGCCTATCGGAATCGACACCGGAACTATGGCAAGTCCGAAGCTAAGGAAAACTCAGGAACTTACGAGGTACTTTCAGGTGCATTGGGTGGCGTTTAGAGCGATCGGATGTTCTCAGGTGTTCTCACGAAAACCAGAATATAGGAGCGGTTCAGATGTACCACACGGCGCCCGGGCTGGCGCCCTTTGCAGCGAACGGATGCGCCGGTTTCCCGTCGCCAGGTCGTGGGTGAGGAGGCCTGTTCCGGGCTTTTGGCGCGCAACAAGATTTGCTTCAAACCCTTGTCAATCGCTTCCGTCAGTCCCGACACGGCTGCCTCTTTCAACAAAAATGCAGAGCCCGTCAATACTGACAGTTCCCACCGTTCCTCTCAGCGAGCAATTATTCTAATGACTGGTCTGGCACTCGCAAGTTTTTGCCGTCAAGATGAGGGAGACAATAGGGCAGGTGAAGAGGGGGAGTGCCACATGAATGCCGAAGATCCTCAAAGAACGAGCCTGAAGCACAGGGCTAGCAACGAGCTTGTGAAATTTGCGGTAGCAAGTCTGGCACCACCCGCGCAGGTTGAAAGGCAATCATGTCATCCTTGATCACAAATCAGCGGCAATTCGGTCCAATTACCATCGTGGACCTGCGCGGGAGTATTGATCTCGGAGAAGCGAGCTTGACCCTTCGTCGCACTATTCGAGATTTGGTCGAAAGCGCTCGAACTAAAATCATCCTCAATTTGTCCCAAGTGAATTCCATGGACAGTGCTGGAGTTGGCGAACTCGCTGGCGCCTACGTGCCAGTGAAGTCCAAGGGCGGTGAGCTGAAGTTTTTGAATCCGACAAAAAAGGTTCATGACATGCTGAAGATCACGCAACTGGACAAAGTCTTCGAGGTGTATATCGACGAACAAACCGCCATTCGGAGCTTTTCCGAGTCCGCGGGTGAGACGCGACCTTCACTGACTTAGGAAGTTGATCGCCAGGAGAGTTATGTCGTCTTCCTGCCCGTTTCCCCTCGGATGTCCCGACCAGCTTGACAGCTCATCAAGCAACGAATCGGCAAATGTTTCCGCATTGAGACTGCGGTTCGACTCCAGAAAGCCTTTGAAAAGATCGCTTCCAAACTCCTGTTTAGAGGGGCTCCTGGTTTCCAATATTCCGTCCGTGTAAAGGACCACCTTGTCGCCCGGTTTCACGGGTAACTCGACGCCAGAGTACGCTGCTTCGGGAAAGAAGCCCAGTAGTAGTCCATTCTCCAACACTTCTGTGGCGCTCCCTGTTGATGTGCGCCAAAGTAGCAGCGGTGGGTGTCCTGCACCCGCGTAACTCATGGACTTCTTTTCCATGTCCACGAATACGTAGGCGGCCGTGACAAAGTGATGTTTGAACCTTCCGCATAATGATCGGTTCAATCCGCTTAAGACCCGTCCGGGATCAAAAGCGTGCTGAGATTGCGCTGCCAGCGCACCCTTGAGCATCGAGGCGATAAGCGCGGCAGGCAGTCCGTGCCCGGAAACGTCCGCGATGAGAATCCCCAGATGTTTCTCGTCGACGATGATGAAGTCGTAAAAATCACCTGCCACTGAGCTCATTGGAATGTAGCGCGCAGCGATTTCCAGACCGCTGATCCTGGGAATCTCGTGCGGCAAGATGGACAACTGAATCTCACGCGCCATTTCCAGTTCGTTGTTTATCTCCAAGAGTTGTCGGGCCAATTGTTCGCGGGCTTCACGAAGCACGAGGTGGGTGTGCACCCGCGCTTTCACCACTGCCGGTGAGAACGGCTTGTGGATATAATCTACCGCTCCAACCTGGAATCCTTTCGTTTCGTCATCGGCTTCCGTTTTCCCGGTAAGGAAAATCACTGGTATATCTTTGGCTTCTGGTGTGGCTTTCAGGATTCCGCAGACTTCGTAGCCGTCCATCTCCGGCATGGTGACATCCAACAAGATCAGGTCCGGATGCGGTTCAGCTTTTACCAGGTCCAAAGCCTTTGCACCACTAGTGGCGACCCGGATTTTGAAGTCGTCCTTCAGAATCGAACGCATCATTTGCAGGTTGGCAGGAGCATCGTCCACGATCAGCACAAGCTTCTTTTCATCCGTTCCGGTCATTTTGATAGCTCCCAATTCGCGCCGTATTCTTTCGTGATCTCTTCTAATTTCTTCCGTGCTCCATCAAAATCAAACTCGTCGATAGCCGCACTTAACGCGGACAGCCTGGGTTTGTCACAGATGCCCGCAAGAGTACCCTCCAGGGCGACAAATGACTCTGCAGCGTCGCCGTCGCATGACTCAATGAGCGTCCTGAGTCGCGCGATTGCCGCTGATACCGCTCGCGCATCGAGCCTCGGGCCGCTTCCTTCCGGCGCTACACGGTCAGGCATGACATTGCTCATTGCGGTTTGAATGGCCTGCACTTGACGATTCGCCACTCGAGTAAATTCTTCAGCCAGGACCGGTACTGCCGCATCCCGCTCGCGAACAGCTCGTTCCAACTTTTCCGCGGCACCAGATATGCCTCCAAGTCCGATATTTCCTGCGACTCCCTTTACGGTGTGGAGAATTCGCTCTACCAGTTTGTGGTCTCCACTATCGATTGCTGCCATGATCTGCGAATTCACTTCGCCCTGCCTGGCAGCGAACTGCACCAATAGGTCGCGGTAAAGCCTCTTGTTACCGGCCACGCGACTGAGGCCGCCGGCCACGTCGACGCCGTCAATCTCGAGGAGAATCGCGTCGTCGGGTGTCTTTGCAGTTCTGCATTCGGCACTGGCAGCTTGCCCCTGTCGCGGCTTTCGCCACCTCATCAACGCCGCAAACAGCGCATCGGGTTCAATCGGCTTGCTCACATGGTCATTCATCCCTGCTTCCAGGCAGCGTTGCCTCTCTTCCACCAACGCATGGGCAGTCATTGCGATAATCGGAAGCTGTTGTAAATGGGGCATGGCCCGCAGAAGTCTCGTAGCTGTTAAACCATCCATTTCGGGCATTTGCAGATCCATGAATACGATGTCAAACGGCGGGGGTTGTTCTCCTTCCGTCAGAAGTTTCACGGCTTCGCCTCCGTGATTGGCGATCCTCACGCTGGCACCCGCACTCTGAAGAAGTTCGCTGGCCACTTGCTGGTTTAGCTCATTGTCTTCCACCAGCAGAATCCTTGTCCCCGACGCGTCGTGAGATGTTTCCTGGACTCTCAACAAAGGCGACAGCTCTGGTTCGTGGCCGATACTCCCGAATATCTCTACAAGCGTGTCGAACAGCGTTGAAGGCGTTACGGGTTTCAGCAGATAGCCGTCAATTCCCATGTTCTCTGCTTGCGCCCGGATGTCTTCCTGCCCAAACGCTGTCACCATCACAACTTTCGGCACGTTCTTCAGACTGCCACCTTGCTTAATGATCCGGCTCGCCTCCAGTCCATCCATACCTGGCATGTGCCAATCCATCAGCACAAGTGCATAAGGAGCCTGCGTGTCGGCGGAGACGAGTTCACGAATTGCGTCTTCCCCGGAGGAAACGGATTGTGCTTGCACACCGATTCCTGTCAGCGAGTCGACGAGGATCTCCCGGGCCTGTTGATTGTCATCGACCACAAGCACGCGGTTGCCCGCGATGTCCGGGATCATAAGCCTGCGCTTCGTTTTTCCCGACCCGAGGCCAAACCACGCAGTGAAATGAAACGCGCTCCCCATACCACGGTTGCTTTCAACCCAGATGTTGCCATCCATCATCTCTACCAGTCTTTTGGAAATCGATAGCCCAAGACCCGTGCCGCCGTATTTTCTGGTAGTGGAACTGTCAGCCTGGCTGAAGGCTTGGAACAAGCGGGCTGTCTGCTCCGGAGTCATGCCGATTCCACTATCACACACCGAAAACTTCAGATTCACGCGGTCGAAAGCTTTTTCCGCCAGTGACACCGTCACTACGATCTCGCCATGTTCGGTGAACTTAACCGCGTTGTTCACAAGATTGATCAGGATTTGTCCAAGCCTCAATGGATCGCCCACCAGATCCAGCGGTAGATCCTGTTGTGCCGCGAGCAGGAACTCTAAATTCTTGTCGTGTGCCTTCTGGCTAACCACGCTGGAGACATTTTCCAGCACTTCTTCCAGGCGAAAATCGGTCTTCTCCATATCCAGCTTGCCAGCCTCGATCTTGGAGAAATCCAGAATGTCGTTAATGATGCCGAGGAGGGACTGGGCGGCCGCCTTTGTTTTCGTGACGTAGTCACGCTGCTTAGGCGTCAGGTCCGTCTTCAGCGCCAGATGGGTCATGCCCAGAATCGCATTCATCGGCGTGCGGATCTCGTGGCTGGTGTTGGCCAGGAAATCAGATTTGGCCTTGGTGGCTGCTTCGGCTATCTCTTTGGCAGTAACAAGTTCCGCCTCCAGCCGCTTGCGTTCGGTAATGTCTTCCTGCAACGCAGCCACGTACTGTGGTTTGCCCTCCGTGTCTCGGAGCAGAAAAAATCTCACGCTTGTAACAACGATGCAGCCGTCTCTACGAATTAAGCGCTGTTCCCACTGATTCTTTTCACGTTTTCCCTGGACCAGTTCCCCATATCGTTCCGCGCTAGAGGCACGGTCATCCGGATGAGAAATGTCGTCCCATCGCTCCAATTGACCAAGCTCTTTCTCGGAGTAGCCCAGCATCTCTTGCAATGCGCGGTTAGGGAAGATTTCCCCTGTGGCAATCCTGTAGAAGCTGATCCCGATCTGTGCATTCTCGAAAATCGAACGGAAGAGCTGATCACTGGTCTGCTTTTTCTCCTCGACGACGGCTGCCAGAACCATGAAAGGTGCCGCGGTCGAAAATAAAAATAGCTGAAGAGATAGCGCGCTGCCGAGCGGGCCCGGTCCGATGAATGGACCTCGCCCGTGGGTTGCGCCCCAAATCGCCAGGACTGCGATCGCAATCGAAGATGTGCTCACACCGGTTGTTCCGAAACGCAACGCGGACCACAGCATGAAGGGCACGAGAGAATAAAGCAGAACCCCGGAGCTGTATCTTCCAGGAGCGGCAAACGCGAGATATCCTAAAACAATCAACCCGGCGATCAGCACTGCGGCTTCGACGTAGTAGGTACGTGATTTCTCATCACCTGCCGGTCCCTTGCTGAACCAACCTAAAATGGCCGGCATCAGGGTGAGGTATACGATTGCCTCCGAAAAAAAAGAAATCCTCCAGCTCGCCCAATAGTTTCTGTTGGTGGCCAGCGCGACGAAGAACGCTCCGATGCAAGGCGCCAGGACTACCGCGAACGCCGAAAACTTGGCCAGGGCTCTTACACTGTTTAGCCGAGGTACACCCCCAAAGGCATAGCGAAGACACAATGCAGCGGTAAGGACCTCGACCGTATCAGACAGAATGAGCAAAGCACACCAACGAAACGGCAAGCCTGTCTGAATGTTGTACAGAAAAGATGCTGCAAACGACGCCGCGATGAGAATTGGCCACATCCTACGCGGCACCAGCAACAATATGGACACCAGAAGTACGTTACCGAGCCAGAGCGGCCAGTCCGCCTGCGGACCTATGGTCAGCATCCCCCCAAGTTTTGCTGCGCAGTAGGACAGGATGGCCACGAAGCACACCAGGACCACCGTGTGCCACGGAGAATCCAGATTCGCTACGCTCCAAGAGGAACGATTAGGTCCCTTTTCCATCGCCAGACTCCGATGTCAGAGAACTGGAAGAGCCAAGATAACCTCGTTTCGAACCAACAGATATTGGCAATAGTGACAGCTTGGAACCATCGACTTGCGGCACGATTCGTTTCGACAATATTCTTCGCCGGCCAACTCATGGAAGGACTTGAAAGCCATCGGAGCGGACATTCGCTCATCCGAGCCGCCGCACGAGAATCGCTGCCGGTATGCCCTGGAAAGCCCAGCATCCGCAGGTCGCATCCGCTGAAGAAATGGCAAGGCACATTTTCAACACAAAGTGACGACACTCAGCGACCTGTCCAGACTCGTGCCGCGCACGCTGTTCAATATCCGTGCATCATCCCAACCTGGACATGACTCGCTCACTTTATAGGCGCTGATTCCTCCAGTGTAAGTTTGTAGGCGACGTAATATTTGTAGATATTGCTCACATACTGGACGGTTTGTTCTCCTATCTCCCTTGCTACAATAAGTTCGACATTCCCGAACCACCGATCGGCATCCAGACCTTCACTCGCCGCCCTCTTCCGGAGGTCCGCAATCCTGTTGGGCCCTGCGTTGTAGGAGGCAAAGGTCATGAGAATCTTGTTCAGTGGGTCAAGCTTGGGATCGTTAAAGTAGGTGTCCGCGATGCTGCGCATCATCTTTGCGCCGGCATGGATGTTGCCTTCTGCGATCTCTACGTTGGGAATGCTGATGGGAGGAGCGGCCGCGTATTGGGGTATCACTTGCATTATACCCACGGCGCCACTCGGATTCCTCAGACTTTGGTCCAGACCTGATTCCTCATAGCCCTGCGCCACCAGCATCAAATAGTCAAAATCATATTCGGCTCCATATTTCTGGAAATAGCGGACGTAAGCTTGAAACTTCTTCAGTTCCTCGGGGGAAGTGGCGTCTTTCACCCAATGGGTATTTTCCAGATAGCGCTTGACCATGATGTTTCCAAACAAAGTGCCTACCTCGCGGCCTTTCACGAACTCGTTGAGGAGTTGTCTCAACTGCGGACTATCCTTGCGCGTTGCCCAAGCGAGTTGCTCTTCGTCCTTCAGTACGATGTTGGGATGAAGAGTCAAGTGAGGAAGTATCTTTGCCCAGAATTCCGCTCGGATGTTTATGGTCACGGTTGCAGGAAGCAGGCTAGCATTGACCATTTCAAGTAGATCTTCATCTGTCAGATCGGGATCGGCAGATTTCAGCAGGATCGGCGGTTCTCCGGTTTTTTGGAATGATTGGCTCAAATGCTGCAGGCTTTGGTAGTAGGCAGACAGAGGATTGACGTAGACTTCTTTTCCCGCTAAGTCTTCGAGACTCGTAATCGCGGGCGACTTCGGTCCTGTCACAAGGACCTGCTTCACATGAGAATCGATAGGTGTCGTGAACAATACCTCTTTCTCTCTCTGCGGGGTCACTATCACGCCAAAGGCAATGACATCGCCCACCCCTTGTAAGAGAGCTTGTTCTAGTTGCTCGGGCCTGACCGGAATATACGTAACATTGATCTTCAAGGCACCGGTTCTGAACCGCTGGTTCACGAAGCGCTGAAACTCATTCAAGGCTTCGTAGTAAATTCCCTCCGGTTGGCCTGCGTCGTAGAAAAAGCCGGAACGGCTGTACACGACGAGCGCGCGAATCTCGTGTCTCTTGACCATGCCATCCAGATCGCCGGTGTGCCGCTGAAAATTGAGCGGCAACGAGAGGGTAGCCGAAGGACTTTGCTGCTGGCCGGGCGAAGATTGTTGAACCGAGCCGACGGGCACTTGGATAGGAGGTGGCGCTAGGTTCACCTCCTCCGACGATGTCCCGGCGAGAGTTTTGCTCTGGCTAGCCTCGGTTTGCCAACACGTGTAGAGCGAAAGGTCCCGACAACAAAACCAGCAGCAAATATGAGGCCCGAGAGAGCACGAATAACTTCCTTCTACCTTTGACCAATGGTTGAGCCTTGCGCGGCGGCCGGAAAGGAGCTCTGACGCCTCGATTGATATGGCTCCATCGTTTCAGTAGACCGAAGCAAGAATCATCGAGCCCAAGATCGCTCCCGGGGCCACGGTTCGGAGGATTCTTGAGGTCCCGGGGGCGTCCTTGCACTTAAGAGCGATGGTTAAAATCCAAAGAAGTGGGCAATCTTCTTTCCACTCTCTTCCGTGTAGTACACCGTCACCTTGGCTCCCTTTTCGGTGCCTGCACCGACGGCCTGGCCCATATCTTTTCCGGCAGTTTCGGTGAAGTCGAAAGTTTTTTCTGTTCCATCCGCAGTCTTCACCACCACAGTTTTTGCGCCACTATCCACTTTGACGACCGTTCCCTTAGTCACTTTTACGCTACCCTTGCCGATCTTGCCGATTTCTACGCCCGTTTCGTCAAGACCTTTGCCGGTGGTGTGAGCGACGACTTCCGTGCCTTCCTTGAGGCCGTCCAGTCCTTCTTTCGTTCCCGTGTAGGCTGTATCGCCTGTGACCTTGATGGTGTGTGCGGTTCCATCCGCGGTCTTAACGACAACGGTCTTCGTGGCCTTGTCCACTTTTGTGACCGTTCCATGGACGACGCTCACCACGTCCTGTGCGATGCAAACCACTGCCGCGAGAATGGAGCAAATTACCAAAATCCCGAGCTTTCTCATCATCAATTCTCCTTTAACGATTTGTCGATCGTTACTGCACTTCGTGGCCGCAAACCGGAATCAACTCCAATCTCGCTCTTCTAGAAAGAAAACTCTAGCCCGACGACAGGACCCTTCTGGGTCAAATCGAGGCCAAGGCGGTCGGACGTGCCGTTAACGTTTAAACGAGTTCCCAGCTGATAGCCTGCGTTGGCAGTGATGTGCTTGGTCAGGGTGAATCCGAGATCACCAGCCGTTGACACAAAGTTCCCATAACCGAAAAGATACATTCCATATAGGTTTCCTTCGATGAAGACACGAGGGGAGTTTGTCAGGTACAAGCGGAATTGCGGGCCGGCAACCGGGATGGGAGCCCAAAGCGTTCTGCTGGCAGAGACGGCGGCCTGCTGCGTGCCGTCAGCGGTGACTTGCGCGGCCGCGGCGATCTTCGCGTAGGTGTGGAAAAGATCGACCTGAACGGCAATGCCGAGATGACCGCGTCTGCGGCGGATGATGTCGTACTGGTAGCCCGGAGCGACCTCAAAAGCGTGAAGCTCGCTCTGGACGACAGCACCGGCATGGATGGGATTGCCAGCCCAGACGATGTCGCGGCTGAGTGTAGTTGTCTGAGAAGCCCAGAGCGGGACAATGACGACATATAAATGGTTTTTGTGAGTGAATTTCCAGTCCACTTTGCCGGCAAACGTGGAGTAGGAATTGAAGCCGAGGTCCTTGGTCAGATCAACTGGATAGGTATCGCCCTGGGCACGAATGGTGCCGGACGGGTAGGAATAAAACCAACCGGCGTCGAAGCGGATTTTGTACTCATCGAATTCCTCCTGCTTCTGGCCATGCAGGGCTACGGGAAAAGCCAAGAGCAAAAGAAATGCGATGAGGCTTATCCCTCGAAAAAATCTGGACGCCACCTTTGTTGTGGCCTCGAGTGACATACGGGTTCCTCCCCCTGAAGCATCAAAAAGTCTGAAACCGATTGATTTGCCACTCCACGAATCCAATCACCCGACGCTCGTCTGTGCTTCGTAGGGGAGACTAAATCGCTGATTTCCAGCCATCGCCCGGATCATATTGCGCCATAGCTTGAGCAAGTTCCACTGTTTTTTCGCCCAGGTCTTTTTGATAGACGACGCCATCTTTGCCGACGACGAACGTCATGATTCCTGAATTCCTGTATTCCGAGGGATAGGCCAACACGGCAAATCCACCGGTCATCTTTCCGTTCACGATGTAGTCCTTGGCCCCACCTTTGGCCTTGTCACCTTGCCTGGTGAGTATGCGGAAGTAGTAGCCGTCGAAGGGTTGCGGTTTCGTGTCCGCGTTGGTGTAGCCGGCGGCTTTGGCGAAATCGCGGACGTCTTCCAGTGGGCTTGGGGTCTGGCCAGCCGCAACCGGCCAGTACAGACCGTCCTTCTTTCCTTCATCGCTGATAAACTTCTGCGCGTACTGCTTCTGCATGCGGAAGTATTTCGCTTGCGCATCGGCAACGGCGCTGCTTGCAGCAATGGCGGTCAATTCGTCTCTGCCAATCCTGCGCGCAAGAATCTCATCTTTGCCCGCTGCCGTGTCAAACACCCATTGTCCGGCGGCATTCTTCCCGAGCGGAATTGGGAATGGATAGTTGTCCGCTCCAACGTACAGAACCTCTCCACCGACCTTAATCTCCCGCCAGCGGTGCATCTGGTCGTACGCAGCAACAAAATCCTGCAAGTTGTTTTTATCTTTCACTGCGTCGCCCGAAAACAGCGCAGTCTTGCCATCCGGACCAAAAATTGCAAGCAGGGCGGCCTGGTCGCCAGACTTCGCAGCTTCCAAGAACGCAGCACCCGCATCGGCCGGACTGGCGAAAACCTTCTGCGCTGTACTCTCCGTTGTAGGTTTTTGCGGAGCATTGCCACAAGAGTTGACCACTCCCGAGACCAAAACCAGTAGCGCAGCCCACACGGCCATCTCCGCACGCCCCACGGCATCTTCCCTATTCCTCATCACATGCAACATACTCATTCCTCCAAGCCTGAAATCTTTTACGTTCCCAGGTTTCACGCGCCCCGAACTCTACCGGCGAAATCCTCCGAACCCACCGCCTCCAAATCCTCCACCGCCGAACCGGCCTCCGCCAAATCCGCTAGAACTCATGCTTCCCCAGCCGCGACTGCTTTCTGCGCGCGACGACCACCCATCCGAGCCGCCGAATCCGCCCGAATGTCCGCTCATGCCGCTAAATGCATTCGAACCGCCGCCCCAGCTACTGTGGTTGGACCAGGACGAGCTGCCAGAGTGATCCGAGCCAAAGTTCTGTGCGCTCTTCGTGTTCACGTTCACCGTGTTCCCACTCACGTTCTTATTGTAGGTGTTGCTGGTGTTTCTGTTGTAGTTGTTGTAGTTGCTGTGGTTGTACGAATTATTGTAACCATAGCTGTTGTGATAGCCACCATTGTAGTAGCCGCCGTGCCAGGCGGAATTTCCGTAATACCCACCGCCGTGGTACACAACCGCAGTGCCGTGCCAGCCGCAGTTCCAACTGCTGTAGCCCCAGCTGCAGCACCCACCGCTCATCATTGCGCCCACCGCGATTCCGGCACCGAAGCCAATGAGGCCCGCCGCAACAACGTCGCCCGTGGTGTACACGGGAGCCACATATCCGGGAACCACGTAGGGGTACCCATAAATAACGGCGGGGTTGTATTGAGGAACGTAGACAATCTGTGGATTGGCGGGTTGAATAACAATCACCTGAGGCGACTGTTGAACTACCTTGATTTGCGAAGTGGTCTTGAGATTGCCCTTTGCTTTGGCTTCGGCACGCAAGGTTTGGATTGCCGTCATCACGTCCGCTTGTTGGTTGTGATAAGCCTCGCCGAGGGAGGACGTCCAGGTGAGATTCTTGGCCATATTCTCTAGGACGGAGGGAAATTCCGTGAGTGCCTTCACGCTCGGATCCCACGACTGTTTGTCGACGGCCTGCATCAAGGCGCTCCCCGTGAGACTCTTGTTCTGTCCAAGCCAGTAATTAGCAATTGCAACCTCGTCCGGAAAAGTCGACGCCGTGAGAATCTGTGCCACTAGCGAATCTGGGTACAGTGCGATGGGCGCGACCAACGCCTGCAGTTCGCTGGCAGTCTGCGGAGCAGATTCTGTAGGACTCCCACTGTCAGCGGCAGTTGTTGCATGCCGGGGTCTGGGCACCGTTCAGTATCTGAGACGAAAAGACAATCAAAACTAAAGTGAGCGCCACGGATAACATTTTGTTCATATTGTTCGCCATCATTTGAATTACTCCATGTCGATGTAACTAATCCTCTCGAATCAGCCAGGCAGAGGAGATCCTGGGTCCAGAGCCATGTCCTGCCGGATCGACTCCGAGATCGGTCTGCATGTCCAGACCCCAACATACGTATCCGAGCCCCAGAGAAATCTGATCACCTGTCTTTGCCACAGTGTGCCATCTTGGTCAAAGGTCGCGATTCGCTCCTCCTTCGGGACGAACTTCGAACTAAGGCGGTCGGTTGTGGTGTGAACGAAGTCGAGGATGGCTTTCTTCGCAGGCCCATCGTTCCACGACGGCAGCGGATCATCCGCGGCTCGTGAAACGCGACTCATGGCTCCCAACGCCGCAATTGCTGCCGATGTCTTGAACAAATCTCTGCGGCGTTACTTCCATGAACTGGCCTCCTTTTCAAAATCTGAGCGGTTGCTAGTTCAGATCAGTGCAGCTGAGGTATGCGCTGCACTTAGCCAGGGAGCGAAGGTCTGACAGTGAGCATGTGGGCGCCCCTGTCGGAGCGCCCACGCGCTCACGACAGTTGAACTAACTAGTCATCCGCCTTCTTCTCTTCCATTTGCCTCAGGATGCCGTCCAGGTTGTAGATCTCAGCCGCTTGCAGTGGCGGGAACTCCTTGAACGAATAGAGCTCCTTCGTCCACAGCAGCTGGCCGATGGGCAACATGTTCCAGTCGTATAGGTAGGCGGTAGTCGGGGAGGCAAGTGCTCCACCCAGGGCCATGGCTGATTTTGAGTCCGAGAAGCTAATCGTCTGCTCGAAGGGGTCACGCTTGACGTTACCCACGAGGGTCCAGTGATAGCTGACCAGGGGCAGGAACCAGCCGGACGCTCCTCCAGGTGCCATCGAGTAATACATCTTCCAGTTCTTGTAGCGTACCGCGGATGGCGTCGCACCCGAGTAGTAGAAGAAGACATCGCGTGCTGAGTGCTCCGACGTGCCCTCTAGATAGGCGCGCTGGTCAAAACCGTCGAGCATGGTCTTGACGATGCCGGGGTACTTGCCGGCCTCGATTTGCTTGTTCAGTTCATCGCCCTTTGGGCCGCCGGCAATGTCCACAAACGTGGGCAACCAGTCGAGGGCCGCAAACATCTCCTTCTTGACTGTGCCCGGCTTGATGTGACCCGGCCAGCGGACGACACATGGAGAGCGATAGCCGCCTTCCCATGCCTCGCCTTTCTGACCCTTGAAGGGCGTGATGCCGCCATCAGGAAAACTAACCGTCTCCGCGCCATTGTCGGTGGTGAAAATCAGGACGGTGTTATCCAGTTGGCCCATGTCCTCTAGCTTCTTCATGACGTAGCCGATGTTGTCGTCCATTTGCTTCATGCCAGCTTCGTTGATGCCCCAGTCCTTGCCGCCCTGCGTTCCCATCATGTCCAGGTACTTCTGCGGCAGCACGGTGGTAACGTGCATGCGCGCCGGGTTGTACCAAACGAAGAAAGGCTTGTTGGTTTTCTTGGGATCGTTGCGGTCGAGGAAGTCGATAACTTTGGCTGAGATTTCCTCGTCCACTGTCTTTGACCGTTCCAGCGTCAGCGGACCCTCGTCCTTGCACGTCTGATTCTTCTCCGTGCCGTCGGAGGAGTGGCACCAAATTACCGGACGCGGCGGTGTCAGGCAGGTCCCTTCCTTAGGATCAATCGCGCCGGGTACTTCCGGCAGGCCGGGTACGGGCGTGTTCTTGCACGGCGGGGCGATGCCCTGCACTGTCGGGCTGCTGTTGATGTCAGGGAAGCTCACCTGCTCCATCGCATCCAGGTGGTAGAGGTAGCCCCAATACTCCTGAAAGCCGTGCGCCGTCGGCAAAGACGCGGTGTGGTCGCCAAGATGGTTTTTGCCGAACTCTCCGGTTGTGTAGCCGAGATCGCGGAGGAATACCGCCATCGCCGGTGTGCCGGGCCGCAGATAGGAAGGGCTACCGGGAAGCTGCGGTGGAATCATTCCCGTGCGCAACGGATACATACCAGTGAAAAACGCATTGCGCCCGGAGGTACAACTCTGCATGGCGAGATAATCCATGAAGATTGCGCCTTCGTTCCCGATGCGGTCGATGTTTGGCGTTTCGCCCACCATCAAACCGCGGTGATAGATGCTTGGCTGCATCCAGCCGATGTCGTCTCCCATAATGACTACAATGTTAGGTTTCTTTTCCTGCGCGAAACTGCCAAGCGATGTGGCCAAGGCCACCGTCGCAACGAGCAGTGCCATCGCAAGAGTCCTCAGCGTAATGCACTTCATATTGGTCTCCTTTTCCTCCTAGATTTCGCCAAACTATCTCCATGGTCTGCACAGTCCCGGCATTTGCCGCTTGCACGCAGGGGGCAGTCGAGCTCATCAACCAAACAGAACCACAGGGCGGGTTCCCATTGCACAAGATCGAGTAGCGTCTAGTAGTTTCAAGCTACGCTCCGTAACGCATTCGCAAAACCTACTTTCAGTTGTCTCCGTTTTGCGGTCTGGAGATTTCTTGCATGACCTGGTCCAGACTGAAGCTCGCTGGTTTCTGCCGCGGCGGAAACTCCTTGAAGGATTGCAGCCACTGCCCGACAAAAGCCTGAGCGGGAACCAGCAGATAGACGCGATCGATCCGCCAGTGCGCGTAGTCGGCGGCTTCATCTTCTGCCCGCTCGAACGGATCGGCATGCAAGTCGACTAAGCATGGGCACGCGAAGTGAGACAAACGGCTCCTGCCATACATCGAAGCCGTGGGCGCGCTGGACGAGGAATAGGAGCTTCCACTTGTTGTATCGCAATCCGGCTAGATCGCCGTCGTCGGTCCAGTAGAGGAACTCTTTTCGTGGACCCTGCTGGGTTTCACCCTTGAAGTAGGGCGACCAGTCATAGCCGTCGAGGTGAACCTTGTAGGTCAGGCCGCCGGCTGGATAGCCCTTGAGTAACTTCTCTTTGATACCGGGTTCGCCCGCGGCAGCCATGAGCGTGGGCACCCAATCCTCGTGCGCCCCAATGTCGTTGACGATCGTTCCAGGCTTGATGGTCCCAGGCCAACGGATCAGGAACGGTACACGGTAGCCGCCTTCCCAACTCGTATTTTTCTCGCCACGGAACGGCGTGGTGCCACCGTCGGGCCAGCTGAAGGTTTCCGCGCCGTTGTCCGAGGAAAAAATGACGATGGTGTTGTCCGCGATGCCGAGGTCCTGAATTTTCTTCAGGATGACGCCGACGTTGTCGTCCAACTCGGTCATACCCGCACCGTAGAAGCCCTTATCAGGGATCATGTCCTGGTACTTCGGCTCAAGGTGCGTCCAGATGTGCATGCGCGTGGTGTTGTGCCAGATGAAGAAAGGCTTGCCCGCCTTGACGGAGCGATCCATGGCGTCGACGGTAGCAGTGAGGAACTCATCGTCGGCGGTCTCCATGCGCTTTTTGGTGAGTGGACCTGTATCCTCACAGGTCTGCTTGCCCCAGGGGCCGAAGCGGGGATCGGGAGGAGCGGGATTGTCGGTGGCTGTGGCCTTGCATTTGAGAACGCCGCGAGGCCCGAACTTGGCTCCAAATGCAGGAGTTTTCGGGTAGTCAATATTTTCCGGCTCTTCCTCCGCGTTCAAGTGATAGAGATTGCCGTAGAACTCGTCGAAGCCGTGCACGGTGGGAAGAAATTCATTGCGATCGCCCAGATGATTCTTGCCGTGCTGAAAGGTCAAGTAGCCTTGCACTTTCAACAACTCCGCAAGCGTGGGATCTTCTTTCTGTAGACCTAGGTCCGCGCCCGGCAGGCCAACTTTCGTGAGGCCCGTGCGAATTGGTGATTGCCCGGTGATGAAGGCGGCTCGTCCGGCGGTGCAACTTTGCTGGGCATAATAGTCGGTGAAGAGCGCGCCCTCGTGAGCGAGGCGGTCGATATTGGGTGTCTTGTATCCCATCATGCCTTGGTTGTAGGCGCTGATATTCCAATAGCCGACGTCATCGCCGAAAATGACCACAATGTTCGGCTTTTTTGCGCCAGCACTTGCTGTTTGAGCGCTGGTTGCCGTCGCGTCCAACAGCAAGAAGCTCGAGAGTACAAGGACGGCTGGGGAGCAACCCCTAACAAGTCTCGAAAAGACCATCAATCCCTCCTTGCGAGTATTGCCCTTTGTCCTAATTCGGCTACTCGTTCCGCTCTTCAACAATCGAACTGGCAGTTTACTCGCGATGTTGGAGGAGCAAACCCATCATGGGCGAGCAGTCTATTTGTGCTCATCAAGAGTGCAACTGTCGCTTGCGACAGGTGGTGCGAAATCACTTGGGATGCTATTTCACGAGGAGATAGGAAAATGTGGCCTTCAAACACTTCGTGGATGGCGACAGCAAGCTCGCTCGCGGGTTGGCGTTTTGTCACGCAGCGGACGTCTCCGTGGAAAACGGCGCGCAAATTTAACCAATTTGCTTTTGAATGGCGAGGAATAGCAATCTCAGTCACGGGATGGCCATCACATAAGGGACGACGGCGAGAAAGCCGCCTCAACCCATCGTATTGACGGCTTTGGCGTCTGGATGCTTTCGGGCGATAACGGTGCGCCCGGTAGCCCAAGTACGAAAACAGCTGTTATGAGGGAAGCGATGCCAAGAATCGCCTAGGTTAAAAACGTCGCATAATCCCACAAGTCCCGATCAAAACCGAGCATCGTGCCTCTAGCCTCCTAGCTGCCCGCTGATTCGCTGGCGCTCGAAAGTTGCGTAAGCTCTTCGGCAAGAATGGGGACGCCGAGATTGCAGGACTGGACGCCCTGGACTACGCAGAGCTTCAGGACTTCCATGATTTCTTCGACCGCCGCCCCGGCTTTCAGTGCTGCTTTGATGTGACGTTGCGTTCCGAACGCATACATGTGCGTGTAGGATGCATCGAGCGCGATGCTGATGAGTTCGATTTCTTTCGTCGAGAACACGCCGCTGGTGTAAATGGCTACGTCTGCGGCCATGAATTGATCGACCCAGACCGGAGCAAGAGCGACGAGGGGATCCCAGGAGTCGTTCCATTGCTTTAGCGCTTTCATCTTGTCGATCGCCGGAGTTTTTTCTCCCGCCTTCTTCAAACGCTTTGCTCGCCCGACTCCGGCAGCATCCAAAGACGCCTCGCTTGCTTCCTCCAAGACGATAGGACCTCCCAGAGCGCAGGAATGGATGGACAGGATGGAGGCCATCTTCAGCACCATCAGGATTTCTTCGCGCGTAGCTTCTTCATGAAGTGCAGCGCGAATGTACCGCCGCGTGCCTTCCGGATTTAGATTTGTGCAAGACGCATTTATACTCACACCAATCAACTCCACGAACTTTCTGGATAGAACTCCACCGGTCCAAGGGTTCGTAGTCATTGTGAGACATGTCTTTGCCCACTCTGGATCCCATTTCTGAAGCTGGGCCAAAGCCGAATCCCAAGGACCGGTTTCCCTCGGTCGATCCGTGGTGGTCGTGGTTACTCTCTTTGAATTGCTCATGCCGCCCTTTCATTCATTCCCAATTCTTTAATTGTCGGGCGCAGTCCTTGGACTCAGGTGAGCCGTTCACTTCGCCGTAGCTGGAACTGACACCTTAGTTGGTTTTCCTGTTTTCCGAGCCTGCTTCTCCTGCGGCCCCCCCACCAGATACAGACCCGATGGATTTCCGCTGATCCAAATTTGTTTTAGGAAAAGGCTGTCTCCGTATTTATGGAAAGTCAATTCCGTTTTTGTTACTGGTGAAGTCGCGTCCAGGGGTTCACACGCGACAAATGCCGTGTGTTGACCATCCGCGCTTGAAATTGCCACTATTCCCAGATCGTCTTGCTGCTGTCTAGCCGTGTAGCTGCCGGCGGGAAAGGTCGCATTACCCGCAGAAAAAGAACTCGATGCCTTGAAATCAACCGCAAAGCCCGGCTGGGCATTTGTGAGTCTCGGGCCCACGGAGACCAAAAACAGCAGGAAAATCGACATTCTGTAAATGAGTGTCTTCATTTTGTTCCTCCATTCATTCAGACTATGCGTACGAGATTCTGACATCTGAGCAAACACGATGCTAGGCAAATGTAAGCTTTGGGCCTGGCCTGTCCACTGTCGCTAGCGACAGGTGCGCCACTGACTTCGTATTTGGGCAATAACGCGGTTGTTCTAATATACGAGAGCGGAAGCGGAAGTTGCGCTGGCTGTTGTTGCCACCGGTGAAGTTGTTGCCAAAGCGGGTCAGCTCATAGTCCGCATCCACCAACCCGGATCGCGATCTTGCTGCTGACCGCGATATCCACGCCCCCGCCGATTGCTACGGCAAAGGCCTTGTTGCTCGGAGACTTACCCTGCATTCTACGGTGTTTTTGTTACAAGTATTGGCGTGAAAGTTCGAATGAGCACCGCCTAACAGTACTTCAGCAAACGGCTCAAGTTTGCCGGCGTGGTACTTGGGGGGCTGAAGTACAGTGCCGCCTGGGCGCGCCAACACCGTTCTGGTCTTGGCTATTCCGGACCGAAGGTAGGCCAGGGTTCAATCGAAAATAGGAATAACCCCTGTTATTTCAACTTTGGGACTTCTTGAGCTTGAGCAAAACTCACGCCACAAAAAGGGAAAGCCACTGCCAATAGAATTGCACATCGAACTTTCATATTCTTTCTACTTACCGGTTTTTTCTTAGGCAAGCTCATGGATTGCGAAAGCTGAGTTCAACCATGGAGGACAGGCGATCGGACTCATGCACTTTGTGGTGATGGCCAGTTGTATCGCCGCGTGCCAATGGTAGGCAGGGGCGGAGCAGCTACGCTAATCTTCCAGGTTTTGCCCTCACAACTGTTCCTACTGACAGGTAGGAATAAATTGATTGAGATATTATTTCCCGAGAGAGGGAGACAGGAAGGTATTACCAAGAGAAACTTCGCGAATAGCCGTGGCCAGATCGCTTGCAAGTCGCCGTTTCGTAACGTAGCCGGAAGCCCCCGCGGAAAACGCGGCCGAAATGTACTCAGCCTGTTCGTTAATGGTGAGGAATAGGATTTTAGTGCGCGGGTGGGCCTTGCGAATACGCGACGAAGCTTGAATACCGTTCAGGACGGGCATAGCGATATCGATCACAAGGACATCTGGATCAAGGCGGAGAACAGCCCGTACGGCTTCCTCCCCATTCCCTGCAGTTCCTACGATGTCAAAGTCCTTGCTCAGCTCCTCGCGAAGTTCCGCGAGGACGTCTTCACTGTCATCCGCAAGCAATACCCTGATTGTCGCCACAAAAGTCCCCTCACGGGACAGGTAGCGCTTATTGGCGCCTCCGTTCTGTGACCATAGGCTATGCGGGGGGAGTTTTGCACCTGTCCCTAGCGACAGGTGCCGGGGATATTTCACAAATCTCGAGAGAAGTATTCGCTTAAGGAGCGGCGCTACGCGGGCGAGATCATCCCGTGTTTCATGGCATATTTCACGAGCTCGGTATTCTTCGATATGCCCAATTCCTCCATGATTCTCACTTTGTGGAACCGTACGGTCCGATAGGAAATCTGCAGGAGGGTGGCAATCTCTCCGAGCGAGCGCCCTTCCGCGAGCATTTGTAGTACCTCACGTTGGCGGTCCGTCAAATGTTGCGGACGGCTTACGGCGTTCGGGTCCCGAATGAAAGTCTCGGCCATGGCCTGCCGAATTTCCGGAGCCACATAGGACACACCGCGCAACGCGTCACGAATGGCCTTCAGGAGTTCGGAGGAGAGCGCGTTTTTGAGCACGAACGCCGAAGCCCCAGCTTGGAGTGCCTCTCGGGCATATTCCACGTTGTTGTTCATGGTGAGGTAGATCAGCTTCACATGGGGATTCGCCTGCTTGAGCCGCCGTCCAGCATCCAGCCCGTTCAGTGACGGCATTCCAATGTCTGCAAGCACAACATCGGGACGTAGCGAAAGTGCAGCCTTCAAGAGCTCCTGGCCATCGCTGACACTGCCCACGACCTCGTACTCCGGTTCCAATAAGTCTCGCAGCAGTGAACAGAACAGCGTGTGATCATCCGCGAGGAGAATCCTTATTCGTTTCATTTATCCTTCCCCTTTCTCCCCACTTAGTCCGCTTGAGCAGAAAAGACGGCCGGCTTCGCAGTCAGCGGCACGTAAGCGCGAATCCTGGTCCCGGCATTTGGTTTGGACTCGATGCTGATTTTGCCATTCAGCATGAGGATGCGTTCGCGCATGCTGACCAACCCCAGTCCTTCCATGTTTTTGCTATCCTCGACGTCAAAGCCCATTCCACGATCGACGATCTGCAGTTCCAGTCCGTCGGACTTCCCCTGCAGATTCACCTCGAATTGTTTCACGCCGCTGTACTTTGCCGCATTGTGCAGCGCTTCCTGAACGACGCGGAAGAACGAGAGCGACACTTCGCGGGTCAAAGAATCCGGAATATCGGCATGCGAAAAGTGCACCGCGGCGCCGCTCTGTTCAGAGAACTCGCGGCAAAAGCTCTTGATCGCCGTGACCAGGCCGAGATTGTCGAGAACAGAGGGGTGGAGTTCGTGGGACAGGGCCTGTACATCGCCCGTAAGGTTGGAGCATTGTTGCCAGATTTGCTCCAACTGATCGCCAACCGGCACTTGCCCATGGCTCCAACCTTTGGTCACTTTCTCAATTCTGAGCGAGAGCATGGCGAGCCTCTGGCAAATGTCGTCGTGCAATTCTCTGGCGATGTGGCTGCGCTCTTTTTCCTGGGCGGCGATCAGTTGGCCACCCACCTTTTCCAATGCCTCTCGAGCCAACTTTTGATCGGTAATATCAACGGCTGATCCTATGAATCCGACGAAGAAACCCTCGACATCGAAACGCGGGTTTCCCACATCGAACATCCAGCGATAGGCACCGTCAGAGCGCCTGACACGGTATTCTCTGACGAATCGTTCGCGGTCTTGCAGGGCACGCTCTTTGGCTCGGAGGGCCTCTTTAAGGTCATCCGGATGAATATAGTTGTACCATCCATCTCCGTTCGGTTCTTCGACCCTCGCTCCTGTAAAATTCAAAGCCCTTTTGTTCAGGTAGGTGAGTTTGCCTTCTCGATCTGACGTCCAAATGAACGCCGGCGCAGTGTCGCTCATGACGCGGAATCGGGTTTCGCTCTCTAACAGAGCTTTCTGGCTTAGCTCCCGGGCAAGAGCATTGGCATACACCTGGCTGGCCGCTTTAAGTTGCGGCTGTAAGTTCCGTCGGCCAGAACCTGGCGGCCCGGATCATGACAAAACTCAGGACACCCACGACGCACTGCTCAACGCTAAGAGGAAACAGCGCGACCGCGCGTGGACTCATCTTCCCGAATAGTGCGCGTTCTCCCTTTGCATCAATCGGCAAGTCATCCAGTCCAGAGATGACAACGGGTTCGGTCCGGCCAATCTGCGCAAAGAGCCAGGGAAAATCATCTCTGCTCAGCGTCTCGTGCGGTGCCGCCATCCCCTCGACTGCCGCGGAGTAACGCAGCCGTAAGCTCGTTTCGTTACCGGCGAGCTCGAATATACTGATTCGGTCAACGCCAAGAAAGTCCCTCAATCTCACCAGACTTCTCTGTATCCCCAATTCGATTTCGCTTAACGGGAGGTTTATGAACTCAGAGGATATATCTGAGATCAAGGTTTCGAAGCGAAGCTGTCGCGCGAGAGATTGTTCCGCCCGCTTGCGACGTCGACGGTGAAGGACCAGGCCAATAATCAGCAAAGTCTGCGTGAGTAAAAGCAATCCCACGCCGATTATGCGCCATTTGTAAAGTTCCCACATGGTTGGGGGCCGATTGCGGACTATCGTTCCCGGTGCGAGCAGCGCTTCGGAAACATTCCAGCGGCGCAGTTGTCGCCAGTCAACGACGTCGCGAACTCCGGAACCGGCCTTTACAGGAATGTTTTCCGGTTTCTCACCCGAGAGCACGCGTGCAGCAATTTCTCCTTCTTCCCTCCCTTCTGCTTCTTGATCCGGATAGGATCCACCCACGCCACCGTGTTCGATGCAATAGTTGAAAATGCAGTACGTAGGAAAGTGCCGGCTGACGGCTGCAAGCAAGTCATCGGCGCTAAGAACCGGTTGGGCAGAATCCTGCGTGGCGAGCTGAACGAAAACGATGGTGTGCGAGGGCAGTGCGAAGACCTGATCGAGCACATGGCTGTCGGGGGGTCCAACAAGTTCGACCAAGTTCAAGTCCCCATGATGGAGGCGAAACTCCTGGCGAAATGCTTCGTCCCAATAGCGCTCAAACTCCGAGGCGCCGCTGATGAGTACCACATTTTGGGTATCAGGATGCAATCGAAGTGCAAGATTCAGTGAACCTCTAACATCCACGGAAGTCGTAACACCAGTCACATCGGGCCAAATCCTTTCGCCATGAATTCTGTCGGGAGCCAGACTAATGAAAACAATAGGGACACCCGGAAACATCTGGTCTCGATAATCCAGGAGGAGGCGAAGCGCCGGATAGGCTTGGACAATCACAAGATCGAGCTTCGCATCCTTGTACGCCTGGTGAAGCGTTTCGCTGAGGCTCTTTCGATAGCTGGCGTCTTCAAAGCGCACGGAATCAAGGTATTCAACGCTAAAGTTCACAGGCACCGTGACGTGCGACCGTAAACTCGACTTCAAGGGTTCAAGTTCCAGGAAGCCAATGCGGTCGGTAAAGCTGGACAGCACCAGAACGTTCTTGGGACTGGACTTTTCCGGGGCCGGGGCCGGCGCCGAAATACAGGAAGAAGTAAGGAAGAAAACAACCAGGAGCGGTAGAGTAAATCGCCCGCAACTGACCCGCTGCGCTATGAATCTGCGAGGCTCTACAATTGGACCGCTGCAGGACATCCCTCGCTCTTTTCTGATTCGGAATGGGGGCCTTAAGCAAAAAGCCTTATTCTGCCTAACTGTGGCTGACTTCCGAACCAAGAGATTTCGCTTTAACTCAAGCCAGGACGGATGAGCGACCCGATGGTAGCCAACTCGGCCACCTTGGGCGGTGAGGGAGTGGGCTCATGACCTTAACAGGAGGGGACCACGCTTAGCAAAGAAGGCTCAAGATGGTCCTCCCCCAGGGCTGAGATTTTGCCTCAAAACCAACTGATCCACAATTGAAAATATCAACTTGATTTGTCCCCTCTGTTCACGGAGCTTCGACTGGATTGGGAGATATTCGAGAGATCTAAAAGATGAACTTTAGCCCCAATTGTCCTACGCGGGCGTTGACAGCCGTGCGGGATGTCACTCCGAAGGTAGAAGAAGAAAAATTTACATCCGGATTGGCGAACTGAGGATGGTTGAAGGTGTTGAAGAACTCGGCACGAAATTGAAGACTGGCGCCGTCATGTGGCCAGCGAAAGGCGAGCAGTTTTGAAATGGACAGATCTACGTTGGCCTGTCCGGGACCATCGACGATGCCAGTGCCACTGTTCCCAAATGCTGTGCCTTTACCGTCGGCGCTAATGATCGGTGGACTGGTAAAACACGACTTATTGAAATAGTCAGCCAGACGCGTTCCGGTGGGGCCGCCGGTCAGGAACTGATTTTTCGTGCAGGTTCCAGTGAGCTGTGCGCGGTCTTCGCTAATGCCAAAAACATTCGTCGCATTTGTCAGAGCGATTGTGAGCGCGTTGCCGGACTGAACAATCGCGACTCCGTTCAACTCCCACCCTCCAAGAATGGCGTGCTCCACGCCGCGAGATGGACCGGGAAGCATCCAGGTTCCGCTGATGACAAAACGATGTGTGCGATCGGAACTCGCTCGGCCCCAGCGTTGCTGGGGCGAGTTCTGGTCTCCAAGGGTGAGCGTATTGCCGGCTGAAATGGAATTGATGTCAGCCCCATCGGTATCCAGAGTTTTCGAGAATGTGTATGAGGCAAGGAATTGAAAGCCATGACTCATTCGTTTCGTTAGGCTAAGCTCCAGCCCGTTGTACCAGGAACTCCCCTCTGACTCGACTATATTCATGGAGTCCGGAGCTACGCCAAGAATAGGAGCTCGCAATGAAATGTTGGCCAGAGTATTGGAGGTTTGACCCCTGATGGGATTGTCCACGGTGGCATTTCCGGCCTGATTCGCGGAACGCTGACGCAACAGATGGGTACCTCGAGCACCGACGTAGGCAACTTCCCACAACCAGCCTTCATGCAGTTCCCACTGAGCATTCAAAGAAAACTGTTGAATCATGGAGGGCCGGAAACTTGGTGATAGAGTATAAATCGTCGTTGCTGAATTGGGACCATAGGGCGTAAACAACGGGAAAGAATCCGGGGTCGGAAAGGGCTGTTGGAAAGGGCGTTTGGAAAGTCGCGCTTGCATTGGGCGGGCCGATAACTAAACCGAGGTTCGGAGAATGGCGCGCCGAACACACTCTGAAAAAAGGCCTGACCCGTAGGCTGCGAGTAATAGACCCCATAGCCTCCTCTGAGTACCACACGGCTTACGCGCGGTAGAATCTGCCACGAAAACCCGATTCGGGGCGCGATGGTGTTTTGTCCATCACCATAATTCCCGGCCGAATTGCGCGCGCGCTGAACACCAGTGGGAATCGCAGCCGGAAAATTCGAGCCAACCAGGTAGCCGGCGAGACTTCCGCTTGGCGGAGGGTCTGAATCAACCTTGTTGATGTCGAAGCTCGAATTTCTCCCCAACTCATCCCCAAATTGGCCAAAGTGCTCGTAACGCAGTCCAAGACTGAGCATGAGGAATTTCCGCACTCGAATGTCATCCTGGGCGAACGCCGAGCCCTCCCATGCGCGATAGTTTCGCTGGAAAAGTCCGAAGTCGTCGGCAGAGGCATATACGTTGCTGAAAGTTCCGGTACCATTGCTCTGGGAGTCGAGCCCCAGCAGGAAGTCGGGCCAACTCAGGAATAGCAAATACGATCCGAGGCCCACGATATTGACGTTGTCTTGCAACCTGGTGATTGAACCGCCTAATCGTACGGAATGAGCTCCCTGAATCACGCTGAAAACGTCGGTGAAAACGAAACTGTTCTGAACAAACGACCTGGGATATCCGGAGGCAATGCTCATGGAGCCAAGAATGCCCAAGCTGGGCAACGCGTTGGTGTCATTCATTTGCCCAGCAGTCACACCGATATCCGACCAAGTGAACGGGGTTGTGGCGGATGTGTCGCCACTTGTCCTGACATACCCAAACCGAGCTTCGTTCAGGCGCGTGCTATTGAAGGTGTAGGTATGAGCGAGAGAAAACACGCGATAGGCCGAATTGTCTGGACTAACGAATCCGGGGATATTTCCAGAAGGATTGATCCCGTTCCCCGGGAAAGTGACGGTCTCCGTATCGTTAGCAAAGAAGAACCTGGCCGCGATTTTGCTTTTCGGCGAAATCAGGTAGTCAAAATTCGTGGAAAATTGGTCCTCGTCAAAGCGGCAGGGCTGAGTAAAAACCGAAAAACCTTGAGCGGCAAAAGGCTCGCTCGAATCGACAGTCTGTGGCGTTGGGATAAGAAAGCTACCGTTTGGCAACTTCAGATTGAGCAGAGCCAGAGCAGCCGGATTGATATTCGAGCCATCTGGGTTGACCGCGGTACCTCCTAAAGCTCCGCTCATTCCACCGAAAAGCTTGCCGAGTGCCGCGGGCGATCTGTCGTTCGTGAGAGGCGGCATATTTACGGACGCAGTGCACGCTATCCTAGCCTGTCCAGCGGCCAGCCCGTTCACCTGGCGTGTCCCCTGGTAGGATGCAAAAAAAAACAACTTGTCCTTTAGAATGGGCCCACCAAGAGTTGCCCCGAATTGATTTTGTTTGAGAGCCGGCCGCGGCTGAGAAGCGCTGTTCAAGAAAAAATCGTTGGCGTTCAGGGCGTCGTTGCGGAAGTACTCGAAGAAAGCTCCATGGAAGGTGTTGCCGCCAGTTTTGGTAATGACGCTGACGTTGGCGCCGCCATACCGGCCATAGGATGCATCGTACAGTCCGGTCTGAACCTTAAACTCATAGATCGTGTCGGGGTTGGGAATGGGAAGCCCTCCGCTTGACGATCCGCTGCCTTGAACGTCATTCACACTGATCCCGTCGAGCTGATAATTGTTGTCGTAGGATCTCCCTCCATGGACATATATCCCGTCGCTGGACCCACTGATTTGCGACAACGGCATTCCCCCGGTGCCTAGCTCCCCGGCATTGAAGACTCCGGCGACAACACCCGGCGAAAGGATGGCGATTTGTGTGTAGTTCCTTGTTACCAAGGGAAGATTCGTCAGCGTGCTGCCACTCACTTCCCTCCCGAGAGCAGAATTGTCGGCCTGGAGCATCAAAACATCAGAAGACACCCGGACACTCTGCTGAAGTTTCGCAAGCTGAAGATGCGTTTCGATTCGAAGTACTTCTGTTACCGTGATGTCTATGGCCACGCCGCGCAATGGTTCGAAAGAGGGTTTGCTTGCCCGCAACTCGTACTTTCCGGGTGACAGGAACTGAAACCCGAATCTTCCTTGTTCGTCGGAGGTCGTGGATTCTTCCTCGGAAGTCTCTTGGTTAACCAGATGAATAGTCGCTCCGGGGAGCGCGACCCCGGACGGGTCGAGCACAACTCCAGCAAGGGCTCCAGTCGAAGCGGTCTGGCCGCGGGCAGGTCTACTAGTTAAGTTTGCGATTGCCAAAAAGCTGGAGCAAGACAAGAAACAGCTGCGAATCCGACGCCACTGCTTGCTCTTCCTGCCGGGCACAAAACCACCGCCCATACGGAGAGTCCTTCCCGGGCGGGAAATAGGTTGAGGTAGTCTACGACAAAGCGTAACTGTAGTCAGCCGCCTCCGCTCGTAACGCTCGCTGATCTTCTTAGGGAACCTGCCGCACCTGTCGCAAGCGACAGTTGTGCGGCCAGCAGAACTCTCCATAATGCCCTACCAGTGAATGATGGGCTCTGACTCACGAATTAAAGGAGCGGACATGTTTCTAAGGAAGTTCTTGATTCAAAAGACTCACAAACTTGTTATTACCATCGCGGTTGTGGTTGGGTTACTCACGATTGGCTCGCTTCCCTTTTTCTCTCGTGATCGCGTCAGGAATGAAACCATTGAGGCCAGCGCCATGGGCACTGGCACTCAACTCGGCGCTATCGTGGGCGTGAGTATAGAAATCTATGACTTCTCCACTCCCGACGATCGCGCGATGCTCGCCCAGGCCTTTGAAAAGGGCCAGAATCAGGGGTTGGTCAACGCTCTTTCCAAGATGAAAGCGGTCGGCCACTGCTCCATTACCGGCACTCTCGGTTACGATGTCGCGTACATTCATATGGTTCCCACTCCGACTGGCCGCAAAATCCGCTGGATCACCAATCGCCTTCTGCGGTTCGGCGAAGTTTACTGGGATACACAATCTCAGTCCTTCGACCTCACTGCTGGTGAATTTGATCTCAACGATCAAGACAAGAGTAAGAGCACCGGCGTTCTTTATCCTCTCTGTCAACTGGCAATGGACAAAGAAGGGCAGATTCAATTCCAGCTCAATCAGAATCCCTGGAAACTGGTCGATGTCATCGACTGGAAGGGCACTGCCGGCGTCAACTAGCTTTGCCTGAAGGTGCGTGTCCATTGCAGGTCACCGCGCTCCCTTCCTCCGAGGCATTCTCGCAGCATTGTTTTTTCGCTGTTTAGGCTCGTGTTTTTACAATTCTCAGGCATGAGGTGCCTAATGAAAATTTACCGCTATCTCGCAGTTCTCGCTTGTGTGTTCGTTCTGCCGCTTCTCATGACCAGTTTTGTTATTGGCAAGGACAGCAAAAAGAAAGTCAAGAATGACGTCTGCTCGGCCTCCAATCCCGCCAGCGTTTGCGCCGCTGCCAACACTTGCGGCTCCGCCTCTTCTCCCTGCTCCATAGACATCAAGCGCGACCAGGGCTCCTACGCCACCGCTACCCCGGGCATCCCCGATGCCAAGTCCAACAAAGCCTTCTGCATTAAAATCGGAACCAGCGTCACGTTCATGAGCAGTTCCAAGAACACCGGATTCGTGATTGACTTCGGTGGTTCCGATCCCTTTGACCATGAAGGCGCCATCATGGGCGGCGCCGATCGTCCCATCACCGTGATCGCCAAGCATCCCGGTTGCTACACCTACTCCGTTGGCGCCTGCACCGCCGGCACCATCTATGGCATGTGTGGCAATGCCGACACCCAGCTCATCGTCTCGGCTAACTAATTCTCAGACTTACGCCGGCAGCGCACATCTCGTTCACCGACTCGCTTAGACCATCCCGCAATTGCGCATCCTTGTAGAGCTGGGCGGCCGCGTGGGCACCTTGCCGAGAATTGATTCATGCTAGCCATAGATTCGAGTCCGCAAATTGCCAATTCGGTTTTTCACATTGCCCGAACTTTTCTTGCGTTTGCCGTGTTCCTCGGTGCTGTGGCCACTTCCAGATGGGGAATACGGAGATTCATTTCAGATCGTGGACGTACGTCCCATCGCTCATCGAAGTTCTACGCGTCGGTATTTGTTGTTGCGATCGTTTCTCTTCTATTACTGCGGGGTCTGGTCGAAAAACTAGGGATCTCGATTGGATCTGCTATCAGTGCTTCGCGCTTCAGCCAGGGATTGGGCTGGCTGGTTGCCATTTTTCTAGGTTTTTACTACGTGCTGATTCTCACCGCTGTCTTCCTGTTAGCCATTCAAGGGATTGGTTTGGCGCACTCGTTCGCTGACAAACGGATCGAAGCATGGCAGGGCCGGCTTCGCGAAAGCACCAAATCAGGTGAAACCAATCCTAGGTTTCATGCCGGCAGAATACTTCGGCTGGCCAACCGATTGTTCCGGAACGCCCTGGTGATTGTCCTACTTTTGCTGTACTTCGGAATCGGATTCTCTGTCTTTCCTCGCACCAAGGTAATTTCGGGAGTTCTTCGCGAGATTCTGGGTCCGCCACTGGAAGATGCGGTCAGAGCCGTGGAGAATTATCTCCCCAAGCTGGGCTATCTGGTCGTGATCCTGATGACCGGCTGGGTATTTCTCCGTGCCATGAGGTCCATCTTTGCTTCCGTCAAAAACGGGACCATCGTGTTCGAACGCTTCCCTCCTGATTGGGTTGATCCGACCTACAAACTGTGCCGGACTGTTCTATTACTGTTCATCCTGATGGTGAGCTTTCCTTACCTTCCCGGCTCCGACTCGCCATTCTTTCGCAGTTTTTCGTTATTCGTCGGGGCTTTAGTGACGATAGGCTCTGGCGGAACGGTTGGAAACCTTCTGGCGGGGGTTCTTCTGACTTATACACGAGCGTTTCGTGTGGGTGAGGTTGTGTCGATCGACGGCGTATATGGGAAAGTTACGGAAAGTACGCTGCTCGCCACCAGGTTAATGACCATGGGAAACGAGCAGGTCACTATACCGAATAGCAAGATCTTAACTACCGCGGTTACGAATTACAGCGCGCACGGTCAGGGACAAGATGTCGCGATGATCGTGACTGCCACCATCGGTTACGACGTCGACTGGCGGACCGTGCACAAACTCTTGATCGAGGGCGCCCGCAGAACCAAGCAGATCATAACCGACCCAGCTCCCAAAGTCTTGGAACAGGCATTTGGGAACTATTCCGTGGAATACCATCTTCGCGCTTGGACCAACACCAGCGAGGGCATCTTCGACACCCACGCTGAATTGCGACGCAATATACTCGACGCCTTTGCTGAAGCTGGCATCGAGATCATGACGCCCACCATCCTTTCCCACCGTGACGCCAGCGAGCTCGCGGTCCCCACCGAGCTGTTTCCGAGTCGTCCCCAGCCGCGAGGAATAAGAATTACCGTCCATCCATCTAATCCCTCAGACATGTAGGTGATCAAACGGCGCTTGGCCAGCGACTTGGCACCCGTCATTCGTAAAATGTCTGACCAAGGTCGAAGCTTCTTCTCACCCTCTTTGCAGTCGACGAACCCTTCCCTCTTTTCAGCCACCTGTCGCAAGCGACAGTTGCGCGTTTGAAAACCACAAATAGACTTCTCAAACACAAGGCACATTTCTCCAAGGTGTTCAGGGGAACGCTGGTTACGATACATCAAGGAGGAGAGTTTGGCCGAATTGGAGACAGAGTCGTATCGAGACGGGGATTCTTTTGTGTCGCTAAAGGTGCACCGATGAAAAGAACATTGACGATGTCCTTGTGGCTGATTTTCTCGGGCGCTCTTGTTGACGCGCAGACGCCAGCGAAACCCGCCAAGCAGTACAGCATTGATGTGTCCGAAAGCAGGTAGGCGACTCGGTAAGACTTCGGACGTACCTTTATGATGAGTGCCGAGACCATGAGTCGCGGAGAGCAACCTGAAAAAGATATCAATAGTACGCCATCAAAAGGAGCACTTATGAACAACACAAAATTGAGCATCCCATTTCGAGTAATTCTGGCCTTTACAACATGTCTGTTGCTGTATGGGATTGCCTCCGCTCAGAACGATCAAGTGAAAGGCGTGATCAATGAACGGAGTGGCGCCACTATGACCGTTCAGTCGCAGGAAGGCGGGAATGTGACGGTCGTTCTTACCCCCAGCACGCAGGTCGAGGAGCCTGAGGGGATCTTTCGTGAGAAGCACTTAAGCATGACTGCTCTGGTTCCGGGCCTAGCGGTGGAAGTCAAGGGATCTTACAACGCCAAGAACCAACTGGTCGCGGACGATGTCAAGTTCAGTGGCTCGGCCCTCAAAACCGCAGAAGACATCCAGGCTGGCCTGACTCCGACGAAAGACCAAGTTCAACAAAATCAAAAACAAATTCAGGGCGAACAACAAAAACTTCAGCAGGAACAGCAACAGCTTACGGCCGAAGAGCAAAAGACTGCGGCCAACAAAGCGGCTATTGCGGCAGCCAACAAGCGCTTCGGAGAGTTGGGTGACTACAACATCTTAGGCGAGGTCACCGTTCTCTTCGGTAATGGCCAGGTCACAATTGAACCGCAATACAAACCACAATTGCTGAAATTGGCGCAGCAGGCTATGGGTATCACTGGATACGTCATTATGGTGAAAGGGTACGCTTCGAAAGTAGGGAGCGCCGCGCTGAACCAGAAGTTGAGCACGGAGCGAGCCCAGAATGTAGCGAATTTCCTGGAACAACAGGGCAAGATTCCCTTGACGAACATGTTGGCGCCCGGCGCGATGGGAACCAGCAAACAAGTGGCTCCCGACACGACGGCGGAGGGTCAAGCCGAGAATCGCCGAGTCGTGGTAAGTATCCTGCAGAACAAAGGCATCGCCGGAACGTAAGAAGTGTCACGCGCAGCTCAGGCGCGCGAGATTTCGTATCTCCTTGTAGTTGAGGCGCAAAGCTGAAATGTCAAAAGTTTGTGATAGTCGTGCAGCTCAGATAGTCGGCGAGGATTTGCGGATTTATGGCAGCCTGCAAAGGAGTCCCTCCGGGCGAGATGGATTGCCGGAGGAGCAGACTGTCGTAATCAAGGGGCTCTTATCCGTAAGGATGGGAGCCTCTTCTGCCGCCCACGCTACTGGGTCGGCCAGTCAATCAGGAATTTTTTTGCCTGGTCAGATCTCTAAATTGTGAGTGGAGCGTCACGGCTGACTCAGAGCAAAGAGAGCCGAGTAAGTTGGAGAAAGATATAATTCATCGAAAGGAACCCACGATGGCACACACTAAGAATTCGAACTCCAAAATTCACAAGTTGGGGTACGGTAGTCTATTGCTCGTTGCTCTGCTCCTCACAGCCGTCACCCTCGCTATTTCCGCGGATGACAGAAAAGTTGAGACGATTGACGCTACAGCCACAGGCACTAGCACACAATTGGGTAAGACCGTCAATGTGAAGGTGACCATCTACGAGTTCTCGACGCCTGAAGACAGGCAAATCCTCGTGGATGCTTTTAAAAAGGGACAGAATCAGGGAGTGGTCAATGCCCTCACCAAGATGAAGGCCGTCGGCCGCATTGCCATTACTGGCACGCTGGGCTACGACCTCAGCTACATTGGCCTCATTCCCACCGACACCGGACGCAAGATTCGCTTCGTCACTAATCGTCTGCTGCAATTCGGCGAAGTCTATAACAATACCCAAAGCATCGCCTACAATTTGACGGCCGGAGAAGTCGAGATCAACGACAAAGACAAGGGCAAGAGCACCGGTGTTCTCTATCCTGCTGCCCAATTAGCGATCAACAAAGAGGGCCAGTTGCAGATTGAGCTTCGTAAGAATCCATGGAAACTGGTCAACATCATCGATTGGAACCAGGCCGGTGTTCCCAAGTAGCGCAGAGCCGGACATTTTGTAA
>CAVTMR010000016.1:0-41023 GCA_963735825.1 Candidatus Acidiferrales bacterium
TATTTGCCTAGTGACCACCGTCTCGCTGCTTGCAAATCGATCGGTCCAAGGGATCTCGTAGGTGAAACCTTCATCACCGTGTCCGACACAGCTCCTGTATTGCGCGTGGTCATCGACGATTACCTGAAGCGGTCCGGAACCACTATCAAGCCAGCTCACGAGGCGGACCACCTCGCCATGGGAATGTCCTTAATAGCGTCGACGCGGGGCGTAGGGCTGTTACCTGCTTACGCACAGAACTTTCTTCCTTCGTCTGTAACGAGTCGTCCTCTCAAGGGAGACACACCGACCATCGATCTGGTACTTGGCTACAAAAAGTCGAACGAGTCTCCCATCCTAAGGCTTCTGCTTTCGAGATTGGACGAGTTGGTCGCTCGTGCCTCGAAGAAGGCGTACTAGCTTTCGTGTACCGCGACGTCTTCCGAACTCTCGTCCGATAACGGGCAATCGGAATTGTCAGCTCGTCCGTGACAAAAGCCGCCTTGCTTGGTCCTTTCTTGCGCAACTCTTCATCGAGCGAACTATTTTGAACACCGTGCGTCTCCCTTCGCAGGAAATCCACAGAGCATGGACTTGGCGGCCCTTGCCTTCCCGCATTCGAGCCGGTAAAGTGCGGACATTATGCTTCCGCGTGGGAACGGCAAGGTCGGCAGGAACGACCCTTGTCCTTGTGGCAGCGGTAGGAAGTACAAGCGTTGCTGTTTGGAACAGCAAGCCGCATCCCACAGCTTTTGGGCGTTGCAGCGCGACGCTTCACACCACTTGACGCAGGATATGCTGAGCTTCGCAGAGGACAAGCTCGGCGAACAGATTGACGCGGCCTGGGAAGACTTCAACATGACCGATCTGCCGGTTCCATTCGATAGCGTATCCAGGTGAACAGCAGATTTTCATGCCGTACTTCTTGTTCCACTGGGACCCGCACCGGCCGCGCAGCGGAAGGGGAGCGAGCCGCAGCGGTGGCGTTGTCACACGGTGGTACGAGTTAGAAAAAGCCGGCAAACTGTCGGAAATGGAACGGCTGCTCCTTGAACAGGCAACCACACAGCCGCTCAGTTTCTTTGAGGTATTGTGCAGTGAAGCCGGCGAGCGAATTCGCCTGAGGGATATCTTGGTTGGCGGAGAGACGGAAGTTGTCGAACGGTCGGCGTCACGAATGCTGCAGACGGGAGACATCCTTTACGGTCAGATCTGGGATTTACAGAGGTTTTCCATTCTGGGCTGCACGGCCCCGATCCGGATCCCGCCAAGCTGGAAAGGCGAAGTGATCAGTCTTCGAAAGAAGTTGCGAAAGAAAGTTACCAGGCAAAATCGCGAAATGACTCCCGACGACCTTGCGCGAAACCGGGATGCGATTCGTCTCACGTACCTGACGATTCGGGGTGCGCTGTACGCACCCCCACGATTGGCCAATACAGACGGTGACCCGCTTGTGTTCCACACCTTGAAGTTCCGCATCGAGTCGCCCGAAAAGACGTTTGAGGCTCTCGCGCCGCTGAGTTTTGGCCAGTCGAAAGAAGAGATTTTGGAGGGCGCGACATTCCGCCAGGGCGGAAAGCTATGGAGCATTGAATTCGACTGGCGCAAAAAGGGGAACGCGAAAATTCCAAGCTGGGACAACACCATCCTCGGGAATATCAAAATTTCTGGGCGATCCCTGATTGCTGAGGTGAATTCCGAGAATCGCGCCAAACGCCTTCGCCAGGAGGTCGAAAAACGGCTTGGAGCTTCAGCTACGCACCAAAGCACAAGCGTAAAGACGGTTGACGAGATGCTGACCAAGGCTCCCAAACGGACCAGGGCCGAAGCGAAGGAAGATACGGAATTCGAGCAAGCTCTTCTTCGTGACCCGGAGGCGAAAAGCCAGCTCCAGCAGATGATCCAGAAGCAAACCGAAGACTGGGTTCACCAGAAGGTCCCGGTGCTCGGAGGCCGCACACCCTTGCAAGCGGTTCGCGACCCTGACGGCAAGGAGATCGTGGAGGCCCTGCTTTTGGACTGGGAACGTCACGCTGACGACGGCGAGTACCAAGCCGGAATCCGACCCGACTTCAACGCCGTCCGCAGATTGCTGAATCTTGCTTCTACGGCGTCCTGACGCACGCGTCCACAGTCTCAGTTACGTGGCACTTAAAACTCCGGAGTTGCGCCGAAACGTCGCTTTCCCCGCGCTGGCTGCGCCGAGCGTCAGCAGGGTGGCTTGTGTCCCGGAAGTACAGAGTTGCTCCTGACGGTTCCTGCAATCTTCTTCTCGAGGAGGTGGTTGTTCAGACGGAATGGCTTTCGATGCTGATTGCAGGAGTTTCTACCACACTGATTCGTTCGCGTATGAGATTCATGTCTTTGATTGCGATAGACCGGTGACATTCGAAATCAAAAGTTGTTTGCTCGATTTACTGAAACTGATGGCATGCCAGATGGATTGACGGCCAACTGGCTGGCGCACTGTTTCGCATACGCAACCAGGCGCAAGGAGTGCCTCAATTCTGTTCAAATGTTCGTGTGCCTAATCGATAGCATCAGAGAGGAATTATGAATCAGATTGATTTAAAGGGACGTACAGCAGTCATCACCGGAGGAGCGCAAGGCATTGGCTTCTCTATTGCATCCCGTCTGATCGCTTCGGGTGCGACATTGTCGCTCTGGGATCGCGATGAAGCTCTATTGAACAGAGCTCAAGCAGATCTCAGCACTGGAGGCGAAGTGTCTATCGAAGTTGTGGACGTCGCCTCGGCTGGAAGCGTGAGAAAGGGCACGACATCTGCTCTGGGAAAACACGGTCGAATCGACATCCTGGTCGCAAACGCTGGTATCGCAGGCCCGAATCTCAAGTCTTGGGAATATCCGCTGGACGCCTGGAAACAGGTGATCGACATAAATCTGACGGGTGTCTTTCTGTGTTGTGGCGCCATCATTCCCCACTTCCTGGAGCAGGGCTACGGCCGCATCGTGAATGTGGCGTCTATTGCAGGCAAAGAAGGGAATGCCAACGCCTCGGCCTACAGCGCATCAAAGGCCGGAGTGATAGCGTTCACGAAGTCACTGGGAAAAGAAACTGCGAACAAGAACATCGCGGTCAACTGCATTACTCCCGCAGCCGCGCGTACTCGCCTGTTCGAGCAAATGAGTCAGGAGCACATTGATTTCATGCTGTCCCGCATTCCGCGCGGACGCTTTGTGGAACTTGATGAAGTGAGTTCCATGGTCGCATGGCTTGTATCGGAAGAAAATTCCTTCACAACCGGTGCTGTTTTCGATCTCAGCGGTGGACGAGCAACATACTGAAGATAAGGAAAACAGGATGAAACTGCTTGGCTACGGAAACAATGCCCGATGAATGGAGGAAAGCCGGTGTCGTCAAAATTGGGTTGGGGGGTTGGGGGACCAAAAAATCCGTTGGCTATAACGAGCCAGAGGGGTAGGCTGTTCTCCCTGGAGTGGTTCCAGGGATGTGCCGCCTTCACCCCCAGGGGGCGGCGAAGGATTAGTCATGAAATCTCGTCTCCTCCTGTGTTTCTTCTTTGGCGTCGGCCTCTTCGTGGCTTCTGCTGCACCTACGCGCTCAGCGCCAAGAAGCCTTTCTTTACCGGCGACAGAGAATTCTGAGCAAAGCGGGACTTCGCCGCACCCGGAAAACAGTGTGATCATTCCTGGGCCATTGCGATCTTTCTTGCGCATGGCTGGTCTGCGCCAGAAGGTCTCACTTGAGGAAGTGATGCCGATGCTTGCGCGCAACGTGCTCCTCCATGGGTACCAGATCGGACACCCGACTGAATACCTGATCTTGCTACGCCATTATTTTCGCCAAGCTGAGGAGCTTACCGCACTGGCAGGTACTGATGGAAATATCCGCGTGAATGGTTGCAATGAGGCTGGACCGCTGCTTGGTGCCCTGGGGTATAAAGTCCGCGGAGAGTGTGGGCACGCTGACATGAACTTAGTAGCAGCGGATCCGCAGAGGGCGTTTCTAACGATTGATTCAGGTTTTCCGCTCGTCGATCTTGAAGAAGCATTACAGAAGGGCACCCCGTTCACGTACGCGTACGCCGGGTCTGCCGTGCCGGTATTGTTCGGGCCAGCCGACTGGAAAGCGCTGGCGGCGACCAACGGACAAAGCAATCGAAACGTAGCGGAAATTCTTTTGAACGAAGCTGACGTGGCGCGACTTTACTGGGGGTTATCGCAAATCGACCCTGAAACCAGGCTGGCGATGAAGAACGACATCGGACTCGAAAAGCTACGTCTGGTTGCGCCAGCTTTGGATTTATATGGGAGCCAGATCTGTATTCGCGAAAGCGCGGTGATCGTCCCCGGCGGACAAAAGGCTGAGAAAAGCTGGCAAGGACTGGTCGGAGCTAGTCCGCGAACCCCGGCAGAGTTCGTCCCCCGATTGCTCACAAAGGACCACGGATGGTTGGTGGCGTATTATGACGCCATGGCGCGAGCCAATCACAGGCAGCAAGAACGGTTCATTGAGGGTCAACGATATAAACGTTACTACGAAGCTTTCCGTTCGCCGGGAGCTTCGGGCGACGCCGCAGTAAGGTACGCGTTCAGGCCGGCGGCGGGGCTAATGGTGCTGGTAACGCGTATGCAGTGGGACGCCAGGGGCGAGCCGTACGTGCCGGGAAGCCTGCAGGCGTGGAGCGCGATTCTTCGCCAGAACCCGTACAGGCTGGTGCGCGAATGGGGCAAGAAGTCGACCGGGTGGCAATACCCGGATCAGCTGGCGGAGGCTATGTTCGCGTTCTCGCGGCTGGAGAACGACAAAGGACCGCTGCAAGCCTATCTTTGTTTGAGCGAAATCGATCGGGTGCGCCCACCGGCGCAGCGGATGAGCGATCAAATGGTTGTGTCGCTGGCCGATAAATTCGCGGACTTCAGCGATCAATATTTGATCTTCGCGGAATTCCCGCAGCTAACGGATGCCTCCATCACCCGCTTCCTGACGACGGCCGAGGCGCTCAATAAGATCTCCGATCACGCGCTGCGGGGCAATGCCATGGGGACCTTCCAGGGAGCCGTGGGCTTGTGGCAGATTCTGGCGAGGCAAGGTCAAATCGATCAGAGCAATCTAAACTCCTCGTGGCTGGACGTGATTGCACCATTTTCCCGGTTTAGCACACCAGCGCAGCTGGTTACGGCTGGGCACAGCTCGATTCAGGCAGTTTTCCGGGCAGCGACGGGGAAACCGAGGATCACGCAGGACGAAATGATCAATGTGCTTGCCGCCGCGCATCCGACCACCGCGGGAAGTCAGCGCATGGGACAGGAGATGGCAAACCGGCTTCGCTCGGTGCTGGACGACCAGCGACTGATTTCACTGGACACGCTGTTTGCTCTGGACGATGGTCTGAGTGGTTCAGGGCAGGAGGCGGCCAAAAATGACAGCATGATCGCGCTGGCCGGCGAACTTCGAGAATTCGAAATGCCGCGGCCTATCTTTACGAGCGGCGAAAGAAGCACGTGGGCGGCGGGAACCTACAACAATCGCCACACCGAAGGCGAGATGAAGACCAATCTAGCAAAAGTGCTTAGTTCTCCGAGTTCGCCCAAGCAAAGGGAGGAAGCGCGAGGACAACTGGCTACCTTTATGCGGGACACGGTTGTGGGCATGAACTACGCGTACTACGAACCACCCGGCTCACAAGTTTTGCACCACAACCCGCTGTTTGTGCGCTCGCACGATTTTTCGGGCGACACGGTATCCGGGGTGGAACATTTGTGGCAGTCGCCGCAGCTGTTTGGCGCGGGCTCACCGGCTGGCGGCGGTGCGCATCTGATCGGATCACTTGCTGACCTATCGTACGTATTGGCCGAGGCGGAGCAGGATTTCATTGCCCCGGATCACGTGCAGGCTCTGATCTGGAAACAGTTTGTCCCGGAGCTGATGAGTGGGGCGATCGTGCCTCGCTGGTGGAACGTGAGCCAGACCGAGTTGCACGCCGCGGTGCTCTATCAACGAGCCGGAGAGGAAATACTGACGGCCTCGTCGGGGGATACGGAATTGCGCGCCAAGGTGATGGTTATTATCTCAGACCGAATGTTCCCAGCGCGGCAGGCGTGGCTGGAAGAGATGCTGCGGACCGGAAAAACGAAGGAAATGCTGGAAGGCATAATGCCAGCTGAAACGTTCTCTCTGACGGCCGAGTTTCAACAGAGATTTCCTGGCGAGCTCAGCGCAGTCAGTCCGGCGGGGCGAGAACTGCAAGCGCTTTCGCACAAAGATCCAGACGAGGTCAGCAGGGAGCGAATCTCGCGAGACTTCGGAATAATCCATCCCGTGTTTACGCAGAGTTACGGCCGTGAACTGATAAGCGTGAAGCCGTTTCCGGCATTGACAGGCACGTATAGCCGCCTGATGGCGGAGTGCTGGGATTCCGGCAACCTCTATTGGGCACGGCTGGCGGATGAAATGGGTTATTCGCCAGTGCTATTGAACCGCATGGTTCCCGAGCTAACTCGTCGCATGGTGGAGAAGATTTTTGCGAGCGAGTTGGAAGACTGGGCAGCAATACTTGCTGCTTTGCAGGAAACCGGAGAAGAGTTCCGCGAGGGGAAAATCCCCTGGATGGTAGGAAGCATGGCGAAACCCGTGCCCGAGACAAAATAAAGAACAACAAGGAAGCATCCATGAGGAAGAAAGTGTTTGTTTCAGTTTTCTGGTTGTGCGTGGGTCTTGGTTTGTTTGTGGGGCTGGCATTGGACGCACAAGAGCCCGTGAATTCGAATTCGCACATTCGTGTGGTGGTGGATTTGGTGCAATTAAATGTTGCGGTGACGGACAGTCGAGGGAACTATGTTACTGGGCTGCAACCAAGCGATTTCGTGGTAATGGAAGACGGAATCCAGCAGAAGATCTCCACGTTCGCAGAAGGAAATGCGCCGGCGCGCCGACTGGCCGACGCGCCACCGAATGCAAAAGATGTGAATGGGGGGCCCGTCGATGGTCAGCAATCTGACCGCGGACAGGATAGCACGCACTTGACCGCTACGGAGCTGAGTTCGATCACAGCTGGGGCAAATGTCTTTGTACTATTCGACACCAGCGACTACATGTATCGAGGATTCGTGTTCGCACAGGACGCCATATCCGATTTTGTTCGCTCGCTGGAATCCGCAGACCGAATCGCTTTCTATTCGTACAGTCGCGATTTGTCGAGAGCAGCGCGGCTGACCGCGGATCGGTCGGCGGTTCTGCGCGGCGTGCGCACGACGGTGGCGGGCGACGATGCCGCTCTCTACAATTGCCTGCTGCTAACGCTAAAGGATGCGGGACAATTCTCAGGCCGCAAAGTCGTGGTGGTTTTCTCAAATGGGCCGGACAACGCCAGCGTGGTTCCGCCGGAAGACGTAGCGGAGTTGGCGCAATCGACAGGGACAGCGATTTACATGATATGCACCCGCGAGGCTCAATTGGAGCCGATTTCGACCGCGGTGTTCGAGCGCATGACCGCGGCTACGGGCGGGAAAGCGTACTTCGCCAAGAGCTGGAAAGAGGAAAAACGAGCCTTTGCGTCGATCAGAGAAGACTTGGCACATCTTTATTCGCTGAGCTACTACCCCCAGCAGAACCCCAACCGCGGCTGGCGGAGTATCACGGTGAAATTGACTTCGGACCGTTTGAAGAGATGCCACTTGCGCACGCGTAACGGATATCGTTTGCAACCGACGCGATTCGCAAAAGCCGACACAGGGGCGGAGGCTGATCCGCAGTGAGAGCAAGGGCCGAAGCTACTGCGCCGAGCGTCGCGAACTCTTAAAGCAGCTTGCAGATCTCGCTGGAGGGCTACCCGGCCAAAGCCACGGGTAAGGACGAGGCTCGTGGTTCAGTGCGATCCTGCCAGCTCGACCGCAAATCGTTGCGCCAACGATAACGACAAGGTGCATCACACCGAAAATCTTGGATCGCCTTCCAGGATTTGCATTTCCAGCTTTGGCGTTTTTCCTTTTTGCCACAACGGGGCGTGGAACCGGGCGCGGTAGGCGAGCACGCCGCCGTCCTGGCGTTCGCTGCGTTCGAGTGGACGAGGAATGCAAACGAATTCCGTTTCGATTGCGTCGCTGGTGGCGCGAACAACGGCATAGCCGTGACCGCCCATGTCGACGAAGGAAAGGTGCGGCGCCAAGTCGGGGTTCGACTTGGCGCGAGCCGCAGCGAGGTCACCGCTCTTGGCGTACTCAAGACAAGAGCGCACTCCATGGTGAAGCAACATGTTCACGGTGGGTTGCGGGGTGCGATCGTTCGGTGCTTGTCCAACGTAGAGAGCGCGAAGCGGGTGGTCTGTGGGCAAGAGGTGCTCGAAGGCTTCGACCAAACCGGGCGCCGAGATTGAACCAGTGACAAAGGCAACGCCGACGGGCTCAAACGGTTTCGGTGGGAGCGACTTCGCCGCCAAGCCTGCCCAGAAACTGTGGCGATCTCCCGACACGGTGGCGAAACCGGTAATGCCGTGAGCCTGGACAAAATCGTAGATCTCGCCGCGCTCGACGAACGCGGTGCTGTGGTCGCCTCCGGGCGATGCGGCATAGCCGGCGCCGGGCCACGGATTTGAAAATTCCCGCGGCAGATTTTGCGGATCGGCGCGCATGTCCAGCGTGGCTGTGGTGTTGCCCCAAATTTTCCAAGTGGCTTCAGAACTGCGCAGCCGCTCAAGAAACCACGTCTTTTGTTCGGCGCCGAGAATGGTTTGAGCCGGGCGTTCTTTGCAGAAGTTTTTGATTTCGACGCTCCCGAACTGGATGGAGTCCGGCGGCTCGCCGCCATTGTAGGTGCGTCCCGCATCAAGGATTTCGATGGCTTGTTCGGGAATGAACTCGGGAAAGGCGTCACTGGAAAGAGGCTTGGCTTCGGGACGATCTGTGGGCTCTTCGGAACGATAACTGCGCTGGTCGGTGACGATGAGTTCGATGTTGCGGCCCCAGCGCAGAGCTCGATAGCCCTTCAAGCTGTGGATGGCGGCAAGATTGTTCAGTTCCTGGCCGAGACCGTTCTGGTCGAAGTGGGTGATCGGCGCGTCAGCAACCTGCGGGCCATCGAAACGCTCCAAGGAAGGACCACTCGGCTTCGACATGCGTGCCGGCTGGTATTCAAAAAACGCCTGATTGGCGGCAACTTTGCGGGTCTGCGCGAACCGCGTCTTCCCTTCAAATTTCTGCAGAGATTGCCAGCCGAGCCAGCTGAATTCGTGATTGTCCCACATATTGACGAAGGGCCAACGCGCGCGTGCGTCCTGGAGATCCGGGTCGCTGAGATAAGCTCGATAAACGGCGCGATAGTCCTCGAGAGTGGTAGGAATGTGAAAGTCGCGGATTTTCTCGCCGTGCGGGTAGCGCACGATATCCCGCAACCGCCGATCGTACATGCCCTGAGGGCGATCTTCCGGATACCAGACAATCTCATAGATGAAGTCGCCCAGATGCAACACGAAAGCGAGGCGTTCGGCTTCTGGAGCGCGCTGGTCTTCGAAAATCATTCTGCGATAGGCGTTTTGCGCTCCCTGGTTAGCGTTCTGGCAGCTCACGAACGCAAATCGTGCCGGCTTTGGATCGTCCACGGCTGGCGCCGAGATGGTTCGGCCAATGCGGCTGCCAAAACCTTCGGGAGTGGCAAAGCGATACCAGTAAACGCGGCTGGGCTGCAGGCCGCCAACCAGGACGCGACAAGTCCAATCGGAGACCGCAGAGATTGGCGTGACAGTGGTCGCAACGACATGACTGAACGAATCGTCTTCCGAGACTTCGACGGTAACGCGCAGCGTAGAATCCTGGCGGGGTTGCGGGCTGCGCGTCCACAACAGCACGCTATGGCTTTCAGGGTCTCCTGAAGCAACGCCCTCCGGGAAAAGATCGCGACGTTCTTGCCATTGAACCCGGGAGCCGCTTGCGAAGGTGTTAGACCAAACCGCTGTAGCGCCCATGGCCGCAGCCATTTCCAGGAAAGCGCGTCGATTGATGATGGGCATTGGTGGCGATCTCACACAGGGTGACGTTAATCGTTTAGACGGCGCAAACTTGATTCAGAAAGCCGCGCAACACCTGTTCGAAGCGGCCCGGGTCTAGCGATCGAAGGCCCACGGAAACCAGAAAGCACCGCGCCTGCCTGCTGCGAAGAATTGCACGAACACTCCAATAAAGATATGGCCGACGGGACCGGGAGGACCGAGTCCACCACTATCGCACAGCACAATGGCCTTGACGCGTTCGGGCTGCTGGCTGACGTAACGGATGGAAACTGCTCCGCCGATGGAGTTGCCAAGCAACACAACGGCTGGAAGATGCAACTTGTCGATGAATTGCGCGAGGATCTGAGTGTAGCGGGTAGCGCTGGCGGGCCGGGAATCCGGGCCTGAATTGCCGTGGTTCGGAAAGTCCAGTGCGATGACGCGGTACTGCGGGCTGCGCCTTCGACTTAAGTCTTCAAAATCTCTGGCGCCACGCCGATGGCGTGAAGACAAATGACGACGGGGCCGGAACCGCCCGAATCGGTGTAAGAAATGGAAATGCCATCGCGAATGGGGGTGCTGGGTTTGTGCGCCAACGGCTGAGCATCAAAAGGTCGTGCTCGAAGCGATGGTCGAAAAGGTAGCTTCTGCTTCGGCCTAGCTGAGGTAGAGCGGCAGACCTTCAGGCAAAGCCTTCATTTCCCAGCCGAGCTTGACTCTCGATTCGTTTCTCACGCATTGTAGCGGCTAACAACCCGGCGTGGGCCGCGTCCAATGGATGGAATTGTCGAAACTGGGTGATTTGGGAGGGGAGAGATGTCGAGCGAACTGACCCTATCCGTGAATGGCGCCAAGCATCAGGTGTCCGTGGCGCCGGAGACACCGCTGCTATTCGTGCTGCGCAATGAGTTGAAATTGACAGGCCCGCACCTTGGCTGCGGGATGGCGCAGTGCGGGGCCTGCGCCGTGCTGCTGGATGACGAGGAAGTGCGCACGTGCATCACGCCGGTATCTTTCGCCGTGGGCAAGCAGGTGACGACCATCGAAGGACTGCCTGCAGTTTGGGCAGAGAAGAAGGGATTGAACGCGGCGGACGCCGCAAAGACGCTGCACCCCATCCAGCAAGCGTGGATTGACGAGCAGGTACCGCAGTGTGGTTACTGCCAGAGCGGGATGATGATTGCCGCCGCGCAATTGCTGGCCAAGAATCCCAATCCAACCGTAGCGCAAATCAAAGACGCATTCACGAACACGCCGCCTTCGCCACACCTGTGCCGCTGTGGGACATACGCCGCCATTATCGATGCTGTGCAGCGTGCCGCCAAAGCTATGAAGGCGTGAAGGGAGCGACGACGATGACGGTGAAAACGGAAACCCGCAACGATTCGCTAAACACAATGACGGTCACGCGGCGCGGCTTCGTGAAAATCGGCGGTGCGCTTTTTGTGTCGCTGTACATCCCGGGAGAGTTTGCAGCCAAGGCGGCTGAAAGCCAGACTTCGCTCGACCCGACGCTGCTGGCTTCCTGGCTGGAAATCCATAGCGACAATACGATTGTGATGCGCACGGGCCGCACAGAAACGGGCACGGGCATGAGCGCGTACTATACCCAAGCGATTGCGGAGGAATTGGACGTTCGGCCGGAAACGATCTCGCTGATTCTGGGTGACACGGACAGAACGCCGGACGGCGGATTTTCCGCAGGTTTCCTGACGGGAATGAGCAACGTCCGCAAGGTGGCCGCCTATACGCACCAGGCGCTGCTGGGATTGGCCGCGAAACAGCTGGGCGTTCCCGTCTCCGGGCTCAGTGTGACGGATGGAATCGTGTCGGGCGGCGGAAAGAGCATCAGTTACGGGAAACTCGTTGAGGGGCAACAGCTGGACTTGAAAATTCCGGTCGAAGGCAAACAAGCGAGGCCCGATCCCAACGGGTGGGTAGGGATGACATCGCTCGACGGTTTCACAGTCACCGGAGACCCGCCGATGAAGCCGGTGAGCGAGTTCAAGGTGATCGGCAAGTCGTATCCGGTGCCCAGCATAACCGATAAGGTTACGGGCAAGACGCAGTGGAGTTGCGACGTCACGCTGCCCGGAATGCTGCACGCGCGAATGGTGCGGCCAGCGACGCTTGGGTCGACATTGGTCTCCGCTGGCGACGTGGACAAAAAACAGTTTCCCACCGCGGAAGTGGTGAAGAAGGGCAACCTGGTAGCGGTGGTCTCGCCCAATGAGTGGGAGGCGATCAGTGCGGCGCGTGCGGTTGCCGCAGGCACGAAGTGGACGGACTGGGCGGGACTGCCGGGCAGTGAGAATCTCACAAAAGCGCTTCGCGAGTATAACTGGGGCGCGCCGGCCGAAAGCAAGGGAAAGGCCGACGAAGTGAAAGCGGCGCTGGCCAGCGCGGGCAAAACAATCTCGGCTACATATGAGCAGCCGTATGTAAGGCACGCTCCGATCGGTCCGTTCGTTGCGCTTGCGGATGTGCGTGGTGACGGCAGCACGACGGTGTGGACGCATTCGGCGCAGTCGCAGGGGCTGCGCGCGCGAATCGCCTTCGTGCTAGGCGTGCCGGTGGAGAAAGTGGTGGTGCGGTGGCTGGAGCACTCCGGGCAGTACGGACGCACCACGCTGGGTGGTGATGGCGCCGAAGGCGATGCGGTGATCCTTTCGCAATTGACCGGCAAACCAGTCCGGGTGCAGTGGACAATGCAGGAGGACATGGCGTGGTCGACTGTTTCGCCGGGATGGGTATCCGATATAAAGGCCGGTTTCGACGCGAATGGCCATTTGACGGCCCTACACAGTGCCTTTTACTCGCCGCACCAGTTCGACCCGCGGCCTCTCGGTGCGTTGCTTGCCGGGATGCCTTGCAGCACGTCGAAGCCGGGGAATTGGATTGCTACAGAATGGCATTACGAGAAGATTCAGAGGCTGGAAGAGGTGTACGGAATGCCGAACCTTGCAGCGGAATCGGCCAGCGGTGGGCTGCGCGGGAACATCATGCGCACGCCGGGGCAACGGCAACAGAATTTCGCGCTGGAAGCATTGATCAATGAGACAGCCGCAGCGGCGAAGGCCGATCCAGTACAATTTCGCATTGACCATACGACCGACCAGCGGCTGATGGACATTCTCAGCGCCACGGCCAAGGCAGCAGGATGGGAGACGCGGCCTTCGCCACATCGCGGTGCGCGAAAGTCGGGGAGTACGGCGGTGACCGGACGCGGCGTGTGCATCATGGTCCGCTCCAATGCTTACTGGGTGGGCATTGCCGAAGTGGCAGTGACTCCCGCAACTGGAGCCGTGCGAGTGACAAAGTTCACCATTGGCGCCGAGTGTGGAAAAGTCATCAACCCCCGGCAACTGGACCGCTGCATGAAGAGCGGCGTTGTGATGGGATTGAGCGAGGCGCTGAAAGAAGAGGTTACGTTTGACAAGGAAAAAGTGACCAGCACAAATTGGAGCCGCTACAAGATCCTGACCATGGAGGAGATGCCCGAGATCAAGGTGCTGCAGATTTCACGCGACGACAAAGGGTTCGGCGGCGGGTCGGAGGCTGCGAACGCCATTGTTCCGCCGGCGGTGGCTGCCGCAATCTTCGACGCAACAGGGGTGCAACCTCGGAGGATTCCCCTGACGCCAGCGTATGTGTCGACACTGCTGAAGGGTTAGCGTTGACCGATCAGAGATTCACGCCGGTGTCAGACTTATCCAAGCGCACTGCCGGTGCTGACGTAAACCTTACCTGATTCAGCACAGCTGGTAGCACCCTCATACATAGTATGTTCTGATTACTACATGCAGGAAGTAAGACAGAGTGAACGTCGCCGCACTCGCCGGGTGCGTATGGGGCAATCGGTGCGGGTGCGCCCTTCGGATCCTAAAGATGTTCCGTTCGACGAAATCGCCACGACCAAGAACGTCTCACGCGACGGCGTTTATTTCCTGACAAAACGCGAAAGCTACTATCTGGGAATGCGCCTGTTCGTGACCCTTCCTTATCATTCGCCCGTCAATCCACTGAATCACGAATATATCGGGCAGGTGGCGCGCGTCGATGATTTGGGCGATGGCCAACGCGGTGTGGCGGTGCGGCTCCTGTCGTCGGCCGATCGCGATCCGCTAGCGGGCAGCGGCCGCATGAAATAAGGATGAGCCGCGCACAGGAAACGGAGCCGAGAGGAATTGTTCCGGATTTTGCACTCGCCCGAATGAACTGAAACTCACGCCTGCGCTGCACTAGATCCATCTCCTGCGAATTACTGGAATTGGCCGCGCTTGGCCCTCCTTCCGTTGGTCTGCAACGTGCCTAACCTGAGCGCAGGGGCACGGCAAACAAGAATCCACCGGCGGAGGCCAGCCGCGCCGAAGAAGGAATAGATCTGAACCCGGCGTGCCCGTCTGGGCGCAAAACGGCGATCGTTTCAGTCTTCAAGATGAAGCTCAAAACTTGTGCATGTTGGCCGGTCAGGCGGCGCAACTTTTCCGGAGTTCGTCTACGTCTAATGTGTGGTAAGGGCTTGGGATAGAGTGTAAAAGAGGCGAAACTTTTTTGGCGCTGGGGGGTTTGCTTGGTAGGACTACGATATATTTTCGGCTGGAGGGTAGGGCCGCGAGCAACGTGTTTTTGCACCAAGGAGCCTATGGAAACCACCGACCGGCGCGGAGTGCTGTCAGGCGAGAACTGAAATTCCATTCCAATGACAGATTCGTCCAGAAAAAAAGAGAGGAACGCGAAATGATGAACCGGAGCATATACATTCTGTGTTTCGCAATGTTGTTTTTTGCGGGGACCTCGACGCCGGCACAACAGAAGTTTGAGGTTTCGCCTTTTGTTGGCTATGAGACCAGCGGATCCTATCCTGTGAACCCCTTCAACCCGCCGGTGGGAAATCTGCCCCCGGTTAGTTCACTGCGCGTGAATGACGCGCTGGCTTTCGGAACGTTTTTGAACTACAACCTGACGGAAAATACGCAGTTGGAATTTATGTGGAATCGCAACAACACATCGTATAGCGGGCAGTCCATCTTGACGGGGCAATATCACAAGGCCTTCGACACGACCGTCGACCAATTCCAGTTCGGGGCATTGTACATGTTTCTGAACAGCGAGCATCGCCTGCGCCCGTACATTGCCGGTGGCCTGGGATTCACCCACGATTCAAACGGCGGCGGAACGCCAAATCGAACGGAGTTCGGCTTTAACATCGGCGGGGGAGTGAAATATTATGTGAGCCGTCACGTTGGGTTGCGAGGCGACGTGCGCTGGTTGCCCACATACGGCAGCTCCACGAATGGATTGTATTGCGACCCTTTCTATGGCTTCTGCTATAACGCGCAGTTGCCCAACTACCTGAACCGTGGGAGCTTCACCGGCGGTATTATTTTCCGTTTTTAAAAGCTTGGGTTTTGCTACAGAACGACGACGCAGGAGATCCTTCAGGCGCAGAAGGCGAGCCCTTCAGTTTGACACTTGGCTTCGATCGCAAAGAAATTCCGGCTAGTGCGCCGGTGGTGCTTCCGGCATGACAAACAGTTTTTCGTCGACGGGCACGTTTTGCTGGACGCTCTCTACTTGAATGGTGAAGGCCCCGTTGGGCCGGGCAAGCATCCAGCGGTAGGGAATTTTCACGCCGTCCGTTTGGCGATAATCGCTGTAATCAATCTGCGTAGGATTCCGGCCCAATGGAGTTTCGGCGAAGCGAATCAGCCGCAGCAGTAAACCATTTTCCTGATCGAAATAAAGATTGAGCGCGGGTTTGCCGGGCGCCTTCGCGACGACGAGATAGGTTGGGCGTCCACGCACCGGCTCGCCAGGCAGCACTTTGAAGTCCTTGTACAGTTCGCGGAGGCGGGCGGCGAATCGCAATTCGGCGTCAATCCTGGCGGCTTCGCCTTCGGCAGCAGTCATGGGATGGAAACCGCCTGGAATGCTGAGCCAGCCAACTTCGCCGTTGAAGGCGGTGACGCTGGTGCCGGTAGGAGGGTGGGTCAGCGACACGCGCTTTTCGGGAGCTTCGGAGTAAATCTCGATGGGGTAGGTTTTGCCGAAGGCGTCGATCGTTCCCTTCTGAACGCGGGTTTTGATGTTGTTGAGGGCCGCAGCGCCGCCCACCGCGGCGAGGTATTTATCGCCAATCTGTTCAGCGGATGGCAGCGCGGGATGAGCTTGGCCAGCTTCGTCGTGAACCTGGGCCGGCGGCCGGGCGGCGTCCGCGGGGAGGACCGGAGTGGAAACGGGGCGGGCGACGCCGCGATGGCAAGTGTAGCAGGTGACCTCGAGGTCGCCGTTAAAGTTAGCCTGATTGATGGCCATCATCATGGTGATCATCTTGCGCGCGGCCAACTTTGTTTTCTTGTCGTCCTTATCGTTGGCGTGCTCCACATGGCAGAACTCGCACTCCACGCCCAGGGACGCCGCGATGAATTGCATCGAAGGAATCAACTGGTCGGCCGGAATATTCTTCAGGACCTGAATGTTTTTGAAGTGCTGCTCGGCTGTTTGGAATTGTCCGCTGTGTGGAGCTGGAGATGGCTGCTGGGCATGACTTAACTTTATCGATCCAATCAGCAACACTGACGTCGACAAGACTGAAATCCACAAGCGTGCGCTGCTTGTTTTCATGTGCTCCCCAAAGTCACAGAAATAATTCGCGAGACAAGAGGATACCGCCAGCGGAATTTTCGCGCCACTCTTAGCCCGGCAGATTCCCCTGTTTGGCTAGCGCGGTGATGCGGTCCGCAGCGCGGTAGGCGAGCGCCTGTATCGTCATGGTGGGCTGCCCGCGGCCGGAAGTTACCAGGCTGCTGCCATCGCAAAGGAACAGGTTGGGGACGTCGTGGGTGCGATGGTCCGGATTGATGACGGAAGATTTTGCGTCCGCGCCCATGCGGCAGGTGCCCAAAAGGTGGACCGCGAACTGCTGCGAACCGATGGGCTGATGCCATTTGTTTTGGGCGCCCGCGGCGTCCAGGATTTCCATGGCGCGATCTTTCATCCAGGTGACGAGTTTCAAGTCGTTCGGGGAATCCTGATAAGTCATGCGAAGAGCGGGGAGGCCCCAGGCATCCTTCACGTCGGGATCGAGGGAAAAGCTGTTCGATTCGACGGGCAGCGAACTGCCGTGACAAAAGATCTGCATCGTGCGCGTGAAATTGTGGTTCAGGGCTTTCTTGAAATCCTTGCCCCAGCGCGGGGTGCCTGGCGGAAGCGCGCCGGTGACAAATCCGATGGGGGTAAGATCGAATCTCGCGTCGAGACCACCGCCGCCGTAGATGCCTAGTTTCTGCGTGTCCATCTCATAGAAATCATGGAACACGCGGCTAACCGCGAACCCTTTGTAATCGTTGAGTGGTTCGTCAAACACTCCATAGGCAATCGCGGCACAGTTGGGCATGAGATATTTGCCGACAAGGCCGCTGGAGTTCGCGAGGCCGTTGGGAAATTGATTGGACGCGGAAAGCAGGAGCAATCGAGGAGTCTCCGCGCCATTCGCACATACAACAACGGCCTTGGCCTTTTGCAGCTGCTCGTTTTTCTTGGCATCAAAGTACAGGACGCCGGTGGCTGTCCCATTCTTGTCTGTGGCAATCTTGTGGACGTAGGAATTGGGGCGAATTTCGCAACGACCGGTTTTCTCTGCCATACGAATCACGCTCGAGAGGGCCGTGGATTTCGCACCTACTTCGCAACCGAAACCGAGGCAGAATCCGCAATTCACGCAAGCGCTGCGGCCCGCGCGTGGTTGAGAGAGAATCGCCATGGGCGCGGGGAATGGATGATAGCCGAGCTTTCGCGCTGCCCTCTCGAAGATGACGCCAGAACCTTTGACGGGCAGTGGCGGCATGGGATAGGGCTTGGAGCGAGGCGGGTCGAAAGGACTGGCGCCGGCAAGCCCGGAAACGCCGATCTCCCACTCAACCTTGGTGTAATACGGCTCGAGGTCCGCGTAACGAATCGGCCAGTCGACCAATCCGGTTCCGGGAATCTCACCCACCTTGCTGCGCTCGACAAAATCAATCTCGTGGAAACGCCAGAAGTTGGCAGTGAAATGGACGCTGCTGCCACCCACGCAACGACCGTACATTACGCTTTGCTGAACTCTGGCCTTCTCTTGCGGCGTTTGCCGGAAAGTCGTGGGCTGAACTTTCGGATTGTTGGTCAATAGATGCTGGCCAAAAACTTTGAGTTCATCGTGAGTGAAATCCGCCTCGGTGAGGTACGGCCCTTGCTCGAGGACGACAACGCGGAAACCATTGGTGGAAAGTTCCTTGGCGAGAACGCCGCCGGCCGCGCCGGATCCCACAATGAGGAAATCCACTTCGTCGGACGGTTTGTAGGACACCTTGGTCTGGCTCATTTCTTGTCCGTTTCTGCCGGAAGAGGCTGCCAGCCAGGATAATCCTTGTCATAGTAGCCAAAGGGCGGCGAAAAACTGTGTGCGGGATCGCGCCCGATGACTTTCCATCCGACAAAGTCACGATTGCCACCGCCCTCTGGATCAATCAGGAATCCGCAGACTGTGTGGTACCAAATCGTCTGGAGAAATCCGGATGCAGCCGGGGCCTGATTGCGTCGGCGCGAGCCTGTCTGGGGAAGCTGTGTCGCGGACAACTCAGTCAGGACTTTGTCCTGTTGCTCCGGAGTAGCGGCAGAAAACGAATTTACGCCGGGAAACATCTGCGTGGTGGCACGATTCACGTCCACCAAGCCCGATCGATATTGCGGCAGAGCATCGCTGGCGAAGGTCTTCAGCGCACGGTCGATGAAGTAGACTACGCCCGCTTCCGTGGCGCCGGGAAGCTCGTCCGTAGGAATGATGCGAGCGGCAATGGCTGCAACTTCCTTGGCCTGTTCCGGTGTGAGTACTTCAAAAGACTGCTTGGAGGCCGCCGCCTGGTGCGCGTGCTGAGCCGCGGCGACCATCGTGGGCCATTGTGCACTGATCCAGGCTGTTCCTGCTATTCCGCCCAACTGCAGAAGAAAATCTCGTCGGTCTGAATTCATGAATACCCCAAGTGTTCTGAGAAATCTAAGGATAGCGCACGTTGGCGTCAAGTACTTCTTGGATGTTTTTGTCGATGCACCCAATTGGGCATTTGGCATAGTGCCGCAGTGGGTGAGCAGTTGCTGCTAAACTTTTGCTGCCATGAACACTCCGAATTATTTACTGCAACTGGAAACGGACGAGGCGCGAGCGCTGGGTTATGCAATTGTGGACCGGCTGCTGGCGTACCAAGAGCACCTGAGCGAGATGCCCGTGGTGCGGGTGAAAACAGAGGAAGAGCTGCGCGCTGAATTGTGGGAGACGCTGCCAGTGCAGGCGAAGGCTCCGCTGAGCGTGCTCGATCGCGTGGAGAAGGAAATATTTTCCAGCACCAACCACGAAACACATCCGCGTTTTTTTGCTTTTATCCCGGCGCCGAGCAACTTTGTCGGCGCACTCGCTGAGCTTTTGCGTACGGGCTACAACATTTTTTCCGGGAGCTGGCTGGAGGGCTCAGGACCGGCGATCGCAGAACTGGTGACGCTGGACTGGATCCGGCAGCTGGCTGGCTACCCGGAAACGGCGAGTGGAACATTCTTGAGCGGAGGATCGCTGGCGAACCTTTCGGCCGTGGTCACCGCGCGGGATGCGCTACTGCAGCCAGATCAGTTCACGCATGGGGTGGTGTACGGATCTGACCAAACGCATTCTTCGATCGCACGCGCCATGCGCATATTGGGTTTTCAGAAGCATCAATTGCGACGGCTTCCTTCCGACGATGCCTGCCGTCTGGTGCCTGATTTGCTGCAGAGTGGTGTTCAGGAAGACCGCGCGAAGGGACTTGCGCCCTTCTGCGTGATTGCCAATGCCGGTACGACCAACACCGGCGCGATCGACCCTTTGAATGACATTGCGAATTTGTGCCAACAAGAAAATCTGTGGCTGCATGCGGATGGCGCCTACGGAGCTGCCGCTCTGTTTAGCGCAAAGGGACGCGCGTTGCTTGCGGGGATCGAACGCAGCGATTCGTTCAGCCTCGACCCCCATAAATGGCTATTTCAGCCCTTTGATTGTGCGTTGCTGATGGTTCGTGATCGCAGCGCGCTCCGGCGTGCCTTCCACGTACGCGAGGACGAGGCGGAATACCTGCAAGATGCCCGGGGACGGGAGGAAGGGATCAATCTTTGGGACTATTCGCCGGAGCTCACGCGGCCTTTTCGCGCGCTGAAGGTATGGATGTCGCTGCAAGTATTCGGAGCGGAGGCATTCGCGGCGGCGATCGAGCGGACCATGCGGCTGGCGGAATTCGCAGAAGCACAATTGCGCGAAGATCCCTTGTGGGAGGTTACTTCCCGCGCGCAGATGGCGGTGGTGACGTTCCGGTGCGCGCCCGAATCGTGGCCTGCGGAACGTGTCGACGCCCTGAACCGTGCGATCGCCGCGCGCATGCAAGAAGAAGGTTTCGCCTTGGTGCTCTCCACGGAGCTTCGCGGGCAGACGGTATTGCGGCTGTGCACCATCAACCCACGCACGTCCGAAGAGGACATCGCGAAAACGGCCGCGGCGCTGGGGCAGAGCGCCCGGAAAGCGCTGCAGGATTTGGATAAGCTCTCTGGCTGAAGTATGATTCCACGTGGCCTAAAAACATGACGACGACCCTCACAGGAGCGATCGGAACGGGCAGCAAGTGGCTGCTCGATCGAATAGTTGGAGCGCTCGCGGCAACGGGCGTGAATCCCAATCTGCTGACGTTTTTTGGGCTGCTGGTCAATTTCGCGGCTGCTGCCTGTTTCGCGGTCGGGAATTTCCGCACCGGCGCGATCATCATTTTTATCGCGGGATTCCTGGACATGCTGGACGGGCAAGTGGCGCGGCGGCAGAATCGCGTGACCGCGTTTGGGGCCTTCTACGATTCCACGCTGGATCGCTATGCGGACATGGCGTTGTACATGGGCTTGTTGGTGTACTACTCGGTGAGCGGGCGCACGCCGTATGTGGTGCTCGCAGCGGTGGCGACGGCTGGATCGGTGATGGTGAGTTACTCGCGTGCCCGCGCCGAATCGCTCATTCCCCTTTGCAAAGTGGGCTTCATGGAACGGCCCGAGCGGCTGGTGCTGCTGATTATCGGAGGTCTGTTCAATCGTATGGGACCGGTGCTTTGGGTGATCGCGGTGATTTCCACGATAACGGTGATTCACCGAATTTACTATACGTGGCAAGAGACACGCGCGGGGCGTGTTCTGCCGGGCGTGCGATTGAGCTTGTAGTGCGCAAATTTCCGATGGACTTAACGCAAGACTTCGGCGACCGGCCGGCTTTCTTGTTGGGATCCTTGCTGTAACCACTCTTCCACTGGACGCGCGATGATTTCTTTTATGCGAGCTTTCAGTTCGGGGACATCTTCTTTTTTCAGATCTTTGGTCTCAATGGTGTCGTGCAGGAAGATGGTGATGGTTGTAGGCCTCAACGTCCAATCTCCCGTGCGCAAATGGTGAAATGAGCCGACCAGGCTGGCAGGAACGATCGGAACTCCCAGTTGCTGTGCCAGGCGGAACCCGCCCTCTTCGAAGTCGTTCACGTGGCCGTCGCGCGTGCGCTTTCCCTCAGGGAAAATAATCAAGCTGGTGCCGCCATTGATGGCTTCCTGAGTCATGCGCCACAGGCGCTTCAAGTCCCTGGGATTGCGGATATTTGGCACCGGCACATTTCCAAAGCGCTTCATAAGCCAGCCGTAGATGGGGATGCGGAAATGGGATTCGAGTTCCCAGCCGCGAACCAGTTGCGGGATGCCGCAATACAGCATGAAAGGGTCGAACACGTTGACGTGGTTGACCATGAAAATACAAGTGCGTTGCGCATCAAATCCTGGCGACCTCTTCACCACTATTTTCGCGCCGGAAAAATAGGCAATCCTGCGGCAAAGGCCTCGCTGCAGCCAGTCGTGCTTTCGCGGATCGAGCACGATGGCAAGAGCAATCAGAACGGGCACGAAAATCAGGAAGTGGAGCCAGCTGACGAACCATAGAAAGATGCTGCGCAAGAGCTCCCAGAGCCGTGTCATATATAAACGTCCATGGCGCCGGGAAGGATGTCCAGCAATTCGCAGTCCAGCGTGAGGATTTCGCCGTCGATCATCACGTCGACGGGACCTTCTAGGGCGAACTCGACTCGTTTCACGCGGCGGGTTTCTGCGAGAACGTGATCAGTGTGGGTTCCGTCATACAGGCGCGGAAGCATTTTCAGGAGTCCGAGCCTGCCGATGGGGCCCCAGCGGACGTATTCGATGAAGCCGTCGCTGGGATCGGCGTCGGGGGCGATCATCATGCTGCCGCCCGTGTATTTGGAATTGTTGAAGGTGAGAAACAGGGAGGGACGTTCATCCCAGTCGCGGTCGGAGTCGCAACGCATTTTGAAGCCGCGGCGCTTGAGCTGCACGACACGGACAAATACGCCGAGGAGGTATCCGAAGTGGCCAAAGGGCTTGAAGGCGCGGTTGGTCAGCGCGCCAACATCAGCGGTAAACCCGACGCTGAGAAGATTGAAGGAATAGATCGTCCCGGCGGAATATCGTAGGCGCAGAAGGTCGACGGAACGTTTCTTGCCGGCAATAAGCGCTTCGATGGAAGACTCCGCGCCTTTGCCGGTAAAATCGCGCAGAAAGGAATTGCCGGTGCCGAGAGGCAGGAAACCGAGTTCGATGTGGCGGGTTGCGTCGTTCTGGCTGTAGGCGCCGTTGATGATCTCATGTGCGGTGCCGTCTCCGCCGACCGCCAGGAATTTTCGGTAGCCCTGTGCACAAGCTTCGGCAGCAAGTTGCGAAGCGTGTCCCGGGCCGGTCGACGCAATAACGTCCACGCGAAGTCCGCCGGCTTTCAGACGCGCGAGCGCATCTCCGGCGAACTTCGCCGCTTGCCCGCCACCCGCCGCAGGATTCACGATTGCGAGAAATCTGTCTTTCACGTTTTACCCGGATGGGGCATTCTACCTTGTTCCCGCCTAAATCGGCAGGATTGCCTGTTTCCGATCGAGATTCGCCAAACGCTGGGCCAGGGCCTTGCGAATTACCTTCATCGAGGCCGTCAGCGGAAAGTCTTCTGCAACTAAGACGATGCCGTGAACACGCTTGTAGTTGACCAAACGGTTGTTGCGCGACACGATTTCGTTTTTTAGTTCGTCGGTGAAGGACTGGCCGGGCTCTAGATGGAGCACCAGCACGAGTTTTTCGGCGACCATGGAGCGCTGCGGCCAAATGTAGTTGGCGGCGAACACGCAGAATTCCTTCACTTTCAGGCCTTCAAAAGCGCTCTCCACATCTTCAGCGTAAACGTTCTTCCCTTCTTCCGTAACGATCATGTTTTTCTTGCGACCGAACAGCTGCAAATGGCCCATGGGATCGAAACGCCCCATGTCGCCGGTCATCAGCCAGCCATCGACTATGGTTTCGGCGGTCATTTCGGGATCGTTCAGGTAGCCCGCCATTACGGTTTTGCCGCGCACTGCCACTTCGCCGATTCCCTCAGCGTCGGGATTGGCAATGCGCACTTCGATGCCCGGCAGCGGTTTCCCCACCGTGTCTGCGCGAAAGGGCTTTAGGTCGTTCACCGTCACGCCGGTGCCGCCTTCGGTCAGGCCGTAGGCGTTTACGACCGGAATGCCCAAGTCGTAGAAGAACTGCAGGGTTTGGGGCTCGGAAAATGCGCCGCCAACAATAATGGCTTCGAGTTTACCGCCGAAAGCGGCGTGCACTTGTTTCAAGAGCCTGCGGCTGAGTGGCAGGCGCGGCCGGTCCTTGGTCAACGCGATGTTGATTTTGCGAAGGACTTCGAAGATGCGCCGCTTTGCGGGAGGCAATTCATCGAAGCGCGCCTGCAATCCTTTTTGCAGATTTTTCAACACCAGCGGGACCAGTGTGACGTAGGTGATCTGATACTTCGAAAACGCCTCGCGCACAAATTCCGGGCGCAGCGTTCGCAAATGTACCACCGCGGCTCCGCAGACGAACGGACCGAAAAAGCCGACCATGAAGTCGATGGAATGGTTCGTGGGCAGAATGCTCAGGTAGCGGACACCCGGCCAGAAGGGATACCACGCTGTAAGCGAAGTACATTGCTCCAGATAATTTCCGTGGGTGAGCATGCAGCCCTTCGGGCTCCCGCCGGTTCCCGAAGAATAGATGACGCTGGCAAGGTCTTCGCGTTTGCGCGGGACGAATGTTGGCTGCCCCATGCCGGTGACGTTTTCCCAGCGCAAGGCTCCGCTTAATTCGGCATTGGCCGGCGCTTCGGTGACGAGTAGGGTTTTTAGTTTGTCCGCACCAGTGCGATCCGGGGAAGCGCTGAGCTGGCGCCAGATGCCGTACTCAGTGATGAGCACGCTTGCGGAAGAGTGCTTCAGCAATTGCCACTGCTCGTCCGGCTTCAATTTGTAATCGAGCGGCACCATGCTGGCACCGCAGTAGAAGAGCGCATACGCGGAGATCAGCCACTTGGACTGATTCGTCATGACGATGGAGACACGGTCTCCCGCGGCGACGCCCAGGTCCTGCAGCCCTTTGGCTAGCGGAAGCGCCCGGTTCCTGAAGTCGCGATAGGTGAAACGGAGTTTTTCTTCACCACGATCGGACTCTATCAGGCAGACTTCCGGCGCGAAGGATTCCAGCGCGTCGCGCAGCGCTTCACCAATCGATGAATACTTTGGAAGATCGAGCATCACAGGCGCGCTTGGATGCGTTCGGCAAGCGTCTTGAAATCGCTTACGCCCTGGACTTCGTAGTCGGGCAGCTCGATGCGGAAATGATTCTCGATTCGTGAGAGCAGATCGAGTGCCTGCAAACTGTCGATGGCCAGCTTCTTGTAGAAATCGTCGTCGGCTTTCAGCGAGCCCGCTGGGACTTTGAATTGCTTGGCCGCCAGCTCCAGAATCTCCTGGGTGGTCTGTTCCAGTGTGCGCATAAGCCCTAAATTTATCATTCCCGCTGCTGGAATGAAAATGATCGCGGCATAGTGGTGGACCCGTCAGCGCTAACCGATTCGACAGCATTTTGCCCAGCATTTGGCCTGTCGCCGGTGCCGATTTCCGGTGATGAAGACCAGGGGCAAGAGTAGGGCCGATCCGATATTTAACTGTCTTGACGACCGGGCATGCCTCCTATAGGCTCAGGCAGCATTGGAGTGAAGTTCCTACCGAGTAACCAGGCCCACAAAATTCAGGTTGTAATCGCAAGAAAAAGGAGAGTCGAGACGATGAAGAGATTCAGTACGTATGTATTGGCGTTGTCACTTGCAGTCAGTTGGGTGTGTTTGTTGGCAGCGCAGGAAAAACCGTCGGTGCCTAAGGTGTTGCAGATCACGCGAGAATACGTCAAAGCCGGTAAGGCTGGAATGGCGCACGACAAGGCAGAGAGCGTTTTCGTGGATGCGATGAGACGAGCGAAGTGGCCGACGTATTATATTGGCATGACTTCCCTCTCAGGGAAATCGCGGGCGTTGTTCCTGACGTCGTATGACTCCTTCGAAGCGTGGCAAAAGGACTCGGACGCGGTGCAAAAGAACGCCACGCTTTCGGCATCGCTAGACCGTGCAGCCATGGCGGACGGCGAGCTGCTGGAATCGATGGATCAGGGAGTGTTTTATTTCCATGAGGAGATGAGCCTGCATCCGCGGCCCGATCTGTCGCAGATGCGTTACCTGGAAGCTACCCTGTACCATGTGCGCCCTGGGAAGGATAAGGAATGGACCGAAGTTGTAAAGATGGCAAAGGCGGGCTACGAGAAGGGCGTGCCGGATGCGCACTGGGGCATGTTCGAGCAAGTGTATGGAGGCGATGGCGGGACATATCTGTTGTTGAGCGCCCACAAGTCGCTGGCGGAAATCGATATGGGCTTTGCGGAGGGAAAGCAGTTCGAGAGCGCCATGGGCGAAGATGGGATGAAGAAACTGAACGAACTGTTCGCGTCCTGCGTGGAGTCTACGCAACAGCAATTGTTAGCGTTCAATCCGCACATGAGCTACGTGAAAGACGAATGGATCAAGGCCGATCCTGATTTCTGGAACCCGAAGACTGCTGCGGCCACCGCAAAAGCGCCGGCAGAGCAAAAAGCCAAGCCCTAGGCACACGGTGAGCTTCACCACATCGTGTTTCCTGGATGGGGTGCTGGAGGGTGTCTACAAGTGGCTAACTCCGGAACCCCATCCTTCGCAAGAGATGTTCTACCGTATCAACAGGACGGAATTGAGCGGTACGGTTAAAGGAGGATCAGGCCGCGACGGAGGCCCATGGAGACTGCTTCGGTGCGAGAAGAGGCGCCGAGTTTGCTGAGGATGGAGGCCACGTGGAATTTGGCGGTGTGCTCGGAAATTTTCAGGTAGGCTGCGATTTGCTTGTTGCCCAAGCCGCTGGCCAGCATTTGCAAAACTTCCTTTTCGCGTGGAGTGAGTGGCTCGAATAATTCGGCGGCCCCGCCGTTCCTGGTTCGGGTTGAAGCTGCCGCGAGGGCCAGTTCGCCAGGCTGCAGGACCACCAGGCCCTTAGCCACGGCGACGACCGCGCTGATCAGTTGCACGGCCGCAACATCCGCGGGCAAGACTCCGCGAATGCCGAGCTGGATGGCGCGATTCACTTTGTTTTGCGTTGCTTGTTCAAGGAGCAGTAAGACCGGAGGCTGGCGCAGCAAACCACTGTCTTCGAGCGAGTCGAACAATTCATGGGTGGACTCGCTGGAATCCCGGATCAGCAGCACGTCGAGTTCTTCCCAGTCTTCCTCGGCTCCTGCAAAGCTACTGGCGGTGCCCACGACTTCCACATCGGGTGCGTCGTCGAGAAGGGCGGTGAGTTCCCTTCTCGACCGCAGCGGCGCCGCGACAATGAAGACGCGAGTCACGCCGCCATTGCCCCGGCCTTCTGTCCGCGCGCAGCAAGCTGGACGCTGACGCGGCGAACACGCTCGTAGTCGCCACGCAAAAATTCCAGGCGCAGCAGGCTGGTCGCTTCGCCTTGCAACGCTTCCGCGAGGTCACTCACGGAAGTGAATCGCCTTTCTTCGGTTCCCAGCAAAATGTCGCCGGGCAGCAGCGACGCACGAGCCGCGGGAGTTCCCGGCTCAACTGCGGCGAGCACGAGACCAAATTTTCTGCCGCTAGATCGCGGCAGCCGCACCGGCATCACCGAAACGCCCAGGCGTGGGGAGTCTGCTCCGCTTTCACCCTTCAAGAAGCGAGTGACTTCGTTGCTGGCAATGGCCAACGCCAGCCGGCCCGCGACCATGGCATTGATTCCGATGATGCGGCCGCGCGCGTCGGCAAGCGGGCCTCCGGAATTGCCGGGAGCCAAGCGCACGTCGGACTGCACCCAACTTTGCGAGCCTAATCCACGAATAGGCCCGACGGCGTAAACTACGCCGGTGGTGAGCGCGCCGACGAAGCCGAGGGGATTGCCGACGGCGATGGCGACTTCTCCCGGCCGCACGCGAGAAGAGTCACCGGCTTCCGCCGCGAATAATTCGCCCGCGGAAATGCGCAACGCGGCGAGATCGCGGCGCGCGTCGCGAGATGTGACCTCAGCGCGAAATTCGCGGCCGTCCCACAGAGAGATTTCCGCGCGCGACCCTTGAGCCACATGAGCATTGGTGATGATCAGGCCGTCGGACGACCACAGTACGCCGGACCCGTTGCCTTTGCTGCCGCCCGGTCGCACCAACACGGTCAAGCGGCGCAGGCGGTCCGCGATTTCTCCTAACCCAGGAATGCTCATGTTATTCGCCCTCGTTCTTGCGTTCGCCAACAACAATGGTTACTTCGCGGGGCGCGCCGCCGCGCAGGAATCCCGCGCGCACGTCTTTGCCGATGTTCTCGCCTGCCAGATGAGATTGGACATCTTCAAGACGCAGCACGGGCTTGTCATTGAGGCTCACAAGAATGTCGCCGATCACGACTCCTGCTTGGTGCGCTGGGCCGGAAGGTTCGACTTCCAGCACCATGATCGCGCGATTCGCCTGGCGATTCAGCGCCTGCATGAGATTCTCCGGGAGGCGAATCGGTTGCAGACCAACACCGAGGTAGCCGCGTGGGATGCGTCCTTTTTGTAGCAGCGCGTCGACCACGCGATTCACCGTGGCTATCGGCAGAGCCAACGCGCCGCCAGGCGAGAGCTTCGGTGTGGCGATGCCGACAACGCGTCCGTTGCCGTCGACCACCGCGCCAGCAACTCCCGTTCGCTGCAACGCCACGTCGAGACGTACATACGGCGCCAATTGCGTTCCGCCCCAGATGCGCCGCTCCTTCACCACCAAACTGACAAAGCCCAGCGCCGCAACGGGTCCGCTGGCGCGTGTGCGCCCGACCACCAGCGTCACGTTCCCCGGCTTCAGTTCTTCCGAGTTTCCGAGCGGCGCCGCGGTGGAGTCGCCTTCGAACTTCAGCACCGCAAGATCGGTGGATGGATCGCGTCCCACCAACTTTGCTGGCACCACGTGTCCGTCGGCTAGCGTCAATTGGATGTCTTCATCGCGCCGCAGGGCATGTTCCGCCGTGACGACTACGCCGGGCCGCCAGATCACTCCGCTGGACGAACCGCGCGCTTCTGTGTGCACTGCCACGGCGAACGCGCCTATTTTTCCGGTGGTCTCCGCGAGTGCGTTTGAAATTGCAAGCCATTCTGCTGACATGGTGGTTGCCTCCAACGGCAGAATGCACCAAGTTCTGAAGGGCCACATCCGCCATTCGGCTAGGTTGAATTCCTGTCTGGAAGGGCATCAGCCGACGAACGATTCACGGGCGAAACGCTTCGATGTTTGTACCCGAACGAAAAAAACTAGCGCGCGATTCTTTGGTCGAAGAACTTGGCCATCAACTCGAGGGCTTCGCGCGTTTCGGGAAGCTGGAAATGATACCAGAAGGCGTGGGGCAGGGATTCGTAAACCACGAGTTGCGCGTCATCGTCGGCGCGCAGCAGGGCGCGATGGAAAATCGTGGTGTTGCTCAGCAGTAAGTCGCGCGTGCTGGTGACCAGCAAGGTTGGCGGCATGCCGTGCAAATCCGCGAAGATCGGAGACAGAACGGGGTCCTTTGGATCCGTGTTGGGCGCATATTCGCGGGGATGTGGTTTGCTCGCTTCTTGCGGCTCAAGAATTCCGGGGAGTCCGTTTAGTGTAAAAAAGTTCTGGGAATCCGCGGGTTGACTGAAATCCGCGAGGATGGAGAACATGCCCAGCGCGGCAGGCAGCGGGAGGCCAGACTGCTTCAGTTTGACGGCGACTTCGGCGGTTAGAATTCCTCCCGCGGAAGTGCCAAAGACGCCAATGTTCTGTGGTTTGTGATCTTTCAGCAATTCCTGGTAGACGGCGACCGCGTCTTCAACCGCCGCAGGGAAGGGATTCTCCGGGGCCAAGCGATAGTACACGGACACGACTTTCATCTTCGCGAGGTTGGCGATTGGGACGCCTTCGATCAGGGAACCGGAATCGGAATTGAATCCGCCGCCGTGAAGATTGATGAGCACGCACGCGCGATTCGATTCCGGAGTGTCCAACGGAGTAATGACGTCGGTGCGGACGCCGCCCATGATTTTTTCTTCCACGTTCACAGGAAACAACCTTCGCGCTTCAGCGGAGGCTTGGGCGCGCCACTGATCCGTTCCGGCACGCCGCTCAGCAAGGGTTTGCGGGGCGTATTTCTGGCGAGCGAGCGAGTCCAGCCATTTTTGCGCTTCGGGACTGACCGTGGAGGGCATGGGAATGACGCGCGTGACGTGGGCAGTTCCATCGGGGTCAAACGTGGCGAAATCGCTTGCGGGGCGCGAACACGAGGTGAACACAAGCGGTACCAACAGAAGAATGAAATCGATGCAGCGACGCTCCAGAACGGCTTTGCCCTTGCTCACGTGTTCCTCCAACGCTCCGAGTATCGCTAATGCTATTTGTTTGTCGCCGCGACGGGCAGATGTTTCATCGGATCGTCCGTTTCGACAAAGCGGCGCAACGCTTCCATGACTACAGGCCTCGCGAACAGCTTGCAGAAAAGATCGATTTCCTTTTTCAACTCGGCGCGGGGAATGGGTTTGAGGAACTTTTTCGCCGCGGCGCGAGTTTGCGCGTCGAACTTCGTTACTTGCTGCGCCATCGAACGCGCTACTTGCAGGGCGTAGCCTTCGCCGGCTAGGTGTGAGACAAGCCCCGCCTGCTGCGCGCTTTCCGCTTTCACTGTGCGCCCGGTGAAGAGCAAATCACGGATGAAACTGTTTCCAACATCGCGCCGGAGACGGGGAATGCCGCCAAAGCCGGGAATGAGTCCCAAGCGCAGTTCGGGAAAGCCGAAGCGGGCCATCTTATCGGCAACAATCAAGTCACAAACCAGCGCGAGTTCCAGACCTCCGCCCAAGCACAAACCATGCACCGCAGCGAATGTGACGAACGGCGCGTCGTCAATCGCATTGGCCACGGCGTGAATGCGTTTCAGAAAGGCACGAACGCCCGCAAGACGCTTGGCCTTTGGTAGATCGACGGCGCCACGGTACAGTTCGCGCAAGTCAGCTCCAGCACAAAAACCAACCGGCCGGGCGCTGGTAATGATGCAGGCGCTGGTGACGGGAGCAAGATTTTTGAACGCGGCGACAAATTTTTCCAGGTCGGCGAGCATGACTGTGCCGATCTCATTCAGCGGTTCGCGATCAAGGGTCAGTTCGACGACGCCATCGCGCCATTCCCAGCGTAGCGCTTCGCCGCGAAATTCCTTCTCCGGCTCCTTGCTGCTCCGACGGGCCGTCATCCGATTACGCCCACAGCGGCGGACTGCTTCCGGTACATTTGCTCGATCTCGTCGCGAAACTTCGCATTGATGGCGTCGCGCTTGATTTTGCCCATGGCCGTGAGCAAACCGCTCTCTGGCGTGAGCACCTCTTTCAGAATGGTGAAGTTGCGGATCTGGCGGTAGTGCGGCAACTCGGAATTTACGGTGTCGAGTGCGGCTTGCACCATCTTGCTGTCCACGGACCCCGTCACCAGCAGAGAAAGATATCCGCGGCCGTTTCCCACCACCACAATTTGCTGCGCTCCCGGCAGGTGCTGGGCAATTTCTTCTTCAATCGGTTCCGGCGCCACGTTGTGGCCGGAATTCAGAATGATCAAATTCTTGATGCGGCCACTGATGCGCCAGTTCCCGCGGGAATTCACTTCGCCCTGGTCGCCGGTGTGAAAGGTGCCGTCTCTTAGAACTTTGGCCGTTTCTTCGGGGCGATTCCAGTAGCCCGGGAAGATATTGGGGCCGCGCACGACAATCTCGTCGTTTTCGCTGGCGATCATTGCAATGCCGGGGATGGCCACACCAACCCGGCCGGGCTCGGAAGGCACGCGAGGGTCATCCATAGTGCAAATAGCGGTGGTTTCGGTGAGCCCGTAAACCTGCAGAATTGGTATGCCGAGCATGTGGAAAAATTGCTGTGTTTCCGGCGCCAGCGGCGCGGAGCCGCAAATCAACGCACGAAGATAAGGACCAAACCGCTCGCGGATTTTACTGAAGACCAGACTGTTCCCCAGCAGCAGCCAAAAAGTATCCAACCCGCGAGATTGTCCCTTGTCCTTGCGATGCCAAGCCGCACGCGCGTTCCCAAAAATGCCTTGGATCACTTCGTTGCGCTTGGAAAGAGCATCTTCGACGCCGCGCCTGACGCGCTCCAGTAACGTGGGCACGTTCATGAAGTAATGCGCGGAGGCAACCTGAATCTCGTCGGCGAGGCGGTTCAAATCCGTCGAGAGAGTCAGCATGCTCTCGCGCGACAAACAATTCAGAAGCAGAATCCAGGAGCCCGCAAAATTGAACGGCAAGTAATGAAAGACGCGGTCCGGCTCGCGAGTGGCGCCCATCAACTGATTCAGACGCTCCGCGGTACAGGACAACATGTGATTGAGATTTCCGGTGTTCAGGCAAACGCCCTTGGGTTCGCCGGAAGTGCCGGAAGTGTAGATGATGGTGACCAGTTCGTTGTCGCGGCGCGGATTGGGGCCGCCGGCAATTCCCTTCCCTGCGGGGACTTTTCCTAGTGCATCGCCAAACGAAACTCGGGGCGGGGCTTCGGGCCAGGCCTGTGCCAGGGCTTCGCCGAGCGAGGCATCGCTGACAAAGAGCAGGCGAGGAGAACAATCCCTGATCATCACCGCAAGTTCGGCGGGAGCCTGGCGCGAGTACAGCGGCACGACGATCGCGCCTTCCGCCATCAGTGCCACGTCGAGAGCCGCCCACTGGATCGAGTTTGGCCCCAGGATGGCGCAACGATCGCCGGGCTGCACACCGGATTGCCGAAGGTATGCGCGCGCCCTAGAAATCTGCTCGAGCAGCTCGCGGCCGGTGACGCTGGCGAATTCCCGCCCGCGAACTTCGCGCAAGACCACGCGTTCCGCGGCCTGTTGCAATTGCGTGAAAATGTTCTCCAGGAAATTCGGCATAGATTCTCAACGCCCCGCTGAGAGTACAACCGGCGACTGGTCGTATTGCTCCACCAACTTGCGCAGCGTCTCGCCAATCGGGGGCAGATTGTCTTCCCAACTCAAGACCCCCTTGCGCAGTGGGAATTCGGGATACACCTGGCGCATTTCGTCTTCCAGAAAAACGGACATGCGCGACATGCCTTTCAGATTGTTGACCACGGTCTTGCCGATACTTTCGCGAATCGCGTCTGCTTCGCTGACCAGCGATTCCATCACTTGCAAAAGCCGTGGTTCGAGGTCGGGATCCTCCACGGTGAGCAAAAGGTGCTGATGCCCGCGCTCGCGCATCAAGTTGCGGATGCGTTCGTCCATGGTAACCCCCGCGGAAACCACGCCCGCGGGCATGCAAGTGACAATGCCGTGATAACGCGACGATACCATGTAGGTGCAAGCGCGCAGAATCGAGACGAGTTGGAACATGTCGTAATCGTCGGAAGTAAAGATCGGAATGCCCCGCATTTCCTTGGTGATCTCGCGGCAGGCCACGGCGTCGAGGCGTTCCATAGCCACCAGGATCGGGAACACGCGATGCTTCTGTACAAAGGCCTTCACAGCGTTTTTGTAGCCGTTGATGTAATGCTGAAACTTCCGGTCAACATTCGCGCCGGATTCGAAGAAATATACCGTGCGATACTGGCTGTCATGGTAAGCGCCGGTCGTCGATCGAGCGATGTATTTTCCAATGGACGCGCGCACCGGCCAGACAAAGGGATGAATAGGACACAACACGAGGATGGGAGTCTGCTCGTCCCAACCTGCCTGGCGGAGGACCTGCCGGGCGTATTGCTGCGGATGCGGGTCAAAGGTCCACGCAGTGTCGGCACCCAGTTCGTTGTGAACCCCCATGCCGCTGAGCAGATGTTGCGATTCCATGCTGCGCGTGATCACCAGGGATTCCTTGGTGTAGCGCGCGCACATCCATTCGATCAGGTCGTCCATATGCCCGGCGTCGCCGCCATAGGCGACTGACAGTTTGTTTTCCGCGGAAGCCAGGCCGAGCGAACCGATCATCATGGTGGTCAGGGCATTGGCAAATTTGCTTTTGAACATTGAGCCTTCGCAGGAAATCACGCCGTGATTGCCGTGGACTTCGCGGAACAGGAACGGTGGATACACGTCGGGAAGATGAACTTGGCGTGTGCCTTCGAAGTAGCCCTTGGTGCGGTCAAAATTCTGCGTCATCACGCTGAAGTCGACATTTTCCGCGCCCAGCACGTGGCGGATTTGCCGCAGCATTTCCTGCACGCGCACGTCGCTGCCGGTATTGCGCGTGCCGTTGTATCCGGCGAAGAGCAGCTTCAGCTTTTCGCCCGGGGTCCAGCGCTTACCCAGTCCAAACATCCAGCCAAGGCGCCGCAGCTCAATCAGCGCGCTCATCCACGCGACGAGTAGAAAATCCGTCATGCCACCGCGCTCCCTGCACTCGTACTTTCCACCGCAACGCCGGCGGCATCCGCAGGCCACGGCTTCGCAGGATATTTGAACTGGTTCTTGCGGCCGAATTGCAGCAGCGGATAGGCGTAGGTTGAGAACTTCGCCGGGGCCTCGCCCATTTCCTGGACCACGCGGGAATTATCAAACACGGTATTCCAATCCAGGTACGGCCAGAACACTTTCAGCAGCGATGCTCCGTAAGCGATGGCGCCGCCCCTGAAAGCCAACCAGTTTACCGTGCCCGAAAATGGACGGCCAAGCCAAGGCCAATAGCCCGGCTTCCCCCAACCACCCTGGGTCGCCAGCGAATCGGTCAGTTCCCGGTAGGTTTGCGAACCGGTGCCCGAGGAAAGGTGGTAGATACCGTAGTGAGGGTTTTCCATCTGATGAATCTTCACGATCGCGGCGCCCACGTAGTTTGCAGGTACAACGTCGATGCGGTCGTCGGCGCGCAGCGGGAGTATGGGCATCCGCGCGAGCATATCGAAAGCCTGCACCATATCAAACTGCGTGGTTTCCGGGCGGCGGCTGTCTCCCATAACGATTGCCGGGCGAAATATTGTGTGCGGCACATCGGGGAGCAGTTGATGCACCATGTGCTCGGAGAATTTCTTCGTGCGCGCGTAGGGATCGTAGTCGGAACGCTGCCAGTCGATCGAGGCGTCTTCCTGCACCACTTCGTTTTGGCGCTTCCCCGCCACCGCAACTGTGGACACATGCGAGTAGCGGCGCAACCCGTGCTGATTCTGGGCGCGGCGAGCAAGCTGAATCACCTCCAGCGAGCCGCGAAGATTCACGTTCAGGCACTGCTTCTCGGATTTGCGATTCAGCGAAGCAGCGCAATGCAGAATTGAATCGCTGGTGTCCACCAGCGCGCGGTAGTCTTCATCGCTCAGGCCGAGACGTTCACTGGTCAGGTCGCCGCGAAATATGCGCACGCGGGAATTCAGATACTCGAGGAATTCCGGAAACTCGAAATGAAGCTGAAGCGATTGCCACAGCCGCTCGCGGGCTTCCCGCTCGTTTTTCGCGCGCACCAATAAATTGAGTTGATCGCTGTGATCGGTAAAGAGCCCCGCAACCAGGTAGCTGCCGAGATAGCCTGTTGAGCCGGTAAGGAAAATAGCCATAAGTGGATTGCGCCGTGCCTACCGCGAAACCGCAGAAGCTCCCGCAGAAGGCACCGACCAATTGAGCACCCGGGGTTCTCTGGCCTCCAGCGGGCGCCCTTCCATCAGGGGATAGCACCAGCGCCGCAGGGCCGGTATGTGGATGTTAATCCAGTAATCCCACCAGTCAATGGTTTCTGGAGAAAAATCGAACATGGCTCTTTCTTCGGGGGAGAGCGCGGCGGAGAGCAGACGCGCATTCTCGCACTCAAAGACATGCTCGTTGTGAAGGATGAACGGTTCGTAAAGTTCGATAAGCTTCTCGGCGCGTCCCAAGTCGCGTTCCACCTTTGCCAGAGGAGTCTTGCCAATGTGCATGGTGGTGGCCACTTTGTTGAGTCGCGAAACGAGGGCCTTCTGCATGGGAATGGACATGCGCTCGTAGCGCAGCTTGGAGACTGGAATGGTTTCCAGCTTCACCTTCAACCAGTGATCCAGGCCTTGCTGCATTTTGTAGTGCTTGCGATGAGCGAGGCCCGTCAATTCGATCGAGCGTCCCATGTTCACAGGATTGATGGCGGAAGTGGCCAACTGGTAGAGCCGCGCGTTCTTGCGTTGTACCAGAGCGGCGGCGATCAGCGTCATGCCGCGGGTGACCATGTCCACCGGAATCACGTCCAGGCATTTCCGCTCGTTTGACGGAAGCTGACGGAAATTCGTGCCCAGCAAATAGGAGAGCGGGCCGGAGGTGTTGATGCCTTCGTTCCAGCCGGTGAAGGGCGTGCGCTCGGAACTTTCAACAATGGAAGGGCGCACGATGGCGATGGCGAGATCGCCTCCGTGTTGCGCGAGCATGGATTCGCCGAGGCTTTTTGTGAAGGTGTAGGTATTGGGCCAGCCCAGATGCCCGGCACGCTTCATGCCCGCGCGCACTAGGCGATTGCGCACCCAGCGAGCACGATTCCGACGCAACACGCCTTCGAGTTCTTCGGTGGAAACCTTCGAAGGGTCGCCAGCGCGGCCCAACGCCTGGCGGCGCAAGGCTTTCGCCAGTTCAGGGCTTTCGGAGCGCTCCTCGACGCGCTGCACCATATCGCGCAGCGAAGCGATTTCTCTTTCAGCGTCGAAATCGGGATGGTTCGCAGGATTGTAATTGCGACGCAAGTCTTCGGTGACGCGGCCATCGCGCATGCCCACAACGTAGCAGGTGGAAAGATGCATCAGTCCGGCGTGGTCGCACTTGCGCAAGAACTCGAGCAGGTTGATGGCTGAGTCAACATTCGAGGAAAGCGCCTCGCGCAGGTCGGGATTGAAATCGGTCAAGCCTGCGCTGTTGGCAATTACGTCCAAGGAGCGCTGCAGGCGCGTTTGCGCTTCCGGCGAGAGACCCAATCCCGGCTGGCTGACGTCTCCCTCGACGACTTCCACTTTTTCGTTCAGGACGTCCGCCAGTTTAGTGCCGTGCAGGTCATGCAGGGTATCGAACGTCGGAGATTCCTCAACAATTTTTTCAAAGCGGCGCTGCGCCGAAGTTGTGCGGTTGCGCCGGATCAGCAACGTGACCTTGCGGATATTCGGGATTTTCTCCAGCAGGTCCACCAGCCAAACTTTTCCGATGAAGCCGGTCACGCCAATCAAAAGCAGGTGCTTCCCGGACAGCGATTCGCACACGTTCAAGTGCTCGACGCGAGGCGTGCTGGCGAGCAATTCCACCGGCCGTCCCGCAGTCATCTTTGGCCGCGTGACGGACTGCGCCGCGGCGTCCAAAGACTCCGGATTGCGTTGCCAACCTAATTGAGCGAGCAGCTTTTCGCGCGAAACGTGACCGTCCACGGTGCCACTTGCCAGCCAGGCAAACGGTCCGCGCGGCCGCACGATGGGATCGAGCAGCCGCCCCGTCGCCACGCCATCGCGAAATTCCATGCGATTGGCGATGAGCCCTTCGGTGGCAAAGTATTCGGCCATGGGCCGAAGAATATGATCGAGGAGCTGGCCGACCAGAACCACGCGCTCGCCACTGCGGACGGCGTCAACCAACTTTTCAACGGCGTCGCGTCGCATGCGAGGCTTCAGTTCATATTGAAAGTATTCCTCACCGAGTAGATCCAGGCGGTCGCGGGTAATGCCGCGCAGCACCGTGTGCATAAGGCGAGTAGCAAACGTGCGGCTGGCCAGGTAGGAAGGAGGTCGAAGCAGTCCATTGGCGAGCATCGCTGCCCGGCGCACCCAACGCTCCAGGAAGCTCTGGCTGTTCCAGTTGAAAAAGCCCAGGCTTCGCAGCGCGCTGATCTCCAATAGCGAACCTTCCACGCGCCAGTAAGTTACCTGACGCACACGCCCGGCTTCGCTGCTGGTCAGTTTAGAAGAATGATCTGGCATCTTGGTGTCAGAAAACTCGATCGTATGGAAAAGGGACTACCCGGAGTTCCTCTTCCCGCTTGGTATGAGCAAGTCAGGTCCTGGGTTCGCGATGGAGCGGGTTTTGACTGGCCGCGTTCCCATCTGAAGCAACTCTCCTGGCGCGTGCCCGGAATACTTCGGTAACTAAAATTAACATTCCTACAAGCATCTAGCAACCAGCTTGCCAGGGGATTCGTTGCCCAGTCCGCTTACGGTGCAACCGGCCGATCAGCGCCCCGTCAGTCACCACGGGACAAGCGTATAGGCAGGACGGAGTCAGACGCCCCAGCCGTACTTTTCAGCGTGCTCGAAGGTTCGCTGCATCTCCTGATTGAGGATTTCCAGGAACATCGAGGTGCTCACGGTCTTGCCGCCCGGCTCATCGAGATCCGTCGTGCGATATCCGGCACCGAGCACCCGCGCGACGGACTGTTCCACCCAGTCAGCTTCCAGGCTCAGTCCAAACGCGTCGCGAAGCATCATCGTGGCACTGAGGATAGAGCCGATGGGATTTGCCGCGTCTTTCCCGGCGAGCGTCGGCGCGGAGCCGTGGATCGGCTCAAACAGCGGCGCGCTGGAACCGAAACTAGCCGACGGAATCAGGCCGATGGAGCCAACCAGGGCCGCTGCAGCGTCGCTGAGGATGTCGCCAAACATATTGGTGCTCAGAATCACGTCGAACTGCGTCGGCCGGAGGGTGAGCTGCATTGCCGCGTTGTCCACATACATGTGATCGAGCCGCACGTTGGGATAAACCGCGCCCACGGCGGAAACGGTGCGGCGCCAGAGTTGCGAACTGGCCAGTACGTTGGCCTTGTCCACGGAACAAACCTTGCGGGAACGCGCTTCAGCGCGGGTAAATGCAAACGTAGCGATGCGCTCGATTTCCGGTGTCGAATAGGACTCGGTGTCGAAGGCGCGTTCCACTCCGCCGTCTTTCGTATTGCCGCGCTCGCCAAAATACATGCCGCCGGCAAGTTCACGCACGATTTCGATATCGAGCTCACCCAGGCGCTCCGGGCGAAGCGGCGAAATGCTGCGCAACGGCTCAATCAGCTTTACCGGGCGCAAATTCACGTACAGACCGAGCCCCTTGCGCAAACCGAGCAAGCCGGTCTCTGGGCGCTTGCCGACAGGAAGCGAATCCCACTTGGGACCACCGACCGCACCAAGGAAAATGGCGTCGGCTTTGCGGCAAGCATCGAGGGTTTCGTTGGGCAGAGGGCTTCCGGTCTTATCGATCGCGGCGCCCCCAATGGGCATTTCGACCATGGTGAACTGGTGGTGAAACTCCCGCGCGCATTCTTGCAACACACTTGCCGCGGCGCGCGTCACTTCCGGGCCAATGCCATCTCCCGACAGGAGCACAATCGTCTTTTTCAACTTCATTTTGGGTCCCCGTAGTGGAGTGGCCGCGCAAGTCAGGCGAGGGAGGAAGCTCCCGTAGCGACAGGAACGTTCTTCCGGTGGATCACCTGGTGAGCAATGGCCATTATATCGCGCGCGCGAACTTGTTTGGTCTGATCGGCAAAAGTGGTCACCCGGCGGTAGCATTCCGCCAGTTCCGCGTCGCTGGGCGAATAGCCAAGGTCTTCAAGGGTCTGCCGCAAGGCATGGCGGCCGGAGTGTTTGCCCAAAACCAGGGAGCGGGAAGGTACGCCCACCGCTTCAGGAGAGATGATTTCGTAAGTGAGGGGATTCTTGATGATGCCATCCTGGTGAATGCCGGCCTCGTGCGCAAAGGCATTGGCGCCGACGACTGCTTTGTTAGGAGCTACATGCGCGCCGGTGATTTCCGTCAGCAGGCGGCTGGATTTATAGAGTTCGTTGAGCTTCAAGTTGGTGGCGATGCCGAAGCTTTCCTTGCGCACCGCCAGAGCCACCGCCACTTCTTCCAGCGCGGCGTTACCTGCGCGTTCGCCGATCCCGTTCACGGTGCACTCAATCTGGCGCACGCCCGCACGCACGGCGGCGAGTGAATTCGCGACTGCAAGGCCGAGGTCATCGTGACAATGCGCGCTAAGGATTACGTGGCCGGGGTCGCCGAGATGTTCGCGCACTCTGCGGAACATGGCGCCGTATTCTTCGGGCACTGCGTAGCCAACAGTGTCGGGCAAATTCAGGACGGTAGCGCCATTGTCGATGGCGATCTGGCATGCTTCGCAAAGGAATTCCAGTTCGGTGCGCCCGGCATCTTCGGCGGAGAACTCCACTTCGGCAACAAAATTCCTGGCCAACTTGATCATCGAGCCGATGGCTTCGAGGGCCTGCTGGCGGGTCATGTGCAGCTTGGCTTGCAGGTGCAGGTCAGAGGTAGCCAAAAAGACGTGCATGCGCGGATATTTCGCGGGCTTTAGCGCCTCGACGGCTGCCATAATGTCGTCTTTGCGTGCGCGAGCCAGGGCCGCGATGGGCACTTCCTTCACTTCATTCGCAACCGCCATCACCGCTTCCAGGTCGCCCTTTGAAGCAATGGGGAACCCCGCCTCAATCACATCCACACCCAAGGCAGCCAGCTGATGAGCCATGCGAATCTTCTCTGCCGTATTCATGGAGAAGCCGGGTGACTGTTCGCCATCCCGCAGGGTGGTGTCGAAGATTTGAACGTGGCTCATGAGACCCCCAATGGTTCACATACAAGTAGCGCATGCCGGGAGGCCTCTAGTCCAATTTATCTTTGTTCTGCATTTGATAATTCCATCTTATACTAGGAAGCGGATCGGGCGCCGCCCCTGGTGTGGGGGTGCTGTGGGGGGTCGGAATCGAGGGAATATCGCTATGGATCTAGCCGAGCTGCAGGTATTTCTTACCGTTGCCAGAGAGGGCAGTTTTTCGCGCGCCGCGGAACGACTGTACCGGACGCAACCCGCGGTCAGCTTGGCTATCCGAAAACTCGAGGACTCGCTGGGCCAGCCCCTGTTCGTGCGCGGCGCTCGGCCGGTGCGCATGACCGATGCGGGCACGCTGCTGAAGGAGTACGCCGAACGACTGCTGAATCTTCGCGACGAGGTCAAAAAGGGCTTGATGGAGTTGGAGGGGCTGAAGCGCGGCGAGCTTTCCCTCGGGGTGAATGAAAGCTCGATTCATGCGCTTCTGCCGGCGCTCTCCAAGTACCGGGAAGAGCATCCGGGGGTGCAAGTGCGGGTGCACCGCATGTTTTCACGGGATATTCCGCATGAGGTGGTGAACTATCGGCTGGATTTGGGCGCCGTCTCGTTTGTGCCGCGCGACGCCCAGTTGCAGGCCACAGAGATTCTGAAGGACGAATTGACCTTAGTGGTACCGCCGAAGCATCCCCTGGCGAAGCGACGCGAAGTGGAGATCGAGGAGCTTGGCAAGGAAGCGTTTATTGCGCACATCGTAGAATCCCCATTCCGCCGTAAAGTGATTGAGTTGTTCGCGCGACACCGCACCCTACTGAATATGCCCATGGAAATGCCGACCATCGAGAGCATCAAGCGGTTCGTGCAGATGGGCATGGGCGTGGCCATCGTGCCGCGCATGTGCGTCACGTGGGAAGTGGAACATGGCTGGCTGAAGGAACTGAAAATCAAACAACTGAGTATTCCCCGCCATCTTTATATGATCTCGCGACGCGGCGCGCGTTTACCCCACGCCGCCGCGGAATTTCTGCGCCTCCTGAAGACCGAATAGCCACGCCAAGAAGCGCCAT
>CAVTMR010000017.1:0-168494 GCA_963735825.1 Candidatus Acidiferrales bacterium
GTTGTATTATTGATGATCCGGAAACCAGCACAGACAACATCACTCAGTCAATTTTGGACGAGCTTCCCGTACTGCGTCAGAAAGCCGATAAGGCGATCGGCTTACTTGCCTCAATCGTAGATTCTTCCGATGATGCGATTGTCAGCAAGACTTTAGAGGGCGTCATCACCAGCTGGAACGCAGGGGCCGAGCGAGTCTTTGGATATACAGCCAAAGAAGCTATAGGCCAGCATATCTCGATGATCATTCCGAGCGATCGCCGGGACGAGGAAACAAATATCCTTGCGCGACTCAGCCAAGGCGAGCGGATCGAACATTTCGAAACAGTCCGATTGCGTAAAGACGGCAAAGCGATCGACATTTCGGTAACAATTTCACCCGTCAAGGATGCCGCGGGACGTGTTGTTGGGGCATCGAAAGTGGGACGGGACATTTCGGAACGAAAGCAAACGGAAGCAAGAATCCAAGAACTTCACGAAGACCTCGAACTGCGGGTTAGTAAACGAACGGCCGAACTTGAGGGAAAAAACCGAGAACTGCTAAAGCAAACCGACGTCGTTCGAGATCTTTCCGGCCGCCTCCTTCAAATCCAGGACCAAGAACGGCGTCGTATCGCCCGCGAACTGCATGACAGCGCAGGACAACTGCTGGCTGCCATAAACATGAATATTTCAAAAGTGGCGAGAGAAAAGGAGAAACTAAGCACTGGCGCAGGAAGATCTGTTGAGGAGGCTGCGGATCTGGTTCAGCAAGCCCTCGTAGAGATCCGCACCATGTCGCATCTACTTCATCCTCCGCTGTTGGAGGAAGTCGGACTGGAATCCGCGATTAGGGGATTCATAGAAGGATTTGCACAACGCAGCAAGATTGACGTTAATCTCATCGTCGCACCAGGCTTCGAGCGGCTCTCACCTGATCTGGAGATTACGATTTTTCGTGTCATCCAGGAATGTCTCACAAATGTTCACCGTCATTCTGGGAGCAGCAAGGCTGAGGTTCGCTTGGCTCGGAGGCATGGCTGTATACATCTCGAAGTTAGCGACGAGGGTAAAGGCATCCCTCTGGATAAGCTCGATCTCAATTCCCCTGCCACGCTTGGCGTTGGATTTCGGGGGATGCGCGAGCGAATAAGACAGTTGGGCGGAACACTTGAGGTCCATTCAACTGGCAACGGTACGCGTGTCGAGGCTACGCTGCCAATTGAGCAGGTGAGAACACAACAAGACAACCTTTAGTGTTTGTGATTCGACTGTGTTTCGCCAAAACTCCAGCCGACCGTGAAATCAATAACATAGCTGCTCCCATCTCGCCACCGTTTTGTTATAAATCCTGACCATGGTGCGCTTCGTCAGGCTCTGCTTCGGCATGCTGGTTCGCCTCTTTCGCAGTTCCGAAACTCGAATTGGTCGGTAGTCTCTGAATCAGGTCATTTATGGCCTTCGTCCCTAGCCGCAAGCCTGCGCTTTGAGGCTAATCGAACTTGCGCATACGTCGTGCGGTGTTCTGTGCTAATAAACGGCAAACCGGAAGTTATCGACGGACTCGATTCGTCCGGCCGTTTAGTGGGATTGGATGGTCTTTCGCGGAGTCGTAATTACTTCAAAGATTTTTTCTCACTTTTTCCCTTCTCGATGTTCCCTAGTAAGTGAGGGGAGTTCTCGCCGAATGTTCCCCTGGGAGCTTGGTGGACCTGATTCAGCCGGTTGACCCGCCAGGCGTCGTGGACGGCCGAGGGACGACGCGCCGGACGCGAAGGTAGAAACCCACTGCATGGAGCTAATGCTCCAAGTGTGCCTTGGCACTGGCCAGGCAAGTTAAAGCAGGGACTCGGTTCTGCCTGTTGCGTCGAGGTGTCTCCTGGCGGCAAAAATTCCGGCGAGAACTCTCCAAGATTGATCATTCTGCGAAGAAACGAACAAAGGAGATACCAAAATGAGCCCACTTTGGAGCAAGACTCTGCGATTCAGAAAGATACTCCGTCAATTGACCGCCGCCGCTCTTGGACTGCTCTTGGCGGCACCGGTCTTCGCCCAGGGTGCCTCCCCTTGGGAGAACGCGGTAGGCGTCTTGCAGCAGGCGTTCACCAGCACCATCGCCCGTGGCCTCTCCCTAGTCGCAATTGTGGTATCCGGCCTGACCTTCGCCTTCGGAGAAGGCGGCTCGAAGCGAGTGCTCGCAGGTGTCCTCTTTGGGGTTGGCATGGCCATCGCCGCCGTCAACTTCATGGCCTGGCTCTTTCCGTGAGGCGGACGGTCGGCAAAACCATCTGACAGGAGCATGGCATGGCAATCGGCAGGCGAGTGAACCCAGTTTATAGGTCGATTTCGCGGCCTCTGATCATTCTCGGAGCGGAGAGGAAACTGTTTTTCTTCGCGATGTGCGTTGGCGCTGGCACGTTCAATCTGCTGGGCAGCTTAACGCGACCTATACACAGCGAATTTCGTGTTCGTTTTTAAGGCCAAAGTTTCGAACGAGCTCATTCCCATCAACCCTTTGGGAGTTGCGACTACTATTCCCGAGAGGACCAGGCATTCAAATGAAAAACCAACTGACAACACTGCGCGACAAAGCGGGCTGGACTGCTGATGAATTGGCCGACTTCGTCGGTGTTTACCACAGCCTGCATCAAGGCGATCGAAAACGGGAGCTACGACCCAAGCCTCTTTTTGGCCTATGACATTGCAGAAGCCCTGGACGCCAGGGTGACCGAGCTCTTTCCGCCAGTGCCGAGAAGAGTGCGACTCGAAGAGCTAGCAGCAAGACCGTGGTACGTCCGGCTGTTTTTCGACTGAGGTGAGTGATTCCGATGAGGACACAAGACGGAACCAGCGCGGCAGCGACGCCTCGCCCTCGGCCCAACCTCGCAGCGCCACGCCTTCTTTTCCATTTCGATTGTGCCTCTGGTTTACGCCACGGTCCACACCGGCAGGCCTCTGCCACTAACGACAAACGGCACGGTTCCGGAGAGCCTTCGCGCTTCACTGGCTTTCCACTCCGCGCCGGCAGCACCCGAGCCTGTTTATTGGAAGACCAGAGGCAAACACCACCAAGGGAGGGCCACCAATGGTCGCAAATTCACTCTTCCTGACAATCGCCATTCTCCTGGCACTCGGATTTTGGCTCCTCGGCGAACTGAAGTTCTTCATTCCCAATAAGGCCGTTCTTTTCCATGAGTACGGGACCGTGATCCTGGTTTACCTCGCCGCCCTATTCCTCAATCTCTTCGCCGCAGCGTTCGCTCTTAATCGCAAGTTCTTTCTTAAAGACACGGGCCGGAAACTCTCCCATCTCGACAAGCAGTTGCATGTGGGGCAGACCGAAGTGCGCGCTCCATCTCTCGAAGAGGAGGTGGACTAACGTGTCCCGCAGCCGCGGTCCTGACGAACTCCTCGATCCGCGCGGTACCTCTGCCGAGGCTACTCGAGCTCCTCGGCATAGTGCTCCTCCTGAGCCTTCTCGGGAACAGGGCCAAGGGAGCGACCCGCAAGAGGATGGTCCGCTGACGCCGAACCGGGGCCCTGAGCCAACACAAGCTCGAGCTGCTGAGCCGCGAGAGGCCTTCGAAGTTCGCGGGAAAACCTATAGGCTTCGGTCTTCAGAAATTCAGGCCCTCTCTGAGCTTGGGAAGTTTCGTGCCGTTGCTACCAAGGACTTACAAGAATTCGCTTACCTAGGGGACAAAGACCGCGCGAGAGCGGATGTGCAGAACCTTATCCGCCATGGTCTTATCGCAGAAAAGAAAATCCCGCATTCCGAAAGCAGTCCGCGACGGCTCCTAACTTTGAGTAAACAGGGTCATCAGTTTCTGATCGTCACGAAGAGGGTTCCGAAGAATCAGGCCATCCATTACGGCTTTACCAAGCCTCGTGAAGCCCACCACGATGCCGACCTGTATCGAATGTATTACACGGCAGCCGATAAGATCGAGCGCCAGGGCGGGCGGAATTTCCGCGTGATTCTTGACTACGAACTGAAGAAGCGCGTTTACCACGATCTCGCGAAGCTCGGCCCACACCGGGAATCCACTGCAAAGAAAAAGGAGATCGCGGAAAGGCATGGACTACAGGTCGTTCGCGGAAAGATTCCGCTGCCCGACCTTCGTATTGAGTACGAAACCCGTGAAGGTGAGATGGCTCGTGTCGACCTTGAGCTTGCGACCGAGCACTACCGCGGACGCAACTTGGCTGAAAAAGTCCGTGCCGGATTCTCGATCTACGCCCACGCGCAGGATGCCGCTGGCCTCCGCCGCGTCTTGGATCAGAGGGAATTAACCGCGGAGATTTTGTCCCTATGAATCTTCCTCCTGCTCACATCGAACGGATCAAGGACCTCGGCTACACCGATTCTGAGGCCCGTTTTCTCTACATCGTGGCGGTGTTCTCGGGCTACTTCACTCTGGGGCACTACCGGGTTTTCACGGGAACCGCGTACGGAAAGCGTCCCACCTCTTTTGCTCAGAAACTTCTCAAGCAAGGTCACGCCACCGTTCGCGACTACATGCGGAGAGGCTCCATCTATCATCTCTTTTCCAGGACCGTTTATGGCCAAATTGAAAAAGACACCCTCCGCAACCGAAAAAAGCACTCGTTTGATTTCATGCGCACCCGGTTGGTCCTGCTGGACTTCATTTTGGCCAACCAGGAACTGGCCTATTTCGAGACCGAACAAGACAAGGTCAGTTTCTTCTGTGAACAACTGGGGGTCTCCAAGGACTTCCTTCCCGCCAAGGTTTACGAGGGCTCCTCACCCAGCCAGCCAACCATTCGTTATTTTGTCGACAAGTTTCCGCTCTTTCTTGCTCCTCCTCTCTCAGGGGCTCCCCCTGTGGTCACTTTGAGTTACGTGGATTCGGGGTTTGCAACACCCTCTAATTTTGTCTCTCACCTTGCGGCCTATCAGGGACTCTTCCGGCAACTCAACTGTTTCCGGTTTCTCTACATCGCGGCGAAGCAGGCCTATTTTCAAAGAGCGGAAGAGCACTTCCGCTCCCAGGTGAAACGGCCCTTGGAATCCGATGTGTCGGGCGATCTCCTCCGTTACTTCCAGATCCGCAAGAAGTGGGACAACCACGATTATGTGATCCCCGTGACGGCCGATCTCGAATTCCTGAATGAGGCCCGGCGGCGTTTTCACGGGGACAAATTCGAGACCCTCTACCGCGCCTGGCGTTTCGGTGAACTTGGCGACCGCCGACCCCCGGAAAAGAGACGATCTTTTCCTCGTCGTCGGAGAGGTTCACAATCCCCGCAAGCAGGTCCCCGCAGAAAGCCCACAGTGGCTCGTGATCCCCGAGAGGGGCCTGTTCACCGGCGTTGCCATCCTTGGCGCAATCGGGTCAGGAAAAACGAGCTGCTGCATGTATCCGTTCGCGGAGCAGATTCTGGCTTACCGCTCGGGCGACACGGAAAAGAGGATTGGTGGCCTCGTTCTTGAAGTAAAAGGGGACTTCTGCCACAGGGTAAAGGAAATCCTGGCACGCCACGGCAGGGCGGAAGACTACATCGAAATCAGCCTCGATTCTCAGTATCGCTACAACCCCCTGCACAACGACCTCGATGCCTATGCTCTGGCCTACAACATCGCCTCGCTCTTGAATAACCTCTTCGGGCGAGGCAAGGAACCTTTCTGGCAGCAGGCCTACACGAATCTCGTAAAGTTCATCATCCTTCTTCATAAGGTTGCGTTTGGTTATGTGACCCTGTTCGATGTCTACGAGTGTGCGATCGACAACGCCACACTCGAAAGAAAAATCAATGAAGCGGAACGCAGGCTCGCCGAGACCGATTCCGTCCTGCTCTGGGAGGAGGAGTATCTCAAGCACCCTCGTGACCTGGAACCGTTCAAGTTTCGACTGGACGAAGAATCGAAACGCTACACCGCCCCTCTCACCCCAGGCCTTGCTGCGGTATTGAAGGACAAGGCCCTTCAGTGGGAAGCGGAAAATGTGAAGGGCAAGAAACCCGTTCCACAAGATAAAAAGGAACAGCTCGAAGCAGTCAAGCGCTGGTTCAATCACGACTGGCGGCGCATTGAACCAAAACTGCGGACCTCTATCGTTGAGGGCATTTCCGTCTTTCTGTCTCTTTTCGATGACAACCCATCGGTAAAGCGGACCTTCTGCCCTCCACCGGAGTGCTACGACCCCCAGGCCAACGCCGACTTCAGATTTGGCAAGCCGCTGCCTTCGTTCTCCTGGCTCATAGAGCAGGGAAGGGTCTGCTCACTCAATTTCCCGATAGCCATGAACGCGGGCCTGGCAAAGGCCCTCGGGGTAATGATGAAGCTGGACTTCGAGCGAGCAGTTCTAAATCGCGTGCCCCAGATGGAAGCTCATCCTGAACAGTATTTTCGACAGGTCATGTTCATCTGTGACGAATATCAGCATTTCGCCACCGTGGGCGAAAGTGAGCCCACAGGCGACGAAAAGTTTTTCAGCCTCTCCCGCCAGCCGAAATGCATCCCGATCATCGCCACCCAAAGCATCAGTTCTCTGAAGTCCGCACTCCCCGGTGACACCTGGCGCACGCTGCTCCAGACATTCCGTACGAAGATTTTCCTGGCGCTGTCAGATGACTTTTCCGCCAGGACGGCCAGTGAACTTTGTGGCCGCGAGGACAAGCTTAAGGTCAGCTACAACCTTTCCGAGAGTGGCCACGATGCACGAATTAGCCTGCTGACCGGCAAGGCTCTGTCCCACAAGGCCAACATCACAGCCTCCAAGAGCTACAACACCCACACTGATTTTCGCTTCGACATGAAGACCTTCACAGAACTGCGCAACGCCCAGTCCATAATCACTGCCTACGACGGCACCAACCCGATGCCGCCGATGTTCTGCTACCTGAAGCCTTACTATAACGACCCTAACAAATCCTACTTCCGGCAACTCGCCGATGGAGAACTCTGATGAACGGATTCGAAATGATCCTGCCATTTCTGAAGCCTATCGAGCACCTGATCCTTGACGACTCGATCAGCGAGGTCATGGTGAATGGATCTCATCGTGTGTTTGTGGAGAAGGCTGGTTTTGTCGAAGAGGTCCGTGGCCTCTCGATAGGCGAGAAATCCCTGATGGTCGCGGTCAAAAACATCGCTCGCCGCCTGGGCGACGATATTTCCGAGTCCAAACCGATCCTCGATTCACGCTTGCCAGATGGAAGCCGGGTTGCCGCTGTCATTCCACCCTGCAGTTTGAATGGTGTCACGCTGACCATCCGCAAGTTCAACTCCCGGCACTTCGGCATTGAGGATCTCATCAAGGCCGGAACCCTGGAACGCTGGCTGGCGAACCAGCTTGAGACCTATGTTCTCGCTCGCAAGAACATCCTGATCGCCGGTGGCACAGGAACTGGCAAAACAACCCTCCTGAATATTCTTGGGAAATTCATTCCCCCGGATGAACGAATTCTCCTCATCGAAGACACCTCAGAAATTCAGGTGGACCAGGACAACCTTGTCCGCTTTGAAGCCCGGCAAGCACAAAACGGCGTGCCGGCTGTGAGCATCCGTGACCTCTTGAAAGCGGCGCTCCGCCACCGCCCAGACCGGATCATCCTCGGGGAGATACGCGGTGGCGAGGCATTCGATCTCTTGCAGCTGCTCAACACAGGCCATTCAGGAAGTCTCTCGACCGTCCACGCGACATCGGCAAAACAGGGCCTCGCACGATTCACCAGTTGCGTCCTCCAGAGCGGAGTTGACCTACCCTATCGCGCGATCAAGACCAACATCGGAGATTCGCTGAACGTGGTTGTGCAACTGGAACGGCGGCCAGGCAGGCGCTTTGTTTCTGAGGTGGTCGAAATCATTCGGTATGACCCCGACCTGGACGAGTATGACTTCGGCGCTATCTATCAGAGCCGTCAGGTGCAGCCATGAACGACCTTGAGAAACCCACGCCTCCGGTGCCATCGGCGTCGGAATACATCCTCGACAACTTTAAGCTCACAGACCGCATTGCTGTCCTGGTTCTCAACCGTCAGCTAGGTGCAACCACGCAAAGGATTACGACAGCACACAAAGCGTCAAGTCCTGAATTCCAAGCATGGCTCCGGTACAAGAACGCAAATGGAGCCGACATTTATGTGGGAATGAACGCCCTGCAACAACACGCCTCGACCCGTACCAAAGATGACATCGAAAAGATCACCCATGTTTACCTTGACCTAGATCACGGCGGGACCGCCTCCCTTGAAGGGCTAGAAAACAGCGACCTCGTTCCGCTCCCAAACTACGTCTTGAACACGTCGCCGGAAAAATTCCAGGTAGTTTGGAAAGTGGAAGGCATAACGATGCAGGAGGCGGAGGCCTTGAACCAGGCAATGGTTAGAGAGTTCGACGGCGATCCTGCTGCTACGGATTCGACACGCGTATTGCGCCTTCCCGGATTCGCCAACAAGAAGTACGAAGCGCATTTCTATGTGCAGGCCCGCGCCGAATCAGCGCAGACCTATCACCTTCGCGATTTCAAACTGCAGATCGACTCGCAGGATGCTTCGAGGCATCACCACGAAGAACTTGCCCGCAAACCATTAGCGCAGGGCAGCACCTTGAGCCAATCCGAGCACGATTGGGCCTACGCAAAACGCGCCTTAGCGCGTGGTGACGACCCAGAAGAAGTCATCCAGCGCATCGCCGACTATCGCTCGCACGACAAAGCCGATCCGAACTACTACGCCCGACACACTGTCGCGAAGGCTCAAGCACAACTGCAACCCGAACCGGACAACCCTGGCGCTTCCGCGGCTACCAAATCCCCGAGCATCGTCGAGGGACTCCATCATTAGGGATTTCAGAATGTGCACGATTCTCAACATCGGAGATTCATTTCCATTACCCACGGAGGGACGATGCTCCCAACGACGCGATCCGTAGCCACCACTCATGACCAACGCACGGCCACAAAAACGCCATCAACTGTACCTCCGGCATCCGAGCAAGTCCCTCCTCATGTTCTCGTCGCCTGCTTTGTCCTGCCTTCCGAACAAGCGGAATCCCTCATCGCTATGCTTCAGCGGATAGCCTCCAATTCGTCAAATGGCTCGCCACTCATTGTTCAGCAGGCGGCCTCCACGCAGGAACCAAATCCCGCCTGGCTCACTCATTCCGAGGCGGCGCGCTACCTCGGGGTTGCGATTAGCACTCTCTATCGATATGCGGAGCAGGAAAGAATTGAATGCCGCAAGCTCGGCAACCGGCTCGAATACCGCCGCTCCTCTCTGGATCGCTTCAAGGAAAACCAGATTCGTCCGCCGCGCCGCGCAGGCTCACGCGGTATAATCACGCCGACGCTCGGCTCCGGCAACTGAGAGGAGCGTCAGTGGGACTTTACAAGAAAAGTAGGTCGCCGTATTGGTGGATGTCGTACTCCGCCGACGGTGAGCAGGTTTGGGAATCTACCAAGACAACTTCAAAGGCGGCGGCAGCGCAGATTTGGAAGCAGCGCGAGGCCGAGCTTGCCTTGGGGAAGTTCAAAGTAGGGTGGCCCGGTAAACGGATCGATTTCAAGGAAATCTGTGAGGAGTTCGAACGATCTCACTTCGCGGCAATTTCCGAGGGCACGATCAAAGGCTATCGGGCATATCTCAAGCATATGAATGCATTCTTCGAGGGATATGTGCTGACGGATATCACAACTAAATTGGTCGAACAGTATCGAGACCACCGTCGGCAACAACCCTCCGTTCGCTACAAGGGTCGAACGCTCAAAGGCTCGACCGTGAATCGCGAACTCGAATGCCTAACGTGCGCCCTCGACCTGGCTGTTCACCGCCAGTACATCGCGGAAAACCCCGCTCGTGCAGTTAAGCACTTCAACGAACTTCGCGAGCGACCAGAAAAACAGATGCTTACGCTGGACCAGGAGACCCGCATCTTAAAGGCGGCTTCTCCGCATCTTCGCGTGGGTATTGTTTTGCTCGTTCAAACGGGAGGGAGAACCTATACCGAAGGATTCCGGCTCCGTTGGGACCAAGTGGATTGGGAGCATCGTCTCATCCGCTTTGGGAATGGCGTCAAAACACCGGGGTCTTCCGAACCTCTCCCGCTTACCGATTTGGCTTATCGTGTGTTGCGCAAATGGAAAGAAGAGTCGGGACCTGATTCTCCTTACATCTTCCCCAGCCCGCGCACGCCCGGACGGCCGATCGGCAGCGTGAAGACTACGTGGAAAGCCACACTGCGAAGAGCGGGTGTGCCGCATTTTCCGATTTACGACCTGCGCCATGCTTTCTGTACGCGGCTAAGTTGGGTTGCGCCGGACGCCATAATTCAAAGGGCAATGCGTCACACTAGCCCCGAGACAAAGCGCCGGTATCAACTCGGCATGGTCGAGCAGGTTCGTGAAGCGATGGAGAAGGCAAACCAGCAGGTGTACGGCGAGCGCGTCAAAGTCCAGTGACGCGTTTTGTATGACACCTGTATGACACTGCGAACTTCATTGATGAATGGTGAGAATAGAGGTTTGTAACTGACTGAAAGAGAAGGAGGATTTGGCTCCCCGGGCTAGATTCGAACTAGCAACCCTTCGGTTAACAGCCGAATGCTCTACCATTGAGCTACCGGGGAACTGTGCAACGCATTTATTTTCATTCTAATACAGAGTGCGAAATCAAGCTACTTCGAGTATGGGCCCAACATGGGGGCCAACATCGTGATTTTTTCGAATTGCTCGATGAACTGCTCACTTGTGCTGACTGATTCCACCTCACGGTCCAGAAACGATGGGAGCACGAGCACCGTTCAGCAGCTTCACACTTCCTCAAACTGGTCAGCGAAGAGAAACGGCAGTTGTCTGAACAGGCGGTAATACCCGAACGGAACCCTACAACTTGGATAGGTCTACACCAGCCGACTTCACAGAACTAGTCCCGCCGTCGAAGCCTGGTAGCTTCCGGTTGGCCGACAATCCGGGAACGATCTCGCCCTGCAACCTCCAAGCTGGATTCTTACTCGACGACTTGTAAGGCTTGCGTGGCATCCCCTGGCACGCAGGAACAACGTAATTTCGGTACGATTTGTCCACCATATGGCTCTATAATCCGCGCATGGCATCCTTATGGCTTCCTTGCAGGATGGCTTCGAAGAACCTGGAGATGTGCAGGACATTCGCCTTGTAGTCGACACCATCCCTACGTTGGCATGGTCCGCTCGTCCAGACGGCTCGGCAGACTTCTTCAATCAGCGCTGGCTGGACTATACGGGTCTATCTGCAGAGCAAGCTTTGCACTGGGGATGGAAGGTTGCGATTTATCCAGACGACGTGCCTCGAATTCTTGAAACATTCCGGGAAGCTTTGAATACTGTAAAGCCGTTCGAAGTGGAGGGCCGCTTCCGCCGCTTCGACGGCGAATTTCGCTGGTTTCTCTTTCGCGGTAGTCCTCTGCGCGACCGATCGGGGAAAGCCGCGAAGTGGTACGGAACAAATACCGACATTGAAGAGCGGAAGCGTGCTGAAGACGCCCTCCGGAAAAGCGAGGAGCGGTGGAGATCCGTCTTTGAGAATTCGGCTATCGGCGTTGCGCTGAGTGACCTGAACGGCAGCTTTCTAGCCACCAATCATGTCTACCAGACAATCGTGGGTTACACGGAGCAGGAACTGCGCGCACTTCACTTTCTGGACGTAACGCATGAGGACTACCGCGAAGCCAACCGGGCGCTCGTCACCGAGTTGCTAGAGGGAAAGCGACGCCAGTTTCAGATCGAGAAAAAGTATCGCCGCAAGGACGGCAGTTCGATTTGGGTAAGCAACAACGTTTCTCTTGTGCCGGGCACCGAGAGGGTACCGCGATTCATGATGGCGCTGTCCGAGGACATCACACAGCGCAAACGTGCCGAGGAGGCTTTGCGTAAGAGCGAAGCGCTATTACACGAAGCACAGCGGCTGGCGCGTACAGGTTCCTGGTCGTGGGACGTCCTATCAGGAAGAGTCGTGAGCTCACCGGAAAACGCTCGAATTTACGACTTTCAGCCAAATGAGGACAGCGCAGCACCAGAGGTCTACTTCCAAAGGATTCATCCTGACCACCGCGAGCGCATTCGGGAAGTCTTTCAAACGTGCGTGGTTGAAAAAACCGATTACCAGGCGGATTTTCCGATCGTTTTACTCGATAGAACCGTTAAGTATATCCATGCCACAGGCCACCCGATCTTGAACAAATCAGGGGATCTTATAGAGTTCTTCGGAACCACCGTAGATGTCACCGAGCAGCACGAATCGAGAGCGGCTCTGCAGACTGCGTTTGAGCAAATAAAGGCAGAGGAAACAGAGCTTCGGCGGATGACCGACGCCATCGCCAGTTATATTTACGTGTTGCGCCCGGATGGGACAGCCCTTTATGCAAATCAGGCAGTGCTCGATTACACCGGTCTCACTTTGGAGGACGTGCAGAGAGAAGACCAGCGCGCACACCCCGAGGATTTGGAAAGGCTGCGCGAGGAGCGCCATGAGGCGTCTCGCGCGCGGTAAGCCTTTTGAACTTGAGCAACGAGCGCTTGGAAAAGACGGCAACTATCGGTGGTTTCTTGTCCGCTACAATCCCCTTCGCGACGACCAGGGGCACATTATTCGCTGGTACGCGACTGGGACGGATATCGAGGATCGCAAGCAGGCCGAGGAGAGGATGCGTGACGAAAACGTTGCGCTGAGGGAGCAAATCGATCAGGTATTCATGTTTGAGGAAATTGTGGGCTCGTCACCGGCGCTACAAACCGTACTCTCCCGAATTGTGAAAGTGGCCCCCACCGATTCCACGGTGCTCATCACCGGCGAAACCGGCACCGGCAAAGAACTGATTGCTCGCGCCATACACAAGCACTCGCAACGTTCCGGCCAGGCGTTTATCAGCGTAAACTGTGCGTCGATTCCTTCCTCCTTGATCGCGTCGGAGCTGTTTGGCCACGAGAAAGGCGCCTTCACCGGCGCGGTGCAGCGCCGCCAGGGCCGCTTTGAAATGGCGCACTCGGGTACCATCTTTCTAGACGAGGTCGGCGAGCTTCCCCTAGAGACCCAGATTGCGTTGCTGCGCGTGCTTCAGGAGCGGCAGTTCGAACGAGTGGGAGGTAACCGAATTATTTCCACCGACGTTCGTGTCATAGCCGCAACCAACCGTGATTTAACGGCAGCGATTGCCGCGGGAACGTTTCGAACCGACTTGTTTTACCGGTTGAACGTTTTCCCGATTGAGGTACCTCCTCTGCGCAAACGCAAGGAGGACATTCCGATGTTGGTGGAGTATTTCGTAAAGCGCTACGCGGAAAAAGCCGGCAAGCACATTCGCAGGATCGACAACAATACGCTGGAGCGGTGCCAATCGTACGAATGGCCGGGAAATATCCGCGAGTTGCAAAACATTGTCGAAAGATCGGTGATCTTGTGCGGCGGCGACACTTTTTGGATTGAAAAGGCCTGGCTGGCAAGCATACAGCCACCCCGGCCGGAATTAGCAGGTCCTTTGCCAGACACTCTCCAGAATCAGGAGAGAAAAATGATTGAAACGGCCCTAGCTGAAAGCAAAGGGAAAGTCGCCGGCCCCGAAGGTGCGGCAGCGAAACTCGGAATTCCCCGATCGACGCTGGACACAAAAATTAAGCAGCTAGGGATCAACAAACACAGGTTTATCTCCAAGTAGTAGTAAGTCGTTCCTTTCAATTCCCGGGAATCCGGCACTTGCCGGAGTTCCGTCATCCAATTTCTCCTCTAAGCCTTTCGTTTCAGTGCCTTGCATGTGGCCTCCGTGTTGCATCTTCCTCAACCGAGAGCCGCGATGGCAACAATGCAGCAGCGCATTGGCTGACAGGGCCAAACAGCACAACGATGACCTTGAGGATCGAGCGATCAGCGCGGCAGGGATTCACGGTTTTTACACTAAGCGGGCGTATGAAGGCGGAGCAGGTCGCGGGGCTGAAGGAGCTTTTCGATACGGACTACCGAAGCATCATTCTCGACTTGCAAGAGATGAGGCTGGTGGATCGCGACGCAGTGAAGTTCCTAATGAGTTGCGAGAGGGACGGGATGAATCTTGAGAACTGTCCGGCGTACGTCCGCGAGTGGATGGACAAAGAAAAAGATTGAGGGAACGACGACGTGGCACTGCTGCGGCTCAGATTTGAAGGAAGTCCATTGTGGTGATGACTACATTTTTCTCGGTGCAGAGCGATACCTCAGCCAAGCAATCGCGACGAAATGCAAGCGAGATTCGTTGGATGCTGACGAAGTTCAAGTTGAATTACGAAGAAGACTAGTGCGGTTACCAAAAGAGAAAAACCGATTCGTTTAAGGAGAAGAACACAATGTCAACCGGAAGTAGCTTTAACCCACAACACGAGATCTCAGACCAAGTCCGTTCGAAACGGCTCGGGGAAACGACTGCTCGCCGATCTATACCCCATCCCAATCGCGAGCAAGCACTAAGAAGGGCTCGTCTGACCGCGGGGTTTCCGAATGTAGTGAACGGCCAAAGAATCGACTCTTCCAGGCTGATAAAGATCTCCGATCCTGTAACTGGGGAAGAACTTGCAAGCGTGGCCGACACCCAGAAAGATGGTCTCGACCAGGCGATCCAGGCTGCAAAGGCAGCGTTTCCTGTTTGGAGCAGCAAGACCTGGAACGAGCGAAGGGATCTTCTTCGAAATGCCATGGAAGAGCTCAAGGCTCATACCGATGAGCTTTGCACGATCATAACGGCGGAAAACGGCCGGCCTTATAGCATGGCGCAATTCGAGATCACATGGGTTCTCGAGACCTATGTTCCAGCGTTGCTTCAGATGGAACTGCCAGATTCGACATGGAATGAAACCGGTGTCGGACAGATCACCAAACGTTATGTTCCACTGGGTGTTGTCGCGGCGATCAGTCCGTGGAATCTTCCGTTCTTGCTGTCATTCACAAAAGTGCTGCCAGCTCTGCTGGCCGGCAACACCGTTGTCCTGAAGCCTGCGGTCTTTACCCCTCTTACGGTACTTCGAGCCGCCGACTACATTCGTGAGATCCTTCCGCCCGGCGTTCTGAATGTGATCAGCGGAGGGGATGACCTTGGCCCCTGGATGACCTCCCACCCGGACTTCCAGAAGGTCTCCTTCACAGGATCTTCGGAAACGGGAAGCAAAGTCTTCGCATCCGCCGCTGCAACCCTGAAACACCTGACCCTTGAGCTAGGCGGGAACGATCCCGGTATTGTCCTTCCGGATGCCGATCCTCAGGCAATCGCCGAGAACCTGTTTCGAAGCATGTTCGCACTCAGTGGCCAGGGGTGTGTCACCCTCAAACGCCTTTTCGTGCACGAGAGCATCTATCAAGCTCTTACGGAAGCACTCATATCCTGTGCTCAACATCAGAAACTCGGCGATGGGTTTGATCCCGAGACTACCCTGGGCCCTATCCAGAACCGCCCCCAGTTCGCTCGCATGCAAACAACATGGGAAGAGATTCAAGAGGCCAAGGCTCCGATCCTCTATCAAGGGGAAGTTCCATCGGAGGGTGCCGGCCTGTTTTTTCCCGTGACCCTCCTGGACAATCCGCCTGCGGAAGCGGCTTACGTAATCCGAGAAAACTTTGGACCATTGCGGGCCGTTTTCAAGTACCGGAACCTCGACGAAGCCGTCCGGCTGGCCAACGGGACCCCATATGGGCTTGGAGCCTCCGTATGGGGTACGGATCCTGAGTCACTGGACGCCGTTGCTCGTCGGCTTGATGCCGGGATGGTTTGGATCAATCAACACCTCAATCTCCATCCCAACATTCCATTCAGCGGTCATAAGAATTCAGGGATTGGCATTGAATTCGGCGAAGATGGGCTCAAAGAATTCTGCAATCTGCAGGTCATTGCGAACAGACGATAGGCGATAAAAACCAGTTCTGTAGTCGCAGAACCAGCTTGTCCGGGCCAAACAACACAACGATCACCTTGAGGATCGAGCGATCGGTGCGCCAGGGAATCGTGGCTTTTACGCTAAGTGCCTCACATCAGAAAGGAGCATTGAGATGAGTTTGAATCATGGAAAACAATCAGCGGTAGATTTCGCGGACCGCGTTCGTGAGAATCAGCGGAAGCTCAGGGACGGTCTAACGTCGCAGTACGACTTCATCGTCTGTGGGTCAGGTTCCTCCGGATCAGTAGTTGCGCGCCGCCTGGCCGAAAATCCCGAGGTCAGCGTGCTCTTGCTTGAAGCGGGCGGCAGCGACGATACGCCAAGCGTGACAGAAGCGGCTCGCTGGGTTGAAAACCTCGGGACCGAGCGCGATTGGAAGTTTGTGGGTCAACCCAATCCACACCTCAACGGACGTTCCATGCCGCTAAGTATGGGCAAGGTGCTCGGCGGGGGATCGAGCATCAATGGGCTGGGTTGGGCACGCGGACATAAGAACGATTGGGATTTCTTCGCATCCGAGTCCGGCGACACGGCATGGAACTATGAGTCCGTACTCAACATCTATCGCCGGATGGAAGACTGGCAGGGCGCACCAGACCCCACGCGCCGCGGAACCGGTGGATTGGTTTTCGTGCAGTCCGCGCCTGACCCGAATCCAATCGCTCCCGCCATGGTGGAAGGAGCTCGTTCCATCGGGGTGCCGACCTTCGATAGCAACAATGGCCGTCTGATGGAAGACGGCGGCGGGGCCTCTATTATCGATGTGCGCGCACGCGACGGAAAGCGCCTATCCGTGTTTCGAACTTATGTCTTCCCTTACATGGACCGGCCCAATCTGACTGTGCTCACGCACGCATCGGTTACCAAGCTTACCTTGGAGGGAAAGCGAGCCACCGGTGTGGAGATCGCTTTTGACGGAAAAATCCAACGCATCACGGCTGGACTGCGAGGTTGTTCTTTCGTTGGGCGCGATGCACACGCCAAAGGTGCTGATGCTTTCTGGCATTGGCGATGAGGCTGAGCTACGACGCCTGGGCTTACCGGTGGTCCAGCATCTTCCCGGTGTGGGACAGAATTTCAGGATCATTTTGCTGTCGGGTGTATGTGGGAGTATCAGGAACCGCTTGCTCCCCGCAACAATGGAGGCGAGGCAACGTTCTTCTGGAAGAGCAATCCTGGTCTTGACACTCCGGATTTGCAGACCTGCCAGGTGGAAGGTCCGCTGTGCAGCGCCGAGACACGCGCTAAGTTCAATCCACCCGCGGCTTCTTGGACGTTATATGGAGGTGTCGTACGGCCGAAAAGCCGAGGCCAGATTCGCTTGACCGGACCCAACCCCGACGACCCTATACAGATCGAGGCCAATACGCTGTCCCACCCGGACGACCTGAAGGCCGCAGTAGCGTGCGTGGAACTTTGTCGCGAAATTGGCAATTCGGCTCCGCTTCGACCGTTCACAAAACGCGAAGTCATGCCTGGCAACCTGAGAGGAGCTGCACTAGAAGACTTCATTCGCGATGCGGCCTCCACTTACCACCATCAGACGTGTACCGCGAAAATGGGGCGCGATTCGATGTCGGTCGTAGACGGTCAACTTAAGGTCTATGGGATCGAAAACCTTCGCATTGCAGACGGCTCGATCATGCCGCGCGTGACCACCGGCAATACTATGGCTCCCTGCATCATCATCGGCGAGCGTGCCGCCGAAATCCTCCGGGAGGAACACAGCCTGTAAGCATGGTTCCCGATTCCATTAACCCGAGAAATGAACAGAATGAATAGCCAGGAGCGACACCAAGAGAAAGAGTGAGGGGACATATCGCGAGCTTGTCCGAAATAATACCGATCTAGCAGGCACACACAGTCCCGAGAGGTGTAGATGAAAGGACATCAGGATGAGTGAAGTATCAATTCAGACGTTATCGCCGCAAAGAGTCGTATCGGCGGTGCTGAGGCAGCTAAACCAAGAACAGATTGAGGACGCTGTCGCTTGTTTCACCACGGATTTTCGGTATAAGGATCACGGCATTGGATTGGAGTTTAGGGACAAAGAGCGTTTGACCGAATTCTTCCGGAAGACACGGGAGCTTTATCCAGATTACTTTCTGCAGGTCGACCAGACGTTCGTGAGCGGCGAGCATGTGATCACGCAGTGGACACTTCAAGTCACTATCACCGAGCCTTTCTACGCTGGACTCACCCGAAGGATTCCTATTTCGATAACCGGAGTCTCGCTCGTACGTACTGATAACGGCAAGATTGCTGACTGGGCTGATTACTACGACGGTTTGACCTCCCGGCGCACAGCTCTGGCTGCACACTTTACGGAATGGGTCGAATACTAAACTGGGGAAGTTGTCGGCTGGGCACGTAGTTCTTCATTAGCTTGGGCGCATGTCGTAATTCTAACAACGCATGAAACAACTAGTGCGGGAGGTTATCCAATGTTACAGAGCGGGCAGGAGCATGAACGAAAGCGAGAACGCTACAAGGAGAATTCCCTATGACAAATTCAGCAACGAAGAGCGCGATTGTCACCGGCGCCTCTGGTGGAATCGGAGGCTCGATCGCAAAACGACTGGCGAAAGATGGATTTTCAGTGGTCGTGAACTACGCGGGAAAACCGGACCCAGCACAAGTAGTTGTCGCAGATCTCAAGGCTGCAGGCGGACAGGGCATCGCTGTGCAAGCAGATGTGGCAAATGCCGCAGACGTGGAGCGGCTTTTCAAAGAGTCGATAGACGCTTTCGGCAGACCCCATGTGGTGGTTCACTGTGCGGGCATCATGCCGCTCTTTCCGATTGCCAGCGGAGACGTGGCCGCCTTCGACAAGGTGATCGCGACCAATTTGCGCGGAACCTTCCTGGTATTCGCGCAGGCGGCACAACATGTTCCTGATGGCGGGCGCATCATGGCTTTCTCCAGCAGTGTTCTCGCCAAGTCCTTCCCGACTTACGGTGCCTACATCGCTTCCAAGGCGGGAGTTGAGGGGATGGTGCACGTGCTTGCCAACGAACTGCGTGGCAGAAACATCACGGTCAATGCGGTAGCGCCGGGCCAGGTGCTAACGGAACTGTTCCTGAAGGGCAAGAGCGACGCACGGATCGACGAATTAAAGAAGATGAATCCGCTCGAACGGCTCGGCCTGCCAGAAGACATGGCAAATCTAGTGTCATTCCTTGCCGGTCCTGAGGGCGGCTGGATTAACAGCCAGGTGTTGCGCGCCAATGGCGGCTTCGCTTAAATGCATTCCGATTCAAACGGCTTGGCGGACTGACAATCGAACGGGAGATCAGTCACGACGTGAATGTTCTGAGTGCACAGCGTGTGAACCGCGCTGCCCTCCCCGTCTTGCGGAAACAGGGCAAGGGCTTGGTGATTTCCTGATTTGCAGTTCTGCGTTGCGATTTCCGCCGGTGCTGGTCTCCTATAGCTTCACACAACCCGCGAAGGAAGCGGTCCAAGGAACCCGATTAGGGAAGGCCGGCCGACAACCCACGAAGTGTAGCCTAACCAACTGCCAACGATGAGGCTGCAGCGCCCAGCGGTTGCGGCTTGGCGCCCTTGATCACGAGCCACAACATGAACGCCAGCTCTCCGAGTTGGGCGGGAAAGGCGATGTTGGAGACCATATCTTCGTATTGAGGCAACAGCAAGCCGGTAAAGCTCATGGCCAGATAGGCGAAACCATTTATGACCAGCCACACGCCCAGGAAGCGGGGCAGGAAACGCGACCTGTACGCAAGGACCCCTAACGGAAAAAGCCATAGACCCCAAAAGATCTCGGCGGCAACGACTTCCTGGTGATGCAGACGGAGGAACAGCATGGCCAGAGCGTCCCGCTGAGGTTTTTCGAATACGGACAAGAAGTCGGCGCCGCGCGCGAGCGTCAGGGCAGCCGCGTCGTTCAGCGCATTGAAGAAGTAGATCGCAGATGGCAGGACACCACCCAGGATTACCATCAGTACGGCCTGGTTCTGGTCCACTCCCTTAAACAACCGGTAAAGCGCTAACGCGACAAAGATCACCATGGTCCCGGTGAACAGGTCGCCGACGATGCCGAATCGGAAGAGCGTCTCGTGTGCGGCGATGTTGTTGGCCGTCGCGGTCGCGTTGCCATGCACGAACAGTTTGCTGGGAATATAGATGAGGCGGAGAGGGGCCGCTAAGAGGAGCAGGTACAGAAATCCGGCTACTCTCCCGGGATTGTTGGTCGAGCTCATGTTCCCTCCTTGTATGGGGTAAAGGGCTATGGTAGGGGTCTAGCCAGAAATACGGCGAAGGCTGTCAAAAAGTTGCGCCGCATGAAGAAAAACAGCCGATTGCACTCGCAACCTCTACAACCAGGTTGGGTCTGATTCTGGTCGTATGACGCAATCCGGAAGTAAGCAACTTATTTTTTGAATTAGTACCTACAAACGCGCTAGTGTTGACCGAACCGATCAAATCCCGGTGGTGGGCTTCGTTCAAACGGCGCACTGGGAAGTTCGCATCGAACCCAACGATTCTCGACTATCTCAGGATGCCAGTAGCAAAAGAAAAGCCCCGGCTCTGTAGAACGTGAGTCGAGGCCATTCTTTTCTTGGGTGCAACATTGGGTCCAACTAGGCCCGGTTTTAGGCAGCTTTTTCGGGGTTAAACGGTGCAGAATCAACGGTTAGTGCTAAAGTTAACAACCGAATGCTCTACCATTGAGCTACCGGGGAGTAGCACAACATGATTGTCTTCATTGTATTACATGAAACTGGTTCGTGCTCTGAGCATTCGGAACAGCATCAGGACGCTCACACTCCGTATGATCCATGCTTTGTTAGCGCTAGGCACGCCGGCGAGCGAAATCTGTAAGGACCGTGGGGACAAGAACTGTAACAAATCGCAGAAAACGTAGAAAAGGGCGACACAAGAGACCTCCGGAGTGTACAGTTCACAATTGCGCGAAGTGCTTCGGACAGATCGCCAAGCTAAGCCAGAATTCTGTCTCGCAGGTGGACATGCGTGGACTCGATCTTGCGGCAGCAACGGAGGAAGGAAGTGCAGGGCGTAGAGCGCATACGCTCTACGTCCGCGGATCTTTCAGAAATGAAGCAAGCGCGGCGCGTAGCGCGGGAATTGCCAATCGAAACACTCGATATCCTGATCTTCACAAGATTGCATTGACCATATACTCGGCAACTTACATCCTCGGCAAACCGTGCCTTTCAGTCCCTCCTTCCTGCTCGTGGCAGCCGAGACGGCTCGCCAGAGGTCCAATTGCGAAAGCAGTCGCCCGGCTGATCGGATTTGATCGAGAGCGCTGTCGGGCTGGCCAACGCGACGCTCTCCGGTTTGCGGAACCAATAGCAGACAAGGAATCAGGAGCAACTATGAGGCTCATCCGTGGCTTATCCTTCCTTGCAGCTCTTGCGGCATCATGCAGCCTTTTCGGACAAACCAAGAATGACGAGGAGGCGGTTCGCAACTTGCCCCATGCATTCTGCGATGCCTGGGCAAAGCACGACGGTCACGACTTGGCGAGAATAATGGCTCCCGATGTCGACTTCGTGACGGTTGGAGCAACATGGCTGCACGGACAAACGGACTTCGAGAAATACCACTCGCGGCTGTTGAGCGGGCGCTTCAAGGAAGCGTCGAATACTCTGATCAAGACGGAGGTGCGTTTTCTGAGGCCAGACCTCGCCCTCGTACATTGGAGTTGGACAATTGAAGGCGACAAGAATTTCGACGGCACGCCACGCTCAAAACGTTACGGGATGATGCTGATGGTCGCCGAGAAACGGGATGGACACTGGCTTGTGGTTGCTGCCCAGAACACGAACCACCTGCCCGGTACGCCACCGGAGATGCAGGGAATCAACTCGCCAATCGTATTTCCGGATACCAAAGACCAGCCGTAAGGAGAAATCCAAACCCGCCAAGCCTGTGATGGGTCTTTCCCAATACGATCGCGATTAAAACGTTCTTATGAGCATGCCATCCGAGAGTTCATCGAGTGGTGCTGTTCGGAGCCTAGCCTTGCCCTTCAACAGGACTGTAAAAACCATAATCGCTGAGAGCAGGTCCTATTCGCCGGGCCAGTGGGAAACCCATTCGCGGCAGCCTGGGCGGGGATCAGTGGCCATAGGTGGCGCGGGGAAGGTTTCAGCGTCCACTTGACTTAGGCGAGTTGGATCGCTGAGATTGTAGAGTTCCAGGGTGACCGAACCATAGGTCGAAGAGGGAAGCGAAAGCAAATCCGTCCTTTTTCCAATCGCGCCGAGGTATTGGAGAACTGCGGCACGCGCAAAGCGAAATGGACGGCTGCCCCCCGTGAGAATCCACAAGCGGGGAGCGCCGCGAAAGCGATCGACATCCTTGATGTAAGCGCGTGTTTCGTTTCTGTCGCAGACGCTCGCTATCCAATCGCTGCGCTGCAGCCCGAAGCGTGGGCCGTAAAACCGGACTCCGATGGAGGGAAGGGGAAAGACGTAGACGATGTCGCCCGGACGTCGGTTCTTCTGCAGATAGCTCAGGAAATCCTTGTGGTGTTCGATCTCGTATGGCGGCGGAGCTTCGGCCAAAGCAATGACGGGCGGAACGAGAAGCGCAACGAGAAAAATCGCTCCAACAATGGCATGAAGGGAATCGGCTCTGGTACGTATCCATTCAGCTCCGGCAGCAATTGCGAGTAGCGCGGCCGGAAGTAACCAGAGTGTGAGCCGCCCACGCAATGGATATTGCTGTGCGACTGCGGCGACGATTGCAATCGTGAACTGACACAGCAAAAAAAGAGCGACTGAACGGCTGCGCCGCCACAGGACAATGACCCCCACCAGGGCGACAACCACAAAAACACCCGGCCAGCGATAACGAAGCAGCGTGAGATCAGAAAACAGCGACGTGAGGCTTTCCCAAAACCAGTGGAGCGCTGACGCTCCTCGGAAAGGAAGCGGAATGAAACCGCCAGCCCAGAAATCGTCCATGAAAGTGCGCGTGGAGGGCGTCATGCTGCGAACACCGATGATGACGGCGAGAACCGACGCCGCGGCCCACAAGGGCACCGTAAAGAGAAGGGCCCGCAGAGCGTTCTCGTCACGGGACATGAGCCAGTCCACCGCGAATGCGAATCCGAGGCCAGCCATTACGAGGACGGAGGCTTGCGAAAGACTAATGACCGCGAATCCGACGAGACCAAAAAGGAGCAGACGTTTTGTCGTGGTGCGGCGCTCGCGCAAGTTGAACGCGATCAACATGAGCAGGATGGCAGCCATCACATCTAGCTCGTACTGCTTTACGACCACGGCGTATCGAATGAACGGGAAGCCGATTGCGAATACGAAAAGTGCAACTGTCGGTCCGACACCGGTAAGCACACGTTCTGCCAGGCGTCGAAAGAGAATCAAGCTGACGATGGCACACACGAAAGGAAAGAGTCTGAGCGCGAATTCGTTGTGGCCGAAAATTGTGACGGAGCAGCGTTCGACGAGCAGAAATCCAAGCGGAGCAACCTGGTCGAGAGGAAGGGGTCGAGTGAGCAGATCGGCTAGCGGGAGATCAAGGATGCTGTAGGACAGAAGAATTTCGTCAAGATAGAGAGCGGTGTCGGCCAGGTATGCCCAGAAGCGAAGGATGACGCCGATCAGGACAAGTATGGTGAGAGTACGCGGGGCTGTGAGGGCGCGATAGAGAGAACTGCCCACCGGGACTGTGGCCGATGCATTCGTCGCGTGTTTTTTTTCGAAAAACGACCTGGACATGTGAACGTTGGGAGGACTATAGCGAAAGGAAGTGCGAGTGTAAATGGGCTTTGCACACGCATCGATCCAATGTCCGATAAGCCGATTTGCAGGTACCTATAGCCTTTCGACGAGAGACTCAGAACATCGATTTTCAAGCTCGGACGCCGAAAGGAAATGCGTATCATGGGATGCAGCATTCCAATGAAACCCTTATTTAGCCGAGGTACTATGAACCGATTCGCTTCGAGATCTGGTGTCTTGCTCCTGGTTGTTGGTCTCGGTTTCATCACCGAGCTACCTTCCCATTCGCAATCCGGTGACGCCGACGAAAGACCTTCATACTGCTTCAACATGACTGGGCGGAGGCCCGTAAAAAGAGTGACATGGTTTTCCTTGAGAACTTTTACGCGAGTGAGTTTACGGTAGGAAATATGAACGGTTCCGAATCGTCGAGGGCTGAAGACCTTGCGATGTTTTCCTCAGGTGATATGAAGCCCGCAGTCATTACCGACGGCGAGTTGAAAGTAACGCGTGGCAGCTGGTTTGGCATGATCTTTGTCCGCCGTCCAAAGATAGTTCGTACCTTCGATTCGAGAAGCGTAGACGCCAGTCCTCCCCTGCTCGAGTCGAGTACAACCGCGAGTCCACCGCGCGCCAGCATGCTTTGCTCGAGAAGGCCAGGAATTCGGTTGCGCCAAGGAACAAGTGATCGTCATTGACGAAGAAAGGATCCCGTGCGGTTTACGCATGCAGACCAACGATCCGCGCCGCAAGGGCCGAGAAACCCGGGCGTCATTGGCCTTTCGCCGTCTTCTGCCGTAGCTCTGTCTGTTCCACGGCCAGCTTGTAGGCTACGTAGTATTTGTAAATGTTTCGGACGTAGGTGACGGTTTCCTGCCCGATGTCCTGGGCGGCTATCAGTTCAACGTTTTCGAACCAGACATCAGGATTGAGCCCGCTTTCTGCGGCCTGCTTGCGCAGGCGGGCGACGCGGGTCGGGCCGGCATTGTAGCTGGCAAAGACGAACATCGTGCGGTCGACAGGATTCAGCTTGGGGTCGTTGAAATAGGTGTCGGCGATGTTGCGCAGCATCTTAACCCCGGCGTGAATGTTGGCGTCGGCTACGCCCACGTTGGCGATGTTAATGGGTGAGGCGGCGGCGTATCTGGGCATGACCTGCATGATGCCCACCGCACCCCGCGGGCTGCGCAGGTTCTGGTTCAGCATGGATTCCTGGTAGCCCTGTGCGGCCAGCATCAGGTAATCAAAATCGTATTGCGCAGCATATTTCTGAAACAGCGCAATGGTGGCGCGAAACTTTTCCATCTCTTTGCCAGAGGTGGAATTTTTCACCCACTTGGTATTCTTCAGGTAGCGACGCAAGATCGTGTTTCCGAAAGACGTACCAACTCCATGGCTGGCGACGAATTCATCCAGAAGCTGTTTGAGCTGGGGATTGTTCTTGCGCATAACCAGCGCGGTTTGTCCCTCGGTGACGAGCGGCACGTCGGGATGCGCCCTCAAGTTATCGAAGACTCTTGACCACAGTTCGGCGCGCTCCCGCGTAGTGATAGTGGCGGGGATCAGGCCGGCGTTGACCATCTGGACCAGATCGTCGTCGGTGAGATTCTTGTCAGCTTCCCGAACGTGTATCGGCGTCTTGCCTTCTTTCTGCAGCGAATCGTTCAACTTCCGCAGTTCCTGGTAGGCGATCGTGAGCGGATTGACATAGATTTCCTTCCCTGCGAGTTCGTCGAGGGTGGAAAACGAGCCGAACCCGGGTCCGCTCACTACGATCCGGGTCACATTGGTCTGAATAGGGACAGAAAAGGCAAACCGCTTCTCACGCTCAGGAGTGACAGCAATGCCGTTCGCGACGAAGTCACCCATTCCTTCGCTGAGGGCGGCTTCCGCTTGAGGCGGTGCGACCGGCAGGTATGTGACTTTCAGCTGCACGGGTCCAGTCTTAAGCTTCTTGTTGGCAAACCTCTGGAACTCTTCCAGCGATTCATAAATGACGCCTCGGGGACGTCCCTTGTCATAAAAGAAGCCGATGGGATTAAGAATGACAAGCGCACGGATGTTGCGCCTCTTCACCATTTCGTCGAGATCGCCGGTGTGGTGCTCGAAGTGAAGCGGTAAAAACAGAGCATTCGTCGCGGTGGACGATGTCGGACCGGAGACAGCCCCTTGTTGCTTGGTCTGGTCGGTACCTTGCGGCGTAGCTTCTTTTTTGCCGCAGGCAATCAGCAGCAACGCAACACACACAATTGCGAGCAGGAGAGCCCGGAGGGATGAATTCAGGTCTGTGAACATTATTGTCCCCGGATCAGCCTAGCAAACGGGCTGAAGATTGTTAGCGAAAAATCGCGATAGCACTCACAACGCCGTGCAGCGCCTTGTCAGGCCGCAGAGAGCGCACTGATCGTAACGTAATATCCGTCCAGATCTCGGAGCGAGAACTCCTTGGTTTGAGTGTTCGGATTCACGTGTGGCTCCTCTTCGAGCCGAGTGACGAGAGAGCGTGCCCTTTGAAGCGCCAGGTCGAAATCATCGACACGGAAGAACAACAGGAGCCCGTTGCCGGGTGTCCCTTGATCGGGGCTCATCAATGAGGGATGCTCGTGGGCGCCCCACTCGTGGAGGCAGAGCAAAACAGTTCCATCTGAATCGAGGATTTGCCCAAAGTAATCATGGGCAGGAAGGGTAGCCGGCTGACCGAACAGCGCCTGGTACCATTTGAAGCTGCCCGGCACGTCGGCTACCCCTATGATCGTCCACGTGCGCTTCATCAGGTCCCCCTCTGCGGACTTATTCTTGTTTAGACCGACGTGGATACAACCGGTCATCCGAGAACTTGCCGTACTGTTTTATGCCGACCGGCGGGTCAGGCTAAACCTGCGATCGCCTAGAGATAGATCCTCTCAGACTGGCAAATCGTCGGCAAACCGGAAGTTGAGCCTCCGCACCCGCGGGGATGTGGAATTGCACGGACCCATCACCAGCAGAACCACGCCCAACAGGGCGCGATCTGTAGGTCAAGCGGCTTGCTGGCGACGAACCTGCCGTTCTTTCCGGGCCGCATCAACTTCCGGTCGCGCTCCGCGTGGATCTCCTGCTGCCGCCCCGCCAACATCTCCTTGGGCGTGATATAGCCCGTGGCGCTGTTCAGGCGGACGTCGTTGTAGTGGTCCACGTATCCGCTTACCAGACGCCGTGCATTGAGGGGCGACGGTCCCGCCTAATATCCTTATCTTTTGGTGGTGATCATAGGAAACTTCAAGTGTCTCTGATTCGAAACCTAGGACTTGGCCAGGGACCAAAGATTCAAGGGCAACACCTTCATATTTGTGTGCACGCCGTGATCGGGTCCGTCAAGATTACGGAGGAGCGAGGCATTCTTTTTGGATCGGATGTGCAGACATAGAGCCGCGATTCGTTGTTTTTTATCTGTAGGAGTAAATGACTGTTGTGGTTCGACTCAGCGAAAACCTGAATGGCGTCGCCGCGGCCGTGCCTTTGCGCGAAGAGCGTGGAAGAGTTCAGCAGGAAGAACAGAACCGCAATGAGATATTTGTTCACGGCAACCCTCCAAAACGGGCCCTAAAAGGACACGTCCCAAATTCCAGCAGCCTGCTCCAGCGCAACTAGAGCATGAGCATTTTCGACGAGAGCTTGCGAGTACGACAGATAGACATCGGCGGAAGTTCGTTCGGCATCGATCACTTCAAGCAGAGTGGCGCCACCACGCTGGTAGGCATACAGACGTGCTTCGAGGACGCGGTCTGCGTTTTTGAGCATACCGCTGCGGTAAAGTTCGAGGCGCTGGACGCTAGCTTGGTAACGGGAGTAGGCGGAGCGAACTTCGGTTTCGGCTTGCAACTGGGCGGCACTGAGTTGAAGCTCGGCCTGTGTTCGAGTAGCGCGAGCAGCCTCCACTTCACCCTGATAGCGAAGACGCGAGACCGGGACATTCACGGAAAGGCCGAAGCTAAGGACATTGTCTACGGGTTGGAGGAAGTCGCCGGTTCCAACACCTGTGTGCGCGAATGAACCGCCGAAGCTCATATCTGGAATCAAGTTGGTTTTGGCGAGGTCGATGCGCAACTCTGCGGCTTTTAATGCGTGGGATTTGGAAATTACATCTGGCCGCAACTGAAATGAAGAAGCAACGAGTTCGTCAACATTAAATGTGCGATTGGCAATTTCCAGTCGCCCGACGGGGACGGGCAACTGCGACGAAAGCTTTGGAGGTTGCCCTAACTGCTGGGCGAGAGCTAAGTCTGCACTAATCACATCGGCCCGGGCGGTGATAACGTCTGCTCTGAATTGATCGCGATTGACCCGGGACTGCACGAGTTCGATTTCACCGATGTCGCCGACGCGCACGCGCTCCTCGTTTACCTGGACGATGCGATCAAACTCTCCCAGGCTTTTTTGCTTGGATTGAAGGATTTCACGCGAGCCGAGCGAGTCGATGAACGCCTCGGCTGCGGCGGCACGAGACTGACGAAGAGCGTCCTGGTAATCCGAGTTGGTGGTGGCTACGTCTGCCGTTGCGGCACGAACCCGTTTTTTTTGCTTGCCACCCAGTTCAATAGGGACATTCAAACCGGCACTCCAAGTCGTCGGGAATCCTTGATTTGATAGGTCGGCGGAGGGAAAGCCGATGTCCGCGGACCAGTCGGGGCGTTCTTTAGCCGAGGTGACGCCAGCCTGGGAAATGGCGATGTTGGTGCGTTGGATGGCGAGGTCCAGATTGTGACGCACGACTTCATTTAGGTAGTCGTCGAACTTAATCTTTGGACGATTACTTTCCGATGATTGCGGTGTGGCGGTGGCCGCCTCTTGAGCCGAAACGGGCCGCGGAAATGGAAAAAAGAGGGCGGAGAGAGACATCGCGGAAATGAAGCAGATCATTCTCATCAGGAATTCTCCCATTCGGGTGGCACCGCTGGATGCGCTTTCTCGGCCCGAATTTCAAGAACGAGGTACAAGGAGGGAAGAACGAGAAGCGTCAACAGTGTCGCTGTAATCAGACCACCGACAATTACGGTGGCGAGTGGCCGTTGGACGTCGCTGCCGACACCGCGCGCCAGTGCCGCAGGTAGAAGACCGAGTGCGGCGACCGTGGCAGTCATTAGTACGGGGCGGAACCGGCGGGTAGCGCCGCGAACAACAGCGTGATGCACATTTTTGAGATTTTGGCGCTGATAGTTCAGGCTAGCGACCATGATCACCCCGTTTTGCACGGCAACACCGAATAGGGCGATGAATCCGACCGCGCTCGACACATTGAGGGTCATGCCACGCAGCATGAGCGCAATCAGCCCGCCGAGCAGTGCCACGGGAACGATCGTCAGAATTAGTCCCGCGTGCCGAAGTGTGCCGAAGGCCGCATAGAGCAAAATGAAAATCAACGCGAGAACAGCGGGAACGATGACGGCCAGCCGATGCTGTGCGCGCTGTTGGTTTTCAAACTGACCGCCCCATTCAATCTGGTATTTGGTGGAGTCAAATTTAACTTCATGGGCGATTTTGCCTTGAGCCTCAGCCAGGAAACTGGAAAGGTCGCGATCTCGCAGGTTCAAGCGAACGGTCAGATGCCGACGATTCATTTCCCGGGTGATGCTGCTTTCGCCGGTTGACGTTCCGATCTCAGCGAGTTGCGAAAGAGGAATTCGTGCGCCAGTAGGAAGAGTGACCGTCAAACTTCCAATGGCGTCAGGGCTACCACGAACTGATTCGGGGAACCGGACAGCGATGTCGTACTTTCTCTCCCCCAGGAACAACGTGGAGATGGCCTTGCCTCCTATTCCGGATTCGATGATGGCAGCGATGTCGGCGATATTGATGCCAAAGCGGGCGGCGGCTTCGCGGTCCACTTTGACGAGGATTTGGGGAAGCGGAGGCTCTTGATCAATGGTCACGTCCGATGCGCCGGGAACCTTGTTGAGCGTTGTAACCAGTTCACCAGCGATGCGGCGCATCTCACCGAAGTCGTGACCAAAGACTTTCACAACAAGATCGCTGTGAGCGCCGGCGATCTTATCGTTCACGCCGTCGATCATGGGTTGCGAGAAACCCACGGTCACACCCGGTATTCGCGCGTAGCGCTCGCTGAGTCTCTTGATCAGTCCTTGCTTATCTCCATGGTCTGGCCATGAAGGGTAAGGCTTGAGTCCGACAAAACACTCGATATGGGAAGGCGTCCAAGGGTCGGTGCCATCATCATTTCGGCCAAGTTGGCTGACGATGGTGGACACTTCCGGGAACTCCAATGTAGCCGCTCGAAGTTCGTCCGCCATCGCCGCAGCCTTCGGCAGCGATACCCCCGGTGGCAACTGGACTTGGAGCCATATGGAGCCCTCATCAAGGTACGGGAGAAACTCTTTGCCAATCCCAATGAAAAGAACGACAGCTAATCCCGCAGCGAGCACACCAGGAATGATGGCGTGGAGCGGATGATGCGTCAGGTGATGTACCGCGCGTTCATATGCGCGCCCAAGTGCTGACAAGACCTGGTTGTGGAAAGGACGGCGAGGGCGCCTGTAGGTGACATACGCCAATCCGGGAATGACCCCAAGGGCAAAGAGTAAAGCCCCGACCAACGAATAGCCGACAACATACGCCATGGGAGAAAAGAGCTTCTTCTCTACTCGCTGGAAGGCAAACAGCGGAAGATAGGCGGTGATGATGATCAGTGTGGCGAAGAAAATAGGACGTGCGACGCGCACGGCCGGGGCAAGCGCATCTGATTCGATTAGCGTTTTTCCGGGGTCCTCTTCCCTGCGGCGAAGAACGTTCTCCATCACAACGATGGATGCATCCACGATAATTCCGAAATCAATGGCGCCCAGGGAAAGAAGATTGGCTGGAATGTCTGTGAAACGCATGCAGATGAACGCAAAGAGCAAGGCAAATGGAATGGTTAACGCAACCATAAGAGCGCCGCGCGTGCTGCCAAGAAATAGCAGAAGCACCAAGGTAACCAGGCCTATGCCTTCAAGAAGCGTTTGGGACACACGGTGAACGGTCGTGTGCACCAATTCAGTTCGGTCAGAATAAGGCACGACCTTTACATCGGGGGGAAGAATTCCACCATTCAAGGAAGCAATCTGCGCATGTATTCCGTCAAGGACTTGCGACGGGTTCATCCTGCGCAAAAGAAGCACAATTCCAGAAACAGCATCCGGATTTTTGTCCTTCCCGAGTATTCCCCGGCGTTCAAGGGCCCCGAGTTGCAGAGTTCCCAGATTTTTTAGAAAGACAGGTGTCCCGTTCTTGGCCAGAATCACGATGTTACCGAGGTCCTGTAATGAGCGAATCAGACCTATTCCGCGCACGACGTAGCCCTGTTCTCCACGATTGACAATACTGCCGCCGGCGTTGGCATTGTTGGCTTGGACGGCAGTGGTAACCTGTGCGAGGGACACATTGTATTGAGCGAGCTTTGCCGGATCGACAATGAGCTGGAACTGAGTCGTTTCGCCTCCGAAATTTGTAACGTCAGCAACTCCGGGCACTTGTTTAAGGCGGGGGATGACGACCCACTCCTGGAGTTCGCGAAGCTCGCGCTGGTCTCGAAATGTCGATTGCAGGGTGTAACGATAGATTTCGCCGATCGGGGAAGTAAGCGGGTCCAAACCAGGATTTGCGTTTGGAGGAAGATCGACACCCGCGATGCGTTCTTGAATCCGCTGCCGCGCCCAGTAATCATCGATTCCATCCCGGAATACCAAGGTGATAAGCGACAAGCCAAATGTGCTGTGCGAGCGCATCACTTGCAAACCCGGAATGCCGTTCAGTTCGCGTTCGAGCGGAACCGTTACCTGCTCTTCGACCTCTTCAGCAGCGTGGCCCGGATATTGGGTAATGACTTGTGAGCTGACATCGGCAATGTCCGGGTAGGCTTCAATCGCCAGGGCCTTCCATGATAAGTATCCGAAGGTGCAAACGACGATGACAATTAGCCAGACGAGTTGACGTCGGCGAAGGCAAAGAGCGACGAAGCGATCAATCACTGGAGTAGGGCTCCCTCGCGAATGAGAACCTTATCGCCTGCCTGCACGCCACTCTTTATGATGGTGCGATCGCCTTGCTGTTCTCCGGTCATAACGGGACGCTGCTCGTAAGTGTTTTCGGCCACCTGGACGAAGACCGTCGTGTGGTCTCCGGACATGACCAGAGCCGTGGTGGGAATAGTAAGCTCTTGCGTGTCCCACGTTCTTAGAATTACATTGGCAAACATAGCTGGCCGGAGACGACCATCTTTATTGGGATAAGCGATGCGGACTTTCGCGGTTCTCGTGTCGGGATCCAGCACATCGGCGACAAACAGCACCTTGCCCTGAAACGCTTCAGTGGGATAGGCAGCAAACGTTGCGATCGCGGGATCACCACGATGCACGTAGTGGATATCCTTTTCCTGCACATTCGCTGTCACCCAAATATCGGAAAGGTCCGCAACGGTCATGAGTGGGGCTGTGGGGTCGTTGCGGAATTCTCCCGTAGCGGTCAGAACATCCAAGACTTTTCCGGAGACAGGGGAACGAACAATGAGCGGAGCGCCGAGCTGGGTGTTCTCGGGATCCATTCCCAATAAGCGTAGGCGATCCTTCGTTCTATTGAAATCGCTCAGTGCCGTGTCGCGATCAGTCCTTGCCTGGTCCACATCGCGTTGACCAATGATCCCGTGTGTGGCCAAGTCCTCTTGTCGCGTGAGCGCACGCTCCGCCTGAGCCAAGACGCTGCGGGCCTTGGCATAATCCGTTTGCGCACCCACAAAATCTGGAGCGTCGATGGCTAGAAGTTGCTGTCCCTTGGTGACGGAGTCGCCCGGGTGAACGAACAGTTGCAGCACACGGCCGTTCAGTGGAGGAAGGATTTTCGCGTAGCGAGCGGGGTCCGCCTCAACCGAAGCCGGAGCGGTCACCTGGCGCCGGATGGTAGTCGTCTTTGCGGGTTCGACCTGCAGCCTGCTGGCGAGTGGAGATTTCGGAGGTACAATGACGCGGTTCCCATCGTGGGCAACGGATGTACTGTCGTCCGACCTGACCGGCTTATCGAGCTTTTCACAGCCCGTGAAGACCAATAAGAGGAGTGCAAAAAGCAAACTTGCGCCACAAGTGCGCTGGCAAAATAGTTTCATTTTTCACGTCCAACGGTCGGATTTCCTGGAGTCATTAGAACCCGGGAACATGAACAGCTTGTAACAGCAAACTGTTGATACTATACTGGGTATAGTATGTCAAGGAGAAACGGTCATGGCCCATACCATCGAGGAAAAGAAGAAGCTTCTGGTGCGCGTCAATCGCATTCAGGGGCAACTGGAAAGCATCCGGGAGGCGATTGAACAGGAGAGAGAGTGCGCGGAAGTGCTCCAGCAGATTGCCGCCTGCCGGGGCGCGGTGAATGGATTATTGGTGGAGATCGTCGAAGGCGAGATCAAGTTTCACGTGCTCAGTAAGGATGCCAAAGCGGGCTCGCGTGAAACGAAGGCGGCTGAGAGTTTGGTGGAGATTCTCCATCGCTACATCAAATAAAGCCCGCAGAGGTCGGTCCATCTCCGCAGGTGAAGAGCAACCCGGTATTTTGTTGCAGAATCATCGGACAGTTTGGGGATGCTCCGGCAGCAACTGACACCTTCTCGCCTTCCTTCCTTTTCCCGGTTCAGCCGGTTAGCGGTCGGACCTGCTCCAGAGCCTTTCGCTCTGGGACGAGGAAGGTTTCTCCAGTTACTTAAACATGTCCTTGTCATCGTTGTCTCTAGGCCACATTGTATCCAGAATTCTTCCAACTCCCAGATGGTCGGCAACACTTCCGTGGTGCGATTGCGAAAGGATTGCCCGTTATACGTCCAGTGACTGCCGGAAGCAGGATCTAGATCCGATTGATTGTCGCGAACCAGGCCGGCGCGCCGTCGTCGTGGTATCTCGTCTGAATCCGGTCCGGTTCGATGGCGGCGACATCCCATCCATTGCTGGGGTTGAACACCGCTCTCAACTCCTCCTGACTGATCGGGTGCGGGCCAGTATCGGGACCATCGTCACTGAAGCACAACACATACAGAGTTCCATCGTGCTTGGTCACCGACGCTAGACTCGCCAGGTATCGTGTTCGCTCGTCGCCGTCGAAGGTGTGGAACAGTCCGCAGTCCAGCACCGTCTCAAACCTGCGCCCCAAACGCTCCAGCTGGAAAGCGTCAGCCGCAGCGAACTCAACGTCGATCCCACGGGCGTCGGCCTTCTCTCGGGCGATCGCCAGGGCTGTTTCAGCCACGTCAACGCCCAGAACCGACAATCCCAGCGAGGCGACGTGAAGAGCGTTCTCGCCGGTCCCGCAGCCTGCATCGAGCACCGCTCCGGTGAATCCGCCTTCGGATGCCAAACGCACTATTACTGGCTGCGGCCGGCCAATATCCCAGGGCGCAGGGCCGTCGTGGTACGACGCATCCCAGGGCAGTCCCGTCATCCGTTCGTGACTGGTTGGGTGCCGACCACGGAACGGACCGTCAGCGGAGGTTCCTGATCGCTCCGACAACTTCGTCCTCTTGCTGCGACTCGTCTTACCGCCTGATCGTAGCACGCCAATCAACACGTCTTGATCATTCCTCCTTCACTTATCCATATAGTTGGCAACCCTTACCTAATCGCGTTACCTCAGAGTTGCCCATCATCCATTCCCAATGGACTTCCCCGACCTCCGTGAAACGGCTGTACGAACCACTAAGTAGGTTTTTCGGCTCGACTCGGCCCCGATACCGACAGCAATCAGAATTGTCGAAAGGAGGAAGAACCACCTCACCTTCAATCGGTTCCGGGAAGGGTGTAATATCCTCCCATCGATCTTGCCGCACGGATCTTCCTGACGGACGTGCGGGCAAGATGTCGCTCCCATGCCTGGAACACATCAACGCATTTACCTGGATTTCAACGCCAGTACTCCTGTGGCGCCAGAAGTCATCGATGCCATGAGGATCGTTCTCGAGGAGCCATACGGTAATCCTTCGAGCGGCCACTGGGCTGGCAACCCGGCGAGGGAGGCGCTCAACAAAGCTCGAATGCAGGTTGCTGGGCTGCTCAGCTGCAAAGTAGATGAAATCGTATTCACCAGTGGTGGAAGTGAAGCCAACAATCACGCTCTCAAGGGGGCGTACTTCGCAAGTGGACGAGCGGATGCTCACATCGTTACCACCCAAGTGGAACATCCAGCCGTTATCAATCCCTGTCGGTTCCTCGAACGGCTTGGTGCGACGGTGACGTATCTGCAAGTTGATGGCTTTGGACGCGTCGACCCCGACGATGTCCGCCGGGCACTGCGAAAGAGCACAGTCCTTATTTCCATAATGCATGCCAACAACGAAGTCGGCACCGTTCAGCCAATCGCGGAGATTGCACAGATCGCGCACGAAGCTGGGATCCTTCTACATAGCGACGCCGCGCAATCGGTAGGCAAGGTCAGTGTCACTGTTCAGGGCCTCGGGGTCGATTTGCTATCCGTTGCAGGTCACAAGCTTTACGCTCCCAAAGGGGTGGGCGCGCTCTATGTCCGCAACGGTGTTTCTCTCGAGCCGCTGATTCACGGCGCGAGCCACGAATCCGGCCGGCGGGCCGGGACAGAGAATGTGCTGCTAGATGTGGCTTTCGGAGCAGCTTGCGATTTGGCCCGCACGTGGAGAGGCACAGATTCAGTTCGTGAACTTCGCGATCTATTCTGGGATCTGCTTCAAAACAAGTTTGGAGATAGAGTGGTCCTGAACGGCCATCCGATCGAACGGTTACCCAACACTCTCAACGTCAGCTTCGTGGCACGGGTTGGGGCGGAGATTCTGGGGCGCTTGCCCGGAGTAGCCGCGTCTGTCGGTTCCGCGTGCCATGCCGGATCGCTGGAATTGTCCCCGGTCCTGCGCGCCATGGGAGTCGCCCCTGAGGTCGGAATGGGCGCGGTTCGGTTCAGCCTCGGCCGCACAACGACCCGGGGGGAGATTGAAGCTGTGGTCGAGGACCTGAGTTTGATGGCTTGACGCGCGTGTTGAGCGAAGGTCTAATCTCGCCTATCGACTAGAGGCAGTGCTTCGCTGGACACAAGACGCGTTGCGCAGGGCCGACGAATCCCAAGTTGCAATCTCCGCATCAGAAAAGCATTCTGACCTCTCTCGTGGAAACACGTTGAACGGAGCAAAGGTGTGAACAAGACGAAACTGCGGCCTTTCGGCGTGATCGAGAAACCTCGAGAAGGAGAGTATCCCGATTACGCCCACATTTACGTCGATCTCTTGCCTGACGACGGCTTGATCCTGAAGCATCTCGCAAATAACCTCAACACCACCAGGAAAGTCGTTCTCTCCATCCCGAAGGAAGCACTGGCTTGTCCTGCTCATGGCTCCATTTAGGATCGCCGGCCGGAGAACATGTTCGCTGGCTAGCCATCTGTTTCCGGGCCGCTTGGATAGCGCCGCTTTTTCATCGCTTGTGATTGTGCTACGGGGGAAGTGCGTGGGGCACAGTTGGGCAGACAGCGTGATAGCTAATCGACGCCAAAACAAAGGCTTACGGTGTCCGGCTGTGTCGTTAACCACCGAATGCTCTACCATTGAGCTAGCGGGAACAGGATTGGCTATATTAATTTGCTCCATGAGCGGAACAAACCGGTTCGTCGTGCACGCTTGCCGGCGCTCGGCGGGCTCACCTTATTATTAGACTGGCAGGGCAGACCGAGCGGCCGCGTTCCAGTTTCGGACCGCCCCTAACTGTGCTAGAGTTGAAGGGTTCGGCGGAAGAGTGGCGGGTTTTTGCGACTCCTCTGTTGCGCACCGAAGGTCTCCGCACAAGTGGCCCGGCATTGCAGGTTGAATGGCCACGCGTCCATTCCTTGGCAGGGGCGGGGTGCCATTTAACCAAAATTCACATGGCCGCATACCGGTCACGAGTTACAAAGAGGATGTGTCATGTCTGGGCATTCAAAATGGGCAACCATTAAACATAAGAAGGCGGCCACCGACGCAAAGCGCGGCCGCGTTTTCACCCGAATCATTCGTGAAATCAGTATCGCCGCACGCATTGGCGGGGGCGATCCCAATTCCAACCCTCGCCTTCGCACCGCCATTCTGGCGGGCAAGAACGAGAACATGCCCAATGAAAACATTGAGCGCGCCATCCTGCGCGGCACGGGCCAGCTGGAAGGCGAGGTGTACGAAGAAGCCACATTTGAAGGATACGGCCCGGGTGGCGTGGGCATGCTCATCCAGGTCGTGACCACCAACCGCAACCGAATTGTCGGTGAATTCCGCCACCTCATGAGCAAAAATGGCGGCAACATGGCGGAAGCCGGCGCGGTGGGCTGGATGTTCCATCGCAAAGGCGAGATCACCGTTTCAAAAGAAGCGGCGTCGGAAGAGAAGCTGCTGGACGTAGTGCTGGAGGCGGGCGCCGAAGATATGAAGGACGATGGCTCTGCGTGGTACATTGTGACTCCGCCGGAATCGCTCGAAGCCGTCAAGGAAGCCCTCAACAAAGCTGGCGTCAAGCCGGAGTCCGCCGAAGTGAGCATGGTGCCGCAGAACTACATTAAATTGACGGGGCAGCAGGCCCAGCAAATGTTGCGCCTGGTAGAAGCCCTGGAAGAACACGACGACGTGCAACACGTTTACGCCAATTTCGACATCGACGAGTCGGAAATTCAGGCGGCCGTGGGGGCCAACTGAATTCCGCGGTCCTTTTGAACCGGCCATCGAGTCGAATCCTCGGTGGCCGTTTTTTCTTTTAAGGCGCAACGGAACACAATTCATTGGAAGGCGTGGGTGCTTCGCCGTAGACTACTGACCATGACAGCAATTCGCGAATTGCCGCTTAAGAATGGCTGGCTGCGTGTGCTCGGCATTGACCCCGCCGCGGTTGGCCCCACGGGCTACGGCATTATCGACAGCGACGGGCGCGCGCATCGCGTGCTTGGATACGGGGCGCAGCGAATTACCACGAAACGCCAGAAAGGCTCCTCTGGCGCGGCATTGCATGATGTGCATAACCTGTTGTGCCGGCTTCTGGAAGAATTCAAGCCCACCGTCATGGCCGTGGAATCCGTTTTCACCGCGCTGAATATGAGGACGGCGTTGCGGTTGGCGGAAGTACGCGGCGTCGTGCTGCTGGCTGCCGAGCAATTCGGTGTGCAAGTCTACAGCTATTCTCCGCGGGAAGTGAAGGCTTGCGTCGCCGGCTACGGGCAAGCGGACAAGCGACAGATACAGATCATGGTTCGCGCTCTACTTCACCTGAAAGAATTTCCGGAACCAACGGACGCTGCGGACGCATTGGCCGTGGCGCTTTGCCACTTGCAGGCAGAGGCGCTGGAGCGGCGATATGGATTGTCCCGAGGGAAAAACGTGAAGGCGACCATTCCGCGAATCACCGTTCGTGCTGCGGCTCCGATCGACGCAACACCTCTTCGCAGCCGCGGCATCCAATCAAACCGATGAATTTTCTTCAACGCAAATTCCTTATTGTCTCCCTCTTTGCGGCCATCCTAGGCGCGGCCAACTTTGCTTTGGCCGCCCTCGCCGAACCGGTCTTTATTTATAAGCGCGTCTTTAAGGAGAGTGTGCCGGAATACATCGAAATCAAGGTCCCCGAAAGTTCCGGCAACCCTACCTTCGAGATCCGGCAGTTAGATGAAGAGCCCGGGGCCACTGCCTTCGAGGTCAGCCCGGCGCTGCGCTCCAAAATCTTCAGCCTCGTCGGCCAGCTCAATCATTTCAAGGGCGTGGACCTGGATGTCCACCGCAAGATCGCCAACCTGGGAGAAAAGACGTTTCGCTGGGAGAATGGCGCCGAATCTTTTGAAGTGAAATTCAATTACACGTTGAACGCTCCTGCCGTTCAGCTCTTGCAGATTTGCGAAGGCTTGGCACGCCAGCAGGAACTTTTGGAATTGCTGCAGCGGCGCATGAAGTACGACCGCTTGGGCGTGAACGATGCCCTGATGCAATTCGAAACGGATCTCAATAAGGGCGTTTTCCCCGAACCTCGGCGGGCCCTCCCCTTACTCGACCAGATCGCCGGAGACTCGCGCTTTGTGGAAATCGCCCGCCAACGAGCCAGGGCCCTCGCCGAGCGCATCCGTCACTCAGGCTAGCAGAAAATCGAGATGTCTCTCTATGATTTCCTGTAGAAACGCCTCAGAACCTATGAATACCTGGAAGTAAACGCATCCCCCTTTTGGATGCCTCTCGTAGCTTTATATAAATAAACAACTTATTAGGGCTGCCAGAGTCGATGATGGCATAAAACGTGCCATAGAGACTCCCAACGGTTGCTGTTTTTGGATGCGCATCGGTATCTGGACGGGACTTAGATTCCCTGGGGATGATACCGACACTGCTCAGGTCCTACCATATTGCAACCGAAAACCTGATAACGCGTTTGGTGGGTTATCGCGCTTTGCGCGAGTACAGATTCAAAAACTAGTAAATGTGGAAATCTAGAGGAGGTTTTCTGTGCGCTCAAGAATCAATCGTTCTTCGAACATCGGGCTGTTTTCCTTGGCCGCTACGTTCGCTTTCCTTTTAGTGTCATTTTTTGCGATTCAGACGATGGGCCAGTCGCTCATCGCTGGGGATATCGCTGGGACCGTCGTCGACCCGAGCGGAGCGGCTGTGCCAGATGCTAGCGTGGTCTTGAAGAGCCTAGACACCGCCGCGGTGATTGAAGGCAAAACGAGCTCTGACGGTTATTACCGTTTCTCGCTTTTGAGACCAGGACGTTATGAGGTCACGGTGTCAAAGGGCGGTTTCAAGAGTGTAATTCAGAATGTGGATGTAAGCGTCGGTAAAACGTCGTCAATGACGATCTCATTGGAGATTTCGTCCAAGGCGGAGACGATCGAAGTTACGACGAGTCCAGAACTGCTAAATACCGAGACGAGCACAAGCACGTCGTTCACACAAGACCAAGTCGCGAAGCTGCCGAACCCGGGGGGCGATATCACAAACATCGCGTTCACGGCACCTGGGGTTCTAGTTGCATCAGCTCAACCCGGAATGCAAGGTTACGGCAATTTCACGGCGAACGGTCTGCCAGGTACCTCGAACTTGTTCACTACGAACGGTGAAAACACGATGGACCCGTACTTCAACATTAACAATACCGGCGCGACGAACCTGACGCTGGGATCCAACGAAGTGCAGGAAGCCACGGTCATCACCAACCCATACTCTGCACAATACGGGCAGTTGAGCGGCGCGCAGGTCAGCTTCATCACAAAGTCGGGAACAAATCAGTTCCACGGAAATGCGCAATACTGGTGGAACGGCCGCTATTTGAATGCGAACGATTTCTTCAATAAGTGGCAGGTGCCAGCAGGCCAGGCGAACCCGGCTCCGTTTTCTAATGCCAATCAGTGGGCCACCTCATTCGGCGGGCCAATCATCAAGGACAAGACGTTCTTTTTCGTTGACTATGAGGGAATGCGCTTTGTGTTGCCGAGTTCGACGCCCGTTTACATACCAACGCCGGCATTTGCAACTGCGGTCCTGAATAACATTCAAAATACGCAGCCGGCGGAGTTCCAAACCTATCAGTCGATGTTGAATCTGTACGCGAACGCCAAAGGCGCAAGTAGTGCAACGGCACTGCCCAGCGACAAATATTGTCAGGGCCTGAATCTGCCGGGCTTCGATGGCACGACGACCTCATGCGTTGCGAATTTCGTAGCGAATCCAACGGCTCTGGCGACCGAATGGATTCTGGCGGCACGCGTTGACCAGAAGATCGGGAGCAACGACAGCCTGTTCGGGAGATTCAAGCTCGATCATGGCCTCCAGCCGTCTCTCGTTGATCCAATCAGCCCGAACTTCAGCGCGCTGTCAAATCAGCCGGCGTGGGACGTGCAGGTGAACGAAGCCCACACCTTCAACTCCACGATGACCAACGTATTCACGGCCGCAGGCAGCCACTATGTGGCGCAATTCGCGCAGAACCACGAACTCGCAAACAGCACCTTCCCCTACGCAGTACGAACTTCGGGCTTCGGAAGTTCTGTGCCATTCACGACCTTGAACCAAATGTATCGCTTCCCACAAGGTCGCAATATCACCCAGTACCAGTTCATCGACGACTTTTCCTGGAGCCATGGGAGACACACATTCAAATTCGGCGGCAACTTCCGTCGTTATGATGTCAGCGACCACAATTTCTTCTATACTTCGCCGACCGTGTACTTTGGCTCCACTTCAGACGGGCTGCAAAATTTTGCTGATGGGCTCGCTTATCGATACCGGCAGGCAGATAACCTGTCAAACAATGTGCCGATTGCTAACTGGGGGCTCGGTCTGTATGCCGAGGATCAGATTAAGGTGAAAAGCAACTTCACTCTGACGCTGGCACTCCGGGCGGAAAGAACCTCCAACCCCGTCTGCCAGAAGAACTGCTTTGCGAACTTTACCGGCACCTTCAGTAGCCTTGCGAGCTACAAGTCAGCGAACCCGCTGGACGTGCCCTACAGCCAAGACATCAAGTACAACCAGCATCAGGCATTTCAAGGGGTAGATGCTGTGGATCTTTCCCCACGAGTCTCCTTCAGCTGGGCTCCGGGGCAAGCCAATCACTTCCCGTGGATCGCTGGCGGCGGCAAGACCGTCATCAGCGGCGGCTTCGGGATGTTCTACGACAATCCGGCCATAGGCCTGGTGGATAACCTGTTGGCGAACCCGCCCGTGTCCGTGCGATTCGACGTGCAACCGAGCAGCGGCGTTTTGCCCTTCGACCCGGCCGGTGGTGCGGCCACTTGGCAGGCGGCGGCAAACGCGTTTGATATTACCAAGAGCTTCAATGAGATCCAGGCTTCCATGCCTGCAGGCGTAAAATTCAGCCCGCCTACATTCGATTCCATCGTTGGCACGGTGCACGCGCCGCGAGCCTATGAATGGAATTTCTCAGTGCAGCAGCAAATCGGGCGGAACACAGCGTTGCAAGTGAACTACGTAGGTAACAGCGTCCAGCATCTACCTTACTCGAATACGTGGTTGAATGCCTACGATCAGTACGGGATTTTCGCGGCACCGCTTATCCCGTCAGCGGCTCCTGACGCCGCTTATGCAACCATCAACCAAGTTCAGAGCGGCGCGATCTCTAACTACAACGGCTTGACTGTGACACTTCGGGAACAGATCAAGTCGACTATCGTGGCGCACTTGAACTACACCTACAGCCATAACCTGGACGAGTCTTCGAATGGTGGCGTATTCGCCGTATGGTTTTGCTCAAGGACAATCGATCCAGGAACAGCTGAATCCCGCCAGCCTTCGCGCTGGCAACTATGGGAACACGGACTATGACATTCGTCACTTGATCAGTGCCGATTATGTAATTACTCCGACATTCCACAGGGGGAACGGCTTTGTTCACGGGTTCATCAATGGGTGGGAATGGTCAGGCAAGGTCTACTGGCACACTGGCATGCCCTACTCTATCCAGGACGGGAATATTAGCGGAGCGGTAGGAAATGGGAACGGCATATTCCTCGGTACGCTCCTTGGACAGCCTGCGCAAACAGGTACCTGCGGAAAGGGAGCGATCGACACGCCGTGCCTGAATGCCGGTGCGTTCTACGACACCTCCGCTAATCTGCTGACTGCCTTCCCCAACCAGACCCGCAATCAGTATCACGGGGCGGGCTATTTTGACATGGACATGGGGCTGTTCAAGAACTTCCAGTTCAAGGAGCGGACGAACCTGGCCGTTGGGTTGATGGCGTTCAACGTGTTCAATCACCCGAATATGCCTTTCCCGAATAACACCTTCAGCACCGGCGATTCGACCTTTGGCACGATCGTTTCCGGGCCTGCGATAGGTGTCCCGACCAGCCCGTATGGCAACTTCCTCGGATTCGACTCTTCACCGCGAATCGTTCAGCTCTCGGCGAAGATCACCTTCTAAGAAAATCCATTTCCCAAAGGGGAGCCGGAAATCGGCTCCCCTTTTTTCCTATGTGTTTGTGTCCGAGTTTAAGTTCAGGGTATGTCTCGAAAGTGTCCAGAGTTTTTCTCACATTTGTGCAATCGAAAACCCTACAGAAACCTGTATAAACAATCCAACATTCCGGAACACTTTCATAAACAGATCCCGCACTTCACCATAAACGACTGATATTGGTGCATATATTTCCTGCTGTTGTTGGCAGGTTTCTTGCAAGAGCGATTGCTGCCCTTAATCGTCATTCGTTTCAAGCGCTCCACGGAGCGCTCCTACCAGGTACGAATGACGCTGGATGCTGCGGGTGGAACTTGGTGATTAGCCGGTTCGCAGCATACGGTCGAACAAACAAATATCAGTCAGCACTGAAGCTCTGACTTCACAGATTGGGTGTGTCTGTGTCTCGTGCTTCGTGCGTTTTCCCGCATCGGTTCGTCAGCTGCCGTGTTGAAGTTTGTCTAAATGAGAGGAATCCATAATGATGAAATATTTCAGGCACGCTTTACTTCTTGTTCTCGCGCTCATGCTGTTCAGTGCCACAGCCAGTTGGGGACAATCCATCGTTACCGGGGGAGTCGCTGGAACCGTCACCGATCCCACGGGAGCGGTGGTTTCTGGCGCAGATGTAACCCTGAAGAGCGCAGCTACCGGCGCGCAATTCAAGACCACAACGTCGTCCAGTGGTGACTATGTTATTTCCCTGGTGAAGCCCGGCGATTACACTCTCGAAATTGCCAAGCCCGGTTTCAAAACTGCCGCGCGCAACATCACCGTGCTTCTGGGAACCACGGTTTCCGGCAACGCCGCCTTGGAAGTTGGATCGGGCACCACCACGGTTGAAGTGTCCGCTGAGAATCTGGCGCAACTGCAGACTGAAAACGCCAACATCTCCACGGTCTTTGAGACCAGACAAATCCAGGAAATCCCGAACCCCGGCGGAGACGTCACCTATGTGGCGCAGACCGCACCCGGCGTTACCATGAGCAATACGGCTGGCGGCGGATACGGCAACTTCAGCACTTTCGGTTTGCCCGGCACTTCCAATCTCTTCACCATGAATGGTAATGATTACAATGACCCCTTCCTGAACCTCAACAATTCCGGCTCCAGCAACCTTTTGCTCGGCGGTAATGAATTGCAGGAAGTCTCCGTCGTCAACAACGCTTATACCGGCCAGTATGGTCGCCAAGCCGGTTCCCAGGTCGATTACAGCACCAAGTCCGGCACCAACTCCTGGCACGGCAACGCCGTTTACAATTGGACCGGCCGCTACCTCAACGCCAATGATCCTATCCTTAAGGGCACCACGGCACCCGGCGATCCAATCCCCGATCGCCCATTCGAAAACAACAACCAGTGGGCCGCCTCTTTTGGCGGGCCAATCAAAAAGGACAAAGCGTTTTTCTTTGTGAACACGGAAGGTATCCGTTACATCTTTGGTTCCGTCAAGCCAGCGACAGTTCCGACCCCTGAGTTCCAGAGCTATGTGATGGGCAACATTCCCCAAGACGCGGCCACCCAAGCCTTCTACCAGAATCTCTTTAAGCTCTGGAACGCGGCGCCGGGCATTGCTACCGCCACACCAAACGCAAACAGCTGCTCGACCAATGGCATTGCCGCCACGGGAATTCTCGCCGCTGATCAGTGTACACAGTCTTGGACCGACAGTTCCGCTGCGGGCAATAAGGAATTCCTGGTTACCGGGCGCCTTGATTATTCATTTAGCGATAAGGACAAAATCTTTGGTCGCGTCAAGTTCGATCGCGGCGTCCAGCCGACCTATACCGACGTCATTAACCCTGCCTTTGACACCGATAGCACGCAGCCGCAAAACGAAGGGCAGTTAAACTACACCCACGTTTTTAGCCCCACGATTGTCAACAACTTCATCGGCTCGGTGCTGTACTACTCGGCGATTTTCGGCAAGATACAAGCCAACTCCCCAGCACTCGCGCTGATCCCCGGCAACCTGGCCTTCACAGATAACTCCCTCACGAACCTCGGGTTCGGTTCCGGGCAGGGAGGTTATCCGGGTTTCCTTTTCCCACAAGGCCGCAACGTGACCCAGTGGGGATTGGTGGACGACTTATCGATCACCAAAGGAAATCACTCCTTCAAAATGGGCGTGAACTTCCGCCGGGATGACATCAGCGATTTTACCGCTTCATCGTTGGCTGTTTATCCTGCGATGAACACTACGCTAGCCCAATTTGCCGCGGACACGGCGCAGTATACCCAATATAACTTCGCGCAAAACTCTGTCCAGCCCGTCGCTTTCTATACCTTCGGCCTCTATTTCCAGGACGAGTTCCGCGCAAATTCAAAACTGAAGTTTACGTTCACCCTGAGGGCCGACCGCAATTCGGGCGGCGTCTGCCAGCATAATTGCGCCGGGCTTCCGGTTCAGCCCTTCGACCAACTGACCCATGGAGCAGACGTTCCTTACAACCAATCATTCAAGACGGGCAATCATACGATTATCCCCGGCATTGAAGCGGTTGCCTTTCAGCCTCGCTTTGGCGTTGCCTATTCTCTGAACTCCAAGACCGTCCTTCGCGGCGGCATCGGGCTGTTTGCTGACCTCTATCCCGGGACCATACTCAGCCCCATTGATACCAACTTCCCGCAAGTTAACCTCTGGACCGTTCCTGGTGGAAGCCTGGCTTGGGACCTGAACTCGCCCTCGACTACTGCCTTCCCCACCAGCGGGGTCAGCTACGTTCAGCAATGCAACTCCGCGTTCACCAACAATTACAACAACGGCGGGAACCTGAACACCTACTTGAACTCCTTTAGCAATCCGGCTCTGGCGACCTCCTGTGCCACGACACCAACCCTCAGCGACGTGAGCCGCAACCTCTCCAATCCAAAATATCTGCAATGGAACGTCGAACTTCAACACGCACTGACCCCTAATACCATCGTTTCGTTCAACTACGTCGGTAACAAAGGTTACGATGAGTTGTACTACAACGACTACCTGAACGCCTTCGCGGGCGCCGGCCAATTCGGATTCGGAGTGCTGCCTGCCACCGCATCTGATCCTCGTGTCGGCCGCGTCAATTTCCTCAACAGCGGCGCCATCTCCAACTACAACGGCCTGATCGCTTCTATTCAGGAAAATAGTTGGCATGGTTTGAGTGGCCGGTTTAGCTATACCTTTTCCCATGCTTTCGACGAGAACTCAAATGGAGGTGTAGAACCGTGGAGCATTTACAATAGCGTCTTGGGTCAGATTAACCCCTCCACTCTGCACGATAACTACTCCTCGGCGGATTACGACGCCCGTCATCAGATCAGCGCCAGCTATATCTATGTGCTGCCGTTCAAGAGCAGCAATCGTTTGCTGAACACAGCCATCGGTGGCTGGCAACTCTCTGGCACCGAGTTCTGGCGTTCGGGCTTCCCCTTCACCGTTAATGACTCGGCGACCATCGCAGGCCTCTCCGGTCAAAATATGGGTCTGGGTTTCGTTACTCCCGGTAACGCGATCATCCTACAACCACTATTCCCTAGACGGGACTTTTCCAACGGCGGCGCTTGCGTCGTCAACGCTTGCTTTGGCATTCAAGGCGGCGTGAACCCCAACGCACCTTACTTGTTCGCACCGCCGACCAGCTTCACCGGCAATGTCGTGGGTCGCAATGCTTTCCGCGGTCCCGGCTTCTTCGGCGGCGATATGAGCATCCGCAAAACATTCCAGATCAACGAGCGCATGAATTTCCAACTCGGGCTGAATGCCTACAACTGGCTCAACCATGCTAACTACGGGGCGCCATCCTCACAAACGCTCATTAGTTTCGGAAAGACCATTCTCACATCGTCCACGCCCACGACTCCTTACGGAGCGTTCGCGTCCGCCGCAACGGACATGAGAATGGCGCAAATAACGGCTAAGCTTACCTTCTAACCCATTCCGAGAAAACGCGGAGGAAAGGGGCGGCCTGTCGAGCCGCCCTTTTTCCTTTGGGTGACCGCAAAATCATGTTGTGGTAACAGTTACAGTGCGTAACCTGTAGCACCCGTTCCTTCAGGGGTGAGGCTTTTCGTTATTGCGGGGCGGCGATCGGCTGGGCGGAAGCAAGCTGCTTCAACGATTCCGTGAACGGCGCCTTCGCCACTCCTCGCTCCGTGAAAATCGCATGAATATACCCGTTCGGCGTAACGTCGAACGCCGGATGCGCCGCGTGCACGTCCGGCGCAATGCGCACTCCCTGAATATGCGTGACCTCTTCCGCGCTCCGCTCTTCGATGGGAATGTGCTCGCCGTCGGGTATCGACAAGTCAAACGTAGAAACTGGCGCGGCAATGTAAAACGGCACGTTGTTTTCTTTCGCCAGCACCGCAATCTGGTACGTGCCAATCTTGTTGGCGGTATCGCCGTTCGCCGCGATGCGGTCGGCTCCGGTGACGATGGCGCCCACTTTCCCGGTCTTCAGGAAATGCCCGACCATGTTGTCGGTAATTAGCGTGAGCGGAATGCCGCCACGATGAAGTTCCCACGCGGTCAGCCTGGCGCCCTGCAGATACGGCCGCGTTTCCGGCACCAGCACATGAATCTTTCGCCCCTGCTCGTACGCAACGCGAATCACTCCCAGCGCCGTGCCGATCCCAGCCGTCGCCAGCGCCCCGGCGTTACAGTGCGTCATTACCTGGCCCTCTTTGGGCATATATTCGGCGCCGAATCTGCCAATCGCTTCGTCTGCGGCCTTCTTTTCGAGATGAACCTCCAGCGCTTCCGCGATCATCTTTTTGCGAATCTCCGCCAGATCGGAAGTGGCACTGCGTGACCGCCCGAAAGCGCGCCTTCATCCGCTCCAACGCCCAGAACAAGTCCACCGCCGTTGGCCTGGTCTTTGCCAGCGTCTCGCAAATCTGGACCAATTCCTTTTGCAGTTGATCCACGGAGCTGGCCGTCGATTTCTGCACTCCAATCGCGACTCCCATGGCGGCGGCAACACCAATCGCAGGCGCGCCGCGAATCACCATTTCTCGAATCGCTTTCGCTACGCCCACATAATCTGTGTAGGTATGGGTGATCTCTTCCGCGGGCAGCCGCCGCTGATCCAGCATCACGACGCCTTGCTCGGTCCATTGAATGGGCTGTGCCACGTACATTGTTGCGCGGTTCCTTTCCACTCACTATTTTAACGTATGCAGTTTCGGGCGCGAATCGGTCACTTCCCGATGGGCGCTTGCGTGAATCCGTGTGTGCCAATCAACGCGGCCACCGAAATCAGGGAGTTGTATCCCAGATGCATCAGAAAGCTGGCAAAAACGCTGCCGGTTCGCGCGCGTACCAGTGTAAAGACGATTCCCACCAGGACCAGCATCGCTACCAGCCCCCAGGTCCAACCAAGCTGCGCGCCATGCATCATTCCGAACAGCACACCGGTTAGCACAATGCCTGGAGTGACCCCGAACGATCGCGCAAACAGGGGATAGAGATATCCGCGGAACAGCGTTTCCTCCACCAGCGGCGCGATCAAGACCGCCATGCCAACAAACAACAGCGCGGTCTGGCGATTCTTGAACAATTCCTCCATGGGAGAATTGTCCGGTGCTTTCAACCGCGAACTCAAAATGGCCACAAACAGGGACAAGGCGCATCCCGCAAAAAAATACACAATAGGGTTTCGCGCGTGTTCACCGGGGCGCGGCGAAATTTTGCGCCAGCCGAGACATTCCCAGAAGGCATGGCCTCGCAGCAAGGACAACGTCACATAGAGAAAGAAGAAAATCGCCGCATACCAAATCACCATACTTCCCAACGTGAACTGCGGCTTCGACAACAGGTACGTTTCCAATTGTTGCGACGACATTGACTGGTGCGGCGCGTAAAACACCATCAATATTCCCTGGATGACAGTCAAACTGATGACCGCAAATAGCAGGAACAGAACCAAATGAGGCCAGGACCAGCTAATCTGTAAATCCGCTGGATAGCGCAAGTCGTAGTAAGGAGTTCGGGTTGTGGCAGCTGGCCCGACGGCAGCCGCCGGCTCTCCCCAAATCTGCGGCGACGGCTCGACTTGCGGAGTCTCAGAGGAGGATTCTCTGGAATCGGTAGTGGATTCTGGAGGGACGGGTGGGTAGTCGTCAAACAATCTCAGGCTCTCCTGCGCTTCTCAGATTTTGGCCAGCCCTCCGCCAGCGCGGCAGCAACCAGCGGGAAAAGCAATTCGTGATGGCCGGTGATCGCAAAGCCTCGCGATTCCTTGCCTGCACTCTCTTTCGATGCGGCCGTCGGACGCTTCACCACATTCTGCAGCGGCCGGTAATGCTGAATGAAATCGAAATTTGCCGTGGTGATCGGATGCAATGCCACGCCCAGATTCCGCACCACGGAAACAGCTTTCAGAAATACTTCCGGCAAGAGCACCGCCGAACCCCAGTTGAGATAAACCCCTCCGGCATCCATTTTCTGGACCAGGGCGCAGAATAGGCGAAAATCGTTGAGGCTGGCGGCCCCAAGCGCGGCGCCGTCCGCGACCGGATGCATGTGCGGAATGTCCGTGCCAATCGCCAGATGAACCGTGACAGGAATCCGCAGCCGGTAAGCCTCCATCAAAACGCTTTCGCCACGGTGCTTCGGCGAAAGGATTCCGCTGCTCAAATACTGTCCAGCCGACTCCCCGTAGCCCATTCGCAAACGCTGTGCCAGCTTGGCAATTTCATTGATGGTCCTGCCGGTTTCTTCAGCCATACCGAATTGGCCCGCGCCAATTCCCGCTTCCACATCCTCCGACGTGTTGCCCACCAGCGCGATTTCGAAATCGTGAATGAGCGCCGCGCCATTCATGGCCACGCCGGAAACGAAGCCCTTCTTCATCAGGTCGATCAGCAGCGGCCCAAGTCCTACCTTAATTACATGCCCGCCGATTCCCCAAAGCACGGCACGCCGCTGTTTCTTTGCGCGATGCACTGCCGATAGCAGGTCGCGCAGATCCTGCGCCGCCAGAATTTCCGGCAAGTTGCCGAGGAATTGTTTCAGCGAGCCGCGTTTCCCCGCCAGCTTCGCGAACTGGCGCGCGTTTACCTTGCTCTTGCGCGTAGCCAATGGATAGGTGCGCACTCCACCGAGAACCAGCGGACGAATCGAATAGACGCTCATGCGGGTGTCATCACTGTACGAGGAAGCGCAACGAGGCGCAAGTGGCCGAAAGTTCCAACCCAGGGATGCAAGTCATGCACCTTTTCGCAAGCCGCTTTCGCCGCCATTGGAGTAACCATTTAAACCCAACGAGCGCGCCATCGCCTGTCCCGTGTACGATTTCTTCACGCGCGCCACTTGTTCAGGCGTTCCCTGGGCCACAATTCGGCCGCCACCCTGCCCGCCTTCCGGACCGAGATCGATGATCCAGTCCGCCTGTTTGATCACGTCCAGGTTGTGTTCGATGATCAGCACGGTGTTGCCAAGCTCCACCAAACGCTGCAGCACGCCGAGAAGTTTGCGCACATCATCGAAGTGCAGTCCCGTGGTCGGCTCGTCGAGAATGTAGATGGTTCGCCCCGTTTGGCGCTTCGAAAGCTCGCGAGCCAGCTTGATGCGCTGCGCTTCGCCGCCCGAAAGCGTAGTGGCGGACTGGCCCAGTTGCACATAGCCAAGTCCGACCTCGACGATCGTAGACAGCTTCTGCTGAATCTGCGGGATATTCTCGAGTAGCTTCAACGCGTCGCTGGCCGGCAGGTTCAATACATCGTTGATGGAATGGCTCTTGTAGCGAACCGCGAGCGTTTCCGCATTGTAGCGCCGCCCGCGACACACCTCGCACGTCACATACACGTCCGGCAGAAAATTCATTTCGATGCGCCGCAGTCCTTCTCCCTGGCACGCCTCGCACCGCCCGCCCTTCACGTTGAAACTGAAACGCCCCGGACGATAGCCGCGTTCACGGGCTTCTGGCAGCATCGCGAATAGTTCGCGAATCGGCGCAAAAACACCTGTGTAGGTGGCAGGGTTCGACCGAGGCGTGCGTCCAATCGGCGCTTGATCGATCTCGATCACTTTGTCGATGTGCTCGATGCCCAGGATCATGCGGTGCGTTCCGGGCGGCTCCATCGATCTGTATAGTTTTTGCGCCAGCGCGCGGTACAGGATGTCGTTCACCAGCGTGGATTTCCCAGAGCCAGAAACGCCGGTTACCACGGTGAACAACCCCAGCGGAAAACTCACATCCACTTCCTTCAAATTGTTGGCGTGCGCCCCCAGAATCTGAATTGATTTCCCATTGGGGCTGCGGCGCTTCGCCGGCACTGGAATTTTCGCCCGCCCAGACAGATATTGCCCCGTCAAGGATTCCGCCGATGCCGCGATTTCCTCTGGCTTGCCCTTCGCCACGAGATAACCACCGGCATTGCCTGCGCCAGGCCCCAGGTCCACAACATAATCCGCGCGACGGATGGTGTCTTCGTCGTGTTCCACAACCAATACGGTATTTCCTAAATTGCGAAGCTGCTCCAGGGAGTGCAGCAGCCGATCGTTGTCCCTCGCGTGCAACCCGATCGACGGTTCATCCAGAACATACATCACTCCGCGCAGTCGCGACCCAATCTGTGTTGCCAATCGGATGCGCTGCGCTTCACCGCCCGATAGCGTCGCCGCCGAGCGCTCCAGACTCAGGTACCCCAATCCGACGGCCAGCAGAAAATCAATCCGTTCGCCCACTTCTTTCAGCGGCCGGCCTGCAACTTCCATTTGTCTCGGTGTAAGCTGCGAGAGGATTTTGTCCACGGCGGGCCGCGCATCGCTCAACGACAACGCCGTAAAATCGGAAATCGACCATCCCGCCAGCTTGACGGCCAGCGATTCCGGCCGCAGCCGCCGGCCCAGGCAGGTGTTGCAAAGCGTGGCGGACATGTACTGCGTCATCCACTCGCGGTAGGAATCGGAATTGGAATCCTCAAAGTTGCGCTCGAGAAATTTCAGTATTCCCTGGAAGCGAAATCCCTTCTCGCCACTCGCTGATTTCCCAGCCGCCTCGCTGCCGCGCTTTGCTCCCGCGGGGGGATATCCATACAGAACTAGGTTCTGCACGCGCGCGGGATATTTCTCAAAGGGCGTATCCAGATGGAACCCGTGGGCGTACGCCGCCAATTCCAGTGTCCGCTTCAAAATCGCGGAGCTTGAACCCGGCCCCAATCCGCCATCGAACAATGGCCGCGTCCAGTCCGCCACTACCTTCGCGGGATCAAAATCGTATTTGGATCCCAGACCATTGCAGGCGGGGCAAGCCCCGTACGGCGAGTTGAAACTGAACGATCGCGGTTCCAGCTGCGGCACCGACAAGCCGCAATCCGGGCACGCCAGCTTCTCAGAAAAAACATGCTCGCTGCTTCCGACCACGGCGACGGTGACAAGTCCTTGCGCCAGCTTCAGCGCCGTCGCGATGGACTGTTCCAGCCGCGACGCTACTCCCTGCTTCACCAGCAGCCGGTCGATCACCACCTCGATGGTGTGATTCTTGCGCTTATCGAGCGCGGGAGGCTCGTCGAGCGGATACAGCTCGCCATTAATGCGCACGCGAACGAATCCGTCCTGCGCCAGCTTTTCCAGCTCCTTGCGGTACGCTCCTTTGCGGCCGCGCACGATGGGCGCAAGGATCATGATGCGGTCATCGGGCTTGCATAGCTCGCCCTTCAGGATGGCTTGTACAATTTGCTCGCTGGATTGCCGCGTGATCGGCTTGCCGCAATTTGGGCAGTGGGGAACTCCCACGGAGCTGTAAATCACGCGCAGATAGTCGTAAATCTCCGTGATGGTGCCAACGGTGGACCGCGGCGAACGTGTAGTGGTTTTCTGCTCGATCGCGATGGACGGGGAGAGCCCTTCGATCACATCCACTTCCGGACGCTCCATCTGGTCCAGGAACTGGCGCGCGTATGCCGACAGGGATTCGACGTACCTTCGCTGCCCTTCCGCGTAAATCGTGTCGAATGCGAGGGATGATTTGCCCGATCCTGACAAACCAGTGATCACGGTGAGCGAATTCCGGGGGATTTCCAGATTGATGTTTTTCAGGTTGTGCTGCCGCGCCCCCCGCACAATCAGTTTCGTCAGTCCCATAATTCGTGGCAGCCCCCCACGGCAGCCTTGGCGCTCAGTAGGTAGACTGAGCCCAATATAGTCACGATAACAATTCGCGCGCAGTGAGGTCAAGGCGTGTCGGGGTGCGGCAGCTAGACGGTGGGAAATTCTTTGCCACTCACACTTTTGAAACTACTAGACGTAAATTTTTCCCCGGGGGTAGGGCGTTTTTACCAACCTGCCAGTGTTCAATGGATTGAAAATAAACACGTTAGGATGGTCAACAGCGTGCATCCCTCTTAACCCGTGGGGGAGGCGAGCCGAGGATCCCTTTAGGGGATTGAGGGCTGGGCCGGCTCGTACTTCCCCTCACCTCTCCCGCAAGGCAACGAATCCAGTTCAATTCCAAACCTCTAACCGTAGCCGCAGCGCAGCCATCGAGAGATGCGTCTGTTCCTGTTAGAGTTGACGCAAGTTCAAGCGAGATTCGCCTGATTCACTTTCCTCAGGAGGCGGGGCTTCTGCATGAAACTGATTTGGACCGAAGGAGAACTTGGCGAAGGTCTGCGATGCTATCGTGCACAGGAGTTCTTTGCCGCTCATGAACATTGGGAGTGTGTATGGTTGCGGTCAAAAGAACCCGAGAAAACCTTTTTACAGGGACTGATTCAAGTCGCAGCTGCGTTTCATCACCTGCAACGCGACAATCCCCGGGGCACTCGCTCTTTGCTGCACAGGGCGCGGCTGCGGCTGCGAGCGCTATCCGAACTGCTTTCGGGGCATTGACGTGGCTTCCTTCTGTAAAGAGATCGACGAATGGTTGCAGGCCCTCGACGCGGGTACCGCCACTCTCGGCCGTTCCTCCCCATCGTTACACCACGATGGACCACACGGATTCCACGGCTCTTCCGACAGGAAACGCGACAAAGCCTGAACTTACAAAAACTTGACTTCGAGGATATAATCTCAGCCCATGGCACCCGAAACACAGACATCTAAAGCGCCGGGAATGGTCCCGGATGACCAGAAGCACGAGCCTCGGTCCAAGGGGATTACCACGGCGCGGAAGAAGAAGCCCAAAGAACTGGCGGTAATTACCGAATGCTGTACGGGTTGCGCGGGCTCACCCGCTTGCGTGGAGTACTGCCCGGTCGAGGATTGCATGTTTTGGGTGGATGACGAAGACAACCCTCCATTCGGCCGCATTCAGATTGATCCCATCCTTTGTATTGGCTGCAAGAAGTGTCTCAGCAAAGGTCCGGACGGGTGCTTCCTGGATGGCTGTCCTTGGGACGCCATCGTAATGGTGGATATCGCTGAGGTAGAAAAGGAAGTCGGGCAGATGACCTATTAAGTGTTGCGGTTCCGACAAACTCATTTTTAAGGAAAAGCGCGCGACCCAGAGCGCGCGTTTTGTTATTTTAGAGAGTTGACTTCTTTTCTGACTCGGAGATCGGAGACGGGCCGGAATCCGGGGAGCGCTGCGTCGCCCTCTCCCGAATGACCTTTTCCGTCAATAACGCTTGCTGGCGCACGCGATCGGGAATTTCGGGGAGTTCGCGCCCGTAAGGAAGGATGGCGGGCAGGTCATCCAATTGGCCGATAAGATAAAGCGCTCTCAGGGCTTCCCAAACCTGCTCATCTCCAGGCGCCACGGTTGCGATTTCGAATCCCTGCGTAACATTCGCTGCCTTTTGCGCGTTGAGAGTGCGGATGCGGCCGCTGATCGGGGAGCGCACTTCGATGGTTTGTTGGCCATCTTGCAATTTCGCGATGACGCCGCCTTGATGGATGGGCGTGCCGATTTTGTCGGTGTCGCTTACCACACCCGCTGAAGGTGCCGTAATTACCGCCGGCTGCAACAAAGCGACAATTTGAGCGCGGCCCGATGCGTCGCCGAAGCGCACCAGAGATAGCGCCGCATTTCCTCGCACGAGCAGGGAAGAGTCTCCAAGCATGGTCAACAGCGTGTTGTGGAAGGCAACGTCAGAGGTGTCCTGCCCCATCACCCAAGCGTCCGTGTTGCGTACCTCCTCCACGGGATAGGAGGCGAGGCGCACGAGATCAGCATACCAGCGCGCGGCACCCGCGTCGTGACGACCCATGCGCTCACCCAATTGCACGAGTGCATGCTGGATGTGTCGCGGGTGCTTCGCATCGTTCAAGTATTCGGTGATCTGCTGATCCGTGAGATGGCGTCCGAACCAGGTGCTCCACCAGAACAAAAACGGCATGAGGACGATCAGCCAGGCAGTCAGAAAAAACAGCATCCTTTTGCGCGTGGACATGCGGTGAGCTGCAGCCGGCTTCGGCGAGTCCCCCGCCAGGACTTCAGGCGGATGACCTGGGTTCAAGGAAGTGCTTCGACTCACCATGTATTCCCTTCGGAGCTAGCTCGCCTTGGGAGCCGAAACCTCTTTACCGGAGGCTTTTTTCTCCTTGTGGAGAAAAGACAAGAGGCCACGATCCTGCAACTCCCAAAGTGCATTCAGAAAGAATACTCCTGAAAGGGAGAGAAGAATAAGGCTCATGAACAGACCGTCGACAGTGGTGATGGAGCCGGCAGTAAAGATCCAAACAATTCCTGCAACTGGGACAAGGCAAAAGACAATGGAAATCAAGAATGTCGCGGCACGCAAGAGACCCCCTTTAGTCACCTTGATTCTTGACTCCAGTGCAACAAGACTGAGCCTGAAACCGCGGGCAGTCTGCGCCTGCGCCCGGTTCACCGGCAAAAACCTTCTTGGGGGGTTGTATCCAGTTTTCCCGAACCCCGGCCCACAACGCTGGCTTCATTGTTTAAAGGTCATATCTACAGTCTTACTGTCTTTGGGGGCGAGCGTCACTTTCACGTCCTGTTCCCCCAGTTTTTCCTGCACAAAGGCTAACGTGTAGTCTCCCGGCGGTAAGCCTTTAATCTCGAATTTACCGTCCGGTCCACTAACGGCATAGAACGGGTTTTTCACGACGCTGATGAACATCCTCATCCAGGGATGCTGGTTGCACTTTACGGGGAGCAGAATCTCTTCCCGCGCAAAAACCTTCTCCAGCGGAACCGCTTGAGGAGGCTGCGACTCATTCCATTCGCGGTTGTCCTTCGGCGTCGGATGAATATTGTGGGTAGTCGGATCGCTGTTGACAATCTTGACGGTTTGGCCGGCCATCACCCCCAGCGCGTGCGGGTGGTACCTGCAGCCCTGCTGATCCACGACGACCGGCTCTTTCGGAACGTCGAAGGTGCGGTTGCCGAGTCCTTCTTTCACGTACACGAACACGTTGGCGAGGTTACCGCCGCTCACCACAATGTTCTCTGCTGTGTTCTGGCCCTTGCAATTGGGATCCTGGCTCATGTCGATCGTCGCGGCCTTTGGCGGCGCGCCGGCGAATTTTACGGTGCCGCTAACGCTGGCAGCCGTCGCAGGATCAATGGGCGTGGCCGTGGCCGTTGGTGTTGCAGCGGGCGCGGCAGGTTGTTCTTCGGCAGGTTCCTTTTTGCCACATCCCCCCAGAAGGACGAGACCCAAACTGCAGGCCAAGCCCCAGTGCGTCAACCGAGTCGTCGTTGTCATGATTTCGCTGTACCTCTCTTAGATTCAAAAGCTCCTACAAATCGAAGTCCTAGTTTGCAGCGTTGCGTCCCGCCTGGTTCCCAGATTTACCCTGCGATGAAGGACGGATGCTTGCTGTTGGAGACCGGCCCATCGCAGCGCTCACACGTCGCTGCTCTTCCGGTGTGAGTTGGAGAATATACTCCACCAGCAGCTTAGTATGATCCTTTTCGTATCCTTGGAAAGACGCTGGAGTCGGGCCGGCGAATACCCACCGGCTGTTTTCGTGCCGGAACAACCCGGAGGGCATGGAGGTGCCCGGGCTGATGGCTTGCGGGTCGATAATCCAACGCTCCATCCAATCGGCCTTCAGGCGTCCTTTGGCTTGCAAGAAGTTAGGCGCAGTTGCGGTTCGATCATGAGTGGGATCACCCGTGGCGTGACATTTCAAGCAGGGCGCCGCGTTGCTGGTAAACAGGCTGCGCGCCATCTCGGTCTCTTTCGCGGTCAGCACCGGGATTTCCTCTGGAATGTAGGGGAAGGGCTGGCGTGAGAGCGCCTGGAAAAATCGCACCAGCTTGCCCAGCTCATTTTCAGAGAAAGAAAAGGTTGGCATGCGCACCTGCAGATAAGATCGCAACCCGTTGCGATTGGTGTTCTGATCATTCAGCGCGGGATTGCCCAGGAAGTGGAGCATCCAGCTGGGATCCACGCGGGCGCCTTCGGTGAGAAGTTTGGGAGGCAGTTGTTCCTGCCCGTCCGGCCCCTGGTAGCGCGCCATGGACATGAGCGAGGTGCGCTGGCCCGGGAGAAGCTGGTGGCATCCCATGCAGTTATACTTCTTGACGACCCACCACCCCTCTTGAATGTCGCGGCGATAATCGAGCGGGCGGTATTGATAGCTCGAAGGTAGAGGATTCTCCTGACTGCCCATCAGAAAAGTAGTGAGCGCTCGAATCTGTTCCTTAGTAAGGTGCATATTCGGCATGCGCAACTTTTCCGTGTCGGGCTTAATTTTTCCCTTATCCCAAATATTGGGCTCGGCGAGCTTGTGTTCGAAGAAGCCTTTGTGGCCGTACCAGGCCTGCTTGGCCGGTCCCTCCGGCAAGCGCGCAAGGTCGTCCGGATCGGTTATCGGTTCACTGCCGCCGCGTTGCGCGACTTCTGTCAACAAAGCAAAATCGAGACGTTCCACCGGCTTGCTGCCCTCAAACGTCAACTCCGTTCCGATGCGACCCTCATCCTCGAGGCCCGAAATTTCGTGACACCCAGCACAGCCGTAGTGGCGAATCCAGCGCTTGCCTTCGTCCCGCAGACTCGGGTCATCCATAAACGCCGCTTCGGGATAGCTCGAAGGTTCTTGTTTCTTGAGGGTGATCAGATAGCTGGCTACGTCTTCCGCATCCTGCGGAGATAGGCGCAGACTTGGCATCACGGTCATGTTTTGCACCTGGAGTTCGTGGCCGTCGTTGGGACACCGCGTGTGCTCCAAGTCAAAAACAAAGGGCAAGCCCTTCTTCTGGTAATCTTCCGGGCCAATGTCTTTCTTCTCAAACGGGCAATAGGGGCGCGTGCGTTCGCGGGCGTTGTGGACCCAGCGAACCAGATACTCGTAATTGTCCTTTTCGCCAACGCGAGTCAGATTTGCTGCAAAAGTGCCGCCTTGCATTTGGTCGCCCTCGCCGATGGAGTGACATGCGAGGCACCCTCGTGTTTCGAACAGTTCCCTTCCATGTGCCGCATTGCCAGCCGGATGCTTCGGCAGGGGATCCTTCAAGCCCGACTGCCAAAGATAGGCGGAGATGGCTTTGATCTGCTCATCGTTGAGGCGAAAGTTCGGCATTTTCGTGGTCGCACGAAAGTCGGTTGGCTTTTTTAGCCACACGGGAATCCAATTCTTGTTGAGCTTGAGCCGCACATCCTTGAGATTCGGCCCGACCTTCTTGATGTCCTGCAGCAAGCTCTTGGTGGTGCGGTCGAGTTGCACGATGCGCAAATCCAATTTGCTGTTGGTGACCTTCAATGCCACGGCGCGATCATTCAGACGATTGGCTTCCTCGTTGCTCGCGGCGCTATCGGCCTGCTTCATTAAGTAACCGGCTTCCTTGAGGTTGTCCTTCTTTTGCTGCTCCAGTTGTTTGATCTGCTGGCCGACGGACAGTAAATCTTCGGGCTCCTTGTCATAGCCCTCATAACGATGGCATCCCATACAACCACGTTGACGATACAAATCTTTCCCTTCACTCAGAACCCAACCAACGTCGTCACTCACCAACACCATGTCCGCGGAGTGGCAGGACTGGCAACCGGCTTCCATATCTCCCCGAGGAAACAGTGGCCAGAGCCAGTGTTCATAGGTGCCGTGGGCCTTCTCTACGCTGGTGGTGGCCCGGCCGTTTCCCTGGTGGCAAGGTGAACAGCCAAACTTTTCCGGATCGTGAATCTGCAGCAAGTTGGGTTCGGGATGACTGGTAAAGGCCAGCGCGTATTCGTCGGGTTTCTTGCCCTTAAGAGACATTGCTGCTGGCGAAAGCTTAACGGGTTCCCGGATGCCCATATGGCACGACTCGCAGCGATCGACGATATTGGCGTCCGGCACATTGATCTGCAATATTTTCGGGGTCCAGTCCTCGGTCTTGTTCTGCAGGCCCGCCAACTGCGAAGGCGTGAGGTTGGTGATGTGGTCGGAGATATAGGTATCGACCTTTTCTTTCTGGTCGTTGACCGGCTTGATCGCTTCTCCGAGTTCCACGCTCAGCAGGGTGCGCTGGTTTTTCAGGTCATTGTAGATGTCTTCCAGTTGGCGGTAGTTGTAGTTCTGCTTGCTGCCATCGGGAAAAATGACCGAAGTGACTTCCTGTCTATATCTCTCCAGATCCTTTTGTTTGCGTTGTTTTGCCGAGCGCGCTGGTCTCCGTTTCGATTTCGTACGTGAGGGCGCCGACATAGGCTCGCCGGTCGGTGAAAACGTCTTGCACGGCAAGGATTTTGGCGCTCAAGTCGCGCAGTTTTTCGTTGAGTTCCTTGATGTGCGGGGCGGCATCCTGGCTGGCCGTTTCGTAGTCCTGCTTGAGTTTCTGATAGTCTGGGCTGCTTTCAATGTCCTTCTGCAGATCGCGCGACTCCGAGCGCGCGCTTTTGAGGAAAGCCGCGTAGCGGCTCTTCCACTCATGTTGAAAGGCTTTCCAGGGACGCTGTCCGAAGTCTTCATCCCAGAGCGCCCAAAACAGCGTGGCCATCAGAACGACGATCGCCAGCACGTAATGAGGTGCGAGCGACTTGCTGACTACCGGATCATTCTCGAGATTGGGCTTATCGGGCAACAGTTCCCCCTACACGTTGAACCACGGCGTTATCCACACGTACTTAATGTGAAAAAGAAGCCGCAACAGCATCTTGATCGGCAATCCCAGCATGGTCAGTAGAAACACCATCAGGATCGAATATTGCAGCAAGCTCATGCGCTTGTAGTCCTTGGCGTTATACCTCCGGAAGTACGCGTGCACGGCGATACCGCCCAAGACGAAAAAACCTCCGACGACAGCCGCGCCGAAGATCCCTTTCCCCCAATTCGAAGTAATTCCGAAAAGGTCAGGCAGGTCACGATTCACTTCATAAATGAGACGGTTGTGATCCCAGGTCTGTCCGGGCCAGAACCACTGCCAGCCGGGACCGCGGATAAAAGTCCCTATGAAAATCATCGAGACCCACAAGATAATGAAGCCGAAGAGGAACGTACCGATAGCAAACTTGCGCTGCTTCCAGGTGTAGTAGCCACAACCCAATGGATTGGTATCGATATAGGGAATCACCATCAGTCCTATGATGATCAGCGTCGGCATCACCACGCCGGCGATCCACGGATCGAAATAAACCAACATTTCCTGTAGCCCGAGGAAATACCACGGCGCTTTTGCCGGGTTCATCGTCAGGTTCGGGTTCGACGGTTCCTCGAGCGGAGCGTTCAAGGTGATGGACCACACCATCAGTATGATGGTGACGATGATGGCGGCGAGGAATTCCACGCGAAGCAGAAACGGCCATACATGCACTTCTTTTTGCCAACCCGGCTGGAACGGCCACGCTTTCCGGTACTGCGTCTTCGCCAGGGCCGCATTGCCTTCCAGTTGCTCGATGAGCACATCATTCGCATGGGCCTGCTTCCAGGCAAGATAAATATAGAAGGCAAGCAGCGGAATCATCGCGATGATCGGCACGTTGTCAGGCGCGGAAAGAATTTCCCACAATTGTTTCCAATCCATGGCTATCGCTTTTCCTCTTTGACTTCAGAGTCGAGCACCACCTCAGCCGGGCCGGAGATGCCGCCGTCCTTCCGAACGCGCCAGAAATGCAGGATCATGAAGATCGAGGCAACGATCGGAATGCCGATGCAGTGCCATATGTAGGAGCGCAATAGTGCATTGGCATCGACGATGGACCCCCCCAACAGACCAAAGCGCACGTCATTGTAAGGTGTCATACCCAACTGCGCGCCGAACGGCCCCTCGTGCCCAAGCAGCGGCGTGGCACGCGCCATGTTCGTCCCCACGGTCACAGCCCAAAAGCCGAGTTGATCGTCGGGCAACAAATATCCGGTGAAAGAGAGCAGCAGCGTCAAGACAAGAAGGATGACGCCAACGTTCCAGTTAAACTCGCGAGGTTTTTTGTAGGAGCCGGTGAGAAACACGCGGAACATGTGCAGCTCAACCGCAATCACCATCAAGTGTGCGGCCCAGCGGTGCATGTTGCGCAACAATTTGCCAAAAGGCACGTCGTGCTCCAGATAGAGCACATCGCGGAAGGCCTGCACCTTGCTGGGATGATAATAAAACATCAACAGCACCCCGGTGAAAGTCAGCACAATAAACAGATAAAACGTGATGCCGCCCATTCCCCAGGTGTAGCTATAACGCACCGCGTCACGATTAATCTTTGCGGGATGCAGATGAAGGAAAACATTGGAGAGCACACCCAAAGCGCGATTGCGGGGAGTATCGTCGTGCTTGTGGCGGAAAATCGAGGTATACACCTGCGTTTTGGTAGGCTTCTTCAGCAGCTCCACCTGTTCCTTAGCTTTCGCAGGCAGGTCGGTTTTCAAAGACTCAAGATCTTCTTGAATGCCGGTTTTGACGCGTTCGACCAATCCCACGGATTTGCCGTTTTTAGGGGTCGAGTTTTTTTCATCAGGCATTTCGTTGCTCCCGTTCTCGGGCTGGCTCTTCCCGTGCTTCGATCTTCCTCTCTACCTCGGTCAACGGCAGTCGAAACCTTACCCCGCTAAATATGCTCCCGGCTCGTTGAAACGGCTTGGCTGTCCCTTAGGCCACTGATAAAGCCTGGAGACATCCACGATGATCTGCCCATCCGGAGCTAATTCCACGTGGGCGCGGTCCATGGGACGCGGTGCCGGCCCCTCGAAATTAACGCCTTCGCTGTCGTACCCACTTCCGTGACAGGGGCACTTGAACTTGTTTTCGCTGGATTTCCAGTCGGGCGTACAACCCAGATGAGTGCACCGCGCGAAAATGACAAACAGCCGATCCGGTGTGCGATCCACCCAAATGCGGTATTTCTGCTGCCACTTCGTATCTACGCCCAGCGCATAGTCGGAAGGATAGCCAATCTTGAAGACGGTGGGCGGTTCGAACAGAGTGCGCGGCAAGAAAAAACGAAGGAAGGCGAGGAACCACGCGGTGAGAAAACCAGCGACGCCACACCACACCAGGCGACGGCGATGTTCATTGACTTCGCTCGGCTGCGGGCCCACGCTTCCCAGGCCCGCGGCAGCAGCAGCCTTGGAAGTGCCGACTGCCGGGGAACCTACATAACTGGACGCTTGACTCCCCTTTGCAGCAGATGCCTTCGCTGCATCGGATATCGGTTTGTCCGATCCGGATTCCGGGCCCGCCATGCGTTGCCTCCTAGATGAGCGTGTCTCGAAGTCAGTCCGTGGCCGTGGTACGAGCTATAGAGTTCTCCCTAAAGCCAGGCCCGTGAATTCCGTTAGAGCGATCGCGTGAGTGAGCAATCTCACCTGCAAAGCCGAATTCCTGATCACAGAAAACGATAGGAGCAAGTGGGCGACGAAGCTCCCGGCGAGAGATACAATACCGTCAGTCGAAGAACAAAATTTTCGCGCTTTGCCGGCGTGATTGTCTTTCCTGAAGTGGGTATAGATAGAGGAGCAGGTCGGCGTGGCACCGGCCAGCATGCTGGGGCCGTTAGTTTTGAACAAATTCGCACATTTTCCCGAGATCCCGAACGTCATCAACGGACCCCCAGAACGAAATGCATCTTACTTAAATGAAATAAATTCGTCAATGCGTGTTTCTTTTTGTGTTTCTTTTGGTGTGTTTCTTTTTGGTTGTTTCTTTTTGGCTAGGCGCTAAGAGGAGGCGCTGCCGACCTTCAAGAATTCCGGAGAAGAACGAAAGCTGAGAAGAAGCTGCTTGCGCAGGGAAAAACCTGTGATAGACTCCGTTTGGTTTTGGGCACCTGTTTTTCCGTTTCAGGGGATTTCACGGGTTTCCAAGTGCGAAAGGTCAAAGATTTGGCCTGGGGGGTTCTCGCGCAAATGGGCCTCGTTCTTCTGATTGTCATTTGGTTGATCACACTTCTCAGCACCTACTTCTTCGTTGCGAAGACGTGGTGGCTGCCCGTGGGCGCTTCTGCGCTCGCTCCGGCCATCGACCATCATTTCACGACCACTTACATTCTCATGGGCATTGTGTTCGTCGCGGCGCAATTGTCGCTCGGCGCGCTCGTGTGGATGTATCGCGATCGCAAGGGTGCTCGCAATGCGGAATATTCCCATGGCAACGTCACCTTGGAAATTGTCTGGACGGTGCTCACGGCGGTGTTGTTTGTCGGGTTGAACCTGATGAGCAGCTCCATTTGGGCTTCGGAACGGTTCCGGCCCGCTGATCCTGGAGCTGTGCGGGTGGAAGTGACGGGTATGCAATTCGCGTGGTATTTCCGGTATCCCGGACCGGACGGGAAGTTCGGCACAACAAAGCCGGAACTCGAGGATGCATCCTCGGGTGGCGAGGGTGCGCTAGGTCTGGATACGACGGACCCCGCATCGAAAGACGATGTCGTAACCAGCACCATGTTCGTGCCAGTAAACCACGAAGTGGAAGTCATCCTGCGCGCGCAGGATGTGATCCACAGCTTCTTCGTACCTTCCATGCGCTTCAAGCAGGACGCGGTCCCGGGCCTCGCGATTCGTATGCATTTCACGCCCACGCAAACAGGCGACTATGAGATAGCGTGTGCGGAACTGTGCGGGCTTGGTCATTACAAAATGCACGGCATGCTTAAGGTAGTGAGCCAGGACGAATTCGACAAATGGTTGGCCGCACGGGAGGCGGAGAAGCAATAACATGGCTACCCACGAATTCGCGGCTGGAGCGGCTCATGCGCACGCGGCCCCGCAAGGATTCATTCGCAAGTACGTCTTCAGCTTGGACCACAAGGTAATTGGCATTCAGTATTATTTCCTCGCCCTCACGGCCGTGTTTGTCGGCATGTTTCTCTCGTTACTGATGCGCATTCACCTCATCTGGCCAACGACGTCCTTGCCGTTGCTTGGCGAGATCAAGCCCGAAGCTTATCTGACCCTTGTGACCATGCATGGCACCATCATGGTTTTCTTTGTGCTCACCACCGCACCGCAAGGTGGCTTCGGAAACTATTTTCTGCCGATCCAAATCGGCGCGCCGGACATGGCCTTCCCGGTCCTGAATATGCTCTCTTTCTGGACGACTTTCCTTGCTTTTGTCGTGATGCTCGGTGCATTCATCGTGCCGGGGGGAGCACCACTCCACGGCTGGACCGGTTACGCCCCATTGAGCGCCTTGCCGTCGGCCGGACCCGGTGAAGGACTGGGCGCGGATCTCTGGATTATCAGCATCGCAATTTTCTGCCTGGGCGCTTTGATGGGTTCATTGAACTTCATCACGACCACGCTCGACATGCGTGCCAAGGGAATGTCGCTGATGCGCATGCCGCTGACCTGCTGGTCGTGGTTCATCACCGCCATCCTAGGGCTGCTGGCGTTCGGCGTACTTTTTTCCGGGGGCATTTTGCTGTTGCTGGACCGCAACATGGGTACCAGCTTTTTCGTGCCGTTGGTAACCGTTAACGGCCAGCTCACCGGTCACAAGGGAGGTTCGCCGCTCTTGTGGCAGCATCTATTCTGGTTTTTTGGTCACCCCGAAGTTTATATCGCGATTCTTCCCGCTATGGGCCTCACGTCGCAATTGCTTTCGGTTTTTTCGCGCAAGCCGATCTTTGGCTATAAGGCCATGGTGTACGCAATGCTGTCGATCGGCTTCCTGGGCTTTATGGTCTGGGGCCATCACATGTTTATGAGCGGTATGAGCCCTTATTCCGCCTTCGCCTTCTCTATTCTGACCATGGCCATCGGTGTGCCGTCGGCGATTAAAACTTTCAATTGGTTGGGAACGCTGCTGCGGGGGCGCATCCGCTTTACATCTCCCATGTTGTTTGCCATCGGATTTGTTTCTCTGTTCGTCTCCGGCGGAATAAGCGGCCCGTTCCTGGCTCAGCCCGTGCTGGACATTCAGTTACACGACACCTATTTTGTGCCCGGCCATTTTCACCTGATCATGGGAGTGGCGTCGATCTTCGGCATTTTCGCGGCAACCTATTACTGGTTCCCGAAAATGTACGGGCGCATGATGAATGAAAGCTTGGCGCGGTGGCATTTCTGGTTCAGTTTCATCGGTACGTACGCGATTTTCATGCCCATGCACTATCTGGGGATGGCCGGCCATCCGCGGCGCTATTCGCAGCTCACTGAAGTCGCTTATTTGCAACCGTTGATTCCTCTTCAGAAATTCATCACCTACGCGGCGTTCATCACCATCGCCGGTCAGCTCATCTTTCTCGTGAATCTCTTCTGGAGCCTCAAGTACGGCGCGAAGGCCAGCGACAATCCATGGGAAGCAACCACACTGGAATGGACAACCGCCACGCCACCTCCCCATGACAACTTTGCTGGGCACATACCCGTGGTCCATAACGGCCCTTACGAATACAGCGTGCCGGGTGCACCTCGCGACTACGTAATGCAGACCGATCCAGAAATCCTGGCAACGCACTAGGCAGGACAACAGGGCAATATGGCAACCTTCAGTCCAACTGCTTCCGTCGACAGTCCTAGAATCGCCTTGGACGACCACGGGATTGTGCCGCCAGTCCGCGGTGGCGATGACGGCGGCTCTGGAAGGCAAGGTTCGCCAGGTCACCGCACGCGCCTGCGTCGAGCGCGCCTTGGGCTGCTGGTGGCACTGACACCCGTACTCATGCTCTTTGTTTCCTTTACGAGCGCGTACGTCGTGCGTCAGGGATTGCCAACGCTTGACCCGCGTACCAACCAAATGGTGCGCGACTGGATTCCCATTAAACTCCCGAATCTGCTGCTGGCAAACACCTGCGTGCTGCTTCTGAGCACCGTAAGCATGGAGTTGGCGCGGCGCCAAATGAAACGTGAAGCTGCACTTTCACCCACTGCACCGGTCGCGGCGGGCGTTTTCAACGGTGAACAGGCCCTGCCTTGGCTGGCGTTAACCGTTCTTCTCGGGATTTGTTTCTTGACGGGTCAATGGCTGGCTTGGCGCGAACTCGCGGGGCAAGGCTTCTACCTAGCCACCAGTCCCAGTAGCTCGTTTATCTACTTGCTGACTGGGACACATGCTATCCATTTGATGGGTGGAATACTTGCTCTGTTGGTCGCCGCCGGAGCGGCGCTGTTCGACCGGCCAGCGGGTACACGGAGCATTCTGGTTGATGTGACCGCTTGGTATTGGCACTTCATGGCCCTTTTGTGGATTTACATTTTGTGTTTGCTGGAGTTCGCGCACTGAACCAAGATTGACGGTATGCCCGATTTGCACCTGACGAGGAGGCCCTAGAGCATGGCTGAATCAGCGCTGGCACCGAACGCAACTTCGGTTTACGAACCGTCGCTCTTTGGTACTTACTCCAAGAAAATCGGCATGTGGCTGTTCCTGCTCTCCGACTCGTTGACCTTTGGCGCACTGCTCTATGCTTACAGTTACGGACGCATTTCGACACCGAATTGGCCCACGCCATTCCACTCCGCGAGCATTGTCAACGCCACCATCATGACCGCCTTTCTTCTAACCAGTTCGCTAACCATGGTGTTTGCCGTGCGCGCGTCGGCAGACGGCAACTCGAAACTGCAACGGCTGTTTTTGCTGGCCACCATGGCTTGTGGCGTCGGCTTCATGATCCTGCACGCACGGGAGTGGCATAATTTGATCCGGGAAGGCCTGACCCTCTCGGCATTTCCGGCTGTTCCGGGGCAAGAAGCAGCTGGGGAGTTTGCCGACGTAGCCAAAAGCGTGCCGCAATTCCCCGCGACGTTCTTCGGGCTGACGGGGATGCATATGCTGCATGTGACTCTCGGCGTGATCTATCTCGGCGTGATCGCCTTGCGGCGCAAATTCATCCCGGTCCTGCTGGTTTGTTGGCTGGTGGCATGGCTGGCCACGCCGGCTTACAGTCCCTTTCATTACGCCGTCCACATATTGCTGGTAGCGGCCATTGTGTGTTCGATTATTTTGTGGCTGAAACCGAAGGTGTACGATTCCTCGGACGTGGAAGTTGCCGGGCTGTACTGGCATTTCGTTGACCTGGTATGGATGTTTATTTTCCCTCTGGTCTATCTGATGTCTGCCAAGATTCTTTAGGAGCGCGAAAACTATGGACGCAACGCAGTTGGCCATTGAAGAGCACGTTGCCGAACAGCACCGTCATCACAAGAAGGCATTGTTTTTCTGGGTTTGGGGCGCGTTGCTGGTGATGACCGCCCTGGAAGTCTATTTGACCTATCAGAATATGGAGCCGAAGCGTATGCTAGTCATATTGATGGGCTTGTCGGTTATCAAGGCGGCGCTCATCATCGGCTTTTTCATGCATTTGAAATATGAAGTTTCCCGGATGAAGTGGCTGACCATGTGTTCTGTCGTTGGCTGCCTGATTTTGATGACAATTTTCTTTTTTCCGGACGCTTTTCGAATTATCTCCTTGGGAGTGCGATGAAACGCAGGCTTGTGATTCTGACCGTGGTCCTGCTCGGGTGGACAGCGCCTGTTTTGGCCCAGGGTTGTGCCATGTGCTATAGCTCTGCGCAGGCTACGTCCAAGGACGGACAGCGGGCCATCCACAAAGGGGTCATTGTGCTCCTGATTCCCCCTATGGGATTTATGACCCTGGGGATCTGGATGGCGCAACGCTATGCGCGCAAGAGGGATCTCGAGCGTGCAAATGAGGATAGCGTACACAGTTCTTCGCACATCATTGTAGGATGACCTGATTCCGACCTATTCCCGATCGAGGGAATTTCAAAATACCAATCTCTTCAAGATTCAATGGTCAGAGTTTATAAGGCTTAGCCCTTCCCGACGGGCCTTAAGACAATGGATGCGTTTCCCGGCTGGTGACCTGCGTAAGAGGAGACCGCAGACCGCGGTAGTCGACGCGCGAAATGTAGTCGCTCATGGTCATGAACAGAAGAATCGCGAGCCAGAAGATCCCGGCGATAATCACAAGTTGCGTCCGTCGGGGACTATATTTGGCGTGCATGAAGAAGAGCACGACCAAGGTGGCCTTGCAGGTGGCAATGGCCAGCGCCACGACGATGTTGAATTGCCGGAGGTCGATGAAAGCAGCCCACACGGTGATTCCCGTCAGCGCCATCAGCGTTAGGATGATGGTCAGGTATGTCGCCGGCGAAACAATATGATGACTGCCGTTATTTTCGGACACGCGCGTCGCTCCCTACTTGTGCCGGTCAATCAGATATAACAACGGAAACAGATAAATCCACACAATATCGACGAAGTGCCAGTAAAGCCCGACGGTGTCAACCGGAGTATTCCACTGCGGAGTGTAAATTCCCGTCAGCGAATTCTTCAGGAGCCAGAACAACAATCCCGCGCCGATAATCATGTGCAGTGCGTGCAAGCCGGTCATCCCAAAATAGGCGGAATAGTAGAGTTGCGCGTGAGCGTTCAGGTCCGGGTCGAGCGCCAGTGTCTTGTTCAAAAGATCGCGCTCGACCTCCATCTCTTCGGCGCTAATATCGCCGCACTTATCGGGATGGTTCGAGCAATAAAAAATATCGAAGGATCTTCCGGGAACCAGGTGGTGGTGGAACTTCTGGGCGTATTCCACATATTTGATGCCGAAGAACACGAATCCCAGCAGAACCGTGAGCACCAGGAACATCGAGATGAGTTGCTTCTTGCCCACCTGCGCCGACCACACCGCCATGGCCATGGTGAAACTGCTGGCCAGCAGCACAAGCGTATTGATGCCGCCCAGTTTCAGGCTCAACGTGTTGCTGCCCATAGCGAACGCGGGAAAATACACGTGGCGGTTCAAGGTGTAGACCAACATGATGCCGCCGAAGAACATCACTTCGGTGACCAGAAAAATCCACATCCCGAGATTCGCCGAGTCCTTCTGCTGCTCGAGCGTCTTAAATTGTCCGTACAGTTCGCCGGTGCGATGCACTCCGCACTCCCTCTAACGCTCAGTTTCAGGCGCGACCCTTGCGCCTACCCTTCGGACCGAAGACCAGCCGGCCTTCAATCGTCCCCGTGAGCCGGCGCGTGCGCCGCCCCACCGGGAACTTCCAGCCCAAGCTCCGGCCGATTATGAAAATCGTAAGCTTCCCACGTAACCGTTGGTGTAACGTGGAAATTCTCTGTTGGCGGCGGCGATGCCGTCTGCCATTCCAAACCCGTGGCGGGCCACGGATTACTACCCGCTACTTTTCCGTAGAACGCCGCGTAGGTCAGATAGATCATCGGCAGCAAGTAGCCAATTGCGAGGATGGACGCGCCTGCCGTGGACATCACGTTGTACACCTGAAACTCCGGGGGATACACGTGATAGCGGCGAGGCATGCCGAGATAGCCCAGTACAAACTGGGGAAAGAACGTCAGGTTGAAACCGACGAAGAGAACCACGGCGGCCAAACGCGCCAGCCATTCCGAATACATACGCCCGGTGATTTTTGGCCACCAGAAATGCAGCCCGCCCAGGTAGCCCATGATTGCGCCGCCCACCATGATGTAGTGGAAGTGCGCAACGACGAAATACGTATCGTGAATGTGAATGTCGGTGCCAAGGCTGCCGAGGAACAAACCCGTCAATCCGCCGATCAGGAACAAACCGATAAACCCAAGCCCGTACAGCATTGGCGTGTCAAAGGAGATCGAGCCGCCAAACAACGTCGCTGTCCAGTTGAACACCTTCACCGCGGAAGGAATGGCCACGAGGAAGGTGAGGAACGAAAACGCCAGCGCAGCGTAAGTCGACTGCCCTGTGACGAACATGTGGTGCGCCCAAACGAGGAATCCGATGACGGCGATGGCCAAGCTGGCTGCCGCGACGAAGTGGTACCCGAAGATTTTCTTGCGCGCGAATGTTGCAATCAGTTCGCTGATTACTCCCATCGCCGGCAGAATCATGATGTACACGGCCGGATGGGAATAGAACCAGAACAAGTGCTGGAACAAAATGGGATCGCCGCCTAACGCCGGATTGAAGAAGCCCAGGCCAAAAAGGCGCTCCATCGCCGCGAGTCCCAGGGTAATGGCAATCACCGGCGTGCCCAAAATCATGACCACGGATGTGGCGTAGTGCGCCCAGATGAAGAGCGGCAGGCGGAACCAGGTCATTCCCGGCGCGCGCATGGTGTGGATGGTCACAAGGAAATTCAGCCCCGTAAGAATCGAGGAGAACCCGGTGATGAACACGCCGACGACGGCCGGCGCGACTGCCGAGTTCGAATACACGGTGCTCAGCGGCGTGTAAAACGTCCAGCCGGTATCCAGTCCGCCATTCACCATGGAATACAGCGTGAACACCGCACCGACCACGTACACATACCAGCTCAGCAGGTTGATCCTCGGGAACGCCAGGTCTTTTGCGCCAATCATCAAGGGCACCAGGAAATTCCCTAGCACCGCGGGAATGGAGGGGATCAGGAAGAAGAAAATCATGGCCACGCCATGCATGGTGAACATGCGGTTGTAAGCATCGGCGGAGAGCAGATAGCCGCTGGGGGTGAGCAGGTGCAAGCGAATCATCATGGCGAAAAAGCCGCCAATGAAGAAGAACAACGTGACGGAAAAAAGGTACAGCAGCGCGATGCGCTTGTGGTCGGTCGTAAGCAGCCAGGAACGGATCCCGTAGGTCTCGTTCAAATAGTGCTTCTCCGGAAGTTCTGGCGCCATGGTCATTGGTCTCGCACTCATACTATTTCTTCCCTGCCGCTGCGGGCACAACTCCGGCACCCTTAGTGGGCACGGGTTGCGTCTGCAGTGACTTGATGTACGCGGTCAGATTCATGATCTGCTCCTCGGTCACCAATCCCTGGAACGTGGGCATCACTGGTTGATACCCGGCCACGATTTTTGCCTTGGGCTGAAGAATCGATTCGCGAATGTAGGCTTCATCCGCAACTATCGTCGAGCCATCGGCCAGCGAAGCCTTGCCTCCATAAACGCCATTGAGCGAAGGGCCACGGCCGGTACCATTGGGGAGGTGGCAGGTGTTACAGGCTAGCTGCGAGAAGAGTTTCTCGCCGGCAGAGACTGGATTGAGGGCGCCGCCTTCATCCGAGAGCCACGCCGCGTATTCCGCCGGATCCATCACCGTCACCCAGCCGCCCATGATGGCGTGGTTCGTGCCGCAATACTGCGAACAGAAAAAATGATACTTGCCGATTTTTGTCGGCCGGAACCACATGGTGTTGTAGCGGCCGGGAACCACGTCCATTTTTACCCGGAACGCCGGAACGTAAAAGTCGTGAATCACATCTTCGCTGCCCATGATCAGCTTAATGTTGCGGTTCACCGGAACGTGGAGTTCGTTGATTTCCTTGCGGCCGTTGGGCTGCTGCAGCTTCCACATCCACTGCTTGCCAACCACATAGATATCCAGCGTATCCTTTGGCGCGGTGCGGTAGTTGACGTATACCGCCGCGCCCCACGCAAACATTCCCAGCGCTATCACCAGCGGTATCACCGTCCAGCCCACTTCCAGCGCCATGTTTCCGCGGTCTGCGCTGCCCACCTCGCCCGGGGTCTTCCTTTTGTATTTCAGCGCCGCCAAAATGATTAACAGCGTCACCAGGACGGAAAAAAACAAACAAGTCAAAAGAATAAACGAGAAGAGCGTGTCCACATTCCCCGCGAAATTGGACGCCTGCTCTGGAAAAAATGGAAGCGGTACCTGCACGACTCTAATGTGCTCCTTCGATCGGCAAATCCTGGCGCGATTTCCCGGAAGCGCCCGGCCGATGCTCGCGGCGGCGGAAAATCATAAACCCGAGGGCTATGCAGAACAGCGTCACAACTCCGCCCATGCGGATAACCGTTAGCACCGTGGCGCTGTAGCGGGCTTTGGTCGGGTCGTATTGATAACAGAACAACAAAATATGATCCACCGGCGTGCCGATTTTCCCGGAGGAGGCATCCACCAGGCCGAGGCGGACATTGCTGGACGGATAATCGACGCCAAAAAAATAACGCGAAATTCGGCCATCGGGCGTCAGCAGCAGAATGCCGCTGGCGTGGCCGAAAAGCTTGCTCTTCGGATCATAATTGAAGCGAAAATCGGCGGCCTTGGTCACCACGTCAATCGCCTCTTTGGAACCCGTCAGGAAATGCCAGCCCGGTTCGGTTCCTGGACGCGCAAAGCGCGACATTGCTTCGTGCTTCTTCTTCAGCGCCGCGTCCGGCGTGTCCGAAGGGTCGAAGCTGATGAACACCACCTCGTAATCCGCTCCCGGATTAAACGAAATCATCTTCAATGTGCCCACCAGTGTCTGTTCCACCTGATTGCAGAGCATCGGACAGGTGAAGTACACGAATGCCAGCACCACTGGCTTCTTGCCGAAATATTCTTTCAACTGCACGGAGCGGCCATTTTCGTCGGTGAACGCGGCGTCGGGTGGAATCTGCTTGTGCAGTTCGGGATCGAACCCAACGTTAACCAACCCAGGCGGCAGTCCGTTCGAGGATTGCCCCACGTTATCGGGAATCATTTGCGCCTGCGCAGCGGAAGCCGCCAGCAGCATCGTTCCCAGGATGGTACCCAGTGCCTTCATCGTTTACTTCTTTTCTGCCGGCATCGTGGGAGCCACCGGCAAACCCTTCTGCACAATCAATTCCATCGCGTCTTTCACGGGAATTTGCGCAATCCCGGACTTTTCGTCGATCCACTTCAGTTCGTTGTTGGCGGCGTTTGCTGCCTTGACCGCGTCGCGCCATTCCTGCTGCGGATCCATCATGTGACCTGGCATGCCCTGTAACCTCGGCTCGGGCGGCATCGTTGGGCCTTGTTGCGCCGCTCGAGACGGTGGCGGAGGCTGGTAGGCGTCTGCGAAATAGGAGGTCAAACTGCGATATACGAAAAGCGCAATCACAAAAGAGAGCACTGTGCCGATACCCAGATAGATCATGAATTTCAGAATCGGCGTGACGCGCACGTCTTGCGGTTCATATGATACATCGTCGTGAATCGGCAGCCGCATTTCTGCGTCGCCGTGCTTTTGAGGATCAATGCTCATGATGCGCAATGGCCTCCTCAAGTTTGGGATCGCCAAGCGGCAGCAATGGCCGCTGCTTCAGGTTCCGGGCGAAAAAACCGATCCATAGTCCGATCAAGGCCACCGGAACCACAATATCCAGCCACGTGGGCAAGACCCGCGCCGACAATTCCGGCCGTGTCGTCCAGAACATGTCAACGAGTCGCATGAAAATCATCCATAGGGCGATCTTTGAAATCACACGCGGATTCCGCTTTACGTCTTCAGACAACAGCAGCAGGAACGGCACGGCAAACTCAAACACCAGGACAGTCACCGCAACGACGCCCCAGCCTCCGCTGAGTCTAGTACGGTAGAAAGTGATTTCTTCAGGCAAATTTCCGGACCAGATAATCAGCAACTGCGAAAAATCAAAGTAGGCCCATAGCATGTTAAAGGCGAAGAGCAACTTTCCCAGATCGTGCAAGTGCCGCTTCTGCAAGATCCCGGCAAACGGTTGCGAGCCGGAGAGCAGCACCACTACGGCAATCATCAAGGACATGGCCGAAACGGCCTGCCCGGCGACAAAAATGAAGCCGTAAATCGTCGAAGCCCAGTGCGGAGACAGCGACATGGCCCAGTCAATCGAGGCAAACGTCATCGCCACCACGTATAGAATAATCCCGGGTCCGGCCAGCAGTTTGAAAGAGCGGCGCAGTCCCCGGTCGTCCTGATCGATATCCTGTCTCTGCGACCAGCGGTTGAAAATCCATATCAATGCAAACCAGATCGCAAAATAAAGCACCGCTCGGATAAGAAATCCGCTCGAAGTCAGGTACCACTGTTGCAACGGAGAGAGGGGATCTGCCTTGCGGAGTTCCGGATCCATCCACGCGCGGTAGAGCGAATTCATGCCCAACACTACCGGCACAAACATAAGGAACACCAGCCAGATGTTCTGCGCCGCCGCCTCTAAGGGACGCCGGATGATAATTCCCCAGTTGCCGCCAGTCAGATGTTGCAGCATCAGCAGGCCGAGCGAGCCCAGCGTTAGACCAAGCACCAGAAGGTAGGCCATCAGGTAGGACTGGTAGAATTTGTCGGGCGAGGTAACCGCTCCAAAGATCGCCGCGATCAACGCCACTCCTCCAACAAACCAGCCGGCTCTCTGAACGCGGCTGACGCTCTCAGGCGCCTGGTATTCTTGCGCGTTCATTTCGCGGCTCCTCCGCCCATGAGCTTCTCCCTCAAGTCTGGCGGCAATTCTCTGACTGGCGCGTTCCGACTCAACTGTAGTGCACGCAGATAAGCAATGATGGCCCAGCGGTCGCGGGGCGGAATTTGCGCCGAATAGCCGTACATGGCGCCAAATCCGTTGGCGACCACGTCATAGATGTAGCCGTTCGGCTCCGCTCGCAGTCGGTCCTGATGGAAACTGGGCGGGTGCTTCATGCCGCGCATCGCCACCATTCCTTGTCCATCGCCTTCGATACCGTGGCAAGGTTGGCAGAAAATTCCGTAACGCTCTTGCCCGCGCTGCAGTAATTCCATAGTCAGCGGCAGCGGAAACGCATTGGAATCTTTGGGTACCAACAAGGCGTCATTGGCAAGCTCCTCACGCGCAACGGTATTCTCGGGCAAAGGCCTTGCTGACCGGCCATCCGGAAAAAAGCTCGATGGCGATAGCGGGTTTTCCCGCGGCTGGTTGGCCATGTCCTGGCGAAGCGAGTAGCCACACCCCAGCAGCCCAATTCCGCAAACGCAGAAGAGCAACGCCGCGAACGAGGCTCTACTCGGCATTCGACACCTCGTGAACGTGATGTGCCTGAATGCTTTGCAAGAACTTCGCCGTTCCCGCCAAATCGAACTTCGCGTCACGTGACTCGATGCACAGAAAAAAACGGTCCGACGATGCGTGAACGAACCGCTTCACGTTAAATACCGGATGATAGGGTTGCGGCAACCGGTTCAGCGCCAACATCCCAATCACCGCAAAGGTCGCTGCTCCGAGAATCGTCAGTTCAAACGTGACGGGTATAAACGCGGGCCAACTGTTCAATGGTCGCCCACCAATATTGAGGGGATAGGTGATGACCGAGCACCAGTATTGCAGGCCAAAGCCCGTCACGCCGCCGCCCAACCCGCCAATCAGCGTCAGGAACGGTACCCCTGTCCGGGGAAAGCCGATGGCATGTGCCAGCCCTTCGACTGGAAACGGGGTGTAGGCGCTAATGTATTTGTATCCGGCTTCGCGTGCTTTCGCTGCTGCATGCAGGATCTGTTCCGGCGTTAGGAATTCGCCCATCAAGCCGTAGATATCGTGGCGATGTTCCTTGTTCATGACTTTTCCTCGTCCGATTGCTCATGCACGAGTTCTCGCATCTCGGCAATCGCAATGGCGGGCAAGACCCGCACGAACAGGAAGATCAGCATGACGAACAAGCCGATGGTGCCAATAAATGTCGAGTAATCCCAGAAGGTGGGCAGATAACGACCCCAGGCGGACGGCATGAAGTCGCGAGTGAGAGAAATCACGACGATAACGAATCGCTCGAGCCACATGCCGGTATTGACTACCAGCGACATCACGAAAAGCACCGCGACGTTACGCCGCATTTTTTCAAACCACAGCAGTTGCGGCGTCAAAATGTTGCAGAGGATAAGCGCATAGTAAAAATGCGAGTACGGCCCGTGCAAGCGCTGCTGCGCCAAGAACACGTCAAACTTGTTGTTGCTATAGAAGGCCATAAAAAATTCAATGAAGTAGCCGTAAGCAACGATCAAGCCCGTGGCAAGCATGACTTTCGCCATGTTGTCCAAGTGGCGCATGGTGATGAAATCCTCGAGGCCATAAGCTTTGCGGAGAGGAATTGCCAGCGTCAACACCATCGCGAACCCGGAATAGATGGCGCCAGCGACGAAATAAGGCGGGAAAATCGTGGTGTGCCAGCCGGGAACAATCGCGACCGCGAAGTCGAAGCTCACTACCGTGTGCACCGAAAGAACCAGAGGCGTGGCCAGTCCCGCGAGCAGTAAATAAGCTGACTGATAGCGGTGCCAATGATGCGCCGAACCGCGCCAACCCATTGAGAGCATGCCGTAGATGACCTGTTGTGCCCTGGTTTTTGCACGATCGCGCAGGGTCGCCAGATCCGGCAACAGCCCAACGAACCAGAACAACAGCGATACCGTGCCGTAGGTAGAGACTGCAAAGACGTCCCAGATCAGAGGGCTGCGGAATTGCGGCCAGATCCCCATGGTGCTGGGGTACGGCAACATGTAGTACGCCATCCAAGGCCGCCCCGTGTGGATGAGCGGAAAAATTCCGGCGCACGCCACGGCGAACAGCGTCATGGCTTCGGCAAAGCGGTTGATCGAGGTGCGCCACTTCTGATTCAACAAGAAAAGAATCGCGGAGATGAGCGTGCCCGCGTGGCCGATACCAATCCACCACACAAAATTCACAATCGCAAAGCCCCAGCCGATGGGAATGTTGATGCCCCAGATTCCTACGCCTTTGATGATCAGCCATGACAGCGAGATAAACAGCACCATCACCAAGGTGAAGCTCACCGCGAAACCCACGATCCACCCGGTGGTGGGCGGCTGTGTTAAAACTACCGCGGCGATCTTGTCGGTAACCGAAGCGTAGGTATGCCCGGGCTCGAGCACCGGATCAAGCCGGCGGATTTCAGGAAGATCCCCAGGAGGTGGCGTGGTGCTCATGCCTTTTCTAGCTCCGCGTTCGGATTACGCACCGCCGCAAGATAAGTGGTACGCGGCCGTGAATTCAATTCACCCAGGATGGAATAATTCCGTTGCTGCTTCTTCAACTTGGCAACGCGGCTGTTCGGATCGTTCGCATTCCCGAACACAATCGCTTCCGACGGGCAGGCCGCTTCGCACGCGGTGACAATTTCACCGTCGCGGATCGGGCGGTTTTGCTTTTCCGCATCGATGCGCACGTTGTTGATGCGCTGCACGCAGTACGTGCACTTTTCCATCACGCCGCGGCTGCGCACCGTCACTTCCGGATTGCGCATCAATTTCAGCTGCGGAGTCTCCCAATCCTGGAAGCGCAGAAAATTGAAGCGCCGCACTTTGTACGGGCAGTTGTTTGAGCAGTAGCGCGTGCCGACGCAGCGGTTGTAAACCATGTCGTTCAGCCCTTCGGCGCTGTGCACGGTCGCGCCGACGGGGCAAACCTGTTCGCACGGTGCATTTTCGCATTGCTGGCACGGTACTGGCTGGAAGAATGTCTGCGGATTATCCAGAGAAGGATTGTAGGAAGCGGGATCATTCGTTGCCGATTCAGCTTGGTAATACCGGTCGATGCGAATCCAGTGCATTTCGCGGCCACGCATCACCTGATCTTTTCCCACCACCGGAATATTGTTTTCCGATTGGCACGCAAGCACACAGGCGTTGCACCCGTTGCATTTGTTCAGATCGATGGCCATTCCCCACGCGTAACCGGGGTAAGCAAATTCCTTGTACAGGGACATGTCCTTCGGCGGCATTTCCGCGTGTTCGTGCGCAAACGCCGGATTCTTTTTGTACTCCTCCAGCGTCGCGGTGCTCAGAATCGACCGGCCTTCCATGTTGAAGTGATATTGCGTGCAGGCCAGCGGGTAAGTGTCGCCCGTTGCCGTCATCTTGCCACCAAACGACGTCCACAAAGCGTTGGAGCTCCGCACCACGTAAGCATTGAATCCCTTATTTGTTCCCGTGGAGCCGGAACGGCTGCGGCCATAACCCAATGGCAGAACCACCGTATTCTCTGCTTGCCCTGGCAACGTCCAAGCGGCCGCCGTGACTTTGCTTGCACTCAATTCGATGTCCACCACGGCCGCACGCACCTGGCCGTGTTCGCCGCCGCGCGAAACCACTTTATGCGCCAGGTCCATGCTGTGCGCGAGCTTGGGGCTCACCAGCGCCGCGTTGTCCCACGTCAACTTGGTTAGCGGTTTCGGCAATTCCTGCAACCACCCATTGTTTGCGAATCGCCCGTCGTACACCGTCGGATCCGGCCGGAAAATGTATTCGACCTGATCGGCGGGCGCGGGCTTCAGCGTTGCCAGGCTTGGTACGCTGAATTTCAGTTCCGGCGTAATCGCCGCGTATTTCGTTCCGGCCACTACCCCGTCGTTCAGCCATTTGCGCCAGCCCGCATCAAGCGACGTTCCCGAATGTGCGGAAGCTTCCGTCCAGTAGGCTCGTACACTCTCAAATGCAGGCATGCCGGGCTTGTCGCTGAACGCTGCCACCAGGTCATGCGAGGATTTGGTGTAGTACAGCGGCGAAATCAGCGGCTGGACAATGCTTATTGTGCCGTCATGCGCACGCGCGTCGCTCCAGCTTTCCAGGTAATGCGATTCAGAGATGTGCCACTGACAATACGCCGACGTTTCGTCGAAATAAGGGCTCAAGTGAATGCTGGTGTGCACGCGTTTCAGTTTCGACGTGAAATCGAAATCGTGCGGCGCGTCGTACACCGGATTGCCGCCCAGAATCAGTAGCAAGTCCACTTTGCCCGCGTTCATGTCGGCGCACAAATCGCGCAGCGAGTCCAGGTTGTTGGTGGGTTCCGCTTCCACCGGCTCGGTGTAGTAAAGTGTCGTTCCAACATTGCCCAGTGATGCGTTGATCGCATGCACCAGTGCGTGCACCACCGCCGGTTGGTATTCTCCTGCGATCACCAACGACGAGCCGCGCTCGGACTGCAAATCCCTGGCGACCGTTTCAAGCCACTTTTCAGCGTCACCTTGCAGTGGAACTGCCGGGCCGATTCCCAATTTACCGGCCAGCGCGCGCGCGAACAATTCCATGTCGCTGGCGCGCACAGGCAAACGATGGTCCGCATTTGAACCGGTGACGCTCGGCGTCGGTTCCACCACGTACAAGCGATTCAACGAACCGTTCGTCCCTTCGAGCTTGCGTCGCCGCGCAAACTGTTTTGCATACGCTATGTGCCCCGGGCCACTCGCCAGAAAATCTGCATCGAGCGACAAAATCACATTTGCTTTGCCTGGCACATACACCGTGTTCACGCAGCGGCCGAACGCGAGTTTGCTACCCTCTTTCGCGCCGTCACACGCGGCCGGTTCCCATTGATGCCACTTCGCCTGCGGGTATTGCGCCAGCAACTTCTTGATCTGCCAGGCCAGCGTGGGAGAAGTTACCGTACCCGTCAAAATGCGGAAACCCGCGCCATCGGTGGCTTTCACGTTCGTCGTCATGGCCGGCGCCGCATCCAAAAACGCCGACCAGGATCGGATCTCACCCGTGTACAAAGTTGTTTGCGCGCGATCCGGATCGTAAAGATTCAGGATCGACGCCTGCACGATCGCGCTCGTTGAACCCAGACTCGACGGGTGATCCGGATTGCCTTCGATTTTCGTCGGCCGTCCTTCGTGACTCTCCACCAATACCCCGACCGCATCCGCGCCAAACGGCATCGCCGTCGCAAAAAAGTTTGGCCGCCCCAGAACCACGCCATCCGGCTGTTTCACGTACGGCACGATGTGCGTCTGATCCGGCAACCCACAGCCGGCGAGTCCCGCCAGTGCCAACGAAGCACCCATCAATTTCAGGAAGTCGCGGCGGTCAACCGCGTCGTCCCACTCGGAAGCATGTCGCGGAAATTCGCGGTGCAGCAAATCAGTAAAATGCGGATCGTCCGCCAATTCTTCCAGCGTCCGCCAGTATTGTTTGCCGCTTTTTTCCCGCAGCTTTTCACGAACCGCCGCAAGATCCAGCTTGCTCTCGCGCACCGTGAGATCTTCCGGCTGTTCGTCGCCGTGTTCATCGCCGCGTTCGGCCTGGCGGCTTTGTGCCGGCTGTACGATGCGAAACTCCTTGTCGTTTGCGTGATCGCTCATATCGTCCGTTATCGGTGACACGTCGAGCAACTGGTCAACTCGGCCGTGCTTCGCAATTTGTAATCCGCGGCAAGTTGCTTCCCAACTTCTTCCTGATTGGCCGGGGCCTGCCAGTTCATATTGAAGATTTCTTCTTTCGGCCGCAGATTCACTTGCGGATTCCGATGACAATCCAGGCACCATTGCATGGTCAGAGGCGACGCCTGAAAAATTAATGGCATCTCATTCACCGCGCCGTGGCATGAGGAACAGCCAATTCCTTTGTTGATGTGAATGCTGTGGTTGAAGTACACGTAATCCGCCAGCCGGTGCACCTTCACCCACTCAATCGATCGCTCGGTTCGGTAGCTTTCGCGCACCGGCTCCAGGTATCCGACATTATTAAAGAGCACGGAATGGCAATTCATGCAGGTTTTCGTCGGTGGAATTCCCGCGTAAGCAGACGTCTCCACGCTGGTATGACAGTACCGGCAGTCGATTCCGTCGTCTCCCACGTGGTGTTTGTGGCTGAATTGAACGGGTTGCTCGCGCGTCACACGCTGGTTGGTAATATACGGCGACCTCGCCACCACCAGCATTCCGGTCAACCCGAGTCCGGCAAGGAATACGACCCCGGACAAACTAAGCCGCGAGATGAAATTGAAACTGCGGTGAAAAATCTGGGCCATGTCAAATTTGCACCTGAGGGTACATGCTCTCCAAGGGCACCAAAATCACAGGAGAAATGTTGACCCTCTTATGCCAGACAGCGCGAGTCCCACTCAAGATGCGAGCGCATAGTTTCCACCAAATTCTTCCGGATTGCAACCTGAAAGCAAACTGCTTGCCACGCAATTCATGGTCCTAAAAGTACAAAAATAGTTACAATTTCGAAGATTCCGACAGAAAAACGCTCGTCAAATTTTGCACTATTCTCGAGGAGCGAACGGCACTGCGCTTTTTCAAATGCGTTGACCTGCAGTCATTCGATAAGCATTCCTTATGTGCAACCCATATCCATTCGGCTTTTGGTGATGGCAAGCGGCGTGCTATCCTTCTTTATGTCTTTCGTCGCGCGCCTTGCGGCGAAGCCTACCTGCTTCGGTTTTGCCGCGAGCAGTCTCACAACTCTGCTGGGGCGTGGTCCAACTGGTAGGACACCTCACTGTTAATGAGGACGGTGAAGGTTCGAATCCTTCCGCCCCAGCCAACTTCCCCTCCAGTGGAGTCACGCGATCCTCGTCGTTGCGTCGAATGCCCGACCTGGGCGCGCGATAGGACGGTTATCGCGGGCGGGAACCGGGACCTGCTTATCGTACATATCGCGTTGGTGTGGGGCCTTCCTCGAGCCGGTGACGATCCCAGATCGCGCCTTCCCGGCTGTAGTAGGCCATCTCAAAGTCTTGTGTCAATTCCAGTGCGTCGGTTGGACAGGCGTCTTCACACAAACCGCAAAACATGCAGCGCGAAGTGTCATAGGTGAACGTGGTCAAAACCTTTCGCCGCGTCGCGTCGTCTCGCTCCCAGCCCACCACAATCAAGTTCTCCGGGCAGGCCAGCGTGCACAGGTTGCACGCGATGCACAAGGTTTCCCCTGTCTCCGGATTTTTGTTCAGCCTCGGCGCTCCGCGAAAGCGTTCGGCCACCATCGGCCGTTCCAGCGGATACTGCTCCGTGTAGATGTTCTTAGGAGATTGCGTCCGGAAGGTAACGCTCATGCCCTTAAGAAAGTCTGTCTGAAATATCCGTGACACCAGTTCTTTCATGCCCTCAGTGTCTTTCTCCCAGGTTCGCTTGTCAAGAACCCTCACCCGCATCAGCAGACCTGAAGCGACCAGCGCTGGCCGCGCGACGAACTCGTCGCTTGCCATGTTATTCTCACCCTGTAGCAGAGCTTCTTCTTAGGAGCGGCGTATCGCGACCTAGCAAATGCGCTCTGCCATGTTCAGGTGCGCGTCTGGATCGAAAGCGATGGTCGTGCCTCCAACGGTAAGAATCGGTGCCAATGAACCCGTGATGGTTCGTGTCCCAGAGGGCTGGTTCTGGATGGGCTGCGAACTCGGGCGCGATGATGAAAAACCCGAGCATCGCGTCTGGGTGGATACCTTCGATCTTGCCGTTCATCAGGTTACGACGGAGGAATACGCCTGCTTCCTTGCCACTATGCGCGCTCCTGTGCCGCAATGCTGGAACGATTCACGTTTCAATGATCCGAAGATGCCTGTCGTCGCCATATCGTGGCACGAGGCCATGGCCTATTGCGAGTGGCTAAGTTGCGCGACGCGCAAGCCCTATCGCTTGCCCAGCGAAGCGGAGTGGGAACGTGCCGCTCGTGGCGGGGCCGAGCACGCCATGTACTCATGGGGAAATACGTCACCCGAGTTGATTCCCGATTACGCCGAGCGGTGGAGGCACGGGCCCGAGCCGGTGGAACTGTATCCGTCAAACGCCTACGGCCTTTGTAATATGGGTGACAACGTACATGAATGGTGCGCCGACTGGTACGACGCCAACTTCTATGCCTGTTCACCGGAACGCAATCCGCGTGGGCCCAGCAGTGGAACTCGCCGTGCCTCGCGCGGTGGCTCCTGGCGACATCATATCAAGGTCAGCCGAACCGCCGCGCGCTCCAGTATTCCACCAGAGTTCAAATATACCGACTACGGTTTTCGAGTCGCACGCTCCTCGAGCACGTAAGATCGTAGTCGTGCCTCGGCTGCTCGAGTGCATCATCGCAGGAATTGCAGGACTGGGTCAGCGCTTCTGCGCGGGCCGAAACATAGGCGCGCGGTCATCACCACGCGTACTCTCGCTTTCCATAATCTATCTACAGATCCTTCTGCGTTGAATACCCCGCTGCCAGCCAGCCTTTCCATCCTCCATCCATCGATTCCACGTTCGTGTATCCCATTTTTTGCAGGTTATCCGCCACTAGCGCCGAACGGAATCCGCCCCCGCAATAACAAATCATTTTTGCTCCGGTGTCTGGTACGCGCGCCTCAACATCTCGCTCGATGATTCCCTTGCCCAGATAAATGGCCCCGGGCAAATGCCCTTTCGCCCACTCGCTCTCCTCGCGCACGTCCACCAGCACAAACTTTTCCCCGGCATCCATCCTGCGTTTCACATCGGCTACGTTTGTTTCCTTGACGCGCTTTTTCGCATCGTTCACCAGCCCCAGAAACCTCGGCGCATGACCCATATCTTCCTCCCGCGTTTTTACAGAGTATCGAGCCCTAGCATACCGCGAAGCACGCCCAAATCAATCGGGCGTCTCCGGTAGAAGAAACGCCCGAAAGCAAGAAGTTGCCGTAAAACTCCGCAACGAAAATGGAGAACTACTCCGCCGGCGGCTTGGGGATGAAAATGTGTGTGGAGCGACAAGCACACTATTCGATTTGATTCTACGCCCGACGCCTGCGCAAAAGAGGGGCTGCTGGCCTACCGCTACGGAGCAGTCACGTCGCCCCGGCGTCGTGATGTGAGCTCTCTCAGGGCTTGAACTTTGCCACGCTTGGGTTCGATGTCGGAACTCGGCACCCGGGTGATGCGCCACTGCCGCCGCGCCCGGCGACGAACCGGCTCGTCTCGCGCACGCGCGTCCGCAATCCATCGATCTCGGCCGGAATTCCGTTCACCGACGCGCCGTGATTCACGTAGATTAGCAACGCGGCCTCGCCCGGCGCATCCACGCTGGACGTGATTCCCACTCCCAAAACTCCGGGCTGGCTCAGATACTCAGCCTGGTGTGCGTCCTGCACCGCCTTCGCGCGCCCGAATTCTCCCGAGCGAAGCGTGTACACCACCAGCGGATCGGCAACATTGGTCAGAAGCTGCGCGCTCTCCTCGCTCGTCAGCATTCCGTGCGACGCCCAGGACTCTGCCTGAATCACACGTGTGCCCACTCCGTTGATGCTTCGCGGCAGCTTCTCCAACGATCCTCGCGAATTCACGAAAAGCAGGATCGCTGCTTGCCCAGGATGGTCGTAGCTCCGGCCAACACCAATCGCGTCCACCGCCATATTCCCCAGCAATTCCGGCGCGTGGAGATCGCGCACCTGCGAAGCGCTCCGGATCACGTCCGCGGAAACCTGCGCGCTTGCAGCCTTTGCCACCGCCGGTTTCAGCGTCAAACTGCATCCAATCACCTGGTGGGTCGCGCCACCCACAAACGTCGGTGTCCCACTGTTGCCGGCAAACGCCGTAAGAACGTCGCCCACGGGATTGCCCACGGAGTCCGTGTCCGATCCCGCAAACAGCAACGCCACCGCCTCTGCGCTGTCTTGCGTAACAATTAATGAACCAGAATCGCCCGAGGCACTGAAGTCCCCGCCTGTCACGGAAATTAAGTCGGTGTAGTTGACCGTAAACGCCACGGTGGTGTCACCGCAGTGCCGGAAGTAATCCACATTGCCCGCCACGTTCAGGGCCAGTATCGTCGAGCAGGTCAGGCCTGTCGTCCTCCCGCTTTTGGCTACCAATCCGTTGTGCGGAGCAGCCATTGCTTGCGTCGGTGAGATGCCCGACCCTTGCGCGGGTGCGCCGGGATCCGGCACGCCACTCGTTTGCGTTGCTCCTAACAATAGAATGTTGCCGCCGCTATCCACCTTCCCGGATACCACCTGCGCCAGCGCCGCGTCAATCTTGGGCGCCGGTCCGTTCTCCAAATTGAAGAACTGCGTCAGGTTCGCCACCGTCTGGGTTCCCGCGGTGCTGCAATTCGTCTCGATCAATCCCGGCTGGCTGATCGGATCTCCCGCTCCTCCGCCATCGCTTCTTGCCATCACGTGATTGTTGCTCAGAATGAATTGCGTTCCACCCAAGGTGATCAGCGACCCTAGAGTCCCGGCGCAACACACTCCGGGGCCTGTGTCGTTGATATTTCCGCCGGAAGTTCCCAGCTTGACGGCGCCGCCCTGAGTTGCCTGTTGTTGTGTTTGCAGCGTGACGGTCGCCGTTCCTGTTGCTGTGGCATCCGCTTGCGAGATCGCAGTGATCGTGACGGTCACGTTGTCGCCACTCGCCGGAATCAGGCCGGGCGCGATCTTAAAGGGAGCGCTGTACGTGCCACTGCTGGAAATCAGCCCTGTTGTTTGGCTGCCACCGGCTACGCCATTCACTTGCCATGTCACCGCGCTGTTCGAGCCGGACACTGACGCAGTAAAGACCTGAGTTCCGAAGGGTTGGAGGGTGGCCGCTGCGGGCGAGACAACAACGGCCGAGGGTTGCGTACCGCCTCCGCTTCCCCCGCCGCCGTTACCGTCGGTGTGCTTTAGATCCGTAAGACCGCTACACCCCGTTGTGCTTGCCACAAGAACGGCAATCAAGGCAATTTCGCTTGCTCGGCGCATATTTTCCCTCAGTTTAACCACGCGCCTCAGCGTAACACGCCGTTTCCCTGGCTTTTCGTTAACCCGGATTCAACGTGCTGTATCGGAATCCTGTCCTCGAGGACAGGTTGGCGATTCGCAACGAACACTCTCAAGTTGCGCTCTTTCCGTGCCTTAATCCAGATCGCGCCAGTTCGGCCCTGTCCCAATTTCCACCACCAGCGGTACGGCGAGCTTGTACACCCCTTCCATTTCTTCCTTCACCAGTTTCTCCAGCGCTTTCAGCTCTTTGATCGGCGCTTCAAACAGCAACTCGTCGTGCACCTGCAAAATCATCTGTGCTTGCAACTTCTCCTTGGCGAGGCGCTTGTCGATCGAGATCATGGCGAGCTTGATCAAGTCTGCCGCGGTACCTTGCAGCGGCGAGTTTAGCGCGGTGCGTTCCGCAAAATTGCGCAACTGCACCTGCGGCGAGACGATATCCGGAATCGGACGGATTCTTCCGAAAAGCGTTCTCGCGACGCCGGACTGCCGAGTCTCGACCAGCACGCGGTCCAGGTACTCTTTTACACCCCTGTAGCGCGCGAAGTAGGCGTTGATGAATTGCGCCGCTTCCCTCTGTTCAATTCCCAGCTGCTGCGCCAGGCCGAATGCCGACAAACCATAGATAATTCCAAAATTGATGGCCTTCGCCGCGCGCCGGTGCTCCGCGGTCTGCGCCATCGGCCCCACGCCGAAGACTTCCTGCGCCGTTCTCGCATGGATATCTTCCCCGTTTCGGAACGCCGCGATTAACACTGGATCCTGCGAAAAGTGCGCCATCACGCGTAATTCAATCTGCGAATAGTCAGCCGAGAGCAGCAGCTTGCCTCTGTCGGCCACGAACGCCGCGCGGATCTCTCTGCCAAGCTCGCTGCGGATCGGAATATTCTGCACATTGGGATCGCTGGAGCTGAGCCTGCCCGTCGCGGCCACCGTTTGCGAAAAACTGGTGTGTAGCCGCCCCGTCTCCGGATGAATCAGCTTCGGCAAGGCATCCACGTAGGTGGATTTCAGCTTCGCAATTTCCCGGTACTCGATCATCTTGCGCGGCAGTTCGTGCTGCGCGCTCATCGTTTCCAGAATGTCCGCTGCGGTTGACCGTACTTTTTTCCCACCGCGACGCCCCGGCGGCTGCAAATTCAATTTGTCGAACAGAATCTCCGCAAGCTGCGTCGGCGAATTCAGGTTGAACTCCGCGTCGGCCAGCAACCAGATCTCCTTCTCGATGCGCCGCACTTCCTTTTCCATTGACTCCGACATTTTCTCCAGCGCTTTGGGGTCGACGCGAATTCCCACGCGCTCCATTTCCGCCAGTACCGCAGCCAGCGGCAGCTCGATCTGTTCGTACACCTTCGGCAAATCTTGCGCTTCCATCTGCTCCCGCAGCGCCGGCGCCAGGCGTTGCAGATAGTCTGCCCGCTCTCCCGGCCCGCCACCCATCGGCACATTGAATTGCCGGAAGATTACATCCACAAAATTGTGGTTCGCGGTCGTTGGCCGCAACAAATACGAATAGAATTGCGTGGCGTGTTCGATGTTTTCCGTCTTGCCCGCCAATAACTGGAACAGTTTCGGGTCGTGCACGATCTTTCGCCGCTTGCTATCGCGCAACACCGGCTCCAGCGCTTTCAGCACCTCTCCTTTTTCGTCCACCCACACCGCGCGCCCTTCGCCCGCCTTTGACGACACTTCGATCGAGGCGATCCGCGTCCCAAATCCCTCCGTCCCGCGCTCTCCCGGTTCCAGGTTCAGCCAAATCGCTAAGGAATCTTTCGCCGCTAACTTTTTCAGGTAGACGCGGAAGTCCTCGGCATTCGCCAGCTGGGCGTAATCCTTAGGTTCCTGGGCTGTCGCACTCTCCACCGCCGCGCTGGCCAACGTTGCCGGAGCGTTTTCACTTTGTTGCGGTGCGGCCCCCACAGCCAGCAATTCTTTCAGTAGTGAGTTGAAACCCAGTTCGCGATACAGTACCGTCAGCGCGGCGACGTCAGGCGCGCGCGCCTTCAATTTCTCGGTGTCCAGTTCCAACGGCACGTCCATTTCGATGGCCGCAAGCTGCTTGCTCAGCTTCACTTGCTCCACTTGCTGTTGCAGTGCTTCGCGGTAGCGTTTGTTCGGCACCTCGGCGGCATGCTCAAGCGCGTTTTCCACGCTGCCATATTTCTGGATCAGCTCGGTCGCCCCTTTTTCCCCGATTCCTTTTGCGCCCGGGATGTTGTCCACGGTGTCGCCCAACAGCGCCATCAAGTCGATCACTTTGTCCGGCGTCACTCCCAAGATTTCCTCTACCTTCTTTGCGTCGACGATCGTGTCTGCTTTCGCTCCCCCCGTGCCCGTCCGCAAAATCTTCACGCCTGCGTTCACCAACTGCATCATGTCCTTGTCGTTTGAGACCACCAGAACCTCTAGGTTTTTGGCTTTCCCCAGCTTCGCCATTGTGCCGATCACGTCGTCGGCCTCGTAGCCGTCCAGTTCCAGAATCGGCAGGTTCATGGCCTCCATCAGCCGCCGCACATAGGGCAACTGGATGCTCATCTCATCGGGCATCGGCGGCCGCTGGGCCTTGTACTTTTCAAACAGTTTGTCGCGGAAAGTCGGTTGCCTGGTATCGAAGACGATGGCCACGTAGTCCGGTTTGTAGTCCTTCAAAATCCGCCGTACGATGTTCAAAAATAGAAACGGCACTTTCGTGGGCATTCCGCTGGGCGCATTCATCCGCGCCATCGGGGCGTAAAACGCCCGGTAAATATGCGCCATTGCATCGATCAGGAAGAGTTTTTTTTCTTCTGCAGGCATCCCGGGGAGTATAGCAAGCGCGAGCCAGGGTTATCGAATCAACAAAAACAAAAGGGCGCACTCGCATGTGCCCGCCGTTCGAGACTTGCAGAAGAAACTACGATTTCGGTGCTGCGGTTGCGGCTCCGCGCCCTTGCGTTACCAGCAGGAGTTGCGTGTCGCTGTCTAGACGCACAGTCTTGCCGTTCGACGTAATCACGGAGCCTTCCGCCGGATTTGTCGCCGGACGCAGGCTAGCGTCCTTCAAGCCGTATACGCCGCGGCTGTCAGACGTCAGGCGTCCTAAAGCATCCAAGCCTTTCTCTGGTGGCGCGCCGTTCGAGGCCACTGTGGTATCTACCGGAGGACCAGTGGGAGCGCTGGATGTCGCGGGCGACCCTCCCATGGAGCCAGTGCCACCGGGGCGGCCCATGTTTGAAGGCACGCCCGGCGAGGCAACCGGCGCACCGGGCGCACCGTTACTCATATTTTGTTGTCCTGGCATTGACGACGGTGGCGGCGCCACCGCGACGATGGCAACGTTCAAAGGCAGTTCCTCGCCGCCCTTCAAGACCGCTTTGTCGAACGCAATGCCCAAAGAAGAATCGGTGCCGCCCTTTGCACGCGCAGCGGCCTCGGTTACGTGGCCGACCAGTTTTGTTCCTTTCGGAATGATGGTTTTTCCATCCGCCCGAATGTCCGCTGTCGTGCGCGCGGTCACCGCGTCGCCCTGCTTTGTCTTCTTGGAATCAACGGAGGAACTCAGTTCGGCAACAATTGGCGAACCATCTGCCAACGAAGCGTTCAGCCGTGGATTGTCCGTCGAAGCGGAGGGAGCTGCAGAGGCTGAACTCGATGTCTGCGCGCCGGCTTGCGTTTGGCACACCGCGGAGCCGGCGAAAACAAGCGCTCCCAAAATTATGAATCCCGTGCGTTTCATTTAAACCTCCAACGACTGTCCGTGACCTAGGGCTGGAGCAACCTTCCGGACAGAAGGGCACTAAGGGCCCAATAGTTAGATGGCAAATCCTATGCCAACAGTGCAGCGTTTGTTTTGAATTGCTTAGCTAAGGGATGGACCCAGGAGCTTAGACCTCAGGCAGACGGAAACGCGAACGAAAAGAAGAATTTACATAAGGGGGTGACGGTTCGAGAGAGGGCGACGGTTCTAGGCGATTCGGTGGAATTCCGTTACACAATTCCCAGCGGTTTCGCGACTTCTGCCAGAATATCCGCCGCCTTAAGCAGATATTCGCGCTTGTGCGCCGCGCTCACGATCGCCCGCAAACGGGCTTTGCCCTCCGCAACGGTCGGATAGCCAACCGCCGGCGCGAACACGCCCGCCGCAAACAACTTCCGCGAAAATTCAAAGGCTTTCGCCGCATCGCCCACGTGAATCGGAATAATTGGCGTCTCGCTGGCCTTGAACTCAAAGCTGCGCTTCTGCAATTCTCTTTTGAAGAATTTTGTATTGGCCCAGAGTTTCTTGACCAGTCTTTCGCCTTCCGGAGAATCCAGCAACGTGAATGCCGCCTGGCACGCGGCCGCCGTGGCGGGCGGATGCGACGTGGAAAACAAAAACGGCCGCGCCCGCAAATACAGAAAATCAATCAGGTCGCGCGAGCCGCACACATAGCCGCCCATCGACCCGATTGCCTTGCTCAGTGTTCCCACCTGAATGTGCACGCGCCCGTGGCAATCGAAATGATCCACGGTTCCGCGCCCGCTGCGCCCCAGCACTCCGCTGGAGTGCGCGTCATCCACCATCATGATGCAGCCATACTTTTCCGCCAGGTCGCACAGAGCCGGCAGCGGCGCAACATCTCCATCCATCGAGAAAACACCGTCACTGATAATCAGCTTCTTGCCGGGAAATGCCCCGTTCTCCTGCAAAATCCGTTCGCAATCCGCGATATCCTTGTGTTTGAACACCTTGATGGTGGCTTTCGATAGCCGCGCCCCATCGACAATCGACGCGTGATTCAGTTCGTCGGAAATAATCAGGTCGTCTTTGCCCAATACTGCCGACACCGTTCCCGCGTTCGCCGTGAACCCCGACTGGAACACCACGCACGCTTCCGTGTGCTTGAATTTCGCAATCTGCTCTTCCAAATCCATGTGCAGCTTCATGGTGCCCGCGATGGTGCGCACCGCTCCCGCGCCCACGCCCAATTTTCGCACCGCTTCCAACGCCGCTTTGCGCAAAGCCTTGTGCGACGTCAGTCCCAGATAATTGTTCGACGCCAGATTGATTACTTCGCGTCCGTCGAACACACACACGGGCTTCTGCTCCCCTTCGAGCACGCGCAACTTCGGCGCAACTCCCCTGCTTCGCAAATCCTCGAGCGTCTCGCTTACGTACTGCAGTGGGTTTTGTTTGGTGGTTTGTGCCCCGGATTCGTTCATGTCTTCGGTCTCCAAACGCTGTGGTCTCGGTGCCCTCGGTGGTGAATTCTTTTGCTACTTTGTCAGGCCATTCGGATACATCAGAATTTTGCCCGCCATCCCGCTGTGCAGTTTCGCAAACGCCGCCTCAAAATTGTCGAGCACCAGGCGTTCGCCGAACAATGGCTCCAGGTTCACGCGCCCGGCCTTCAGTAGCGCTGTCATCTGCACCCAGGTCCCGTACATCCGTCGTCCGTAAATGCCCTGAACGGTTGCGCCCTTGAAAATCACGTCCTGCACCAGGTCGAGCGGAACATTTTCTGTCGGAATCCCCAGCAGCGACGCTCGGCCTCCCGCACGCAACGCCTTGAACCCTTGCTGAATCGCCGCGGGCTGCCCGCTCATTTCCAGGAGCACATCCACACCCGTGCCGCCTGTCGCGGCCAGAATTTTTTTGACTGGATCTTCACAGGCGGGATTTAGCACATGATCGGCGCCCATTTCTTCGGCCATGGCGCGCCGGTGCTCATTTGTTTCCGTCGCAAACACGGTGGAACTGCCGCAAGCCTTCGCCACCGCGATCGACATCAGCCCGATTGGCCCGCAGCCGGTTACCAGCACCGTTTGTCCCGCGATCGCTCCCGCCAGCACGGTGTGCACTGCGTTCCCCAGCGGATCCAGGATCGCCGCGTAGTGCTCGGGAATGGCCGCATCCAGCTTCCAGATGTTCGTTGCGGGAATTTTCACAAACTCAGCAAACGCGCCATCCATATCGATGCCGATGATCTTCAGGTTCTGGCAGATGTGCGCCTCGCCCAGGCGGCATTGGTGGCAGTGCCCACAATTGAGGTGCATCTCCGCACTCACAAAATCGCCAGGCCTCAGCGCACTCACGTCTTCGCCAACGCGCTCCACGATGCCGCAGAATTCGTGCCCCAGAGTTACCGGCGGTTTGATGCGTCCCTGCGACCAGCGATCCCAACCATCGATGTGCAAGTCCGTCCCGCAAATCGACGTCGCCGTTACGCGCACCAGCGCATCCAGCGCGCCGATCGACGGCACCGGCACCTCTTGGATTTCCAATCCCTTAGCCGCTCTTGTCTTGCGCAACGCCTTCATGGTCGCAGACATTTAGGCAGGCTCCTCAGGCAGGCTCTTCCGATTGCAGATTTCCATGCTAACACACAGCCTACACCCTGGCTGGTGACGACCGTCGGAATTCTCCACACGGGCCTTTCCACTATCATGGCAAACTATTGCCTCGCCAATGAGACCGACCCTCTTTGAAATTCGCAACGCGCAACAACTCCTGGCGAAGTATTTCTTGCCCACGCCGCTGCAATATGCGGCTGCTCTCTCCACGAACGGCGCAGAAGTATTTCTTAAACTGGAGATTGGACTTCCCACCGGCTCGTTTAAACCGCGCGGGGCCCTCTACTCTCTGGCCGCCAATCTCAGCAAGCGCAACATCATCGAAGTTACCGCTTCCAGCACCGGCAATCACGGAGCGGCGGTGGCGTGGGCCGCAAAGACGGTAGGTATCGCCGCTACTATTTTTCTCCCCGCAAATCCCAATCCGGTAAAGCTCCAGAAAATCGTGGACTTGGGCGCGCGCATTGTGGAAGCTGGCGGTCCCGATCTCGTGCACGCTTTCCTGCAAGCCCAGGAATATTCCGCGCGTCCCGGCGTGTACTTTCTGAATGACGCCACCGATGCTGATCTCCCCGCTGGGCCCGCTACCATTGGTCTGGAAATCCTTGCACAGCTTCCGCCAGTGGCTGCGATCTACGTTCCCATGGGAGACACGGCGTCAATTCGCGGCATCGGTGCGGCCATCAAACAAGCCAACCCACAGGTCAAAATCGTCGGCGTGCAAGCTGAACGCGCGCCCTCCTACTATCTGTCGTGGAAAAAGGGCGTGGCGGTCCCCACGGATACTTGCGATACTTGCGCCGACGGGCTTGCGACGCGCACACCCGAACCCGAAAACGTCCAAGCCATCCGCACACTCGTGGATGATGTCGTCCTGGTGAGCGAAGATGAGCTGCTCCGTGCGATTCGTTTGCTTCACGATCGGGAAAGAATTGTCGCTGAGCCAGCGGGCGCGGCAGCCACCGCGGCATTCATGAAACAGCCATATCGTCACGGCCCTGTGGCTTTGCTGGTTACGGGCGGGAATATTTCCAACGCGGTTCGCGCGCGGGCGGGACTGCCGGCGATCTGAGTCGATTTTCGTTCATTTCCTTGGTTCGCTAACTGGCGCTTTTACTTCTTCTGCCACGCCGATTTCCTGCAACGCCTTCAGGTACTCCAAAACCAGTTCCAGCGGCACCGGACCGTACTCCGCCGACACGGCATCGCGAATCTGTTGGACATTTCTCTTGCCGTCCGCGAAATTCAGCACCTCGTAAGCGTATTCTTCCCCGCCGCCCCACAGTCCTTCATATTCCAGCAATTTTGGCTTCGTCGTGTGGCCTCGCTTCGCCCACTCCACTTCGAAGTAGTCATACCCAAACACCGCTAGTGGCCCTGCTGGCTGCGTCTTGCGTCCAAAAACCATGAGTCCATCACCGCTAGCTGGCTTTGGAGTCCCGGCATGGTTCGCAAGGGTCTGGATCGGGAAATACCTTTCAAACGCCACCTCGCTAAGAGCTATGGGCTGTGGAACAATTCGGTTTATGGACTCAAATCGCCCGACTTCAGAATTCAAGTACTGCCAAATTAGATTCCCTGATTCGCTTGCGGACAATTGTGCGGCTCTTACTGCCGCAGCATTCATGCGCAATAGTCGATCGAAATCAATTGCTATCAACGCGCTCCTTGCCCCATCTGCATTCATCCCCGCCAGAAAATAGCCACTGGCGGCGCCGATAAATCCTGCGCGCTTTAGCTTCGTGGGATCGATGTTCGCCGCGGTATCCAAATTCGTGTGGATGTAGCGGTCTGGCCAATCGTTCAGGTAAATCGCCGGTATTCCGAACGACGAATCTTGATACACATCATGGTCGCTCCCCATACTGTAGGCAGAATATTCGGCCCGCAGCGGCTCCTTGCCCCCTTCCGGCGACACCAGCGGGTACGCCGCTTTCCCCGTGGCCGCATATTCGTAGGATTCCTCGTTCACCCACTCGGCGAACGCCCATGCCACATCTTGCACGAAGCCGGGCAAACTCATCGGTCCGCGTGTCACGTGGAACACTGCCTTCGTTTCCGGCCCGCCGCCCACCATGTCCATGTGAATCGTGGCTTTAATCCGTTTGGCAAACTCCGGTTTGCCGTTCAGCAGCGCCATCGTTCCTTCAATTTCCGGTGGAAATACGAAGCGTATCGTCCTTACAGGCCGCGCGAGCCTTCCTTCAGCGATCAATTTCTGCAGCGTGCGCGCCACTTCCAGGATTGTGGCGCAGCCGCTGGCGTTGTCGTTGGACCCGGGCCGCTGGTGATCCAGGTGGCAGGAAAAAACAATTTCTTCGTCCTTCAGTTTCGGATCGGCTCCCGGAATCGTCGCGGTGACAACCTCATAGTTCCCCGAATGCTGCCCAGCCTTCACCACCGCGTGCAGCCTGATTTTCTCTCCCTTAGCCAGGCGTTCCTTGAATTCACGCGCGGTTTTCAACGACACCATGAACGCAAACGTTTTGTTCGCCGAGAACGTCTCCAGGTGTCCCCAACGAATGGCATCCTGGTTTTCGCCCGACCACCCGGTCTTCTGGTTCTGCGCGCAACTCACAATTCCTGCCGCACCGAATTTCCCAACCGCCAAATCCTGCACTGCGCCGGGCTGCGCGCTCACCAGCACAATTTTCCCTTTCACATCTTTTCCCGAGTAATCGCTCTCCTTCGTCCCTTCTCCGGCGTCCACCAAATCCGCGTTCACATCCGCACTCTCGCTGTCCTCCGCCAGCACAACGGGCTCGGCCTCAAAACTCGCCAGCTTCACTGCACCGCCGTCGTTCCTCGCCCACAATTCCGCAAACTCCACGTCCCACGCCGGCCGCGACCGCTGCGTGCCATAGAAAATCTTTCCATCTGCCGCAAATTCCAGAATTGTCACATCACTCAAGCCATACACCCGCAAGCGCTCCGCCACCAGCTCCGCCGCCGCATGAAATCCCTGCGACCCGCGCTGCCGGTGAAACCGCGCGATGCCCTCCAGATTCCGCTTGGCCGTTTCCCCACTGATTTCCTGAGCGATCGCCGCCACATCTTTCTCCGGCAAGAGCGGGGGCTTCTGCGCCCACGCCGTTCCGCCCATCAACAACCCGACCAACACCACGGCAATCCTATTCATCGCTCTCCTTCGCAAACTGAATCTGGCAGAAACTCGGTCGGATCCGGCTTCCTGATCCCTGATCGCTGGTCCCTGATCCCCGCCCACTTCAAGCGCGATCTACTTCTTGCTCTTCATCACCTTCTCCATCGGTTCCTTCTTGTTCAACCGCGCCGCCGCCTCGATCAATTTTCTCACTGCGGGTTCCTGCAGATCCTCCGCGGTGCGCAACTTCACGTGCCGCAGATTCTTCCCGGTTCCTTCCAGTAGCCCTGCAGGATCGGGCAGCGACGTTCCACGCAAAAAACCAAACGTCACATGATATTTCCCAACCATGAAAAAGCACATCGGCCCATTGGATTCGTAGGTAGGAATTTTCCACGAATTCACCGATTCCTTTGCGCTCTTTACCGTCTTCTTCATCAACTTGCGCAATTTCTCCGCAACATCCCTTAGCTCCGCCGGCTTTGTGTCGACATACAAATCAATCCATTCCTTCGCGCTCTTCCCTTCGAGCATAGACCCTCCCGGCGGTGCTTCAGCGCCGCTAAACAATCCGCATTCTATGCTCTTTTTCCAGCATGTGCTCCACTGACCTGCCTAAGCCCTGGGCCAACGCTCTGGACGCGGCGCATGCCCGCGGCATCATTCACCGCGATATCAAGCGCTGCAACATTTTCCTGACTTCCCGCGGCCTGGTGAAGCTTCACTGCCTCAGGCACTTGGGGAGGAATGGCCCCCGATAATTCGCGACTGTAGGTGCAAGACCTCAGTACACAGGAAATCTACTCTCTGCGGCTGCAACTGAAATATTCGTCCCCGTTTCGACGTATCATTATTTGACCATTGACCGCTGCCACTATGCCCAACTCCGACTCTGCCATCCACCTGGAACATGTTTCCCGCTACTACACCATGGGCGAAAGCAGCGTTCGCGCGGTCGACGACGTTTCTCTCTCCATCCCGGAGGGACAATTTCTCGCGCTCCTCGGCTCGTCCGGCTCGGGCAAATCCACGCTTCTGAATCTCATCGCCGGGCTGGATCGCGTTACTTCCGGCGCGATCCTGGCCCGTGGCCAGAACCTGGCCGAACTTTCTCCCCTCGAGCTGGCGCGATATCGCCGCAACACCATCGGCATGGTCTTCCAATCGTTCAACCTTCTTCCTCGCATGACGCTCGAAGAAAACATTGAACTGCCGCTGCGACTCGCGGAAGTTGAGCGCGCCGAACGAGCTGGGCGCGTGCGCGAGGCTCTGGAGCGCGTGCGGCTGACGCATCGCCTGGGTCACCGCCCCACGGAACTTTCCGGCGGAGAGCAGCAGCGAGTGGCCATCGCGCGAGCTCTCGTGAATCGTCCCAAAATTCTTCTCGCGGATGAGCCCACCGGTAATCTCGACTCCGCAACCGGCGAGTCGATTCTTGCGCTGCTCCGCGATTTGCAGCAGCAACTTGGCATGACCATCGTGATGGTTACGCACGAACGCCCGCTCGCCGAGCGCTTCGCCAACCGGCTGGCGACGATGGGCGACGGCAAGTTGCTCTCCACGGCAGCATCCAGGAAAGGCCTGGCCTGATGAAGCCACGCGATCTTACTGACTTGGCGCTGCGCAATCTTCGCGAGGCCATTCTTCGCAACGCGCTCACGACACTGGGCGTGGCGGTCGGCGTCGCGTCGCTCGTTGCCATGCTTTCGCTTGGCGTTGGTTTGCAGCAACTCGCGTCCAAGCGCCTTTCACAAAGCGGCTTGTTCGACACCATCGTCGTCACTCCCAAAAACAATTTTCGTGGCATGGGCCGCCCGCAGCGTGAACCACAATCGGACAAGCCTCCGCGCGTTCTGGATGATGATGCGCGCAAGGAAATCGAAAAGCTTGCCAACGTGATGGAGGTCTACCCACAGGTCCGTTTCTTCACGGAAGTGCGCTTCAACGACAAGCCATTTGCCACGGTGGTTGCCGGCATGCCGGATTCGTCCAGGAATTCGGGCTCGTTTGATGGCATGCAAGGCGGCTTCTTCTCGTCGCCAACAGCGAATGAAGCGATTCTGCAAATCGAGTTTGCCAAAGATCTCTCTGATAAACCGGCTTCGCTGGTGGGACAGTATCTCGTGCTGCGCTACGCGGAACGTCAGGCGCTTCCCGCCGACAATTCCGGTAGCGCAAATTCGGATGGATCGGGCGGCGGATTCTCCCTAATACCCAAAGAGCTTCGGCTGAAGATTGTTGGCATCGTGGAAACCGAGCCTGCGCAAGGCTACGGCGGTTACGGTAACGCGCGATTGCTGATGCCGCTGCAAACCGCGGCAACGCTGCGCGCGGCGCAGGTGAACGATCTTCGCGATATCGTGCGCGACAGCGCCGCCAATAAAACGACCTACGCTTCTCTCTCGGTTCGTGCAAAATCTCCTTCGCAGGTTGAGGCCATCGAAACATCAATCAAGAACATGGGTTTTGCGGCTTTCTCGCTGCTGGATGCGTCCAAATCCTTGCGCACATTTTTCTCGGTGTTCGATTCGCTGCTGGGCATTTTTGGCAGCTTGGCGCTGGCGGTTTCCACGCTGGGGATTGTCAACACGCTCGTGATGGCGATCCTGGAACGGCGGCGCGAAATCGGTGTGCTCAAGGCGCTGGGCGCAACGGATTCCGACGTGAAGAAGCTGTTTTTTGTGGAAGCCGGGGTGATGGGATTCTTCGGCGGGATTTTCGGGGTGTTGTTCGGCTGGCTGCTGGGACGCGCGATTACCATTGGAACCAATCTCTACTTGAAGCGGCAGAACCTGAATCCGATCGAACTTTCCTCCGTTACCTGGTGGCTGATACTTGCGGCGCTGGTGTTTGGCGTGCTTGTCAGCCTGGCGGCTGGACTTTATCCTGCTTCTCGTGCGGCAAAACTCAATCCGGTTGACGCGCTGCGTTATGAATAGAGTTATTCTCCGCCTCACCCTCGCAATGCTGCCGATGATTCCCGCGGTAGCGCGCGCTGCGACGGGACGCGTGGAATGCAATAAGGTCCAGAGCAGGATTCTGGCGCGCAGTGTTTCCTACTGCATCGTTCTTCCCGCTTCGTTTGACACCGACAAAACAAAACATTTCCCGATTCTGTACTCGTTGCATGGCCTAGGAGACAACGAACAGTTCTTCGTGCATTCGGGATTGTGGAACCTAGTGGAAGACATGCTGGAAAAAGGGGAGCTGAAGGAATTTCTGGTTGCAACTCCGGACGGCGGCGCCGGTTTCTACATTAATTCAAAGGATGGGAAGAATCGCTACGAGGATTTTCTGTTGCAGGAATTTTTTCCCTTGATCGAGAAACGCTACCGGGCCGCGGCCGGACGCGGCAACCGCGCGATTTCGGGGGTATCGATGGGCGGATACGGCGCGCTGTATCTGGCGTTCCGACATCCACAACTGTTTGTATCTGTCAGCGCGCACAGCGCCGCTTTGATCGAGAAATTGCCGGCGTTTCTTGGCAACGCACCACAATCCCCGCGGGCTCGGGTGCTCGGCAACGTATTCGGCGCGCCTCCGGACCTGGCGTTTTGGGAGCAGAACAGTCCGCTGACGCTGGCGCGAACGGCGAACCTTACGGGACTGCACATTTATTTTGATTGCGGCGATCGCGACGATTATGGATTCGATGCGGGCACCGCGGCGCTCGATAAAATCCTGACGGCGCGGCACATCGCTCACGAATTCCACCTGTATCCTGGGCGACACGATGTGGCGTACTTCGCCGAACATCTGCCGGCGTCGCTGGTGTTCACTTCTAAATATTTCGCCGGACAGTAATCCACGCAAGCATCCACGGAAAGCCTAACCACCGCATGCGCTGGTGAACTGGTACAAGTTGCTGACACTGGATGCGGGAACGTATCGAGTTTCGTTTCCGAAGTTGGGGCTTGCCGTAGTGTGAGAAGCCTCACCCCTGCGGTGGGCTACAGGTCACACCGTAAAAGCGAGAGCGAGCTCTCGCCCTGCAAAATGTCGGCGCGCCGACATGGGTGAATATGTGGCTCGTGCTCCGCGTGACTCGTGATACGTGACTCGTCACAAGCAAGTGCACTTTTGCCGGGAGCGCAGATTTCGTAGAGAGAAAGAATGACAGGTCGAGGGGAAAATATGCACGCGAAAGAGGGGAGTGGCGGGGCGAGGAATGGACTCGAGCGGCGGTAAGTGGTTGATTGAGGGAGTAGTAAACTGGCGGGGAAGAATCGATACCGGAAGTGGAAGCAATCCTGCTGCAAGGAGCGGACCGGCCAATTCTACAGGAGGAACGTGTAATGATCCGGAAACTTCTATTCTCGGCGTCGCTGGGCGGCCTGTTACTGGTGGGTGCGCCGGCAATGACCAACACGTCAGCGCAAACGCCGTCGCAGGAAAATCCAGCGAAAGAGGCAACGAAGTCGGTAACCGGGAAAGTGACGACCATTGGAGACCAAGGGAAATCGTTCGCGGTGGAAGTCGACAATGGGGGAAGCAAACAAACCATGCAATTCGTTGTAGATAAAAATACCCAAGTGGCGGGACAAGTGAGAGCGGGAACGGTAGTAACGGTGGATTATCAGCCGATCGATGGTGGACAGAATCTGTGCGTGCGAGTAGCGCCGCAGAACAGTTAATTGGCCGCGGGGCCAATCTCATGAAAAAGAGTGGCGACCGGGCGGGTTGAAACCGTTGGTCGCCACTTTTAGTAGTTTTTTGTGAATGGTTTATTGCTTCGATGGACGGCTCAGCATGCCACGGTTGTGCGCTGCGATGCCCCCTCCCCCCTGTTTTTCGTAAGTGTTGATTCTAAGGGTTGATAAAGTCGTTTTTTTTGTATCAGATTACAACTATTGATTCTGAAGGATTAGCCGCAGCGATGGGGCGGGGCGGCGTCTACATTATTTTCAGTTTGTGGCTGGCGTCCGGGCCGGTGGTGGCGGAATCATTCTGGGCGGCGGGATCGTCCTGCGACTCGGGGCATGAGTCGGCAGGTGCAATGGAGTCGGAAGAATCGGGAGCAGAGGGCCCGGGCTGGGCGAAGGATTGGGCTTCCTGAACCACTTTGGGCCAGCGTTCGTCGAAGGCCTCGAGGAATTCCTGTTTGGCAAGGCGTTGAGTCTGGAGCGTTATCAGTTATCAGTATGCAGTTTTGGAGAAAACGCAAAACCGAAGAACGTAAGAGTTGAGAGTGGGACACGTTGGTTGCTGCGATCCCTCCACTGCGCGACCCGGAGCGTCAGAAAGCGGCGCGCAAGAAAATGCCGGGTCGTTCCGGTCGGGATGACAACGTCGGAAGAGGAGGGGCCCAAGAGAAGAGAAACGCAGGAGAAGAGGAACCCAGCCGGGCACGATGTATCGTGCCACTAGCGGAGAAAGAGCGGAGTCCTCGGGGGCTTAAGGCCCAAACCGTTTGGCAAAATTATATGTCGGAGGTAAAGCTCCGACCCGCTAGAGAGCGAGGCGCCCGCTTCAGAAGGCGGCCGCTACAAACTAGAACCGACCTGTAGAGTGTGTGTGAGAACTGCAGAAAGCGGCCCTCAGCGGCTAAAGCCGCGTTGAATTTTCGCGAGTTGCGGCGCGGCTGAAGCCAGTCCCTCCCAAAGAACAGGAATTATCACAGACTCTGAAGGTCGGCCAGTACAAAAGCGACCCGCGATGGCGGCTATGCGACTGGAATGGCTGCGTAAAGCCGCCCGCTACATAGGCAAATCCGAGAACCCACACGCAATTGCGGCGTGTGGGCAACCCGTCCACCTACAACGGCCTGGAGGGAAAATGTTGATATGATGTGCGGCGTAAATGGGGGCGGAGGACGGATGAGCCTGGCGCAGCGGTTCGCGGAAGTGCGGGAAGGGTTCGAGCGGTCGTTCTGGGTAGCGAATGTCAGCGAGATATTCGAGCGGCTGGCTTATTACGGGTCGTTCGCGTCGCTGGCGAATTATCTGCGCGAGACGTTGAACTTTCCCACGCAACAGACCGGGACGCTGACAGGAATTTTTGGCGGGATGGTGTGGTTCCTGGCGATTTTTGGCGGAGCGGTGGCGGACAAGCTGGGGTTCCGGCGCGCGCTGTCGCTGGCGTACTTGATATTGACGGCGGCGTATTTTTTGCTGGGGTCGATTGGAGCGCCGTGGCTGGCGCCGGCGAGGAACGCGGTGCCGCTGGAACTGTTTGTGGGATGCATTTTGATTTTGCCGGCGCTGGGGATCTCGCTGGTGAAGCCGAGCGTGGTGGGGACGACGGCGCGCGCGTCGCAGGAGAATGTGAGGTCGCTGGGGTACTCGATTTACTACACCATGGTGAACATTGGAGGAGCGGCGGGCCCGCTGGCGGCGTCGCTGGCGCGGAGACACCTGGGAGCGGGGAAAATTTTCTATATCGCGGCGGCCGTTGTATTCGTGATGTTCTTTCTGGTGGTGACGTTGTTTCGGGAGCCGAAGCGCAGTGATGATGTGCCGAAGCCGAGCGTGGGCGAGACGCTGCGGAATTTCGTGACGGTGATGCGCAATCCGAAGTTCATGATTTTTCTGCTGATTTTCACGGGCTACTGGATCGTGTTCTGGCAGCAGTGGATTGTGATGCCGGTGTACCTGCACGAGTATGTGAATAAAGACATCGACGTGGAGCTGGTGCTCGTGACGGACAGCATCCTGGTGATTGCGTGCACCATCCTGGTCAATTATCTGCTGCGGAAAGTGGCGGCGTTCAGCGCGATTGTGCTGGGGACGCTGGTGTCGAGCTTGTGCTGGCTGGTGCTGGTGTGGAGGCCGTCGATGTGGGGAGCGGTGGGGGCGATCGCGGTGCTGGCGATTGGCGAGATGATCCAACAACCGCGCTATTACGAATATATCTCGAGGCTGGCGCCGCCGGGGCAGCAGGGAACGTACATGGGATTCGCTTTTTTGCCGCTGGGGATTGGGTCGTTGATTGGAGGATGGTTTGGCGGGAAGATGCTGCATTATTTTGGGGAGCAGATGGGGAAGCCGGAGTACGCGTGGTACACGATCGTGTTTGTGGGGTTGGTGACGACGATGTTGTTGTGGATTTACGATCGCATTGTGAGGCCGGTGGAGAAGGCGGGGTAGAGGGAGGGGAAATTCATTAGCATGAGGCGTGGATCGAAAAGCGAAGAGAGATTCCTCACTCCGCAGACTCCGTTCGGAATCACAGCAGGATCGCAGAGCAAGGAAATACGGCGCGACTAAGCCGTGGCCTCCCGAGTCGCAGGAGTTTTCACACCTGCTCTGAAGACTTTCTTACGAGACAAAAGCGGGTCGCGTTCTACAAGCGCTGCACAAGCGAACCGCCTCATCCCTGAAGGGATGAGCTACAGGACTAAGGATTAGTTGACGAGGCGGCGGAGGGAGGCTAAGGCTTGGCGGGCTAGCGTGTATTCGGGCTCGATATTGAGGGCTTCCTGAAAACAGCGGATGGCCTGGCCGTACATTTCCTTGCCGAGAAAAGCGCGGCCGAGATTGTAGTGCGGGAAGTGGCGCGGCTCGTAGCGAGGAGCTGCGACGGCTTGCTGCAACCAGGGAATGGCTTCATCAAACTGTCCAAGCTCGATCATGTAGGCGCCAATGTCGTTGTAAGGATTGCCGAAGTCGGGATCGAGAGCGATGGCGCGTTTGCATTCGGCGATGGCATCGAGAAGCTTGCCCTGAAAATGATAGGTCCAGCCGAGGAACGTGTGGGCTTCGGCGGTGGGATGAAGATCGAGGGAGGACTGGTAAAGCTCAACCGCGCGATCGTAATCGCCTTCCATTTGTGCTTGATAAGCGTCTTGCAGAACTTCCCAGGCGCGAGTCAGGGTCTCCTGATTCATGGGAGCAATTGTGAGCGGAAAAAGTGAGTGGGTCAAAGGTACGAAGGTCCTAGGTGTGCATAGCGGGCACCTGTACCTTTTGACGGGGAACGAGTGGAAATTGTTTGCAAGAAAAGAGAAAATGGAGGCGCCGTTTCATGAGGAAGCGAGGGGGAACAGTGAATCGCATAATGCGGAATTGTATGGTGATTGCGGGATGCGCGGCGGTGCTGGGAGCAGGAGCGCTGTTGGCACAGGATTCTGGGAAGAAAAGCGGAGGCGCGAGCGGGGGAGCAGCGGCAGCGGCGCGGGGAAAATCGGTGTTTCAGCAGAAATGCGCGGTGTGCCACTACGACAATAGCGACCAGAAGAAGATCGGGCCAGGATTGAAGGGACTGTCCAAGCGCGGAACGTTCAGCGTGAATGGAGCGAAAATCACGGACGAGAGTTTGAAGGCGTGGATCGAGAACGGGGACCAGTTGATGCCACCGTTTAAGGAAACGTTGGAGCCGGGACAGATTAAGGATGTGATTGCGTACGTGAAGACGCTGTAGGGAGTGAGCGAGAAGAAGCCTCACGGGCTAAAGCTTGAGAACTTTCTTGCAGCACGACTGAAGTCCTGCCCTCCCGAGCTACTAAAGAGAAACCCCCGGTGGCCTGCGAGTGGCAGGGCCCGGGGGGTTTGCAATTTTTTGAGGCGCTCCCTTGCGGGAGAGAAAGCTACTTCAGAACGGCGTCTTTCAGCACCTTTGCGGGGCGGAGCCGGACGACGGTCTTGGCCTTGATCTTGATCTGTTCGCCGGTTTGCGGGTTCCGACCGATGCGAGCCTTGCGATGAGCCTTCACAACACGGCCGATGCCGGGGATGACGAACTTGCCGGCGGCGCCCTTGGCTTCCTTCACAGCGAGCTTGTGGAGCTCTTCAAAGAAAGTGGCGACGGTCTTCTTGGACGTGCCGAGTTTCTCCGCGATATGCGAAACGATTTTGGTCTTACTGAGTGGCTTAGCTGCCATTTAGTATGCTTATCCTCCTGGTTTGTCTATCCGCCTCGAACGAATCGAGGCCAGCCACGAGCGAAAAAACCCCTATTTTTCGGTGAAAAAACTCGGGCCGCAAGGACTATAACGAAGGAAATAGAGGAACGCAAGAGGGAAACCGCAAAAAAGGCAGGAAAAATGCGGTTTTTTTAGGGGCATGTGCAAAACGTGCAGGATTCATGCGGGTTGGGAGAGTTCGCGGGAAAGGGAAAAAGGTGAATGGGCGTGTGCTATGCTTTTTGATTCCAAAAATGGATGAGGAGAATCCGCTATGAGCACCCCAACATGTTGGAAAACACTGGAAGACAAGATAGCGCGGGTGGTGAAGCAAGCGCGAAGCGCGGTAGCGGTGAGTTTTCGGGACAGCGAGCCGGCGGATGTGAAGAAGTTCGAAGGCACAGAGCCTTCGGGATGCAGTTTCTGGAGGCTGGCGGCGGAAGGAAAGACGTTTTACACCGTGCCGGAGAATCATTATAACTGCGCGGTGGGGGCGTATACGCACAACATCGCGCTTTCGCCGGAACGGGAGAAGGAAACGGAACAAACGCTGAAGATGATGTTTGACCTGGGCTACGTGAAGCAAGAAGAAGTGCCGCAGATTCCGCGTCTGGCGAAAGGGCCGAAGGCGATTGTGTATTCGCCGCTGGGGGATGCGCACGGAGAGCCGGACGTGGTGCTATTCGCGGTGAAACCAGCGGGGGCCATGCTGCTGCTGGAAGCGGCAAATCGCGCAGGAGTGCGCGCGGGCGCACCGGTGCTGGGAAGGCCGACGTGCATGGCCCTGCCGGCGTCGCTGCAACACGGGACGATCACCAGCCTGGGATGCATTGGGAATCGCGTGTACACCGGCTTGGGGGAAGATGAGATGTACGTGGTAATCCGCGGAAAAGATCTGGCGAGTGTGGTGGATGCGCTGCAGACCATCGGAAGCGCGAACGTGGCGCTGCAGAATTATGCGGAGGGACGGCGGGAACAGCTTTCGACGGTGTAAGAGTTTGACGGAGTTTGCCGGATAGAAGCGTTCGAGGAAAGCCGGCAGAATTCACCTGGCAAGAAAATACCAGCGAGGTGAATCATGGCATCGTTTCAAGTAGCAGCCATTCCGACGGCAGTTGCCGAGTCTGTGCGAAACACGCAAAAAGCGCCGGGATATGGATTCCCGGCACACAAAGAAGTAGCCGCGGGGCGCGCGCCGTGCCGCCATTGCCTGCGGTTGATCAAGGTAAACGAAGAAGAGCTGTATCTTTTCGACTACGACCCATTTTGCGAGCTGGGTGTGCCGCCATTACCTGGGCCGGTGTACGTGCATGCGCGGGATTGCGAACGGCACAACGGCGGAGGAGCGTTTCCTGAAGAGTATCACGGGCGGTTGCTGACTTTGGATGCGTACGGGGAAGATCGCACGCTGGTGACGGAGGTTCGCGTGAGTGGTGGCGACGAAGGGAAGGCGGCGGAGACGCTGTTCGAAGATCCACGGGTGAAATACATTCACGTGCGGAGTACCGAGGCGGGGTGTTATTTGTTTCGGTTGGACCGGGCGTAAAGCGGAGGCAGAGATGCCCAACGGGTGAGGAAAGCAGGCCACTACACCGATGAAAAACACGATCCTAACGCCCCACGAGCGTTCCACCCAGCACGACCAACTTCCTCATCCCTAAAGGGATGAGCTACAGGTTTGCTAGGTCTTGATAGAGATGGGCGATGGCTTTGATGCCGCCATAGTAGTTTTCCAGGCCTAGGTGCTCGTCGGGTGCGTGGGCATTTTCATCGGGTAGGCCAAAGCCGATGAGGACGCAGGGAATCTTGAAGGTGTCGTGCATCTGAGTGACGAAGGGGATGGACCCGCCTTCGCGAATGAATACAGCTTTCTTGCCGAAGCCCTTCTGTAGTGCCGACTGGGCAATCTGAAAAACGGGCGCTTGATAGGCAGCCACCCAAGGCTTGCCGGTGCTCAACACTTCAAATCTGCAGTGCACGAACTTCGGAAGGAGTTTGCGCACGTGCTTCTCAACGAGCTTTGCGATTTTTGGAGGATCCTGGCCGGGGACGAGGCGCGTGGAGAATTTGGCGTAGGCTTTGGAAGGAATGACGGTCTTGGCGCCTTCGCCCTGATAGCCGCCCCAAATGCCATTCAACTCGAGAGTGGGTCGAATCCAGAGGCGCTCAACGATGGTAAACCCTTTTTCGCCGCAATATTCCGGGGCGCCAACGGCCTTCTTGAAGTCTTTGGCTTTCCAAGGAAGGGCGTTGAGGGCTTTGCGTTCGGCGGCTGGTACTTTGTCGACGTCATCGTAGAAGCCGGGAACGGTGACGCGGAAATTTTTGTCGTGGAGCTTGGCAAAAAGTTCAGTGAGGATGGTGAGGGGATTGGGGACTGCGCCACCATAAACGCCGGAGTGAAGATCGCGTTCTGGGCCAGTCAACTCGATCTGGTAGTAGTTGAGGCCGCGAAGTCCGTAGGTAATGGAAGGGACGCCTTTGCCAAGCATGGAAGTGTCGGAGACGATGAGGGCATCTGATTTTAGTTTGGCTTTATTTTTTTGAACGAAATCCCAAAGGCTGACGCTGCCGACTTCTTCCTCACCTTCGATGAGAACCTTAATGTTGATGGGAAATTCTCCGTTGAGCTGGTGAAGAGATTCCAGGGCCTTAAGGTGGATATGAACCTGGCCCTTGTCGTCGGCCGTGCCGCGCCCGTAGATGTTGCCGTTGCGGACGGTGGGCTCAAAGGCGGGAGAAGTCCAAAGGTCCAGAGGCTCGGCGGGCTGGACATCATAGTGGCCATAAAAAAGGATGGTAGGTTTGCCGGGAGCTTCGAGGGATTCGGCATAAACGAGAGGGTGAAGATTGGTGGGGATAATTTCGACGTGTTTGAAGCCAGCGGAACGGAGACGATCGGCAACCCAGTGGGAGCCGCGTTCGATGTCGGGTTTATGTTCGCTTTTGGCACTGACCGAAGGAATACGGAGGAAATCGTAAAGCTCGTTCAGATGTTGCTCGCGGCGACCTTCGATAAATTCAGTAAGGTTCATATTTGGGCCTCAGGGACAACTGTTCGGTCCGTTGACTTACGTACCTAAAATTTCAAACGAAAGGTTGCGGCGACGGAAAGGAGCGGCAGCGAACAGAGGCTGCTATGGTCGCCGTCTATATAGTACGGCTAGGGATGGTCGGGTACAAGGCATCCAGAAAGAGGCCGAAAGAGGCCAGGAGGGAGTGGCTAGCGCAATTCGGCTGCTTGACGATAGGGGACACCTGTCCCAAAGGGCAATTGACGGGTCCTAGCGTGAACCGCATCATGAGCATATGAACGAGACCGCATTTGCGACGGCCCGGCGAAGCCAGCGCATCTTTCACAAGATGCGTGTGCAAGCGCAGGGACGCGGGCACGACGGGCGAAAATTCCGTGAGGTGTGTGAGACGGTGGTGGTGAACGCGCAGGGCGGTTTGCTGATGTTGAACAATGAAGTGGACCAGGGCGAAACGATCGTCCTGATGAATCCATTGACGCAGGATGAGCAAGAGTGCCGAATCGTGTTTACGGGTGACAGCGGAAGCAAGGGAATCCGCGTGGGAGTGGAGTTTTTGACCCCGGCACCACACTTTTGGGGAATCGATTTTGAGGCGCGATATTCTTCAGGGTCTGGCGACGCGGGACGTTCTTCGTAATCGCGGTAGAATCCAACTGGACAGAACATTTCCTAAACATTTCAGGTTGAGATTCTTCGGGCATCCTCGTCGGATGCCCTCAGAATGACAGATTTGCCAGGCTTGTGACACTGCAGTAAGAGAGCCTCCACCGGTTCTCGCCAAACCGCGATCAATCCACGACCCTCGACTGCGCGACCCGACCGCGACAGACAGCGGCGCGGCAGAAAGAGTCGGGTCGCTTCGTTCGGGATGACCGCGAGAGGTCGGGCGCTACAACGGCTTCGGGGACATCGTCTTTGCGGTGGCTGGAGCTAGCGTGCCCTTTTGGTTTACGAACCACGTGGCTAGGCGCCAGAGTAGCAGGATGGCCAGGATGGCGGCGTACATTAGCGGTTCGCGGACATCGGATTTGACTAGCCAGTAGTAATGAATCACGCCGCAGATGGCAGCAACATAGATGGAGCGATGGAGAATTTGCCAGCGGCGCCCGCCGAGGCGGCGGATCCAGCCTTTCGTGGAAGTAATGGCCAAGGGAATCAGCAAAACAAAACCAAGGAAGCCCACGGTGATGTAGCGGCGTTTTTCGACGTCCTTCCACATTCCGGCGAGACTAAAAGACTGGTCCGGGCCGATGTAGGTAAGAAAATGCAGGCAGACGTAGAAGAAAGCGAACAAGCCGAGCATGCGGCGGAAGCGAATGAGTTCGGGAAGATTCAAGAGTTTGCGCAACGGTGTGATGGACAGAGTGATTAGCAGGAAGCGCAGCGTCCAATCGCCAGTAAAGTGCTGGACGAATTCGACGGGATTAGCGGTGAGCCGGGCGTGAAAGCCGCGATAGACGAGATCGCCAAGGGGCACGAGGCAAAGCAGAAAAACAGCGACTTTCGTCCATTTGCTGGCGAGAAGTTTGCGCAAATAGGAACTCACGTCAGTGATACTTCTTCAGGTCCATGCCGGAATAGAGGCTGGCAACCTGGTCTTCGTAGCCATTAAACATGAGGGTTTTGCGCATGAAGATTTCGCCGAGGCGGCGTTCGGTGGCCTGGCTCCAGCGAGGATGATCGACGTTGGGATTCACGTTGGAGTAAAAACCATATTCCGTCGAAGAATAAAGTCCCCAGGTGGTGGGAGGCTCGGACTTCACAAAACGGATTTTCACGAGAGACTTAACGCTCTTGTAGCCGTATTTCCACGGGATGACCATGCGAACGGGCGCGCCATCCTGATTCGGCAGGGTTTCGCCATACATTCCGACGCAAAGAAGCGTGAGAGGATGCATGGCTTCATCCATGCGCAAGCCTTCGACATAAGGGAATTCAATGCCGGCGTGGCTGGCCTGGGGCATCTGGGAATGATCGAAGTAGGTGGTGAAGGCGACGTACTTGGCTTTTTCCGTAGGCTGAGCGAGTTTCACGAGATTGCTGAAGGAATAGCCAATCCAGGGCACGACGATGGACCAGCGCTCGACGCAACGATGGCGGTAGATGCGCTCTTCGAGCGGGGCAAGTTTCAGAATATCGTCCATGGTGAGTTTGATGGGCTTCTGGACTTCGCCTTCAATGGAAACGGTCCAAGGAGAAGTGCGGAAGTTCTGGGCGTATTTTGCGGGATCACCTTTGTCCGTACCGAACTCGTAGAAATTGTTGTAGTGGGTGACGTCGTCGTAGCTGGTTTGCTTTTCCGTGGTGCTGAAGGGGCTCTTGGAGGCGACGGTCAATTTCGTTCCGGCGTAGAGCGTGGTTTCCGGAAAAACGAGATTGGAGACAAGCTTTCCGCCGATGGCCATCGCTCCGGCGATGCCCATGCCGCGGAGAATTTGGCGGCGATTGAGATAGACAGATTTGGGCGTGACGTCGGCGTAGGTGAGATCGGGATTTTTGCGAATTGTCATTTTAATTCAGCTACCTTTTTGCTGGCCCGGCAAGCAGCCTCAGGGGTTGAAGCCCTCGGGTTGACTTGCTTTTCGGCACGACTGAAGTCGTGCCCTCCCGCATGCATTTGTTAGATGCGGGCCGGGCAAAGGCCGTACCGTCCATGCGTAGGATTCGGGCAGCATGCGAAGGTTACAAGAGAGTTTGCCGAAAAACCAGGCGGGTTAACGGCCTATTTGAGATCGACCTTGCTGCTGAGGGGCAGATCCTTGGACGAAGGTCCGGCCATAAATGTATAGCTGCCAGGAACGAGCTTCCAGCCATCGGGATTTTCACCGTAGATGGAGAGATATTCGACGGGGACTTTCACGGTGACTTCGCGGCTTTCACCGGAATTCAGGTGGATTTTGTTCCAGCCCACGAGACGCTTCGGAGGCTCTGCGGCGCTGGCGGGAAGCGCGGCATAAACTTGCGCGATTTCATCTCCGGAGCGGGAACCGGTATTTTTTACGGTGAAAGTCACGACTGTTTCCTTGCCGGGATTCACTTTCATGCCGGAGTAAGAGTACGTGGTGTAGGAAAGACCGAAGCCGAAAGGAAAAAGGACGGGCTTGTTTTCCGCGTCGTACCACTTGTAGCCGACCTTGAGTCCCTCGTCGTAGTTCACGGCAAAGGTGGGTTTGGCCTCGCCCGATTTCATGACGGCGGCGCTGCCTTGCGCCTCCTTCGCAGGAATGACGAGAATCGGATGGGGGAGATCGGCTTCGCTGCGAGGGAAGGTCATCGGAAGTTTCGCGGAAGGATTCACATCGCCGAAGAGAATGTTGGCGACGGCATCGGCACCTTTGCTTCCGGCAAACCAGGCTTCGAGGACCGCGGAAACATTGTCGAGCCAGGGCATGAGAACCGCGGTGCCTGATTCCAGAACCACGATGGTGTGCGGATTGGCGGCAGCAACTTGCGCGATGAGCGCGTCCTGATTGTCGGGGAGCGAGAGGTTCGGTAAATCCATTTCTTCGCTGGTCCACTGAGACGCGAAGACGATTGCGACATCCGATTTTTTAGCGAGCTCGGCGGCAGTGACGGGATCTTTGCCGGAATCGAAGGCCACGGTTGCGCTAGGAACCTTAGCGCTGACCGCTCTTAACGGCGAAGTGGGGAACCATATGTGTTCTTTCCACTTTGAAGGAGGACGGCCGGGGGCGTCGACTTGTGCTGAGCCGCCGCCGGAAATCATGCCGGAATCGGCGTGCAAACCAATGATGGCGATGGAGTGCAGTTTTGCGCGATCGAGGGGAAGGGTTGCATTGCTGTTCTTCAGGAGGACAGTACTTTGCTCGGCGATGCGGCGGGCGGTATCGAAGCCGCCTTCGACGTCAACCACACTCTTTTGTGTGGGGAAATCGATGAGGCCAGCGGCGAACTCGGAGCGGAGGATGCGGCGGACGTGATCGTCGATTTCGGAAAGAGGAACTTTGCCGGACTGCACGGCTTCTTTTAGTTTTGCGCCGAAGAATTCGTCCAAGGGTTGCTCATTGTCGAGTCCGGCAGCGGATGCTTTCACGGTGCTGTGAGTGGCCCACCAATCGGAAACCACAAACCCGGGAAAGGCCCATTCTTTTTTGAGAACGTCGGTAAGCAGGTATTTGTTTTCGCAAGCAAAGTCGCCGTTAACCGCGTTGTAAGAGCACATGACGGCAGAGGGATTGCCGATGGTGATGCCAATCTTGAAGGCCAGGAGATCGCTTTCGTGAAGAGCGCGTTTAGTGATGATGACGTTGACTTCGTTGCGACCGCTTTCCTGATCGTTGACGGCGTAGTGCTTGATGTCGCCGAGAACGTGCTGGGCCTGTTCGCACTTGATGCGATTGCCGACGAGGGTGCCGGCGAGAATCGGGTCTTCACCCTGATATTCGAAGGTGCGGCCATTGCGCGGTTCACGAGTGATATTCGTACCGCCGCCGAGCGTCATGTTGAAACCCTGGGCGCGGAGTTCACGGCCGATGAGGGCGCCGTATTCGCAGGCGGCTTGCGTGTCCCAACTGGCCGCGGCTGCCAAATTCGCGGGAAGCGCGGTGGAGTAGCGACCGTTTTCTCCGCTGTTGCGAACGCCGTAGGCGGCGTCGCTTATCTGAATCATGGGAATTCCGAGTCGCGGAACACCGAGAACAAAGCCGGCGCCACCGTTGCTGAGATAGTCGTTGGGGCGAGGCTTGTCCACGCCGCGCATGCCGTTGCCGTGCAGCAAATCGATCTTCTCATCGAGGGTCATTTCTTCGAGGACGAGATCGGCACGGGCGTCGGGAGAGAGCTGGGAATTCATCCAGGGCTGCTGCTGAGCGAAAGAGGGAGAGGCGACGAACAGAAAAGCGAAGATTGCCGCCGCGAGAAAGAGGCAGCGGCGGACAAGCAGGGTCATAGTCATCAGGGCGGCTCCGAAGGTTCTAAAGTTGCTTCTGCTCATCATAACCAGAAAAGAGGGATTGGCGCTGTACTGAGTTTCCTGAAATGCGAACTGGTGGCAGATGCCGACCTCGGTGATGGACGATTGCCGCGGGTGGTGCTGGCGAATATTCGTGCGAATCAATGTTGCGACGGCAATCACAGGCTTGTAGATTTTGAAACTTGTAGCGTCGGCGGCCCGGAGGGCACCCGCGGAACGAAAGGAGCATACATGTCTGAGATCGAGCGTTATGACGTTCTGGTGGTTGGGAGCGGCGAAAGTGGAAAGTACATGGCTTGGACAATGGCGAAAGCTGGCCATCGCACCGCGGTGATCGAGCGCAAGCTGATCGGTGGTTCTTGCCCGAACGTTGCTTGCCTGCCAAGCAAGAACATCATTCGCAGTGCCAGCGTGGCATCGCTCGCGAAGCGGGGGGAGGAATTTGGACTGGAACTGGGACCAGTGCGGACGAACATGCCAGGAGTGCAGCGACGCAAGCGCAAGATGGTTGAAGCGATGATCCAGAATCACCTCGATCGCTACAAGGCCAGCAGGAATTCAGCAAGCATTCCAGCATTTGCCCGGCACTGGCCAGCGCCCGATTCCGCTGCCATAACGCCGATCCACTGCCGGCCGTCTTTGGTACTGAAATTTTTCGGACAATCCCAGAACAGCGGTTGGCAAGAATCAGGCTTTGGGCCGCTCGTGAGCGCGGCGATCCGCGACTCGGCCCTTGCGCGACAAAGCCGCCGAGCCCTTAGCTGTCTTGAGAGGCGAGTCTTCATGGCTCAGAAAGCGGAGTTGGCTATCGAGCGCATCGGGCTGTCCGCGCTTGCTGCTACGGATGTAATGGCCGTCGCTTTGTAGATGATGGGATTTTTTTTCGTCGGCCAACTGAACGGTGAGAACGTCCTTCAAGCGACGACGCAACTTGGGATTGGCCACCGGAAAAATGATCTCGACGCGATGACTCAGGTTGCGTCGCATGAGGTCAGCGCTGCCAAGATAAATTTCCTCCTCGCCTGCATTACGAAAATAGTAGATGCGGCTATGTTCCAGAAAACGACCCACGATACTGGTAACGCGGATATTGTCGCTGAATCCGCTAACCAAAGGCCGCAAGCAGCAGAGTCCTCGTACCAGCAGGTCAACCTTCACTCCCGCTTGCGAGGCGCGATACAGCAGCCTGATCATTTGCGGATCTTCCAGTGCGTTCATTTTGAAGATCAGATGGCCACGTTCGCCCTTCTCCTGAAGCGCAATTTCCCGGAGGATCATTTTTTCGAGGCGCTGTCGTAGATTGACGGGCGCCACCAGGAGCTCGTGGGGTTCGTTTTTCCGGGAATATCCTGTCAGTGAGTTGAAAAAGTACGTGACATCATCCGCGAGTTTTTCATCGCACGTCAAAAAACCGAAGTCGGTGTAGATGCGCGCGGTCGTAGGATTGTAGTTGCCTGTTCCTAGATGCACGTATCGGCGAATGACTTCGCCTTCGCGGCGGACCACCAGGGCAACCTTGGAATGGACCTTCAGGCCAACCAATCCGTAGACAACATGCACGCCGGAATCTTCCAGTGTTCGCGCCCACTCGATGTTGCTTTCCTCGTCGAACCGCGCCTTCAGTTCGACGAGGACGGATACCTGTTTTCCCTGCTCGACGGCCTCAAGGAGAGCGGCCACAATCGGCGAGTTGCGGCCCACGCGATACAGCGTCACCTTGATGGCCAACACGTTTGGATCGCGCGCGGCCTGCTGGAGGAATTCCACAACTGGCTGAAAGGATTCGTAAGGATGATGGAGAAGGAGATCTTCGCGGCGAATGGCGGAGAACACGTCTTCGTCAGCATCGGCCCCAAGACTGGGCGGAACGGATGGCAAGAAGGGCTTATCCTTCAAATCGGGGCGGTCAATTGTACTCAATTCCATGAGCCGTCCGAGGCCGATCGAGCCCCGGATGCGGTAGACATCTTGTTTGTCGATGGGAAGATTGCTGGCCAAAATCTCGAGAATCTTCTCGGACATGTTTGCGTCTACTTGCAAACGGACGACGGAGGTAAACCGCCGCTTTCTGATGGCCTCTTCGACGCTTTCCAGCAGATCGTCGCTCTCCAGTTCCTGAACTGCAACTTCCGCGTCGCGAGTTACCCGAAAAGGGTAAGCCTCCACGATCTCCATTCCAGGAAACAGCAAATGGAGATTGGCAGTGATCAACTGCTCTAACCACACGAATACCCTTTCGGACTCTGACGGTTTGGAAGGCTTCCCATGACGCGAACTCGAGATTACCGGAACCAGCTGGAGCAGGGAGTCCGGGACTTTCACACGAGCGAAGTTTTCCGTGCCTTGGTTGTCCCCTACGACCACGGCCAGATTCAAACTGCCGCCAGAGATATGCGGGAACGGGCGGCCGGGATCGAATGCCAAGGGTGTGAGAACGGGGAACACATGCTGAAGGAAATACGTGTCCATCGCGGACCGTTCTTCCGGAGTTAAAGAGGAAATGTCCGCGATGCGCACACCTTCGCGCTCAAGGGCCGGCAGAAGTGTATCGCGCAAGAAATCATGGATCTCTTCAACGAGTTGCCGCACTTCCTGGCGAATCCGTTGCAATTGAATCGCCGCTGGCAGGCCATCGACGCTGGCCTCTTGTAGGCCGCTCGCCGCCTGCTCTTGCAGACCCGCGACTCTCACCATGAAGAATTCATCTAGGTTGGAGCTGACAATCGAGAGAAACTTTACCCTCTCCAAGAGCGGATTTCCCGGATCCTGTGCCTGTTCCAGAACCCTTCTCTGGAACTGCAATAAGCTTAGTTCGCGGTTGATGTAGAGATCGGGCGACTCCAGGGTGAGATTTGGCGGACTAGGCGACCCTTCCGACGATGGCAGCGTGACGGGAGTTGCGGCGCCTGGAGAGCTCCTTCGGTTCGTTCCGCATGCAATTCACCGATTGGGGAACTCTGCATAGAAGCCCCTGTTCCACTTGGTTGGTGCAAGAAATAACCCCCTTGTGTTCAGCGCAATCCTCGCAACGCGGCTTCCAGAGAATTTAGCGATCGCGTAGGCTGCTCGCCACGGGATGATGCAGCACCTTGCACAGTCAATTGCCGGCTCGCCATGGACCGCTAAGTCAGTTTCCTCGCCGCACCTTGCAATGTCGAAGCGTTCGTGGCCACGGAATGGCGGAAGCCATTCATACTATCAGAACAATTTTCTGCCTTATGACCGAGACATTTCAGTTTCGTTAAATTAGCCCCGGCCCGGCTCGACCCCAACTGATTTCTGTTGCGAATTGTTCAAATCTCTTACACTCTCTGTACCCCACCCCTCAATCCTCGGTAAATACAAAGACACCCGCAGTCTATTTCGAGGAGGTGTGTCTATGGACCGAACCATTTGGGGGATTCTGAAGTTTACGCGACGAAGCTTGCTCAAAGGAATGTTGGCGATTCGCAAAACGGTCGCTGCCGGACTGTCCGTTGCGTTCGCCCCTGTGCCCATGGCATCGGGTTTACTTCCAACGACTGCAGAAGCCCGACCACGTCCGGCCGCTCCCCAAACGCAAGCAAGCTCCGCCAACGGTTGCACATTGCGCTCGGCGCGTGGAAGGGATCAAGCACGTCATCTATATTCAATTCGACAACGTTCACTTCACCCGTGACAACCCGAACGTTCCCTCGGACCTGGAGCAAATGCCCCAGCTCATCTCCTGAATTTCTTGCAACAGCAGGAATTCTGTGCCACAGGATTTCCCAGTCCCTGGCGAATTTCTATCGGCTGAAAGTCGGAAGATGCATCAAGTCGGCCTGAGGTACTGTCTCTAACGGATTCCCGGCTTTGCGCCATGCTGCTAGGCCGCCAATGATGACAAACGCTTTAAATCCTTGCTCCCGCAGCAGATGCGCCACACGGGCGCTAGTTGCCTCGCGCGGTCAAGTGCAGTACAGGTAGATGTCTTTATCCTTCGGAAGTGTTTTGACTTCCTCCGACAGGTTATTCGGCTCCAGCCGAATCGATCCTCGAATACGTTCGGCACCAGGATCGTAGTAACCGTGACTGCGCACATCGACCAGCAGAATCATTCCTGAATACTGAGTCTGCAGCTTCTCAGCCAGCTCAGCCACCTGTATGCGTGGAACGATGCGGTAAACCCGATGCTTCCAGTACAGCGAGACACGATAAGCGGTGAATGCAATCGCGGCGATAATGACCACGATCTCAACTGCGTGTCCCGCCGCTCGAAACCCACGCGCGATCGTCGCGACGAAATCGCGAAAGATAAATCCAACTCCGCCATACGCAAACGCATAGGCGACGGCGCCGAGGAAGTCCAGTCCCAGAAACTGCATGAACGGCATTTTCATGCTTCCCGCGAGCGGGGGAGCCATCGAATTAACTCCAGGAATGAACTTGGCGATCAGCAAAGTGGCCCGGCCGCGCTTGTAGAACGATTCCGCAGAGCGCAGGATGCACGTTTCCGGGTCTCCGGAGACCCGGCATAGTAAATCTAACAACCGCCATCCCATGCGGCTTCCAAGGACGTAGAGCAACGAGTCGCCCACCAACATTGCTAAGACTGCAACCAGCGCTGCCGCCGGTGCACGCAGGGCACCCGATGCCACCGCGGCTCCGCCCGTCACTAGGGCCAGTGCGGCCGGTACAGGAATCCCGACGGCTTCTGCCAAAACAATGAGAAAAATGGCGATGTATCCGTGGTGCCCGATCTGCGCAAGGAGGTCATTCATCGCGTCACGTCACAGAGTAGCAAGCAACTTGCCCAGTGGGCTCCGCTCTGAAAGTTCCCCATCATTCTGACAACTAATCGTTTAACGATCACGCCATTCCTAGAACTTGGCAGGCACATCCTCCGTGACCAGAACAACCTGCCTGGATCGACCGATGAGATTGTACCGCCTCCCGAGGCAGGAAGCATTCTGAGAGTGTGCCTGATATCGGCCTCGCGCCGACCACCGTATTCCGCGGAACCGGATCGGGGCCACACTCATCCAATCCGGGTAGGAGGATGGTAAAGCATGCATCACGTGCGCCAAGAGAGTCTGCCTTTTGTTGGTAGTTCGTATGAGTTTGTTGGAGCTGAGCAGGGCGACACCAGTGTTTCGGTGTTCCTGTTTCATGGGAAGCCCGGTTCGGGACCGGGGCCGCACCGGCATCCTTATGATGAGATCCAGTTCATCCGTGAAGGCCGGGGAGTGTGGACCGTCAACGGCAAGACCTTCGAGGGCAGCGCGGGAGATATCTTTGTCATTAAGGCCGGTGAGGTCCATAGCTTCAAGGCCGTTGGTGACTCGCCGCTGGTACAAGTCGACGTTCACCTCAGTCCACGCTTCATCCAAGAGAACCTTTGACATCCTCCCCTCCCTGATAGGGACCCTGAAGGGAGGGGATTCCTACTGGCTCACCCGCTAGGCGGGGATACCTTTCGGTGGGTTCCTGACACGACGGGCTTACATCACCCGAAGGTTGCGAACAGGCTAGCGAGGCGAGACCCGCCTCTCTGATATTGACAGCAGCAACGAAATCCGCATTGGCCGAGAACCCGCATTCGACGCATGCAAATTTTGCTTGCGACTTGCGATTCTCTGCTGCTACCTGCCCACACTCAGGGCACTTGCGGCTGGTGTTTTGCGGTGGCACAGGAACAAGCAGACCGCCCTGCCACTGCGTTTTGTATTCTGGCTGGCTGCGCAACTCGAACGGGCTGGCGTCCAAGATGGAACGATTCAGCGGGGCTTTATGGCCCTACGGGTAAAGTCGCGGCTCCCTCCCCGGGAGCAAGAAAACATTCTGAAGCAATGTAGGCCCGGCAAGCATATCTCCACGGTGTCAACCTACCACCGATAGGAAAGAGAACAACTTAAGACCCTATCGAACATCCTCTCTACAATCGTTATAGCCGTTTCACAGGTAAGAATCACAGGCAGGAATCGCGTTGCGAAAGGGCCGGAGAGATTGCCGGCCCTTCTTTGATTTCGTGAGTCGGAACAATTGCTACGCGTTTTCCTCTTTCGCACAGCAATCGTGCACTTTTGCGGGAGGCACGTAGCCGCGCTTCGTATCGATGACATCGTGACCGGTGTATTTGTCGTGATGCTTGACCCAGGCCATGCTGAAGGCGAGGTCTTCTTCGTCTCGCCCTTTAGGAGCGAGATCGAGGAAGTGGTACGCGCCGATGTTCATATCGAGTCCGCGCGCGAAAGTCGAGTAAGTGTGATAGACAGTTCCGGCTTCTTCCTTGTAAAACGCGCTGAGGCCGGGCCCTTCTTCTAGTCGAAATGGAATCGTGTCGTAGTTGTAATTCGCCGCGCCTTTTTCGATGTCTTCGGGCGTGAACGAAACTTTGTAATCGAAATTGAAGTCGGTTCCGTTCGAGGAAACCCACTTGAATTTCCAACCCATGCGTTTTTGGAACGCCTGAATCTGCGGAAGAGGCGCGCGCGAAATCGCGAGGAAAGTGACGTCCCGCGCGTTCAGGTGCGGAATGGCGCCGTCAAAATGATCCGCGAGGAAAGAACAGCTCGGGCAACCTTCGACCCAGTCCGGGCCGAGCATAAAATGGTAGACGAGCAATTGGCTGCGGCCGGCGAAGAGATCAGCGAGCGATTCTTTTCCGGTTGGCCCGTCGAAGACATATTTCTTCTCGACTCTTTCCCAGGGAAGTTCGCGGCGCTGCTTGCTGAGTTCGTCACGCAAGCGCGTGAACTCTTTTTCCTTTTTCAAAAACGCTTTTCTCGCCGCGAGCCATTCCGCGTGCGAGACGACCTTTCGATTTACCACAGCAGTTGTTGCCATTTTCATTTCTCCTGAATTTTGTGTCGAAAGGGCGCGGGCGCGCCGCGCCCTCCCGAGCCGGGATTTAGGCGGCTTTCGCCTTGGCGGATTGTTTGGCCTGATAGACTTGGTCGATCACCTTGCGAATTGCGGCGTTCGAGCCTGGGCTCCGCTTTTCGCGCCAGGTTTCGAGCCGCGTGCAGTGCGCTTCGAGGTTGCCGAGGAATTTCTGACTCGCGAACATTTCACGCCAAGCGGCGAGCACGGGTTTGACCTGCTGGAACGTCGCCCAGTCTTCGCCGCCGCTTTCAAATAGAAGGTCCTCGTCCAGGAGGCCGCGGTTGGACATGCTCGCAACCATCTCCCAGTAGCTGAGGACCTGGCGCATAAATGCGTTTTCTTTGCTGCCCGGAGGACAGATCTTCATCACGTCATCCACGGATTGCGGGTGGAAATGCTCGGAAAACCATTCCCGAGCTTCACGCAACCGCGGCTCGCGCCGCAGGTCGTACAGCTTCACTTGCAGATTTGCTTGCTCGAACGTTGCTTCACTCATGGTTCCTCCTTGAGATTAACCGCCGGAAAGTTTCTTGGCATTGCGTTTGAAGCGCAGTCTTGCAAGGAGCGCTGCCACGCCCCCGCTCGATACAAATCCACCCAGCAACAAAGCCGTCGTTGAAATGCATGCGGGGCACATCGGGATTCTCCTTTGGGCGCGCGAGCTCAGTGCGCGCGCGCGCCTTCGGCGGCTGCTTTCACGTGCGCGTGAATCGTGGACCAACCGCGTACGACACCCTTCCGGTGATCGTCTTCGATCAAGCCCAGTGCCAGGTGTCGGAACTTGATCAGCGTGCCGCCCGGCTCTTCGCTCAAGCGGTATTGCAAATTTGAACTGACCGGATAGGACATGAACAGCGGGCCACTGAGTTCCAGCAGCGTGGGGCGCTTGATGGCCTGCACGTGCGCCCAGAAGTGGCCGTTTTCGCCGCCGAGATCGCGGTACCAGCGCCCGCCAGGCCACGCTTCCAGCTTCATCGGCATCGGGCCGCTCTCGGGCACTCCGTTCAGCGGCCCGAGTTGTTCGAGCAGCGCTTGGAACGTTGTTTCGATCGACGCGCGCACATGAATTTCGTCGTGCACGCTCAGCGTCAGGTCCTCGATGGTTAGTTGACTTGCTTGTTTTGCGATCGGCATGGCTCTCCCCTTTTTTGAGAAAATTAATGGACACGACTACAAATTCGTTTTCTTCTCGGCGATCTCTTTCACCTTGACCAATTGATGCCGCCAGAGGCGTTCGAAGGTGGTCGTCCATTCCCACAGCGGCCGGATGGCCATCGCGTTCACACGGTAAAGCATCTGTCGGCCCTCCCTTCGCGCATCCACTAACCCCACGTCTTTCAGCACTTTGAGGTGCTTCGAAACGGAAGGCTGCTCCATCTCCAACGCGTCCACGATCTGGCTGACGGAGCGCTCCTGCAGCGCCAAATAATTGAGAATTTCCCGTCGCCGCGGTTCCGCCACGGCGTTGAATGCATCGGAAGTTGTCGCCGCCCTTGCCATGGCATCAATATATTCCCATATAGGAATATGTCAAGGACTATTTTCCGGTTCCTTATCGGTCCGCCCGGTTCTTTTTTATGCAGGATACGCCGCAATGCCGCACGCTGAGAGAAGTGGGCACGAGAGAGCCTGCTACGGCAAAGAGAGTGCTACGGCAATCGCGGCATCGCCAGCAGCGTCGATGGTTGAATGGTCGCCGGATAATCAAAGATTCCCACTACGAACCGGGCGCGCAGGGACGCGATGCACCACATCGTCGAGCGGCGATTGGGAAACCGTGCCGTTCTGCAGAGCCTGCTTGAGGCTGCCGAAATAGTTGCTGTCCGGCTGCTCCTGATCGAGTCCATACATCGCTGCGTTGACTGTACTGTGAGTCGCGCCCCAGTCAGACATGACGAAGCCCGGGAAGCTCCAGGTTCCCTTAGGGACGGTGTTCAGCAGGTACGGATTTTCGCAGGCTCATGTGCCGTTCACCAGGTTATAGGAGCACATCACGAGCTGGACCGTGCCAACTTCTCTACATTCGGTAGTGCGAAATGGACTGTCGGATGAACGTGTCGGAACCGGCCATGTTGCGGTCATCTAATGTTTTGCCCCAAGACAAGTCAACGACGACACGAATCCGCGAGAAGTCAAGAGGCACAACTATTGCCACGCTGTACTGTTGCCACGCTGTACTTGCAAACCCAGCCGGTAATAGTATAAGCACCGCATCGAGCCGAACCGTCCCTGGAGACTATATGAAGCGTGCCCTAAAAGCGGCATTGGCGCTTGGTTTCATGTTCCTGCTGTTACCTCTAATCGTCGCGCGCCCTCCCGATCAATTCACCGAAAGTCTGGAGAAGGGGTTGAAGTGGCGTTCGATCGGTCCTTACCGCGGTGGGCGTGTGCTGGCTGTGACCGGGGTTCCAACCGATCCGAATATCTTTTATTTTGGTGGGGTCGCCGGAGGAGTGTGGCGTACCACGAACGCCGGTCTGAGTTGGACGCCGTTGTTTGACAAACAGTCGATTGCGTCGATCGGAGCAATCGCGGTGGCTGGTTCAAATCCCAACGTCATCTATGTGGGCACAGGGGAGGCCTGTATTCGCGGCAACATTTCCTATGGGAACGGGGTGTATAAGAGCATGGATGGGGGCCGGACCTGGTTCAACACCGGTCTGACAGACACTCAGCATATTGCGAACGTGCTCGTTCATCCCCGGAATCCGGATATCGTCTTCGTAGCTGCGCTGGGCCATGCCTATGGACCGAACGACGAGCGGGGTGTTTATCGCACCCTTAATGGGGGGAAAACGTGGGAAAGAGTGCTTTTCAAAGATAACCATACCGGCGCAATCGATATTGCTATGGATCCACACAATCCCAATGTGCTGTTCGCTGCGTTATACCAAGTGCAGCGCACACCTTGGAGCCTGGAGAGCGGCGGCCCGGGCAGCGGACTCTATCAATCCACGGATGGTGGCACGACATGGAGGCATCTGGAAGGCAAAGGTCTGCCAACTTCCTTACTCGGACGCATCGGCATCTCCGTTTCCGGCGCCGATTCGAACCGCGTCTACAGCTTGATCGAAGCCAAGGACGCCAGTGGTCTCTATCGCTCCGATGACGGCGGCGAGAACTGGACGAACGTTAACGATGACCAGCGGCTTACGCAACGCGCCTGGTACTTCACCCACATCTTTGCCGATCCCAAGAGTGTGGATACGGTGTATATGCTCAATACCGGCATGTTTCGATCGCAAGACGCGGGCAAGACGCTTGAGCTATTGCCTGCGCCACATGGTGATCATCACGGATTGTGGATCGATCCAAATGATCCGCAGCGCATGATCAACGGCAACGACGGAGGGGCCACGATCACGGTTGACGGCGGGAAGACCTGGACGACCCAGGAAAATCAGCCAACCGCACAGTTCTATCACGTTGCTACCGACAACCAATTCCTCTACTACGTCTATGGCGCGCAACAGGACAACAGCACCGTCGCCATTGCAAGCCGCACCGACGATGGGTACATCGGACGCCAACACTGGTACGACGTTGGGGGAGGTGAGAGCGGTTACGTCGTACCCGACCCGCGAGATTTTAATGTGGTGTATGCGGGTTCGGGGAACGGAGTCGTGACGCGTTGGGATAAGCGCACCATGCAGCAACACGACGTCACTGTTTGGCCGGTCGATTACTCGGGCCACGGCGCCAAAGACATGAAGTTTCGTCTTGGTTGGACGCAGCCGATCGTGATTTCTCCCCACAATGCGGATGTGCTCTATACGTCTGCCGAGATGGTGTTTAAGAGCACAGATCATGGCCGAAGTTGGAGCGCAATCAGTCCTGACCTAACTCGCGACGACAAGAGCAAGCAGGAATCTTCCGGGGGGCCAATCACAAAAGACAACACCAGTGTCGAGTTTTACGACACCGTGTTCACTATAGCCGAATCACCTAAGCAGAAGGATTTACTCTGGGCGGGGTCAGATGACGGACTCATTCAGATTTCGTCAGACGGTGGTAAGAGTTGGCAAAACGTTACCCCCAAAGGTATGCCGGAGTGGAGCCTGGTCAGCTTGATCGAGGCCTCTCCGCATGCCGCCGCGTCTGCTTACGCCGCCATCGATTGCCACAAACTCGACGATCTCAAGCCCTATATTTATAAAACCGGCGATTTCGGAAAAACCTGGCTGAAGATCACCAAAGGTATTCCGGATGGCGCCTACGTGCACGTTGTCCGGGAAGATCCCGTGAAACCTGGCCTGCTTTACGCAGGTACCGAAACCGGAGTGTTCGTCTCGTACGACGCGGGTGCGAGTTGGCAATCACTGCAGTTGAACCTACCGGTCTCGCCTATACATGATCTCGTTTTGAAAAACAACGATCTGCTGGTCGCCACCCACGGCCGTTCCTTCTGGATCCTTGACGACATTTCGCCGTTGCGGCAATTGGCGGGACACTCGCCGGAAGGCGAAATGCTGCTACTCAATCCAGCGCTGACTTACCGCGTGCACTTTCCTGATCAATTCGAACGACACCGTCCAGTTGGAGAGAATCCCCCTAACGGAGCGATTGTCACCTATTTCTTCAGGAGTGCTCCAAAAGGTGAAGTTACGCTCGAAATTCTCGACGACAAAGGCGCCCTGATTCGTCGCTATTCTAGCATCGAGAAAAAACAATCGGAGACTCCCCCGGAATGGCCTGATCTCCAGCCTCCCCAGGAAGTGATTCCCGTCGGACCCGGCTTCAACCGGTTCACTTGGGACTTGCGTTACGCCGGTCCGCACAAGCTACCCGGCGAAGTTCTGGCAGAATTCCGTTCGCGTGGACCTATGGCCCCACCGGGAAACTATCAGGTAAAGCTTTCCGCGGACGGCAAGAGTCTTACCGTTCCGCTGGAGTTGAAGATGGATCCGCGAGTGAGCGTTTCGGCCGCCGACATGGCAAAAGAATTCGAACTGGAGCTGAAGATTCGTGACACGCTCAGCAGCATCCACGAAACTATCCAGGAGATTCGGGAAGCCCGCGTTCAGTTGCGTGGTCTGGGGACTCGGTTGCAAGACCCACGCTTCAAATCGGTCTTCGAGGCAGCCGAATCGCTCGACAAGAAAATGACGCCTATCGAAGAGCAGTTGCTACAGGTGAATGCAAAGAGTTCTGAGGCGAACCTGAACTATCCCAACATGCCCGATGAGCAGCTCCATTACCTCGTCTTCAGTGTGGAAGTGGACGACGCGCCGACGCAGCAGCAATACGCAGTGTTCGAGGCGTTAAGCCAGCAGACCGCGCCACTGATTGCCAAGTGGAAGGAAATTCGTTCCAGCGACCTGGTGACCCTCAACAACCTGATTCAGCAAAATGTCCCGGCGATTTATCTGAGCCCCGGAGCGAACTAGGTGGTGGTGCCGGTGCCGGCGACGATTTGGATAACGGCGATCCGGGAGCGGGCGGCGCTTTCGGAGGAAGAGGCAACGGCAATTGCTGTGGCGGAGGTGGCGGAGCTCTCGGAGGCGCCATCTTCAGTGACAGCGGTACGGTTGTGATCCGCAACAGCCGCACTGATAGCCTGTAAGGAACTGGGGTGTAGTCGTCTGACAAACCACCTTCCCCCAATTTCTTCTTGGGGAGCGTTCAGAGCAGCACGGCACCAGCATCAATCAGGAACTTACTCACTATTCGGCTTGACAGTCGATTTGCTCAGAACTATCCTAACGCCAACAGCTAGTCACTTCTGGTAGAGGATCTAAACAATGGGTGTGCAAGAGCAATCCCTTATTGGCAGGCCTGAAATCACCCCTATTCGGATGCTGCTTGCAGATGACTCAGACGTGATTCGACGTGTGCTTTTCGATTATCTACAGGAGGAACCTCTCATAGAAATCGTCGGACAAGCGAAAGACTTCACAGAATTGCTAGAGAAGGCCCCCGCGCTGAAACCAAGAGTTGTATTAATGGACTTGCACATGCGGGACGAATACAAATTCAAACCTGAGTTCGTGAGATCCGAACTGCAAGCTTCCGCAGAACACGTTTTAGCAATGTCACTCTCTTATGATGACGAGGCCGTTGTACTTTCAAACAGTTACGGCGCATCGTTACTCTTAGACAAAAGCAAACTCATTACCGAACTGGTTCGTACTGTAGAGAAGCTTTGTTCTTAGTCTGTTTCTCGGATCGGGCATGGAGGAAGGCCTTCTTTTAGCACAAGAGACCGCTAGTTTCGATTTATTGCGGAGCGACCTGCGATGAGTTCAAAAACGCCGGTACCGGATTGGTCCCGTGAAGTATTGTCGTTACGCCGATCTCTCGGGCTCTCGCAAAGCGATTTCGCCAAAAGATTGAACCTTTCAGCGATGAATGTTTCTCGTTGGGAACGCGGAGCAATGGAGCCGACACCGGGGGCTTACATCCGTCTCGGAAATTTGGCGGATGATCCAAGTTCTTGGTTCTTTTGGGGACGCGCCGGTCTTAGTACCGCAGACATCATGCGCGTACTTCCCGCTGCTCAACATCGCTTGAGTCCAGACAAAATGGCCCCGCTGCAAATCGTCCATGCTAGCTCAGGCAACGAGAACTCCCCAAAAACCGAATCCTTCGTCGCCGTTCCGGTTCTGCCCGTGAATGTTGCGGCTCCAGGCTGGCGTGCGGATGAAGTCGCAGATCTCGATCAATTGAAGCCGGAATCGTTGTGGGCTGCCCCCGCGGCGTGGTGTCCAAATCCTCAGAGCACAGTCAGCCTCCGTGTAAGAGGCAATTCTATGGCTCCGCTGATCCTCGACGGGTATCTCATTGCGGTTGATACGTCCGAATATGGTCGGGAAAAATTGATTGGAAAGATCGTTGTAGCGGCGAACAAGAAAACAAAACAATTAGTTGTGTCGCGTTTGGTGAAATTCGACCACACGGAAGCCCTGGTAGCGGATCAACGCGAGAATCAATCCATTTTATTAGCTAACGAATCGGAGTGGAACATCGTTGGAAAGGTCCTATGGTGGGTTGGCAAAGCGAGTTGAAGGGGTGCCAACATCGACGACTAACCTCGACTGCGTCTTTGCTAGATGCCGCCGTTTCCATGGTCCGCGCTATCATCCGTACGACGGGTTTTCGAGCCGAGCCTTGGGCAGCGACCTGCCCACTTGAAAACAGGGTAAAAAGTGATGCGACCAACGACAAGAAGATTCGATTTAGCTTCATTCGAGTGATTCCCCTCAATCTAGTAATTTCGTTGCGGCAAAAGATTGGGATTTGAAGCACCAGCTTTGTAACCAAATCACGCCCTTATCAAAATCAATGGTCCGCATTTAGCTCTTTGAGTGTGTCCTGCACGCCGCTACGAATCTCGGCACGCCGCTGCTCGGTATCGGACCACGACGACAGAGGCGCTTTGTGAGAATCAATCATGGCCAGCGCCTTTTCCGCGTACTGGCGCGCCAGATCCTTCTGTCCATTTTTCAAATACGCATCGGCAAGGTTATAGTGCGCGTCGGCCGAGTCCGGATAAGCGAGGAGGTTGAGCTTGAAAATCTCAATCGCTGTGTCTGTCTCCATCTTGGCCTCGCGCAACTGGCCAGCCTTCCTCTCCAGTTCGCCTTCGCGCACATGGTCTTCGCCTATGATGTCGACGTTAACTTCCGGCCACAACTGCACCTGGGGATCTCTCCGCCGGGCTTCCATCAGTTGCTGCTTGACGCGCGCGACTCCTTCGGACGTCCAGAGTTGATTGAGGATTGCCGCAGATGCCAAGGCGTCCGCTGGCGCGTGCCCCGGCGTCTTAATCAGTGTGGTTACAAGCCAATCCACGATGATGCCGGGCAGCTCCGGATGAACTTTGAACATGTCGGTTCCGTGGCCGCCATTGGCGATAACTTTGCTGGCGTCGCTGGTTTCATACCATATCCAGGGCGCGTCTTGTGCAGCCGAATAGTGCACGAACTTCTTCCCCGGGCTGGAGGAGGTGATGTAGAGCCATTCCATGGCCTCGACCGTGGGAGGGTATTCGTCGTCGTCGGCCACGACGAATAGCCCGGGCAGTTGTGACGCGTGCCGAAGGAATTGCAGGCCGTCTTGGAGGGTCTCTCCGGAAAGCAATACCAACGATTTCATCTCCGCAGAGTGTTGACGCGCTACTTCGATGGAATGGAGCACGCCGAACCACCCGGCTCCTCCCACGCCGATGACGTCGCGCGTGACGCCGGGCTGCGAAACCAAGTATTGAAACGCTGTGTCAACGTCGCTAGGCCACATCGGGCGTACCTTTGCCCTCTCCGCGTCTGTCAGCTTGGTATAAGGCGTGCCGCTTTCGCCAAATCCGCGCATATCGAGCGTAAGCGTGTTGATTCCAGCCGCCGCCAGTTGCCCGGCCAGTTCATCCCAGGCCTTACGTGTCCGGTTGATCTGGTGCAGCAGCAGCACGCCAGGGCCTGGCTTGGCCGCGGCAAAATAGCTGGCCTTCAGGATGGTTCCGTCAGCCGCCTTCAGGTCGACCACCCGGACAGCCGGGGGCACTTGCGACGGTTGTTCCGGAGGCGCGCTCACGTCTGCGGCGTTCGTTGTGGCTTGTCGAATGGCGGCCGAGGTGAAAATGAGCACCGTCAACAAAGGGAAGATTAGTATTTGTTTCATTCGAGTGCTTCTCCTGAATCTGTGTGCCCGCAAAGCATTTTGCTCGAGTCAGTCAGATTTTCCGCGCCTGGCTGGCAGCACAACTCTTGGGTAGACATATAACCCGAGTATTCGCGCACCCGGGTAAGATGTCAACCCAAAGCCGCAGGGAGTCACATCCGAAACTGGCCTGCCCTGGCCTGTGGTTAAAGGCCTGTGGAGGGCTGGAGAGATTGTGTGCGGACGACGGGCTACCCTTCCACAATCAGAGTAGCTAAGAGTTGCCAACCATACGTCCAGCGCGCGATGTAGCGGTCGGTAGAGACTCAACGGCAAAAAATGGAACGAGGCGACCGATCCACATGCAAGTTACGGCGTATCGCAACCGTCTTTCGGGTTGTTGCGGCGCCATTCTCAAAGACGAATTGAGAAAATGAGCGGAAATCATGGAACCTGTGAATGTTTTCGTCTGACATCGTAATCCTGCCGCGTGACGAGATGCCGCTGCAGTGATAAGCAACTATTCCTGGGGATACCCTGAAATAGGGGACCGCTTACATCTCATGGGACGCTGGAGGCTGTTGCCGCTGTGTATCCCCTCGGAGCGCTCTTGCGCTGGTCCACTGAACCGCATCGCGAGTCGCAGCTAGGATTGTTCTCGAGTGACGGGCAACTTTTCCAGAAAGTTGCAAGCTAAGGTTTCCGCTTCCAAGAACCATCACGTTTCTCTCGTGGTTCAACTATGTCGGACGGTTCTTGGTTCCACTGACGATAAGAATCTCAGCCGGAAGACTCATCCCGCGGTCTGTGGAGTACCCACGAAGAGATTCAAGCGCTTGACGCTTCACTTCAGTTAACTGCTCCCTTGAAAGCATGGCGACTTTTTGACGAAGCTTCTCGGACATCTCGCATCGCAGTATCCAAAAGTCTTCGACGGAGATGGGCGCTTGCACCCTGAATTGCAGCAGACGCTCGGATGGAGTCGTCGCGCCGGCCTCGGCAAGAACATCCCGTAACTTGCCCGGGTTTGCAAAGCGAAATGCGTCCGGAGCATCGGGCGCAGGTGGTGGCGAATCGACATACCGTTCGATGACGCGCGCACAGCGTGTGGTGAAAAGGATTTCTTTCGGCGAAATGCCAGACCGCCAGGGCCAGTTTCCCTCCTGGCCTGAGTACTCTCAACATCTCGCGCACTGCGTCAACAGGAGATGGAAAAAACATCACACCGAAGCGGCATACCACTGCATCGAACGCGTCGGCTGGGAACGGCAGACGGTCTGCAGAGGCAACATCAAATTGCGCATTCCTGAGCCCAAGATGGTCTGTCGCTCGACGAGCGGCTTCGACCATCTCCGGCACCGGATCGATCCCGAAGACCTTGCCTTCGGGGCCGACCAAGGCAGCAATGGTCAATGCCGGTTCTCCCGGACCCGTAGCAATATCCAGTACTGCGTGCCCACTGACAATCAGCCCATCCTCGACAAGAGATTGCGTGACTGGCGCAAACATCTGCCGGATGATTTCGCGGTGCTTCTCCCAGAACCGCGCGGAATCACGCCATGCGCTTATGACCTCTTGGTCGGGTCGCATCAACAGAAGTATACCTACCGGGCGGTCGACGGGGTATTCAGAAACTACAGGATAGCTTCCGGCTTGCCGTTTATTAGCGGCCAATAATTTTGATCTCTTTTTTACAAGAGGTTTTTCTGAGAAGCGTTAGTTTTTTCAGTCGGATTTTCCTTTCAAGAGGAAGGATCTCCGCTTCCGGCTAAGATCTTTTGAGTTCAGGCGGTGCGGAAAGGTCGATAAAAAGAATCGCCGCTCTTCGAAGATCTGCCCTGGTGCGTCATGTCCAGATCACCCCACAAGACGTCTCTCATCGTAGACGCCATGAGAACGGGCAGAGATTGGCCGCTAATGCCGGCCACTCTGGACCTGGCCGCAAACCCTCCTTCTCGAAGGACGGTTCTGTTTTTGCGAGCACCCAAATACCGCCCGACACCTCCGCCATGGTCAGAACCAGCTGGCCCTCAGTGCTTTGTATTCAACGCCTCCGCGGTTTAACTGAGCGCCTTTTGAGCCGCGCGACGCTCACAGGTGGACCAGCGCTAATTTGGCGTGCGGCCGCGATAAGCTCCGCGGCCCGTTCGGCGCGATCGATGATGGCGTCGTCGACGTGCCGCACGAGCTGATCGGCATCTTTGTAACTGACGGTTGGTTGAATCCAGGCGTACCGCCGCTGAAGATCGGAAAACATCGCAAAGACTGCTTCACCGGATTGGACGATCGGCAGGACCGGCACCATCAGATCGGGAATCGTCGCCTGTAGCTCCAGGGGCACGGAACTCGCTTTCGTGAGGTCGACCACGATGAACTGCGACATGCCCGCAATGAAGCGGACGGTGTCGCTCACCTCCCGTTCCGCCGGGCCAGGGAAATCGAACACCACCGGTACCTTTCCTCGCGCGCGCAACGCGTCCGCCAGTCGATCCAGAACGCGCTTGCGCCTCGGCAGAAATCGACCCAGGATCAGGACGACCCGTTTCGCGCTAGCGGAGATCAGGTTGGCAACGGCTCCGTGCTCGTCGACCACATCGTGGAACTGCGCGAGCCGGAGGTCCTGGGCTTGGTCGAATTCAATCATGCGACCTCGTGCGCGTTCCCAGACGACGTGCACATCAACACCCAGGTCGCGCTGATCTGTCTTGCGATCTGTTTGTACGTGACGGATGAACGCGCCACCGACGCTTGCCGATCGTAGACTCGCTCCGAGGAACGAGGACCGATTGAGTATCGCCCCGTCCAGCTGTGCGCCGGCAAGGTCCGCGCCGTCAAAGCGCGTCGAAGTCAGATCGGCATCAGTAAGGTTCGCACCCGCCAACTTCGCTCGACTGAAGTTCGCCTCCTGGCAATTCGCATGATTCAGATAAGCGTCATCGAGGAAAGTGGCGCTACGGAAGTCTCCAAGGCGCAGAGTCGCGTTACCCAGACGTGCACCGGAGAGATTCGCCTTCCGTCCGTGCACCGACGACAAATTGGCGTAGTAGAGATCTGCTGCGCGCAGTGAGGCCCGCTCCAATCGGACGCTCGCGAGGTCCGCACGGTCGAGAACGGCGCCATCGAGGCGCGCTCGATCGAAATTGAAGGCACGGAGCCATGCGCCCGCGAGAATCACGCCACGCAAGTCGGGCACGACACGCGGATGGTTCTTGCGCCACTGATTCCAGAACCGATTGGAGCCCCGGCGCACCGATTCCTTGAGGACCTGGAGATGCTGCTCGTTTCCTGTGTAATCCGTCTTTCTCCGCATGCGGCGCTGCCTCGGCGGCTGGACCTCGGGCGTGGTGTCTGGCGACCGCGCGATCCGACTGAAGTCGGACCCGACGCTCCAACCCTGCTGGGTGCTCGGAAGGGCGCAAACACAGAGCGCATAGCGGCTGTGCAGATCCTCTTCGGCCGCACTAGCCGCCCCACCCAGCGTGGGCGGTCAGCATACTCCTGAGTGGCGCCACAGTCCACAGTAGGCTGCCATTTCACACCGTAGGCATCGGCGGTGTCCAGGAGTGAAAACAGAACTGGTATTCCTCAGCGAGCCAGGAGAAAAACGGCGGGCGTCTCATAGGAGGCTACCCGGCCACCCTCGTTCATTTCTATAGAATTGCTACTTGGCGGTTCCGGGCGTGAAAGAGACGCCGCGTAGAACTTCCAGGTTGCCCGCCGACCGCAGGATTGTGAAGCTTTCCCCAGTAGGTGGTGTGGGCTCCACGGTATCCAAGCGGTCCGTAATCACGAAGAGTTTATTGGGATCCGCGCCCTGGTCGCCATTTCCACTCACCGTGGAAGTTATCGCGTAAATGTTTGCAGTGCCGTCCGTTCACGATACCAGTGATGAGCGGATTCGCGCGAACACCTGGTCGCGAACTCAGAAGAATCGCATCATAAGTGCTCCATTCGGTGTCGCTAAGGGACAGCAAAGCCTCCTTTCTCTTCCCCTCATTTGGTCGCAGACACTCAGGCCTCTTTTGCTTTTGCCGCCGCGGTAAATGCCGCCGCATTCTTTCGGACAAACTCCTGCACGCTCAGCGGCCGTTGCTCCGTCAGCGTGAGCACGTCGTCCGACATCCGGTCGAAGCGCCCCGCGCGATGCAGATCGCCCATCGCCGCCAGGTGGTTCACCAGGTGAACCGGCCAGCCCCGCTTGAGCAGCTCGTCCCGCCACGGCTCGACGGGAATGTCCTGAAAGGTGATTGTGCGGCCCAGCGCCTTCGAATACTCCTGTGCAAAGAAATGCATGTTCTCGGACTGCGGACCAGTCAGGTGATAGATCTTGCCGATGTGCGGCTGCGGATTGGCGAGCAGCGCGGCGATCACCCGCGCAACGTCTTCCACTGCCACCGGCGAAGTCTTGCCCTCCCCGAACGGTAGCCTGATCTGATCGGATTCCCTGACTGAATCCGGAGTCAAAGCCAGGAAGAAGCCTTCGAGAAACACTGTCGGCCGCACGTGCACAACCGGCAGGCCGGACCAGTTCAGCGCCTGCTCGGCGAGCCAGTGCAGCTTGTGCTGCGGGCTCGGAGTAGTTTCGGTAATGCTCATCTGTGAGACGGTCATCTGCGACATATTGATGAACGCTTTCACGCCGTGATGCTTCGCCACCGCCGCAGCATTGACCGTCGCGGCCAGGTAGGCATCCGAAACCGACATGCCGAAGTACATCGTCTCGCAGCCAGCAATCACCCTATGCATGGAATCGAGATCGAGCAGATTGCCGACCACGACCTCCGCACCCATGTCGCGCAACGCCTGCGCGCGTTGGTCTTCATTTCGCACCATCGCGCGCACCGCTTTGCCTTGCTTCAACAGCAGTTCGGTGACCGTGCGCCCTACCGCGCCGACGCGGCCCGCTGCGCCGGTAACCAGAATGGGAATGGTCATGTTTTTCCTCCTATGCGTTCAGTTAAATCGAAAGACAGATCTTGTTGAGTGTGAGGGCCGCATCGCTTCTGTGGGGCTGCAAGTGTCGCTATGAATATCTGTCTAGGAATACGTCCAAAGTCACGACGGTTTCACAGCTCTTGCCGTTGCCCAGAGCGAACCTGGATTAACGCGATTTGGATGCAATGTCAGCATCTTCTCGTAGAGGTCCAGTGACGTTGAGGTACTCGCCAGGCTGGCGTTAAAGTCATGGAGGTATCTCCGGGATTCGTCGATGTGACGAGGCGAGCTGTCGGGGTTAAGGACACCATGACCAGCTACGACTGCTTTCGAATGAAGAGCCTCGATCTTATCCAGCGCGCGCAGCCACTCGACCCTGGCCTTTTCATCGCACTCTGCGAGATAGAGGTGCGTGTTGTTATAGACGGCATCCCCTGATACCACCAGGCCAATAGAAGGAACATGTAGCGCGGTCGTGTGCTGGGTGTCGGTATGGCCAAGCTCTACCACGTTTAGTTCTTCTCCCTCAAGAGACAACGCATCTCCATCAAGGACCTCCGGCACTGCCAACTGCGATGGAACTTGGCCAGGGAAGCGGGGCTCCCAAAAGGAGCGTATGAATTCCGGCTTTATCTGGTTTTGCATCGCCGCGACAACGGAAGCGGTGGCAAACGCTCTTGCGTTGGGGAACCCGTCAAGCAGGAACTTCAGACCTAAGAAATGGTCACCGTGGGCATGGGTGATGTAAATGCTTGTGAGATTTTTGCCGCTCTCGGCGACCCAATCCAACAGCTCCTTCGAATGCTGGACAGACAGAAACGTATCGACGAGGATGGCATCGCGTTCGCCGTAAATGAGAGTGATCGTATTGGTTACCCAAGCGAGATCTTCTTTGCCCGGGGGAAGGCCTTGGGTAGAGCTACCGCGTTTCTTGGTCAGCAGTTTCCAGTTCAGCTTAGACATATATTTTCTCCCTCCTCGACGGATGATAGTCGGAAACGTTCCGCGCTTCGATAGCTTTGACCGAGTTTACAAACGCCTTTTCTAAGACGCTTCTACCTATGGTCCGGAGCACGAAGCCGAGCAGTCGTCCTTTGAGATTCTTGCCCTCGCGTACGACGACGAGGTCAACGTCGGTTGTGCCGTTGGGGTGACGCGTGAAGTTGTACGTGTGGCCGGATGCGCCTCCCCACACATTAGAGTCAGTCGTTGTAAGGACGACGTGGTTTGGATTGGACCAGTCGTAGTGTAGGCGTTCCCAGATGCCGCCCGAGCCTTCCGTGACGTCGGCTTCTGATTGGCCGAGGTGATGCACCTTCAAATACTCGTCGGCGCTGTTGTCAAACAGCTTCGAGCGGCCAGGCCCGAAGTCGGTGAGCCCAGCAATGTACTGCTCGGGCGTCAAAGTGGTTGTCCGGTGGAGGTGGATATCTGTGTGTGTCATTGTCGTTCTCCTTTTCATCCAACACAGTTGCGAGTGATAATGCAGGTGGCTCTCCATCCGGAAAGCACTGAAAACAAACAAAATGAGGGACAGAATCGCGCCTCATGTTCAGCAAAATGACGAAGTATCAGCAAGTCGCCGGGAGAACGACGCTATTGGGAGGTTGCAGGCTTCCGCCCGTACTTATCGAGACCCAGTCGCCTGATTCTCGATTCCAGCGTCTGCCGGGGAATCCCGAGTTTCGCGGCCGCGCCGGAGGGACCCGAAATTCGTCCGTGGCTTTCGGCAAGAGCAGCTTCGATGATTTCCACTTCGAGATCTGCGAGCGCTGAACGCCCTTGATGCGGCGTTTCAAGTTTTCCCGATTCGCGTTTCAGCCAGCTCTCATCAACAACGAACGTGTCGGTTTCCGTGAGGATGACTGCGCGTTCCACGACATTCTGCAATTCGCGGATATTGCCGGGCCAATCGTACGCTTTGAGGAGTTCCAGCGTGTCCTTGCCGATGTGCCGGATGTTCTTGCCAGCCGCCTTGGCGTAGCGCCCAACGAAATACTCCTCGAATCTCTCGTGCCTCTGAGTTATCCGATGGTATATCGAAGCAGTGCTTCAATGCGGCCCTTCGCCACCGTCCGCATTGAATCGCGCTTGGGTTGTTAATAGGACACGCGTTCCCCGATAGACCCGCGCGGAAATCTAGGCGCCTGTCCACCTCGGGGGAAGCATTTCGAACGAGTCATATCTTGTGCTCTGACTTTAGAATCTCAGCGGCGCGCTCACCGATAACGACACAAGGAGCCATCGTGTTGCATGTCGTGATGCGCGGCATGATGGATCCGTCCGCAATACGAAGATTGTCGATGCCATGAACTCTCAGGCGACTATCCACCACCGACATGGAATCACGCCCATTTTCGCGGTACACGTTTGATGCCAGTAGCTGACCACGCCATCGCGCACGAAGTTCTCGAGCGCAGCTCCTTTCAAATTGCCGGGCATGACTTCGAGCGGGACTGCAACTCCGGGTGGCACCGTTCCGCGAATGAGGCAAATCTCATCCCCGACTTCCTCGGGCGAGGCAAGTGTTTCGATTAACGTTCCATCTGGAGTAGACAACCGCTCATGAAACTTGCGACGCGGCTGGGTAGTCGTTTGCGCACTACTTTGTATCCTCATTCCACTTCTCCTTTTTACTTTCTGACTGGGTGATTTCTAAAGTTGCGTTGATAAAAGTGGGCACGCGGGCCGATGGAGAATGGCCAGAGCCTCATCCATCAGGAGTCTCACCAGCCACGCCCGGAACGCGCCCTCGTGACTAAACCTCCGTGGGTTGCGAGACGCTCTGTGCCAGCAGTTCCTTACAGCTAGTTCGGCCTCTGCGGAAGAGCCGAGAATTCGGCACGCTGTGAAATGAAGTAGCGACCGGCACCGTGCGAAACACTCATGGAATCCAGCTGGATGCTCCCGTTTCGAGTGCGGTTCCGCTACAGATTGCGTAGAGATACCCCCGGCTGCTCGCGTCATTTCGGTGCCGGCTGTACTCCGGCCCACAGCATTAAGGTGCGAGGGCTTTCGTTTCCTTTCTGAGGAATCGAGGACACCGTGATCCCAGTACGGATGCTCGGAATCGATTTTGCCGTTTTCAAAGGTGATGATGCCGACGACGCCCGCTTCGACGCGTTTGCCGGTGGGCGGCACGCCGGGAACCAACCAGTCCATCACTTGGTTATGGGTAAGTTGATAGACAGCTTCTTCGGCGAGAATATTCTCTCCGACCACCAGGGAAATCGCGACGGCCGTCATGTCTGCGGGGAGCTGCGCGAGAAAGTAATCGTGGTAGAAGTTGTAGACTCCTTCGCGCCTCCTACCGCCCATCGCAAGAGGCACCATCACGACGTGCGGGTTGTCGGACATGGTGCCTGGCGCTGCCTTGGCATTCTTTTTTACCAATTCCAAAGAGCACTGCAGCCAGACTTCCAGCAGCTCCTTTGTAGTAGTTGTGGTTGGTACCTTCGCCATAAGGTGTGATCTTCCTTTCGATCAAGCACGCCCGCCTTGCGTATTGCCCGTGTTCAGTGGACAAAACACGCGCATTGCCTGCCTATTCCTGAAATGTGTGGGAAAAAGCCCTTGCTGTTGCCATAAGGCTGGGGAATATGTGCCGGGCTTGTGTGTTATCGAACCAGTTTCTTCAAGAGGTACGGAAACTTCCCGGCGTCGGAACAAACAGCGATTCTGGGCGACTTATGGCTTGCTCAGGCAGTCTGTTGAGCCGATTTCGCCGAGGTTCGTGTCACGGGACGTAACGAAAAGGCCGCGGACAGCACTCTCGCCATGAGCGATGGCTTGAGCAGGCTCTGCGGCGGCGCTAGCAGGTTTTTAGCTTTCTGAAACGCCATCACAGCACTCATGTCGAATCTTGCAGCCATATTGAGCTTGGCCAGATACCAATGAAGGAAGTGGCCTGCTACAGTCCTCTTTCCCGGCACGTCCGGCATACGAAGATCATTGCCGGCGGCCATGCTCCACGGTGCGTCAACGATCTTGGCGGCTCGCGCAAGAAAGCACTGAGCGAGCTTCCTGCACCCCGGTTGCAAGGTCTTATCGAGTTCCACGGCTTCAAGGACCGCGACCGACATGCCTTGGCCATACACCGGATTGAAGCTGCAAATCGCGTCGCCGAGCACGAGGAAGCCCTCAGGAAATCGATTCATCCGTTCGTATCGTCTTCGCACGCTGGCCGGGAAACGGGCCGCTTGAGGTTCGCCAATCGCTTGCGCGCGAGAAATGACGTTGTAAATGTGCGGCGCCGGCAGTGTTCTTGCAAATTCGATGAATGACCCAAGGTCCGTCGGCACCGTTTCTCCGCTTCTAGCCGTAAGGCTCACAACCCAACGGTTGCCCTCTTGCGCGACGATAACCCCACCTCGTTTGTTGTTCGGAGTTGCGGGAATCGAAGCCATCGAAGCTCCATCCAAGTGATCGGGGGTTCGGAGAAAGTGGCAGGTGGCATAAGACATGTTGACTTCAATTCTGTCCTCTTCTGGCTTCCGATATCCGATGGCCTCAAGCCAACCCGGAGAGTGGGAGCCGCGGCCGGTGGCATCGATAACCAGGTCGGCCAGCACAGGATGCACCGCCGTCTCAGCACCCAGTTTAATTCCGGTTATGCGTCGATTGTCGGAAGACGAGATCAGGCCTTGGACCTGACAGCCATCCCAGAAGTGAACGTTCGAAATGCAACGCACCCGCTCGCGAATGATTCCTTCTAACAGAGGTCTACTGATGAGAAGACCTTCGAGGTCGCTTGCGAATCGTCGATATTCTCCGCCTTCAAAACACCAGTACGCGTCTCGGGTTAGGTCCACTCCCAATCCTCCGGCTCTTTGTGCCTCCTCGAAGAGCCCAGGGAAGAAGCGTTCGAGAGCCCTCAGGCCGCCCGCTAAAAGGCCGTGGGTGTGCCGCCCCTGCGGCACGCCGCGCCGATGTTCGCCCATTGCGGAAAACCGGTCCCGCTCGACCAAAATGACCTCGTGAAAGTGATCCGACAAAACGCGGGACGCCGCCAGTCCCGCTATGCTCCCGCCCATCACGATTGCGCGATCCTTTCCTGTTTTGCCAGCACTAGTGATTACTGTGTTCGTCATGCGTGTGGTCCTCCTTCCTCCGAGTCTGCGGAGCGTCCGCTAATTTGCGGCGAATCCCTCGCGCGCTCATGTGACAAAACACGCGCCTCGTTGGGTTATTCCCGAAATGTGGGAGAAAAAAGTCTTTGCGGTTGTCGGAAGATTGGGAATATTTTCCGCCCGGATGTGTTGTCAAACCGCACTCTTCGGCGCCTAAGCGCTCGACAGCGTGGGAATAAACGAGGACTGTGCGTGTTTGAGCCCCTGGAAGATGTTCAGGCCGTACTTTCTGTCGGCAAAAATATTAGTCCAGAGAATCTTGGTCGTATTCCTTCAAATACGATTGTCGTCCGCTCTGCTCCTCAAATTGAATTGCTGAAGCGTGCGGCGCTTTGCATCACGCATGCTGGACTGAATACGGTCCTTGAATCCCTGAGCAGTCCTATGAGCCGCGCTACCGCACGGGCCAACATTCTTCGCAGTAGCCAACTCGTGGATAATCTAGCCGCCGACGTGATCGAACGGGCATTCGTCACGAAACGATGCGATCTATGTCAATGCGAAGTGACCAGCGAGGCGTCGGTAACCAATGAGAGGCGGGCAACCAGCGCCCGCCTAAAGAAGAAAGCTCGAAGGCTTAGAGGTTCTCAGCGGCCCGATCGGAAATTTTGATGATCGGCCATGCTTTGATGACAGACCATGCAGGACTCTCGGGCCGATCCTGACACGGAAGAAACCAAGGCGTAGGAGAGACCATGGTTGCTCCAGGTAACCACTTTAAAGCCTTGGTCGGTCCGGTAGTGAAACATCAGCGCGCCGGAACGGACTTCTTCCCCGCCGGCGACCACGGCAGACTGGCTTGATGCCACCAAGAGACTGATTCTCTCTTTCTGCTTTTCGTAGATTACCAGGGCTGCCGGACTCCCCTGGTAACTCACCAGACTTGCGCCGGAGAGTTGGTACGCAGGTATGCCCGGCGTGGATTGAGGCAATCGAAACTGAAACGGGACTTTGCCCGTAAACCATGACGTCACCTGCTCCGGAGAATCCGAGCGAATTCCGAGAACTAGATTGCCATCTAGATAGCTGCGGTGAGTAGCTACGGCCGTTTCCACATAGTTTGCAGCGCGCACCTGACGCATGGCACTAGGCACAAACGCGAGAATTAAGGCCGTCACAGCAAGGGTGGCCATTATCAGCCTAAGCCTTGCAACACGCCGAACAGGGTCAGTGAGCCCACTTCCCACTCTGCGCAAGAGACGATCGTAGAAATTCTCGTGGGCGCCGATCGAGGCGCTGTGCTGTTCAAGAACTGCGGCCACGCGAGCGCGAAGCGCAGGTGGGGCGGAATATAACGGTCGGGATCGGTGTAGAAGCTGTGAGAGAGCCCGCTCAGTCTCTAGGCTCATCCGGCAATTCGAGCAGACTTCAAGGTGCGCGCGAAACTCATCTAATTCCTGCCCGTGCAGGCGATCGTCCAGATAACTCAGCGCCTTGAGGCTAAACTCATCGCAGGGGCTCATGCCGTATCCTTGTTGCTGGGAGTGTTTGGGGTATTAAACCTGCACCGACTACAAAACACGCAAAGGATGGAAATATTCCCTAATTTCTCAGCAAAAAGAAGCACCGCGCTTTCACTTCCACCTTTTCTGCCCAAATCGCGCTTCGTCGTCCACAACCGTTGGCGAACCATTGTCGCTGTTCGTTCCCGGTGCTTAGCTGTTGCCACAAGCAGATCGCGAACCTTGGAGCGCGCTCTGGCCAGTCGCGACATGACCGTACCGGCCTGAGTGTCGCGATAGGGACGATCATCGCTGATCGCCCCCCGCACAGAGCCGTACAAGCGGCATTACCGCATACGGCTCCCACCCTGGAGAAGGCGAGCAATGCGGCTACTCGCACACCGCTCATTCCCTGGAACACTCGTGCCCCGCGCTGCGTCGGGATGGTGTTGGGTTGAACGATGTTCTCCTTGGCCCGCGCCCTTTTCTCCCCAGGCTCCGCCGAAGATCGCTCTTCTTTGGTCCGAATCGGACGGAGTCTTCGGTAACCACAACCCTTCGGGGTGCGCGTTAGAAACCACTGCTGGTGCTTCTGTGCTTTTTTTTGCGAAGATCCGGCCAGAATTATCTCAGAAACAGATGCGCCCGGCGACGGGTAGAGTACGGCACCGTACGTCTTTTTCTCTGGATCGAACCTAAATATCTTGCGTCAATCACGAAACAAGCGTAGAAGCAGTAGATCAGGCACTTGGGATGCTTACCCATCGTTCCATCCTCGACCGACTGCTGTTATCCCTCGCAGTGTGCTTCCTCTTGTGCGGGATCGCATCTGCAGAGATCCCAGAGCTGCTGTCATTGATCGACAACACCTCTAATGACTTCACGATCAGCAAGGCTGGTCGACAACAATGCACGCCGACGTTAAGTGAGAGGACTTCGAATTCTGTCCCGCTTGATAGGCAGAATTTCGCGTGCGGCGCGCACCCTCATTGTGCACCTACCGTCGTGGGTGCTGAGACAACCTCCTCCGATTTGTTTGTCCTGTATTCTGATTTTCGCAGATAGAAGTTCCCTCGCCCCAACGCGCGTCCAGCTGCACAGTCAACGGTTCCAAATCCTTTACTCCGTTGATATTCAAAGCGCGTCTGATACGCGCAATCACGTTTATCGAACCTCTCCAATCAAGTAGCTAGCCAAACCAAAGAGATAGCCCAGGGCATGCAAAGTTAAGTCAGTTTTCCATTCGCGTTCCATCAATTCGCAGTTTTGAGGTGAAACATGCAAAATCCACGCACAATCGGAAGGCCTAGGTCATTCACGTACATGAAGTCGCCTACGCGCGTCACCGCGGGGATCATCGCCGCGATGATCGGCGTTTGCGGATGCGGCGCAGGTTCAGCTTATTCGCCTACGCCGCCACCAGTTGCTCAGGACGCGAGCGTCACGGGCCAATACAATCTGGTGCTGACGTTCACGACACGTATGGGGGTACACGGAAAGCGGAGGTGGCAGTCATGAAAATCGTAGTGATCGGGGGCAGTGGACTAATCGGGTCAAAGCTCGTTAACAAATTGCGCGAGCAGGGGCACGAGGCAGTCGCCGCATCTCCTAATTCCGGCGTTAACACAATCACAGGCGAGGGACTGGCCGAAGCGCTGAAAGGTGCGTCGGTCGTTGTGGACGTAACGAACTCCCCTTCGTGGGAAGACTCGGCGGTGATGAAGTTCTTCGAGACATCAACCCGTAACCTACTTTCCTATGAAGCGACCGCGGGCGTGGGACATCACGTTGCGCTATCTGTCGTAGGATCTGAGCGCATGCCCGAAAGCGGTTATTTCCGCGCTAAAGTCGCTCAAGAGAAACTGATCAAAGAATCGTCAGTTCCCTTCTCCATCGTGCGCGCGACGCAGTTCTTCGAGTTCCTTAAGGGGCTTGCGGATATTTCCATGGACGGGAGCAAGGTGCATTTGCCACCTGTACTTTTCCAGCCGATGTCTGCCGATGATGTGGCGAGTGGGGTAGGCAGGATCGCTGTCGGCGCACCGCTAAATGGCATCGTCGAAATAGGCGGACCGGAACAGTTTCGCCTGAATGAACTAGTCCAGCGGCGCTTGGCCACCCTTAAAGATTTCCGAGAAGTCATCGCCGACCCACGCGCGAGATACTCCGGCGCGGAGGTTAATGATCAAACGCTAGTTCCCGGCAAAAACGCGCAACTTGGCGAGACGCGTTTCGAAACCTGGCTCACTCAGCCCGCGGCGAAAATGGCGGCCGCCCACTAGTGGATCTCTCAAAGACAGGCCGGTGTACGTGAACCGACCTCATTCAAACGAAAGGACTAGTTATGACGATTGGAAAACTAGTGTTGATGCTGCTGGTTTGTCTGATGTCCATCCCACAGGAATCCAAAGAAGCGAAAGTATCGCCGCTCATGTCGAAAGACCTTACGGACTTTCCTGGTAAGGAAGGCCTGATGATTACAGTGGAGTATCCACCGGGCAGCTCGGACCCAATACATCGCCACAACGCACATGCGTTTGTTTATGTGCTTGAAGGCTCAATCGTGATGCAGGTGAGGGGCGGAAAGGAAGTGACACTGACACCTGGTCAGACCTTTTATGAAGGGCCCTCTGATGTTCACATCGTGGGACGAAACGCTAGCCAAACCAAACCGGCGAAATTCGTAGTGTTCCTTGTGAAGGACAAAGGCGCTCCCGTATTGGTGCCGGCGAATTAAATTAAAAATACAAGAATTGGCCCGACTGGGCTGGCAGGACTATGGCAGGACCTGATGCGTCTCTCGGGGTTAGGATTTCGCACTACCGCATCCTTGAGAAATTGGGCGGGGGTGGCATGGGCGTGGTGCATAAGGCGGAGGACATTCGCCTGCACCGCCTGGTAGCGCTTAAGTTTCTCTCCGATGAGCTCGCCAATGATCCGGCGGCGTTAGAACGATTTCGCCGTGAAGCGGAGGCGGCTTCGGCTCTAAATCATCCGAACATCTGCACGATCTACGACATCGGCGAGGAAAACAGTCGACCCTTTATCGCCATGGAGTTCTTGGACGGACAGATGTTGAAGGACTGCATCGCCGATCGACCGCTCTCTTTGGCGCAGGTCTTGGACCTGGGTGCCGAGATCACCGATGGTTTGGATGCCGCACACCAACTGGGAATTGTGCATCGAGACATTAAGCCTGCAAATGTTTTCGTAACTAAGCGAGGTCACGTCAAGATTCTGGATTTCGGCCTGGCCAAATTGAATCCGAAGTCGGCGGCTGAGATCACGGTAACGGCGTATGCTGCCGGTGGTCCCGCGGGAATCGAACTCACAATGCCTGGGGTGGTGATGGGCACAGCGGCTTACATGTCACCCGAGCAAGTGCGTGGAGAAGTTTTGGACGCCCGAACCGACATCTTCTCGTTCGGGGTAGTTCTGTATGAAATGGCGACTGGTCAGTTGGCGTTCAAAGGAGCCACCAGCGGCATCGTCGCAGAAGCAATTCTGAACCGCACACCAGAACCTCTGCGTCACATGGTTGAGTATGACGGCGTAGAACTCGAACGGATCGTAAACCTAGCGCTGCAAAAAGATCGCAATCTTCGCTACCAAACGGCAGCAGGCATCCGCGCGGATTTGCTGGCGTACAAAAGCAGCGGCGGTAAGAGGCAAGTCTCCTCCCCTCCCCGGGGCGTCCCTACCACTGAAACGGGAGCCGCTCGTGCTAAAGAAGGGATTTGGGTTGCTGTCTTACCATTCAAAATCACCGCGTCCGACAAGGAATTGGAATCGGTCGCGGACGGACTGACCGAAGACGTAACGGCCGGACTCTCGCGCTTTCCATATCTCCAGGTGGTGGCCTACAACTCCGCGATGAGCTACAAAAGCCGGTCGACAGATATACGTGCCGTCGGCCGCGAACTGGGCGCGCGCTACGTGGTCGAAGGGAGCATTCGCAAACGGGGACGCAGCCTTCGGTATCAACGCGCAACTCGTGGATGCCGCAAGGGGAGTGCAGCTTTGGGCTGAGACTTACAACCGCGAACTCGGTGACGGCGGCGCATTTGAAACGCTGGACGATGTGACGGACCGAATTGTAGCGACGGTTGCGGATGGGCACGGCGTACTCGTCCGATCGATGGCGACTGCCACGCGGGAAAAACCTTTGGAAGAGGCGAGCGCATCGCAATTGGTATCGCGGTGGTTCACATACGTCTTGCAACTCAAAGCTGAGGAGCACGCCAAGCTCCGTGCGGCATTCGAGCGCGAACTCGACCGCGTACCCAACCATGCAGACGCCTGGGCCTGTCTTTCCAACCTGTACTGCTGGGAATATGTGCACCGCATGAATCCGTTGGAAAAACCAATGGAGCGCGCCCTCGACGCTGCTTGGCGTGCCGTAACCATCGATCCCGCCTGTCAGTTGGGATGGCAACAGCTTGCTGAAGCACACTTCTTTGCAAGAGACTACACCGCGTTTCGTGACGCCGCCGAGCGCGCGATAGCGCTCAATCCCCGCAACAGCCACACTCGAGCTTACTTGGGTTTGCTGATCGCTTTCTCCGGCGAATGGGACCGCGGCCTGGCCCTGGTGCAGCGTGCCATGGCACTCAACCCAAATCTTCCTGACTGGTGTTACCTGCCTTATTTCTACAATCACTATCGCAAAGGCGAGTATCAAACAGCGTTGCAAGTCGTAAAGAAAATCAATATGCCCGAGGACCCCTGGCCCCAGATGGGGATTGCCGCGACCTGTGGCCAGCTCAATCAGCAAGAAATGGCGCGCGCGGCCATAGAACTGGTGCGTAGGCACCAACCGCTATATCTCGACCTGAAATACTACCGCGAAGATGCTGAAAAATGGTTCGCGGACACGTCGATTGTGGAACAGCTTTTACAGGGTCTGCGTAAGGTTGGACTCAAGGATTCCACGGATTCGTCTGAATAATACCCAAGCACCGGACAAACGGGCTAAGCCGCGTTCCAGCCTTAATGCATAGAATCTCGACCCAATTTGTTAACGGGGTAATCGGTAAAGTAGCTCACACTAGCCATAATTGGGTGCAATGGCCAGCTCAAGCATTCAATCCCAAGGAGGAGCAATTAAAAGCTGCCACCGGCTTGAGAAAACACTTGGCCCTTATTGGCTTGAGTCGAAGCCAGGTGAGTAGATCACTTCCTACAAGCCGACCCTAAGAGGTACTAATCCGAAAGTCTTCTGCTATCCGTCGCTGATTCAGGTTTGCGGGGGCGCGGTTCAGTTGGCTAGAATGAATCGCTCCCGCCAACGATCGCTCCATCTACGCGCGTGGGACCGCATCCTTGCCGGCTGGATGGCACTGTTGAAATCATCCCGTGTTTGCGTTCTTAGTTGCGGGGTGTTTCACGGAGCGGAGTGACCTAACGCCTGCCAAGACATCTCCCGTGGCTGCTTTCGCGGAAGGCAGTTAAAGCGTTTCTGCCTGCCGCATTCAAGCTCAGTCCCGAGACGCCTTCTCGAAACTGACGACCCCGCGGTGCTCCTACCAGACTCGCAACCACGGAGGGTAGTCCGAAGACAGCGCTGCCGATCATGGAGTTCACGCGATCAGCGCGGACAGGCTCTAGCGTCCAATCGCACGCACCAGTGCGGGTTGATCAGTCTGAGGCACTACGGGTTTATACCATGGAGAGAAGCGCGTACCTCCGATTGCTGGCGGATGACGAGCTATCCGGAACTTATGCAGGAAGGAATCTCAATTTCCGGTTTGCCGATATCCACCCAGAACTTGCCAAGCCGAACAGTGCTTCCGCACCCACATGCCCTTCACGAAATTCCAATCTCTCCGTTTGCCCTCTTGCTTACCGAGGGCAGCGCGTGTATGTTGTACTCGGTTACCGAGGACATAAAACATATGAGCAAACCTTCCGATCTTGTGCAGGGCACGCTAGACATGCTGCTGCTGAAAATTCTCGCTCTTGAGCCGATGAACGGCTTCGCCGTCAGTCAACGGTTGAAGCAAGTGTCCGGTGACGTTCTGCAGATGAGCGACGGGTCGCTGTACCCGGCCTTGCATAAGTTGGAGCAGGAGGGCTGGATTACAGCCGAGTGGAAGACCTCCATAAATGGTCGCCGCGCGAAATACTATTCGCTGACACGGTTGGGGCGGCGACAACTTGAAAAGGAAACTGACAACTGGGGCAGACTGTCGAGTGCGATTTCACGTGTTGTCAAACTTAAAGAGGCTTGACGAGCGCGAGTGCTAAAGGAGGCAGCGATGCAACCGAAAAATTGGATTTTCACAGTACCGCTCAGGTTGCGTTCGTTATTTCGTCAGCGACAGGCGGACCAGGAACTCGATGACGAACTGCGGGATCACGTCGAGCTGAAAACCGAGGAATATGTCTCAAAGGGCATGGCAGCGCAAGAGGCACGGCGGATGGCACTACTCGACATGGGTGGAATCGAGAAGCGCAAGGAACAATGCCGTGACACACGCCATGTGAATTGGCTCCAGGATTTACTGCAAGATTTACGCTATGGCTTGCGCATGCTGCGCAAATCTTCCGGATTCACCGCCGTCGCCATTCTCACTCTGGCCGTCGGCATCGGAGCCAACACGGCAATCTTCAGCGTGGTAGACGCCGTACTGTTAAGGCCGTTGGCGGTGCAAGAGCCATCGCGGGTTGTGTATGTTAGCGAAACCTGGCGCGACATTTCCCCGGGCCTTTCGATCGGAAATTTCGTCGAAGTCCGGACGCAAGCCTCCTCGTTCGAAAGCCTCTGTGCTTCGAACAGTGCGAGTTTCAATTTGGCGACAGACGATATGCCGGAGCGCGTCGACGGCGAATACGCCACGGCTAGCTATTTCGCTACCTTCGGCGTGCCGCCGATGGCCGGCCGCGTCTTCACCGGCGAGGAGGACCAGCCCGGCCACGATCAGGTCGTAGTCATCAGCGAGCGCCTCTGGCGCACGCGGCTCCACGCGAACCCCGCGGTCGTCGGCCACCTCCTGACCATAAATGGCTTGCCGTACACCGTCGTAGGCATCATGCCGGCGTCGTTCGATCCGCTGCTTAGCCTCAGCGACCTGTGGCTTCCCGAGGCGTTTACGCCCCAGAAGCTCGCGGATTACGACAGTCACTATTTGAATGTGATGGGCCGGCTCAAGCGCGGCGTCGCGCTGGCGCAGGCGCAGTCCGAGCTGAATCTCATCGCCACCCGCCTTCTAACCGAGCACCCGATCGACGACAAGGAACGCGGCCTTCGCGCCATTCCGCTCTCAACGGCGCTGCTTGGCAACCAGAAACTTGCGCTACGGATGCTACTGGCTGCCGTGGGCTTCGTTTTGTTGATCGCTTGCGCAAACATTGCGAATTTGCAGTTGGGGCGCTCGCGAACGCGCCACAAAGAAATAGCGGTGCGAGTAGCGCTCGGCGCATCGCCACAGCGCATCGTTCGTCAATTGCTGGTTGAAAATATTTTGCTCGGCCTCGCGGGGGGCACGATTGGCGTTCTTCTGGCCTACTGGGGTTTAGCCTGGATCGTCGCCTATGGCCCGGCTGAAGTGCCTCGCCTCGCGGAGTCCCGAATTGACGCGATGGCTCTGGCATTCGCCTGTGGAGTGGCGCTGCTGGCCAGTTTTCTTTTCGGGCTGGCTCCCGCGTTGCGTGCCGCGTCGCTGCAGCTTAGCGAGGCCTTCAAGGAAGCCGGACGAACCGCGAGCGGCAGCCGCGATCGAGTGCGCAGTGGACTCGTCGTCAGCGAAGTAGCGTTGGCGTTGGTCTTGATGGCCGGCGCCGGCCTGCTGATTCGCAGCGCGCTCCTCGTTTCGCACGTCGACCCCGGCTTCGCGACCAGCAACCTCGTCGTGGGGCGCGTCGGACTCCCGACTGCGGAGTATCACGCCCCGGAGCAAGCGAGTCAGGCGTTCGAGCGCATGGTCGCGGAGGTCGATCGTCTGCCGGGAGTCGAGTCCGCCGCCGTCGTTTCGCGCGTGCCTCTGGCCGGCGGAGGCGGCGACAATAACAACGGACTGCTGCCAGAAGGGAAGGCCCTCGATCCCGCTAATCTGGTGCTCGCCCGGCTACAGATCGTCTCCTCGGCTTATCTTTCGACCGTGCGAATTCGTCTGAAGGTTGGGCGAGGCTTCAGGCCGCAGGACACTCGCGAACGTACGCTCGTTGCGGTCGTCAATGAAACCCTCGCGCGGACCGTTTGGCCCGGACAGGATCCAATCGGCAAGCGCTTCGCGTGCTGCGAGGCCGGTCCCAAGGGCCGCATGGATCCAGTGTGGCACGAAGTCGTGGGCGTAATTGCCGACGTGCATTCCTGGGGGCTGGACCGCCAGATTCAGCCGGAGTTTTTTCTGCCCATCGCGCAGATGCCTCCGGGGGCGTGGGATTGGATTGGCCGGACGATGGATATTGTCGTACGCACCCGCAACGGGGCCCTGCCGGCGCGTGATCTGCAGGCCGCCGTGGCCGCGGTGACTCCGGGCGTCCCGGTTTATGAGCTCTCGACCATGGAGCACAAGGTCGCCGGGACATTGCAGCGCTCGCAATTCGATACTTTCTTGCTCTCTATTTTCGCGGCTACCGCGTTGCTGCTTTCCAGCGTCGGGATTTACGGCCTCTTGTCATATATGGTGGCCCAGCGGACTCGCGACATCGGCATCCGCATGACGCTCGGCGCGACACAGGGGCAAATCCTGCTCCAAGTCCTCGGCTACGGGGCGCGTCTCACGGCCATCGGCCTTGCCGTGGGGTTGGCGGGAGCCCTCGCCGGCACGCGTGTGCTTTCTTCGATGCTTTTCGGTGTGGGCTCAACCGACGCCTTTACCTTCGCCGGCGTGTCCCTGCTAGTGGCCGGAGTCGCTTTCGTTGCCACTTTTATTCCCGCGCGACGCGCGATGCAAGTCGATCCCATGGTCGCGCTGCGTTACGAGTAGCCGCACGCGCCGGCAAGCGATTACACTTTCTGAGAGCAGCCTCGAAATAGGAGTGCGGAATTTGCATACATTCCGGGCGATCCTTCCCGAGTGACGGGCATTACCGGCCATCTCTGCCCATACTCGCGCCTCTAATTACGATTGATGTTTTGTGGAGTGACCTGCACATGGTGCACGAGGGCAGATCTCTAATGAGGTACGATTCCCTTTACGGGACTTTCCGCACCGCTTGAGCCCCTAAGATCTTAGCCAGAAGCGAAGCTCTTTCCTTCTGAAAGAAAAATCCAACTGGAAAAGAATAACACTTCCCAGAAAAACTCTTTTAGAAAAGTGATTCAAAAAATCGGCCGATAATACGGGCTACCCGGAAGTTATTCCACCAGTTGGTCGCGCTCGTTCAACAACAGGTCACCAGTTCTGCGAAACGGGCCAGAAGTCCGCTTCGAGGAAATGAAATTTCGTCGAAGGATATTGGGTGAGGCATGCGAAACCTAGTACACGTCGAGGTCGCGCCCGATGACGAACTGTCCGGAATATCGAGAGCTGATCTCTTCCTGGAGCACTTCCGCCGTAGAGCGGAACGCGCCAGCACCGGTCAAGGAGGAGAGAAATTTTGGAGGTGCGATTCCAGGACGGAAAGCTACGGTGTGATAGACAACGAGTAGCTTCGGTTTGGCTTCGGTCGCAAGTGCGGCGAGCTGTTCGGTGGTTGTGTGGTATTTCGTCACAAATGAGTGGAGACGTTCCGGCATCTTCGCGTACAACTCGAGCATCTGCGCTTCGTGGACCAGAACATCACAGCCATTACAAGCCTTGATCGTCTCCTCAGTTGGGTTGGTATCGCCTGAGATGACGATGCTGCGGTCTGGCGTGTCGAACCGATACCCATAGCTCTGCATCGCATGTTTTGTCGCGAACGCGGTGACGGTAACGTTTGCGTCTTTATAGATCACCCCCGGCTTGATTTCGTGGGCGTTCACTTTCCAGCCATCTGCTATAGCTCGTTGGTTTCCCTCTGGGTTTGTGCGGGTCTCGATGTCGATGCGATAGGCTTGCAGAATGTGCTCGGTCATCGAGTTCAGTCCGGCAGGACCATATACTTCGAGAGGCGTGCTCCGACCCGAAGTCCATCCAGTAAAGATCAAATCAGAATAACCAGCCGTGTGGTCGGAATGAAGGTGGGTCACAAAGGCCACGTTCAAATTGCCGGGCTCCAGTTGCGTGATGCCCCTGTCAAGAACAGCGGCCTCGGCTCGACGCACAACGCCCGGTCCGAAATCAACAAGATAGGCACTATCGCCGACCACGATGGCGGTCGCAGGACCGGAACGGTCAGGATCGGGCACAGGCGTGCCGGTGCCGAGGAGTACCACCTTCGTGCGCGTTGGGCGTTCCTTTGGTGCTTGGCTCTTCGGCTCTTGTGGGCTGGCGTCGATCACCAACAACATCAGAAAAGATAGCAACACGGAGGCCGTGAGTTTCATGGAATCCTCCATTCGGTGCCGACGCACCGAATCAGCCATTGGTGAGCACGATCTTGCCTTCCACGGAACCGGATGCCAGAAGTTCGATCGCTTGTCTCGCCTCAAGCAGCGGGAAAGTGGTTTGAATCAGGGGATCGATCTTCTTTGCCGCGAGGAGTGCGAAAATCTTGGGAAGATCCTCGCGCAGCGGCTGTGGGTCCTTCCGGTACAGCTTGGTGATGCCGTAGAACGTGCCCACACGACCGCGCAGCCGCGCTCCAACGAAAATATTCGCAAACATGGCCAGTTGGGAAAGTTTCGTAGATGCGCCCATGAAACCAAAGCTAGCCAAGGTGCCTCCGCGCCGCAGCGCGCCGATGCAACGACTGGTGTTAGCACCGCCGACGGCGTCGAACGCATAATCGACACCCGCAGGTTCCATGGCACGCGTAAGTTGATCGATTGAACCCGCACGATAGTCGATGGGAATGGCACCGAGCGAGCGCAAGAGTTCATGCTTGGGCGCCGACGCGGCACCGTAAGTCTTTACTCCCGCCAGCCGTAATAGTTGCAGAGCGGCCGTACCCACACCGCCAGCTGCCCCCGTGCAGAGGGCGGTCCGGCCGAGCTGCACTTTTGCCACGCGATGAATCATTTGCCACGCGGTCACATAGTTCAGGATCACTGCGGCTGCATCGCGGTCGGAGACTCCCTCGGGGATCGGAAGGAAGTGTTCAGCCTCGCGTACAAGCAGTTCCGCAAAGCTTCCGTACACGGTAAGCGCCGCCACACGCTGGCCTACTTCGAATCCGATCACACCACGGCCAATTGCATCGACGACGCCGGCGACCTCATAACCGGGCACGAACGGTATCTTCGGCGCGTACAGATAGCTTCCGGTCAACATCATCAAGTCGGTCGAGCCTACGCCGGCAGCACGCACCCGCACGCGCAGTTGCCCTGGGCCAGGGGCCTCAACCGGCAACTCAACGACTTTGAGAACTTCGGGTCCGCCCTTCCTTGTCAACATCATTGCGCGATATGTTCCTGCCACGTAAATCCTCCGACCCGCGCTCGCAATGCCGCATCAAGCAGCTTGCCAAACACAGGTTACCCTCCCGAGCCTAAAAGCCACACAGCGTTTTTTGTAGTCGCTCGACGACAAACCCGAGAGGACAAGCCGGTGACATGTGGAGACAACGGATGGATGACGGGCCATCCAGAAACTGCCCGTTCGGGGGCGAACATGAACACGGTATCCGCGAACACCCAGGTGGGGAAGTTGATGTTTGCCAAAGTCCCGTTCGAGGAAGCGTGCGCTGCTAAATTCTGTTGCGCGCTGCCATCTCCTCGAACGTCGTTTGTGGACCCCCAGTATTGTGCTCCAACGTTGGAGGAGTGGCTGAATGCGGCGGTCTTGAAATTCGCTAGGTAGTACTACCACGCACGACAAATCAACAACTTACGGTACACAGCACCACATGGAAATGGGGCGTATTGGGGCGGCTTTGGCACATTTTTGTGCAACAGCAGGAATTTTGTGCAACAGCACAGCAGGTGTTTTTGAACCGATAGATGTGACCGCCCTGCGCTTGGGCATTCGGCGCAGTATGCTGCGCCCCGAACTTAACGCTAAGGGCAATTGTGGCAATTGGTTGGTCTGAGTTTTCGCTGCTGGCGGAAGCGCTCGGCGCTGGTGGGCGCTCAGCGGCTGGGCGTGCTCGCTGCAGCGACGGGTGGCGCCAAATTGTGGCCTGCAAGGGAGTAAATGCCCAGAAACCTGACCGCGGCGATGGCGTGCACAGAAACCGGTAACCACATCTCGTTGACGGAAGCGAATTGGACGGTTAAGTGGAGGTCCTTGATCCAGAAAGAGGGAGTCTTGACTGGGACTCCAATGATCTGCCTGATGCGGTACGTCTTGGCATCCACCCAGATGTCGCCGAGTAGCAGTCCCTTTTCCTTCCGTTTGGGAGTGATGTGCAGCACGTATTCTGGAACGACACCAAGGTTTTGCTCGCGCAGAAAGACGAAGTCATAGTTGAACCGGCTGATGTCTCGCTTGTGACCTTCCTTAGCAGAAACTACTTCCTGCTCCAAAATGGCGCTTACGATTTGTTTGCCGCGCGGGTGGCCCTGTGCATCTGTGATTGTGAATGTTTTTGTGTCCGGAGGAGAAAAACTGATTTGGGCCGTGACTGCCGAAATGGGCTTTGGTTCGTCGGCATGGAATACTTTATATTCGCGTGTCACTTCGTAGGGACGAGACAACGCTGGGTTCTGCTCCCCGATTCGTTCCAAAGAATCCAGAATCGAGCTCAGATTTGGCGGGGCAACTTTTGCTTCCTGTCCGTGTAATGAATAAGGAATCGCCCACGCCGTTGCCACCAGAGAAAGAAGCACGAGACAGTTTCGGTTCTCTGCCATCCAAGCGACTACGAGGCCCTGCTGTGTATTCCTTCTCACTTCCAATCCTCAATGTCGCCCTCAATCTCCGCAACACTCATGTTCATCGCTTTTGCGCGACAGCGCGCCCGTGAACTCTCCAATCGGGGGAGGCTCCTTCCAGAGGCTCAGGCAAAGTCTGATACTGCCGTACCGCTATCCAACGGGATCTTTCTGACGTGTGGCTTTTACACCCGTTTGAATCCCGATTCCTAGGAGTACGACCGCGCCGACGACAATCCAGTTTGCAGGCATATGCGGTAGGTACGCGGCGTAAATTAGCCCGCCGATCAAAATTGCAAACCCAATCGCATATATTCCGAACGACATGACTATTCCTTATAGGGGTGAGGGAGAGAGACTTTTCAATGGAGCTTTGACGGCAAGGGCAGCTTCCTAGCGGTCAAACTGCAAAGGCCCGCCCGGACTACCGTGTGCAGTCGCTCCACAAAGGACATGGCCGCCATATGTTCCATCGAATCCAACCAAGATCATGACGATGGTCAGTACAATTGTCTGTTCGTTTATGTACAGTTCCTGGAATGCCAAGAGGGTTGCCCCGCACACAGTTTCCGACCTCAAGAATGATAACGCGATCATTGTGAATGACAGTTCAAGGAACATTCAACTCGGGGTGGAAATTGATCCAGGATGCGGGCATCACGTTCAGACCGATCGTCTCCCCATACGTTCCGGCGATTCCGGTTCGCGTACCTTGCTTGTCGTGGAACCATTCGCCCCGCGTATTCTAGTCAAGAATCTTGTTCAAATGAAAAATCGCAGTGGTGGCGGCGCAACAACAAAAAGTAAGGGTAAACGAACTGGTCCGCACGGCAGTAGCCGCCCTAAGCGACACGAAAGGGCCTCACACCAATTGAATGCTTTCTTGGGGTGCGCGACATTCATGGGATTCCACGCGGCATAAAAAGGGCGCCGTCATCAGTCGCTTCCCCTCTGAAAGTGTCACTTCACGCGCATCGCATTGTCTCTTCTACGGACTCTTTCGTTCGTTTATACCCATTCCTTTCGATTCTCTTGCCGGCTGAGGACCTATATCGTGCTCTCCAGCGGTGAGCCCTATTGACCATCCCGTGAGCGCAAACGGCTCGCCGCACGGATAAGTGAGGTAACGAAAATGAGATTCGGACCGTTTCTGGGCTTGGCTCTTTTGCTACTAATCCTGTGGGCAGGGGGCTTCTTGTTTTTCCACGTCGCGAGCGGCTTAATTCACATCCTGCTGCTTTTCGCCGTCATTGCGGTGGTCGTGCACTTCTTCAGGGGCGGCACGCGAACGGCTTAGAATTGGGAGAGGATTAGCGACCGCCTTTTATCGATCCTTGTACAGCGGTTCCATGATTGACCGCGGCCATCTGTAACCAGATTGTGTGGTCAGGACGGCGCTTACCCTTACCGAGGCGAGGCGTTATCGTAACGAATGTAAAGCGCTCTCCAAGCAAAATAACATGGGTATCGACTAACATTTGGCGATATCTGGTAGCGGTATAAGAGAGTCGCTCTCCGTTACGCTAGAGCGCCGGACTAGAATGCGCGGTAGTAGTATTGCTCGGGGTTGAGCGCTGACCCAACCAGAGCGCCTAAAAGAGGGTGAGATGAAAATCGGCGAGGTTCTCTGACTGGGTCAGCGCTAGGGAATCTATCGCGATATATTGGCACCGAAAAACGTAAGACGAACAATCCGATCAGTCCAAAAGATTGCTTCGGGATCAATTAGCTACGTTTTCTCAACGCGACCTCAAGAGCGTAACTTCTACAGTGCTCAAGATATGCTGATTCGTGATGGGCAACAAGTTCAACCACGCTCGACCATAACCACGAAGGAGCGTCAACAGTTTTGGAGCGGTTTCGACTTAGGACAGTTTGCCATTCCTGGCGGGTCTTACGATCTAACTGGGAACCATGTGCCACGCCTACTACCGATGCTAGGTAACGCGCGGCTGATATTGCCTCGTCGCGTGTCAATTGATCCATTTCAAGTTTCAGGTCTTGCGGAAGGAGTTCGCGCAATACTACGGTGCTGTTCAGAAATCGCCACGGAAGCATTCTTTCCCCGAGATACGGAGAAAGCATTCGGGCTCCCTGGACTACTCTTTCTGCGTTGTCGCTAGGCATTTTGGGAGTGCGTGACCGAGGAGCCACAGCCGGCACAGCTTCCTTAACATCAATGAGACAGAAACCGTTTTCCCTGCGCTCTTTCTTCCTTCCGATTCCGATTAGAACTGAAAATCGCAGTCGACCGAGGGAACTACATCCCTTTACCCAATAAGCGGCATCCAGAACTTCCACTCTGTCTTCTTCGTCTCGTCCTTTAAGAGAAGTGACCAGCCGACGTATCTCGGTTGTTTTGAATACTTCGTGGATCTCTGTGCGTTCCGCTGCGGAGATCGGCCAGAAACTTTTTCCAAAGGGAATTCTCGGTGTTACGTCTTCGATGCGTTCTTCTGCGAGGTGATGCCATCTCCGTTTAAGCGATCGCTCCAATATACGGCGGACCGCCGCGGGAGGGGTGCTCGATGGTTTTCGACCTCGCCCTCCGTTCCCAAGGGCTTCGATGTACCCCTCTGCCATTTGTTCCAAAACAAGGGCAGTCGTCACACCTGGTAAGTCTGAACTCCTAATTGCAGTTGCCAGCGATAAGCCGAGCCGAATTAAATCGTGGGCAGGGTTGCCTATGACCGTTTGGTCTAGATCTCTGATGGCAAGCGCAACTCTACCGCTTGCGTTCGCTACCGGGCCGAGGTTTCCAACGTGACAATCACCACAAATCCAAATCGGTGGTCCTTGGGGCACGCGCTTGCCCCTAGATGATTCCAACCACTCGTAAAACTTGACCGTTGACCCGCGCATATAGGCATGAGCGGATCGTGCCATTTTCAGTCGGCGGCGTTCGTTCAAATTCGCTTGTCGATTGTGAGGTTTGAAAATCACCTGTGAGGGCGAACAGTTACCGGTCATGATAACTCGGTTGAGATCCAGGGATCGTTATCTCTCGTCGGCGACGGTTTACGCATTTTTCGCACGGCTATATGCGTTCTCACCTGCTGCTATTGCTCCCTGCACCTGATCCTGTGTCACGATCCACTAATTCTTTCTGCTTGGCTCTTTATTTCTTTTCCTTTGACGCTGACCTGATTGACGCCATCGTTTACGGCTTCCGCAATATCGTCTCGCAGTTCTTCGCCAGCTTTTGGTGCAAAGAGCAAGGCGGCAGCGGCGCCTGCTGCAGCCCCTAACAAAAAGGTTAGAATCGTTCTTGGCGTATTTTCTTTTATCATCGTTAGTCTCCTATACCACATCAATTAATTTCCGAAATAAGTCTCCATAAGAAATGGAGGAAGCCTTGGATAGACTTCCTCCGAGGGAATTAGACCCCGTGCCCGGCCTTTCGGGAGAGATCACTCTCTGTTTTCTTGGTATCAACAGAGGACTCTCCTGTGGAAGCAACATCCTCTCCGCCCGTACGTTCCATAACTTCTTTGGCACGTTTGATTTCTTCTGAGGTATCACAATGCACGGACAGAAGAATTCCGCCCTTCTGCAGGCGACCTTCGTATCGCTTTGCTTCGAATTCAGGAATTCCCATACCCACTAATGCGCCGGTGACTCCACCCACTGCTCCTCCGACGCCCAGTCCCGCCAGACCTGCCATGATCGGGCCTGCCGCGATGAACGGGCCTAGGCCAGGGATAGCCAACAGCCCGACGCCCGCCAGCAGCCCAAGCGTTCCACCGATTACGCCTCCAGTGGTCACACCTGCCGCTGCCCCTTCAGGCGCTTTCGTAGCCTTTTCTGTCCCCATGTCCTTGGGCCCACCGAGACTCTCCGGCAATAGTACGGAAATGTCTGAAGTCGCAAACCCGGCTGTCACGAGTGCGTCTGTCGCGCTTTCGACGGCCGTGCGAGTTGAATAGATTCCGAATACCGCTACTTTCTTATTCGCCATTTGTGTTTCTCCTTTGATTTCCAAATTATTTCGTTTTGAGCCAACTTACTTCGGTGGTGCGATTTCAAGTTGATTAGTTACGTTTTCCTGTCCAGCCACTGCCACTGCCTTTGCCTGGAGATTGTTCTTTTCGTCTTCGGATCGCACTGGTCCGCGAAGAGTAACCTTGCCATCTTGAGTGATGATTTTTATATTGTGGGCGTACGTGGAGAGACTCTTATCTTCGTTGATCGCCTTTCGAATCTTTTGTGTGATTTCCCGATCCGAAGCATTCATCTTTTGTTGATCAGCGGTCGGGCTTGTCTGATCCTTGTTTTTCTTAGTATTGTCCGGTGCCGGCTGCTGCGGATCTTGATACTCCGGGATTGATTCAGCCATCAGCGACCCGGCTAAAACCAATGTCCCCAGTGGCAAAAACAAACGCGCTAATCTAACGGGATTCCCCTTCATCTTATTCTCCTTTATGACAACTAGGATTTCCCTGGCTGTTGCTTACGTCAGATTCGGCATCGGCTGCCTCAGTGAGCTCAGGACAGCGATTGAGGAGGCCAATCGAACGGCGTAGACAACTCAGTGGGTGCTAGTAGTTTCGTTGCGGCTGATTCCCGCCCGGGCAAAAACGCTGCAATTAAAGTAGACGATTCCCAGCGCCGCAACGCCATACAAGAGAATGAGTAGGGAGTGATGAAGGAATGTGTAGCATCTATGGCTGGTCCGCTTCCGAAGGCTTCTTTGCACGCAAAGCGAGATGCTGCAAGATCTCTGGGAGAGTGGTGAAGAATCCGTGGGCCTCTGGTGAGTCTCATGCGAGCTCTAGCGTTTTGCTGATCTCCTTCGAAATACTGGTGATCACGACTAATGAAGCAATGAGGGCCGAGAGGCGAGAGTTCTCCCGAGGTGCGAAAATTCGCTTCACCGGTCTCCCCAACGCTTCAGGCAATAGTCCACGTAAAGACAGGCTGGATAGAGTCTCGCGACCCATCAATCATTAGAGCATCGAAAAGAACAAGTTCCACATTCCGGGTAGATTTTCCGGCTGCTACTTGTGCAGAATTACAAACCCAAGAAAGAGTGATTTCACGGAACCAACCATCGTTCCCTGCTCCAAATACACACTAACATTGGCAGGACTACACGCTTCGCGGCATGGCGGACGACACCCAGAGCTTTACAGTTACAGTGCAGTCAAATTTACGGAGGTGTAACCGTGCAGCAAACAGAACTCAAAGAGCTCTTTATCGATGAGCTGAAGGATATTTTCAGCGCCGAAACGCAGTTGGTGAAGGCGCTCCCAAAGATGGCCAAGGCCGCCAAGTCTGCTGACCTACGCAGTGGATTTGAGAAACACTTGAAGCAGACCGAAGGGCACGTCTCCCGCCTAGAGTCGATTTTCGAGGGCTACAACGAAAAACCGACGGGCAAGAAGTGCAAGGGGATGGAAGGTCTGATTGAAGAAGGTGACGAGGCGGCCAAAGAAGATTATGAAGACGACGCCAAGGACGCTGCTTTGATCGGCGCCGCGCAGCGAGTTGAGCATTATGAAATGGCGGCATATGGGACCGTAAGAGCGATGGCCGAGAAACTGGGCGATAGCAAAGCCGTCAGGCTTCTCAGCCAGACTCTGCAGGAGGAAAAGGACACGGACGAAAAGCTGACCGAGCTAGCCGAGAAAATCCCCGTCGAAGGGGCCAGTAAGTCGACCTCGGCAGGACACTGACCTCTAATACAGAAAGTAGCGGAAGAACTTACGAACCGGATCGAGCGGACAGTCTTTCTGGATGCGCTCATCGTTGAGGACGGCCACTGCGTCTTCGATGAGTTGCCAGCAGCTGCCTATTCGCCCCTCTTCGTAGCCAATTCGTTAAACTAACCTGTCGTAACTAATCGAGAGTTCGAGTTTTAAAAGATATGACCCGTATGAATTCGAGCCTGCTACGGTTTTAGCTTCTATACAGAGGAATTATGCCGGCCAAAACCTATTACGAGCAGGTGCCGCTGAAAATCGTCAAACAGATCCAAAGAGAGAACCGGAAACGAAAACCATTAAAGCACCCAGTACGACTTCGGCGAAAACGCTGACATTTATGAATTCTTTGTTCGATATTTTGGGACTTAGCCCATAAGATCTCAGCGACCAACTCTCACGCTCAGATAGATTTTGGCCCTGCAAAATGGTAGCTCCAGCTTCTCCCGCGAATTCCCTACGGGAGGTTCAACAATTGCAGAACTGATGATGGGCTATTGCTGAGACAGGCACCTATAAGTCCCACAAATTCTGATTCGCACCCGATCGCCGCCGGGCCATCCGCGGTTCCTTCAGCTGGATCGATCATCGCTTCCTGCGCTAAGGATTACTCGGCGACTGCCGCAGGCTAGAAGAATGGGACTCGTCGTTAGATCTCGGCGAGTTCAGCCAGTCAGAAACGATCAAAGATACGTTTCATCTTTACAGCATGCAAACCTGCGTCGCTGTTTGTGGCTGCGTGTCTCGCCCCAGGGCTTTCGTCGCCTGATCGTGCAGAGGCCCGCTTATTAGCAAAGTGCGACCAAAGGATTGGAGCAAGAGGAATGCACCCCGACCCCTACTCGCTTTGCATGAGAGAATTTGGGATATACGGTGAACTCTGTATAGAGGCTGGATTTGGCATACGCTAGTGTATTCGCATATCTCGACGCCTCAGGTGAGGCGGCAATCCGAATCGGGAATTCCCGAAACAGCTCACGGCTGGAGTCGTCACTTGCCCGAAGCGCATAGACCACGAATCACGTCCAAGTAGTTCCACTCAGCCGGGATATTTTCATGGCCAAGAAAACGAAAGTGCTCACCTCCGAACTAGTGCCTTTGCAGAAAGCTCCCACTGGTATTCGGGGACTTGATGAAATTACCGGAGGGGGCTTGCCCAAAGGGAGGACGACCATCGTTTGCGGCGGGCCGGGCTGCGGAAAGACGATGGTGGGCCTTGAGTTTCTGGTACGCGGGGCGCTGGAATTTAGCGAGCCTGGTGTGCTGTTGGCATTCGAGGAGACGCCAGAAGAAATGGCGATAAACTTGGCGTCATTAGGGTTCAACCTTCGCGATCTCGCGAACCACAAAAAACTCTTCCTAGATTACATCTCGGTTGAACCGAGCGAGATCGCGGAGACTGGCGCCTATGATCTGGAAGGGCTGTTTATTCGATTACAGGATGCCGTAGATCGAGTAGGGGCTAAACGGGTGCTGCTGGACACGGTGGAAGCACTGTTTTCAGGCTTCTCAAACGCGGGAATATTGCGAGCGGAATTTCGCCGCCTGTTTCGTTGGCTGAAGGATCGCGAGCTGACCACCATCGTGACTGCGGAGCGAGGCGAGGTCACGCTGACGCGCGAAGGACTCGAAGAGTATGTGTCCGATTGCGTGATCTTGCTCGACCATCGAATCAATGAGCAAATTTCAGCGCGACGGATGCGAATCGTTAAGTACCGGGGCACGAAGCACGGAGCGGACGAATATCCCTTCTTAATCGATGAGCAGGGTATCTCGATATTGCCGGTCACCGGGCTTCAATTGCAGCACAAAGCATCAAACGAGCGCGTTCCGAGCGGCGTGCCTGACTTGGATGAGATGTTAGAGGGCAAGGGATATTTTCGAGGGTCGTCGATATTGCTTAGTGGGACGGCCGGGAGTGGTAAGACTACGCTGGCAGCGACCTTCGCCGACGCGACGTGTCGAAGGGGCAAGCGGTGCCTGTTTATCGATTTTGAGGAATCGAGCAATCAGGTAGCGCGCAATATGCAGTCCGTCGGGATCAACCTGGAGCAATGGTCCGAGAAAGGGCTTCTGGTCCACGAGGCGTGGCGTCCTACGCAGTACGGAATCGAGACACATCTGCTGCGAATTCATAAATTAGTTGAAAAGGTGAAGCCGGAGTCCGTAATTCTGGACCCGATCACCAACTTGATTAATAGCAGTAGCCACAAAGAAGTTCACTCGATGCTCATGCGTCTTATGGACTACCTGAAAGGCGCACAAATTACGGCGCTGTTTGTGAGCCTAACCGGAGGCGGCGAGGTTCTAGAAAAGACAGCGGAGGGCATTTCCTCGCTGGCGGATACCTGGATCTTGCTTCGGGATGTCGAACTCAACGGGGAAAGAAACCGATGCCTGTACGTATTGAAGTCTCGAGGAATGGCGCACTCGAATCAGCTCCGGGAATTTCTACTAACGAAACAGGGAATACAATTAATCCCAGCCTACCTTGGTACAGAGGGAGTCCTTACGGGATCGTCACGCCTTGCACAAGAGGCGAAGGAGAAAGCCAGCATACGCTTGCGCCAGCAGGAAGCTGAACGTAAGAGGCAAGAACTGGAAACTAAACGCTTGGCGCTAAAAGCGCAGATTGCCTCACTTCAGGCAGAGTTAGACGCCGCGGAACGGGAAGCGAAGGAATTGAGCCGTGAAGAACGGGAACACGAGGAGGAGTTGAAGCGCGGCCGCGACGACATTGCGAAGCGCCGAGGTGCACTGCCAGTGAACTTAAGCGAGTTGCAGGCAAACCAATCGGAAGACGTCTCATGAAAGCCAAGGCAAAAGCGCCGAAGACGAAGTTGTCAAAAGTAGTGGATCTACGGCTGTACATCGCCGGGCAAACTCCAAAATCTCTGGCAGCAATCTCTAATCTCAAAAGGATTTGCGCCGAACATGTCGGTTCACGCTTTCGTGTTGAGGTGATTGATCTAAGCAAGAATCCTGGATTGGCGAGAGACCACCAGATACTGGCGATCCCGACGTTGGTCAGGAGTTTGCCCGTTCCTATACGGAAGATCATCGGGGATTTGTCAAACACGGAGCAGGTGGTCATTGGCTTGGATATTAGACCCAGCGAAGGTAAGAAGAAGCCTCGTTAGGGTCGGGTGAGCGAAGGCCGAACGAGCGCGGGCACGCGCATCGGCGGTGAGCTGGGAATACCGGAAGCACCTGATAGACACAGAAGTAGGTAGCGACAAAGCTAGTTGAACCCATGAAGCCGAAAGTTACGCACAAATCAAATCGCTCGCGAAAGCCTCCGCCGAGGTTGTCACTGAAGAGACGACCGCTGGGACAAGTACGGGAGTCCGAACAGATTGTCTTGGCGATTCGACATGGCAAGATCGACGCGCTGGTGATGACCGGGAGTGATGGCGAGCAGGTGGTGACGCTGCAAGGTTCCGACCAGCCGTATCGAGTTGTGCTGGAGGCGATCAACGATGGAGCCGCAACGTTAGACCACACAGGGACGGTGCTTTACGCGAATAGCCGTTTTGCAGAAATTCTCGGAGTATCTGAAGGGAATCTTATTGGAACGACGCTGCAGAGCTATGTTTCGCCAGCCACTTTTGAGAAGCTGCAAGACTTGATCGCCCAGGGGCTCACGAGCAACGCTCGAGGCGAGATCACTTTGGAGTCGTCTGAGGGACGCCCTCGACTCGTGCGCCTCGCGCTGAAGCCGATGAGAAATGCCGAACAGGAAAATGTATGCCTGGTGGCTACGGAATTAACGGAGTTGGTGGAAGCAAATGAAGCATTAAGGTCGAATGAAGAATCTCTGCGGCAGCTCTCCGCGCGCTTGTTGAAGCTACAGGACGAAGAGCGGCGCCATATTGCGAGGGATTTACACGATATTACAGGTCAGAAGCTTGCCGCCCAATCAATGGCATTGGCAAAAGTTCTTAATCGGAAAGCCGCTGGATTGGATCAAGAATCGCAGCGCCTCTTGGTGGAATGCGTGACACTGAGCAATCAAGTGAGTGACGAAATTCGGACGCTTTCTTATTTGTTACATCCTCCGTTGCTTGACGAATTGGGTTTGTCTTCGGCGGTGAAGTGGTATGCCGAAGGATACGAACGGAGGACGGGTATTAAAGTTGAGGTCAAGATTCCGCTGGATTTTGGGAGGTTGTCACCGGATGTGGAAGTGGCGCTATTCCGCGTGATACAGGAAAGTCTGTCGAACGTACAGCGATACTCCGAAAGTTTAAGGGCTTATGTGCGACTGAAGAGATCGAGTTCCGATGAAATCCAAGTGCAAATCGGCGATTTTGGCAAGGGCATACATCCGGCGACGCTGAACACCTCAACCCATACCGCAGCGCCCCTCGGAGTCGGCATTCAGGGAATGAGGGAGCGAATGCGCCAGTTGGGCGGGAAGCTGGAAATTACATCGCGGCTGAAGCATGGGACGCTGGTCACTGCGACGCTTCCTATGGTGCATCCGCAGGCAAATCCTTCCGCAGAATCGATAACGAATACAACCGTCGAGTCAGCGACGAATCGAGGAACGGACACTCCCGCGCCAGGCCGTGATACGCCACGCAAGCAGATCTTGATTGCCGACGATCATGAAATGCTGCGTCGGGGCATTCGCAACGCGCTGGAGGATCGGCAGGATTGGCAAATTTGCGGTGAGGCGGTGGATGGGCAGGAGGCAGTCAATAAGGTGAATACTTTGCGTCCGGATCTGGTGATTCTTGACATCAATATGCCAGTGCTGAACGGGCTAGCGGCAGTGCGCCAGATTTTACGCAATCGGCCACAAACGAAGATTGTGATTTTTACCGTGCACGACTCTGAGCAGACCCTCAAGGAAATTCAGGCCGCGGGCGCGCACGCATACGTGTCGAAGAATGATGCTAGCGACGCGCTGTTGCGGGTGGTGGAAGATCTGCTTGAAAGCAAGAGAGTGGCTTCGACCGCCGTTGGGAATTCGACAAACTGAGACCCTGCTGTTGCGCGGGTCGCAGTTGGCCCAGTCGCTGCCTGGGTGAGGCGTGTCGTCGGAGATAGGCAAGCGCGGTTTAACCAGGGCGGAAGAGCTAGCTAGCTTCTGATTATCTGGTTGCTTCAGCTACCCCCAACCGGTTGTGGTTGAGATCTCTAGCTCCTCGGATCTGCTCGTACTCGGTTGATTTGCGGCCGGTTCCGAGACCAAGGAGTGTCTGAAATGCGGCAGCCGGCGTCTTGCGACGATTGTGCCGAAAGACGAATTCATCGAGGTATACCTGGAGTTGGGCCTTGCTCACACCGTGGTAGGTGCCAATGAGCCACTGCTGGAGGTTGCCAATGGCTCGATCGGCAAGGGGGACAGCGGACTTCGCACCTTTTCGCAGTTCCGAGCGGAGCGGCTGGATGCGAGTGACATGTTCAAAGCCGGCCTCAACGAGACCTGCGAAACTTTTGAGGCCGTCCGTATAGATGGTGGAACCAGGTGCAACGTTCCGGGTAAGTACCGGGATGATCGTGCTGGCCTTGAAGTCGGGAATCACGTTCATGCGAGCTCGACCGGAGGCTTGACCACGCTTTTCCACGGCCACCAGAACGAGAGCCGCTCGTCGATTCTTGAGTTGCCGGCTCCCCCGCAGCCCGGCTTGCTCGCCGCCAACCCACGTGTCATCAACCTCTACCTCGCCGTGCAGGGGCTCCCGGACGGCATTCACCATCGCCCGGCGGAGTTTGTGAAGCATCATCCACGCGGTCTCGTAGCAGGAAAGACCGAGTTGACGCTGCAGCAGCAGAGCGGACACGCCACGCTTGTCAGTGGTCATCAGATACGCCGCCCAGAACCAGTGGGTCAGTGGAATCTTGGTCCGGTGAAGGACCGTCCCGGATGTCAACGAAACCTGGTGCCGGCATTTGGCGCACTGGTGGCGCCTTTGGTTCACCAATTCATACGCTCTTTCGTGCCCGCATCGCGGACAAGTAAAGCCATCCGGCCAACGGCACGCCGCCAGATACTGCTGGCAAGCCTCCTCTGTGGCGAAGTCGGTCTGAAACTGACGAAGCGTCTTGGGGAACGGCGGTCGGGCCACCCTTATACACTACCCATTGGGGCTTGCTGAAGCAACCAGATAATCAGAAGCTAGCTAGATCTCAGTCCCCTTATTAACTCCAACTTCAAAACCAGGTACGCCATCCTCGGTGCCGAATGGCACTTCTCTAAGTCCGGCTACGCGTTCTTCGAAACGAGGCTCGGCGACTCCGTGGATGCGCAGGGAAAGAATGTATCCGACGCCGCGGCCATCGGCTTCCGTTACGACTTTAGCTGGAAAACCCCACATACCGAGTAAACTGCGCGTCCAGGCCTGGGTACGCGAAGCTGCAGTAGTTTTTCACAGGACGGACACTTTGGATCTAATCAACCCGCCCCTGTATCTTTCGATGCTTACGAATAATAAGGAGCAGCTCGGGTTAGAACTCCTTGTGATACCGGGCGTCAAGCCCAAAGCTGCCGTTCTGGTTGCCAACTCCGCTGAGGGACCACTTGGAATTAACCTGATATTGCAATTGCACCTCTGTATTCTGCGTATGCTCTTCCGGGTGGTGCAGGAAGGCCTCACGAACATTCATCGTCAGTCGGGCAGTGCCACGGCCGAAATCTCGCTGTCTAACTCAATGGGAAGACTTCTGCTGCAGATTCGAGATCAAGGCAAGGGAATGTCTGCAGCGAGCGTGATGGTACGCTCGTCCAGACGATCGCCGCGCATTGCTGCCGGCGAATCGTTGTGTGATCGACGTGTTTCGGCTTATGAGATAGCCTTCTTCAGCGCGAAACCCACCAACGCCCGCAGCCCAGTGCCCAGCAGGGTGGATGGTTCTGCGACGGTTGCGCCGGCCAAGAAGAATGCAGCAGGCGGCATTCGTCGTCAGCTGACGAAGAATCCAAGATAAATTCTTTTTTGGCAAAGCTTACGGGCAATCCAGCCCTCTCCGCCATTCGTGCTAGCATCAATCATATAGATGTATATATAAAGGTTAAGCGAATGGTTTATCTCTTGGACCGGTTAGACTTCGAACTAGGGCGAGATTTTTGCGCAGCACAGGGGATTATACTGCTCCATTTTTCGCAACTCTCTTCGTTTCTGTCACTTCACCCGTAATACCTAGATTTTCCGTCGTTTATTGCCGAGTCTCAGCAGTCTCATCCGTCTCAGCAATGCCCTCCAGTCTCTCCTATGGGACATCGAAAGTGCCCAAAAAAAGTAACATGAGTAACAAGACCGGGCTGTTTTTGTCCCAATTCGGACAAAGTTTTTTTCGGGGTCAGGGAAGAGGCGGCATACTATGGCTCGTCGTCTTGATCGTCGTCGATGTGTCGATCTGGCAGCATGCGCTGATGCAGTATTCGAGAAACCAGAATGCCAGCGCGCTCCTCACGGTAAAACACGACGTGCTTGCCATGCTCCATACGACGCAAGCTAGGGCGAATCTCATCACAAAGTCGGCCTAACGCCGGATTGTCGGACAGCGTCTGGCAACAAACCTCAAGCTCGCCGACGTAGCGGGCGGCTTGGGCCTTGCCCCATGTGCGAAGGGTGTAATCGCCGATGCTTAGCAAGTCGGCCTCAGCACGTCGCGAAAAACGAAACGCAGCCACGGCTAGCGCGGCGACACAGGAAGCTTGAGGGCCTTACGGACACGCCCAAATACGCTGCCCTCGGCGATACCGCTGGCGTCGCCTTCGTCAATAGCCGCTCGCAACGCCGCAATCTTCGCTTCGTACTGCTGTTCCTCGCGCTCCAAAGTCCGCAACCCGGCCCGCACGACCTCACTGGCGTTTTCGTAACGCCCAGTCTTAACTTTTCTAGCGACGAAACGGTCAAGCTCGTCGGTCAGATTGACGTTACGCGTAGGCATGGCCGTGGTCCTCTCCATGATGTAGATTTCGACTTCACTATAACACGATTGGCAAAGATTGCCAATGCTAACAATTTATCGGTGTAGAATTACGGCCAAATGCCACTGTCCCCCGGAAATCCCAGCGATCTTTGGACGTGCCCCAAATGCGGTGGTCCAATGGTGGTCATCGAAAGGTTTACGGCAGCTGAAATCCAACTCCGTTCTCCCCCAGCTCCGGATGCCGTTGCCGCATGATTACTAACCGACTCCAAGGGCAAAGCGCCGCTCAAAATTTGAGCGTATCCCCTATGCGTTGGCGGCTCGGAGCGTTTTGATATCACGCATCGGTGGTTGGCCGAAGAAACGGCCGTATTCGCGATTGAATTGGCTCACACTTTCGTAGCCGACTTCGTACGCCGCGCTTGTTGCATCCACGCCATCCATAAGCATCCGCTCCCTTGCCCTCTGCAGCCTGAGCTGCTTCTGATACTGAAGCGGGCTCATCGCGGTCAATGCACGGAACTGATGGTGAAGTGTCGAAACTCCCATTCGCGCGATCCCTGCCAGCTCCTCCAGGTGCAAAGGCTTCGTATAGTTGTCTCTCAGCCAGTTAATCGCTCTCGCCGTTCTGTTGCCGAGGTCGCCCGTTGTTGCAATTGTCCGGAGGCGCGCCCCCTGCGGAGTTCGCAGGATGCGGTAAATGATTTCGCGTTGGATCAAGTGGCTGAGAAACGGTATGTCTTCGGGAATATCGAGAAGCTCCATGAGCCGAGAGCACGCTTTGAGCAAGCCTGCCGGGGCCTGTCCGACGGCAACGCCGCGCCGTTGCGAAGAGACTTCCGCTTCTGGCAAATCCTCACGATTAAGAATCTCTCGCACAATCGACATATCGAGGCGAAGTAACATCGATAGGAGCGGCACCTCTTCCGAGGCCTCCACGATTTGGCTCTCAATGGGAACATCTATCGAGGACAAGAAAAATGAGGAAGGACCACAGATGTATTCCACTCCTCCGAGACTCATGCGCTTCTTCCCCTGTACGAAGACCGTGAGGCTGGGCTCAACTGCAGCGCGATAGCATGCCGTGGCTTGCGTTCGACGAAAGAGAACCAAGCCGGTAATCGCTGTGGAATGCTCTCCGGGCGATGGGGCATGCGCAGCGATCCTGGTGACTAGTTCCGTACTTACGTCCATCGCTGCCAAGTTGGCAGTCTTCTGCGCAGGCTTTGTCACTGTGCTTTACCTCTTTCCCAGAGTACTACTCGCCCGACCAAATCGTGCACAAAATCCGAATGCAAGACAGGATTAGGCAAAGAATCGGCAGTATCGGGAAAGCGCGGCATGACGCCACTTTCAGTATGGTTGGAGCGTGATCAGTGAGGCTTTGCCGGCCGCTTCTCAATTTTGCAGAGGTGCAAACATGAAAAAACTGATTCCTCTTGGCCTGATGGCTCTGTTCTTTGCGATCGGCGCAATGCCCGGTTCTGCGTTGCCCGGTAGCCAGGATAAAGATGGAAATCAGGCAGTTAAGAACAAATTCGTTGGAGCGTGGCGACTCGTCTCTCTGGAAGCGCCTGGTCCGGACGGAACAATTCATAAAGCCGACTCCACCGGGCTGTTCGTCTTCACGCGGGACGGTCACGCATCGGTGCAGGTCATGGACCGCAACCCGCCGGCTACAGGCTGCCGCAGGAACTGAGCAGTATTCACACGGCGGGTACGAAGCCACTTTTGGAACCTATGAAGTCGATGAGACAGCTCACACGTTCACTTTTCACGTCGAGGGTGCACTGGTGCGCACCCTGATCGGCAAGGACCTGCCGCGCTCTTTCGAGTTCTCGGGCAATCAACTCATCGTGAAATCGACTCGCCCGGAGGAACACTGGAAAGTTACCTGGGAACATTACTAGTCGTCGCAACCAGATCTCTTATAAAGGATTGAAAATGATTCAAAAACGTAAGCTCGGAAAAAATAATCTTGAGGTTTCTGCCATCGGTTTTGGCTGTATGGGAATGAGCTGGTCTTACGGCCCGCCCAAAGACAAACAAGAGATGATTGCTCTGTTGCACGCCGCTGTGGATCGAGGCGTCACGTTCTTCGATACGGCCGAGGTGTACGGCCCGCTCGTCAACGAAGAACTGGTAGGGGAGGCCCTTGCTCCGTTTCGCGGGAAGGTCGTCATCGCGACCAAGTTCGGCTGGGAGGCAAATCCCAGTGATGGTGGCAAGTGGAGCGCGCTTAATAGCCGTCCCGAGCACATCAAACAGGTCGCAGAGGATTCACTCAAGCGACTGAAGGTCGATGCCATTGACCTGTTTTACCAGCACCGTGTCGATCTGAATGTCCCCATCGAGGATGTTGCCGGCGCCGTCAAGGATCTGATTCAGGAAGGTAAGGTGAAGCACTTCGGCCTTTCTGAAGCGGGCGCGCAGACCATCCGCCGAGCCCACGCGGTTCAGCCCGTCGCGGCTCTGCAGAGCGAGTACTCGCTTTTCTGGCGGGAACCGGAACTGACTGTCATACCTACATTGGAGGAACTTGGGGATAGGCTTTGTGCCGTTCAGCCCATTGGGCAAGGGTTTCCTCACGGGCAAGATCGATTCCGACACGAAGTTTGACAGCACGGATTTCCGCAATATCGTCCCACGTTTCAGTGAGGAGAATCGCAAAGCGAATCAGGCCCTGGTCGATGTGATCCGCTCGTTCGCGAAGCAGAAAAACGCGACTCCGGCGCAGATCGCGCTCGCGTGGTTGCTTGCCAAGAAGCCGTGGATTGTGCCGATTCCAGGGACCACGAAGCTGGAACGTCTGGAAGAGAACCTCGGAGCGGCGGCGATTGAACTAACACCTGACGATGTGCGCGCACTGGAAGACGCCTCTTCAAACATCAAGCTGGAAGGGGCCAGATACCCCGCGTTCCACGCAACGCTGGTGGGTCGCTACCGTGCCGAGACGCTTGGAACGGTCGAGCGAACCTGAGGCAGACAGTGCGAGAGAAAAAGGAATCATATTTATGAATTTATCTTTTGAGAACAAAGTTGCACTCGTTACCGGCGCCGCTTCCGGTATGCAGCTGGCAGCAGCGCAGGCGTTTGCCGCTGAGGGTGCTGCCGTGGCTTTGGCCGACGTCAACGAAGCTGCGGCCTGCACGGCCGCACAGCAGCTAGTGGCCGCAGGCCACAAGGCCATTGCCGTCCGCTGTGACGTGGCTGATGACGCGCAGGTGAAAGCGATGGTGGAAAAGACTATCTCGAGCTTCGGCCGCCTGGATGCGGCATTCAACAACGCCGGTATCCAAAGTCCCGTCTCGGAAGTCGCCGATGCGAGCGTCGAAGAATTCGACCGTGTGAACGCCGTCAATCTCCGCGGCATCTTTAGTTGCATGAAGTACGAGTTGCTCCAGATGCGCAAACAAGAAGCGGCGCTATCGTCAACAACTCCTCGCTCGGTGGACTCGTCGGCATAGCTGGCCGGGCGATGTATCACGCTGGCAAACACGGGGTGCTTGGACTGACCAAGAGCGCTGCGCTCGAATATGCTTCCCAAGGGATCCGCATCAACGCGGTGTGTCCGGGAATCATCGACACGCCGATGGTTGCAGGCATGCTGACCACTCAAGCGGAAGCTATGAACGAACTGATGAAAGACGTACCGATTGGGCGATTAGGCCGGGCCGATGAAGTCGCCGCTGCTGTGCTTTGGCTCTGCAGTCCGGGCGCAAGCTTTGTCATTGGTCAGGCACTCGCGGTGGATGGCGGATACACGGTTCGTTGAGAACGATACCCTGCCACGGCGAGCTTGTTCTCAAACGATTAAGGACCGCTGCCGCGATTCGGCACCGAATACCCGAAGGGCAAAGGAGATAAACCATGCGAGGTGCTGTTCTTTACGGCCCGCGCGATGTCCGATTCGAAGAGCGAGACGTTCCGAGAATCATCAAGCCGACCGATGC
>CAVTMR010000018.1:0-135934 GCA_963735825.1 Candidatus Acidiferrales bacterium
ACCGAAGGCAAAATCACCACGCAATCCGCTTTGTCCAGAACGCTCTGCGGAATACTGTCAGGAGCGTTGAGGATTTCCTTCATCACTTTACCCGCGTTTTCCACGCGGTCTTGCTCTTTGTCTTGTGCGAGAGCGGGAACGACCAGTGCGAGAGCAAAGGTAAGACCCAGTAGTTTTCTTTTCATAATTGTCCTCCGTGTCTTGCACGCGAAGACGCGCAGTTGTTCGGTACTTCTACAGGGCAGGCCGGAAACCTACATCACACTTCTCGGCAAGTTCATCAGAAACCCTTGAAATCTATGACCAGCACCGTGATATCGTCCGTTTGACCCTCACCGCGCGGCTGCTGCGACCAGCGGCACAATTCGTCCAGCAATCCGTCCGCGAACTGAACTGCGGCCATGCCCTGGTTGCTCTCCATGAAGTGCTTGAATCGTGCGGTCCCAAACTCTTCCTGCGACGGGCTCTGCGCTTCCGGAACTCCGTCTGTATAAATCACGCAGCGGTCCCCGGCCGCGATCGGCGTTTGCAGGGACGCATAGGTCGCCTCAACAACCATTCCGAGAACCAAACCGTTTTCCACTACTTCACTGACGTTGCCGGCGGATTTGCGCCAAAATAATAGTGGCGGGTGACCTGCACCAGCGTAGGTCAACAGTTTCTTTTCCATGTCGACGTACACATATGCCGCCGTCACAAAATTCAGTTCGAACTTTCCACACAGTGCTTGATTTAGCCCCGACAGCACACGCGCCGGGTCCGACGCGTGGCCGACTTGCGCAGTCAGCGCCACCTGCAGCATGGAAGCGATCAAAGCAGACGGCAGGCCATGTCCGGACACGTCGGCGACGAGAATCCCAACATGCTTCTCGTCCACCACGATGAAATCATAGAAATCGCCGGCGACTGACGTCATGGGAAGGTACCGAGCCACGATTTCCAGACCCTGAATCTTCGGCGTGCTCCGCGGCAGGATGGATAACTGAATCTGCCGCGCCATCTCGAGTTCCCGGTTGATCTCCACCAGTTGCCGGGCAATTTGTGCATGGGCTTCGCGAAGCGTCAGGTGTGTGTGCACGCGCGCTTTTACTACTGCTTCGGAGAATGGCTTGTGAATGTAGTCCACCGCGCCCACTTCGAATCCTTTGGTCTCGTCCTCGGTTCCTGTTTGCCCGGTCAGGAAAATCACCGGGATATCGCGCGTGTCGGAGTTTACTTTCAAGCGCCGGCAGACTTCGTAGCCATCCATCACCGGCATCATCACGTCCAGCAAAATCAAGTCGGGCTTTTCATCGCCGGCGGCAATGGACAGGGCCTTCTCACCATTCGTGGCAACCTTGGTCTTGTAGGAATCCTTCAGCGCGCCGGAAATCATGCCGATGTTGATGGGCGTGTCGTCGACAATCAAAATGCACTTCTGTGGCGTTGCTTCAGGCATGGGTTCACTCCAGTTTCAGACAAAGGCGTGCGGCAATATCGGAAAGCGAATGAAGCGCCGCCGCAAAATCAAAGTTGCCAACGTGCCCCGCTAGCGTGTCCATCTCCGCCTCGGTCAGCACCCGCGATAAACCGGGCCGCGCATCCAGTATGAAATCGGCGGCATCGCCATCGTCATTCTTCAGCAGTGTTTTCAACCGCAGCAGTGGTTCCAGCACCGTAGCGGGTTCCGCCGAACCACTGCCGTTACCGCTGGCCACCAGCTCGCTCGGCAGCGCCGCCCGGATTGCCGCCGCGGTTGTGGCAAACGAAGCCTCCAGTGAACGCAGCGCCTCGTCGACGCCCTGTCCCGACAGAATCGCGCTCTCCGCTTTCGCCGCAACTTCAGCCACCGCGGTAGCTCCCAGATTTGCTGCTGAACCTTTTATCGAGTGTGCAGCACGCGCAGCCGTCTCCGTGTCTCTTATGGCCAGCGCCTTGCGAATTTCCTCCACACCGCCCGCCGAAAGCTGAGCGAATTTACGCAGCAGCGATTCATAACGCTTCAGGTTGCCCCCGGCTCTCCTCAACGCCGCCTTCGTGTCGATCCCGGGGATGACCGGCGATTCCGTCTCTGGAGCTTTCGCCGCCGCCGTGGAAACACTCGCCGCCGGTGCTGCGTGCTCTGACGTCGTGCTGCTGCCGTCTCGCGGCTTGATCCAGCGCAACAGCACGGTGAGCAACTCATCCGGGTCGATGGGTTTGGCCACGTGATCATTCATTCCCGCCTCGATGCACTTCTCGCGGTCGGCCGCCATCACGTTCGCGGTCATGGCAATGATCGGCAGGTTGCTAAGTTGCGGCTTGGAACGGATCGCCTTGGTCGCCGTCACGCCATCCATCACAGGCATCTGCATATCCATGAGTACCAGATCATATTTCTTCGTGCTCGCCATGCGCACGGCCTCTTCACCATTCGCCGCCACATCGATCAACATCTGTGCATCCTCGAGCAGCCCGAGCGCGACTTCCTGGTTCAACTCGTTGTCTTCCGCCAGCAATATCTGCGCGCCCCGCAAGCGCGAAAGTTCCAGCGTGGAGGCGGCAGGAACATCGTAGGTCGTCTCGTGATCAGCGCCCAGAGCCTCGACAGCGGAGTCGAACAGCATCGACGGCGTTACCGGCTTGATCAAGACGTTCGCGAACCCGGTATCCTCCGCTTGCTTCAGAACTTCCTCGCGGCCATAAGCGGTGACCATGACCAATTGCGGGCGAACCGTAAGGTTCGACAGCGCACGAATCCGTTTGCCGGTTTCAATTCCATCGATGCCCGGCATCTGCCAGTCGACAAATACAATTTCGTACGGCTCGCCGATTTCCCCGGCCCGCCGCACCATCTCGACACCTTCGAGACCAGACACCGCCTCATGCACTACAAACGTCATCCCGCTGAGCATGCCGTCCAGTACGGCGCGGGCGTGCGGATTGTCGTCGATGATCAGAACGCGCCGGCCTCGCAGGTCGGGCCTGCTAGCGCGCCGAGCGGCCGCCGCTCCATGGCCAAGCCGCGCCGTGAACCAGAATGTGCTGCCCTTGCCTGGCTCGCTGCTCACACCGACGGTGCCGCCCATCAATTCTGCCAGCCGCTTCGAGATCGCCAACCCCAGCCCGGTTCCACCATGCTGCCGCGTCGTCGAAGCATCCGCCTGCTCGAAGGCGCGGAACAAGCGTCCCATTTGTTCCTGCGTGAGACCAATCCCCGTGTCTTTCACCGAAAAGCAGACCAGTTGGCCCTCGTCATTTTTCTCCTGGACACGCGCGGTGACGAAAATTTCGCCGCTCTCCGTGAATTTCACGGCGTTGTTGCAGAAGTTGATCAGGATTTGCCCCAGGCGCAAGGGGTCGCCTTTCAGTTGCGTGGGGACCGCCGAATCGATGTCGAAGATGAGTTCCAGGCCTTTGGCCGTGGCTTTTTCAGAAATTAGATTGCTGACGTTCTCCAGCACGTGCTCCAGGTCGAAGTCGATGTTCTCAACAGATAGCTTGCCCGCCTCAATCTTCGAGAAATCCAGAATGTCGTTGATAATGCCGAGCAGGTGTTGCCCGGACATTTGGATCTTGCGGACGTAATCCTTTTGTCTGGGATTGAGTTCGGTGCGCAGCGTTAGGTGCGACATGCCAATAATGGCATTCATCGGCGTGCGGATCTCGTGGCTCATGTTGGCCAGGAAATCCGCTTTGATTCTTGTGGCTTCCTCGGCCACCTCTTTGGCTTTTCGCAATTCCACTTGCGACGCTTCCAGCGCCTGGTTAATCGATTCCAGTTCTTCCTTGCGCGCGGTGATCTGGCGCTCGGAAGCAGCCAGGGCTTGTGCCTGCGCGCGCGTCTGCTCCAGAAGTTTTCTGGTTTCGATGTTGCCCGACAAAACTTCCGTGCTCAACGCCACGGAAGGCAGCAGGGCATCCAGTAAAGCGTGCTGCCGATCGCTCAACGATGAAACTGGCGCCAACTCGATCACCGCGATCACCGCGTCCTTATTGAGCACCGGCAAAAACAGCAAGTTGCCGGGCGACACGGTTCCCATTCCCGCCGAAATCTGCACATGCTCGCCAGCGGTGACTGTCAATGGTCGGCGCTCAGCTGCCGCTTGTCCCACAAGGCCTTCACCGAGTGCGAACTCGCGCGAACTCTCCGCATCCTTGATCGCAAACGTGCCGACACGAGAGAATCGCTTGCGACTCTCGTCGGCAAGGTACAGCGCTCCATAAATGAGCGGGATGGATTCCGACAGCCGTGACAATAAAACCGTTGCGAACTCAGGGAAATCCCGCACCGCCTGCAGCCGCGCCAAAGTGGAAGCCACCTCCGACTTCACCCAGCCCTGAATTTCACGTTCACGAGCTCCCCGTTGCAGCGTCTGCAGTGCGCGGCTGATCTCGCCGATTTCGTTGTTGCGGTCGAGGTACGGGATGGGTTGCTCCAGCTTGCCCGCGGCCAGGTCTTGAATGCTGTCGCGCAGCGAAAACAATTCGCGTACAACTTCGCCTTGCATAATGAACAGCGCCAGGGCGAATGTGGCGGCAAGGCCGAACCCGATCACCAACCAAGTGTAGAGAATGGCCTGGTGAGTCTTGCGGGTGAGTTCGTTGGATTGCTGGTCCACCGACTTGCCGATATCTTCAACGATCTCGGCGATAGCCTGGCGCCCGCGCTGCAGTTCGGCGTCAACGCCACCGCGCATCAGATTCATCGCCTTAGCATTGTCGTTAACTAAAGTTACGGTGCGAACGGCCCGGGCGTCGAACACCGCCTGATCGAACAACGCTTCGGCCGCCTTGATCTCTTTGGCACGGCTGGGAGCCTCCTTCAGCGCTTCGGCGATGAGCACGCGATAGTTGGCGTAGGTCTTGTCCAATTCGCCGTCGATATGGTGCATTTTGTCGAGGTCCAGCTCCGCAATCTCCTCGTATAGGAGCTGACCAAATAGGCCGGCTTCGGCTTTCGCATCGGTCAAGTCCTGCAACGCGCCAACATCCTGGCTGAGCAACTGGCTGTAGTGAGTGTCGATCTGCTTGCTTGCCCTCGACGAGTACAGCCCCGCAACGATGACCATCAAGGCTAGCGGAGCCATGGCGACCAGCAGCTTTCGCCGGAGCTTCAGATTTTCTAGAAAGCGGATCATGACGGCGTACCAACGATGCCAGAATTTTGAATCCGGACAGAAACAAAAATACTCTGGTTCTGCGGTGAACGATCAGAGTCGGCAGGGGCGGGCTCGCGCTCTATCCTCGTCAACCCTAGCATAGGTGCTCTCTTGATTAGAGGAGATTTATTCAATCGGGAGGAAGGGGCGGTTCTGCTCACTCGTCAACAACGTCCTCGGCTCTGGTTTTCCCAAGCCAGCGCAGCGCCACCTCGCCGGTCCCGGTGATGAAATTGGAGTTATCGGCCGAGATTGCCTCCGTGGCGAATCGAGAAATCCACGTAGCGCCGTCCGGTGACCAGGCACTTTTCGGCAGTCAAATCCGTCGGGCAATTAGGCAACAACGGGTGAGCAAGCGCGCCCACTCGAAGCTTCGCGCTCCAGAACGTGATGCCGATGCACGCCCCGAGAGTCTTCCGAATGATCGCCGGTTCGCGAGCGATGTGCAATTCTCCGGGCTGAAGATAAATCTCACGCAATTCGCTGTTCAGTTCTGGCATCGGCTCTCCTGTGGCCTAACGGGGCGAATTGAACTAAGGACGTCCAACAAGTGTGGCTTGAATCGGCACCCTGCGGCGTTCCAAACTGACCATTTACGACCGAGTCACATTGAAATCTCATTCGGTTCAATTTGGTGCGCTCCCTTCGTTCCTCCAGGCCCTCATCTACCTGTCCTAAGATGCTGATTGCTTCTCTGCTTCCGCCTTCTAAACTTTTGCAATTTGCCCGTAAACGTTCGCCAACGCTTGGCTCTCACCAAGCTCTCACTACGAGCACGTTCGAGTCCGACTTTTTTCACGGGGAATTACGTATCCAACTTGAAGATCTTTTCCATCAGCAGCCACTTCTCTCCCGGGCGAGCTTGCGGCAAGGGCTGTTGAAAGTTCCACATCAGATTTTCCCATTCTTGAACAGCCGGATTGTTTCGGTCGGACTCTGCCTTCTTCTCGAAAGAGAAAGATTCGTTCACTTCCAGAATCATCACCATTCGCGTTCCGAATAGGTAGATTTCCAGATCTTCGACGCCAGCATCGCGGATGCTCTTGGTGATAACTGGCCAGATGTTCTCGTGATAACGCTTGTATTCGGCGATCAACGCGGGATCGTTCTTTAAATCAAGTGTCAGGCAATAGCGCCGATTCATGCGGACAGGCCCTCGCTTTCCGCCGGTATGCCTATCAACGACGTCGCCGGGGCTGGTTTGTATCCGGACATGCCGAAATAGAGAATGTAGAGATAGCAGAGCAGCGGAACCACGAAGGCCCTCTGAATTCCTGCAGCGTCAGAAATTCGTCCCATGATCGCGGGAAAGACTGCGCCCCCGATAATAGCCATCACCAGCAGAGACGAGCCCCGTTTCGTCAGCGGGCCGAGATCTTTGATGCTTAGAGCGAAAATCGTGGGGAACATGATGGAATGAAAGAAGCCGAGCAACACAACGGCGGCTACCGGAAACACGCCAGATCCCAGCCAAACCACAGCGGCACAAAGAAAAGCCGCGCCGGCAAACAGCGACAGCAATCCGTGCGCCGGAACGCGCTTCATCAAGCCGGAACCGATAAAGCGTCCAGCCGTGAAACCGATCAGGTGGAGCAATAAACAGTAGGCTGCAAGTTTCGCAGCTGTTCCGGGAATCGAAAACTGCGTGAGCCGAATTACGAAGCTCGCCACTCCGACTTGCGCGCCAACATAGAAAAATTGCGCGATGACTCCTCGCACCAGGTGCCGGTGAGCGAGTACGCTCCCTGCATCGGCTAGCGAAACGGCCGTGTCGCTTTCTTTGCCGGCCTCTGAAACGTCCGGCAAATGCGTGAACTGAAACACAACCGCTAACAACACAAAGATGCCCGCCATTGCCAGATACGGCCCCTTTACGGTGCTGGCTTCGCTGGCGCGAAAAGCCGCCAGTTGCGCCGAGCTCATGGCCGCAAGTTGTGCGGGTGCGTATTCAACTCCCGTCAGAATAAAGGTTCGCCCCAGAAGTGACGAAAGCACCGCGCCCGTCGCATTGAAAGACTGTGCAAAATTCAGTCTGCGTTCAGCGCTGCCGGCAGGCCCGAGCGCGGTCGCGTAGGGATTGGCGGCCACTTCCAGAAAACTCTGCCCGCACGCCATCACAAACAGGGCAAACAGAAAGAACCCGTACACTCCGTACGAAGAAGCCGGGAGAAACAGCACCGCGCCTGACGCACATAGCAGCAACCCCAGCAAAATGCCTTTCTTGTAGCCGATGCGCTCCATCGCCCACCCGGCGGGAAATGCAGCCATGAAATAGCCGCCGAAAAACGCCACCTGAATAAAAGAAGACTGAAAGTCGCTGAGCCCAAAGGCCCGCTTCAGATGCGGGATTAAAATGTCGTTCAGGTTGACGCCGAAGGCCCACAGAAAAAACAGGCTGATGACCAGCAAGAAGGGAAGCAGGTAGCGACGCTCGGTCAGCGGCGCAGGTTCAGCCTTGGGTGCAAACGGCAGCGGAGCGTGTGTCATTCGGCGTGTTCCTCAGGTAAGCGCGCGATCCAGATGCACATAACCGCCGTCCACAAACAGATGTTGGCCCGTCGTATGGCCGGATTTCTCCGACAACAAGAACACCACCGTGGCAGCAATTTCTTCGGCTGTGGTCATTCGCCGTCCCAGCGGAATCTTGGAGACAATTCGCTGCAGTTTTTCTTGCGGATTCGGATGCTTCGCCAGCCATTGTTCGTACAGCGGGGTCATCACTTCCGCGGGAATTACGGCATTCACCCGAATTCCAAGGCTGAGGAGTTCTGCTGCCCATTCTCGGGTGAGCCCCAGGATTGCGCCTTTCGACGCGACGTATCCCGAGGTTCCACCTTGCCCGGTCACCGCTGTCTTCGAGCTGATATTTACGATCGAGCCTCGCGACTTCTTCAGTGCAGGAAGCGCGAAGTGAGCCATGACGTAGTAGTGCACCAGATTGCGCTCCAGTGATTTCACGAATTCTTCTGGATTGCCGCGCTCCAGGCCGACTCCATCATTCACGCCCGCATTGTTCACCAGCGCGTCCAGATGCCCTAGCGTCTTGACGATCGTTTCAACCGCCGTGGCGCAAGCTTTAGGCACGCTCAGTTCCGCCGCCACAAATTCACATGCCATGCCGGCCTGACGCAATTCACCCTGCACCGCTTTGCCGGTGTCAACATCCTTATCCACGATCACGGGAATCGCGCCTTCTTTTGCGCACTCCCGGACGATCGCCGCTCCGATTCCTTTCGCCCCGCCCGTTACGAGAATCACTTTGCCGTTCAGCTGAAGATCCATAACTCAGCCATGCAACCGTAGAAAGCCGCCGTCCAACGGATAGTCCGTGCCGGTGACAAACGACGCGTCGTCCGAGCACAGGAAAAGCGCCAGCGCCGCCACCTCCTCGGGCTCGCCCATCCTCCCGAGCGGCTGCGTCTTCGCCAGCTTCTCGTACATTTCCTGCTCGCGCCCGGGATAATTCTTTTTCAGGTAATCGTCGACGAACGGCGTATGCACGCGGGCGGGTGAAATGCAATTGCAGCGAATGTTGTACTGCACGTAATCCTTGGCGACGGAATAGGTCATCGCGATCACCGCGCCCTTGCTCATCGAGTAAGCGAAACGGTCGCCGAGTCCCGCGGAACCCGCAATCGAAGCCATATTCAGGATCACGCCTCCACCGTTGGCTTTCATGTGGCCGGCGCAAGCGTGCATGCAGTGGTAATAGCCTTTCACGTTCACGCGAAACACGCGGTCGAAGTCCGCCTCCGTCGTGCTCTCGACGTTGCCGATGTGCGATACTCCCGCATTGTTCACCAGGATTTTCACCTTTTCTCGCGCAAAGATCTGGCTGAACACCTCTTTCACCTTGGCCTGGTCAGTCACATCGCAGGCGAACGCCGTGGCCTGCCCGCTATTCTTGGCAACATGCTGAACAGTCTCCTCCGCATCTTTCAAGTTGAGATCCAGAATCCGCACCGCCGCGCCACTCGCCGCAAAACGCTTAGCGATCGCGCGCCCAATACCGCTGCCGCCTCCGGTCACCACCGCTACTTTTCCATCCAGTCGAAAATTCTGCTTCGTTGCTTGCTGGCCGCTCAAAGCGAAACACCTCTTTTCCAGGGAATGAAATCTTCCTGACCCTTCAACTCCGCCTTGGTTCGCAATTCTCCACTGGCTACACGGGCCACCAGGTCCAGGATTTCCTCGCCCATTTTTTCAATCGTAGTTTCCCCGGAGATGACCGAGCCGGTATCAATATCGATGATGTCTTCCATCCTGCGTGCGAGCTCGGAGTTTGTGGACAGCTTCACAACTGGTGCAATGGGATTCCCCGTTGGCGTCCCCAGTCCCGTGGTGAACAGAACCACGCTTGCGCCCGCGCCAACCTGCGCGGTCACGCACTCCACATCATTTCCCGGCGTGCATTGCAGCTTCAATCCCGCACCCGTTGAATATTCCGGATAATCCAGAACTCCCGTGACCGGAGACGTGCCGCCCTTCTTCGCAGCCCCTGCTGATTTCATCGCGTCCGTGAGCAATCCATCGCGAATATTTCCCGGACTGGGATTCATCTCGAACCCGGAACCAACCGCCTTGGCGCGCGCGCCATAGCTTTGCATCAATTTCACGAAGCGGTCCGCCACTTCTTTGGAAACGCTGCGGTCGATGAAATCCTGTTCCGTACCGCACAGCTCGGGGAATTCGGAGAGAATTGTTCGCCCACCCAGCCCGGCAAGCAGGTCTGACGTGTGGCCAATGGCCGGATTTGCGGAAAGCCCTGAAAACCCATCGGAGCCGCCGCATTTCAAGCCAACACACAAACTGGAAAGCGGCGCCTCTGTCCGGACACTCTTGTTCGCTTCGATGAGGCCGAGGAACGTCTTTTGGATCGCCTCGCCCATCATCTGCGTTTCGGTGCCACTTTGTTGCTGCTCCAGAATCACCAGCGGCTTATCAAACTGTGGATTTCGCTTGCGAATCTCCTCGCGCAGGATGGGGATTTGTGCGTGCTGGCAGCCAAGACTCAGCACCGTGGCTCCGGCAACATTCGGATGGTGCAGGTAGCCGGCGATCAACCCGCAAAGATTGTTGGAGTCTTCCCGCGTTCCGCCGCAGCCGCCTTCATGCAGCAAGAATCGGATGCCGTCCACATTTTCAAACAGCGGTGCGCGACGGGGTGCTACATCGTTCCCGGCTGCATGGCCGCTCTTGAGTTCCTCGGTGCGGCCTTCCTTGTAGAGCCGCGCCAGCTCTGCCACTTGTTGTCGATAAATTTGCGGCGGCGCGAAGCCCAATTCCTCCTCGAACGCTTGCTTCAGTACTCCGATGTTTCGGTTCTCGCAAAAAACCAGCGGCACAACCACCCAATAGTTGCGCGTTCCCACCTGGCAATCGGATCGGTGATATCCGCGAAACGTCTTCCCTTGCCACTTGGAAACGTCAGGCGCGTTCCACGCGTATTCTCGCAATTTGTCGCGAAACCGAGCCGCTTCGTGATGAACATTGCACGTGGTCAGCAGCTCGCCTCGCCGTATCGGCTCGGCCGCTTTTCCCACCAACACGCCGTACATAACAATGTCCGCGCCAGTCGGGAAATCCTGCGTCGCAAACTTGTGCTTCGCGCGCACGTCGGAACCCAATACATACGACTGGTCTCCAAACGTTACCGCTTCGCCCTTGCTTAAATTCGACAGGGCAATCAGTACGTTGTCTCGTGGATCAAGTTGCAGGACTCGGTTCTTCATAGCGGAAGATCGATCTTCTCCGAGGCGAATTCGTTGCTGTCGCGAGCGCCTTCCTCGCGCATTGTAGTACACGTGAAGCCTTAAGTCGCTCGCTCACCGCGCTTAGGCCTACAGTCGCCAGAAGCGTTTCGCGTTGCCGCCCAGGATGGCTTCGCGCTCCTGCTCGGAATGTTCGCTCAAATAGTCTTTCACGAGGCCCACCACTCGCGCGTATGATCCCGCCAGGGTGCACACCGGCCAATCCGAGCCAATCAACAATCGGTTCGCCCCGAAACGTTCAAATGCTACGTCTAAGTACGGCCTCATATCACCGGGCTTCCACCGGTTCCAATCCGCTTCGGTAACCAAGCCCGACAATTTGCAGTATACGTTGGGATACGCCGCCAGCTCCGCAATCCCTTTCTTCCACGCGTTAATAGTCCCCGACTTGATCTCCGGTTTCGCTAAGTGATCCAGAACGAATCGCTGCTCGGGAAAACGCCGTACCAATTCTGCAGCTGCATTCAGATGCTTAGGATAAATCAAAATGTCGTATGCCAGGTCGAATTCAGCCAGCAGGGAAATGCCGCGCAGAAAATCCCGCTGCAGCAAGAAGCGATCATCCGGCTCGTTTTGCACGATGTGACGGATTCCCACCAGCTTGGGGTTCTGAGCCAGCTGCTTTAAATGCGCACCTGCCTGCGGCGATCGCAACTCCACCCAGCCCACCACACCCAGAATGAACGGAGATTGCGCCGCCAATTCCAGCAGCCATCGGGTTTCCTGCAAGGACTGCCGCGCCTGCACCGCAACACTGCCCTGAAATCCCTCGCGTTTCAATTCATGCCGCAGATCTGCAGGAAGAAAATCCCGTCGCAGCGGCGTCATCGTCTCATCAATCCATCGGTATTTCCGCGGGTCATAGATCCAGAAGTGCTGGTGAGCGTCGATGTGCATTATTTCGGTCCGGGAGGCTTGCTGTTCTGTTTCCTCGACGACGCGACTTTCTCTGATGCATCAGCTGAGATGCTAATACAACAGCCACGCGAATACACTCTCAACTGGCCCTCAGTGATAAGATGTCTCGCATCAACAGTCCTGGTGAGCGATGGCCTTCACAGCGCGTTCTGTAGCTTCTCCGCGAGTCATCAATATTCACGATCTTCGGCGCCTTGCAAAACGTCGCCTGCCTCGAGTGGTTTTCGATTACCTCGATGGCGGCGCCGAAGACGAGTTCACCCTGCGCGAAAATTGTCACGTCTTTGAGCAACTCACGTTTCGTCCGCGCTACGCCGTTGCCATGCCGCAGTGCGACCTGCGCACTCGTGTCCTCGACGCGGACCTCGCATTCCCCGCGATTTTGGCGCCCGTAGGCTACAGCCGGTTGATGCATCCCGCCGGAGAACTTGCGGCGGCCTCCGCGGCGGGTTCCGCGGGCCTGATCTACACGCTCTCGACGATCTCGGCCCACAAACTCGAAAATGTTCGCGCCTCTTCCACGGGACCTGTCTGGTATCAACTCTATATTGTCGGCGGCCGCGATGTCGCTGAAGCAGGCATCGAGCGCGCGCAACGTGCCGGCTTTTCCGCGCTCGTCGTCACCATCGATACGCCCGTCGCCGGCCTGCGCGAACGCGATCCGCGAAATGGAATGAAAGAACTGCTCGGTGGCTCGATTCTTTCCAAGCTGCCATTTCTGCCGCAGATGTTCGCGCGCCCGGGATGGCTCGCTTCCTTTCTGCTTGATGGCGCGGTGCCGCAACTAGAGAACATCGTCATTCCAGGACAGGGCCCCATGCCGCTCATGGATGTGACCGCGGCGTTGGCCAAGGCGTTTGTTACCTGGGAAGATTTCCGCTGGCTGCGAAAAGTATGGACCGGTCCGATCCTCGTTAAAGGCGTGTTGACCGGCGACGACGCTAGACGCGCGGTCGATGAGGGCGCCGCCGCAGTCATTGTTTCGAATCACGGTGGACGGCAATTGGATGGCGCGCCGGCAACTCTGCGCGCGCTTCCCGAAGTTGTCGCGGCGGTCAACGGACAAGCCGAAGTTTTGATGGATGGCGGGATTCGCCGCGGCAGCGACATCGTCAAGGCCATGTGCCTCGGAGCCCGCGCGGTTTTGATTGGCCGCGCCTACGCCTACGGTCTCGCCGCCGCAGGCCAAGCAGGCGTCAACCGCGCGCTGGAAATTCTGCGCACCGACGTGGAGCGAACCCTTTTGCTGATTGGCTGCCCGTCGGTCTCTGCCCTGAACGCTTCATATGTGAACATCCCCAAGGAGTGGTGAAGGCGCGTGGCCGACAGCTTGATGGTGGAACGGTTCTGCGTGCCGCACCCTTCGGTCTTTGTTTTTTCCTTCAAAGCGAGCGGTTTTTCGCAAGGTGACGCTTACTTCGCGAGAGTGTTTCGAAATTCGCAGTTTCCTTTGCTCTGCCAGGACCTTCACGACCTGACTGGCATGGACATGGTACTGCCCATGAATTCCGGCGCTGAAGCCGTGGAGACTGCCGTGAAAGCGGCGCGCAAGTGGGGCTACCGGGTCAAAAATAATTCCGAGGGCCGGGCTGAAATTATCGTGCGCCGGCAATTTTCACGGACGCACTGTTACCATCGTAAGTTTTTCCAGCGATCAGGCCTATCGCGACGGATTCGGCCCTTTCCGGAGCATTCCCTTCGGCGATGCCTAGGCTTTGCGCAAGGCCATCACTCCCAACACCTGCGCGTTTCTCGTTGAACCCATTCAGGGTGAAGCGGGCATCGTCATTCCTCCCGACGGCTTCCTGCGTGATGCCGCGGAGATTTGCCGCCAGAACCGCGTGCTTATGATGGTGGACGAAATTCAATCGGGGCTCGGCCACATGGGGAAACTGTTCGCCTATGCACGAAGGCATTCAGGCGGACGTCCTGATTGTCGGGAAAGCACTGGCTGCCGTTTCTATTATCCGCATGCTTGCCTCGAAGGAAATTCTCGGCGTGTTTAAACCCGGCGACCATGGCAGCACTTTTGGCGGCAATCCGCTGGCGTGTGCCGTCGCGCGCGCAGCAATCCGCGTTCTCATCGAGGAAAGGTTCGTTGAGCGATCCGCCGAACTGGGCAAATACTTCCTCAAGCAGTTGCGAGCCATCCGCAGTTCCGCCGTGAAAGAAGTCCGCGGCCGCGGCTTGTGGATCGGTATCGAACTGCACAAAGAAGCACGCCCGTACTGCGAAGCCTGAAAGAGCAGGGAATCCTCTGCAAAGAAACCCACGAACGGGTCATTCGCATCGCACCTCCCCTGGTAATTACGCACGAAGAGATCGACTGGGCCACGGACCGCATCCGCAAAGTCCTCATCTAACGGCACCGAACGATTCGTTTCACCGGGCAACGCACCCTTGGTTTTGAAGGGCGCGGGTTTTGACTTTTCTTGGTCTTTCTTGTCTAGGGACCGCCTTCTGAGGCGGTCCGATCTTCGGTTCTCTTTCCGCCTTTGACGTCTCTCAAATACTCCCTGCTCTTGGGGAAAAACTTCTCCGCGCAACGTGCCCTGAATCGTCTACAATCAACCCACTTTTGTTTCCGGCCGCACGCTCCATCCCGCCGGACACCCTGTTCGCTCGGCAGGAAGGAAACGAATTCCCAAGACCATCGATGAAACTCAACCCCTATCTGCTTCGCAGCACGATCGTGGCCGCCCTCGGCGGTTTGCTTTTTGGTTTTGACACCGCCGTCATCGCCGGCACCACGCATGCCCTCACCGAACTCTACGGTCTCTCGCCAACCACGCTCGGCATCACCGTTTCAAGCGCGCTGTTCGGGACGATTATCGGCTCCATGCTCGCAGGAATACCGGGCGACAAGTACGGACGCAGAGATAGCCTGCGTGTCATGGCCGTGCTCTACGTCATCTCCGCGGTGGGATGCGCCTTTGCCTGGAGCTGGACCGCGCTGGTTTGTTTCCGCGTCATCGGCGGACTGGCCATCGGTGGCTCCTCCGTCCTCGGCCCCATGTACATTGCGGAAGTCGCCCCGGCCAAGTGGCGCGGCCGTCTTGTCGGCTTCTTTCAATTCAATGTGGTCTTTGGAATCCTGTTGGCCTACTTCTCCAACTATATGATCGGCTTGTTTGGATTCGGTTCGCAGGAGTGGCGCTGGAAGCTCGGTATCGCAGGCATCCCGGCCCTGGCTTTTCTCTTCATGTTGTTCTTCATTCCGCGCAGCCCGCGCTGGCTCGTCAAGCAGGGCCGCATCGCAGAGGCGCGCGAGGTCCTTCGCCTGATTGGCGAGGAGAATTACGAAAAAGAACTGCAGCACATCATCGAATCTATCGACGCCGAGCACACCCAGCACGACGTCTTTTTCTCCTGGAAGTATCGTTTGCCCATTTTTCTCGCGATTACCATCGGCATGTTCAATCAGCTTGCCGGCATCAACGCGATCCTCTACTACTTGAACGACATCTTTGCCCATGCGGGCTTCAACAAGGTTTCCTCGGACCTGCAAGCCGTGGCCATCGGCGCCACCAATCTTCTTTTCACTATGATCGCGATGTCGCTAATCGATCGCGTTGGCCGAAAGCGCCTCCTTCTCATTGGAGCTATCGGCACCGCTCTTTGCCTCGCCGGTGTCGCGCGAATTTTCCTCACCCACAAGCACGAAGACCTGCTCGTCTGGCTGTTAATCGGCTACATCGCCTTCTTCGCGTTCTCGCAGGGCGCGGTCATCTGGGTTTACATCGGCGAAGTTTTCCCCAACCGCGTGCGCGCCAAGGGCCAAAGCCTAGGCAGCTTCTCTCACTGGCTCATGAACGGCATCATCTCTCTGATCTTCCCCGTGATGGCGGCCCGTTCCGGCGGCTATCCGTTCGTTTTCTTCTCGGTCATGATGGTGTTGCAATTCTTCGTGGTGCTCTTCTTCTACCCGGAAACCAAAGGCTATTCGCTCGAAGAACTGCAAAAGAAGCTAGGCATCGCCTGAAGCTGACCAAAGCACCTAAGGCAACGTTGTCATCCTGAAGGACGCGCAGTGTGCGGCCCCAAGGATCTCAACCGCTCCGCTCAGCAAGATCCCAACTGGTTAAGATCTTTGTCAATCTCCACAAATCCATAAGTCTCGCTCCAACTTTTTGGATTGCAACATCACTATGGGTTCGTTCACCAGTTCGTAGTCCTCCCAATCCGAATTCTTTTGTGCTCGATTATTTTTCACGAATCGCTGAAACCTTTTGCAAACTCGCCTCTCACATACCCGTGTCACCTCAACCGCGCACATTTCCATTTCGAAGGAGCATCTCCATGGGTAAAACAACGCGACGTGTACTGTCATTAATCCTGCTTGCCGGGGCAGCACTCACTTGCAGGCCCGTTTACGGCCAGCATGGCGATGAGCGGGACAACGATCACGGTCCAGCTGTCTTTGTCATGACCAATGCCGCCGACCGCAACGAAGTCATCTCCTACAAAAGAAACGCTGACGGGACATTAACCGAAGAGCGCCACTTTTCCACCGGAGGACGCGGCAGTGGCGGCAACAACGATCCCCTCGAATCGCAGGGCTCACTTACCCTCACTCAGGATCACTCCCATCTTCTCGCTGTGAACGCGGGCAGCGGCGACATTTCGCTGTTTCGCGTCCGTGGCTCCGATCTCGACCTCCGCGACCGTGTACCTTCCGGAGGCAGCGAACCGAACGCCATCGCCCAGCACGGTGACCTTGTCTATGTCCTCAACACCGGCGGTAGCAGCAGTGTAGTAGGCTTCCGGCTGCATTACGGCGAACTGAGGCCCATAGAGAGCTCCCTTCGCTTCCTCAGCACCAATACCTCCGGCGCAGCTTCCCTGGCGTTCAGCCACAATGGACAATTCCTGGCGGTAACCGAACGCTTGACCAACAGCGTTGATGTCTTCCTGGTTCAGAGTGACGGCACTCTCTCCCCCATCGTCGTGAATCCCAGCGCCGGACCAGGCGTATTTTCCCTCACCTTTGCGCCAAACGGCGCCGCCATTGTCTCGGAAACGGGCGCTGCAGGCGTGCCCAATGGTTCGGCCGCTTCCTCTTATGCTATCCAATCCAACGGAACTCTCTCGTCGATTACTGCCAGCGCTCCCACCCTGGGCGCGGCGAACTGCTGGGTTGCAGTTACTCCGGACGGGCGCTTCGCGTACTTCTCCAACGCAGGCACTTCGACAATCTCCGGATTCGCGATCGGCGCCACCGGGACTCTGACGGCGCTCCCCGGCACGGTGGTTGGACACAATCCCGCCGGAGCAACGAACCTGGATATTGCCGTCAGTGGAGACGGCAAGTTCCTCTACACACTGAATGCCAAGGTCGGAACGGTTGGAATTTTCTTTATTCAAAACGACGGCACGCTCGTCCCTGCAGGTTCTGCTGGCGGGATTACTCCAAACTCCGGATTCAACGGAATTGCAGCAGAATAAGTATTCGACGCAAACTGAGCTTTGGGAATACAGTCGCCCAACTCACAGTGTCATCCTGAGGGCCGCGCAGTTGCGGCCCGAAGGATCTCACCGGAAAATCCTGCACGATTCAGCGCTGAATCCAGCCCGTCACTTCACGAGTTTCGCGAGGTACACCCCGACAGCAGGAGTCCGGGTCCTTGCTTTCTGTCTCTAGGTTGTGCGTCTTCGCCGATGGTGGCATTGGCAACCAGGCCTTCCGGTGGTGAATCCCACGTTCGTCCCGCTGATCCACTGCATCGGAGTGCGTTCGCCGTCGCGGCCCTTTTCCAGCGGCCAGCCCAGCGCGCCGATGGGGTCCTTCACGTCTTCGCTGCAGTTTTCCGTCCTACGGCTTCGGGTGAGCGTTGCCCGATTTGCTTCCAAAATGTATCGTCAGCGTGGCGCGCGCGGTGGCCGCGGAGTCACCCGGCAACGTCACGGTCAGCATTCCCGCGCCGTCGCTGGTCTTCGTAAGTTTACCGCCCTCCACGCTGGCAATTTGTGCGCCGTTAAACACCGCCAATTCGTAGCTCCGTCCACTCGATCCCTCGACTTCCACTGTAAGCACGTCGTGGCCACTCGACCACGCCTCAGAGAGAATTCGCAGTCCTTCGCTGCTGCTCGCCAACTCCGGCAGATGTGACGTGTAGCTCACGCTAAAATCATCGCGCATCTTGACGCGCACCGTGCTCGGTCCGCCATACGCCTTAAACCGCGTGATTAAATGCTGATCGCTGCTGTTTGCCTCCAACTTGAATGGCAACGGCCTCCCATTTAACTCCACGCTTTGTACTTCCGCCCGCAAACTCAATTCCGGCTGAAACAAGATTTCACAATCACCTGAGCCGGTGCGACGAACGTCAAGCACGATTTCTTCCGCGCTGCGCGTGAAATAAAAATCGGCCTTTGTATTTCCCGCCTGCACGTTCTCGACTCCAAAGGTCCGCCAGTCCGCAGGCAACGACGGCGCCAGTGTGATCGTCTGCTTCGCCGCATCCACCTGCAGTCCCAGCATCCCGCGCAACAGCGGGCTCACTACCATCGCCGCGGACCAGATCTGATGCGGTGAACTGGTTACCAGCGGCTGGTAGTAGTCGCCCGAAAGAACCTCCGTGGTGTGGCCCGGAGATCCATCCAGCGCCAGCGATGCATTCGCGCGCAAATTCTGCAGCGCCGCATTCGGCTGATGATAGCGATATTCTGCCACCGCAGCCCACCCGGTGAACAGCGGCCACACCGACCCGTAGTGATAGCCGCCAGCACTGTAATTCGCGTAGCGTGGAGAAATGATGCGCATGCCCCAATCAGTAGCGTGCCCGCGCGCCGCCAGCTGTTCGATCATGGCCTTGGAATTCTCGGCATCCAACACGCCAAACCACATCGGCACCGTAGCCAGCACGCTCTGCTCGTCCACGCGCTTGCCGCTCTGATCCAACGCGAAGGCGTACGATTTCTTCTCCACGGACCAATACGCCTCGTTGAGTTTGGCCTTCTCCTTCGCCGATTCTTCCGCCAGCGCTTTGCCGTCAACGCCCTTGCCCGTCCAGTTGGCGAGCTCCGAGAGTGAGCGAAGCGCCTCCACCGCCAATGCACTCTGATACAACTCTGATCTAACCGGAAGCAGCGGCCCGCCTTCTACCCAACCATGCCCCACTCCAAGATTCTTCGGAAAGCCGGCTTCGTAGGTGGATTGCAGAAACTGGTACGCTCTCCACAAATTGTCCCAGTGATCGTTCGCGAAGTTCACATCTCCGCTGCTGCGCACATAATCGTCCATGGCAATCAGGAACAGTGGAGTAGCATCCGCGGAGGCGAATCCGTACGGATAATTCCTGAACCAGTCGACCAGACTGGCGGTCTGCGCAATCTCATGCGGAATCTTTCCATCCGCGCGCTGAAACTGAACCAGGAACGTCAATGCCTCTCGCGTAGTCGCAAAATCCCCCGCGCTATTCAACGCGAACGACGTCCAAAGCGAATCGCGGCCGAAAAACCAGGCGAAGCCCGGCCGCTGGCTCTCTCCCGAAGTGCGGTATCCGGCCACCAATCCCGTGCCCAAATAGGGGTTGGTCACCAGTCCTTGCAGCACGCTCACCCGCGACCAGTCGTACGCCGCTTGCAATTGCGCATCGGGCAGCGTCACGTTCACCGTGCGCTTCAGGTAGTCCGCATAATATTTCGCGGACTCGCTCTGCAATTCCGCGCCGTGTTCCGACAATGTGCGATACGTTTTCTCTGCGTCGGCCACGCCGGTCACCGAGCCGGCAATCACCACCAATTTTGTGTCTTTGCCCTTGGCCGTTACGCCAAGCTTCAGCGTATCGACCGTCGAAGAAGCATAGTTGGTATCGAATACCTCCGACTCCACCACGCCGCTCGGTGATCCTACCAGTCCCGCGAATTTCTTGCTCTCTTCGCCCAACGAGAACGCGTGCAGCGCGGCATCCCACGACCCGTACGTAGCCCCCAGTCCCGCCGGCCACTCCAGCTGAAAATCCGGACGCCATGCCACGATGATTTCCAGTGGTGCTTCCGTTTCCACTTCAAAGCGAATCAGCGCACCTGGCTCGTCCACGGGAACGAAGAACGTCTCTTTCACGCGGAACGTATTGCCGCTGAACAGCAATGTGGTCGACTCTGGCCGCGCGATAATCGTGCGCACCATCGATTCCGCCGGGAAGTTACCCTCCGGCGTGCGAAACGTCACGGAAAAATTCCGAAACAGCTTCAGCGGGTAGACCCACGCTTCTGCTCGCCCAGACTCATTCCCGAAGATCGCCGCGCGCTTGCCCACCGCGCATAGAAATTCCCACGGCCGCGCCGGGCGCGAAATCTCCAGCGCTGGCGCGGTTTCGGCAGACGCCGCAGCCAACTTGTCGGGCATTTCGGGCAGCAGCAAAAATGCCATCACAACGCTGGCAGCAACTACACTTGCGAAACCGATGTTCTTGCGAATTTGACGGGACTCGACTCGATCAAGGAAACTCTGGAGGGTCTTCATGCGATTCAGTCTGCCTGTGGGCCGACTTGCAAAATCGCAGGCCGGTTAATATAAAAGAATTGAGCAGAGTCTAGCACAAGCGAAAGCTGGGAAGGTATCGACCTTTTGTCCTCGTCACGCCGCAGGTTTCTGAAATCGCTCAGCCGCTCGGCCCTGGTTCTCCCTTTCGCAAAAATTCTTTCGCTGGCTCGGCCGCTCAGGGTCCCGCCGTTTCTCCAGGACGCCAGCGCTAAACCACCTGCGCCAGCACCTCCACCGTCCGCGCCGCTCGGGGTCAATTTCGTCAACGTCGCGAAAGAAGCCGGCCTCAACACCAAAATGATTTTTGGCGGAGAGCACAAAAACAAATATCTGCTGGAGACCACCGGTTGCGGCGTCGCCTTCTACGATTACGACAACGATGGCTGGCTCGATATTTTCCTGGTGAATGGCACGCGGCTGGAAGGCTTTCCCGCCGGCCAGGAGCCCACCAATCGCCTGTACAAAAATAATCGCGACGGTACTTTCACCGACGTCACCGCTCAAGCGGGCCTCGTTCATTCCGGCTGGGGGCAGGCCGTCTGCGTCGGCGATTACGACAACGACGGCTTCGACGATCTCTTCATCACCTACTTCGGCAAGAACGTCCTCTACCACAACAACGGCAACGGCACGTTTACCGATGTCACCGCCAAGGCCGGTGTCGCCACCGACGGCAAGCGCTGGAACACCGGTTGCGCTTTCGTCGATTACGATCGCGATGGCAGGCTTGATCTTTTCGTAGCCAACTACATCGACATGGATCTGGCCACCGCTCCCGTGCCCGAATCCGGGCCTTGCCTCTACAAAGGCGTGATGGTCGCTTGCGGTCCTCCAGGCATGAATGGCGGCAAGAATATTCTCTTCCACAATAACGGCAACGGCACCTTCAGCGATGTTTCGGAAGCGTCCGGCATCACCAACGCCAACGGCACTTACGGCCTCGGCGTGCTCACTGCCGATCTCGACAACGATGGTTGGCCCGATATTTATGTTGCCGACGATTCCACCGCCAGCGCTCTCTACCAAAATCTGAAAAATGGAAAATTTCAGGACATTGCCATTGACGCCGGTTGCGCACTCAGCGCGGATGGCAAGCCCCAGGCCGGTATGGGCATTTCCGCCGGAGATTACGATCTGGACGGCAACCTCGATCTGGTGAAAACAAATTTTGCCGGCGACACTCCTTCGCTTTACCACAACCTCGGCGGCGCCACTTTTGAAGACGCCACCTTCCCCGCGGGACTCGGCCGGCACACGCAATTTCTCGGTTGGGGCGTTGGCTTTTTCGATTTCGACAATGATGGTTGGCCCGACATCCTCATTTGCAACGGTCATGTCTATCCTGAAGTGGAACAACTGCGCACCGAAGCGGGCTACGCGCAGCGCAAATTGCTGTACCACAATATGCACAATAGTCATTTCGCCGACGTTTCGGAGGAAGCCGGCCCCGCCATTTCCGAGCCGTCTGCCTCACGCGGCTGCGCCTTCGGCGATTTCGACAATGATGGCGACATCGATTTCGTCATCAACTGTGTGAACGACGTGCCGCGGCTGGTGCGCTGCGATTCAACGCTGAAGCACAACTGGATCAAGGTGCGCACCATCGGCACAAAATCCAATCGCAGCGGCATTGGCGCTCGCCTGCGTTGCGTGGCGCAAATTCCCGGGGAAACCAAGCCGCATTCTCAAATCGATGAGGTGCGGAGCGGTGGCGGCTATTTGTCGCAAAGCGATCTGCGCGTGCACTTCGGCATCGGCAAAGCCGAAAAAGTCGATCTCATCGAGATCAAATGGCCCAGCGGCGCGGTAGATACCCTCAAGGACATCAAGCCCAATCAGGTGATCTACGTCAAAGAAGGCGAAGGCATCATCCGCAACGTGACCTACGACCCCGACAAAAAAGCCCCTCCCAAAAAGTAAGACCTGTCGCGCAGAAGCTCTTTTTGGAAGTGCGCTGGCTGGCCGCCGCTTTTATCCAAACGCGATATCAGCGCGAACCTAAATGTTTGCAACCCACGCAAACGTGCCATTCCGAGCGAAGCGAGGAATCTGCTTTTCCCGCGGGCTAAGACAACCGCTTGCGCTATAGTTCCTCCTGGAGGCCCATCCATGAGGAATCGACTCCCTGTGATTCGCACTCCGCTCCCATTCACGCTGCTGATTGCCCTTCTGTCCACCACCGGTTTCCTACTAGCCGCGACCCAACAAGAAATCTGGAAGCGCGTCTCGCAAACGCCCGTGATTTCTCCCCAGGGCACGGGCTGGGAATCCGCAGGCACATTCAATCCTGCCGTCATTCGTCACGACAACAAGATCGTCATGCTCTATCGCGCACAGGATGCCGATGGCGTTTCGCGTCTTGGCTACGCCGATAGCGCGGATGGCAGTCACTTCACCCGCAAGGCCGAGCCGGTCTTTGCTCCAGAAGTGCCCTATGAAATGGGCGGCGGCGTGGAAGATCCGCGCCTCGTCAAGATCGCCAATCTCTATTACATGACCTACACCGGCTACAACAAAAAGGACGCGCAGTTGTGCCTCGCCACTTCCCGCGATCTCATTCACTGGGAGCGCAAAGGCATTCTTCTTCCCGCATACAAAGGCAAGTGGAACGCCGCGTGGACCAAATCCGGCGCCATCCTCACCGAAAAAATCGATGGCAAATACTGGATGTACTGGCTGGGCACCTCGCGCGATCACAAGGACGAAATGGGCCTCTCTCACTCCTACGATTTGGTTCACTGGACCGAAGCGACAGAAATTCCGGTGCTTCCGGCCCGCCCGGGAAAATTCGATTCACGCGTCGTTGAGCCCGGTCCGCCGCCGATTCTCGCCCCTGAAGGAATTGTGCTGATCTACAACGGCGCCGACGACAATCTCGTTTATCGCACTGGCATCGCCGTCTTCGATCGCAAGGATCCGCGCAAGCTTCTTTATCGCTCCGAGCAGCCCTTTTTCGAGCCGCAACTCGAATGGGAAAAAGTAGGCCAGGTTCCCAACGTCGTATTTGTCGAGGGAATGCTGAAGGATGCCGACCGCTTCCTCTTCTACTACGGCGGGGCTGACAAATTCGTAGGCATAGCCGAAACCCACCAACTCATCAAAAAGTGAGCCGGTAGCGGCGGCCATCCGAGCCGGACGCTTTAATTCATGGGCCTTCGTCTTGGCGGTACAATTGCGGCGACCCATCGTGCAGCGAAGGCGGAACTCTACACCTCGCGCCAAGACTGCGATTTTGTCATTCCGAACGGAGTCTGCCCAGTGAGGAATCCCTCCTCGATTTCTGCTGCGAGAAAGTCGCCCTCACCGGCACGTCTTCCGTCCCCTAGTTTCCTGCTCTCTGATTCCTGCTAACTACTTCGTCGCCACCACTTTCCCCGCACCCTCTTTCAGCGCCAAAATCCGATCAATCCCCGGTTTCTCAAGCATTTCCGTCAACCCGCTCGGCCAGCGAATCTCGATCCAATCGATCTGCGTCAGGCTACCCAGCCCAAAATGCACGCGCCGGTCGTTGTTCGAAATGTAACTCGACCCGCTGCGCACCTCATCCACCAGGATGCGCGGCCCCACCTTCACGCGAATGCGCGCCCCCAGCCCATCGCGATTCGATTTCACTCCCTCAGTCTTGATCGCCACCCAATGATTCCCATTCGTCACCTGATTGATCAACAAGCTGGGCGGCGCGTTCATGTTGCTCACCACGGCTGACAGCTTGCCGTCATTCCAGAAATCGCCAATGGCCAGGCCGCGGGAAGAACTCGGCGTGGTAATCCCCGGTCCGGCGGAGGCGGAAATTTCGCTGAACGTGCCATTGCCGTTGTTGTGATAGAAAATGCGCGGCTCTTCGTAATTGCTGCCCAGATGCTGCTTGTCCACTTCCGGATAAACGTGCCCGTTCACCAGAATCAGATCCGGCCAGCCGCTGTTTTCCGCGTCGAAAAACATCGTGCCCCAACCCAGGTATTGCGTGTGCAAACCTAATCCGGCCGCAAACGTGGTGTCGTCAAACGTGCCATTGCCGTTGTTGCGATATAGTGTTGCAGTGTCGTCGGAAAAATTCGTTTTGAAAATATCCAAGTGCCCGTCGCCATTGTAATCGCCAATCGTCGATCCCATTCCTGCTTGCTCTTTGCCATCCTCATTAAACGCAGCCCCGGCCGACACCGCCGTGTCTGCAAAGGTCCCGTCCTTGTTGTTGTGATACAGAATGCTCGGCGTACTGTCGCACGCCACAAAAATGTCCGGCCATCCGTCGTCGTCGTAGTCGAACGGCGACACGCTCAGCGCATAGTGACCATTGGTCTTGTCGATGTGCGCCTTCTTGGTCACATCCTCGAATGTCCCATCGCCCCGGTTGTGGTACAGAATATTCGCCGACCACGGAAGCCCTCGTGGACCGCACATCACCGGCACGCCCTTCCACAAGCATTCGGCGCGTTCGCCCGGCTTCGGAGCCGTCTTCACGTCGAAGTCCACATACGTGGCGACAAACAAATCCACCTTGCCGTCGCGGTCGTAATCCAAAAACGCGCAGCCGCTTCCCCATGCTCCGCCCGTGCCCGCAACGCCCGCCTTCTCGCTCACGTCGGTGAAAGTTCCGTTGCCATTGTTGTGGTACAGGACGTTCTTTCCGTAATAGGTCACGTAGAAATCTTCAAATCCATCATTATCGTAGTCGCCCACGCAAACGCCTTGCCCCCACCCGGAATGCATTACGCCGGCTTTGGCAGTCACGTCCGTAAACGTTCCGTCGTGATTGTTGTGATACAGGTGGCTCGTTGGCGCACCGGGACCTGGCACGCTTTCCAGCGTCGTTCCGTTCACAATAAAAATATCCGGCCATCCATCGTTGTCGTAGTCGAACACGGCCACGCCTGTGCCCGTCGTCTCAATGATGTATTTCTTCGTGTCCACGCCTCCGAACACGTTTTTCGCCACCAGATGTGCCCTCTCCGCGTCGTCCTTGAAACCCACTATCGATTTTGCGCCTTGATTCGCCGCTGGCTGTTGTCCAACCGCTGTGCCGGCCGCCAACGCCAGCATGCTCAGAACAATCCGCTGAATTCTCCGCCCAATCTTCCGATGCAATTTGAAAAGGTTCATGAGTTCGGCAGCTACGTGTGTACGCTCAACCTCCGTTAACGCTTCTAAGTCTCACAGAAATACGCGACCCGCGGCAAGCGCTCACGTGCTCTCTCTTTTTGTGCTTAAATTACTTCGACGCAGTGGAGTGTTGCGTATCTATGAAGTTTCGTTTCGCGGTTTTTGTTCTCATCGCCCTTTTCTTGGAATTCCTGCTGCTTCTCACCGTGCAAGCGCAAACGCCCGGCAGCGCCTCCGCTCCACAGCCCACCGTCCCCGCGGCACCGGACCCCGCCTACGACCCCGCGCGCAAACTTCTGCAACAGGGCAAATACGACGAAGCCATCGCTGCTCTCACCGCTCTGCAGCAGCCAGACTCCTGCGCCCAAAGGCCTCGATCACGAACTTGGTGTCGCCTATTACAAGAAGGGCGACTATCCCAACGCCGTCCGCAGCCTGCAAGCCGCGCAAAAGGAAGAACCCAACGATGGCGAAATCATCCAGCTCACCGGGCTCTCGCTCTATCTTGCAGGCAAACCTGCCGACGCCATCCCCTTTCTCGAAAAAGTTCAGACGTGGTATCCGCGCGCGAATATCGACGCTGCCTATATCCTGGGCGTCGCCTACGTGCAAACCAAAAAATACTCCGAGGGACGCGCTGCCTTCGCAAAAATGTTTGGTGTGCCACCGGATTCGGCCGCCGCGTATCTGTTCGCCGCTCGCATGCTGCTTCGTCTCGATTTCGGCCCGATCGCGGAGGAATACGGCCTTAAAGCCGTGTCCCTCGATCCAAAACTTCCCCTTGCTCACCAGCTGCTCGGCGAACTTTATCTCTACCAGTCCAAAATCCCCGAAGCTGTCGCGCAACTCGAGCAGGAAGTGGCCGTCAACCCTGCCAACCCTGTCGCACTCTATAAACTCGCGGATGCTTATACCCGCATTCAGAAGTTCGATGAAGCGGAGAAGCTTCTGCAGCGCTCCATCTGGCTGGATGCTACTTCCACCGGCCCTTACATCCTCATGGGGAAAGTGCTGGAGAAAAAAGGTGAAGCGCTGCTCGCCGTGCGCGCCCTGCAACGCGCCATCAACATGGATCCCAACAATTCCATTTCGCACCACCTGCTCGGCCAGGCTTACCGCGACCTCGGCCGGTCCGAAGATGCGGAACGCGAACTCAAACTAGCCGAGCAACTCCAAGGACGCGACGTCAGCCGCCAGCAATAGTGGCCTGTGTAGGACCGGCGTCTGTTGCATTGTCATCCCGAGCGCAGCGAGCCAGCTGTTTCTAATCTGCCGCGGCCTTTGCCGCAACCTGCTCTTTCCCCAACCTCTCCACCATCTCCGTCGGCAATTCATTCAGGAATACCAGGAACACTCCATTCGTCCACCCGAATCCCACCACGTTGATCTGGTAGCCCGCTTTCACGGTCGCGTCGGTTGACCGCTCAACCGCATTGTATTTTTCCCGAATGGTCCCGTCCTTCCGAAAATTTTCCGCCACTGTGCTCAAGAATTCGTAGGACGTACGATTTGCCTCCTTCGCAAAACCGTACCGCCTCAGCCCCTCGATATCCACCAATTCCACCGGCGCCCACGCAAACGGCGCATCCCACTGCATGCCGGTATCGTAGGGACTCATCATGATTCCGCCGGGTCTCTCGAAATGGCCAAGCGTCTTTACTACCGCGGAAGCTTGCTCTTTCGATGGAACGCCCGCCCACAACGGATAAAACGTAGTCGCGTATTCGTAGCTCGACATCTTCTGCTTGACGAAATCAAAGTCGAAATATTCTCCCTTTTCTGCGTTCCACAAATATTTCTGAATGGCTTCTTTTCTCGCCGCGGCTGCCTTCTTCCACTCCTCCGCTTCGCTCGTTTTGCCCAGTATCCGGCCCATCTGTTCCAAATCCGTTTCCGTTTTGTACAGCAAGCTGTTCAGGCACACCGGCGCAAAATGATGCGTGTCGGCGCCATAGGGGCTGAAGCGAAACGAAATATCGAACCCCGATTCCCGCATCGAGCGGTCGCCCTTGTAGTATTCCCGGCTCAGCGACACTTCATCGACCACTTCGCATTTCGGCCCCTCCATGGTCTTGGGAATGTCGCAGAGCTGCAGCGAATACGCGGTTCCCGGACCCAGAGGCGCTTTGTCTCCCGGCTTGCGCTCCACCAGGTACACGTGGCCCTCCGGATGCTCCAGGAAATACTCCGCCACTTTCTTGTAGTGATCCGTCTCGTCCTTCAAGCTCTCCGGTGCCGGCCCCTCGCCGAAGTCGAAATAGCGCGATAGGCCCGTGTTCCCCGCCAGCATAGGCTCCTGCACCCACATTGCGTGATCTCTTACCGCGTATCCATACGCTCGCTCCAGCCACGCGCGATCTTCCTTGCCCTTCGTCTTCTGCGCGTCGTACACCGACAGGATCATCGACGTCAGAAATGGCGGCTGCGACCGGCTCAGGTAATAGGTGCGGTTAGCGTTCAGCACCGCTCCGTAATTCTCAATCTCAAAGAAAAAGTTCTCCACCATTCCCCGCGCCAACTCGATTTTCCCCGCCTGCGCCAGCCCGCGAATGATGAAGTAGCTGTCCCATCCATACATCTCATTGAATCTTCCGCCTGGCACTACATACGGTTGCGGCAGGTACAGTACGCCGTGCGGATAAAACGTGTTGGTATCGATCTCTCCGAGTTTGTGAATCACTTTCGGCAGCGGTTTCACTTCCACGCCGCACTTGGCCTCCAGATCTTTCACGTTGGCCGGTATCTCGAAATTTGCCGGAACGTACAGAATGGATTTCGCCGCCAGCTTCGAATCGACGATCGTCGCGCAATCGCTCATCGAACGCGTCAACGTGTCCCATCCTTTCGAGATGTATTCCAGGATTGGTTGCAGCCCGGCGTTGGTGGTTGCTTCCGCCGCTGCCTGTTGCGGCCTGGCCGGCGCCACACCAGGAAATGCCAGCGATGCGCACACCAAAAGCAGAATTATCGGGAACAGTTTTGGTCTTATTGCACCCATTAGGTAAGCCTCGCTTGCAATGAGTGTCGTTCCCCTCTAGCCCTTCGTCAATCGTTGATTTAGCATCAGTGCAAAATTGTCGGGACGGCACTACCAGATGTTGCAGGAACCTTCGTCCGTCATTCCGAACGATATCTGCGGAGTGCGGGATCTCTCTTTCCTGGGTTTGCGCCAGAGAGAGATTCCTCGCTTCGCTCGGAATGACGTACCAAACCACTTCGCAACCCTAGCTCGTTAGCCGGTCCGCCGAGATCGCTCGCAGCGGCCAAATGATCAGCGAATTCAACGCTTCCAACTTTGCCGCGGGCACCACCGGCCGCAGTTTCCCCTTCGGCGCCTGATACACGCGCGCCGTCACCGCCACCAGGTCGTTAACGATGCATTCCACCACCGAAGCATCCAAATACAAGTGAATCTCGAGCTCCGTCACATCCGTCGCCGGCAAACTCGCGAACTGCGTGCCCACCTGCAATTCCTGTCCCGCCTTCGCAGGATCGTACGCCAATGACACTACCACCTTGTGCCCGTCGCTCAATTCCATTTGGAATGCCTTGGGCGCAATGCGCAACTCGATTTCCGCGGCCGCTTCGCTCAACTCCATTTTGCCAAGCGCTGTTTGCCGCGCCTCGGCTCCTTGTTCGTTTCCGGGAAGTGTCCATTCACTGGTTCGCAATTCTTCCACCTCAGGCAGCACCTTCATCGCCAGATTGCCTGCGGAATTCAGCGTCAACTCCCGTGGCAGAGACATGCATCCCGCCCAGCCTGCTGGACGAAACTGCATTTCTGGCCGCGTCTCCGGTATCCAGCCCCACAAAATTCGCCGCCCATGCTCATCCAGTTGGCTCTTCGGTGCGTAGAAAGCCCCATGATCCTGCATTCCGTGTTTCTGCGAACGAAACACCAGCTCTTTCGGATCCAGTTCGCCCGTTTCCCAATACACCTTGCGTTCCGTCGAGTACAGCAGCACGTACTTGTCGCCCAACGCAAAAAAGTCCGGACACTCCCACATCTCGCCGGAATCTACGGGATCTTTTGTCTGTTTGTTGTTTTTCTTTCCTGCGGCCAGTGGATGCAGATACTCCCACTTCCGCAAATCCGCCGCACGGTACAGCAGCACGCGTCCGCCTTCGCCTCGCTGCCCGCTGCCCACGCCCATACACCATTCGTTGCCGGAGTTCCACAGGAACGGATCGCGGAACCCGGTAATCCTCGAATCTTGTGGCGGCATCAGAACCGGCGCCGTCACCTTGTCCCAAGTCCTCAAGTCCGGATCGCTTGAGGTCGCCAGCATCTGTGTCTCGAGAAAATTGTGTGTGCCGTCACGCAGCGTCGCTTCCGCCGCCTTAACGCTCTTCACGCCGGTATAGATAATCGTCGGTGTCCCCTCGTACACCACGGCGCTTCCCGAAAAGCAGCCGTCTGCGTCGTATCCTCCCGGTGTCGGCGCCAGCGCTACCGGCAGATGTTTCCAGTGCACCATGTCCGGACTTACCGCGTGTGCCCAGTGCATGTCTCCCCACACCGCCGCGTTCGGGTTGTACTGGAAAAACATGTGGTACTTGCCCTTCCAGAAGATTGGCCCGTTTGGATCGTTCATCCAATTGCGTTCCGGCAACAAATGAAACTGCGGCCGCAAGGGATCCGCCGCCATCTCCGCCTGCGTGGCTACAATGAGAAAATCGGGAAAAGAAGCCAGCGAGGCAATCGAAGGATGCACTGAAGCTATTGCCCCCGAACCACTCAGCATCTTCAAGAATTCGCGTCGTGAAGCACTCACAGCTTTCTCCGTCGTACCACTTGGCGCAGTGTAGCCCATCTTCTCGACTGGCGGAGGGAAGAAGCGGTTGGGGCTCATTCGCTCTTACTCTGGACGAATTCGCGCTCTGGCGGAACGTCGAGGAGGGTGTCCATTGGACCCGCCGCGACTTCGCTAGCCTTGACGCCATAATCCTCTTCGGGTCCGCTCTGCTGATTGGCATTTGGGGCGGTGACTTCCTCAAAGCCGTAGCCCGCGAACTTCGCCACCCGCAGCCCAAGCACCGCCGCGCCCGATAAACAGAACACATCCTCGCGCTCCGTATCTCCGAGAAAATCTCCCAATGTTATACTCGCCGCATGTTTCCACGTCTTCCCCGCGCGCGATTTGTGCGACTGCTTTTTGTGTCCATCGCGTTTTTCTCGCTTGTCGCGCAGACGATGTGCTGCCAGTCGTCTTCCTCATCCGTGACTGATCTTGACGGCCACGCCCTGGATCCTTTTCATCGCGCGGCTGGAAAAGTTGTTGTCCTTCTGTTTGTGCGCACCGATTGCCCCATCTCCAATCGCTATGCCCCCACCATTCAGGCCATGAGCGCGCACTACGCAACTCACGCCGCGTTCTATCTCGTCTACCCGATTAAGTCAGAAACCACCGCGCAGATACGCGAGCACACCAAAGCGTATGGCTATCACCTTTCCATTCTCCGCGATCCGGACTACGCCCTGGTGAAGAGGGCTCAGGTTCACGTCACGCCCGAAGCCGCCGTCTTTTCTCCCCGTGGGCGCCTTCTCTATCACGGCCGCATCGACGACTGGTACGTCGATTTCACTCGGGCCCGCTCCTCTCCCACCACGCACGACCTCTCCACGGCGCTCGACGCAGCCGTTGCCGACAAGCCTGTGCCCATGGCCTCCGCGCCCGCGGTCGGCTGCTTCCTCCCCGGCCTTCCATGAAGCATTTCTCGAAAATGATCCCTCTGCTTGCGTCAATGCTGGCCGTTCTTTCTTTTGTTCTCGCCGCCAGCGTGCCGGACAGCACGCCGCAATCTCCCGCCGCCTCGTCGACTGTCACGTTCAATCGCGATATTGCTCCCCTCGTTTTTCAGTATTGCTCGCCATGTCACCGACCCGGCGACGCCGCGCCCTTCACCTTGCTCACCTACGAAGACACCGCCAAATTTGCGCGTCAAATCGCCTTCATGACCGAACGCCGCGTCATGCCGCCCTGGCTGCCGGCGTCCGGCGAGTTCAAGTTCGTCGGCGAGTTGCGTCTCTCCGACGAGCAGATCGCCCTGTTCAAGCGTTGGGCCGACCAGGGCGCACCGCAAGGCGACGCGGGCGACCTTCCTCCAGCCCCAAAATTCACGCCGGGATGGCAGCTCGGCAAACCCGACCTGATCCTTCACGCGCGCAAGCCCTACTTACTCGCGGCATCCGGCACCGACAACTACTGGAATTTTATTTTTCCCACGGACTTTCCCGATGCGCGTTGGGTGAAAGCCATCGAAATCCGTCCCGGCGAAAAGCGCGTGGTGCACCACGCCAATATTCTTCTTGACCGCCAGCATTCTTCGCGCGCCCAGGAAAAACATCCCGGTGAAGGCTTTCCCGGCATGGAACTGCGCATCGAATCGGAATCGTTCGATCCTGACAGCCACATTTTTTTCTGGAAGCCCGGCTCCGCTCCTCACGTCGAGCCTCCTAACATGGCCTTGCGCCTCGATCCCGGCAGCGATTTGGTTCTGAACACTCATTTGCAGCCTTCCGGCAAGGCCGAATCGATCCTGCCCAGCATCGGCATCTATTTCGCCGATCAGCCCGCCACGAAATTCCCCGTTCTGCTCGAACTTCAGAATGATCTTGCCCTCGACATCCCGCCCGGCGATTCCGATTTTGTTGTGACTGACTCATTTACGATGCCTGTCGACGTCGATCTCCTGGCCATCTATCCCCACGCTCACTATTTGGGAAGGGAACTGACCGCCACCGCTACTTTTCCTGACGGCTCCACAAAAACTCTCATCAATATTCCTCGCTGGGATCTGAACTGGCAGGCCGTTTTCTACTACGCCGACCTGGTTTTACTTCCCAAGGACACCGTCATCAACATGCGCTACGTCTACGACAACAGCGCCAGCAATATCGCCAATCCCCATCACCCTCCGCAGCGAGTGCGCGGCGGCAACCGCAGCGTCGATGAAATGGCCCATCTTTGGTTGCAGGTTCTCCCGCATGGTAACGCGGTTCCCGCCAGCGAAGCGGGCATGCTCCTCGATGAAGCGCTCTGGCGTCACGACGTCGCGCGCAATCCCGCCGACTTCACCGCGCAATACAATCTGGGCGCGATCCTTCAGCTGCGCGGCCAAACCAGTGAGGCGCTTCCGCACTATCAAGCCGCCGTTGCTCTTCGTCCCACCGACGCCATCGCCAACAACGCCCTTGGCGGCGCTTTGCTCGCTCTGGGACAAACCAAGCAGGCCATCGCCCCGTTGCAAGCCGCCATCCAGTCGCGCCCCAGCTATTTCTCTGCCTACTACAATCTCGGCAATGCGAACGCCACGCTTCACCAGTTCCCGCAGGCCATTTTGCATTTCCGCAAAGCGGTGCAGCTGAATCCCGAGGATTCCATGGCCGAAGCAAACCTGGGCGCCGCGTTGGCTGAGGTTGGCGAACTTGCTGCCGCCAAGAGCGCATTTGGAGCGCGCCCTGAAGCTCGATCCCCAAAACCAACTGGCACAGGACGATCTAGAAGAAGTCCAGCGCCGCCTGGCGAGTCCACGCAAACCATTCACCAAAAAAAGGATCTTTTTGGAGTGCGGTGGGCCACCGCTTTTGAGACCGCAACCTCACCGCGATTCAGTCCGTGTTACAGCGCTTCGCCTGCAACAACAATTGTCACCTGAACGAAGCGTGTCAGCCCACAATAAAAAGTTGTCATCCCGAGCGAAGCGAGGGATCTGCTTTTTTCAAGCGTCGAGGTAAACGACCAGTCACACTTCCAAGCCCATTTCCCAGCGGTGCTAGTATGAAGTGAACAATTTCTTAGGAGGTCGTGCCGCGTGCTCGGTTCGGGCGTTGCTCTCAGGAATCAGATTTGCTCCCCGCTCCTGGCCTTTTTCCTTGCCGCATTTTCCCTGTACGCACAGTCCACGTCTGCTCCGGTCAAACCGGCCGCTTCTGCTCGCGCCACCACGGTCACAAATGAGGGTCTTGCTGCTCTGCAGCGCGGTGACTATCCCGCTGCTCGCAAGAACTTCGAGACCGCCATTCGCCTGAATCCCGGCAGCGCCGAAGCGCACAACTACCTTGGCTGGGTCCTCTACACCACCGGAGAAATCAAGCCAGCCATCGCGCAATTCGAAACCGCGATTCGCCTGAAGCCTTCCTTGGCAGAAGCCCACGTGAATCTTTCAGGGGTGCTTGCTCAAACAGGCGACCCTGCCGGCGCTACTCGCGAAGCGCGGAAGGCCGTCGCGCTAGCGCCACAATCCGCCGACGCCTATCACGCTCTCGCTCGCGCCCTCGAGCTCTCCAACGATCTGGACGCCGCGACCAAGGCCATTCGTCATTCCGTGGAACTCGCTCCTGCCCGTGCCGATCTTCACGACGGCTTCGGCTCACTCCTCGTCCGCCAGAACGATCTCCCCGCGGCCATCGCGCAATTCCAGGAAGCCATTCGTCTTTCCGCGGATCTCGCCTTGGCTCACTTTCATCTGGGTGTGGTTTACTTCCAACAAAAGAACTACGCTGGAGCTGCCACCGCACTCGACCGCGCCGTTCAACTCGCTCCGCAAAATTATCTTGCGTCGTATTACCTGGGACTCGCGCGCAGCGATCTTGGTGATGCGGAAGGCGCCATCTCCGCTCTGCAGGCCTCCGTTAAGATCCATCCGGATCAGCCCGACGCGCAAAATCAGTTGGGGTTGCTTTTGCAGCGCGTCGGCCGGCCCGATGAAGCAGCCGTTGCGTTTCGTCAATTCATTCGCCTTGAGCCATCCAATCCCGATGCCCAAAACAACTTGGGACTCTCTCTGTTGCAGAGTGGGAGATGGCGACGGAGCCATTACCGCCTTTCGCGAGGCCTTGCGTCTGCGGCCGGATGATCCGGGCTATCAAGGGAATCTCGGCACGGCCTATCTTCAGAAAGCCGATTTCGTCGCCGCGATCGCCGAATTTCAATCGGCTCTGCAACGAGCTCCCAACGATCAAACTCTTCACTACAATCTCGGCCTCGCCCTGAAGCTTCAGGACAAATTGCCCGAAGCCATCGCCGAACTCCGCAAAGCCGAATCCATCGATCCTTCGCAGCCCGACGCTCCCTACACTCTCGGCGTCACTCTCTGGCAGCAAGGTGACCTGGATGCAGCCGTCACCGAACTCCAGGCCGCCATTCACGCCAAACCCGATTACGCTGAGGCTTACTACACGCTCGGCACCGTACTGAAACAGCAGTCTAAGCTCCAGGACGCCGCCGCCGCTCTGCGCGAGGCCATTCGCCTGCAACCCGATTTTGCCGGCGCCCACACCACTCTCGCGGCCGTTCTCCGCCAACTGGGCGACACCGCTGGCCGCCTCTGAAGAAGCCCGCACCGGCGCGGCGCTCGCCAAACGAAAAACCGATCTGCAGGCTTCCGTCTTCGCTACAAATTCCGGCAAGCGCTTGCGCAAGGCTGGCGATCTGGATGGCGCCATCTCGCAGTATCGCGCTGCCATCAATTCCACTCCCGACTATGCTCCGGCGCACTACGAATTGGGTTTGGCTTTATTGCAGCAGGGGAAAAAGGAGGAAGCGTCGCAGGAATTTCAGAAGGCGGCTTCTCTGGATCCAAAACTCGTTCCGCCACAAATCTGATTTCCGCAAGGGCACGTCGTATTTCGTGATCCAGGCTACTTTTCCAGCACGCGCAATGCGACCAGGGACGATCCCACTGGCACGCCGCGCGCCACCTTCACCTGAATCACTGCCTCAAATGGTCTCAGGTCGCTCGTCTTCCGCACCTTCATCCGTTCCAGCAGACTGCTCAGATAACTTTCGCGCGTGACAAACTCGACCGCGGCTTGCGTCCCGATCGTTGTCGTTCCCGCAAGGATCAATTCCGAATGCTCCGGATTGAGCCCGTGCACCAGCGCCACGACCGCGTAGTCCTCCGTCAGCGGAATGTTGCCTGGGGTCGCGATATACGTGAGCGGCTCTCCCTGCCCCGGATGTACATTCACGATTTCCAGCTCCGGCGCACTACGAATTAGGACTGGCTTTACTTCAGCAGGGAAAAAAAGAGGAAGCTTCGCTGGAATTCCAGAAGGCGGCTTCTCTAGATCCCAAACTCGTCCCGCCACAAATTTGAATCTGCCCCGGCGTCGTGTAGTTGAATCGCGCTATTTTTCCAGGAGGCGCAACGCTACTAACGAGGATTCGACAGGCACTCCGCGCGCCACCTTCACCTGAATTGCCGCTTCAAACGGCCGCACGTCGCTCGGTCCGCTTACCTTCATCCGCTGCAGCAGGCCGTTCAAATAGTTCTCGCGCGTAACGAACTCCACCACGGCTTGTGTGCCTATCGTTGTCGTTCCCGCGAGGACCAGTTCCGAATGCTCCGGATTGATTCCTTGTTCCAAGGCCACCACCGCATAGTCCTCTGTGATTGGAACGTTGGCGGCCGTCGCAATGTATACAGTTGGTTCTCCCTGCACAGGGTGTACGTTCACAATTTCCATGTTTCCCGCGCGGGGTCCCTCGGCCACGCGCCGGAATAGAAATTCCATTGTGCTCGGAATTTCCAACAGCGTCAGATTTTCAGAGGGCGAGCCAATGAAGATCAAATCGGTGTTTTTTGCGTCGTCCAACGCCTCTCCGCCATATTGACCGAGGCCTGGCCAAGCCGGGATTACGGTTGTTGGTAAAAGGGCCCTCAAACCGCCTCAAGTTCGAAACCCACCCGCTGCAAGTCTTATTTTTCTGATTCAAAAAGGATTTCGACGAGCCCGCGTCGCTATTGCCAAATTGAGAAGTAAAGAGCGTGCTTCCTCTTGCGCAAGTCAAGGAGAGGTGTGATTTTCTTGGTGTGACGCGAAAGCGAACTGAGGCAAGCGGAGTGGCTGAAGCTGCGATTCTCCCTCGCGCACGTGGTAGGCCGAATCCATCGCTGTCTGGTTGAACTGTTGAACTGTGCTCGACCCCGGCCACTTGACTTGAATCTCGGAGATTCCCAGGGCATCGCCGAGTCCAATGTGCTGTCGGAAGGGGCTCTGGCCGAAGCTGGAGCCGTAGCCGACGGTCCGGAAAATGTTTCTTTTGCCTCTCGGTGTGCGAATCTTCACCTCGATCCGTGCGCCAAAGGCCGCGCGGTTACTCTTTGCTCCCTCCAGTTGAAGCGTGATCCAATGATTCGCATGGCCCGGATTGGAAAACACCGCACTCTGGTAGGTATCTCCAGGGAACGCACCGCCGATCACTTCGACAATATCCTCCTGACCGTTGTTTCGCAGATCGCCGAACGCCACTCCGTGGCCCTTCTGCAGATGTCCCACATCAGCCGACACCGTGACATCTTGAAAGAATTTCCCCTCCTGATTCCGAAAGAGCCGGTTTGGCAGAAGTGCTTCATAAGCAGGATCTCCGGTGCCTAAATAGAGATCCAGCCATCCGTCGTTATCGAGGTCACCATAATTGGCACCCATCACCAGAATGGCGCGATCGAGTTTTGCCACCTTCGTCACATTCGTGAATGTGCCGTCATGGTTGTTATGATAGAGGCGTGGCGTCTCCGCTTTGTAGGGCTTGTGCATTTCGAAGGCGGCGATATCGTTATAGGCATCCATCCAGTATCCCGCGACGAAAATGTCGGGCCAACCGTCATTGTCATAGTCAAAGAACCAGGTGGCAAAACTTTGAATCGGCTCGGCGACAGCCGCGGTCTGAGTGACGTCCGTGAAACGCCATCGCGCCGGCTGCGGGTTCCGGGCGTCACGAGGGCCATCATTGCGGAAAAGCAGATTAGGTTGCGATTTTCGAGAGACGTACAGATCCGGACGCCCATCGTTGTTGAAGTCCCCCCATGCCACGCCTTTGACAAATCCAAGATCGGCAAGACCCAACTGTGGGGCAACGTCCGTGAAGGTGCCGTCATGATTATTGTGAAAAAGTTGCGACCGGATGACTCTCTTTGCCGGTGGTTTCATGCCCGACGAAGAGATCAAGCCAGCCATCATTGTCGAAATCAGCCCAGGCCGCGGTTTGCGTGGGATGAAAAGAGAGGAGGCCCGCTTCCTCGGTGACATCGTCAAAGGTTCCATTGCTATTGTTTCGCAATAATGACATCGGGTACGTGCCGTGCTCCGCCCACCAACCGCCGCGAAGCACAAGTAAATCCGGATGGCCATCATTGTTGTAGTCCGTCGAGATGACATTCAGGCCGCCGACTTCGCCCAGAAGCCCTGCTTCCCGCGTTCGGTCGCTGAACGTCCCGTCAGCGTTGTTATGAAATAGCCGCATTTGGTCGAGCGGTCCGGAAGTGGTAATCACGATGTCCAGCAGACCATCGCCGTCGAAATCTTCCATCACCACACCACCCGAATGTCCTGTGTGCATCAGCCCGACCTGGGGAGCTACGTCCACGAACCGCCCTATGTCGTACTCCGATGAAAAACTGGAAGGGGGACAAGCCATTGTTTCGGGACCCCCTCTGGATATTGGCCAAGCTGCATGTACACAAGATTGAGCAGCCATTGCGCCTTCAAATCTTTGTGATCTTTCTCGAGCGCGAGTGAAAACTCACGCATTGCACCTTTTGCGCCCCGCAGCCGGGTATGAATTCCTCCACCCTTCAGCGGGATAAGGCAGGAATCTTGTCCGTGATTTGCGAGGCAGTTTTCTTGTTCGCCGAGCCGCAGATAGGCGATGCCGAGAGAGTCGCGAACATCCTTTTCGAAAGTCGGTGAAGAGGCGACTCCCTTCTCAGCTTCCAGGGCGCGAATGCGCTCGAGTTGTTCGACCGCACCGCTGAAATCCCCCGCGCGTAGTTCGCACTCGGCAAGCGCCTGGCGGACTTTCAATTCATTGAACAAATCAGGTTTAGCTTCCAGCATTTGCCTGTAATATTGCGCACGGACTCCATCCTTGTTGGGATCCGTTTCCCAGTCCTGCTCGTCATAAAGCTTTCGCAGCAGGGCAGCCATCTTGCGGGTTCCCGGAGATTGGTAAAACGTGGGAGTTTCATGGGCGGTGTAAATCAGTGGTGCGAGGCCGAGCAGCAGGCCAAGTATCAGGAGCGGAAGCGTGATTCGATACAAGCCATTGTTAAGGGCTTTGCGGTTATCCACGATCCGATCAAGAGGCCGCTGCGGCACACATCCTCAGCATTCGCAGCGTATTGTACCACGCCGCCTTGCGGGCTACCTTGCACGGACAGCAGGCCATCTTCAACGAAACGGTAGAACGTATTGCACAGCCCTCCGTAAAACGATCACGGCGTAAAGCCTTCGAGACAAATGCGCTTTTAGCCCCTGAAGCAAACTTCTCTGGCATTTTTCCGCAGCCTGTTGAATCGCTCTACTTGTTGTCCAGCAGGCGCAACGCCACCAGCGAGATTCCACCGGCACTCCGCGCGCCACCTTCACTTGAATCACCGCCTCAAACGGTTTCAATTCGCTCGGTTTTCGCACCTTCATCCGTTCCAGCAGGGTACTCAGATAGCTTTCTCGCGTGACAAACTCCACCGCGGCTTGCGTCCCGATCGTTGTCGTTCCCGCAAGAATCAGTTCCGAATGCTCCGGATTGATACCGTGCACTAGCGCCACCACCGCATAGTCCTCCGTCAGCGGAATGTTGCCTGGCGTCGCGATGTACGTGGCCGGCTCTCCCTGCCCCGGGTGTACATTCACGATTTCCATGTTTCCCGCGCGCGGCCCCTCATTTACCCGCCGAAACACAAATTCCTTGGTGCTCGGCACGTCCAACAGCGTCAGGTTTTCCGACGGCGAGCCGATGAAGATCAAATCATTGTTTTTCGCATCGTCCAGCGAAAACAGACTCCCGCGTTTCACGCGCAGTGTTTGGTGAAGTGTCCGAATACCTGGTCCAGATTGTGCACCGCGAGTACTTCTCCCACTCCCGTGTAGTGGTCCAGTATCGGCGCCTTCCCGTCCTTGGCCGCATCGTAGTACCGCATCCCCGTGTCTGGCCGGCCCACAAACGCCGCATTGCTGAAGATCACCCACGGCTCTTCCGGTACGGTAACGAATCCATTCCAGAAGATTCGGTACGGCACGGCCGCCGCAGCTCGCCGACGCCGACACAACCGGATCTGCCCCTTGCGACCCAACACCAGCCATCCAATCACCGCAAGCGCCACCAGCAGTGCAACACTCAAGATTGGCACCAACCAGTGATTGTCGCCGCTGTTCCCGCTCTCTCTCGGCGCAACCTCTCTTGCCTCTGTTATTCCCCGTTCGGCTGCGCCTGCCTGCTCCGCTCGTGGAACGCAAGGGCATAGCTACCCTTCGGCAGTTCCACCAGGAACGGATCCGACGCTCCTTCGGTGCTGTAGTATTCCGTCAGCTTGGTCCGAAGCCTTCCCGCCTGCACTCGAACCATGGAGTCCAAGCTGCGGGTCAAAGTTTGCTTGCCGCCCAAACACCTCCGTCGCAATTTGATATTCCTTCACCTGGACGCCGGGGTGTTCCATGGCTTGCTTGGCGAGATACCGCAGAAGCTTGCAGAGCGATTCCGACCCGTGCAGCGTGTGGCTGGCCACCAGCCTTTCAATTGCCGCTTCGAATTGGCTTCGATCCACCACACGTACTCCTGTTACATCGATGTAACAGGAGCCTATCAAGTCGCGCATCTTCTTGCAAGGCCAAGATTTATTTGATGTAACCGTATCAAACCTGCGGAGACTTGCTCCTCGGCGCAAAAAAGTAGATAACTCGCATCAATATTTCCGCTCGAGGTGTCTTGGACCTTTTGGCGGATGCTGCCTGGTGCGTTTCAGCGTGGCCTAACTTTACGCTGTTGGCAGTCATCCCACAGAGACTTCATTCGAGGCGAGCGCGCAGGGGGAGTCTGTGGGAGGCTGCAGTTGGGGGAAGCCCTCGATTTCCTGTAGGTCTTTCCTTCGGCCTCTTTCTCTCTTCTTGCCGGGCGTTTCTTGGTCACGTCTTTAGTTCCGGGACGTTACGCTTTGCGCCTTTGTTGGGGTGCAAGCACAATCGAATCGAGCAGGTGGTCTAGGAGGGGTCGAATGAGAAGTCGCTTTGTTACTCGGCTGGCTTTTAGTTTTCTGTCTGGTTTTTTGCTTCAGCGCATCCACAGCATCCGCGCAAGCCGTCTACGGCAGTATCATTGGCACAGTCACCGACCCTCAAGGCAACGCCGTTGCTGGTGCCAAGGTCACCGTTACCTCGCTACGAAAGGCACCACCGACGAAACCACTACCAATGAAAGTGGCAACTATTCGGTCACTCACCTTATTCCCGGACATATACATCGTTCACGTTGAAGCCACGTCCTTCAAGGCTTTCGAGGCCAAGGATGTCGTCGTATCTGCTGACACGTCAACCCGCGTCGACGCTCAGCTTGCAATTGGGCGCAGTCACGCAGACCGTCGAAGTCAGCGGCGAAATTCCGCAGATCAAGACCGACCGCGCGGACGTCGCCATCAGTTTCAACGAGAAGTACGTCGAAGACCTGCCGATTCTGAATCGCAACTTCACGAACTTCCAATTGCTCTCTCCGGGCGCGCAAAAGCTTGTCGGCTGGAGCCACGCGGCTACGGAAAATCCACAGGGCGGCCAGCAGATTCTGGTCAACGGCCAGCACTTCAGCGGTACGGCTTTCGAACTCGACGGCACCGATAACCAGGACCCCATCCTCGGCATTATCGTCGTCAATCCAAACCTCGACGCCATTCAGGAAGCCAAAATCACTTACCAGAATTTCGACGCGGAAATCGGCAAAGCCATCGCCAGTGCCGTCACCGTTCAGATTAAGTCTGGCACCAACGAATTCCATGGCAGCGGCTTCTACTACTGGAACAACGACGCTCAAAAGGCACGCGACCCATTTACGCAACTCCCTGGTCAAGCCCTTCCCCGCAGCGAGTTGGAAGCAGTATGGCGGCTCTGTTGGCGGCCCGATCATCAAGGACAAGCTGTTTTTCTTTGGTGACTACCAGGGCACGAAGCAGACCACGGGCATCACCAACCAGATGACCATTCCCACTGCCGAAGTGTTGTCAGTACTTGCAATCCAGCACGAACGCGACGAGTTTTTGCGACCTCAGCCGGTACCAGTCCGTTGTCGGCAATGGTAAGCTCGGTGATCCCAGCAATTAATTTACGATCCGAGATCGAGCCTGCACCCGATGGTACGGGCCGGTTCGGTACTTCTGCGGTCCGCAGGGCATCGTGGCTCCGGGCGCTTGTCTCCCGCAGAATAACTTCAAGATTCCAATAGCCGAATTACCCCGCAAGCAGTGGCTAACATACTTGGCCGAATTTCCGCAGCCCGCAGAATGATGGCAGTCTCATCAACAACTACAACGGCTCCGGTTCCGGACCGTTCAAACAGAACAGTTTTGATACCCGCATCGACTGGAACGCTCCGCACAATTTCCAGGTCTTTGGGCGCTTCAGCTTGGACTATTTCAGCCTGTCCGGCGTAGGAACACTTGGGCTCGCTCGGTGGGGTTGGCTTTGGTCCCGGCGGCTTGAACGGCTCATCCAACGTTCACAACTACAGCCTTGCCAGCTGGCTTCAACAAGGCCATTGGCACCACTTGGCTCGTTGACGTTCGTTTCGGCTGGTTCCGATACAATCCGCAGACGCAGTACTCTGACGCCAACGTGGCAGCCATGGACACCTTGGGTATTCCCTTCCTGAACACCGGCGATGGGCTTCCTGGACCGCCGATTACCGGTGGTCTTTCCTTCCAATTCGATGTTAATGGTAACTCAGGACGCTCAATTCTTCGACTTCGGCGATGGTCTCAACGTTGGCCGCTGCAACTGCCCACTCACCGAGAGGGAACAGCAATTCCAGGGTGTCAACAACTGGAGCAAGATGCATCGGCAATCACACCATCAAGTTCGGTGCGGACATTCGCTACGCGACGAATCTTCGTGTTCCTAGCGATTCGAATCGCACCGGCCAATTGAACTTCTGACACCGGAGACACCAGCAACGGCTGGCACTGGCGGCCTTAGCTTGGCCACCTTCCTAATCGGTGATGTCAGCCAGTTCCAGCGCTTCTACAGCACGTCTCTAAACGCTTCGGAACGCCAGTGGCGCACTTTCTTCTACGGCCAGGATTCCTGGCGCGTTACGCCCAAAGCTGACTTTTAACTACGGCTTGCGCTGGGAGATTTACTTCCCCGAATCCGTCAACGCCAAGGACAATGGCGGTTTCGCAAACCTTGTGCAGGGTGCGATCCGCGTCGGCTGGCAACGGCCCCTACGGCCTCAACGGCAACATCGATAATACTTGGAAGGCCTTCGCTCCTCGCCTTGGCCTCGCTTATCAATTCACTCCCAAGACGGTTGTGCGCATGGGCTACGGTCGCAGCTTTGACATCGGCGTGTTCGGCTCAAACTTCGGCCACGTCGTCACCCAGAACCTGCCCGTGCTCGCGAACGAGACCATTCAGGCTGCCAACGTTGAATCCCCTCTGCCAGCAATCAACTGCATCTCCGATTTTCAACCTCGCCACGGGGCCGTGTTAAGCCACTTGACGCGATTGCCGCTACCCGCTGCCTCTTCCGATTCCGGTATCCCTGATAGCGGCCTATTGCCTTTGCAGGGGCCCAACAGGCACCGTCGATCCACGAATTCGGCCCGACCAAGCAGGTGCTGCCCACGGTTGATGCGTGGAACGTTGCGTTCCAGCACCAGTTGACCAGCCACGATGAACCTGGAAGTCACCTACATGGGTAACAAGGGCACTCACGTGTTCGACGGGGAAGGTCCAGCGTACAACGCCAACCCGATTGCGGTCGGCGCCAGGCACCAATCTTGTAAAATGTGACCCCGTCGCGTAAAGTGCTCTCTGGCGGGCTTCACCCCCGTGAGCTCTCGACTGCCAGTCGCCGCCCTTACTACAACAGGTTCAGCTATCCTGGTTACACCGTCACCCAGGTCATTAACGGTGTTCCTACCCAGGTTCCGCTCATCTGCTGCTCTACGGACTTGGGCAATTACTTCGGCAACAACGCCAACAATGAGCTACGAAGCGTTGCTGATTAAAGTGGAGAAACGCTTCTCGAATGGGCTTGCAGTTCCTGGCTCACTACACCTACTCCAACGCAAATGCGTATAACGATGGCTACTACGCCGATCACTCCGAGAATTGCGTACGGGCCCAACCCCTTGAACCGCAACCATGCCTTCATCGTCAGCGCGGTTTACCAGTTGCCGTTCGGACGCGGCCAGAAGTACATGAGCGGCATCAGCAAGCCCGCCAACTTCCTGATTGGCGGATGGACGATGACCCAAACTCTGAACTGGAGCGGCGGCCTGCCGTGGACTCCCAGCATCGGTGAGTGCGGCACAGTCTCGGACGCTGGTCCGTGCCGTCCGGATAAGGTTGTCTCCCGTGTTCCATACCGGCGTGTCAGCGTGATCCCGCGACGGGCGTGGTTTCGTTGCTTTACGCCCAGCGCACCTCTGACCTATGCTCTCAACCCCTCGCTAAACGGACAGGACTCCTGCAGCTTCGCTCGACCGACGTCGGCAGCTTTTGCGTTGCCGGCTTGCGGCACCATCGGCAACGTAGGACTGAACTCGTTCCGCGGACCTCGTGGTCTGTGGTCCGACTTCTCCTTGGCCAAAAACTTTGCAACATCACCGAGCGCTACGTTGCGCAGTTCCGCTTCGATGCTTACAACGTCTTTAACCACCCCGTCCTCGGCTTCAACAGCAGCCAGGGCAACACCTGCGTGGACTGCGGCGGCAACGCCGGTCAGATCACCGACATCGAGGCAGACGGCTCCCCCGGTTCGCCGACTGGAATGCGGCAACTGCAGTTTGGTTTGCGTTTCACTTTCTAACCCCGAACACCCCAAAAAAGGGGGAGCCCCACAAGGGTTCCCCCTTTTTGTTGTGGAGTGCGGTGGCTCGCCACCGCTTTTGCCACTGCCAGATGAAGACGGGCTTTCTCAAGAATTCGATCCGTTCGCTCAGACCGACTCTAGGCACGCGGATCTCATCCAGAGCGAAGCAGGGGATCTGCTTTGCTTCTCGCGCACCTCGCTGCCGTCCCAAAACTCCTTTTTCCCAATCCTCTCCTCTGGCGTAAGATGCTTCCATGTCAGACGGAAATTTCACCATCGTCGGTCTGGGTGAATTGCTCTGGGACCTCTTTCCTTCCGGCAAGCAGCTTGGCGGAGCCCCGGCTAACTTCGCCTACATCGCCAGTCTCCTTGGTGATCACGGCATCGTCGCCAGCCGCATTGGCACCGACGCGTTGGGTGACGAAGCCAAGCAACGCTTTCAGCAACTCCGCCTTCCCACCGATTTTCTGCAGTCCGATCCCACCCACCGTACCGGCACGGTAAAAGTCCTTATCGACCCTCAAGATCAACCGCACTACGAAATCAGCGAAGATGCCGCCTGGGACTCTCTGGAGATGACCTCTCAGTGGCGCACGCTAGCCGCGCAGGCCACTGCCGTCTGTTTTGGTTCTCTGGCGCAGCGTTCTCCCGCTGCCAGACGCACCATCCACGAATTCCTGGGCGCCGCCCGTCCTACCACCACGCGCATCTTCGACGTCAATCTGCGCCCGCCCTTCTACTCCAAAGAAATCCTTGCCGATTCCATCAGGCGTGCCAGCATCATCAAGCTCAATCAGGAAGAATTGCCCGTCGTCCTCGAACTGCTCGAATCGCCCACGCCGCTTTCACCCGGCAAAGAGACCCTTGCTGCCGAATGGCTTCTCCACCTCAGTGGCGCGCAGCTCGTCTGTATTACCCGCGGTGCCAATGGCAGCCTGCTGGTCTCCAAGGAAGGCTTCCACGAACACCCAGGCTACGCCGTCAAAACTGTGGATACGGTCGGCGCCGGAGACGCTTTCACCGCCGCTCTCGTTCACCACTTCTTGCGCGGTGCTCCTCTTTCCGCCATGAATGAAGCCGCCAACCGCATGGGAGCGTGGTTAGCCGCGCGGCCCGGTGCCACTCCCGAAGCAGATCCAGCCGTGCTGGAAAAAGTCCGCAGCGCCCACCAATAACTCGTCTGTGAGCACTCCTGTCTTTTTGCGAGTGGCTTTTACAGCTTGCGGAGAGCTTGCGCGACTACGCCTTCGCCATGGTTGCCGAACTGAAGCGCCGAGGCATCGAGCCTCATCTGGTTTCCGGCGATTCTCGTGGCACCACCGAAGCAGTTGCGCGGCAACTTGGCACCGAGAGTTTTCGCTCCCAGGTTCTCCCGGTTCAGAAGGCCCAAGTCATTCGCGAATGGCGGGAAGGCGGCGCCGTGGTCGCTATGGTTGGCGACTGGCGCGAAAATCCATGCGCGTCGTCGGTCAGAATCTTTTCGTCGTCGCTCTCTTCAACACTGTCGGCATTATTCTTGCCGTCATGGGCCTGATCAGCCCTCTGTTCGCGGCGGCTGCGATGCTCTTCTCCACCTTTGTAGTCGTGAGCAACTCACTGCGCCTAAATCCCACCTCCCGTCATCGGAGTAATCTGCAGGACAATAGATCGCTCCGGAACCACCCAGCGTTGCGAGAATGGCACTGTCATCCTGAGCCGCGCGTCGTTGGCGCCGCGAAGGATCCCAACTGTACTGTATGCAAGGCTGTATCTTAGTTGCGGGGACATTCCTTTTCTACTGGTTAGGGGATAAGGATGACCGGCCTATGATTTCGCGCTAATTGCCTATCAATCCGCGTCCGCGCTGCGTCCGCCGCTGTGCCACTCCATATACCATCTGCTCCGCCGAAATGATCCGTGGCACGCGCAACACCAACTGCAACTCCCCGGCCCACATCAGAATGTCCAGCAGTCGCGAGCGATCCAGATTGCTCAAGTTCTTATGTTGCAGGCACACGATCAGTACCTGCTTCACTACTTCTTCAAGAATTTTCGGCGCGCCATCGTTTATTGCGGCTTCCCTGGTTTTGCCACGCACCACCGGGTCGAGCCCTTCCAGCCTCCCGTAGCACTGCTGGAAAAAATGCTCCAGGCAAAGCGTCACTCCGGCCAGCATCACTACACCGTTTTCCGCGCAGGTGATGGTCGTGCATTGTGCCGTTCCCGGTGCGTTCATTGGCCCATGCTCCCGAGTTCTTGTCGCCGTCGCGTTCATGTATTCTTCTAGCTTTCCGCGTCCACTTTCCCGACGCACCCCGCACGCATTATTCAGCCCCGCACTCGCCCGCTTCATTCACCTCGCCTGCGAACTCCGCGCTTTTCGCCGTCGGCATTCCCGCCGGCCACGCGATCTGTGCGCGCAGCTTGTTCACTCGCAGTTGCCGGTCAATATAAGGATCCAGCAATTGCTCCACCCACAGCGCGTTTGCGTTCGCTTTGCTGCTCCGCTCCTGGCCTCGCCAGAATGTCACTACCGTCACCAGCCGCGCTTCCTCTTCAGACACCATCACCGCGCAGCCCGCAAATCCTTCCGACTTCTGCAACGCGCTCCGGATCGCTCCCGGCAGCGTCGCCTGCAGCCTCACGGCCATATCCGGCACGGCCACAAACTCGATGCTTTGTGCGCAAACCTCTTCCAACCCTGGCGCGCTTTTCTGGGCCGGTTCCACCGAACGCGGCTCCATCCGACGTGTTTCCTTCGAATAACCCATAGAAGAAACAACACCGGAATTTGCGAATGCTCTCACTTGTGTTGCCAATTTTCCTCCTACCCCATCTTCCTTTTAAGGAAGGGGCGCATCTCGCTGGTCAGGTTTGCGAAATGCGCCCGAGGGGCACGTGGGGCCGGTGACCGTTCCCCACGAATAGACCTCCTGGTTTGTAGAGGTCTCTTTGATTAGGTAGTGCATCCAGAAGCCTTTTCGTTTCATCTGTCAACGGGGAGAGTTCCATTGCGGCATTTCTTCTCCGACGATATACTCCCCCCAAATGGTTTGAGGTCAGGGTGGAACTGTATATATTCGATAAGTCGTACGTGGACCGTCTGCGGGAGGGAGACCCCGCTACGGAGCAGCATTTCGTAGCTTATTTTGGCCAGCTCCTCGGGGTCATGTTGCGCGCCAGGATGCTTCCCCCGGAGCGGGTCGACGACGTGCGCCAGGAAACCTTCATTCGCGTCCTCGCCGTCCTCCGCCGTGAGGGCGGCGTTCGCCAGCCCGAGCGCTTTGGCGCCTTCGTTAACTCCGTTTGTAAGAATGTCTTACGAGAGAATTCCCGTGCCTACTATAAAGACCGCCCCCTAGAAGAGGGCCACCTGGACATTCCCGACAAAGTCATCGATTTAGAGCGCTCCCTCATCAATCAGGAGACTAAGTCCCACGTTCGCGGCATCTTGGAGGAACTCAGCCCCACCGACCGCGACCTTTTGCGCGCCGTTTTCCTTGAGGAGGGCGATAAGGACGAGATCTGCCGTCGCTTTGGCGTTGACCGCGACTACCTTCGTGTTCGCCTCCACCGCGCCAAGGAACGCTTCCGTACCCTATTCCAGAAGGATCTCGCCCTCCCCCGCAGGGCCGCGGCCAAGGAGTCTTCGTGAAACGTTTTGCCATTCCCATGCACTACTCATTGGACAGGGAATATGGACCACTTAGAAGCTAAGCGTCTACATGCGGCTGAAAAATACGTCCTCGGCGAGTTGGCCGCGGACCAGCGTGATGCCTACGAAGAGCACTATTTCGATTGTGCCGAGTGCGCGGAGGATGTAAAGGCCACCGTCACCTTTGTCACCGCCGGTCGCGAGGTTTTCCGCGAAGAACCCGTGCCCGTGGCTGCGCTCCCAAAGAACTGGCCCCTCGCTCTCGTTGGACTTCCTGGTTCCGTCCTATGATTGCCATCCCCGCGATGGCCGTGCTCCTTCTGGTTATCGGCTATTATTCCCGAACATCGAAGCCGCAGATCGGTGTGATTACCGCACCGGGCCAGACTATCCTCTCCAGCCCCTCCTTCGGTCTGCGCGGCGGCGATCGTCTGGAAAATGAAAAGACTGTTGTGCAAGTCCACGGCAACGATTTGGTTCAGCTTCACTTTGATTTTGTTCCTTCGCAGGTTCAGAACTTCTCTTCCTACACTGGCGAACTACAGGACTCTGCCTCTCGCGTGCTCCTGCAGTTCGACATCCCGACTGACCGTGTCAACAAGGAAGTCAATCTGATCGTTCCCTCCGGCCTGCTTCATCCCGGTGACTACACTTTGACTGTATTCGGCCGCGATGCTTCTTCCGCCGCCAAAATTCCGGTCGCCAAGTTTTCATTTGCTGTTCAAAACAACCCGTAATGTAATAAGGTAGCTGCTGCGATTTTCGTATCTCACTTGAGGAGTCCCCCATGAGTCCCCGTCCCAGGCAGTCCTTCGCATTTCACGCGAATGCTTATGCTCTGAACGCCAGTTTCCACCGGCCTGCTGCTTGTCAGATCGAAGCCCAGGCCGCCACTTGCGTGCCTATCTTCGGCGGCCACGCGCATTCTTGCGCCATGGATTTCTGCGTGCCGCGCCTCGCTCGCTTCCGGTCTGCGCACTCCCACGTCTCCGGCAGCATGCAAGACGAGCACACTGCCACCACGCAAGCCATCACCACGATCCTCGGTCTGAATATCATGGATGTCATCACCGCCGATCGTATCGTCGCTCGCCTCACTTCCGAACATAAGCTCGACGAAGCCGAAGGCCACATCCTGGCCCTTGGCAGCACCTTCGAAAACTTGCGCATTGCCGGTTTTGCTTTCAATATTGTCCTGCGCCATGATTTTCTGCTTGAGTCGAAAACTCATGCAGACCTGGCCAAAAAAATTCCTTCGCTCAAGAAGAGTGGCGGAATCGCGAATACGAAAGACGGAGTGGCACTTTGCTCTCTGGTGGAGAAAATCGAGACGGACTTCCCCGGCTTGTCCGACGCGGACAAGAAGCGGCACATCATCGACATTCCGCACTTGGGCACGATTTCTTTCGCCGAGGTGCTCTCCCTCGAGGGCATGAAGACTCTCTCCATGCTGCGCTTCGATCTGGGCTCTCCCGATGGCGGAGGCGGAACCGCGGCGGTCGCCAGCACCAACGGAAGAACTCCACCGCCTACTCCCTGATCAGGACGCTGCTTCTCCCGACTCTTCGTCCTGCCCTTCATTTGCCTGCTATTGTGCGGTTGCAGGGCTGCTCGCGATCCCCGCGTCGCCCACGATCGCATTATTCGCGAGATCAAGCAGGGCGACCTGAACGTCGCGCTGGCCGATGCCAATCGCGCCTCGCAAAAATATGCCACTCTCAGTCCGGAGTGGGACTGGCGCTTCCGCATCCTGAATGCCCAGATTCTCGTTTCCCGTGCCTCACCAAGGGATGCTCTCGCAGTCTTCAACGGTGACCTTCCGCCCTCACTCGCCTCCACCGATCTCGCGGTCGCAAAGCCCTGTATGAAGGCATCTCTTATCGATATCTTCAGCAGTCCCCAGAGCCGAAGAGAAGCTCGCTCGAGGCCGAGAAACTCGCACAGTCCATCAATCCCCAACTGCTTTGTCAGATTTTGATTGCCAGGGCAGCCGTGGAAGTTGATCAGGAGAAATTCGCCGTTGCGGAGAAGATCTACAATCGCGCCATCGCGCTCGCCAGGCAAAACGGAATGCTCGAGCAGGAAGCCAACGCACAAGCCGCCCTGGCCCTGATCTCGACAAAGAATGGATCGTCTCGACGAAGCGGTTGACCGCAATCAGAAGGCTCTCGCTTCTGCCCGCGCTCTCAAGATGGCCGGACTTGAAGCCACCATCCTTGGCAATCTCGGCTGGGCCTATTTCACCCTCGGCGACTATCAGAACGCTCTCCTGTTTTTCAGGCAGGGAGCGGAGATCTCCGAGCGAATCGGACTGAGGGGCTATTCCGCCTATTGGTATACGGGAGTCGCGAATTCCTATTTTGCTCTCCGCCGTTACGCCGAGGCTGAGGAACTTTCCAAGCGCACCCTGGACCGTGCGAAGAGGCTCGATGATCCGGGAAACCATCACCCCATGCCTGAACTCTCTCGCGGAAGTTAGCCTGCGTGCGGGTCAGCTTGGACAAAGCCGAAAAATACAATCACGAAGCCGTGCAACTCGAACAGCAGGGTCTCGACCATTTCGGCGTTCGCGAGTCGACCCTGGTCTCCGGCCGTATTGAAACTGGCAGAAAACATTTTGCGGAGGCCGAGAGACTGTTTCACCAGATCAGCCACGGATCCCGCGACGGAAACCGCGCTCAAGTGGGAAGTCCACGCCCGCCTCGCGGAACTATACGACGCCGAAGACAAGCCGGACCAGGCCGAGCAGGAGTTTCGCCGCTCCATCGAAACCATCACCGCGGCGCGCGACTCCATTGATCGCGACGATTCGCGCCTCAGCTATCTGTCCGGCGGAATCGATTTCTACAATGACTACGTCGATTTCCTCGTCCGCCGCAACCGCCCTCTCGACGCACTCCGTGTCGCCGAAACCAGCCGCGCCCGCATGTTGCTGGAAGGCCTGTCCGTGGATCAGAAGTCATCTTCGCGCACGATTCCCGCGGTCCAGCCCCAGCAGCTCGCCAAGCGTCTGCAAGCTACGCTCCTTTTTTATTGGGTGGGGCAGGATCATTCCTATCTTTGGGCCATCACCCCCGTCGAAACTCAGTGTTTCGAAATTCCCAAGGCTTCTGATCTGGAGCCCCTCGCCGCTTCTTATAGCAAAACCATCCATGATCTTCGCGATCCCCGAGGGCCCGGCAGCGCGCAGGGCCAGCAGCTTTACACCATGCTTGTCGAACCGGCGCAGCGACTTCTGCCGAAAGACGGCCGCCTCATTCTTCTTGCGGATCCAAGCCTCTCCGCGTTGAATTTCGAAACCTTGGTCGTTCCCGGCCCATCTCCGCACTTTTGGATTGAAGACGTAACCGTGTCCAGCGCAAGCTCCCTAACTCTTCTTTCCTCTGCTGTGGCACGCCCTCGTTCCAAAGAAAACAATCTTCTGCTGATCGGAAACACAGAGCCGGTGGAAGCCTTCCCGGCACTCCCGAAAGCTCCGGAAGAAATGCACCGCGTCGAAAGCTTTTTTCCCGCCGCCAAACGCGCTGTCTTGGAAGGGAAGCAAGCCACACCCGAAGCCTTTCTGTCGAGCCATCCTGAGCGCTATGCCTATCTTCACTTCGTCACTCACGGCACCGCCAGCATCACGCGCCCTCTCGATTCCGCTGTCATCCTCAGCAAATCTGGCGACTCCTACAAGCTCTACGCGCGCGACATTCTTCAGCATCCTCTCTCTGCCGAACTTGTCACCATTTCCGCTTGTGAAGGCGCTGGTGGCCGCGCGTATTCCGGTGAAGGACTGATCGGTCTTTCCTGGGCTTTTCTTCACGCCGGCGCGCACAACGTGGTCGGCGCTCTATGGGAAGTGAACGACTCTGCCGCCCCGCAAATCATGGGCACGTTTTATTCGGAAATGAGCAAGGGCAAGGACCCCGCATCCGCGCTCCGCACCGCAAAACTAGCCCTTCTCCACAATCTGGATCCCGACATTGTCTTCAAGAAGCCTTTCTACTGGGCCCCATTCCAACTCTACACCGGCTCCTAGCGTTGCTTCTCTCTTGCTCGGCGACGATCTTTCTGCGGGTTGTCTCCGTGGAGGCGGTTTTACGCCGCCATCTTGCTTTTGTAGCGGCCGCCTTCTGAGGCGAGCGCTTTTTCTCCTCTTCGCACTCGCCTTCCTCTGTGCTCTCAGTGTCCTCTGTGGTGAATCACTCCGTCCTTATCTCTTCTTCGCATCCACCCGCACCAACAACGTTTCCGGCCCATCCTTCTTCGCAACATATTCTTCGCTCACCAATTGTCCCGGCGTCGTCACTCGCGTCACATTGCGTAATTTCATGATCGTGCCCCCAGCCGTCAACTCCGATCGGTACACCAGTGCGTCGCCCTCAAACTGCCCTGTTTCCACGATCGCCCCGGGGAAATCATTCCCGAACGCGTAAGCCTTGTACGCTTTTTCGTTCGCATCCCACGTCAATATCAACAACCCTTCGAAATCCCCATCGGCCCCGTCGAGTGAAACGTATTGATCAACGAATTTCCACCCGGCCCCAGCTTGCTCGTGTACACGCCCGTGTTCTTGCCACCCTTCGGATACGTTTCGGTGTAATCCCATTCTCCAAGGTAAAACTTCAGCCGCTCCATCTCCACCGCTCCGGGTCTTGCCGCCGCCACCGAACTCTGTTCCGCTGGTTTGTCTTGCCGCGCGCCCATCGTCAGCGTCGCCGCTAGCATCACCACCAACGCCACCATGAAAACGGTCCCCGTACGATTTGCTCTGAACGTCGCCGCTCTCCTCTTCATCATGCGCTATATGTCTTCTGGTTCCTGCGTCACGATGTGCACATCTACCGCTGGTGATTCCCGCAAAAAGCGATGTACTACCGACAAGTACAAATATTTCCGCCAGTCCCGTACCGCCGCGCGCCCAAAGATCACTTGTGTGATGTGCTTCGACCGCACGAAATCCGCAACTGTATCCGCGATGCTATTCCCCTTCAGTTTCTCCACGCGCGCGCCCAGGTTCTCTCCAAATCGCAGATTCGCTGCCAGCGCCTTGGGGTTTTCTTCCCTTGGCGCCAATTCGCGTTCTACGTGAATTACATATAATTCCGCGTCCATCCTGCGCGCCATTCGCGCCGCTCTTGCGATCAAGTACTGCCCGTGGGATTTCCCGAAATGCACACCGCGATGCGCTCTCGTACCCCCCAGTTTTCCCGGATCTCCTTCGCGTCCATGTACGATTCCAGGCTGCGGTCCACCTGCTCCGCCACCTGTCGCAACGCCAACTCGCGCAACGCAATCAGGTTCCCTCGCCGGAAAAAGTTCTTTAGCGACTGCTCCACTTTCTCCTGGCTGTACACATCTCCGCGCTTCATGCGGTTCGCCAGCGCTTCCGGCGTCAAGTCCACCATCACCGTTTCCGTTGCCGACAGTGGCACCCAGTCCGGCACCGTCTCCCGCACCGTCACGCCCGTAATCGCGCGCACCGTCGGCGCGATACTTTCAATGTGTTGGATATTCAGCGTGGTGATGACGTCGATCCTCGCCGCCAGCAGGTCCTGCATGTCCTCGTAGCGCTTTCGGTGTTTGCTTCCCGGTATGTTGGTGTGTGCCAGTTCGTCCACCAGCACCACTTGCGGCTTGCGCTCCAGAATCGCGTCGACGTCCATTTCTTCGAACAGCGTGCCTTTGTAATCGATCTTTTTCCGCGGCACCGCTTCCAGTTGGCTGGCAAGCTCTTCGAATCCCTTTGCGCCCGTGCGTCTCGATGATCCCGATCACCACGATCTTCGCCGCGGCTGCTCCGGCGAATCGCTTCACTCAGCATGCTGTAGGTTTTTCCTACTCCCGGTGCGTAACCCAGGAATAGTTTGAACACTCCCCGTTGCTTCGGCGCGGGCGACGCCACCTCCAACCATTCCTCTGGCTTCTTCGGCAAGTGGTCTTTCTTCCCCCCGGTTGTAAATCAGGCATAGCTGAGTTACAATACACCCATGGCCCGTTTTCTTGGTGGGCGCGGATTTGGTTTGGCCGTCGCCGCCTTCTTACTTGCAATCTCTGACGTTCGCCTATAGCCGGGTTCTTCAGGTCAATCAGACCACCGTGGCCTTGTCGTTTCTTCTCGCGATTTTAGCAGTTTCCGCGGTCTGGGGCATGGTCGTCTCCGTCTGCATGTCGGTCACTGCCATGCTCTTGTTCAACTACTTTTTCCTGCCTCCGATTGGCACCTTCACCGTCTCCGATCCGCAAAACTGGGTCGCTCTCGGCGCTTTCCTCACCACTTCCATCACCGGCAGCCAATTGTCCGCGCGCATTCGCAAGGAAGCCAACGTCTCCGACAGCCGCCGCCGTGAAGTTGAGCGCCTCTATGCCTTCAGCCAAAAGCTCCTCGGGGAAGGCAACGTCATCCGCCTGATGAACGCCATCCCCAATTTCATCGTGGATTGTTTCGAAGCCGGCGCCGCCGAACTCTTCGTCCCGCAAAAAGACAAATTCTATCGCTCCGGCTATGGCGCAGCACAGATCGACGAAGGCCGCATGAAAAACGCCTACCTGCGCGACGAACTCACTTCCGAACCTCAGCAGGCCTTGCACTTTGTTCCGGTGCGGCTCGGTGTGAAACCCATCGGCAGCTTGGGGATTTCCGGCGCCCGCTTCAGCCGCCAGACCATGGAGGCCATCAGCTCCCTCGTCGCCATCGCCATGGAGCGCGCGCGCGCCGTCGAACAGCTGGGCGAAACCGAAGCCGAACGCCAGGGCGAGCGCCTCAAATCCGCGCTCCTCGATTCCATCGCCCACGATTTCCGCACTCCGCTCACATCCATCAAGGCTTCCGTCACCGATCTCCTCGCTGCTCAGCCCAAACACACGCCGCAGCAGCGGGAGCTTCTTACCATCATCAATGAAGAATGCGATCGCCTGAATCACCTCGTCCAGGAAGCCTCGGACATGGCCAAGCTGGAGGCTGGCGAGTTCGAGTTGCACTTCGAATCCGTGCCCGTGGTGGCCCTGATTGACGCCGCGCTGCAGCACCAGAAAAAAGCCCTTGGCGACCGTCAAGTCATCCTAAATGTTGACCCCAATCTTCCTCACGTACGCGCCGATGTCGAGCGAGCCCCCGATATTCTCGTCCAGCTCATCGACAATGCTCATATCTATTCTCCCAAGGATCGCCCCATCACCATTTCCGCGGAACATCTCGGTGATTTTGTCGGCTTCAGCGTTGCAGACCATGGCCCGGGCATCGATCCCTTTGAGCAAGGCCTCATCTTCGACAAATTTTATCGTGGCCGCGATCAGCGCTACCTCGTCCGCGGTACCGGCATGGGCCTCCCCATTGCCAAAGCGATCGTCGCCGCGCATGGCGGTACCATCAGCGTTACCAGCCAGCTTGGCCACGGCTCCGTTTTTTCGTTTACACTTCCTACCGTGATCAATCGCGGAGAGCCTCAATGACCTCTGCCAATATTTTAGTTGTCGACGACGAACCGCAGATTCGCCGCACCCTTCGTACCACTCTTTCTTTCCGTGGCTACGTCATCCTCGAAGCGGCCACCGGCGAAGAAGCCCTCGATCTCGTTCGCAAGCAGAAACCGGACTTGGTGCTCCTCGACGTCAACCTTCCCGGCATCAGTGGCATTGAAACCTGCCGCGAGATTCGCCGCACCACCGACGCTCCCATCATCATGCTGACCGTCCGCAGTGCCGAGCGCGACAAAGTTGTCGCCCTCGATGCTGGCGCCGACGACTACGTCACCAAGCCCTTCAGCATTGAGGAGCTTCTCGCCCGCGTTCGCGCCTCACTTCGTCGCCATGCCTCCGCAGAAGCTGCCCCGGCGTTCCAATCCAAAGATTTTGCCGTGGATTTCGAGCAGCGCCGCGTCACTGTCGCCGGAGAAGAGGTCCACCTCGCCCCGAAGGAATTTGAAGTCTTGAAGCAACTGATTGCCAATCAAGGTAAGCCGGTCTCCCACCGACGCTTGCTGCAATCTGTCTGGGGCCCCGAATATGGCGAGGAAACCGAAAACCTGCGCGTGGTCATCAATCAGCTGCGCAAAAAAATCGAGAAGGATCCTTCTCAACCAAAATATATTCTCACCGAACCCTGGGTCGGCTACCGCTTCCAGCCCCCCAAGCCTCCCTCCGCCAAAACTCCAGCTCGCTCCCCCCGCTAACATCCTGGCGTGATAGCCCAGGCTTCAGCCTATGAGAACGTCTGTTTTTGGGAGGGCACGGCTTTTAGCCGTGCCGTAAGCGGCGCTATTGAAAAATCCTCCCCCATTTGTCCCTGGCATTTTGATTGCTTCTTGGGAAGCCGTCGGTTCTTGCGCGATCACCTGCGTCGTCACCGTGTCTCGCTGCACCACTCCGTCCGCGCTCGTCTTCTCCACTACCTGCGGCTCCATCAGCGTTGCGTTCGTGTACGGCTTAAGGTTCTGCACCACTCCCTGTGACACCAGAACCAGCGCGCCCGCCAGGCATATATGTCATCCTGAGAAGCGCGTAGTTTGCGCGCCGAAGGGTCTCAACCTAAACACTTCCATGAATCCTTCCTGCGTAGCCGCGCCAACGCATTCAGATTGAGCAGGAACGCTCCCGCGCCGCCTTGTCCCTCCATCCATCTTGTGCCACACTCCCTTCTCAATGGATTCGACCGTATCGTCCCCCTCTGCTTCCAATCCTCCCTTCGAATGGTTTTTGTTACATGCGGGCTTCATCCTCATCGGCATCATCACCAATATCCTTGCTCCCTCTCTCCCGATCTTTTCCCGGCAATGGTCCCTGACGGATGCCCAAGCCGGCTTCTTCTTCACTTCGCAATATCTCACCAGCATGTTTGGCGTGATCGCCACCAGTTGGATGCTTCGCCGTTATTCCTTTTCTAAAGTGCTCGGTCTTGCCTTCCTCTTCCTGACTCTCGGCATGGCCTTTCTTGGGATTAGCCCTTGGACGCTCACTGCAACCTGCGTCGCTCTCAACGGATTCGGTTATGGCCTCGCCAATCCCACCACCAACTTGCGTGGCACGCAGCTGCCTTCAAAAAATGTCGCCGCCGCTGTTAACTTGCTGAACTTTTCCTGGGGCGTTGGCGCCGTTGCTTGCCCGTTTCTGGTCGCCGCTCTCGCTCCCCGTTACGGTGTACGCGGCTTGGCAATTTGTGTCGCCGTTCTCGCTTTCGCACTTTGCGTGCTGCATTTTCGCCAGCCTTCTTCCGGCCCCTCCACCGCCAATTCCGCAAAGCGTTCGCTTGCCGATTGGCTCGCTTATCTGCAGCAGCGGCCCGCCATCCCCCTTCTCCTGCTCTTCTTTCTCTACGTTGGCACTGAAGTGAGCATCGGCGGATGGGTTGCCGCCTTGGAAAAGCGCTTACCCGGCGGAAATACCTCGTCTCTTGCGGTCGCTCCGTCGGTCTTCTACGGTTTCCTTCTCATCGGCCGCGGAATGGCGCCAATTCTGCTCAAGCGCCTTTCCACTTTCGCAATCTCGCTCACCGGACTCTTGCTCGCTGCGTCCGGCGCCTCTCTGGTTGCGTTATCTACCGTGCACGCCACACTCTTCCTCGGTTCTGCCATCGCTGGCTTCGGCTGCGCTCCTCAATATCCGATTTTCGTAACTTGGCTGGCCCAAATCTTTCGCGAGGATTCCACCTGGCTGGGCGCTCTTTTCTTCGGCGCTGGCGGCTTAGGTGGAGCGGTCCTTCCCTGGCTAGTCGGCATCACCGCCTCGCAGTCGCATTCCCTCCGCGCTGCGTTCCTCCTCCCCCTAACCGTCAGCCTCCTCATGGCCCTCCTTTCCCTCCGCGCCCGCCCCCATCCGTCCGCTCTCACGCCTTTGTAGCGGCCGCCTTCCGAGGCGTGCGCTTTCCGCTTGTGCTTCTAGCACCGTACCCCTTATGAACTCGAGCGTGCCCCATCCTTCGCGCTCGTTGCGAAGGGGTGGGTTCTTACCATCGAACGCCTGATCCCTCTTCTCTGCGCGCTTGGTTTCCTCTGCGCTCTCTGTGTCCTCTGCGGTGAATCACTCTTTGACCGAATGCCGATTGTGTCGCGCACCAAAATAAAAGGGCCTCGGCTCCCAATCGGGAACAGAGGCCCTCATTCCCCTAATAAACCTTCCTACCGCTCGATGGTCAACGATTTCGCCAACTTAAAGTTGATTTTCGTTTCCGCCGGCAGATTCACATTCTGCCCGCCAGTCCCACCGGAAGCCGCCAGGCCCCCAACTGCGCCTATCGCTGCCCCGATCCCCGCTCCTTTTCCACCGCCGGCAAGCCCGCCGATCAATGCACCCGCGCCCGCACCGCCGCCGGTCACTACGGCCGTCCGCTTACCCTTGCCCTTTTCTGTATCGCTCCATGTGTGTGTCGAAATCAGATAGTCTTTCCCGCGGACGTCGAGGCTCGTCAGACGAATCGTCAGCAGCGCCTCTCCCTTGAATTTCCCCTGCTTCTTCGCATCCACAATCGTGCCGGTCACCTTGGCGCCCTTCGGCACCGCCACCTCTCCGTTCACCGTGATCGGCGCCGCCAGGTTGCCCTCAAAGTCTTCCCCAGCCTTGTTCTTGTACGAACTGATGGACGTTGCCAGAATCACCGGCAACGTTGTTCCCGCCGGCACCACTAATGGCGCAGGCGGTTCCGGCGGCGGCGCTGGCGCATTCGCCGGATTTGCGGCCTGAGCCTGCTCCGGCGTTGGAGCCTGCGCTGGCGCCTGCTCTTGCGCAGCATCCGGTGTCGTCACCGGCGTTTGCCCCACTGATTGTTGCGGCGTCGCCGTCTGGTTCGAAGGCGCGGCCCCTGGCGCCGTTGCGTTTTGCGCGGAATTCGTATCCGATTTGCCGCACCCTACCAGTAACAGCATCCCAGCCATTAGTGCGTGAATAGTCCGGTTTCTCATCGCAACCCTCCGTGTAATTAGCATTCCTCCCATTTGTGCTGGTGCCATTTTATCCTATCACTTTCCTCTCTTGCCTGTGTAGGGAGCGCCTTCCGACGCGCTTCGCCAACACAAATGCTCCTCTTACGTTTCTCCGCGCGTGGGTTTCTCGTGTCGTCTGTGGTGAATCACTCGCTGACTGAATACCGCCTCGAGCCTCCCAACTCTCATGCAGTTGCGCCAAAATTTGGTCATCCCGACCAACGAGAGGGTCTGTTTTTCCCGTTCTAATCGCATCGCCCCTGTGCCTCATTTGCCGCCTCACCCACTCCCTCGATACAATTTCGCCATGCTCATGCCCGAAGCCCGTGTCGCTCCTCCAGTCTCCGCGCTAGAAGCCACGCGCCTGGCTCTTGCCCTCTACGGCGCCGACGCCTCCGCCCGTCCCCTCCCCGGTGAATACGACGACAACTTCCACCTCGTGTCCTCGGATTCCCGCGAATTCGTCCTGAAGATCATGCATCCCGCCCGCGAACGCGCATTCGTCGACATGCAGTGCCGCGCTCTTACTCATCTCGCTCAGCGCGCTCCCCATCTTTCCCTTCCGCGCGTCTATCCCACCAGCAACGGTGAACTCTTCTCCCAAACTCAACTCCCCGATGGCACTTCCCGCTTTGTCTGGCTTCTCACCTTCCTGCCTGGCACGGTCCTTGCTCAAACCCATCCTCATTCCACCGAACTCCTTGAGAGCCTCGGCCGGCTCCTTGCCGAAATCGACACCGCGCTCCTCGATTTCTCTCATCCCTTCACCAAGCGCGATCTGAAGTGGGATCTCGCACGTTCCCTCTGGGCCCGCGAATTTCTCGCACACGTCAAAGATCCCGATCGTCGTGCCCTCGCTGCCAATTTCCTCGACCTCTTCGAGCGTGAAGCCCTTCCTCGCATCCCTCGCCTTCGTCGCAGCGTGATCTACGGTGATGCCAACGACCACAACGCTCTCGTTTCGCCTCCCTGGCCGCATCCCCGCCAAGTCCTATCCGTGATCGATTTCGGCGACATGCACGAATCCAACACCGTCGCTGAGCCCGCCATCGCCGCCGCCTACGCGATCCTCGGCCACGACAATCCTCTCCCTGCTGCTTCCGCCGTCCTCGCCGCTTATCACCGCGTCCATCCGCTCACCGAAGAAGAAATCACCGCGTTTTTTCCCCTCTTGGCTGCGCGCCTCGCCGTCAGCGTCATCAATTCCGCGCATCGCAAATCGCTCGTCTCCGGCGATCCTTACGTCACCGTCACTGAAGCTCCTGCCTGGGCCGCTCTTGAGCGCCTTGGCAAAATTCATCCTTGCTTCGCGCATTACACTTTCCGCGCCGCTTGCGGCCTTCCTGCCGTTCCGCACGCTCCCAAACTGAATCACTGGCTCGCCCAGAATCAGCCGTCCGCCGCGCCTCTCATTCCACAAGATCTGCGCAAAGGGAACTGCCTCGCCCTCGACCTCAGCGTCGCCAGCACGTTTCTCTCGTCCGATCCCACGCACCTCTCCGAACCCGCGCTCTCCCGGCAGTTGCAAGCCCTTCTCGGCGCCGCGAACGCCTCGGTCGGCATCGGCCGCTACAACGAGGCTCGCCCGCTTTACTCCTCACCTCGCTTCGGCGACGCCACCAATCCGTTTGCCGAGCGCCGCACCGTTCATCTCGGTCTCGATCTCTTCGTCGAACCTGGCACTCCCGTCTCCGCCCCTTTTGGCGCCACCGTCCACGTGCTCGCGAATAACGCCGCGCCTCTCGATTACGGCCCCGTCGTCATCCTTCATCACGCCCCTGCACCCGGTGTCGACTTCTTCACTCTCTACGGCCATCTCTCCACCGCAACGCTCTCTTCTCTGAAAGTCGGCCAGCGCATTTCCCGCGGCGAAGTCTTCGCCCATATCGGCAACGCTCGCGAAAACGGCGGCTGGCCTCCGCATCTTCATTTTCAAATTGTTCTCGACCTTCTCGATCGTTCCAGCGATTTTCCCGGTGTTGCCTTCGCCTCCGAGCGTCCTGTCTGGCTCAGCCTTTCTCCCGATCCGAATCTTATCCTCGGCATTCCCGCCAGCCATCTTCCGCCGCCTGCTCCCTCGCTCGACGAAACCCTTACCACTCGCCGCGCCCTCCTCGGCAAAAATCTCAGCATCTCCTACACCCATCCCCTGAAAATCGTTCGTGGCTGGAAGCAATATCTCTTTGACGACACCGGCCGGGCCTTCCTCGACGTCTACAATAATGTTCCTCTCGTCGGCCACTCCCATCCTCGCGTCGTTCGCGCCATCCAGAACCAGCTCGCCATCCTCAACACCAACACCCGCTATCTCCACGACAACGCCAATCGTTACGCCGAGCGCCTCACTTCTCTCCTTCCTGAGCCTCTCCGCGTCTGCTACTTCGTCAATTCCGGCAGCGAAGCCAATGAACTCGCCCTCCGCATCGCGCGCGCGCACACCGGCCGCGAAGACGTTCTCGTCCTCGAACACGCTTATCACGGTCATACCAACACACTCATCGACATCAGCCCTTACAAATTCAATGGCCCCGGTGGACGCGGCCAGAAGCCCTGGGTCCACGTCGCTCCCATCCCCGACGACTATCGCGGTCTCTATCGTCGCGGCGAACCCGACCTCGGCAAGAAATACGCCGCCCACGTCGCCGAGATCCTCGCGTCGCTAGAAAGGGAAGGGCGGGGCATTGCCGCGTACATTGCGGAGACTCTTCCGAGCGTTGCTGGACAAATCGTCTTCCCGCCCAACTACCTCGCCGAAGTTTACAAACGCATTCGCGCGTATGGCGGTGTCTGTATCGCCGACGAAGTGCAGGTCGGTTTTGGCCGCTTAGGCACTCACTTTTGGGGATTCGAATCGCAGCAGGTCGTTCCGGACATCGTGGTCTTCGGCAAACCCATCGGCAACGCTTTTCCGCTTGCTGCTGTCGTCACCACTCCGGAAATCGCCGCATCCTTCGCCAACGGCATGGAGTTTTTCTCCACCTTCGGCGGCAATCCCGTCGCCTGCGCCGCCGGTCTCGCGGTACTCGACGTCCTCCGCGACGAGCACCTGCAGCAAAATGCTCTCGAAGTGGGTTCGCGCTGGATCGCCGCTTTGCGGTCTCTGCAATCCACCTATCCGCTTCTCGGCGATGTTCGTGGGTCCGGGCTTTTTCTCGGTCTCGATCTCGTCAACGATCGCGATAGTTGCGCGCCCGCCACCGACCAAGCCTCTTACGTCGTCAACCGCCTCCGAGATCTCGGCATCCTCGCCGGCACTGACGGCCCTCATCACAACGTAATCAAACTCCGCCCGCCGCTAATCTTCTCCGACTTCGACGCAACTCTCTGCACCACAACGCTAGCCCGCATCCTGGCCGAAGATCCCGCCACCCCATAGCGCACGCATTTTTTCCTCTTGTCTTACATCTTCTCTTCGCACCTGTGTCCCTCTGTGCTCTTTGCGTCCTCTGTGCTGAATCACTCGCATACCATCGCACTTCAATCCTTCTGCACAATCCCGGTCACTCCCGCAATAAACAACGTCGCCAAAATCCACCCCAGCAAGATCTGCAATCGCAAAAATCCGAACAAAAACCGCGGCGAATTCATCCACCCCGAAGGACTCGCAGGCGCCGGATCCGGCCTCCAATAATCCGTCTGCCCCAACTTCACCAACGGCAACGAATTCTCCAGCGAATACACCAGTGGCCCCAGCGGTTCATAAAATGCCGGCGCCTTGCCATTCTGTTTGAAATACGCATACGCTTGCGGATCCTTCGGCACCATCATACCCGCCGTCCGCGCTCCCGAGTACACGCCCCAACCTAGCAGCACCAGGATCGCCAAGCCCAGTAGCGCGCGCATCGGATAATATCCATAGCCCACCACCAGGCTCAGTGGCCACCGTAACAGCGCCGACGCTACGCTCCCTTCTTCCTTCCAGATGCGATCTTCCATCTCAAACAGCACTCGCCGCTCCCCGCGATCGAATCCCGCATCGTTCATCACTTTTGCCAATTGCCGGTAGGGCTGCGGCGTGAACGGCTGTTGCAGCTTCAGCCATCGCAACCGGTTCCTTGCATCCGTTAAATCCGTGGCGATGTGTCCGTACACAAATCCATCCAGGTCCAGTTTCCCCGCGCTCGGCCAACTGGCCGTATCATCTTGAATCGCTCCCGCCGTTCCGTTTCGCAGCATCAACGTCACGCCGCCCGGGTTGTTTACTCCCGTCCACACCAGCGTCCCTTTCACCACCGCGTTCACCATCCGCACTTCGCCTTCCGCGCTGAATCCGCTGCGAAACATCGCATTCCCCTGTACGTTCATCCGATCCGCATTCAACGCTCGCCCTGCGGCATTTTTGAACGACCCTCCATCGCACTCCAGGTTGTCTCCAATCTGCGCGCTCAGCAGGTTCACTTCGCCTTCTGCCCGAAAGCCCCCGCGAAAAAACACGAATCCTTTCACGTTGATTCCATCCGCATTCAACGCCCGCCCGCTTCCGTTCTTGAATACTCCGCCATCGCAACTTAAATTGTTCCCGATCTGCGCCCCTGCCAGGTTCACTTCGCCTTCCGCTACGAATCCTCCGCTGAGCAGCGCGTTTCCTTGTGCGCTGATGCGGTCGGCGTTCAACGCCACTCCTCCCGCGTTCTTGAACACGCCCTGGTTGCATTCCAGGTTCCCGCCAATCATCCCGCCCAGCAGCCGCACCTCGCCTTCCGCGCTGAAGCCATCGCGCAGAAAAACGCTGCCTTGCACGCGCGCGCGATCTGCGCTCAACGCCCTTCCGCCTACGTTCTTGAACGTTCCGTCATTGCACTCCAGATTCCCGCCAATCTTCGCTCCTAGCAGTCGTACCTCTCCTTCCGCCACAAAGGCGTTCCTCAGAAACACGCTTCCTTGCACGTAAATCCGGTCGGCCCGCAGCGCCTTCCCGCCCGCATTCCGGAATCTTCCCGCGCCGCAATCCAGATTGCTGCCGATCTGCGCTCCCAGCAATTGCACTTCTCCCTCAGCGTGGAATCCGTTGCTCAGCGTCACGCTTCCTTTCACCGTCGCACATTCCGCGTTGATCGACCGCACCGCGCACCCGCTCAAGCTCAGCGTCGGAATTTCCAGGAATCGCAGCGTCGTCTCTCGCCGCAGTCCGCAGCACGTCAGCACCAAGGGGAAGGGAACCGTCACGAACGACAAATCCAGCTCGCCTTCGATCCGCGCGCCGTGCGCCTGAATCCCTCGCTGGTCCACGTATTCCCGCGCCTCGTGATCAATGCATAGCCAGCGAATCAGTTCCGCTCGGATGGTCCTCGCCTCGCCCCACATGTCCGAATTCTTCGCGTCATTCGTGGGATCGACATCTTTCTTACTGGGCCCGCACCACGCCATTTCTCCCGCTGGCGCCGCGCGCAGCAATTTCTCCTCCGCCTCTCGCAGGGGCGCAAACTGCGTCCGCGCCAGAGCAATCAGTTCCTCCACCCTCTTCTGCGCCGCCTCGCTCATCGCCTCCTCGCACACCACCACCGCGCTGCCTGCCTTATATCACGCCAAGCGTCTTTTCACGTGAATCTGTAGCTCACCCCTTCAGGGTGAGGCTTTTCTCTTGGGTTGCCCATGCAGGGACCGCGGGCCGAGGTGCCCGTTTCTAGTTTTGCTTAGGCTTGTGTACGCAGCAGCCTTCTGCTTGCCCTGTAAGGGAGGCGGCCGCTGTTTCCGTCATGAAATCACAATCTATGAACTTGACGGTTTACCTCGAGCTCCGAAGGGTGCTCTAACGATCCAACCTCACCGTCCGTCATCTCTTCGCACCCGGGTTCCTCTGTGCTCTCTGTGTCCTCTGTAGTGAATCCATGCCCACGCGTACTACTATCTTCCGGCCCTCTTTACCTTTGGCGCTTCCGTAGCCGGCACTTCTTCCCCCAGCGCCGTCGCCAGATCGATTTGATGGTCCTGCTCGTCCACCAGGATCTGCCGGACCTGCTCGGCCATCGCATACTCTCCCAATTGCTCGCACTTCTGCACGCGTTCCCGGTAATTGCGTATCGTTTCCGTCTCATTCGCCAAATCGGACCGCAGCATTTCTTCTGCTTTTTCCGAAGTCTTCACCGGTTTCGGCGTCGCGATCGGCATTTTCCCAAGATAATCAATCTGCCGCGAAATGATCAGGGCGTGGTCCAGTTCTTGCTTGGCATGCAACGCGAGCTGGTCCGCAATGCTCATGTATTCCGCGCCCTCAATATCTGCGAATAAATCACGTACGAGTTGATTGCCTGATATTCCCGGGCCAGGTCTTCGTTCAGGTAGTCCGTCAGATGGTCTCGTGAAATCGTTTGTTCCAGTTCGCCCGATCGTGTCGCCGCCATAAAGTCTACTCATCAGCCGGAATTTGCTTGAGGCATGGGTTCGTGCATGGTACGCCTCTTCTTCACGCGACACAATGCACTAGGCGCCTGAGAAACGGCCACCGCCTATTTCACCACCAACGCCTTCAGTTTCGCTTTTTCCAGCTTGGAATTGACTCTAACCAGGTCCTTCTCCACCACACTCTTCCAACGCGCCAGCGCATCCTTACTTGCCGCATCCCAAGCCTCCGCCGCCTTCCTCAAATCCGATGTCGGGGCAACGTCCGCGCTTTCCGCCACAACCAACAGGCCGCTCAGCGCCAACTCCGCCCGCGGAAGCGGTTCCGGCGCGCTCCCCGGAAGCGCCAGCCCGAACAACATAAAATAGTCGTCTCCACCATCGCCCTGTGCCGATTCGGTCTTCTGGCTAAGCTGCTCGAGCGCCGTCACAACCTCCTTCTCGCCCGCGGCATCTTTTTGTCGCTCCTCAATCTGTTTCCGCAGATCGTTGGCCTGCCGCAACGCCGCAGACACTTCCCCAATTCTCTCGCTCAGTTGCGAGGCCAGCGCAAACTGGCGCTGCAGTGCTTCTGGAGTGGCCTTTACTCGCGGGTCCATTTTCACGGTCAACGGTTGCGTACTGCTCTTTCCGTTGGCCGTTAGCTTTACCGAATAGTCCCCCGGCACCACCAACGGTCCCGCCGCCAGGTAGTACGACGGGCGCACGCCGTCGGGCAAGGCATAATGCAAATCCCAAACGAATCGATGCGCCCCGGCTTCATTCGGCAGAGGCTCCGGCTCGTGGACCCAGTTCATCGTAAACGCCACCGACTCCGGTTTCGTGGGCGTCAATTTGTCGTCGCTCGAAAATCGGCGAGCCAATTTCCCCTCGGCGTCAAAAATTTCCAGTTGAACAGGCGACGTCGATTTCTCCTTCAAGTAATAGTCCAGCACCGCGCCGTCCGGCGGATTCTCAGCCAACGCTTCGTCCGTCGGCACGGGCGTGCCCTGATCCCAACCCGGCCGCACGCGATACGCCGTTTCCGGTGGCGAACAGCCACACATCGCTCCCCTCCAGTTTCCGGTCCACGTGCCGCAGCGGCGTCATGTCATCCAATATCCAGAACGCTCGCCCAAACGTCGCCACCACCAGATCATTCTCGTGCACCACCAAATCGCGTACCGACGTAACCGGCAGGTTCAGCTGCAGCGACTGCCAGTCTTCTCCATCGTTGAACGAGACATACACGCCCGTTTCCGTACACGCATACAACAGCCCTTCCCGCACCGGATCTTCCCGCACGCAATTCAAGAAACTTCCTTCCGGGATTCCGCGTGTAATGCGCTTCCAGCTTTTCCCAAAATCCTGTGTGCGATACAAATACGGCTTCACATCCTCCAGTCGGTGCCGGTCCACTGCCGCATACGCCGTTGCGGCGTCAAAGTGCGATGCCTCGATGTGCGTCACCTTGCTCCACGCGGTAATTTCCGCTGGCGTCACATCCTTCCAGGTTTTTCCCTCGTCCTGCGTAAGCTGAATCAATCCGTCATCCGTGCCTGCCCAGATTTGTCCCCCGCGCACGTACGACGGCCCAATCGTATAAATCACCCCGCGCCGCATGTTCGCCGGACCGTCTGCCGCTGTTGCCGCATCCAGATTCGCCGGCACGCCTGGATCTTCTCGTGTCAGGTCGGGACTGATCACTTGCCACGAATTGCCACCGTCCGCCGTTTGAAAGAGTACTTGCGAGCCGAAGTACAGCACGTGTGGATCGGTCGGCGAAAACACCAATGGCAAAGTCCATGTCCGCCGGTACGTGCCCGCATGTGCCAGCATCGGCGGCATCTGCTGAATTTCTTCGTTGCTCAAATCCTGGCGGCTCACCGTGCCGCCATAGACCACGTCCCGATTCAGCGGGTCCGGAGCGACGTACCCGTTTTCGTCTCCGGCATCCATCGGACGCCAATCACGAAAATTCAGCGAAGAGTATTTGCTGCGGCTCCGTGTCGCTGCCGCGCCGCTATCTTGCTGCGCCCCAAATACCCAATACGCGAACTGATTGTCGGTCGCCACATGATAGAACTGCCCGGTCGTCTGATTGTTCCAGGAACTCCACGTCTCGCCTCCATTGCGCGTCACAATCGCTCCCTGGTCGCAGCCCAAAATCATTCGCTGCGGGTCGTCGGGATCAATCCACAATTCGTGGTAGTCATCGCCACCCGGCGCGCCCTTCCACACCTCGAACGTCACGCCGCCATCCCGCGATCGATACGCGGCAACGTTCGGCAAATACACCGTGTCGGGATCTTTAGGATCGACGCTCACTTCTCCGAAATACCAGCCGCGTTCCCACACGCGCTTCTCTTTCGAAACACGTTTCCAATTCTGTCCGGCGTCGTCTGAGCGATAGAGCCCACCTTCTTTCGCGTCCACCACCACGTAAATCCGTTGCACATTGCTCGGCGCAAACGCAATCCCTATCCGCCCGAGCCCCTCCGTGGGTAGTCCGTGCCCGCTTACCTGTTCCCAGTGCTCGCCGCCATCCTTCGAACGGTACAGCCCGCTTCCCGGCCCATTTGATGGCGCGTACACGCTCCATGGCGGACGCCGCGTCTGCCACATCGCTGCGTAAATCGTCTGCGGATTTCCCGGCTCGAACGCCAGATCAATCGCGCCGGTGTTTTCGTCTTTAAAAAACACGCGCTGCCAGTTTTTCCCTCCGTCATTCGACCGGTAAACGCCGCGCTCTCCGTTCGGCCCGTACGCATGTCCCAGCGCCGCCACAAACACGCGATTCTCATCCTTTGGATCCACCAGAATCCGCCCGATCTGCCGCGATTCGCTCAATCCAATCCGCGCCCAAGATTTGCCGCCGTCCGTCGACTTGTACATCCCATTCCCGCCGGAGATCGACGACCGCATGTCCGCCTCACCCGACCCCACGTAAATCACCTCGCGGTTCGACGGCGCCACCGCTATCGCTCCTATCGACGCCACCGGCTGTGCATCGAAAATGGGTTTCCACGTCCGCCCCGCATCGTTCGTCTTCCACACGCCTCCGCCCACCGCTCCAAAATAGTAGACCTCCGGCTCACCGCGCACTCCGGTCACACCCAACACGCGCCCGCCGCGCGCCGGCCCAATCGATCGCCAGCGCATTTCCTCAAACAGCCTCGCATCGAACAGTTCCCCACTCTGGGGCGATGCACTCAGCTGCAGCGCGCTGCCCAAAACGCATGCCAGCCCCAATACCAGGCCCGCCCACAACCCGCTACCGCTCACGCAACTCTTCATTCAGTCCTCTCCCTGAACCTGAATCACAGTTCCCGCAAAGTAATCGGAAGTCTCGGAGTCTGGGGAGTATATCTCAACCCCTAAGCGAGCGAAGAATCAACCAAACAGTGCCAACACTGTCCGGCGGCGCGACAATCCCATCCCACAACCGGACATTTTCCCTCAGCGCTCGGCATCCCGTCCCTGCCAACCTCTTCTTTTCCCGTCATTTGTCCCTCCCCTACCCTGGCACACCAATTGCTCCCTCTTAGGCGGCGAGGTTCACCTCTCCGTTCCCATCTTCCTAGCCTGGAGGCGCGTCCCATGAAAAAGATCGATCACATTCGGGAAAAGGTCCGTATCCTGCCCACCTCGCAATACCTTTCCAAAATGCACGATGCCGGTTGGAATCTTGTCGCTTTGGAATGGGAACGTGAAGTGGAGGTCTCTGGCGAGCCCCCCGAACCCACCGTCGAAGAAGTCGGCTCCGAGGAAATCCCCTTCGGACTGCGCATTGCCGCGGACTGCCGCCACTTGGAAGACGACCCTCTTGAAATGCAGACCCTCAAGTTCCTCACCGAACTCATCGTCCAGGACGTCTCCTTCAAAAGCATGGCCGACGCTCTGAACATCCGCGAGTATCGCACCCGCGACGGCCGTCCCTGGAACGCCGCCACCGTATTCAAGCTCACTCCCCGCCTGATTGAGGTCGCCCCGCGCATCATCTCCGGCAACGAGTGGGACAAGCGCAAAGAGCAAATCTCCCGCGTAACCTGGAACTCCTGAGGCTCGCGGTTACACAAAAAGTGCGTACAGCTCGGTCACCTATAATAACAGTCTCGAAAAAGCTATGTTGTCATCCCGAGCGAAGCGAGGATCTGCTTTTCCCACACCGTGACGAGAAACAACGGGTGCCCCACACGCCGGGTTTCTTTGTGGGGAGGCTTCGAATCAAAGCTTAAGAATCTGTCTGAGAGCAACGGCTGGGTGAGCTTGTGTAGGGGCGGCCTTCTGAGGGATGCGCTTTTGCGATCATAAAATTGAGCACCTATGGTTCCCTCTTACGTCTACTCCTCGCACGTAGATCCTTTGTGTCCTCTGTGGTGCATCGAAAACGCAACGTCACCCACCCTACGGCGCATCCCAATCCAGCCCGTAAATCTCCTGTATGCTCGCGTCTCGCACCAGCAGCGGCAAATCCTCCGGCCCCAGCCCGCTCCAATTCCCGAATGCCCCTCCCGCCGCCTGAAACCCTTTCATGCTGAACAGCCGCTCCAGTTTGTGATCCGAAACTTGCACGCGGTAGTAGCCCTCTGTGTTGTCCTGTGTCCCGTTAAAGTACAAATACCGCCCGTCGCGCGACCACGTCGGATAGGCCACAAAAATATTCGCCACCTCCGTCCATTTCTGTGTCGCTAAATCAAAAAGCTTCAGTTTCAGCGAGTCCAGCGTAATGGCTGCAATACTCCGTCCGTCCGGCGACCACCGTGGCGAATACAGCCCGTCCGATCCCGGCAGTTTCGTCGCTTTTCGCGTCTTCAAGTCCAGCGTGTACACCGCCGATCCTTGATTGTTAAGTGAATTCTCTCCGAACGCCATCGACTTCCCGTCCGGCGACCAGCTCGGGTCTGCCAGGTTGGTATCGTTGCGATAGATCAGTTCCGGCGTGCCTCCCTCAGCAGGCACCACATAGATTTGCCAGGGTTCGCCCGGAGGATGCCCAAAGAACGCGATCTGCTTGCCGTCCGGCGACCATCTCGGCAGGTACGCCATCATGGGCGGAAAAACCAGCTGCAGCCTCTGGCTTCCGTCAACTTTGCTCCTCCACATCGTGCCATCAGAAGCGTCGTTGTACGCCACCCACTCCCCATCCCGCGAGAAGTCCAGCCCCATCGCTGATAATCCCGAAAGGTACGGCGCGAATTGCCCCGATTTCGCGTCGTAGCGCACTAGCTCTCCGCGCGGCTTCCATCCATGCACGAATAATTTCTTGCCATCGCGGCTGGCCACCGGGCTGCCTACATTCATCGGCCCCGTCGTCAACTGCACCGGCTCGTGCGTCTTTGAACCGAAAAGCCCGCCACGTTCGCGCAGTGCCCAGATATTTGCCGTGTCGTCGCGAAACGCCTGGAACACGTAATATCTTCCGTCCGGCGTCCAATTGCCGCAGCATTCGTTCGGTGCGCTATTCCATCCCGGAAGCAATGCGTGCAAGTTCCCGCCGTCCGCCGACGCTTGCCAGATCGTCCGGTTATTCGTCTGTGGATCGTTCAACGTAAACCGCAAGAACGAGCCATCGGGCGACCAGCGGATGCCGCTCGGCGTTCCTGCCGTCGTCAACAGCCGGTGCGGCTCGCCTCCATCACTCTTGGCCACACCAATCTCGTTCCCCTCGCAGTACGCCACCTTCTTCCCATCCGGCGACCACGCCCCGGCGTGCCCCTCCAGCGTTCCCAATCGCCGTGGCGAGCCGCCCAGCACCGGCACGCTCCAGAGCGGTCCGTCGAGCGACGTCCCATGCGCCGTATTCATCAACAGCGCCGATCCGTCCGGGGAAATATCGAACACATTCGCAAATCCCGTGTTCTCCAACGATGTTGGGATCGCAAACGTCTCGCCACCCGTCACAGACGTCTGCGAAAGAATCGATTGGCTTTCGATGAAGTACAGCCGCGCCCCGTCGGTCACGATCCCCGATTTCGGCCGGTTCGTGTTCGTTAGCTCCACGGTTCGCAGCACTCGCGGTGGTACCACCGGCCGCGTAAGTGCATAGCCGAGTATTGCCGCCGCTGCGATCACCGCCACGCCCGCCACCACCGGCCATTTCTTCCACTCACCACCGCGATGAACTCCCGGAGCCTCTAGCAGCGCACCCTGCACCGAACTCGTTGCTCCCGAAAGACTGGAGTCCATGTCTCGCCTCAGTCGTTTCAGGTCGCTGCGAAGCTCGCCTGCCGTTCGGTAACGCAGCTCGATATCTTTTTCCAATGCCTTGGACAGAATATTTTCCAGCGCCACCGGCACGCTGGGATTGATTCGCGTTGCAGGAGTCGGCGCGGCATGCAGTATCCCATCGAAAACCAGCGCCACCGTCGACCCGTTGAACGGCAACACGCCAGTCGCCATTTCGTAAAGCACCACACCCAACGAAAACAAATCCGTGCGCGAGTCCAGCTCTTCGCCGCGCGCCTGTTCCGGGGACATGTACGCCACTGTGCCCAGCGACATCCCCGTGCTGGTGATCAAATCGTCGTCCAGGTAGTGCGCGTGTGTGCGCATCGACGAATCGCTCGTCGAGTCCGTAGTGGGTTCCCGGTACGTCGTCAGCTTAGCCAGTCCGAAGTCCAATATCTTTGCCGGCCCGCGGTCCACCAGAAAAATGTTCGCGGGCTTTATGTCACGGTGCACGATACCCTTGGCGTGCGCGGCTTCCAGCCCGTCGGCAACCTGAATCCCGATGTCCAGCAATTCCGAAATCCCAAACGACTTCTTCGCGATCCGGTGCTTCAGCGTCTGCCCCTCCAGCAGCTCCATCGCGATAAACGGACGTCCCTCGAATTCTCCGATGTCGTAAATCGTGCAGATGTTCGGATGGTTTAGCGACGAGGCCGCCCGCGCTTCACGCCGAAATCGCTCGATCGCCTGGGTGTCTGGCGAAATGTTTTCAGGAAGGAATTTCAGCGCCACGTTCCGGCCCAGACGCGTATCCTCGGCTTTATAGAGTACGCCCATCCCTCCGCCGCCCAACTTTTCCACGACGGTGTAGTGCGATATAGTGCAACCAATAATTGAGGGTGTAGCCGTCACTTTCGGTGCAGTTTATCCTACTCTCATAAGCCAGGCAAACCACAGTTGACCGCAAGTCAAACATTACTCAGCCCCCTAATTCCGGTAGCCCACACCTCTCATTTCAGGGATGAGCCTGTTCGTCTGCGTATTGACACCCTAGCAAGATTCCGCCCGCCGCTGTAACAGGAAGGCGGATGCTTTTCTCTTCACTGTAGCGCTGATTTTTATGCCAGCCCTAAATCGTCCACCCGTGGCTCAACCTTTGGTAGAAGGGGTATGCCACGAGATTCGTTCCAGCCGGGACTTTGGGAAGACCGGGTCTTTTTATTGGCTTTGGGAATTGGGGTCGAAGACGATGGAGACTTCCACTTCCGATTCGGAGCTTTCAGGAGCGAACAGCCACTGCTTCACAGCCTTCTGCGCACAATTGGCGAGGATCGGATTTCCTCCAACGATCGAGGAATCGCGGACGGATCCGTTGGCGTTAACGTACACTCGCAGTTTTACAACCCCACCGATCCCACGCTGCTTCAGTACCACAGGGTATTGCGCAGCGACTTTCTTCAGAATTTTGCGCGTGGTGGTGGCGTCTTGCGACAAAAGCGCGCCGGTGCAGAGCAGGCACAGCAGACCGCACGTCAGGCCTTGCGCCAGCTTATTGTGATTTCTGTCTCCACTCATAGACAAACCTTGTCGCCCGGGCCGGGGCGTCCTGAAAATGGCAACTTCGCTCTGGGAAGAATGGGGCACGGACAAGGCCAGTCCGAGATGAATCTCCGCGGCATCTCCAAAGAGACAATACCAGCCGGCGCTTCCTGTAAGCCGCGGATAATAGGCGTGTTATTGGAATGCCAATTTGTTATGGCCATCCATACGCGGCGATTTTTTTCCGCTCAATCTCACTTCGTCTATCAGCTTGAGACGGCCCCAGCGTCTGGGTGAGAAGATCAGCAGGTGCGAGACTCTCAGGCTTCAGGTGTGTCGGTTCTCCACTGACTCTAAGCGAGATGAATCACCATTGCGGTGACGGACGCGGGCGGGAATATGTGCGTGATCGCGCCGCTTCGCACGGTGACCTCGGCGGAACGTGGAACGACCGCTTCGCGGTTCGCGAATGTGTTGCGGGCGTGGATGTCGGAAGCCGCAAGGACGCGAGCTGTGGCTGATGCAGCGGACGCTTTCGCCAGAGAGATTGTGGTTTCTCGAGCTTGCTTGGTGTCGGGATTTACTACCGTAAGCAGCAAATCTTTGCCGCGAATGGACGCAGAACCATTCAAGCCAAAGAAGGTTGCCGGTTGGCCATCGCGATCGTACTGCACCTCGGGCGCGGAGAAGACAGAGCGGACCAGCTCGCCACCCTGGTGGCCGGAGTAAAGATCGAACACGTGGCCCACGGGGGTGATAACGAAGCGGTCCTCCTGTGCCAGGTACAAGCTGTTGAGGCAATTGATCAATTGCGCGCAGTTGCCCATGACCACTTGCGAGGCGTGGCGATTCAGGATGTCCAGGGTGATGCCGCTGAAGACGGCGTCGCGCTGCGTCGGCGTTTGTTCCAGCAGATCGCCGGGTGTGAGTTCACTTCCGGGGCGATACCAGGGTCCCCACTCATCGACGACGAGTTTCACGTGGCGGTCCTTATCGAATTCACCCATGGCCTGCCAGTGCGATTCGATCATGGGCTCCAGTCGTTGGCCTTCGCGCAGAAGTTCGTACCAGTCGGTGACATCGAATTGCAAGGCATCGCCTTTGCCCTTCTCCCAGTCGTTGGTTTTCCCGCGGCTGAGATTCCAGGCATAGTGATGCAGGCCGATGCCATAGATGCTGTTTAAGTGTTCTTTTCCCTTGCGGAGGACTTCCTCGAAAAAACCCGTCGTCCAACTGAGATCGTCGGCGGCCGGTCCGGAGGCGATAAAGTCGAGAGGTTTGCCGTATCCCGGCACCCAGGCGGTGTAACGGCGAAATTCCACTGCGTATTCCTGCGGAGTAAAGTTGCCTCCGCAGCCCCAGGATTCGTTGCCGACGCCCCAATACCGGACATTATATGGTTCGGGCGAACCCGCCCTTGCGCGTTCGTCGGCGAGCGTGGTGCTGCCGGCAGGGGAGTTGCAATATTCGACCCAGCGATAGAACTCTTGCGCCGGAAGGGAACGTACATTCGCTGCAAGATAGGGCTGCGCACCGATCTGTTTGCAGAAACGTGCGAATTCATTGGTGCCGAATTCATTGGGCTCATACCTGTGCTTTGCGGGAGACTGGTCACTGAATGCCCAGAAATTCGTGCGGCGCGGGCGCTTGTCTGTGGGACCGATGCCGTCGCGCCAGTCGTAGCTGTCGGCGAAGCAGCCGCCGGGATAGCGAATCACCGGAGCCTTTATCTTTTTCATGTGCTCGACCAGATCGCGGCGAAGTCCATCGATGTTGGGGACCTTCGAATCGGAGCCGACCCAGATGCCGTCGTAGATCACTCCTCCAAGGTGCTCGGTGAAGTGGCCGTAGATGTTGGGGGAAATGGTACCCTGCGTCTCTCCCAGCAAGACTTCAATCTTTGCTTCAGAGGAGCTTGCCGCCAGGGAAGGGCATCGCGAAAAACAAAACGCAGCCGTGCCTGCCAGCGCGGATTGCAGAAATTCGCGGCGAGTTTTCAAGGTAGTCTCCTGCGTAACCGGGAATTGTGTCACGAAATCGGTTGGCGCAAGAAGATATCGAACATTCCAAGGAAAGCAGGCAAAAAGGAGGTACGGCAAAATCCCTATTGCCAAGCCATAGGAGTTGTGGCATCTTCCCTATGGCAAGGCCATAGGAGCGTTATGGGCGACAAAGCAGATGTTTGGCAGGGCACGCTGGCGTTGATGATCCTGAAGACGTTGGAGTCGATGGGCGCGTTGCACGGGTACGGGATTGCCCGGCGCATCGAACAAATCAGCGGCGACATTCTTTCTGTGAATTACGGCACGCTGTATCCAGCGCTGCTGAAACTCGAACAAGAAGGCTACGTTGCCTCCGAGTGGGGCGTTTCCGACAACAACCGCCGCGCGAAGTATTACAAGCTGACACGCGCGGGGCGCAAGCAATTGGCAAAAGAAGCGCGCGATTGGGAACAGACCACCGCGATCCTGGCGAAGTTCCTGTCGGCAGCGGAGCAATCCTGATGCGCTCGTTACGTGCGTGGCTGTTGAGGCTGGGCGGGTTGTTTCAGCAGCACCGCCGCGATAGCGAGCTGGCGGATGAGTTGGAGAGCCACCTCGCGATGCACATTGAGGACAACTTGCGTGCGGGCATGTCCGCGGAAGAGGCGCGGCGCGCGGCGTTGCTGAAACTCGGTGGCCTGGAACAGACCAAGGAAAATTATCGAGACCGAGGCGGTCTCCCTTTCCTCGAAACCCTGTTCCAGGACTTCCGTTTCGCCCTGCGCATGTTCCGCAAGAATCCAGGAGTTACCGCAATCGCGGTTCTTACGCTGGCGCTTGGAATCGGCGCGAACACAACGATTTTCAGCTGGGTGCGATCCGTGCTGCTGAACCCTCTTCCGGGTAGCGGCGACCCGGGACGTGTGGTCGCACTCGAAACCCTTGCGCCCAACGGTGACTGGCTGCCAACTTCCTATCTGGATTTCCGGGATTTGCGGGAGAACTGCAAGCTGGTGGAATCGATGTCGGTAATGAAGCCCATGGTGCTTGCGGTTGGAAATGAGAGCACCGTCGAGCATGTCTGGAGCGAAGCTGTTTCGGGAAACTTTTTTGAATTGTTGCAGGTCAAGCCACAGGTGGGCCGGTTCTTTTCGACCGCGGAGGTTGACCACGAGCAGAACGCTCATCCGCTGGTGGTCATCGCCCACTCCTACTGGATCAACCATTTTCACGGAGATCCTGGCGTCATCGGCGCAACGGTGCGCATCAACCACTTTCCTTACACGGTGATCGGCGTTGCGCCCAAAACATTTCACGGCTCCATGGCGGGGCTGTCCTTCTCTATGTGGGTGCCCGCCACAATGTATGGCCAGTTGAGCTCCACGGGCGATCAGACGCTCCGCGATCGAAAGTGGCGGACATTTCGCGTGCTTGCCCGCCTCTCCCCGGGCGCGTCCATTGAGCAGGCGCGGGCCGAAGTTCAGTCACAGGCAAACCAGATGGCCCGGCGGGACGCCGATACAAACGAAGGTATGAGCGCGACTCTCCTGCCTTTGTGGAAAGCTCATTACGGGATTCAGGATTCACTGCTGGGCCCGCTCAGTAGCTTGATGGCGGCTTCTGGCGTTGTGCTGCTGATCGTTTGTGCGAATGTGGCTAATCTGCTGCTGGCCCGATCCACCAGCCGGCAAAAAGAATTTAGCGTGCGCCTGGCGCTGGGAGCGCCGCGCTTTCGCCTAGTTCGCCAGCTTCTGACGGAATCGCTGCTCATCGCCGCAGCCGGGTCGGTGGCGGGACTCGCGTTTGCGATTCCGCTTGGCGGCTCCCTCAGCGACCTGCTTCCGCACAGTTCTTTGCCAACGTTGACGCAAGCTCCCATCGATGCGGGAGTGCTGTTTTTTGTGATCGCGCTCACATGCGTGGTGGCTTTGTTAGCAGGAATCGCTCCCGCGATGCATGCCGCCAAAAGCAACGTGCAGGCAACACTCAAAGAGGGCGGCCGAACCGGCGGGTCAAGCGCTCGTTCTGTGCGTCTATTGGGCTGGTTCGTGACCTCTGAGATGGCTCTTGCAACCGTGGCGTTGATTGTCGCTGGGCTGTTCGTAAAAAGTTTCCATCACGCCAGCGAGATTCGTCCGGGATTCGACCCCGATCATGTTGCCATCGCGCAACTGAGCTTGGGCGCGGCAAACTATGACGCCGAGCAGGCGAACTCATTTTGCATGCGTTTGCGGGAAAAACTCGAAGGCGCTCCCGGCGTGGCTGCCGTCAGTTACACGGACTACGTTCCACTGAGCGTCGCGGCCGGCTCATGGGAGGACCTGCAGGTTCAGGGTTACGTCGCTTCGCCGAGCGAGAATATGAAAATCTACCGTACCCTTGCGGCGCCTGGGTATTTTGGGCTGATGAAAATCGCGCTTTTGGAGGGCCGGGACTTCAATGCGCGCGATGACATGAAGGGGCCGCCGGTGATGATTGTCAACCAGGAGTTCGTCCGGCGATTTATCCCGAGTGGAACCGCGATTGGGCGTCGCGTGCAGGGCTGGGGGAAATGGTTCACTATTGTCGGCGTGGCTTCCGACAGCAAGATTTACCGGCTCACCGAGGCTCCCATGCCGTATTTCTACGTTCCCATCCGCCAAATCTATCGCCCCGAAATGGGTTTGGTCTTCTTCGTCCGTACCTCCGGAACGATGGATGGCGCGATCTCAACGTTGCGCCAAGAGGTTCAGGCCGTCGACCCTACGGTTCCTCTTCTTGAAGCCACTTCTTTAAACGACGGCATCTCCCTGTCCCTTTTCACCCAGAGAATTTCGGCCAGCCTTCTGAGTGTTCTCGGCAGCGTGGCTTTGTTTCTGGCCGCTCTCGGACTTTATGGAGTGATGGCTTATTCCGTGGCGCAGCGCACCAATGAAATCGGCCTTCGCATGGCGCTCGGCGCCCAACGCAGCGACATTTCTCGTGTTGTGCTCGGCCAAGGCGCAAGGCTAGCGGGAATCGGTGTCATCGCCGGTGCGCTGGTGGCATTCGCAATCACGCGCTTGCTCTCCAGTTTGCTCTTCGGCGTCAGTGCCAGCGATCCGCTGACATTTGTGGGCGTTGCCGTTTTATTGACGATGGTCGCGATGGCTGCGTGCTTCATCCCCGCCTGGCGGGCGATGCACGTCGATCCCATGGTCGCTTTGAGGTACGAGTGAGCTGCAAATGAAATGCTTGCGATCGTTGTTGTTGCGCCTGCGAAACTTGTTTCGACGAGAGAAACTCGAGCGCGAGCTTGGCGACGAGCTCGCCTCGCACCTCGCGATGCACATCGAGGACAACGTGCGGGCGGGTATGTCGCCAGAAGAGGCGCGGCGCGCCGCGTTGCTGAAGCTCGGCGGCGTAGAGCAAATGAAAGAGTCGTACCGGGAACGGCGTGGGTTGCCGCAGCTGGAAGCGCTCTGGCAGGATTTGCGTTTTGCCGTGCGCGTTCTGAGGAAAAATCCCGGATTCACTTCCGTCGCCGTTATCACACTTGCTCTGGGAATTGGGGCGAACACGGCGATCTTCAGCATTGTGAATGCGGTAATTTTTCGGCCGCTGCCGTATAAGGATTCTGCGCGAATCGTTGTGTTTCACACCAAGACCGCCATGTTTCCCACGTTTACCCTGAATCTTTCGTGGCCGGCGTTCCAGGAAATTCGAACGCAGGCTACCTCGCTGAAAGAAGCGGCGGCCTGGTGGGAGACGGAAAAAAAACTGACTGGGGCGAGCCAGCCGGCGGTGCTGAAGATCGCCAGTGTGTCCGACGGATTTTTTGAATTGCTGGGCGCCAAAGCGGCGCAGGGACGGTTGCTGCGCGAGGACCTGAAGGCAGATCAGAATCGGGTGGTGGTGATCAGCGATACCCTGTGGCGCACGCGTTTCGCAAAGGACCCCGCAGTAATCGGGCGGCCGATGACCCTCGACAATCAGGTCTATCTGGTAGTTGGCGTGACGGAGAAGGCGTTTGCGTTTCCGGAGGACGCGGAAGTTTGGACGCCTCTCGCTTTGCCCGCGGACGTCCAGGAGAATCCGACGTTCTTTATGTTGGGGGTATTCGGAAGATTGCGGAATGGCGCGAAACTGGAGAGGCTCCAAGCGGAACTGGGCATCATAGCGCCGCGACTAGAAAGCCGGCTGGCTAAAGAAAAGCCGCAGTTCGCGGGAGACTACAAGCTGTTGGCCGAAACGCTTCTGGACAGCCGAGTGCAGGACGCGCGGCAGAGCTACCTGGTTTTGTTGGCGGCGGCGACTTTCGTGCTGTTGATCGCTTGCGCGAATTTGACGAGCTTGTTCCTTGCGCGCGGTTGGGGAAGGCACCGCGAAATGGCCATGCGGGCCGCGCTGGGTGCGTCGTCGTGGCGGCTTTACCGGCAAGCCCTGGTAGAAAGCTGCCTGCTGGCATTGTTGGGCGGCGTGGCAGGGATCGTGTTGGCCATGGCTGGTCTACACCTTTTTCGGGCGGTCGCGCCGAGCGACACAGCGCGCTTAAACGAAGTATCGACGGACACGACGCTGTTGTGGTTCGCCCTGGGAAGCTCTCTGTTATCCGGCGTCGTGTGCGGCTTGGCGCCAGCCCGGCGCGCGGCACGAATGACGCCGAATGACCTTCTACGGGACGGAAGTGGAGGCGGCGTTAAAGGCGGCTCGCGCTTTGGCAATGCGCTTGTCGTCGTTGAGGTGGCGCTGGCATTCATCCTGCTGATCGGTTCGACGCTGTTGATGCAGACACTCGCTCATTTGCTGCACCAGAATCCCGGCTTCCATACGGATCACCTGCTGACATTCGATTTGCCCCAGCCGCAGACTCTGAGCGAAAAAGAAAAAGAAGAAAACAAAAGCGGGCAGATTTCCCGGCTGAAGGAAATATTGGCGGAGCTGCGGCAACTTCCCGGAGTCGCCGATGTCGTGGCAGCAGACCACGGAGTGCTGAACGGCCTGCGAGCCTCCCATGCGGGCATGAAGCTAGAGGGCGCGTTTCCGGAAAATGAGCAGGTCACTCAGGGAGTAGTATTGCGGCAAGTATCGCCTGGCTATTTCCGAATGCTGGGCGTTCCGCTGGTCCGCGGGCGGGAATTCGAAGAGCGAGACTCGACGAGCACACAAAAAGTCATGCTCGTGAATGAATCGATGGCCAAGAAATTTTGGGGCAGCCTGGACGTTGTCGGAAAACGAATGAGTATTTCGACAGACGCCAAGGGAAATCCCGAATGGAACAAAATCGTCGGTGTAGTGGCGGACATTCGAGATCTGGACGTGCAGAGTGAGCCGGAGCCGGAATACTATCCCGCGCTGTTCCAGTGGGGAATTGGTTCGCAGCATCTGATTGTGCGCACGCAGGTGAATCCCGATGCCATGGCGGACACAATCTCACGGTGCATTTGGGCGAGCTTCCCGGATCAGCCACTAACAAATGTCACGACAGTGGCGAGGACCATCGCGGATTCGGTGGGAGATCAGCGCATGCACATGTCGCTGCTTGGTGTGTTTGCCGGGATTGGATTGGCGCTGGCACTGATTGGTGTTTATGGCGTGGTGTCGTATTCCGTGGCGCGGCGCACAAAGGAGTTTGGCGTGCGCATGGCCCTGGGCGCAGGGTGGGCGGAAGTGCTGCGAATGGTTTTGTGGCAAGGGCTGCGCCTGGTGGCGTTGGGCAGCGCCATCGGCGTTTTGGGAGCGCTAGCAGCCACGCGCGTGATCGCAAGCGAATTGTACGGCGTGACGCCGAGCGATCCGTGGACTTTTGCGGGAGCGGTGATGCTGATCCTGATCGTCGGAGGCTTGGCATGCTGGATTCCTGCGCGGCGGGCGACAAAAGTCCATCCTCTTGAGGCGCTGCGATACGAGTGAGGTGTAACGATGAAGACGGTTCGCTCCTTGATTCACCGTCTGCGCGGCTTGTTCCGTAAAGAGCAGCTCGATCGTGATATGAGCGACGAACTTGCCGCTCACCTCGAAATGCACATCGCGGACAACGTGCGTGCGGGCATGTCGCCAGAGGAGGCGCGGCGCGCGGCACTGATGCAGCTCGGCGGCATGGAGCAAACGAAAGAATCCATGCGCGAGAGGCGCAGTGTACCGCTGCTGGAAACAGTGCTGCACGACGTGCGCTTCGGGCTCCGCATGCTGCGCAAATCGCCGGGCTTCACTGCTGTTGCGGTGCTGACGCTGGCGCTCGGCATCGGCGCGAACGTAGCCATCTTCACGTTGATTAATGGACTGATTCTGCGGCCGTTGCCGTATCCGCAACCCGACCGCGTCGTACAGGTCGACCGGCAAATGAAGGAAGGCCCTTACTACGGAATGAGCTTGATGGAATTCCGGGTGTACCAGCGGCAGAACCAGACTTTCGAGTGTCTCGCCGCATACGACATGCTCGGTTCAGGCTTGAGCCTGCATACGGGTGCGGAGCCCAAACTCATCCAGAGCCGTCGCGTCAGCGCCGATTTCTTTCGTGCGATTGGAATTGTTCCGCCGATGGGCCGTGACTTCACTGCGGAGGACGATCGGCCCGGCGCAGCACCCGTGGTTATTTTAAGTTACCGGATTTGGAAGAGCCTTTTGAATGGCAATCCAGCGGTGATCGGGCAGACCGTGCGGATGAGCGGAGAGAACTACACCGTAATCGGCATTACGTCGCCCAATTTTGCGTTCGCCCACGAAGCCGAGGCATGGGTGCCGTTGCGCACGGCGGAGGATCCCGGCGATCATGCGAGCGCGTTCCATGTGATTGGGCGGCTGCGTCCTGGCGTGGGCTATCAGTTTGCGAGCGAAGATTTGGGGGCGGTTCAGCAGCACATTCGCCAGGACTATCCCGGCGTTATCGAGCCTAACCAACTCGGCGTGTTGGTTACGCTGTATCAAGATCGCGTGGTCGGCGATGTGCGTCCCCTCCTGCTTTTGCTGGCCGCTGCTGTTAGTTGTGTCTTGCTGATCGCGTGCTCCAACATTGCGAACCTGCAGTTGGCGCGAGCGGTCAATCGGCGCAAGGAGATTGCCATTCGCACGGCCCTGGGAGTCACACGGACACGATTGCTGCGGCAATTGCTCACCGAAAGTACGTTGCTTTCGCTTGCCGGCGGCGCGTGCGGACTGCTGCTGTCGCACTGGTGCATTCGTTTGTTTCTTGCGTTGCCCTCCAGCGGTCTTCCGCGCGTGCGGGAAATCGCTATCGATGTTCGCGTTTTGCTATTCACGTTAGCGATCTCGGTATTGACGGGCCTTGTTTTTGGAGCCGCGCCCGCCTTGCAACTCGGCAGGCTTAATCCGGCTGACGTGCTGCGAGAGTCCGGCAGCGCTAGCGTTTCAACGCGGTGGCTTCAGGGATTCCTCGTGAGCAGCGAGATTTTCCTGGCCACAATCCTTTTGTTGGGAGCGGGCCTCTTGCTAAGTAGTTTCGCCAAGCTTCTGCGCGTGGACCCAGGCTTTGATGCCAGCCACGTCCTTACCTTGAAGACCTCGTTCGTCGGACCATCCTTCGCCTCTGAGGCGCGGGTCGACGCTGTTGTTCGCAAGGCTGTGGCTCATCTGCAAGCTGTACCCGGCGTGCAGGCCGTGGCTGCGGCGACTATGCTGCCCACCGAGCCGAGCGTGCAGCTACCGTTTGAGTTGCCATCGCTTCCTGCCGCGGAACGCCCCGCGCCGGATTCGGAAGTCCAGTGGCGCGCCATCAGTCCCGCGTACTTCGAGGTGATGGGCATACCTGTGCTGCAAGGGCGATCGTTTTCGGAAGGGGACGCTGCGGCAGGGGCGCCGGTGGTAGTCGTGAACCAGGCTTTTCTGCGAACGTATTTGTCGCAGGAGAGCACGATCGGACAGCAAGTCTTGATTGGTCGCCAAGAAGGGCCTGACTTTGCCGACAAATCGCGCGAGATCGTGGGAGTCGTCGCGGATACTCGCGAAATCGGGCTGAACGAGCCGGCGTCTCCGACAGCATTCATCCCGCTGGCGCAGGTGCCCGACCGTCTAGTTGTACTTTTGAATCGCCTCATGCCGATGAGCTGGCTGATTCGCGTCTCCGGCGAACCGCTGGCGTTTCGCCACGAAGTTCACGAGGAATTCCTTGCTGCAGACCGTGACCTGGTGACTTCGAATCCTCGGCCACTTGCCGAGGTGCTCAGCACATCCCTGGCACAGCAACGGATGCAAACGGGTCTGCTGGGTTTATTCTCGGCCGCCGCACTTTTGCTCGGCGCCATCGGGCTTTATGGTGTGTTGGCCTACTCCGTTGAAGAACGGAAACGGGAGATTGGCATTCGCATGGCGCTCGGTGCGAAACGAGGACAAATTCTCGGTTTGGTGATTGCTCACGGCCTGAAACTTACGCTCACCGGCTTGGCGCTTGGAACACTCTGTGGCCTGGCCTTGGCGCGATTCATGCGCAACCTGCTGTTTGGCACCAGCGCCACCGATCCGCTGACCTTGGCAATTGTCAGTGGCGTACTGATGCTCGTCGCCGTGGCTGCGTGCTGGATCCCGGCGCGGCGAGCTACACGGGTCGATCCAATGATTGCCTTGCGGTACGAGTGACTCCAAATTGAGGAGTGCCGGATCGGGGCAAGGCAATTCGCGATACAGGAACGGTCAGAACAGCAGGTGCAGAACGAAGGTTTGCACGTAAGGAAAAACCTCGCGAAAAACCAGCAGGCCAACGAGCAGCCCGGCCATGCCGTAGTTGTTGCCGCGGATCCAGTCGAGATAACTTTGCGCGCGGTTCTCGTTCATCAGAAGCATTATGGCAGTGCTGCCGTCTAGAGGGGGAACAGGAAGAAGATTGAACGTGCCCAGAAGCAGATTCAACATGAAAGTGATTTCGAGAACAACCAAGAGAAGATTGGGAGCACCGGTCACGGGGTCGCTGTGAAAAAGATGGAAAATACGGCCCACATGAATACCCAGGGCCGCGAGGAGCATGAGAGAAAAGTTGGCGGCGGGTCCTCCTAGGGCCATCCATGCTGAGCGGTGAGGATGGCGGCGCTCCCAGAGGGGGTCGTATGGTGCGCTAGCCCAGCCGATCATTCCGCCAGAGAAGAGGAAACTGACGATGGGAATGACCACCATGCCGAAGGGAGATCTGCGGATGTGGGGAATTGGATTGAGGGAAACTTGTCCGCCAAGCGCGGCGGTGGTGTCTCCGCCCATTTTCGCGACGAACGCGTGCGCTGCCTCGTGGCAGGTAGTGGAGAAAAGGAAAACCACATAGGAGATGAAACCTGTCATGAGCATTGCTGGGGAGAGGTCAGGCATAGACCTGTCAGGTTAGGGTTTCGGCGAGAGGAAAGCAAGCCGAGGCGGGACGAGGGGACGAGGGGGCAGCGTGCCGCGGACGCCGCGGGGCAAAAAAATCAAGAAAACCCTAAGAGACTTTTTATCATCGCGCTGTGGGCTTTTTCTCTTTATCCAAACAGTGGTTTGCGGGATCGCGCTGGCCCCAGAAAACAAGCTGTTTCGAAGAACACGATCAGTGGTGAAAATCATTGGACGAGTCTTTTATCCCCGCCCGGTTTGCGGTATCTTATCAGCACTACGTGTGTTGGCCGCCACTTGATTCGCGCTTAGGATATTAGAGTCGAGGCCTGACATGATAGCGTGTATCCTAAGCGCGACCGGCCGGATCGAAACAAATCCACTTCGACTTAAGGATATGGCAAGGCCAGAACCGGGCCTTGGAGAAGTGCTCGTGCGCGTGAAACTGTGTGGCGTTTGCCGCACCGACCTGCACGTGATCGAGGGCGAACTTCCTCCGAAAAAATCGCCGCTGATTCCCGGCCACCAGGTTGTGGGAACGATCGAAAAACTCGGTCCGCAGGCAAAACGCTTTCCTGTGGGGAAACGCGTAGGCATCGCCTGGCTGCATAAAACGGATGGCACCTGCGCGTACTGCCATCGCGGTGAGGAGAATCTCTGCGACGAGCCCCAGTTCACAGGTTATACGGTGGACGGCGGCTATGCGGAATACGCAATTGCGCGGGAGGATTTCATTTACGCGATCCCTGACGAGTTTGCCGACGATCAGGTGGCGCCGCTCATGTGCGCGGGAATCATCGGCTACAGGTGCCTTCGGATGAGCGCGATCTCAACGGGAGAGAATCTGGGGTTTTACGGCTTCGGGGCGGCGGCACACATCGCGATTCAGGTGGCGCGGCATTGGGGGGTCGAAGTGTATGCGTCGACTCGCGATGAGAGACACCAGAAACTGGCTATGGACCTGGGAGCAAAATGGGCCGGCGGAACGCTGGAACCGCCTCCACAACAATTGGACGCGGCGATTGTGTTTGCTCCAGCGGGAGAGATTGTACCGGCAGCGCTGAAAGCCTTGCGCAAAGGCGGTCGACTGATTCTCGGTGGAATCCACATGAGTACGATCCCAGCGTTCTCCTACGACTTGCTGTATCAAGAGCGCATGATTCGCAGCGTCGCTAACAACACCCGGCGGGACGGTGAAGAGTTTTTGCGGATCGCGGCGAAGATTCCGATTCGGACGCGGGTGCAGGTATTCGCGCTGGCGGAAGCGAATGTAGCCCTGAACACTTTGAAGAACGATGCCATCTCGGGGGCTGCAGTTTTGCGGGTGGAAGGCTAGCCGGCTACGCGGAGAAATGAAAAACAAATTGCGCACGCCAGTCATTTGTTTGGTATGTCTCTTCGCGGCGGGATGTTCGCCGGGTAGCACGCCAGGAAATCCTGCCGCAACCGCGGCGAAACAGTCCGTAGCAGAACCCCTCAGCCCCAGCGGCCAGCAACAGTTGCGCACAATCGTGGACAGCGACCGGCTGGCCGATTTGCAGTGGCCGGATTTCTCTGATTATAGGAAGTGGGTGAAGGAATTCTACGAATCCAGCAGCTACGGGCTGGCCTGGACTCACGCAGGGAAACCCACAGCTCAGGCGCGGGAATTGATTGCGATTCTGGACGATGCCGAGGAGAAGGGGCTGGACAGCAGGGATTACGACGGCGGCCGCTGGAACGGAAGGATCAAGTCACTGGATGGCGCGGCAGTCCCGAATGAATCGACGCAGGTGAAGTTTGATGTTGCGCTGACGGTTTCCGCGATGCGCTACATCTCTGATCTGCACTTGGGAATGGTCGATCCAAGGATCCTGCATCGCGATTTTGATCCCCAGGTCCATAAATATGATCTGGCGGAGTTCTTACACCGGCAGGTGATTCTCGCTGCAAGCGTAAAGGACGCTTTGCAGGAAGTTGAGCCGCTATTTCCGGGCTATCGCAGAACACTGGGAGCGCTCCACAAATACCTGCAGCTGGCGAAAGACGAAGTGCCGGATCCGCTGCCCCCAGTGAAGAAACCGGTCGACCCGGGTCAGAATTACGAAGCTTTGGGGAAACTGGCTGCGCGGTTGAAGTTTTTAGGGGATCTGCCAGCGACGGCGAACTTGCCGCAGGATTCGCAAGCGTATCAGGGAGAGATCGTCGAGGCAGCGAAGCGCTTCCAGGAGCGGCACGGATTGGAAACAGACGGTAGGCTCGGTCAGCAGACCATTGACGAATTGAATCGTCCCCTGAGCTTCCGCGTGCGGCAATTGCAACTGACGCTGGAGCGCTGGCGTTGGCTTCCGCACAGTTTTCAGCAACCTCCGGTTGTTGTGAATATTCCTGAGTTCCTGCTGCGCGCGTATGACAAAGACGGAAATCCGATGCTGATGATGCCCGTGGTTGTGGGGAAAGCGATGCGCACCGAGACGCCGGTGATGGAACAGGGCATGAAATACCTGGTGTTTTGGCCGTACTGGAATGTTCCGCCCAGTATTCTGCGCAACGAGATTGTGCCCAAAATCGCGAAGGACCCCGAGTACCTGACAAAAAACAACTATGAGGTGGCTACGTATTCGGGTCAGGTGGTAACGGATGGCGTGGTGAGCGAGGACGTGCTGGCGCAGTTGCGCGCGGGAAAGCTGATGGTGCGGCAGAAACCCGGCCCGAAGAACGCCCTGGGTCTCATCAAGTTTATTTTTCCGAATAGCAACAATGTCTATTTGCATTCCACGCCTTCGCAGAGCCTGTTTGCAAAGAGCCGGCGGGATTTCAGTCACGGGTGCATCCGCGTAGAAAATCCCGCAGCGCTCGCGGAATGGGTGTTGCGCAACAATCCTGGCTGGACGCGCGAACGAATCGACGCCGCGTTCAAGGCGCAGAAGGAACAGCAGGTGAATCTGACGAACCCCATTCCCGTGCTGATCGTGTACGGGACGGCGGTGGTTCCCGAGAGCGATACCGCGGAATTCTTCCAGGATATTTACGGCTTTGACAAAAAATTGGAAAAACTGATCGCGGATGCCTACGGAAGCAAAGAAACAAAGAAGTAAGGAAGTAACGATAGGCTGCTAGTTCTGCGAGGAAGTGCAGCCGTAACACCAGGTGCGCACGCGGCCTGTGTCGACGTGGACGAAACCGGACCGTGGATAGTAGCCCACACCGCCTCGCGCGAGCCGCAGAGCGGCATTCCGCAAGGTGAGGGTATCAACCCCGGGGATCCGAATATCGATGGCGTGTGCTTGCATGTGCAGGCTGCTCCTAGCGACACCCGAAGAGCGGGCGCGAAGAAACTCGTTGCTCCAGGAAGTTCTGTAGCCGCAGATAATCTGAATCTCGGCCGAGGGATGGCCGAGGGACGCCGCCAAATCGGACAGGATGTCGAAAACGCGCGGATCGTAGTGCTTTACCTCTCCCGTGCGATGATCGCGAAGGAAATGGTCGAGTTGCTCTTCCGCTTCGGGAAGGAAGGCATCGCCGCGCCGGTACACGATGTCGATGTGCTCACCTGTGTGGGTATGGTAGAGCCGGAGGCGATGAAGGTCGGCGTCGCCGGAATCGGCGCGGGATGCGCTGCTGCTTTGGACTGACGCTCCTGCGAGCATGCAGGCAACAAGACAAAGCAGAGCAAAGGTCAAACGCAATATTCCTCCAAGAAGTGGAGATCAGCCGCAACAACTAGTTTACAGCATTCCGACGCGAACTACGAATCGAGAGGATCGCAACAGATCGCAACAAGGCAAAGGTGCGGCGAAGAGGCCGAAAGCCGGACGAGAACGCGAAGAAGCAGGGTCGTTTTTGTGTGCTTTGCGGTCACAAGCCGGGGTATATCACGCAGGGAACGTTCCAAGCGGCGGCCTAACCACGTTCGTCCTCATACTTCCCGGTTAGCTGTACGTGGCGGTGAGCCCCTTACGATGCAGCGAAGCGAACGGTGGGCAGTCTTTCAGGTTCGTGGCCACAACGGCCAACACGGAGACATAGCGAGTCCGCCACGTAGCATTCGCGACCATGGGTTGGCGGTTGACGCTCCTGCGACACTGCCAGGTCGCACCTTGGTTCATCTAACATTCTTAGTATCAGTCGCTTACGTCCTGCTAGAGCGAACTCGCGCAGAAAGCTTCACGAGCGGGAGACGGGGGCATACCGACAAGCGCGGTGCTAAACGTTACAGCCAATTGTGACGTCTTTCACACCGGCGTGTTCGGTTTGCGGAAGCCGGCCGAGCGTGTTTTGACGATGCGCCAGCGCTTTACGCTACAATTGTTCTCGATTTTATGGACTCGCGAGCCATCACGAGAATACTGATTCTGGTCAGCTTACCGCTCAGTCTGGCGTTGTTCGCTGGACCGGCTGAATCCCGGGCGGCAACCAATCTGGATTTCTCGAGCGCGACGCAATCGTCCGCAGGTTCTGGACTCGCGGCTCCCCATTTTGCGATTGGCGATTTTGATGGCGACCAGAAGCCGGACTTTGCCACGGTTCAAGTCGACCCTTATACCCAGCGAGATTCGCGGTATTCCATTCACCTGCAGCTGAGCTTTGGAGCGAGTTCCGCGATTGGACTTACAGCGCCATTCGGCGGCTTGTTGCTTTCCGCCAAGGATGTAAATGGCGACAGTGCCGTTGATCTGGTGGTGACGACGGTTGTTGACCACAAGTTCGTAACGGTGCTGGTGAACGACGGGCGCGGCAACTTCTCGTTTGCTGAAGAGGGCGCGTTTCCGGAACTAAGTTCGGAAAGCGGCGTTCATATGGACGCGCCGTCCGCGCCGAGCTGGAGACAACTCCCTCTATCGCAATCGCGTTGTCCCTCTGGGCAAGAGGCCAGCGATGCGGCGGAATTTCATTCAGCTGCGCCCTCCGAGTGGTTTCTTACGGCAAATCAACAAGATTTCTCGCGCCGGCATTTAGGCGCGTCCTTGGGTCGGTCTCCGCCAAAGGGCTGTATCCTTCCATAAACTATTCCCTCATAACTTCGTAATTAAAGACCAAACGCTGGCCACGCTATCGTGCGCAATACAAACCGGCGATTTCCACCGTTTATCGTGCCTCCGCAATGGCTTCCTAAAGTGTTTCAGGACGTGAGGGTAGAGGAATGCAGCGATTTATCCGAGATATCTGCGCCGTCGGTTTGCTTGTGGGAAGTACAGCGACATTGGCGCACGCACAGAAGGCACTGACGTGGGACGATGTGCGCACGCGGTTCGAGGCCAACAATCCCACGCTGCGAGCGGGGCAACTTGCTGTCCAGGAATTCAAGGCGAACGAAATCTCGGCTTATCTGCGGCCCAATCCTAACTTTACCGCGCTCCTGGACCAGGTGACGCTGTTCTCCGGTGATCCTTACCAGCCGCTGGCGCAGGCATTGCCGTCGGGGACAGTCACATATCTCCACGAACGACAGCACAAGCGGGAATTACGCCGGGACAGCGCGGAAAAGGCGACGGGGATAGCCATTGATTCACAGATGGACCTGGAGCGCAATCTGATCTTCAGTCTGCGGTTGGCATTTGTACAAACGCTACAGGGCAAGGCCATCCTTCAACTCGCGAAAGACAACCTCGCCAGCTACGACAAATCTTTAGCCATCTATCGGGACCGGTATCAGGTGGGAGACATTTCGCAGATGGATTTGAATCGCCTGGAGTTACAACGACTGCAATTTTTGAGCGACCTGCAGAATGCGGAGATCAACCTGCGTAACGCAAAAATTCAACTGTTAACTCTGCTGAATGATCAGACTCCTGTGGAACAGTTCGATGTGGGTGGACGTTTTGATTTTTCGCGCGTGATCGGGCCTTTGGCGGACTACCGGCAAATGGCATTGGATACCAGGCCGGACCTGAAGGCGGCGTTGCAGGCGATCAACAAAGCCGAGACAGATCACAAACTGGCGGTGGCCAACGGCTCAACCGATCCGACCTTTGGCGTTGACGTAGGGAAAAATCCCCCGATCGATCATTACATGGGCGTGAGCATCAGCATTCCGTTGCGGCTTTTTGATCGGAACCAGGGAGAGAAATTGCGCACGCAGATCGATATTGAGCGCCAACAACGGCTGGCGGAAGCATCTCGAGCGCAAGTGTTCAATGATGTCGATTCGTCCTACACGGTGCTGACGAATACTGTGGCCCTGTTGATACCGTACAAGGACTCCTATCTCGACAAGGCAGTGCAGGTGCGCGACACGGTTTCCTTTGCGTACGAGCATGGCGGCGCATCGCTACTGGACTACCTGGACGCGCAGAAAGAATATCGCGCGACAGAGTTGAATTACCTGACGCTGATTGGTTCCTATCTAATGACGGTTAACCAGTTGAATCTGGCCGTCGGACGCGAGGTCATTCAATGAGTGGAAGGCGACGGTTACTGGCATCGTTTCTTTTCGCCGCAGTATTGCTTGCCGAGGGTTGCGGCGCAAAGTCCGAATCCGGGAGCGGGGCGCCTCCTCCGGCGAAAGTGGAGAAGGAAACGGACGTCAGCCTGCTGCAAGTGGACCATCCGGAGCAATTTCCTCTGGTGAAGGCGACGGAGTATTTGGCTGCCTCGACACTGTCGGTCACCGGAGTTGTGAGCCCAGATGTAAGCCGGACAGTTCCGGTAATCTCGCTGGCTTCGGGAAGGGTAGTGGAGATCAAGGCGCGGCTGGGCGATACGGTGAAAAAAGGGCAGGTGCTGCTGCGTGTGCAGAGCGCGGACATTGCGACGGCGTTTGCCGATTACCGCAAAGCTGTAGCGGACGAGGCCTTGGTGGGAAAACAGGCGGCGAGAGCGCAGATTCTCTATGACAAGGGCGCCATATCACTGAACGATTTTCAGGTGGCGCAGGACGCGGACGCAAAGGCGAGGGTGGACGTAGAGACGGCGCTTGAGCATCTGCGAGTCCTGGGAGTGGACAAGGATCATCCCAGTGGAGTGGCCGATATTGCAGCTCCGGTTTCAGGCGTGATTACCGACCAGCAGGTAACAAATGCGTCCGGAGTTCAGGGGCTGTCTTCCACGAATCCATTTACGATATCGGATTTGTCGAGCGTCTGGATTCTCTGCGATGTATATGAAAACGATCTGGCGAATGTGCACATGGGAGAGACGGCGGAAATCCGACTGAATGCCTATCCCGACAAGGTGCTGACGGGAAAGATCAACAACATCGGGTCAATTCTCGATCCGGGCCTTCGCACCGCCAAAGTGCGCATCGAGGTGGCGAATCCCGAGAAATTGATGCGCGTCGGAATGTTCGCCACCGCCGCCTTTCACGGGCAGAAAAAAGAGCGATATGTGACCTTACCGGCAACCGCCATTCTGCACTTGCACGATCGCGACTGGGTCTATGTGCCTGTTGGCGGAGGGAAGTTCCGGCGCGCCGAGGTAAAGGCGGGCGCGAGCCTACCAAATAAAATGCAGGAAATTCGCGCGGGTATTGAGGCAGGGCAAGACGTGGTTGCCAGCGCTTTAGTCTTCCAGAACACCGCGGAACAGTAGCATTTTTGCGATGCGGAGCACCGAGGAACGCAGATGATCTCAGGCCTGGTCGAATTCGCGCTGAACAACCGGTTCATGGTGATCGCCCTTACCATTCTCTTGCTGGTGTGGGGCGCAGTCTCCTTCCGCAATCTGCCGGTTGAGGCCTATCCGGACGTCGCGAACAATTACGTGCAAGTGATTACGCAATGGCCGGGGCGTGCTGCGGAAGAGGTGGAGCAACAGGTCACGATCCCGATCGAAACACAAGTCAATGGCTTGCCGCACCTGCAGCATCTCCGTTCCGCATCGCTCTTCGGTCTCTCCAGCGTGACATTGATCTTTGACGATGATTCGGTGAATGACTGGAACCGGCAGAAGGTTCTGGAACGGCTGTCGCAAGTGACTCTTCCCAATAATCTGCAGCCCAGCATTGGGCCGGATTTCAGCCCGGTAGGGCAGATCTATTGGTTCACGCTGAAGAGCACGAACCCGAAGTACGACTTAATGGAGCTTAAGTCGCTGGAAGATTGGGTTCTTGAGAAGCAGTTCAAGTCCGTTCCCAACGTGGTCGACGTGGTCAGTTTCGGTGGAACCACGCGCGAATATCAGGTACGTGTGGATCCCAATAAGCTGGTGGCCTATGGGCTCACGATCGGGCAGGTTGAGCAACAGCTTGCCAACAACAACCTGAACGCGGGTGGAAGCTTCATCGAGTCAGGGTTGCAGCAGATCAACGTCCGCGCGCTCGGTTTGATCTCCAATTTAAAGGACATCGAAGAGACCGTTTTGAAAGCGCAGAACGGTGCCCCGCTGCACGTGCGCGACATTGCGACCGTCACCGAAGGGCCGCGCATCAGGCTCGGACAGATTGGGAAATCCCTGCGCCGGGATGATGGCACGGTCGTTGACAACGATGACGTCGTGGAAGGCATTGTGCTCCTGCGCAAGGGAGCGAATGCCGATGCGGTGATCGAAGACATTCATGCAAAAGTGCAGCAGCTGAACGAGCGTATCCTCCCACGCGGAGTGCAGATCGTCTCATTTCTCGACCGCAGCGACCTGGTGCACTACACAACGCACACGGTGCTGCACAACCTGACCGAAGGGGTTTTGCTTGTCTCAATCATCTTGTTCTTTTTCCTTGGCAACGCGCGGGGCGCGCTTATCGTTGCGCTCACAATTCCATTCTCATTGTTGTTCGCTTCGATCTGTCTGGATCTCAATAAAATACCCGCCAACCTGTTGTCACTCGGAGCACTGGATTTCGGCATGGTGGTTGATGGATCGGTGGTGGTAATTGAGAACATCGTTCGTCATTTTAATTTGCCTGGGAATGCCGGCAAGACCCCGCTGGAGAGGATCCGCGGCGCGGTGCACGAGGTTTTGCGGCCGGTGTTTTTTGCGCGCGCGATCATTATCACCGCATACTTGCCGATCTTCACGCTGCAGAGCGTAGAGGGCCGGCTCTTCAAGCCTATGGCGTGGACCGTGTCGTTCGCGTTGCTGGGCGCTCTGGTGTTTTCAATTTTCATCGGGCCGGTTCTCGCCGAAATCGTTTTTCAAAAGGGTGTCAAGGAGTGGCGTAACCCGGTGATGGAGTTTCTTCGCAGCCGTTACCGGACCACGGTGCGTTTGGCTTTACACCACCGCAAACTCACGTTGTCGCTGGCGGCGGCGGGGCTGGCAATCACCGTCATCCTTCTGTTTAGCGGAGTAGTCGGTTCGGAATTCCTGCCGCATCTTGACGAGGGGGCCATCTGGGCTCGCGGTACCCTTGCGCCCAGTACGGGACCGACGGAAGGTACGCGGGTCATGAACGAGGCGCGGCTGATTCTCGCGGCGTTTCCCGAAGTGAAGCAAGTAGTGTCGCAGGTGGGGCGGCCCGATGACGGCACGGACACGACAGGGTTCTTCAACACGGAATATTTTGTGGACCTTAAACCGAAAGCTCAGTGGCGGCCCGTCTTCAAGGAGGACAAAGAGGCGTTGATTGCCGCGATGGATACGGAATTGAGCAAGATCCCAGGAGTCTTATGGAATTTTTCGCAGCCGATCTCGGACAACATGGAAGAAGCGGTCAGCGGTGTCAAAGGAGAACTCGCCGTGAAAATGTACGGCGATGATCTGAAGCTGTTGGAGCAAAAGGGCGAGGAAATTGTCAACGTCATGCGCGGCGTGCAGGGCGTGGAGGATCTCGGGCTGTTTCGTGTATTGGGTCAGCCAAATCTGAATTTGAGCATCGACCGGCAGAAGGCCGCGCGCTATGGCATCAACGTGGTGGACGTGCAAGATGCCGTGGAAACCGCCATCGGCGGCAAAGCGGTGACTCAAGTCCTCCAAGGCGAGCAGCGGTACGACCTGGTTGTGCGTTACCAGGCGCCCTATCGGGACACCCGCGAGGCCATCGAAAATATTCGTCTCCTCGCGCCTTCCGGAGAGCGCGTCTCCCTGGCGCAGTTGACGAACACTCGCGTGGAAGATGGGGCATCGGAAATTTATCGCGAATCCAACTCACGCTACATCGCGATCAAGTACAGCATTCGCGGTCGCGATCTCGGCAGCGCGGTGGAAGAAGCCATGCACAAGGTGGACACGCAGGTGAAACTGCCGGTGGGCTATCACCTGGATTGGGCCGGTGAGTATGAAAGCCAAAAGCGCTCGCAGCGCCGCCTACTGATTGTCTTGCCCATCACCATTCTGGTCATTTACATCATTCTCTTCACCATGTTTCAGTCGGCAAAATGGGCGGCGCTCACTCTAGCGAACGTTTCGATGGCGCCTCTGGGAGGCATTCTGGCGTTGCTGATTACCGGCACGCACTTTAGCGTCTCGAGCGGCGTTGGGTTTCTGGCGCTCTTCGGAGTTTCCGTGCAGGTCGGCGTGATCATGATTGAGTATATAAACCACTTGCGGGCACAGGGATACTCGATTGAGGACGCCGCCGTGGAAGGAGCGATTTTGCGCCTGCGGCCGATCATGATGACCATGCTGGTGGCGACCCTGGGGCTGTTGCCCGCCGCGCTCTCCCGGGGCATTGGGTCAGACTCTCAGCGGCCGTTCGCAATCGTGATTGTCGGCGGCTTGCTCGCGGCCCTGTTCATCAGCATCTACCTATTGCCCACGATGTATGTATGGGTGGCTCGCGACACGGACCACCTGCCCGCCCCAGACAGTGAGTGGGAAGAACCGACATAGAGAAGCGAGTAGTCCTAAAAATAGGGGCAAGCACGACTTGCGCAGTCGGACATATCGCAATGTGACGAACGTCACGCGCATTCTGCCGAACATGCGCATGTCGGACGCGCAGGCAGAGATTCCAGTGGGTGCGGAAATCAAGAGGGCGCTGTTGGGATTTCCTAGCCGCCGTCGTTCTATTTTTGAAGTGGTGCTGGACTGCGAGTCAGGCACTTGGGAGCAGTTGGCGAGTTCGTTGCACGCGATCGGGATGAATGAGAACTTATTGCCCGACTTGTAGCTTCGATCGGTGCAATGGGTGAGATCCGGCAATGCCTCAGCTGGAGTTGCTGGAGTCCTGAGCGCGCGCGGCGAAAAAAACCTGTTCCGCCATGTGAAACGCATGATTCGCCGCGGGCACGCCGCAGTAAATAGCTGCTTGTAGCAGGACTTCTTTGATCTCCGCGCGGGTAACTCCGTTTTTCAAAGCCGCCTTCAGGTGCAGCTGTAATTCTTCGGAGCGGTTCAGTGCCACCATCATGGCGATGGTGATTAAGCTGCGCGTCTTGCGGTCGAGATCGGGGCGCGTCCAGATTTCGCCCCAGGCGTAGCGTGTGATCAGCTCCTGGAATTCTGCAGTGAATTCGTTTTGCGTTGCGATTGCCCGGTCCACATGGGCGTCTCCCAGCACCGCGCGACGGATCTTCATACCTTCTTCATGACGTTTCTTTTCATCCATGGTGCGGCTCTCCTCAGGCTCCTAGAAATGTCAGTACCGTGCGATTGAAGTCGTCGCGCGCTTCCAGATTGGACAGATGAGCGGCGGGAACTTCGACATAGCGAGCAACGGGGATGCGTTCGGCCAGGAAGTGACCGTCCGCCGGGGTTGCAACTGGGTCATACAAGCCGGCTAGCACCAGCGCGGGAACCTGCACCGCGGAAAGTGTTTCGCGCAGGTCCATGTCGCGGACGGCGGCACAATTGGCGACATATCCCTCGGGATTGGCGGATTCCAGCATTGCGATTGCGGCACCGGTTTCTGTTGGATGAGAAGCGCGATAGGCGGGAGTCAACCAGCGCTCAATCACCGTGGAAGCGACGGCTTTCATGCCACCGACTTGGACGGCGCTGATGCGTGCGTTCCAGGTTTCCGGCGTGCCAAATTTCCCGGCCGTGTTGCAAAGAACAATGTTGTGCAATCGCTTTGGGGCATTGCCGCCAAGAAACATTCCGACCATGCCGCCCATCGATAGGCCGCAGAAATGCACACGATCGAGCGCCAGCGTGTCCAGAAGATGCACCAGATCCCAGCTCAACTGCGCAATGGAGTAAGGGCCGGGAGTAACGGTGGAGGCGCCAAAGCCGCGCGTATCGTAGCGAAGCACGCGGAGATGCTCCGAGAAGTCCGCGATTTGTGGATCCCACATACGCAGATTGGTACCCAACGAATTACAGAAAACGAGAACGGGAGCGTCCTCCGGGCCGTCCCATTCGTAGTGAATCTGCACATCCTGCAATTCTGCCAATGGCATAGGTTTCCTTGCCCAATCACCGCCGAGCAGAAAAGCTCACAGCCTCGCTGAGCACGCGAGCGGTAAATTCCTCGGCGCTCCCCAGGTAGTTGCGCACCTCAAAGAGACTCTCGAGGTCGGCCGGAGTTAAGTGTCCGTGCCAGCCAGGCTCCCGGAGCAGAACGTCTTTGAGGTGGCGTTTTTCCGCGAGGGCTTTTTTACACGCGGCTTCCACCAACATGTGGGCAGGCAGTTTACCCATGCGGTCGCCGAGAGCCATGCTGACGGCTTCGGCGAAAATAAGGCCGCGCGTGATTTCCAGATTTTCGCGCATGCGAGCCGCGTCGACTTCCAAGCCGGGCAACATTTCCGCGAGGTGGTGCAGAGCGCCGCCAACGAGGCAGACCAATTCCGGCAGCGTTTCCCATTCGGCGTGCCAGCCGCCGAGCCCACGCTCTTCTTCCTGTACCATGGCGCTGAGCAGTGTACTGACGAGACCGGGAACGCGTTGCGCCGCTGCCAGAGCGACGGCACAAGTGACGGGGTTGCGCTTGTGCGGCATCGTGGAAGAGCCGCCGCGTCCTTCACCGCCCGGCTCGAATAATTCCCTCACTTCCGTTTGCGTGCGCAACGAAATATCGCGGGCAATTTTTCCGAGCGTGCCCATACACAGACCAAGCGTGGTAGCCACTTCGGCGATGCGATCGCGATGAGCATGCCAGGGAGCCGCGGGCAAGTCCAGTTTGAGGTCCAGCGCGAGTGCTTTGGCGACCGCGGGACCATTGCTGCCAAGTGCGGCGAGTGTCCCAACGGCGCCGCCGAACTGCAGGGTGAAAACACGCGGGCGAATTTCCGCAAGGCGAACACGATGGCGAACAATGGCCTCCAGCCATCCGGCAACGGCAAATCCGAACGTGGTAGGAAGCGCTTGCTGCATCCAGGTGCGGGCCACCATGGGAGTCGCGCGATGTTTTTCCGCCAGGCTGACGAGCGTGCCGCTGAGACGCTGCAAATCCTGTTCGCACAATTCCAGCGCTCGGCGCAGTTGCAGCACTACTCCTGTGTCGATGGCATCTTGACTGGTGGCGCCCCAATGAACAAAGCGCGCGGAGTCCTTGTCGTCTTTGGCGACAGCTTCGGTGAGCTGTTTGACGATGGGGATTGCCAGGTTGCCCGCCTGTGCCGCGTCCTGCGCGATGAGGTGCAGGTCGAAATTTTCCACGCGGCACTTTGCGACGATGGCACGGGCACTAGCCTCGGGAATGATTCCTGAGGCAGCTTCGGCGCGGGCCAAGGCCGCCTCAAAATGCAGGATGGCTTGCACGCGGTCCGCATCGGAAAAGACCTGATCCAGCGCCGCGCTGCGGAACAGAGGATCCAGAATGCTCACAGAATGTCTCCCGCGGAGGAGCGATTCATACGCGTTCCAGGATCACGGCGATGCCTTGGCCCACGCCGATGCACATTGTACACAGGGCATACTGTCCGCGGGTACGCTGCAATTGGTAGAGCGCCGTAGTTACAAGCCGCGCGCCGCTGGCGCCGAGGGGATGACCGATGGCGATGGCGCCACCGTTGGGGTTGACGTGCGGGGCATCGTCGGGAACGCCCAGTTCGCGAAGGACGGCGAGACCTTGCGACGCGAAAGCTTCGTTGAGTTCAATCACGTTCATTTGGTCAATCGCGAGTTGCGCCTTGGCTAACACCTTGCGTGTCGCCGGGACCGGACCCATTCCCATGATGCGAGGCGCAACGCCAGCGGCCGCAGCAGCGACGATTCGCCCTTTCGGGGTGAGCCTGAATTTCGTGGCGGCAGCTTCCGAAGCAATCAACAGCGCGCAGGAACCGTCGTTCACGCCGGAGGCGTTGCCGGCGGTTACGGTGCCTTCGGGTTTTACAATGCCCTTCAGTTTGGCGAGCGCTTCCATCGTGGTATCGGGCCGCGGATGCTCATCGGCGGTGACCAGAACCGGCTCACCCTTTTTCTGCGGAATGGGCACGCCAACGATCTCTTCCGCCAGCCGCCCAGCTTTGACCGCCACGGCGGTGCGCTGTTGGCTGCGAAAGGCAAAGGCATCTTGATCCTCGCGCGACACTTTGTACTCTTCGGCGACGATTTCCGCGGTTTCCGGCATGGAGTCGGTGCCATATTTGGCTTTCATCGCGGGATTCACGAATCGCCAGCCAATGGTCGTGTCTTCTATTTTCGCGCTCCGAGAAAATGCCGAGGCCGCTTTGCCCATCACAAACGGGGCGCGCGACATGCTTTCGACCCCGCCGGCGATGACGAGATCCAATTCGCCGCTTTTGATGGCACGAGAGGCCACGGCGACTGCGTCCATGCTCGATCCACACAGACGATTCACGGTCGAGCCGGGAATCTCCTTGGGAAGGCCGGCGAGAAGAAGAGCCATGCGGCCAACGTTACGATTGTCCTCACCGGCTTGATTGGCGCAGCCGAAAATGACGTCGTCGAGCGCGTTCCAATCGACGCTGGGGTTGCGTTGCAGGAACGCTTTGATGGGGATGGCCGCAAGGTCATCGGCTCTCACGGCGGCAAGCGAGCCTCCATAGCGGCCGATGGGCGTGCGAATTGCGTCACAAATATAAGCAGTGGTCATGGAATGATGGTGTTCCCTCGAAGACAGTCTACCGTAAACGCACACAAGAAGAGCAAATGCCACGCCCCGGAATGGAAGAGTGGAGTAGACTCGGCAGAGCCAATTGGCTACGCGAAACGAGATGGAGAATGCTGACAAACCGAAAAGAGATTCTGATCGAATGGGGCGACTGCGACCCGTTCGGAATTGTGTTTTTCCCGCGTTACTTTGAATACTTTGATGCATGCACCAATGCGCTGTTTCATAAGGCACTGGGATTCCCGAAGGCGGAGATGCTGAAGCGCTTCCAGATTGCTGGAATTCCACTGGTGCAGGCAGGCTGCAATTTCTTCGTTCCGTCGTCGTTTGGGGACGTGGTCAGCGTCGAGTCTTGCGTCACAAATTGGGGAACCAGCAGTTTTAGCGTGCAGCACAGACTGTTTCGCGGCGAAACGCTGGCGGTGGAAGGCCTGGAGAAGCGGGTGTGGACGGTGCGTGTGCCCGGCGATCCGACGAAAGCGAAGAGCCATGCGATTCCGAGGGGAGTGATTGAGAACTTCCAGTAGCGGGAAGGACGGGTGAGAGGAGAGCAGGGAAGATACCACCCCTACCCACGGGCGTTTTTGTGGATGTATGTGAAAATAAAGGAGATGCGGCCGCAAGCGTGCGGATGTATGTGCATCGAAAGGAGTTAGGGGAAATTTGAGGGGCTGAGCGGGAGGGAAACAGCCGAATCATTCAGATTCAGCCGCGAAAACGTTGATCGGTTGAACCTGAGCCAGCAGGAAAATGGATTGGCGGGCGCAGACATGGCCGCGACGGCGACAAATTTCGCGCGGGTGCAGATTGCCAGTCAGGCGACCGTCAACGCAACTGCGAGGGTTCTGAGCCTGCCCACGCTGCCGGATTATCGGTAATAGTTTGCAGTGCTGCCAGCGACGACCGAGTCCGGAAAATGCTTGGATGCGCAGGGCAGCCTTCACCCCAACAACACGAATATCGTTCCGTTCTACTGAGGGTGAACTAATCAGCGCTGGTGCGTTGGCTATGTGCAATACGAGGCTGAGAGTGCCAGGCGCAAAAGAGGTTGGGTTCCCCGAGGGCGAACCATCAGCGGGGAACCCAGATTGAGGCTTCCTCAAAACAAGGAATTACTGCGAAACGCGAACGCTGACCGCGATGTTGTTGCCGCCTTCCTCGCGGTAAGTGACGTCAGCACTAGCGCCAACCTTAAGCTTGCCATCGACAGTGGTGTTCTTGTCGATCATGAAGGTCATGGTCTTTGGAGAGGTCTGCTCCATCTGCTGGCCGGGATTGGTGGAGCCGGATCCCACGGCCAAGGTGAAGGAACGCTTTTCAACCGATGCGATTGTGCCGGAGACAGACTGCGTCTGGGTCTCCTGTGACTGAGCGGAACTCTGTTTGGCGGGGGTGGCGGGAACGGGCATTGCGAAAGTAGCAGCGGTGAGAGCCAAACTCGCCAAAGCGGACAGAGCAATTCTCATTTCCTTTCTCATAAAGTGAAGCCTCCTGAAAGATTTTTGGCTGGTAGTTTGCAAAGAGCACTACGGGCGCCATCGTACGGATAACTTGCGAGAGATTCGCTATTCCCTTGGAATCGAACGGTTGCGAAGGCGCGAAAGGCCATGGATAGTTTTGTAGCGCGGGTACTGTAGCCGGAAAACTCTTCCGGGATTGCTCCTACTCTTCCTACAGGGAAATGCGGAGGCGACTTAGATTGGGTGATTGGGGGGAGTTATAGGCTTTCGACTAATTGGACATGGGCACAGTCAATTTAGTGCCGGCGGGAACGGTATCCTTGCGCGCACCGCCCTTGATCTCTGTGTTGGTGGCGGCCGACGGCTGTTCAGTAGTCTCGCGAAAGGAGGAATTCAAAGAGGCCGTGAGATCATAGTTCTTGCCGCGGTCATTTATGCCGGTGATTAAAAGTTCGTAACGAAAACCCTCAGGATGATTTCTGCTGCGCAACAACGCGAATATGCCGCGTACTTCGGAGTCTGAATGCAGAACAGTGACTTTGCCGGCGACGACGGGGGAAGCAACGACGCCGCGAAATTCGGAACCGTCGCGGTCCACGGCCGAATCGATGGAGCCGAGAATTTTGACGCGCAGGACGGTGCCGCTGGGAAGGACGTCGACATCATTGCCGGTGCCCGGATGCAAGCGAGTTTGCAGGTGAAACGTCAACACGGTCCCCGGAGAAACATGCATCGGTTCGAGGGCGGTAGTTTGTGAGCGGAGTGGCTTCGCGAAAATCGCCGTGATACACAAGACCACGACCGTGGGGATGCGCATGGGCTGGGACCTACCTTCTCCGAACAATCAATACCATGTACATGGTAGATTGGCGTGGAGAGAGCGTCAACAACGACGAAGGTTGATTGGTTCAAATTCAATAGCAGGAAAATAATCGACCGGCTCGGGTCTTGAATGCGAATTGTATTTTTTACCGTTTTGAATCGCGAATAGCTGGAAGAAATGTTACCTCCTAGCGGTTGCTGCTGTAACAAAATGTCACCCTCGCGGCAGCACGCCTTGCAATGTCCATGTCCTGCTTCTCCTGCGCTTCGTTGGACCAGTTGAAAGCGTTTCGTGGTTGTGTGGAGCTGAGGCACGCCTCGAATTCCGGCGACAAGCGAGAGTTTTTTGGCGTCAAGCAGAGACCGAGCGACGGCCGGGTATGCTTCGCTCTATATATTTCATTGTGTATGTAGTAGAGATATAGCTAATAAGTAGGACTTTGGGTTCCACAGAGGATCTGTGCGGAAAGTGGCATCCATTCGTAATGCGAATTGTTGGAGGTGGGAATGATGATGCGATGGATTTCCCTGATGGTGACGGCCGGATTGCGGGCGCAAGAGAAGTGCAGGATGCCGCGTAGAGCAAGGAACTGAACACGGAAGATTATGTGGGACTGCTCCGAGAAGACGTGCAGGTGAAGCGCTAGGAAGTGATCAAAGAAGGAATGCAGCTGGATGAAAAACAGGCGGCAGCGGGAATTGATGAATGAGCTTTGCCTTCCTCCACAGCAGACAGACGGCTCCGATCCGGGGTGGGTTGGCGCCGTTTTTATTGACGAGTGGAACTTCCTGCGAGTGAGTTCCGTAACTGATTCCAGACCGATGGGAGGTACACTCTTAGCTTGTTCATTTGCCTGGGAGGATTTGTTCATGAGGATTGCGCGAGTACTTGCGTTCGTATTTGTGTTTCCGCTGCTGGTTAGTGCGCAGACAAAACACACGCCGACGTTGGATGAAACGGTGAGCCTGAAGACGATTAATACCGCGAGGATTTCGCCGGACGGGAAATATGTGGCGTACCAGGTGCGGCAAGCGAACTGGAAAGACAATGAGTTTGTGACGCAGATCTGGATCGTGAATGTAGCAACAGGCGCCAATTTCCAGCTCACACGCGGAAAGAAGTCGGCTGGGCAGCCGGAATGGTCGCCGGATGGGCAGTGGCTGGCGTTCGTGACGGAACGGGAACCGGCGGCCATCGAGCCACTGACGATCGAAAAGAAGGAGGAGACGAAAGAACTGAAAAAGGAAGAAAAAGTGCAGAAGCCGGACGAAAAGAAAGAAGAGAAAAAAGAAGAAGGGAAGGAGGAGGGCGGCGGCAAACAAGCCGATCGCCAGATCTGGGTGATTTCTCCGAAAGGTGGAGAGGCGTGGCAGTTGACGAAATCGGAGACGGATGTGGACGGCTTCCACTGGTCGAAAGACAATAAATCGGTGGCCTTTACGGCGAACCCGCCGGAGTCGAAGGTCAGTAAAGACCGCAAAGAGAAGTTTAGCGATTACGACGTGTACGAGAAAGATTACCAGCAGAGCCAGTTGTGGCTGGTGGACGTGGCGGGCGCGTCGCAGGAGCTTTTGCCAACGAAGGCGAAGAGGCTCACGACCGATTCCGGCTTAAACATCAATTCCTTTGCATGGTCGCCGGATTCCACGCGCATTGCCTTCAGCGCGACGAAAAATCCGTTGCTGGCGTTCAGCGGCGAGGAAGACATCTATTTGTTGGACTTTAGCTCAAATAACTCCGTTAAGAAGATTGTGGCTTTGTCAGGGCCTGATGGTTCGCCGATGTTCTCCCCGGATGGGAAGCAATTGGCTTTCGGCACATCGCTAGGTCAGCAATACTTCTACTACACGAATGGGCACGTGGCGGTGGTGGATCTGGCCGCGGTGCTGGTCAAACCTGCTACAACCGCCGCGGATGTGCGGGACCTGACAGCCAAATTCGACGAGGACGTGCAGCCGATCGATTGGGGACCGGACGGAATCTATTTTGCCGCGGAGCAGAAAACCAACGCGCACATATATCGAGTAAATCCTGGAACGCTCGACATTCAGAGAATCACTTCGCCAGACACGCTGCTGATTCAGGATGGATCGTTCACAAAAGATTTCAAGACGGCGGCGTTTATCACGGAAGACGCCACACACATGACGGAATTGTATGTGTCGGCGACACAGCCCTTCGCGCCACGGAAGCTGACGGATATTACGGCGCAGGTGAAAGACTGGAAGCTGGGCACCGTGGAAGTGGTGTCGTGGAAGAGCCAGGACGGAGCGACGATTGAAGGAGTCCTGCACAAGCCAGCGGATTACGACGCGTCGCGAAAATATCCGTTGTTTGTGGTGATTCACGGGGGGCCGACGGGAACGTCGCAGCCAACTTTGTCGCCGGATGAGTACGCCTACCCTGTGCAGGTATTTCTTTCGAAGGGCGCAGTAGTGCTGGAGCCGAATTATCGCGGCAGCGCCGGATACGGAGCGGAGTTTCGGGCGCTGAACGTGCGCAATCTGGGCGTAGGAGATATGTGGGATGTAATGAGCGGAGTGGACTCGATGATTGCGAAAGGGATTGCCGACCCGAACAAGATGGGCTCGATGGGCTGGTCGGAGGGCGGATATATCTCGGCATTTCTGACGACGCACACGGACCGATTCAGGGCGATTTCGGTAGGAGCAGGAATCAGCGACTGGATGACGTACTACGTCAACACGGATATCACGCCATTTACGCGGCAGTATTTGCATGCGATGCCGTGGGACGATCCTGAGGTTTATGCGAAGACTTCGCCGATTACGACCATCAAGCAGGCCAAAACGCCGACGCTGATCCAGCAGGGAAGCAACGACAAGCGAGTGCCGGTGCCGGACAGTTTTGAATTGTACCGAGGCTTGCAGGATCAAGGAGTGCCGGCGCGATTAATTCTTTACACCGGATTTGGGCACGGGGTAAACAAGCCAAAATCGCGACGGGCGTTGCTGCAAGCGAATCTGGACTGGTTCAATTTTTATATTTGGGGCGAGGCCATTCCGAAGGATTCGCCGTTGTACGGGGCCAGCGAATTGGAAAGCGCGAAGTGACGGATTGAGGTGCTGCAGGTGGCGCCGACAGATCCTGCAGCTCAGGTTTTCAGGCCTGAGGACTTTTCGACCGTCGGAGCCCGTTGTTCGCGGGCAGGGATCGCGAGTTTCATGGTGCCATCCAAACGCGCTTTTTCGTCGGGATGAAGGGGACGGTGGTTGCCCTTCGACAGGGCGCCTAACTGTAGCGTGCCGATGGCGACGCGGATCAGGCGAAGAATGTCGATGCCCAGGGCGTCGAACATGCGGCGGATCTGGCGGTTCTTGCCTTCGTCCAAAACTAATTCCACCCAGGAATTCTTTTCGCCGGTGCGCAAGAGGCTGACGCACTTGGCGCGGAGAGTCTCGCCTTTCTGAGTTTCAATTCCACGAAGCAAGGCATCGATTAACGGCCGACCGGCAAGCACGTTGATCTGGACATGATAGGTTTTGTCGAGATGGGTCGCCGGATCAGTGATGCGGGCCGCCCATTCGGAATCGTTGGTGAGGAGAAGCAAGCCTTCGCTGGCTTTGTCCAGGCGTCCCACAGGAGCGAGCCACTGCAAGTTTTTGGGCAGGAGCGAATAAACGGTGTCGCGCCCCTTTTCGTCGGAGGCGGTAGTGACAATGCCGCGGGGTTTGTTGAGCAGGAGATAGAGCTTTTCGGCAGCGGCGATGCGGTGACCTTCGACTTGGATGCGATCGACGCCGAGACGAACGGGAGTCGAGGGATTGGTCGGACGAGCGCCGTTTAGAGTGACCTTGCCTTCGCGAATCAGGTCGAATGCTTGAGAACGCGAACAGAAACCGAGTTTGGATAAGGCCCGGGCCAGGCCGACCCTTTTCGAGGTGGCGGCGGAGGAAGCACGCGTTTTGTTTGAAGGGAGCATGGTGACGAAAGCGAGTTTAGCGTGGAATTGGCGTGAGAAAGCGCCGAGAGGCTGGCATGAAAGCCAGCGCTACATTTAAGAATCAAGAGGACACCATTCGTGCGAGATGGAGGGGCGATTAGCCTTTCTTTTCGGCGGGCGCGGGTTCTGGATGCTTTACTTCGCCGTAGCGTTGCGCGAGCCAGCCGCGAACCTCCTTGGGATCGTATTTGAAAGGGCCGTTGCCGCCCTTGTAAGAAATCTGACCGCTTTCGTCGATGATGTAGAGCCGCTCGGGCCATGCGGCGTAGGCATCATTGGCGGCATTGGTCATTTCATCGATGCCGAACGGTACGGGATATTTGAAGCGCTTGGTGAAATCGTTGGCGATGGCAATGCGATCGTTCAAGTTCTTGGGCTGCACGTAGCAAACGTCGTCCTTATCCTTTGCATTGGACTTCATGCGCCACTCGTCGAGGGGATGAGCCTCGCGAATATAGATAGTGAGAAAATCGACGTGATCCTTGTAATCGTTATAGAGCTGAACGACGTCGCCAACCTGGCGACGGAAAGGTGGTCAAGTGAAGCTGCCGAACACAAGGACGAGCGGACGGCCAGCGGTTTTTTCGCGAATGTGAAAGGTGCTGGAGCCATCGAGCGCGACAAGCCGAGCATCAGGAGCGTTGTCGCCGACTTTCAGGTTACCGCGATGCATGTGGGGGAGAGCGTAGCGGACCATGTAGAAGGCGTCTTTGGGGCCGCCAGCCATGAAGCAGAAAAGGATGTAGACACCGAGTAAAAGAGCGGCTAGAGCGATGACCGTCCATTTCAGAATGGGATTCAATCGTCGTCCCTTTTAGTGAGGTTCCCCGGCAATCAGTTTATCGCGGAGCTGCTGGTAACGCGCAAGAGCTTTTTCAATGACGACGAGGGCGGCGTATGCGGGCTTGATGTCTTCCACTTGAACCTGCTTGCCCTCAAGTTGCTTGTAATCCTGGAAGAAGCGGCGCAAGACGAGGAGGCGATGACTCGGGAGGTCGCGCGCCTCGAGATACTCGCTGAATTCGGGATCGTTGGTGGCTACGGCGATGATTTTGTCGTCGCTAGCGCCGGAATCGATCATGGTCATCACGCCGATGGCGCGTGCCTTGATGAGAGCGAGCGGTTGAACCGCTTCCTGGCAAAGGACGAGGACATCGAGAGGATCGTTATCTTCCGCGTAAGTTTGGGGGATGAAGCCGTAGTTCGCAGGATAGAAGACCGCGGAGTGAATGATACGGTCGACGCGGAGCAGGCCGGTGGTCTTGTCCAGTTCGTATTTCACATTGGAGCCGAGGGGAATTTCGATCAGGGCTTGAAAATCGCGCGGTAATTCTTTGCCGGGGGAGACATCGTGCCATGGGTGCATCTAGAAAATGGTCCTCGTACAGGAGTTGAGTGCGAACTATTATCGCCTGAGAGCGCAGGGAAACGTAAGGGGAGTGTTGAAGGGGTGGAGCGGTGGCGGTCGACGGAAAGCCTCATCCCTAAAGGGATGAGCTACAGAAAAGAGAATCAGGTACAGGTTACGCGGATTTTTTGGACCATGCGCCGATTATGGCTCCCATGAGAACCAGGCCGGCGAGAGGATAGAACTGGTTGATGGCGAAGAGCGTTCTGGGCCGCATCTCGTACATGTAGGTGCTGAAGGTGATGGGACCGACGAAGCCAATCCACAAGAGCACACCGACGGAAGCGCCACGGCCAATGGTGTTGGCATTGCGCCAGATGCAGATTTGAGCCAGCGAATAGGCAATCAAGATATTCAGAAGAAAACTGATGACGTAGGGGAGGACAGGATTCATGCTGCGAGCCTGAGCGTCGGTGATGCCTTCAAGAGCCATCCAAGGTTTGCTGAAAAGGACGCCGAACCAGACCGCACCGAGGAGCCAATAGGCGATGGCGGCGACGATAACGGCGGCGTAATTTGTGCGCATGGGAAATCCTCCGAGGAATGGGCAGAGTCTGTATCGCGTGGAGGGCTAAGTCAAGCGCAATGCATTTGAGCGATCAGATATCAGCGATCAGAGATCAGGACCGTGAGCGTGATGCCTCACTACGAACTCTGATCACCGATTGCTGATCACTGATATCACGCCTCACGCACGGGCTTTGTCGATTAGTTCCTCGAAGATGCCTTTGGATTTGAGGATTAGCTCGATGGCCTCGCGGACCGCGCCGCGACCGGCGAGCGCTTTCGTGGTGTAGTGCGCGACTTTCTTTACTTCGGGAACGGCATCGCCCACGGCGACAGCGAGACCGACTCGCCGCATCAGAGGAATGTCGGGAAGGTCATCGCCAATGAAAGCCACGGCGGAATCCGGGACGCCCGCTTTCTGGAGAATCTCCTCGTAGGCGGGCATCTTCAAGGCAATTTTCATGTAGACGAAATCCATTTTCATCTCGCGGGCACGGCGAAGAAGCGCAGGGCTTTCACGCCCGGTGATGCAGCCGGTGCGCAGGCCGGCGGTGTGAGCGAGGGTGAGACCCTGTCCGTCGTGAGCGTCGAAGGTCTTGATTTCCAGAGCGCTGCCGTCGGGCTGGGAGAGCAGCGTGACGCTGCCGTCGGTCATGGTGCCGTCAACATCCATGAGGATAATCTTTATTTGAGCAGCGCGCCGTTTGAGGGCAGGTGAGATCTTGAGAGTGCGAGACAATGGGGCCTCCGTTGGGTGATGAATCTGCGATTCTAGCAGGGATAGAGGAGTTTTCAGTTATCAGTTTTCAGCGATCAGCAAGAAAGAAAAGGCTTTACCGCCGAGGACACAAAGGGCCACAGAGGTCTGGGATAAAAGGGCTTGACCCTGACGTAACGTCAGGGTGGAAGCTGCGTGAGGAGGAAGCCGTGAAAACCGGAACCAAGGATGTTTACCACGCGAAGGAATTTGCAGAGCTGGCTGGAGTGACGGTGCGGGCGCTGCATCACTATGACCGGCTGGGGCTGTTGCGGCCGAAACAGCGGTCCGAGGGGGGCTACCGGCTCTACAGCATGCGAGATTTCGCGCGGCTGGAACAGCTCGTGGTGCTGAAGTTTCTCGGCATCCCTCTGAAACAGATGCGCGCGTTACTGGAATCCGAAGCGAACCTGGCCGGGGTGCTGCAGCGGCAATTCAATGTGCTGGCTGAGAAGCGCCTGCAGTTGGACCGGGCGATTCGGGCGATCGGCAACGCGCGGCGGTCGCTCCAGTCGCGGAACGAACCGGACTGGAAACTGTTTCAACTCATCGTGCAGGAGATTGAAATGCAAAAACAAATGGAATGGAAAGGAAAGTATTTCAGTCCGTCGGCGAAGTTGAAGGTCGCGGCCCGAAGGAGCGAGTTATCCGCCGAATTTCTGGACAAGGCGAACAAGGAATGGGCGGAGTTTCACGCGGACGTGCAGGCGTCGTTGGGTGAAGACCCAGCGGGGCTGAAGGGACAGGCACTGGCGGCTCGCTGGAAGAAGCTGATCGAGGATTTCACGGGAGGCGATCCGGAAATCCTGGAAGGACTGAAGGCGATGATGGCGGACAGAGCCAACTGGCCAGCGGAGGCAAAGGCAGCGTCGCTCGCAACACCGGAAGGAGAGGAGTTCATCAAGAAGGCGGTGCGAGCGGCCAGGTACAGCCTGGTTCCGTAAAGACGTCGAAGAGAGTAAGCAGGAGATTGCCCTCGCGGAGAATTCTTCGCGAGGGCAATTTTGTTTTTGTGCGCGCCCTTTCAATCAGAAGGAACGCGGCCGTAAGGTCCATCGTCCAGTGAGCGATGATGAGTGCGGCAAGCCGTCGTGTACGCAAGTAGATCGCCACGACGAGCACGGCGAGGGACCTGTAGAGAACCAGCCGCCAGTCGGGCATGAACGGAATAAAACTATGCTGCAAAGCCCACACGACTCCTACCAGGCAGTAGGGCGCCCAGCGACAGCGGAAAAGAGCAACGAGACGCGAAGCAAGATAACCCTGATAAGTAAACTCCTCGGTGACCGATCAGATGGGCCACCAGATCAGAAAGGAATAGAGAACGCACCAGAGAGGCAAGTGTCGCCCCACGCTTCTCCCGGAGGCATTGGCGCTTGCCAGGAGTGATAGAGGAGCCAACTGGCGAGAGGGCCGCCCAGAAGGAAGAACGGAAAAATCAGCACAAAGCACGCGGTGCCCTTAGTTAGGCACGAGCCAGTGAGGCAAAGGCCCGAGGAGATCGCGAATGCGAAGGTTTTTGCGCCGGGTCAGGAAAAAGAGGCAAGCGAGGCAGCCGACGTCAACGAGGGTGCCCCAGACGGTCCACCAAAGCGGGGCAGCTCAGCGCAGTTGTCCAAGCGACATATGCCTAGCGATTTCTTGAGGCGAGTTCAAAAGAAGCGGAGAGGAACGGCGGGAACAGCAGCGACGGAATTCATGATTTGCTCCAGAACTAAATGAGTTCGAGGGTCCAGAGGTCGTGGAGGTGGACCACGCCGACGACTTTCTGCGAGGGAGGGTCGACGACCACGATGGACGTGATTTTCTTTTTTTCCATGAGGTTGAGCGCCTCGCTGGCAAGGAGTTGGGGAGCGATAGTTTGCGGCGTGCGCACCATGCAGTCACCGGCAGTCATCGAGAGCGTTGCACCACCGTGTTTTTCCATGAGGCGACGCAGGTCGCCATCCGTGAGGATGCCTGCGAGTTTACCGTCGACGGTGAGAACCGTGGTCATGCCGAGCTTTTTGGCGGACATTTCGTGGAACGTGGCGGGCATGGGCGTTTGTGGGGATACATGCGGCATGGCGCCGCCGGAGTGCATAAAGTGTTCGACGCGGAGAAGTTTATGACCGAGGCGCCCAGCGGGATGGAGGGCGGCAAAATCGTCGGGCTTGAAGCCGCGGCGTTCGAGAAGGGAAATGGCGAGGGCATCGCCGAGGGCCATCGCGACCGTGGTGCTGGCCGTGGGAGCGAGGTTGAGGGAGCAAGCTTCTTCCTTGACGCTGCCGTCGAGAACAACGTCGCTAGCGCCGGCAAGAGTGGATTTCGGATTGCCGGTGAGAGTGACGATGGGCATTTCCAGACGCTTCAGTGTTTCGAGAAGATTGAGGATTTCCTGGGTTTCGCCGCCATAGGTGATGGCGAGCAGGGCGTCACCACGAGCAAGCATACCCAGATCGCCGTGGAGCGCTTCGGCGGGGTGAAGAAAAAAGGAAGGCGTGCCGGTACTGGAAAAGGTTGCGGAAATCTTGCGGCCAATGAGGCCCGATTTGCCCATCCCCGTGACGACAACGCGGCCTTTACAGGAAAAGAAGAGATCGACGGCACGGTCGAAGGAAGCGTCGAGGCGAGCGAGGAGATCGTGGAGGGCCTGGGCCTCAATGTGAAGGACACGACGTGCGGAGTCTAGGCTCATAGGGACGTGACCTGTGACTCGTCACTCGTGGCTCGTGATTCGTGATTTGTGATTTGTGATTCGCTTAGGACCAAGGTACGGCGCACCTTGGCGCAGGCCAAGCAGGAGAGGGAAGAAAATTCTGGACGGGGAATCATGAAGGGCTCCAGCGACGTACTAGGATAGAGAGTTCCGTGAGGCGAGAGAGGAGTTGGGGAAGTTGTGCGAGGGGTAGGGCATTGGGACCATCGGAGAGAGCGGCTGCGGGATTGTCGTGGGTTTCAAGAAAGAGACCATCGGCGCCGGCCGCGACTCCGGCGCGGGCGAGCGGCTCAATGAATTCAGGCTGGCCTCCGCTGGCATGGCCCTGTCCACCAGGGAGTTGAACGGAGTGAGTGACATCGTAGACGACGGGATAGCCGAATTTGGCGAGGACGGGAAAGGTGCGCATGTCGACGACGAGGTTGTTGTACCCGAAGCTTGCGCCACGTTCAGTGAGAATGATCTTGGTGTTGCCGGAGGAAGCGATTTTTTCGGCGACGTTGCCCATGTCCCAAGGAGAAAGGAATTGTGCTTTCTTCACGTTGACGATGCGGCCGGTTTTGGCGGCGGCGACGAGGAGATCAGTCTGGCGCGCGAGGAAGGCGGGGATTTGCAGGATGTCCGCGACCTCGGCGGCGGGAGCGGCTTGGGAGGCGTCGTGGATGTCGGTGAGGATCGGGAGATGCAGATCGGATTTGATTTTAGCGAGGATGCGCAGTCCTTCATCCAATCCAGGGCCGCGAAAGGCTCTTACCGAGGAACGATTGGCTTTGTCGTAAGAGGCTTTGAAAACGTAAGGGACGCCGCAATCGGAGGCAATCTGCGAGACACGTTCAGCCATGGTCCGCGCATGAGATTCGGATTCGATGACGCAAGGACCGGCAATGAGAAAAAGCGGATTGCCAGCGCCGAGGCGGAGGGAGCCGAGAGAGATTTCGCGGGTCGCAGTCATTGATTAGAACGACGATATCACAAGCGCGGCCAACTACGTTCAACGGTCCCCCTTGGAAGCGGCGCAACAGTTGTGACTTTGGAGCGTAAGAGCCCACCCTTCGCAACAAACGCGAGGGATGGGGCACCCGCAAGGTCAAATCTGTTGTTAGGTTGGAAAGAAACCCCAAGAGCCCACGCAAGGCAGAGTACGGGGCACAAGTAAGGCGGCTAAGTTACACAAACCCTTGAGGGGAGGTATGCATCGATGTTCACGTAGTTGGCAAATCCAAACTAAGGACTATTAAGAAATTCCCACGGGCTGGCATAAAAGCCAGCGCTGCATTGGAGAATTGAAGAAAAAGCGCACGCTTCCGGAAAGCGCTGCTACACGGTGGTTACGCGGAGGGTTGGGGGGCGGCGCGAAAGACCGGGGCTGGCGGTTTGGGTTCGCCGACAGCGGCTGCGGTTGTGGGGCGCTGCTTCTGGAGCTTGTGCTCGAGGGACGCGCCGATGAAAGCCGCGAAGAGCGGATGGGGCTCAAGAGGCTTAGACTTGAATTCCGGGTGGAATTGGCAGCCGAGAAACCATGGGTGATCCGGCACTTCCACAATTTCAACGTAGTTTTCGTCGGGAGTGCGGCCGGTGATTCTTAGGCCAGCAGCGACGAGGGTCTTTTCAAATTCGCGATTAAATTCGTAGCGATGGCGGTGCCGTTCGCTAATTTCAGTTTTGCCGTAGGCCTTGTCGGCAAAAGAGCCGGGTTCGAGGAGGCAGGGCCAAGCGCCGAGGCGCATGGTGCCGCCCATTTCGTCAACGCCAAGGAGTTCGCGAAGTTTGTAAATGACGCGATAAGGAGTCTGCGGATCGAACTCGGTGCTGTCTGCCTGGTTTAGGGCGGCGCGGTCGCGGGCATATTCGATGGTGGCGCATTGCATTCCCAGGCAGATTCCAAAGAAGGGAATCTTGTTTTCGCGGGCGTAATGGATGGTGTGAACCATGCCCTGAATGCCGCGCTTGCCGAATCCGCCTGGCACCAGGATGCCGTCGTAACCGCGGAGAACTCTTTCGGCAGTCTCCAAGCTGTCGATTTCCTCGGATTCAATCCAATCGATGACGGTTTTGTGATTGTGAGCGAGTCCGCCATGGAGAAGCGCTTCGCGCAAACTCTTGTAGGCATCTTCGAGCTGAACGTACTTGCCGACAATACCGATGCGCACTTCGCCTTTTGGATGATGGAGACGCTGCAACATGTCGAGCCAGGGCTGCATGTTGGCGGGTCGATCCTCCAGATGGAGCAGGCGGGTGATTTGCGCGTCGAGACCTTCCTTGCTGAGTTCCACGGGGACTTCGTAGATGGTTTTCACATCTTCCATGGAGATGACGCAGGATTCGTTGATATTGCAGAAGAGCGCGATCTTGCGCTTGAGATCCACCGAAATGTGGCGATCGCTTCGGCAAAGAAGAATGTCGGGCTGAATCCCGATGCCCAGCATTTCCTTCACGCTGTGCTGCGTGGGCTTGGTCTTGAGTTCACCGGCAGCGGCGATGTAGGGGACGAGCGTAACGTGAACGAAGAGAGTGTTCTCTTGGCCAAGCTCCAGGCGCATCTGGCGAATGGCTTCGAGGAAGGGCAGGGATTCGATGTCGCCGACAGTGCCGCCGATTTCGACGATGACGACGTCGACACCTTCGGCGACGCGTTTGATGCAGCGTTTGATTTCGTCGGTGACGTGAGGAATGACCTGGACAGTTTTGCCGAGGTAGTCGCCGCGACGCTCTTTGGAGAGAATGGTTTCGTAGATTCGGCCGGTCGTCCAGTTATTGTCGCGAGTAAGCTTGGCGTGGGTGAAGCGTTCGTAGTGGCCAAGGTCGAGGTCAGTTTCCGCACCGTCTTCGGTAACGAAAACTTCGCCGTGCTGGTAGGGGCTCATGGTGCCGGGATCGACATTCAGGTACGGATCGCATTTTTGAATGGTGATCTTGAAACCACGACTTTCGAGGAGACAACCAATAGAGGAAGCAGCAACGCCCTTACCAAGAGAGGAAACAACACCGCCGGTAACAAAGATATATTTTGGCGCCATCCGGGTTCTCGCCTCCGCCGGAGCGGATTTGAGCTTCTTAGACCTCCGCAGGATTGACGTACATACAATTATGTTCGGAAGGTGGAAGTCTGTCAATGCAAAGTCTCGAGCGCGCAGAATCGGAGATTTTTCTGAATGGATGCGACCTTCGTGGTCGGAGCGGGTTTGAGAGCGGTGGGAAGTGCGGTATGTTCTGTGTGTGGGCTTCGTTCTCTCGAGAGAAGAAGACCCAATTGATCTGCCATCGTTCAACTGGAAACTAGAGGCCGCGGGATCGGGGAGCGGTGAGGGCATGAGGCAAAGCAAAATTGTGAAAACGAGGTGGATGCTTGGCTGGCTGGCGGTAGCTGCACTTATCGGCGGCGCGATGATCCTGGGCGGTTGCGGCGGATCCGGTAAGACGCCACCGCCTCCCACCGGGGGCTTTTCTGTCACCAGCTTGAAAGGACAGTACGGGTTTTCGATGAGCGGACTGGACTTGAGCGGAGCGTATCTGGCGCGAGCCGGGAGTTTCGCGGCTGATGGGAACGGGAAGATCACGGCAGCGTTGGAGGACGTAGTCGATCTGGGAGCCACGCCAACCGCGTCCACCGTGGCGTTTACGGGAGGCACGTATGATATTCAGCCGAATGGCCGCGGTGTAATGATCCTGCAGAACCCAAATGGAGGCGGACTGCAGATGAATTTCATCCTGAATTCAACCAGCCAGGGCGAACTGCTACAAACCGATTTGAATGCGGCGGCGAGCGGAGGATTCAATCTGCAAACGCCGGCAAACTTCACCGCGGCCGCGATAAGCGGGAGCTACGTGTTCGATCTGTCGGGCGTTTCTTTTTCTTCGACGAACACGGTGGCGCCGATTACCACGATCGGACAGGTGGCTGCCGATGGGAATGGAAATATCACCAGCGGAACAATTGATGTGAAGGACGGAAACACCGACACAGCTTCGGGAGTCATCACGCTGACGCCGGGGACGTACCAAATGGATCTGACCAACGGGAACGGGGCGAATTTTGGACGCGGAACAATGACGTTCAATGAGCACACTTTCGCGTTTTACATCGTCAATAGCGGGAGAGTTCTTTTGTTGGAAGAGGATACGTTAGGCGGTTCGCTAGGCAGTGCGTTGCAGCAATCCGGAACGATTCCGACAACGAATGCGGGTTTCACAGGAAGCTTCGTGTATATGGTCGGCGGCGCATCGGTAATGGGCTCGGAAGGAGCGTTGGCCCGAGCAGCGAGGTTCACGGCGGACGGCCAAGGGGGCATAAGCGCAGTGTCTTTGGACGATAACAATAATGGGAGCATCAACCATATTGCTCCGGGCACGAACCTGACGGACGCGACTTACGCAATCGATACGGCACATCCGGGGAGCGGGCGCGGCACGTTCACATTCAAGGATTCCGGGCTGGGCACGTTTACAAACGTGTTTTACATGATCTCGCCGACGCAGGCGGTGGTGCAGGATATTAGTCCTGGGCTGATTACCGTTGGCCCAATGCTGGCGCAGAGCGGGTCGCCATTTACAAATGCGAATCTGGCGGGCAATTACGCTTTGAGCTGGGATGGAGTGCAATTGGGCGTGACCACGTCGATCCCGTTCCAGGAAGACTTGGTGGGACAATATGTATTGTCGAATGCCTCGAGCAACAACATTACCGGAGTGGTGGACTACACGGAACTGGGATTGAGCAACAGCACGTTTTTGAGCGACATCGGACTTACTGGGAATCTGAAAATCACGGGGGACGGAACGAACAGGAACAGTCTGCAGGTGGTGACCGGAGGGTCGTCGTCGACGACCTTTGATTTTGAGGGGTATGTGGCGAATTCCACAACGATGTTCATCGTCAGCACGGATAACAGCCGGGTGGTTGCGGGAGTTGTGACGCAGCAGACGCAATAGCGTGCGAGGCGACAAACGCGGCACCGTTGGGGCGTGCCACGATCCTTCTACTACGGCGCAGCAAAACCACTGCGCCTCGGGTCGGGATGACAAGATGCTCGCGGGACGGACCCGAGATGGCGGCGTAAATCCGCCCCTGCAGAGCTCGGCGGTGGGACGGCGCATTATTTCTGAAGGAGCTTTGCGACGCGAGTTACGTCTTCGGGTACATCGACGCTGACGGCGTCGTGTTCTACCTCGGCGACACGAATCTTCCAGCCATTTTCCAGCCAACGGAGTTGTTCGAGTTGCTCGATTTTTTCGAGCTCACCCTGGGGAAGCGTAGGGTATTCGAGCAGGGCATCGCGTTGGAAAACGTATAGCCCAAGGTGCTTCCAGTATTTCACATGGACTTTTTGCGGGGTGTCGCGCACCCAGGGGATAGGCGCGCGGGAAAAATAAAGTGCATTGGAGTCGAAATCAAGGACGGTCTTGACGACATTGGGATCCATGATGTCGGGGACGTGACGAATTGGTGTGGCGACGGTAGCGATCTGCGCTGGGGGATCCTCGAGAAGCGCAGCGACCGCGGTGTCAACTGCGACGGGATCGATGAGGGGCTCGTCACCCTGGACGTTGACGAAGACATCGCCGGCTTCATGTGCCGCCACTTCGGCGATGCGCTCGGTGCCGGTGCGGTGGTCGGAGCGAGTCATTCGGGCTTCGCCGCCAAAGGCCAGCACGGCGTCAACAATGCGCTGATCGTCGGTGGCGACAAGGACCCGGTGAACGGTCTGCGCGAGCTTGGCTTGTTCGTAAACGCGCTGCACCATGGGCTTGCCGGCCAGGTTTACCAACGGTTTGCCAGGCAAACGTGTGGCAGCGTAGCGCGAAGGAATCACGACAACAACTTGTGGATCGCTCATAACAAGAACCTCGTTCCAGCAGTCCTGAGGCGATGCTAGCACATACAGCCAAGAGCGGATTGTGGGGCTGAAGTGAGCAGCGAAAGAATACAAGAGGAAGCTTGCCTTCCCAATAGCGGGTGCTATGATGTAGTCTCCGCGCAGCCCTCTCGGGAAACCCGGGAGTGATGGGGGCGCAGTGAAACGCGATTGTTCAGGAATTCGCGTGTTAACCGGTCTGGTGTATTTCCGTCTGGTCGCTTGTCTGGTGCTAACGGCCCTACCAGTTGTTGTGCTTGCGCAAGATCCCACAAACGAGCCGAGCAGTGCCAAGCTACCGCCTCCCCCGAAACTTGTAGATACGACACACGACACACCTGCGGTGAAAATCGTGCCGGGCAAAGTGATCCGGACGGACGTGGATTTGGCGCTGGTGAACGTAACGGTGACCGACCCGTACAACCGGTTGGTGACGGGATTGGAGCAGGACAACTTCCGGGTGTCAGAGGACGGGACCGAGCAGGAAATTGTGTCGTTCTCGTCAGAGGATGTGCCTATCTCCATTGGCGTGATTTTTGATTTTAGTGGAAGCATGTCCAACAAGGTGGATAAGGCCAGGGAAGCGGCGCTGCAATTTTTTAAGACGGCAAACCCGCAGGATGAATTTTTTCTGGTTAGTTTTAACGAGCGGGCAGAACTGACCAGCACGTTTACGAATAGCGTCGAAGACCTGCAAAGCAGAATGATGCTGACTGCCCCAAAGGGCAGGACTGCCTTATTGGACGCTATCTATTTGGGGTTGAGTCAGATGCGGGGTGCACATAACGCCAAACGTGCCTTGCTCATTCTTTCCGATGGAGGAGATAATCATAGTAGGTACAACGAAAACGATATCAAACGGTTGGTGAAGGAAGCCGATACCCAGCTCTATGCCATCGGCCTATTTGACCCGCTGGGGTATCGCAATCGAACGATGGAGGAGCTCAACGGGCCATCGCTGCTCGCGGATATCACGGAATTGACGGGTGGTCGCGTGTTTGCCGTGGAGCATCTAAATGATCTACCGGACATTGCGTCCAAGATCGGCATGGAGCTACGTAATCAATATGTTCTGGGATACCGACCAAGCAATCACGCACACGACGCGCGGTGGCGAAAAATTAAGGTTAAGCTGCGCGCGCCCAAAGGACTTCCGCCCCTCACGGTTTACTCAAAAACCGGCTACTACGCGCCTGCGCACTGACTTTCGTTGCGGCGCGCGTAAAGCTGCGTCCCTGTCTGCTATCTTCCTAATTCAGGTGGTTCTGGGTGCGGGCGCGCTATTTGCGCAGATACCGGTGCAGAATGCGCCACCACCGCCGCCTCCAGATCAGCAGGGCACAGGGAACGCGCAGTCCGGGAGTCACATCAAGGTGGACGTGAACTTGGTGGTTCTGCACACGACGGTGCTGGACGATCGGGGCAAGTTCGTCGAGGGATTGGCGCAGGATAATTTTCGGGTTTATGAAGATAAGGTGGAGCAAAAGCTCTCGGTCTTCAAGCGGGAAGATATTCCGGTGAGCATGGGGCTGGTGATTGACAACAGCGGAAGCATGCGGGATAAGCGGCCGCGCGTAAATGAAGCGGCGCTGACGTTGGTGCAGAACAGCAACCCGCAGGATGAGGCGTTCGTCGTTAATTTCAACGACGATTTCTACTTGGACCTCGATAAGGACTTCAGCAACAGCATTCCCGAGTTGAAGGAAGCGCTTGAGCGCATTGACGCGCGAGGAAGCACCGCGTTGTATGACGCCATTATCGGATCTATCGATCATTTGAAGAAAGGGAAGAAAGAAAAGAAAGTGCTGCTGATCGTGACCGACGGCGAAGACAATACCAGCCGAAACTCACTGGAAAAAACCATTCGCGAGATTCAGAAGACCGATACGGTGATTTATACGATCGGGCTACTAGGCCAGGAGAGCAAGCGCAGCGCAAAGAACGCGAAAAAGGCGCTGATGGAGATTGCGCTAGCGTCGGGCGGGCTGGCCTATTTTCCGGAGAACGTGGAAGACGTACACTCGATTTGCGAACAAGTAGCACACGATATTCGGCACCAGTACACGCTGGGATATTACCCGTCGAATGCCACGAAGGACGGAACGTTCCGGAGCGTGCACGTGGATGTGATTCCGCCACATGGGAAAGGCAAACTGGTAGCGAGGACGCGCAACGGTTACTATGCGCCGTCGGCAGCAAGACCTGCTACTGCGACTGGGAAATAGGAAGTAATGGAGTAATGGAGTAATGGAGTGAGATAAGACCACGGGCACCTGGATTGGTGCCCGTTTTTGTTGGTACGCCGAGCATGATCGACAGCTTGGAGATGCGAGTCCTCTTCACATCCTGATGGAGGTGAAGGGTAGCGAAGCGCATGGGCACCACCGTGAGGTGGGGTCTAAAGGAAGCGTAGAGCAAATGCGCGAGCCAATGTACAAGAACCGAATCTGAGGCGTGAGCGTCGGGCGAGCGGGCCAATGCTCGCGAAGCCCATATCTATCAAGGGCACAAAGCGTAAATTCGGTGGTTGCGCGCAAAAAGCGGGCAACCGCTCCCCCTATGCCGATTGCATGGATGATTTAAGAGATAGAGTTTAGAAAACTGGTGCCGTGGGGGATGGAGGCACCGAAGATTTCGGCGATGGTCTGGCCCATGTCAGCGAGAGTGTTGCGGACGCCGAGATTTGTGCCGGGAATGTGGGACACAGTGAAGGCCAGGATGGGGACGTACTCGCGGGAGTGGTCGGTGGTCTCCCAGCGCGGATCGGGATCGCAACCGTGGTCGGCGGTGATGATCAGCAGGTCGCGTGGGCTGAGCAGCGGAAGATAGGTTGCGAGGCCGGCATCGAATTCCTCCAGCGAGCGGGCAAATCCTTCCACGTCCTTGCGGTGGCCAAACAGCATGTCGAAATCGACGAGGTTGATGAAGATCAAACCAGTCAGGCGCTCGCGAGTGGCGAGAGTGAGTTTGTCCATGCCGTCGGAGTTGGACTTTGTGGTGACGTAGTCGTCGACGCCGCGCGAATTGTAAATGTCATGAATTTTGCCGATGCCGAAGACGGGAATGTTGCGCTGCTCGAGGACGTCGAGCAGCATGGGCTTTGGCGGGTCAACCGCATAGTCGTGGCGGCGCGGGGTGCGCACAAAGTTTCCCGGGTATCCGGTGAATGGGCGAGCGATGACGCGGCCAACGCGGTGCTTGCCATCGAGTAATTTCCGGGCCATTTCGCACATGCGATACAGTTCGGGGACGGGAATCACGTCTTCATGCGCGGCAATCTGGAAAACACTGTCGCCGGAGGTGTACACAATGGGTTTGCCGGTGCGCACGTGCTCTTCGCCAAGCTCCTTGAGGATTTCGGTCCCCGAGGCAGGCTTGTTGCCGATGGTTTTGCGACCGATCTGCGCTTCGAAGGCGGCCATGATCTCGGGGGGAAAGCCGTGCTTGTAGACGGGAAATGCCTGGTCGAGCCAGACGCCCGCCATTTCCCAGTGGCCGGTGGTGGTGTCCTTGCCTGGCGAGCGAGTGGTGCCCTTGCCAAAGGAGGCGCGCGGAGCGGCGGCTGGATTCAGATATTTGAGCGGGGCTATGTTGGCGAGGCCGAGTTCGACGAGGGTGGGGATGCGTAATGGGCGCGACTCGGCGATGTGGCCAAGCGTGCTTCGGCCGGTGTCGTCGTAGTCGGCAGCATCGGGGAGCGCGCCAATGCCGACGCTGTCGAGAACTATCCAGATCACGCGTTGAATTTTAGACATACGGAAATTTCCTAATGTACTTTGCGAACTTTAGCACAGCCAGAAAGATAGCAGCAGTATCAGAAACGAGTGGCCCCGACCTCAAGGGCTGAAGCCCTCGTTTGTCCGAGTGTTTCGGCACGGCTGAAGCCGTGCCTCCCGAAGATCGATTCCGCTGAGATGGAGGAATTGACGGAGGGACTGGGGAGGCCTAGTATCGCTGCAAACGAGTGAGGGTGAACTTTGTTCACGATTTTTGCGTATGGATAAAGTGGAGGGGTCGGTCATGTCTGAGCGACGAGAACGAGTGGGAAGCGGGTCCGTGGTGTTCCCGCTGCTGCTGATCGGGTTCGGGGCGCTGATGCTGCTGTGGCGCTGGATGCCGAATTTTCATCCCTGGCACGTGTTGTTCCGTTACTGGCCGCTGTTCTTCATCCTGATTGGCGCGGGGATGATTCTGGATCGCACGCGGCAACATCAGGTGCAGACACAGGGGGAAGCGCGGCCGTTTCCCATTGGAACCGCTGTGGGAACGCTGCTGTTTCTTCTGGTGATTGGCTTCCTGTTGTATCACGACCATTCCTATTACCCGCGCCAATTGAGTGCGGATACGAGCCGGTCGCATGAATCGCGCAACGTGGAATTGCAGGGAGCGAAAGCCGTTCGCATGTCGGTGCAGATGCCGGCAGGTGAATTACGAATGGAAGGCGGGGCGCAGCAGTTGTTCACCGGGGATTTCTTTCATGCGGGTTCGTGGTCGGAGCCAAACGTCGATTATACGGTCGAGGACGGGGTTGGAACGTTGCGCGTGGAGCAGAACGGAGGAGGAACGCACATCGGGAATTCAGACAATACCTGGAACTTGAAGGTGACCGACAGCACGCCGCTGGAGCTGAAGATTGATATGGGGGCGGGGCGGGGAGATTTTCGATTGGCGAAGGTGGACTTGACGCGGTTGGAAGTGAATATCGGAGCCGGGCAGGTAATTGTGGATTTGACGGGGGAGCGGGCGAAAGATTTGGAGGCAACAATACAGGGCGGAGTCGGAGAAGCCGTTGTGAAGCTGCCGAAGAATATTGGGGTGGTGGCGACGGTGCATGGTGGGTTGGGGTCGGTGGACGTGCGTGGATTGACGAAGGATGACGATAGATACGTCAACACAGCTTACGGAAAATCGCCGCAGACGTTGCGGCTGACGGTTGAGGGCGGGATTGGGCACATCAAGCTGGAACAGGAATAGCCCGGGGGTATTTTTTGCCCTACGCCCCCACAGGCTGGCATAAAAGCCAGCGCTACATCGAAGAAACAAGACGGGAAAACCAGCCGGCTGCTTGTTCTTTTTTGGGCGCACATCAGATTCAGGGAAGTCATGCAGCCACCTGCTTTCGCTCTGAGCGGCGTTCCCAGAAATCCTGGAAGCGTCCGCTGAGCTTGCTGCAGCGCAGGGCGATGATGGCGTTGGCGCCCTTGACGGTCCAGTGCATGCCGGCCCGCTTGAGCCGCGTCCCAACTACGACCTTGCAACCAGACTCCACGACGCCGGTCGAAGTACAGAAGCCTTGTTTTTCGAACTGGGGATACCGCATGCGCCGTCGATTTCTCCAGATGTATTGAATACATTCTCGCGCCACTTTGTGTTGACCGATGTGGCTGCGCAGCGCGTGCACCAAGGATTTCAAGTGACCTTCGTCAAGCTCCTCACAACGTGCATCGATCCATGCCTTGCCCTCGGGGCTGTCTCCATAAATGACCTTTCCCACTTCGCCGAGATGTTCTTTGGCATGAAAGCGATCGAGAATCTGAGTGGCTTGCGGGAACAGTTCGGTAGCCGTGTTCCAAATCCAGGTCGCGCCATCGCCCAACACCACCTGACGCAGGCCTTCGGTGAAACCGCGGCGGCTGGCCTCGCGCTGTACGCGCGCGGCAAAATCCGACAGGTGCGGGCTGGTATCCGGAGTGGCGGCGCTTTCAATCGCACTCGAATAGCTGATCGATCCTGGATCGCGCACGGGTTTGCCTTCCCTATCTCGCGATTCCGCCGTCCAGACCGTGACCAGCTTGGCTTCGCGGGTTTTGGCCGAGCCGTCGGCTTGCTTGCCCGCGCGGTCTGCGACTTCTTGCGGGCGCATGGGCACCCCGGTGCCATCCAGGCCCAGATACATGGTGGGGGCCACTTCGCGCATCCTTTCAACGTCCTGGCGTTCATCCACGGCGATCTCGGCCCCCAGCGCTTCGGCGGCCCGTTCGACCTGCTTGACACTGACTTCCACGCCCGCCAATTCGTGCAACAGCGCACCGCTCTCCTCGAAGCTCACCAGCGCTGCCGCGCTGGCAGTCATGCGCAGAACTCCGGGCGTCAGGGAAAACGATTCCAGTTTCAGCGCTCGGTCCCGCGGGCAGAATCCATGGTGGCATCGGTCACAGTCGTAGTAAGCCCGCTTCAAATGCAGAGGTCCCAACACGCTTTCGAAGGTCTTCCCGTGACGGCCGTGATAGCGGGCCACACCGCCGCAGGGACAAGGTAATTCCGGTCCCACATAATCGCTGGTGTCCGCGTTGAGCCGTTGTTCCAGGGCCCGAGCGGCCAGACGCAACGCCTGCCGCCGTGCGAACGTCTCCACGGCTTCAAAATCCAGTTCGGCCAGCGCCTGAGGACCTAAGAGCGTTTCGATTTCCTGGGCGATTTCGCTTTCCAGGTCCGCGGAGAGCCCCCTTTTTCGGCCTCCCCTGCGGAGACCGGGAGCGCTGCGAGTTGTTCATCGGCCCATCGCTCGCAGGCCTCCCAATAGGCTTCGACGCGTTCTCGAAATTGCCGTCCCGATTCGATCTGCCGCCGGACCACCGGCGCCTGTTCGGGAGAGACATAGCGGGAACGGGTCTTGCCCTCGACCTTCTGCGTGAGCAGGAAGTAAGGACCATGGGCTGCCTTAGGATCGTGTTGACAGGCGCAGGCTCCTTGTCCGCACTTCATCCGGCGTTCACAGAGCGAACCTCGTCGCATCGGTCCCGAATGCGAGAAGGCTGCTGCTAATTGTGTAATGCGCGAAGGGACTGCAGGTGTGAGATCATCCATGCTTGGTCCTCCTGCAGTATATAATACTGCAGGAAAAAGAGAAAATCACACCTTTTCTCAAAAGCGCCACCCTGCTGACGTGCGCCCTTCTTTTTTCGAAGAATTTGCCGGGGGTGGGGAGGAGACGTATAATTTGAAGTTTAGGCTGTGTGCGCAAAGCGCGCTGACTGAGCTTCCCTTTGGCGACAAGCGAAACGACGCATCCGATCGTGCAAGAGCAAGAAGTACTACTGGTGCGCGGAGCGCGCGTCCATAACCTGAAGAACGTCACCGTAGAAATCCCACACAACGCAATGACGGTGGTAACCGGCGTAAGCGGATCCGGGAAATCGTCGCTGGCGTTTGACACCGTATATGCCGAAGGGCAGCGGCGGTATGTGGAGTCGCTTTCGGCGTATGCGCGGCAGTTTTTGGAACGGATGGAAAAGCCGGACGTGGACGAAATTTCCGGAATCGCGCCAGCCGTGGCGATCCGGCAGAAGAACTCGACGCGAAATCCACGGTCGACGGTGGCGACCTCCACAGAAATCTACGACTACTTGCGGTTGCTGTTTGCGCGATGCGGACAGACGTTTTGCATCAAGTGCGGCAGCGAAGTGCGCCGGGATTCGCCCGAAGATATCGCAAACAAGGTGCTTGGGCTTGCGCCGGGACGTAGGTTCTATGTGATGTATTTGTTGCACGTGGCCAGCACGGAGCCAGCGGTGACCGGGAAGCGGGCGTCGAAAAAGAAAGCGCTGGCGCCCGCGGCAGAGACGCTGCGACTGACGCTAACGGAACTGCAGAAGCGCGGATTCAACCGGCTGTATCAGGATGGACGGGTACACGAGTTTTCCTCGCCGGAAACGTTGCTGGATGTGAATTTTGCAAAGCCGGTGTATGTGCTGGTGGATCGGCTGTCGGTGAATCCTGAATCGCGATCGAGGCTGGTAGATTCGATTGAGATTTGCTATCGCGAAGGCGGCGGGGAAGCGATTCTGGAGTTCGTCGCGGACCAAGCGGGAAACGCCGCGGAGCGGCTGACGTTCAACGAAAGATTTGAGTGCAAGAACGATGGCACGTTGTACCAGGAGCCGGAGCCGCGGCTGTTCTCGTTCAACAATCCTTATGGGGCATGCCCGCGGTGTCAAGGCTTCGGCAACACGATTGATTTCGATTTGAACCTGGTGGTGCCGGATCCAAGCAAATCGCTGGATGATGGCGTGATTGAGCCCTGGACCAAGCCGCGCTACCGCGTGCTGATGCAGGAGGCGCGGAAGCTCGCGAAGACGCGCGGAATCCCTACAAATGTGGCGTGGCGGCAGCTTACGTCCGAGCAACGGCGGCTGATTCTGGAAGGCGACCCGGCGAACGACTTTGAGGGAGTAAAGGGATTTTTCAGTTGGCTGGAACGCAAGAAATACAAGCTGCATGTACGGGTATTTCTGAGCCGCTACCGGGGGTATGCGACTTGTCCGGAATGCGGCGGGACGCGGCTGAGAGCGGAAGCGCGAGCGGTGTGCATCACGGGAAAATCGATCACGGATTTGTGCAAGCTGACGGTGAAAGAGGCGCGGGTGTTCTTCGGGAGTCTGCAGCTCACGGAGTCGCAAGCCAAGATTGCGGACAAGATTTTGGAGGAGATTCGCTCGCGGCTGCAATTTCTGGATGAAGTGGGACTGGACTACCTGACGCTAGACCGGCTGACATCGACGCTATCTGGTGGAGAATCGCAGCGGATTCAGCTGGCTACGTCGCTGGGATCGCATCTTGTTGGGGCGCTGTATGTGCTGGATGAACCCTCGATTGGGCTGCACCCGCGAGACACGCACAGGTTGATCGAGATTCTGAGATCGCTGCGTGACCTGGGGAATACCGTGCTGGTGGTGGAACATGATCCAGACACGATTGAGAGCGCGGACCGGATTCTGGATCTCGGGCCGGGAGCGGGAGAACTCGGCGGGAAGCTACTGTTTGCGGGGACGCACGCAGAAATTCTGAAGGATCCGAAGTCGATTACGGGCCGCTACCTGAGCGGGGAATTGAAGATTCCGGTTCCGGCAACGCGGCACAAGCCGGCAGGGAAATTCCTGAAGTTGGGCGGGGCCACGTTGCACAATCTGCAGAATGTGGACCTGATTTTGCCGTTGGGGATGCTGACGGTGGTGACGGGGGTGAGCGGGTCGGGCAAATCGACGCTAGTACACAATGTTTTGTACCGTGCCCTGGTGGCGAAGAGGACTGGCGCGAGCATCAAGGAATTCTGCGACCGGCTGGAGGGCGACGAGCACATCACGGACCTGGTGATTGTGGACCAGTCGCCGATTGGGCGAACGCCGCGGTCGAATCCTGCTACGTACCTGAAGGCGTTCGATGCGATTCGCGAAGTGTTCGCCGACACGCCGGACGCCAAGAGGCGCGGGTACACGGCGGGACATTTTTCGTTCAACGTGCCGGGAGGACGCTGCGAAACCTGCCAAGGCGACGGAACGGTGACGGTGGAGATGCAGTTCCTTGCGGACGTGGAACTAGTTTGCGAAGAGTGCCGAGGGCAGCGCTTCAAGAGCAGCGTGCTGGACGTGCGGTACCACGGAAAGAACGTTCACGATGTGTTGCAAATGACGGTGCGGGAGGCGCTGGCGTTCTTTGTGAGCGTGCCGAAGGTGGTGTCGAAGCTAAGAATACTGAATGAGATCGGATTAGGCTACCTGCGGCTAGGACAATCAGCGACAACGCTATCCGGTGGCGAAGCGCAACGGTTGAAACTGGCCTCGCATCTGACACGGACGGAAAATCACGGCATCCTTTATATTCTCGATGAACCAACGACGGGTCTGCATTTTGACGACATCGCCAAACTGCTGGCGGCGTTCCGCAAATTGCTGGAGTCCGGCGGCTCGCTGCTGGTGATCGAGCACAACCTGGACGTCATCAAATCGGCTGACTGGCTGATCGACCTGGGGCCTGAAGGCGGCGATCAGGGGGGCAAGATCATTGCTACCGGAACACCGGAACAAGTAGCGCGCAACACGCAATCGCACACAGGGAAATATCTCGCACGCGTGCTGGCGAATGGGAACGGCTATGCAAAGCGGCCGGGCAATGGCGCATCCAAATCAGTGGAAACTTCGAAGGGAACAGCAAACGGAGCAAATGGCTTAAGAACGGAGCCATGATGGGGCGTGGTTCTAAATCGCAAAGGCTCACCATAGCAACAAGTGCGGTCGCTGTTGGCCTGCTAGGACTGGCGGTGCGAGCCGATGGTGCGGTGAGTGCAGGGTCGCCACGCGAGCGATGGCAGCAGGCGCAGGGTACGCAGGGCAAAACGCAAAAGCTGAAGAATCCGCTGAATGATCTGCTGGAAGAAGCACGGGCGGCGATAGACAAGAATGACTACGAAGCCGCGATCCCGCCGCTACAGAAATTCCTGGCCGAGCAACCAGATGTGGCATACGCGCACTTCCAGCTTGCGTATGCGTATACAGCGCTGAAGCGTCCGGCGGAGGCGCGAGCGGAATACGAGCGATGCATTGCGCTGGACCCGAAGATGGCCGAGGCGCAGTTGAACCTTGGGATTCTGCTTTTGAATGCGGACCCCAAGGCAGCGATCGTGCCATTGAGCAAAGCGGTGGAGCTGCAACCTTCGCAGAGCCGTCCGCGGTATTTGCTAGGAATTGCGCAAGAGCGAGTAGGAGATCTTGCGGGGGCGGAGCAGTCGTTCGAAGGAGTGACGCATCTCGATCCAAAAGATCGGCAGGCACTCACGCGGTTTCGGCGGAGTGCTGCTGCGGTTGGGGAAAGCCGCCGAGGCCGAGGGAAAATTCCGGCAGGCGTTGGAGATCGAGCCGGAATACGCCCGTGGCGCTACAGGGGTTGGCACAGAGCCTGGAGTTGCAGAAGAAGGCCGAAGCCGGCCGACGCGTATCGAAATTATCTGGCGGTGCAGCCCAGCGACGCCGCCGCGGAACAGCGCGTGATTCATTCGTTGCTGGAGGAGAAGCAGTACGATGCGGCGCTTGCCGAGTCGGACAATTGCCCAAGACAAGTCCTCGCAGGCTGGAAACGCTGAAGCTGCGCGCGGACATCCTGATTGGACAGAAAAAGACAGATGAGGCGATTGCGGTTTTGCAGCAAGCCATTCGACTGGTCCCAGCGATTCGCAATTGCACGAAGGGCTGGGGCGGCTGTACATCGACAAAAAGGATTACGCGAGCGGGGAGGAGGAATTGAAGGCGGCGCTGAACCTGGACCGCAACAACGTCGTCTACTGGAAAGACCTCAGCTCCACGTACTATCTGGCAGGGAATTATCTAACGGCCTCGGCATGACTCGGTGGAGCGGCAAGGAAGCGCCGGGCGCGGAGCATCGTTTCGATTGGGCGCTCTGTTACGACAGAGGATCAACTGAACCAGGCACGATCCGCCCTCGAGGCATACCGGAAATTTCTGGAACTGGATCAGAACCGAGATCCCGACCAAGTGTGGCAGGCTTCTGAGCGAATTCATGTTCTTGAAAAGACGCTGCAAAGAAAGAAGTAGGGAAGGAACGAGGTGGGGGATTCCCCAATGCAGGCGCGGTCTTTCTTTTGTTGATGGTGTGCGCACCGCTGATGGCCGTGGAGCGGCTGCAGAATTTGCAGGAACGCTTCGACAAGGAGACGCATGCCGGCAACATGGTGAAGATGCTGGATAAACTGGGGGCCGCGCAATTCGCAGCGGCTTCGAGCGCGGCGAAGGCGGAGGATTACACCACGGTTGGACTGACATTTGAGAAATTCCGGGACAACGTGCGCAGCTGTCTTGACCTTCTTACGAACAGGGGCCCGATGCGGAGAAGCACAGCGATGCCTACCGGCGTTTGGAGCTTCAGACCCGGCGAGCGTTGCGGGAGGTTGACGAAATGCTGAACCTCGTGCGGCTGGAAGTGCAACCGCCGCTACAGTTGGTGAACAGGATTTGCTGAGCATGGACGACAAGCTGATACAAGTTCTGTTCCCACGCCGCAGCAGGGATACGGGGCCAAGGCCACCACCTCCGGAAGAGTGTCATGATGATTCGAAAACCGGTGCCCTGGATTGCAGCTATGCTATTGCTGGCTGTCGCGTATACTCGGCCTGTTTCGCGCAACGACCAGAGAAGGACTATCTTTCCGGTGTTGAGGCAGACAAAATTCGCGATGCGGAAACGCCCGAGAACGAGCGCATCAAACTGTTTGGAGAATTCGCGCAAGACCGGTTGAAGAAGTTTCAGTACGAGCTGGGACACCCTTCGCCCAATAAGCACACAGAGATGCTCAATTATCTGATGAACTCGTATATTGGTTGCGTCGATGATGCAGCAGACATCATTCAGGTTGGATTGGAGCATCAGGACAGCATTCGCGAGGAGGGCATCGAGACTATATGATGGCCACGCGGACAAAGGAGTTTCTGCCGATCCTCGAGAAAATTCAAAATCGCAAGGACTGGACGTGGAGTTGTACAAAGAAAATCTGGACGATGCGATGGAGGGCACGCAGGAACCGCCATGAACGATGCGGAGAAGGCCAAGAAGAAAGCCTGCGCCCCCGCCAGTGAGGCGCAAGAATTGAGCCCGCGCCGGCGCGACGCAACAAGAGTTCCCGGCGGAGAAGTGATGTTCCTGGCGCATGTTCACGCGGATCGGATGTGAGGAACGCCCACCGCATTTTCATGTGGAGTTCTACCCTTACAGCAGCCTGGTGATTACCATACGGCGCCGCGAGGAAGTGCTGTACGTGCGATTTTCTCGATTTGTTGCGGCGGGCGCCAGTGAGCGTGCTCGAGGGCGCCGCGGCCTTGTTGCTGGCGCGCGTGTACCGGAGAAGGACGCGAGGGCGCTCGCGCCGTCCGTACCTGGAGTATGCGCGATCGGACCGCACACGCAGCCGGATCGAGCCAGATGCGCAGCCGCCGGGTGCGCCTGGCGCATACGGTACCGCAGGGACGGCAATATGACCTAGTGACGTTGTTTGACCAGCTCAATCAGAGGTACTTGGCGGGGTGCTGCAGCGCCCTCACGTCGGGTGGCGACACGAAGCTGGCGGCGGCAGTTCGTTGTTACGACCCGGGGCCGAATCAGATTCTGCTGAATCGGCGGATGGACCGGGCGGGGATTCCGCAATTCGTGGTGGAATACGTGCTCTACACGAGATGCTGCACGTAGATCCCGCCGACGCGGCGCTCCGGGTGAGCCTGATTTCGCACTCGCCGGAGTTTCGTGCGGGGAGGAAAAGCGGTTTGAGCAGTTTGAACCGGCGAGGAATTTTTGGACCGGCTAGCGCGCTGAAGGGGACGGATGGCGTTGGGGAGCCTGGGCGGTAGTCAAAGTTGAGATCCTTCGGTGCACAAACTGCGCGCCGCTTCGGAAAAAGCAGCCACAAAGACAAGGCAAAACCCTCACCCGTGAAGGGGTGAGCTACAGGTAAAGGCACCCACTTCAACAGAACATCGAGGCATTCGACGGGCAGTGAGGTGCGAATGCTACTGCTTCTTTTTCTTGTCGATTTCTTGATTTAGTTTTTCGATTCTTCTTGCGGACCTTGTCTCCGTCTTCGGCGTGAGGATAGAGATCGAGGTAGCTGCTGGTAGGCCTTCACCGCAGGTTTTTTTCTTTTTTCTTCCCTTTTTTTTTCGTAGGCTTCGCCTAAATACCGAAACGGTATGGCATAACCCGGTTTCGCCAGCACGGCATCGTCGAAGCGATCGATGGCAGCGTCGATATCGCCTTTGTGCATATAGTATTTGCCGACCTCGATGTCTTTTTCCGCACGCAAGGGATCCCAGGTCGGCTGGTCTGGCGCCGATGTTGCAGCGGTGTCAGTATTTGGCTTCGGCTTGGGCTTAGGCGTATCCGGCGGTCTGGAGGAGCACCGGGCGGCGCAGGATCCTGCGCGCCAGCGGGCTGAGCTTGGAAGCACAGCCCGCTGGCGACAAGAAGCAATGTGAAGGCTGACCATTGTGAAGGGTATTTCAAGTACAGGGTTTCCTTCCCCTGCGATTCAGTCACAGGCGGGAGAAGTTGCCTGAGCTATTTTGCCATCAACTCAACGACGAGGGCCTGAGCTCCATATAGTTTTTTCAGGCACTCGGTCATTGCGGCGGTATGGACCGCGACAGTGCGATTTGATAGGAATCGTAAACGAAATCGCCGACCAGCGACTCGATACGCCATCGAAGACCAGACCGACGATGTCTCCCGTTTGCGGTTGATGACAGGGGATCCGGAGTTTCCGCCGATGATATCGTTGGTGGTGACGAAATTGAAGGGGGCGGCGAGATCCAGTTTATCTTTGCCGTCGATGTAGCGCTTCGGGAGATCGAATGGTTCCTTATTGTCGAAGCTGGCGGCGCGATCGTACAAGCCGTAGAGGGTGGTTTTATAAGGAGCGATGGTGCCGTTCACGGACAGCGCTTCACTTGGCCATAGGAAAGACGCAGGGTAAAGGTCGCATCGGGATCAGCGTTTTTTCCGAATACGGCGGCAAACGCGCCTTGCCAGTTTTTCGCCGGCGCGCTGCTGTTCGCTTTGCACGTTCTTTTCGAACCAGGTAATTTGCTCGCGACGAATGGGGTCAATCTTCAGGGCCATCACGACCAAGGAGTCGGTGGATGCATCGATTGCCGCCTGACCACCATCGACGAGGGCTTTGCGAACGGCAGGATCCTCCGCCAGCTTGCTGCCGGTAATGAGTTCGGTGGCGGCCTGTTGCGGCGTACGGCCATTCAGCACGGCCTTGACCCACGGACTCATCGACGCCGATTCCGGCGACATCTGCTTTAGGGCACTGCTCATCCGGGCGATTTCCATTTCCCGGATAGATCGGAGCTGGAGAGAACAAGCGATGTTTCAGGGATTCCAACTGGGATTCGTGGTAGCTCGGAAAGGCGCCTTCGCCGTCGGGCTTTTTGATTTCCGGCGGCATCGGTAACGATGTTGATGGCGAGTTGTGCGAGTTGGGAGTCGACGGCACGGAAAAACAGTTGGTTAACGCGAGATTCTCTCTTTTTCGATGGCTCTGGCGTCCAAGTCCCAAGCGTCGCCACAGTCTTTCCCATTCCGGATTAGCGGCTAGTTGCCTTGCAAGCCTGTTTTTCTTCCTCACGCTTTTTGTCCATAGGGTCTTGCTTTGCAGACCTTCTTCGCCGACCTCCAAAGACTTTTCGGCTGTTTCCGTACCAAAGATGAGCGTGGTGGCCTGGCGCGTCTTGCTCGGGACCCCGCGCCGAGTAATCTTTCAGCGTGGCGATACGGCGCTTGAGGCTCTGAATGATCAGCGCGGTCGAAGTCATCGCGATCGAATTCCAGTTCGGCGTAGGTGCTGAGGCGTTGCGTAGCGCCCGGTGGCCGGACACGAAGACCTGAGGACTTCGCCATCACTGGCGCCCTTGGGTTCCATGTGAGGTAATCCTTGCTATCGATGGGCCCCCCGTTCTCACTACACGCGGAAATACAGCCCATGTCGAGGTCGTAACGCGGGTAAGTGGAAATTGTCGGGATCGCCGCCATAAAACGCTGCCTGTTGTTCGACGGCAAAGACCAGACGGACGTCGGTGTACTTCTTGTAGCGGTAGAGCCAATATTCGCCGCCGGCATAGAGTGTGACGATGTCGGAACGCAGACCGGTCTTTTGCGTGTTTCGTTCTCGATGGCGGCGATGGCGGTCTTGCGCTTGGCGAACTCCTCCTCGCTGGTCTTCGCGTCCTTGATGGAAGCGTTGACCTTGTCGGTGACGTTTTCCATGGAAACGAGCAGGTTGACTTCGAGATCGGGCGATTTCATTTCCTGTCGGGTAGGCGTCAGAACCGTCGCGCACGTAGTCGTGGTCGGCGGTCGATGCTTTTGCAACTGGCCCAGCTGCTACGTGGTGATTTGTGAGGAGCAGGCCATGGGGACTGACGAAAGAACCAGAGCCGCCGTCATTGAGGCGGACCGAGGCTTCTCACTCGCGGCATGTATCGAGCCATTGCTGGGTGGGAGTGAAGTTCTGTACTTTCATGGAGAAAGCTTCACAGGGGGATATCGAAAGGTCCACATGCCCTCATCGGCGGAACTGGCCGGAGCCAAAAGAGCAGCGGTCAGCAGCGCCGCGGAAACCTGGCGCACGACAAAGCTGATGTTCACGGCAGTGTTCCTCATTTCAATTGGAGTGTAAGGCCCCTGAGCGATACGGTGGGAAACCCAGATCGGTATATACGAACCGAGCGCACCAGGGCATTGGACAGCGCGCTAAGATGCTCGGCGGTGAGAGTTCTGAAGTGATTCGGGGAGAGAGGACATAGACCCAGTGGAATCGCACGGGACGGGGAGTTCTGTAGCCATTCTAGCCAGCGCGAATAAGAGAATGGCTTGTTTCGGGGAAACGGGGGTAGGAATTCATGAATAGACTCCGCCGGATTTCTCTTGTTTTGTGGGACCGGGGGCATTCGGCCGTTCTGCTAGGCACCCTGCTTTTTCTAGGTGCAAGCCCCGGGGGTCCGGCGCAAGACGGGGACTGGCGCGGGAGGCGGAGCGCCAGCAGCTTTAAGTTCGCAGAGCGCTCAGGGAACCGCGGCATCGGAAGCTTCAGCGAAAGCACAAAGCGACACCAAATCCGAAATTTCCACGCAGGACACGGGGACAACCTTCCAATTGAGGGTGAACCTGGTTGAGGTACACGTCACGGTGCGAGATGCGAAGGGAGACCCGGTCCCCAACCTGAAGCGTGAAGATTTCCAGGCTTCTGACCAAGGGAAGCTTCAGCCGATCCCCGTGTTTGCGGTGGAGACGCGGGAGTCAAGGAGAGAAAAGGCGCTGGCGGCAGCAAAGACGCAAGCAGATGCGAGCGGTTGGGCAAATCGAAAACGGTGCTGCCAGACCGGTTTGTGGCGATGGAATTTGACGACATTCACCTGGCGACAGAAGACGCGGCGTATACGAGGAAATCCGCGGAGCAGTTTCTCGCTAACCTGGCGCCAACGGATCGCGTGGGCATTTTCACGACGTCTGGAGAGGTGACGCAAGAATTCACGAGCGATATGTTGCGTTGCTGAAACAGAAGTTGCTGGGCATCATACCACGACCAAAAGTGGGGCACACCTCGACGAACGATTGCCCGGATGTTTCGCCTTACGTGGCGGACCTGGTGCAGAATCGCAATGACCAAATGGCGTTTCAAGCGGTCGTGAAGGACGCGTGGCAGTGCGCCTATAACAACGATCCTTTCATGTACACCTCGGCGGTGAGCCTGGCGCAATCGACGATTCCGCGAGTAGCGATGGAGGCGGATGCAGACAACAATTACACCTACCGAACACTCCAAGACACGCTACGAAGGTTGGCGGCGGTGATGCCGGGAGAGCGGGTGATGCTGCTGGTTTCTCCCGGATTCATCATGGCGGACTGCAGACCAGCGACTTAATGATAGTTGTCGATCAGGCCAATCATGCGAATATCGTGATTAACACGCTGGATGCGCGCGGGTTATATACGCCGGATATGGGGGATGTTTCGCAACGGCGCACTGGCATAGCGCAATTAGGGACCTACCGGATAGCGGCGCAGACTGAGCAGGCGTACGTGCTGTCGGATTTTGCTTACGGCACCGGAGGAGCTTTTTTTCAGTAATTCGAACGACATTGCCGGCGGCATGAAGATGATCGGATCCGCGCCGGAAGTGTCCTACGTGATCGGGTTCTCTCACAAAATGAAAAGATGGACGGTTCGTTCCACACCCTGAAGGTGAAAACTTACTGGTAAAGAGAAATATATGATCCAGGCGCGCCGGGAATACTACGCGCCGCGAAAACTGAACGACCCGAGGGAGCAGGAGAAGCAAGAGATTCAGGAGGCGATCTTCTCGCGGGACGAGATTATGGACCTTCCGCTAGAATTGCAGACGCAGTACTTCAAGAGGGACGCGGCCGAAGCGCAATTGAGCGTGGTGTCGCGACTCCAGGTGAAAGGCATGCATTTCCGGACGGCTGACGGGCGCCACAACGATAGCTTAACGTTTGCCACAGCGATTTTTGACGACAATGGGAACTTCGTGACCGGTGGCGAGAAGATCCTGCAAATGCACTTGCTGGATCGAACCTACCAGAGGGTGCTGCGCACAGGGTTGACCCTGAAATCGAGCTTCGACCTGAAGCCGGGCAAATACATGGTGCGACAGGTGGTGCGCGATTCCGAGGGGTCGCAAATGGCGGCACGCAATGGCGCGGTGGATATTCCTTACTGACGTTTGTTTCACGCAAGCTACGGTCTTCAGATCCTTCAGAAGGCAAACAGCGCGCCCTTCAGGATGACAATGCGGAATCACAGTCCTGGTCGCCACTCTGAAGAAAAGCCTCACCCCTGAAGGGGCGAGCTACAGGTTTTCCATGGACGATTTGATGAGGAAACGCGTTCCGTCGTAGGGATTTCCCGCGCCTTCCCATTCCATCGAGCAGTAGCCGCGGTAGTTGCTGGCCTTGAGGATTGCGAAAGTCTTCTTCAGGTCGACGCGAACGACTTTGCCATTGTCACCGGCCTCTGAGTCTTTTACATGGCAGATGTTATAGCCGAGAGGGAAGAGAGCGGTGACCGCGTCGTAGTTGAATTGCTCGTTGCCAGATTGCATGGAATTGCAGAAATCCGGTAAAGCGTGAAGGTAGGGACTGTTCACCTTCTTGATGACCTTCACGAGAAAGAAAGCATCTTCGCTGACGAGGTTATCGTTTTCAAGGTTCAGCAGGATATTTTTCGACGCGGCATATTCCACTAATTTTTGCAGTTGTTCAGCGACAACGGCGACATCCGGCCTAGCATTTTTCGCTTGCGCGATGGAAGCTGAACGCTGGGCGAGCATGTGATGATGGTGATGTCCACCCATTTTTTGCCATTGTCGACGGCCTTTTGACGGACGGCGGGATCGGCGTCGTAATAGCTGAAGGAATTGTCGACGGGGATGTTGACGACGTGAACGCCAGCTTTTTCGATGGTATCGCGGAAACTGTGGAGATAAGCGGCGTCGGTGGAAGAGAAGTGCAAGCTGGAGAGGCTCGACGCCCGGGACGTCGAAATCCTTTTTCACCTTTGCCGCAAGCTCGCGGAGGTCCATGCCGGGCTGCTTCTTGTCGCGATCCTCATTGGTGGGGCTGTCGATGTAGGCGCGGAAAGGCCAGGTGGCTGCGACCGCCAAGCGGTCTCTTGCGGCGGTCGGGAACTTCAGGTCCGGGCCGGCGACAGGACTGGTGGAGTTTGCGAGGAGTTCGCTAACTCCGGGCCACACGCCCAAGGCGACGGCGGCTGCGGTGGCGACAGAAGAGTGCTGCAGCATCGTGCGACGCGTGATTCGCTTCATGGTGTCCTCTTTTGGAGCGGTGTTAGTTGTTATTCTCTGGCAGGAGTGTAAAACAGAAACGCAGCGTGCGGTAGTTCACAGACACGGCCCGAAGAAAACGGCTGCCTGGCGACGGCCGCCTCAAAGCGCTCACGGATTGAGGGACGCTAGCCGTTCCAGGGCTCGTCGGCGCCGCCGCCGGAGATCGAAGGAACCTTTGAGCCCATGGGCCGCAGGTAGGCGGCGAGTTGCCCGCGATGGTGGACAGAATGGTTGTTGACGAAGCCCGACAGAGAAGACCGCAGGCATCTTGCACACGCCGTCGAAGTCAACTGGGGTTGCCAACTGCGCGGGAGTCATGGCGCGAATGCGATTGGCGGCGCGCAGGAAATTTGTTTCGTACCAATTGACAAGGTCGGCGATGTCCCTGGGTTCTTGTTTGAAGCGGTGGGCCATATCAAATTTCTTGGCGATCGGCGATTTCGTCAAGCATCTGCATGTTGCTGGAGCCGAGGTGCCAGTCAAGTTGCCAAGCAGTGC